>DJRF01000025.1:159912-217778 GCA_002437725.1 Treponema sp. UBA6367
TTGTTTACTTTTCAAAAAACTCTAAGTTCAGGTTATAATGTATTCCATAAAACTAGGCATTCGCCCTGTCAAGCAAATCCACTAAATCTTTTACAGTGTAATGCATATCTTCCGCAACTTTTGCAGCAGGACCAGATTCACCAAAGCGGTCAATGCAGAACAAGTCAGTTTTCTTATTTGTAACAAACTGCTTCCAATCTGTGCTAATACCGGCTTCGGCAGCAACAATCCTCTTTGCGCCGCCAAAGAATTTTTCTTGCTCAGAAAGTTCCATTTTATCAAAAAGATTGTAATCCAAAATTGAAACTACACGAACTTTTTTGTTTACCATGCCAGCAGCTTGAATTGCTGTGGAAACTTCAGAACCCGTTGCAAGAACTGTAATATCAGGAGTTCCTTCGCAGTCTTTTGCAACGTATGCGCCATTTTTAATATTTTCTTTCCAGTTAGAATCGCTCTTTTCAAATCCTTGCAGCGCTTGGCGTGTAAGAACAATGCAGACTGGATGGTCTTTTGAAGCATAAGCCATTTTCCAGGCTTCCATAGTTTCCTGAGCATCTGCAGGGCGAAGCACCTGGACTCCTGGAATGGCTCGCAAAGCCGTTAAAGTTTCAACAGGCTGATGAGTTGGACCATCTTCCCCGACATAAATTGAATCGTGCGTGAAAATATAAATAATAGGAAGCTTCATTAAAGAGGCAACTCTAAGCTGAGGTCTTAGATAGTCGCTGAAAACAAGGAAGGTTGCGCAGAATGGACGAAGCCCGCCATGCAAGCAAATTCCAGAGCAAAGCGCGCTCATTGCAAATTCGCGTATACCGAACTCTATTGTGCGCCCAATTCTATTTTTAGGACTAAAAATTCCATCGCAATTTTTAAGAACGGTTTTGTTTGGACCTGCAAGGTCGGCAGAACCGCCAACAAGATTTCCATAACGTTCGCACATCATATTTAAAACTTTTCCGCCAGCGTCGCGAGTCGCCATTTTTTCGCTGCCAGAAAATTCTACATAAGGAACATCAACTGTAGCACTGTCGCTATGGAATGCATCCCACATCTTGCGGAGTTCTGGATTTTCATTTGACCACTGCTCAAATTCTTTTTTCCAATTTTCTTCGGCAAGAGCAAAATCAGCTTTTTTAGATTCAAAATATTCGTAGGCTTCAGGCACAACGTAAAAGTCTTTATCTTCAGGGATTCCCAAAAATTTCTTTGCGTATTTTATTCCTTCTTCGCCTAAAGGAGCGCCATGAGTATCTGCAGTTCCCTGCTTTGGAGAACTATAGCCGATTATAGACTTTAGCATTATCAAAGTAGGCTTGTTTTCTTCTTTTTTTGCTTCTTCCACAAGCTCAATTATCTTTAAAGGCTCGTACATAGATCCTTTTAAAACTTGCCAACCGTAAGCTTCGTAGCGTTTTGCAATATCTTCATCAAAGGTGATGTCAGTATTTCCATCAATGCTTATTTTATTTTGGTCATAAAATACAATTAGCTTTCCGAGTTTTAAGGTTCCAGCAAGGGAACACGCTTCTGAAGAAACACCTTCTTCAAGACAGCCTTCGCCAACCAAAGAATATGTGCAGTGATTTACAATTTTGTGTTTTTCTGTATTGAATCTAGCAGCCAACATTGATTCTGCAACAGCCATTCCTACCGCTATAGAAACGCCTTGTCCTAGCGGGCCTGCTGTACATTCAACGCCATCTGTAACACCGTATTCAGGATGTCCAGCACAAACAGAACCTACCTGGCGGAACGATTTTATATCGTCCATAGAAACTTTATACCCGCTCAAATGAAGAATGGAATAAAGCAACATTGAACCATGACCTGCAGACAGAACAAAACGGTCTCTGTCCGCCCATTTAGAATCAGCAGGATTGTGCTTAAGGATTTCACCATAGAGGACTGCAGCCAATTCAGCCGCACCAAGAGGTGTTCCCGGATGTCCAGAATTTGCTTTCTGGATTGCATCCATTGACAAACTTCGGATTGAAGTTGCCACCGCCTTAATCGCTTTCTCGTTCATTTTTGTGACCTACCCTTTTTAAGTCTTTTTTTTAAGCAAATTAAGCCAGCTCTCTTACCGCTGCAAGCAGTTCAGCTTCGCTAGCATGAGCTTCCAATAAATCTCTAAAAGATTTTTTTTGAAACATACTAGCTAGAGCAGACAAAATTTGAATATGAGTTTGAGAATCATGAGAAAGAAGTACAAACATTGTGTGAACGTGAAGTCCGTCTGGAGCATTCATATCAAGAGCATTTTTTAAGTATACTACACAGATTCTTTGATCTTCTTCATTCTTTACAATTGGAGTACGCGCATGAGGCAAGGCAATTCCATTTCCTACCGCGGTACTCATTATATCTTCTCTTGCGCAAAGCGCATTATAAATTTCATCTGCAGACATAGATGCAGGCAAGTTTAGTATTTTTTTAAGATTTTTATACACTTCCTTTGGAGAATCTCCATCAACATCAAAAAAAACACCGCCTCGATGAATTAATTGCGCAATATCAACTGACATTTTTAACCCCTCATTCAATTAAAATTATCCCTTAGTAACAACAAAGCCATTTTTTGACTGCTCTGCCGCAACTTTTTTTAAAATATCCTTTATGCCATCAAAATTAAGTTCCATTCCTTCAAGCGAAAGACTGATTTCATCTAAAGTTTTTAAAACAGAAGCGTCTGTGTCTTCCATCATTTCTATAAGATGAATAAGATGCGCATATATTTGCGAAAGAATTACAAGAGGCTGCTGAGGAAACGCAGAAAGGTCTGCGCTTACTTCATCAATCTCGTGCATAACTTCGTTTACCGCTGTATACAAATCCAAAGCTTCATGCCTTACAGGAGCAATATTAAAATCTGCAAAACGGTTATATTCGTTCAAAAGTATATCATGTCTATTTTTCAAGTGCAATAATAGCGACTTTTGCTTCTGTGGCGAAAATCTATAAAAGTCTGGATGAAGGCTTTTACAAATAAGCTCAAAATCTGCAATATTTTTATTTATTTGATCTTTTAAATAAGCATCATAAATAAAGTCGGGAGGTTCAATGGATAAATCGTAATTAATTTTGTCAGTTTTTTTGTTTTCAGGTGCAAAATCAACAGGTGTATTCCATTTTCCAACCGCAGGAACTTCTTTTCCAGCGAACCACAACCTTGTTTCAACTCCAAAAGACTGAAATCCAATCTTTTTTGTTCTAGAAAACAATTCTTCTATTGAGCCACAGTCTTTTACGCACAATTCATTTCTGTTGTCTATAAAAACTAAGGCTAATTGCTCTTCAATTGAACTTCTTGGTCCTAAAATTGAAAAACTATCTAACAGACATTTTTCCAAAGTTGCATACCAATTTTCGCGGGCAACATCGTCCATTTTCATCTGAAAAGGACTTGTATCAGAATGTGTAAAAGAAACATCAACTCTATTAAGATCCCAGTCTACCACTTTACAAACAATGCGATCGCCAAAGGCAAAGCCGTCTTTTATCAATGGGTCTAAAGAAAAACCTGTAGCGTGAACCATTGAAGGCAGCGTAAAGTCGGTTTTTCCAAGATCGATATCATGATTTGCAGGATCGCTGGCAATGTACTGAACGCAATATTCTTCGCCATAAAGAAAGAATAAGTTCAAAAGAGAATTGCTGTCTATTTCTACAACCTTATCTTTTAAAAAAACGCCTTTATATTCAAAATTAATGTCGTTAGAAAGAATTTCTGGATCTATAAAAGGCATGCAGCGGTGACCTGCAATAAAAACGCCTTTATCAAATTCTTTGCGAGTTGGTCTAAAACTAAAAAGCTCGTTTGTAAATGCGAATGCCCTTGTAATGTACATTCCATCAGTAAGGGCAAAAACATTTCCACAAGTCGAAAGATATTCAGAACATTCCTGAGCAGTAGTTTTTACACCAATTTTTGCCAAGAGCGTGCTAAAATCTTTTAGAGAAAACGGTTCTGGGTATGATCTCAAAAATTGTCTTATCAGAATTTCTGCTGGAATTTTCATATTATGCGAATATCATCTGCTGAAAGTCCGATTTTTTTAAGAATTTCTTCTATTTGACTAATAGAAACATCAGTTACTTTTAAAGTAAGACGGCGCTTTCCAGATTCTTTTAATTCCCTAGTAACCAGGCAAACAAGATTTCCTTGTGAAGCTGCAATTCCTTCTATAAGTCTTGAAAGTTGACCAGGCCTGTCATCAAGAGTAAGAATAAAACGAACACCCTTGTGGCGGGCGCCGAACATATCTGTAAACAGGTTGAACAAATCGCTTTCTGTAATAATTCCGACCAAGACGTCGTCTTTCATAACAGGAACGCAACCAATATGGTTGTCTACCATTAGCCTTGCAGCTTCTTCAACAACTTCGTTTTCAGAAACTGTGACTACATTTTTTGTCATTATCTTAGAAACTGTTATTTTTGAAAGAAGATAG
This sequence comes from Treponema sp. UBA6367, assembly GCA_002437725.1. GTDB lineage: Bacteria > Spirochaetota > Spirochaetia > Treponematales > Treponemataceae > Treponema_D. Next base: position 164,370 of record DJRF01000025.1, read on the forward strand.
CCAATTTCGTAAATATCAAGAGTTGTAGCTTCTGAAGGACCTGTTTTTGCCAAATCATTTTTTGTAACAATTCCTACAAGACGGTTTTGCTTGTCTACAACAGGCAATTTATTTATGCTCTTTTTATTCATAAGAGCTTTTGCATCTGTAACAGAACAGTCTGGAGAGACATAAATAGGTTCTTTTGTCATTACATTTTTTACCAGCATAATTAACCTCCAAGATAAGCTGATTTTACGGCAGGATCTACTATAAGATCAGAAGCCTTGCCGCTTTTTGCTATATTTCCTGTTTCCAAAACATAAGCCCTATCTGCAATAGACAAAGCTTTAAAAGCGTTTTGTTCAACAAGAAGAATAGTTGTTCCTTCCGAATTAATTTTTTTAATTATTTCAAAAATTTCGTCTACAAGTATAGGAGCAAGCCCCATAGACGGTTCATCGAGCAAGAGCAATTTTGGCTCTGCCATAAGAGCCCGTCCCATTGCAAGCATTTGCTGTTCGCCGCCGCTCAAAGTTCCAGCATACTGCTTAAAACGTTCTTTTAAGCGTGGAAAAAGTTCAAAGACTTTGTCCATATCGCGTTTTATAGCAACATTGTCTTTTCGCAAATAGGCGCCAAGCTCTAGATTTTCGCGAACAGTCAAGTTTGCGAAAACATGCCGTCCTTCTGGAACTTGAATAAGATTTCGCTTTACAATCTTTTCCGCGCTCATAGAAGTAATATTTTCGCCTTCAAACTTTATGGAGCCGCTTTGCTTTTTTATGATATTTGAAATTGCGTGCAAAGTTGTAGTTTTGCCAGCTCCATTTGAACCAATCAAGGTTATAATTTCGTTTTTATCAACATTAAAACTTATTCCTTTTAATGCGTTTATCGCCCCGTAGGATACGCACAAATCGTTTACTTCAAGCATCATACTAGTTATCTCCCAAATAAGCTTTGATAACCTGAGGATTTGTTTTAATTTCTTCAGGGTTGCCTACAGCAATTATCTTACCATAGTTTAGAACCATTATTCGCTCGCAGATTCCCATAACAAGCTTCATGTCGTGTTCAATCAAAAGAATTGTAAGATTAAACTCTTTGCGAATAAAACTTATCATTTCCATTAATTCATGCGTTTCCTGAGGATTCATTCCCGCAGCAGGCTCATCCAAAAGCAGCAATTTTGGTTTGGAAGCAAGCGCCCGCACAATTTCAAGCTTTCTTTGCTCACCGTACGGAAGATTTTTTGCAAGCTCATTCTGCTTTTTTTCAATTTTAAAAAGGCTAAGCAACTCTTCAACCCTTTGAGCCATACGCTTTTCGTCGCGGCGAAATTTTGGAGTTCTAAAAAGAACGTCAAAAGGATTTACTTTTCTAGAATTATGCAGAGAAATAAGAACATTGTCTTTTACAGTAAGATTTCCAAAAAGCCTGATATTTTGAAAAGTTCTTGCGATGCCAAGCTTATTCAACATAGCAGGATTAGCTTTATTTATTATGCGGACTTTGTCATTTCTGTCCCAAAAAGTAAGCTGTCCCGAAGTTGGAGTGTAAATTCCACTTACCATATTGAACATCGTGGTTTTTCCAGCCCCATTAGGCCCAATCAAACCTACAAGCTCACCTTCGTGAAGCTCAAAACTTGCATCGCTTACAGCGCACAAGCCGCCAAATACAATCGAAATATCGGAAGCCTGAAGAACAGTTTTTTTATCTTCGTTCATTATTTTGCACCTCCGTTTGAAGCTTTTTTAGAAAACTTTTTCTTAAAATTATTAAACAATTTTTTGAATCCGCCAGCAGCAATCCAATCCCAGCATTTTACAAACGAGATTTCTTTTGTTCCCAAAAGACCTTGCGGACGGAAAAGCATTACTATTATCAAAACAATCGGATAAAAAAGCAAACGATATTCTTTTAGGAAACGCAAACCTTCCTGCAAGCAAGTAAGAACATAAGCTGCCAAAACAGAACCAGTTGTGGAACCCATTCCTCCAAGAACCACAAAAATAAGGTAATCAATACTTTTTGCAAACGCCGCTTGTTCCGGTTTTACAAAACCAATATACATAACGTAAAGAGAACCGCCGATTCCTGCAATAAAACTTGCAATTACAAAACCAATCATCTTGTACTTAAAAACGTGAATACCGCAGCTATTCGCAGCGATTTCATCTTCGCGAACAGCAAGAATTGAACGCCCATAAGTAGAGCGTATAAAATTCTGAAGAAGAATAATTACAACTACTAAAGTTGCCGTAACAATAAAAATTGCAAGCAAAGAATTAAGCGAAACAGGATTTGCAAAAGTCTTGCCGTTTGGTCCTCCTGTAATGCTTTTTAAGTTTGTAAGAACAACGCGTATAATTTCGCCAAAAGCAAGCGTAACAATTGCAAGATAGTCGCCTTCAAGTTTTAATGTAGGAAAGCCAATTAAAAATCCAAAGAAAGCGGTAATAATTCCAGAAAGGATAACACTTACCGCAAGAGGAATTCCGCAGGTCGATGAAAACAAGATTGTGGAATACGCGCCCAACGCCATAAAACCAGCCTGACCGAGTGAAAGCTGACCTGTTATTCCGCAAATCATGTTTACGCTAATAGCCATAATTGCATTTATTCCGGAAAGGGTCAAAATTCCGGCTAAGTAAGCATCTATTATGCCTGTTGCCACCAGAACAGAAGGAATTACTATTGCAAGAACCGCTACAATTCCCGGTATAAGCATATTTCTAAAAGTTTTATTTTTCATTAATGCACTCCAAATAGTCGAATTTAACTAAACTTTTACAGTTGTTTTTTTGCCAAACAACCCTGAAGGTTTTACAAGAAGTATTACTATCAAGATTATATATGAAATTGCATCAGCATATTGGCTGCTTATGTAGCCTTTTGTAAGAGTTTCGGCAATTCCCAAAATAACACCGCCGACCATAGCACCAGGAATTGAGCCGATTCCACCAAGAACGGCAGCAACAAACGCTTTTAACCCAGGAATATATCCCATCATAGGATCAATCATTGGATAAGCGGTAGCATAAAGAACTCCCGCAACTCCGGCAAGAATTGAACCGATAACAAAGGTGACTGCGATTATTTTGTTTACGTTGATTCCCATTAAAGAGCTTGCTTGCAGGTCGTAAGAAACGGCCTGCATCGCCTTTCCAGTTTTTGTGTGATTTACAATAAAGTTTAAAACCAGCATAAAAATCGCGCTTGAAACGATTACAATAAGCTGAAGATTTGTTATAGAAAAAATGCCAATCTCAAAGTTTTTTGCCGCCATTGTAGGAAAACTTTTTGGATTTGGACCAACAAAAGGAAGAACTCTCATAAGGTTTTGCAAAATAAGTTCAACTCCAATTGCCGTTATCAAAGAGTTCAACCTTGGAGCATTGCGCAAAGGCCTGTATGCAAAACGTTCAATCACAAGAGAAAGAAGCGCGCAAAAAAGCATGGCCGCCACAAAAGCAAAAATCATGCCTAAAAAAGAAGGCGTAAAAATACTCAAGACAAAGAAGCCTGCAAATGCTCCCATCATCATAACATCGCCGTGCGCAAAATTGATGAGTTTTACAATTCCATAGACCATTGTATAGCCAAGAGCAATCAAAGCATAAATACTGCCTAACGAAAGACCGTTTACAAGTTGAGCAATAAACGTAGACATATACGTCCCCCATAACAACTTAAAAGTTTGCAAAACAAAAATACATTATATTTTAATAAATTAAATAATCTTAGGCAATTGGTATTATAAAATTGTAAAATGAACGAAAAATTAAAAGTCTGAAAGTGGCTAACAAATTTTGCTAGGACTGTATTAACAGAGTTGAAACTCCCGCATCTTTGCTTGCAAGCTTAATTTCAAAACCAACTTCGCAAAGCAACGAGAGTTCAATTTTTTTAGAAGACACTATTTTACATATGGCCGATTCGGGCTTGTGGAGTTGTCATTTTATCGCAGTCCTCTTTTTCTTTTGAAGTATTGTCATCCGCACCTGAATAAAGTTCTCCTGCCACATCAACCATGCAAGGATCCCAAGGAGCACAGTCCATCAGTGAACCGCCGCCAGTTGTAAGTTGACGAATACCAATTCCACGAGACTCAACATCTGCTTTTGTCATACCCAAAGTTTTCAAAGGAATTGTGTACCAATAGCTCATATCAAGGTCATTTGTTTCAACAGCGGTATAATTGTCAGAAGCCATAAGCATTTCTCCAGTCTGTGCAGATGTTTTTCTGTTATCAGTTGGAGTAGATTCATAATAAATCTGTTTGCTTACAACGCATTGTCGTTTATATTTTATGTCAATTCCAGAAGTTCCAGTTGTCGTTCCGCTGTTCAAAGAAAGACAACGACTTGTATCAGTTGTTGTATTATAAGAAAAATAACCATCACTTTGAACATGGAAGAATCCCGGAGTTCCGACACCAATAAATGTTCCATCAAAAGTTCCGTATTTTGAAGAATGATACAACAGCCAGTCAAAGCCATTCGCATCTTCAAAGGCTATGCCATCATTTGCTGTTCCCCAAACACGTGTTCCTGCAGCATCCAAATAAGAACCTTTTGCAAGAACAGATGCTCCTGTATTAATTGCAAGTCCTAAAGGAATATCACGGTTATTCCACCACGCATTGTCGCTAGAGGCAAAATTATGGAACATAAATTTTGCACGGTCTACCATATTTGTAAGTTCAACCATTACATAAAGATTCGTGTCATCATAAGCCGCGTAAAGAGCATAAACATCGTAAGGAACTTCCTGCAAACCAGTCCAAGTTCTAGGGTCGTCATAAGCCGCACACTGTGCAATTCGTTCTGCTTCCGTCCAGTCTGACCAGCTGGAAATTGTTTTGTTTGTGCCATAGCCGTTTTTGTTCGTCCAATAATACTCTGAACCTTCGGCTTTTGTGTAGTCTACTGCCAATGTGTAGGTTGCGCTTGCCGAGCCGTTTGTTACGGTGATTGAGAATTCTTTATTACCTCCGTCTGCAATTGCCGCATTTTCTGGTTCTACCACAACTTTTGCAGAATTTGCGTTTGCTTCGGCAGTTACAGTTACAGAGCAGGAATCGTCCGAGCCGCTTAGCGATTTTCTAAATGACGTTCCAGAAAGAGAGCCAATTGAAGAGCCGTTTACTTTGATAGAAGAAAGTGTTACATCGTTTGGAGTTTCTGTCTTTCTTGTTACAGAAAGTGAATATGATTTTACAGTTCCGTCCTCGGCTGTTACAGTAATTGAGAACGATTTTGGTTCGCCCGCAACAAGGGAAGTTTCGCCGCTCGGACTTACAGAAACCGTTGCCTTTGAAGAATTTGCAACCGCTGTAACTGTAACTTCTTCTGTTTTTGAAGCAACTTCATATTCAGTTGCCAATCCAATAGAAGTTCCATTCACCTTGATTTCTTTCAATGTTGCGTCGCTGTCTAAAGCTGGGGCTGTTGTAGGGTCGGAATCGTAAAAATTTGAGCCGTCATACCAGAAAGTTCCTGCAATTTTTGAATCCAAATCGGCAGTTTGACTTCCACCAGCAGGAATAAGAATCATATTTATTGTCTCTTTAGAAGTTCCATATTTTTCAGTAACATTAATCATATACCAACCGCTAGGGTCATTCATATAATCAGAAGTTGCTTTTGTACTCAAAGTTGTTCCTGACCATGCACCGCACAATTCCACTTTTGGAGAAGTTGTCCAAGCATAAAGATTTGTGTTTGCCGCACATTTCACAAAAATAATCGTTTTTCCAGCAAGCGCATTTCCAATCAAAGTGTCAAAATCCGCAGAACCAACGCTAGGAACAGTCACAGTTCCCACAGTTTTTGTTGCATTGCCGTCATTTACGTACACTTTCCACGAGCCAGGAGCAACGCCGGTCAATGAAGCGGTTGTTGTTGAATCAGAATCGATTGAAAGTTTTTCAGAAAGCGGATCGTCAATCCAGACTGAATAGCCGGAAGCTGATTTTATGTTGGTAAACTTTACAGTTCCTGTCTTTTGAATAAAATCAGAAGTCAAAACAGAAGAATCATTTTTGTAAGCCTTAGCAAATCCGTCTGCATCAAAAAGATATGCGCTAGAAACACCGTCAAATCCGCCGAGCGAAACAGAAGAAATATCAACACCTGCGTTCAGCAAAGCAAGATACGCTTTTCCTTTTGCAGAACCCGAGCCGTCTTTTATTGTGCCGACTGAGTTTGCACCAGAATTTATGTCTGTGACTGCGTACAGAATTTTTACAGGAACGCCAGCAGTCTTATATCCACAGACTTCGATTACGCGGTTTTTGCCGACCGGAATATTTTCAACAGACAGAGTTCCCTTTCCGCCAGTGATTGAAACACCGCTTTTTGAAATCGTGCTCATTCCGTAGCCGTAAACATTTACAGTTGCATTTGAAATTTCATAAACATCGACAAAGCGCGATTTTGAATCAAAATAAAGAGTTCCAAAATTCTCATCGTCCGAGCCAGAATTCAGCTCCACCAAATCGGAACATCCAAACATCATCAGAGCGCAAAAAATGCCTCCAACAACCTTCAAAAACTTTTTCATTTTTCCTTCCTTATAACACCACACCCCACTTTTCCCGCACGGAATGTGATGGATTTTAAATTATTGTGCAAAAATTGTAACTCCAGTACCTTCGCAGGTTGTATCATTTGAACTTACAACACCAGTCTTATTCATAACCATTGTACCTTTTCCACTTACAGTAAGATTACTTCCTGGATTTATCACAATTGTTAGAGTTTTATTTGCATTCTCTGGAGAAGAAGAAGAATTTTTTATCGTATAATAAATCACATTTCCATTTATTGCTGTTGAACCTACTCCATTCCTGTTTCTTAATGCGTCATTATCTTTACGAAACTGAATCATGTCTTTGTGATAATTAAAACAATCTATATATTTTGCCTTATAACTCCAGTCTATCTGATTCATTTCTTGTCCCCACATATAAGAATTATGGGCTTCACTCGCAAAAGTTCCAACCTTCTTTGTCCGAAGGAATTCATCTCCTGCATGAATAAATGGAATTCCCTGTGCAGAAAGTAAAATTCCATGACCAAATTTTATAATTGCATCTGCATAGCTTGTATATGAAGTTCCAGCAGCAGCTATTTTGTCATAGAAACAAAGATTATCATGTGCCATAAGATAATTCACAGCTTGTTCTGGATTTGCAGTAAAATATCTAGTCCAAACACCTTCTGAATCGCTTCCTAGTCCAGTGCCAGAACCACGCAATCCAACCGTTGTATTCCAATAAGTTGAATCACCATCTTTATCTGTTTTTCCGCTGAAAATATAACCTAAAGTATTTCCATCATCACTTGAACCTTTTAATGTTTCACGCCATTTTCCAGCAAAACAACCAATATGAGCATTTGAAAGCTCCGAAATTGAAGAAGCATAACCATACTCTGAAGAAGAATTATTATTACATTGCCAAGGTTCACCTTGCATTAAAAGATTTCTATCTTTTGTTTCTGCATTTGTGTTATTTAAATATTCACCCCAGTCTTTCAAAGCTGCTTTCGTAAAAATTGCCATAAGGTCAAATCTAAAACCGTCAATATTGTATTCTTCTGCCCAATATTCAAGCGAATCTCGAACCATTCGGCTTACCATGCCGTTGCTTACGTCAACTGAATTTCCACAACCAGACAAATCTGTTGATGTATAATATTTTGAAGAAATTGAGTCGAACATTTCCGTTGCAAAAGTGTGATTGTAAACAACGTCCATAATTACGCGGATTCCGTTCTTGTGGAACTCGTTAATCATTTCCTTTACTTCGCGGATTCGCTCAACATAATCGTCCGGGCAAGTTGAATATCGGTCTTCCGGAACGTTGTAATTTACCGGGTCATAGCCCCAATTATATATTTCTCCAGTTTTATTTACATATTTTGTTGCAAAATCATACATCGGCATAATCTGAACATGAGTAACTCCGAGTTCCTTTAAATGGTCAAGACCTGTTTTTACAGTTGTTGCACCATTTGTATATGTTGTTCCAGTTTCTGTCATTCCTGGAAATTTTCCACGATAAGATTCTTTTCCGTTCCATGTGCTAGAGGAAGTAAAATCTCCAACATGAACTTCATATACAATTGAGTCTGTTCGTTTTTCTAACGTTGGTCGCTCAGCCCAACCACCGGTCGGTTCAGTCCGAGACATATCCATTACAATGTTTACACTAGGACCTGCCCAAGAAGAACCAATTGGTCCGCCAGAATAAAATGCCTTATTATCACAAAGCACGTTCGTTTTCTGCTGGTTTCCGTCATACTTAATCATCTTGCCGTAAGGGTCGCGCACTGCCACTCCGCCGATCTTGAACTGGTATTCCGCAAGGTGCAGGTCGCCCGGAACTGTTACACCGTAAATATTTGCAGAATCAGGATAATCGCCATCGACTTGGAATCCTTTTATGCAAGTGTAAGTTTTTTCAGTTCCGCCAGCAGTTTTTACCGTAACCGTTACATTGCTTGAATCCGGCGACCATATACTGAAAGAAGTCGCGCTGCTTGTGTAATATGCACCAAGCCGTGTCGGAGTTGAAGGCTTATCAATCTTTGTGAAAACAGAGCTTGCAGAAACTTCTGTTGCACCGTCCGTTCCCCAGACTTTTACGGTTACACTTGAACCTACAGAGATTCCTTCGCCTACTGCAAAGGTTTTGCTTGAATCAAAAGAAACTGCCGTTGCTGAAGTTTTTGGGTCGCTTCCGTCTGTTGTGTATTTTGCGGAAGCGCAGTTTTTTGCAGCAACTGTTACAGACTGGCTCGCTCCGCTGAACGAAGCGTTTCCGCCCGGAGTTATTGAAACAGCAGGTTCTGTGCTGAACGGATTTGAAGTTTCAAAAGTTTTTGTTGTAAAGTTGAACCAAGCCTCTTTTACGCCGGCAGGAATTACAACGCCAGCCTGCCCATCAGCCGGATAACGGTTATCGTCGCTTCCGCCGTAGAAAATCACCATTGTTGTTCCGGCTTTAACCCAAGATTCAGCCAAATCGTAGTAATAGCCATCAGATTCCGCACTCATTGACGGCATAGAATCCCATGCGGAAACACGCTGAGTTTCAGTATTATAATAGTAGATTTTGTAAGTGCTCCAGTTTGCGCCGTAAAAATGCACGCGGTAGCCTTCAAAAGAAACTTCTTCAAAGATTTTTCCCGCATTGCAAGTTTTGCCAGATTCAACAGAAACTGCTCTTTTTGAAACACTTCCGTTTTTGTCTTTTATGTATAAATACCATGAGCCGGGAGCAACATTTTTAACCGTGTAAGTGCCGTCAGAAGAAATTTCAACAGGTTCTGCTGCAGAAAGCGGATCATTCAGCCAGATTGAATAACCGGAAACGTTGCTTGCAGAAACAGAAACTTCACCGGCCTTTAAAATATAACTTGAAGAATCAAAAGTTCCATTTGGATTTGACTTGTAATCCGACGCAAGCTTTGCAGCATCAACTAAAGTCGCATGAACTCCAGAAGGAATCACATTTTCTATGATTTTTTCCTGCTCTTCTGTAAAATCAGAAGTCGGAACGCCTTCTTCTATCAACGCCTTGTAAACATTGCCTTTTACAGAAGAAGCATAGTTTATTGTGCCAAGATTATTTTCACCGGAAGAAATATCAACAACCGCAGTAAGAAAAATTCCGTCCAGCTTTGAGTCGCCGCTTTTAGCCTGAACCACAACAACACGATTTTTTCCAACCGGAATATTTTCTATTTTTACAGTGCCTTTTCCGTTCAGAATTGCAGTATTTTCGGCAACTACGGTTTCCATTCCAGAGCCAACAACACAAACATCCGCATAACTGATTTCATTTACTTGAACTGCACGGTCATTTTCGCCAAGAACCAAAGTTCCATAACGTCCATCATATTCAGATTTTTGTTCAAGACTATTTGCACACGAACAAAGAAACAGGACAGACAAAATCCCTGCCAGAGCCACTGCCCTGCATAAAACATTTTTCATTTTTCCCCCAGAAACCTCTCTCCAAAAACAACAGAGCCTTGCCCTTGCTTTTCCCGCACAAGAGCAAAACCACTAGAACTATTTTACTTTACAAGAATGAATCTTGCAGAAAGAGCTGGTACGGTGACTGTGCCACTGAATGATTCGTCAGAAAGCAAGTCTGTTCCACTTCCAGAGATGCTAAAACTTTTTGATGATGAAGAATTGTAATTAAATGCAATGTAAATTGTTTCTCCACCACCAATTTTTTTGGCAACGTAAAAATCCTCTTCACCAGCTATCTGTTCATTTGAACCATTCCACAAAGCCTCATGTTCAGCACGTGCTTCAAGACATTTTTGTGTCCAGTCATGAATTTTTTGTTCTCGTGTATTAAAACCGGAAATCTTTCCAGAAGAACGAGCAACATTATCAGTCTCCCATCCGGTAGTTGTTGTTGCATTATGGTCACCAATTTCATCACCATAATAAATAGTTATTGGACCAGTGTATGCTGCCTGTGCTGCCAAAAGAACCATATTTCGTTTTGCATAATTGTCACTTTCAAAGCCATCATTGTATTTTTTATTGATTAAGTCACCAACCCTGAACAAGTCGTGATTTGAAAGCATGAAGTTCGGATAATATGTTTCATAAGAACCATCATCTTCTTTACAAGAATAACCTTTCTCCGAATAAGTCTTGTACAAATAACTTAAACCATTTGTAATATTTCCTGTTGTAGTTCCACCCCATTCTTGTGCAAAACCTTGAATAACCTGATAATAGGCAGGGAAATCAAAACATGAATTTAGCCCATAACCTTTTGCAGTATTTGAAGTATTTCCATAAGAACTAGAAGTATAACCTGCATTCACTGAACCCATTTGAATAACGGTCGCATCGCCATGCCAATGCTCTCCAACCATATAACCTAAAGTTCCCCAATCTGTACCCAAAGTTCCATTTGAAGAAGCAGCCTCTTCCACAACTTTACGAATATCATACCAATAATTATGACCATTTGTACCTGTATTCTTAGGAAAGACACCTGTATCATTATCTTTGTCACCCAAACCAACTTGATAGCATTGGTCAAAACGCCAACCGTCAATTTTATGTTCCGTAATCCAATAGCGTGCAACATCAGAATAATATTTCAATGAATTTGAATTATTTGCGTAATCTACAGGATTTGAAGTTGAAGGGATAATTCCTGGATTTTTTATTCCATCCCTACTAGGAGAAGAAGCCACACTTCCCTTATTATGACCAAATACACCATCAAGAATAACATTTATTCCATTTTCATGGCAAAGTGCTACAAGCTCATCAAATTTTTCCATTGTTCCAAAATGAGGATCAATATTGAAATAGTCATAGGCAAAATAGCCTGTAGCATCTAATTTATCACTTCCATTTGAATTAAAAATCGGAGTCATCCAAAGAGCATTACATCCAAGTTCTTTTATATAAGGAATAGCCTTGATAATTCCTTGCAAATCACCGCCTTTAGTCTGATTATCCGGTCCCCACATCTGCGTAAAACCAATAGATGAATCACCATCTTGAAAACTTGCAACCATCACCTGATAAATTCTTAGCTCATTAAAATTAGTAACCAGCGTATTCACCGGTTTTTCAACAATGGAAATCATGCCAGAAACCGTTTTGCTTCCAGCTGAATTTGAAACTGTTCCTGAAACTGATATTGTTCCAACGGAAGAAGTAAAGTCTGAAACATTAAACGTATTCGAGCCGACCACAAGCGTTTTTGTAACGCCATTTATTGAAACTGTATTTTGAGTCAGAGCAGATTCGCTTGAAACTGTAATTGTAAATGAACCGCCCAAGTATGCTTTTGAAGGAACTGTTACGGTTGGTGGAACTGGAACAGTTTGTTTTTGAGCTCCACTTGCAGTTATACGGTAAGTTCCTTTTTCGGAAAGAACCATGTTTGTTTCATGTAATTTTTGCTTAGAAGAATTTGTAATCAAAATGCTTACAGAAGAAATTTTTTTGAACTCGTAAATATAGTCAGAGTCGCTGCTATTCTTATCCATTTCTATTCCAGGCCAAGTTGTATTTGGATATGAAGCCTTGTCTGAACAATCCCAATAATGAATCAATGGATAATTCAACGATTTTGCAACAAGAATTTTAATTCCATCATATTCTGTAACTTCAACATTTCCCAGCACAACTTCCGCCGCTGCACTAGATTCAACAGTCACCGTTCCGCTTTTTACAACCGCGCCGTCTTTTACAGCGTAAACATTCCAAGTTCCCGGAGCAACGTTTTCAACCGTTACCTCTGCAGAGTCGCCAGAAACCGCAGAAGAGATTTTTGAGTTCGGATCGGAAACCTGAATTGTGCAGCCCGAACAGCCATTTGCGGTAATTTTTACGCTACCAGCTGTCAATGCATAAGAAGAGCTTTCTTTCAAGCTGCCATCCTTAAAGTCCGAAGCAATTGCGTCAGCGTCAATCAGACTTGCATGAACACCAGAAGGAATTGCATTATATATAGAAGAAAGCTGCGTTTCCGTTAGAGTTGAAAGGTTCACACCATTTTCAAGCAATACCGCAAAAACCTTGCCTTTTTTAGAACTTTCCCAGTTTACGCTCACGGAATTTGGTCCGCTTTTAATGTCGCAAACAGAATACAAAGTTATGCCGTCGATTTTAGCATTAGCGCTGGAATCGCCATAAGCCTGAACTTCAATTACTACATTTTTTGAAACAGGAATGTTTTCAACTGCAGGAAAAGTCGCAAGCCCTCCAGAAACAGCAGCCAAGCCAGTTTTTATTTCAAACTTAGAGCCTAGTGAATTGTAGCCACAAATTGTTGCTTTTGCAGATTTTATATCATCTACAAAAACTGCTCTTTCTGAATTAATAGAAACTGAGCCGTACTCAGAACTGATTTTTTCAGAAAGTAAATCCGAACAGCCAGAAAGCAAAACTGCAAAACCAAGCAGGCACGCAATAAAAGAAAGCCTTTTTAAAAAGTCCCGATTTAATAAATTTTTCATATTTTTTCCTTATTTTTTCAGCGAAGAAGCACACTTTTTTAGTTGTCTATAGATTAATTGTAAGGGCAGTATAAAGTTCTGTCAATTTTTTTTTGCTAGGAAAAACGACGAACAACACTAAGCTGCAAAAGCTACAAAAAACTCGACATTCAAAGCATTATGAATTATAATTACTAAAAGAGTTTGCCCGCAAACTTTTTTTTCAACTGTTGTTTCTCACTTCGTTGCGAAACAACTTAAAAAGTCAATCCTAAAACTGAAGTTTTACTCTTGGCTTTTTATAGGAGAAAATATGAAAAAAAACTTATTTTCAACAATTTTTACACTTGCCGCAATCTTTGGATTTTTTGCCGCGTGTTCCTCAAGTATAAATACCGCATCTGTAGAAATTCCGGTTGGCCAGATTTTTAGAAGCGCTGAGCAAAACGGTCTTTTAAATAAAAATGAAGCAACTGAAAGCGAATCTTTTGAATTAAAGATATTTTTGACCTTGAACGGAAGCCTTTATAAAGAAGAAACAATTCCTTATGATTCTGCCACATACACTTTTGACGACATTCCTATAGGCAGCGAACTAGAAATATCAGCGGAACTTTATAAAGGCCAAACAAAATTTTACGAAGGAAAATCAGAAAAAATCACTATTAAAGAAAATGAAAATTTAGTTTCTCTTTCTATTAGCAGAATAAAGTCCGATACCCAAACAGAATTAAAGTCTATGCCTAGCAACATAAGACTGGAGACTTCTTTTTCCGATGATGATACAACAAACACGGTTTCTTTAGCTACAGAAACTGCAACTTTCCATATTTACTACTTAGATGATGAATACAACAAAAAAACTCTGCCTGAATGGGTCACATACAGCTGGAAATTAAACGGAAATTCATTTGAAACAGATGAAACTATCGCCAAGTTTGAAAAATCAACTGGAACACTTACAATTTACCTAAATAAAAATCCATATATTCTGAAGGAAACACAAAGTGATTCTGGCACTGGAACACAAAACACGCTTGCAGTTGAACTTGGCAGCTCTGATTCTTCAGAATTGACATCCGCCTCTGTAGAGTTTTTTGTTACAGAATAGCAAGGTTTTATTTCAAATATAAATACGCCTGGCCAATATACGCTTACGATTAGAATCTTGCCTCAGACGTTTTTAAGATTCGTATAAACTTAAATCAAAAGATTCGCCGTTTGCGCTTAAAACTTTTTTCACATAGTCTTTTCCCCAATATTCGCACATTAGGGAAAAGGCTTGTTTTTTTATGGAATCTGAACAAAAATACTTTAAGTATCTAAAGCAGCTTAAAACATAACCATTGCACTGCCTGTGAACAACTTGGCTCTGTTCCTTGGAAAGCTCAATTCCGCCGCAGCTTAATTCATCGAAAATGACAGAAAATATAGAAGCAACGGAACATATTTTTTCCCAGCGCTCAAGATTTTCTATCCGCATGCTTGAAGAAATCCCTGTATCCACTGAGTACAAGCACAATTTGTCTTTTATGCCGATATAGCTTTTTGCAAAGTAGGCAGCAAAAAAAGAAATAAGGTAGTCTTCCCCAAAAACACAGAACATATTTGGTATTTTTTCAAAAGCCTGGACAAAAACGTCCTTTTTTATTAATTTGCCCCAAACAAAAAGATTTATTCTGTTATTAATTATTGCCGCATCAAAAATGCTGGAATTAAAAAGAGGCTGCTCACTAAGAAGATTTGTTTTTTTGCATACACTTTCAAAATTCTTTTGCTCCGCACTGGAACTTGCAGTTTTTTCATTCTGGTTCATAAAAAAAACTTCCGCCCCGCACTGAACAACATCGTAGTCTGATTCATTTGCTTTATTGCACAAAAGCTCAAGGGCATTGGGTTTTATGGCATCGTCGCAGTCAAGGCAAAAAATATATTTTCCAGAAGATTCATAAACGGCTGTGCGCCGGGCTTCTACGCAGCCAAGATTTCTGCTATGGCGCACATAGCTTACTTTTATTTTTGTCTGCTTTGAAAAGAGTTTGCATATCTTTTTGCAATTAAAGCCGTTTTCATCGCATCCGCTAGAGCAGTCGTCTACAACAATAAGCTCAAAGTCGCAAAAAGTCTGAGCCGCCACACTGTCCAAGCAGCGGCGCAGATACTTTTCGCCATTAAAAACTGGAATGCACACAGAAACAAGCATAGGTTTTAATTAGAAGAAACACTTTCTATATAGTCTGCCTGGCTAGCAAAGGTAGCGCCGCTGCTTACAAAATCTGTGTAAGTGTAGCCGTCAAATTCAAAGCCGCTGCCACCGCCTGATCGAGCAATGCTCAAATCATCACTATTAGAAAGGTCTACTGCGTAATAACTAGAAGAAGAGCTGTCGCCAATTACAAGCTTTTTCTTCTTAGGCAGCACAGCTACAAACTTACGCGTAATTCCAAACGAAACAGGATTTTGAGAATAAGGTGACGAATAATCTGACCAAGCTTTAATTGTATTACCGCTATCGCTGCCTATACGAACTAGCGAACTGCAAGCATTGACGTTACTTGAAGTAGGGTCGGTTACATTCAAATGCAAGTAATAAGAATTTTTTAAGATATACAAATTGCTATCCACAATAGCCATATCTGTAATGGCATTGAATGCATAAGCACTTTGCGTAATTTGATTTTCAGAGCACCACTCTGTAAACGAAGAATCACTGGAGGTTGTAAACACGTCTAAAACTAATTCAAGCTGGTCTTTAGAAATGGTTGCACCAGTTGTGTAGCTTGAAGGACTGGCAAGCTTATAAATGCTGTAAGTGCTGTCTTTTACAGAGCCGCTTGTGCTAGTCTTATAGCCTGCAACATACAAATCTTTGTCCAAGCCTTCGCAGTAAACAGCGGTTACCTTTGTAAATACAGAAGCAAAATCAAGCTGAACTTCAGCCGGGAACTGCCCGTCTTTGCTAGCCGCAACAGAATAAACAACTGGGTCGCTATAAGCCCAGTGATTCCATTCAGAAAGGGCTATATCTTGTCCGCCTTTTTCTAATATAGATGCAAGAGTATTTACAAAGTAAACTCTATTACCATCTGCGCACATGCTTGCAGGAATTTGCTGCTTTATGTAGCCAAAATTTTCTTTTTGAACTGTAAATTCAGTTTTTTTGCTTGCTTCCTTATTAGAATAATGAACCAGCTCGTAGCCAGTGGATTCAGTAATAGTGCCTGGAACTTTAGAATCTCCTTCAAGCTCCAGCTCAAATGCGTACAAGCCTCCGCTATGGTCGTAACAGAACGCCGCAAGAGAATAGTTGTCATTCTGATAACCAACAGCGTCATTATTGCCGTAACTTAATTTATAATTTACAGACCAACCACTTGCCAATTTATTTGAATAATAAACAGCAGGCAAAGGTTTTGTTACATAATACTTAAATGTATTTTCTTCCTTATTCTCTAGTATCTCGCATACAACAGTCTGTTCTTGCAAGCCAGAAGAAAGAATAGAAATTTTGCCGTCAAAACTTTCAGAGGCTATAACCAATGGAGAGTTCTCGTAATATTCGACATCTTCCACATCTAAATACAAATTAAAATCTGATGTATCATCATTTGCAAATGAACAAAAATCCAGATACGCGCCATTTTTTAAGATAACAGAAGGGGTTCCGTCTAGAGTGTAGCTTTTTACTACAAGACTTTTATCTGTTTCGGTTGAAGCTGTAAAAACGACATCGGCAGAGCTTTGCGCAACATCAACAGACTTATCGGCATGCAAGTTCAGTAAAACACCGCTTTGGCTAGTATCATCGTCAGTGCTAAAAGTGTCTATTTCAATTTGCTTGCCCTCCTTGATTTTAGAAATATCAAATTCCATTGAACCAGAGCAAGTGTAGTTTATTTTTGCATTATAGACTGCATTGTTTTTGTAGATATTTTCAAGAACTTTATAAAGGTTTCCAGGATTAGTTTTGTTCAAGCCATTAGAAGCAGAATCTTCTGAAACAGAAGCGGAAGCGTAGTATGTGTATTCTTTTAAAGGAAATAAAAGATTTTCGTACGAGCCAGAAGATTCCTTTTCATCGGCAACTTCAATCAAATCATCTGTCAAAAGATTTATGCGCTTCCAAATCGGCTCAGCATCCGTTGCTGAACTCTGGCTAGCAGCCGCGCAGTTTGCGTAAAGCTCAATGTTGTAATATCCAGAAGAAAGCTGCCCTGAAATCAATAATTTTGTACTTTGATTTTCAACAGATTCAATTTTTAAATCCGATGAACAGTCTTCTTTGCTAGAATTTTTTAGCGCGACTTTTATTCTGTCTTTTAAGTCTACCTGTCCGACTTCCGTAATATATTGATTATAAGAAGTCTGATCAAATCCTAGCTGCACAGAAAGGCTTCCTTTTCCATCTTGGCTCTTTTTTAATCCGACAATAACAGAAATCTCTGTTGACTTTCCTTCCGCCACAACGATATTTTCTTTTGAGCCGGAAAGTTCTATAGTAGAAGTATCATTAGCATAACTTCCTTCTATATTTAAGTTATATGTTCCAACGCCAAGCTTTGCAGAGTTTTCGCCTTTTTTTAAAGCAATAGAAACTACTTTATCTTTAACAGGCGTTATTTGCGTAAAAGTCAACTTCCACTCTTCTACTTTTGAAATATCAAAGCCTTCTGCAGGCTTAATAAACCTTGCAGAACTGTTTGAATCAGCAATATTGATTATGACGTTTTCAGATGACTGCCGTGCTTCTTGATTTTCAAGAATTCCAGAGCAAGAAGTCAATGCTAGAAGAATAACAGGAAATAAAAATAGAGCAATTTTTTTCATAAGCCCTCACGTAAAAAGCCAGTTTGACTTTTTTAGTTGTTTTTCAGAAAAGCAAAACAACAATTTATAAGAACGTTTGCAACGCAAACTTTTAAGATAAAACAGCCACATTTGCAACTATTTTTATCTTTTTAAAATTACTAGAACTGCTCTATTATAACATATATCTTTTTATTTTGCTATAAAAACTAGTCTGTAGGACCGGCAGATGACACTTCATCATCATTTTTAAGAAGAGCTGAATTGCTGTGGGCAACTCTGTCTTTCATAGGAATGTATTCGCGCAGCCCCGAAACGCTCTTATAAGCAGGACGGTAAATTCTTTTTCCGGAAACGATTTCTTCTATGCGGTGAGCGCTCCAGCCAGAAATTCTTGAAATTGCAAAAAGAGGAGTAAACAAATCGCGAGGAATATTTAGCAGCGAATAAACAAATCCTGAATAAAAGTCAAAGTTTGTGCAAATCTTCTTAGAATCTCCGTGGACTTCCGCAAGGATTTTTGGAGCGAGCTTTTCAACAAGCGTGTACAAGTTGAATTCGTCGTCGCGGCCGTTTTCGTGCGCAAGTTTTTTTGCCTTGTCCCTTAAAAGAATCGCGCGGGGATCACTTATCGTGTAAACTGCGTGTCCCTGACCGTAGATAAGGCCGGTTCTGTCGAACGCTTGCTTTGTAGCAATTTTCCGCAAGTAGTCGGCGACTTTCTTTTCGTTGCCCCAGTCGTCAATATTTGCCCGCATTTCGTCCATCATTTCCATGACTTTTATGTTTGCGCCACCGTGCCGTCTGCCTTTTAATGAACCGACAGCGGCTCCAATTGCAGAATATGTGTCTGTATCTGAAGAAGAAACAACATGAACTGTGAAAGCAGAGTTGTTTCCGCCGCCGTGCTCCGCATGAACCACAAGAGAAAGGTCTAAAAGTTCCGCTTCAAGGCGAGTATATTCTTTATTTGGGCGAATAAGGCGCAAAAAGTTTTCTGCAGTGCTTAAATTTGGATCAGGATTGTGAACATACATGCTTTTTTCTTCATAGTATCTTCTTTTTGCCTGATAAGCATAAGCTACTAAAGTCGGAAAACGAGCTATAAGCTCCACGCACTGCCTTAAAACGTTTGGAATACTTCTGTTTTCCGGGTCGCTATCGTAAGAATAGGAAGCTAAAACACCACGGGCAAGTTTATTCATAATGTCGCTTGAAGGAGCTTTTAGAATCATATCTTCCATAAAGTTGTTAGGAAGCACGCGTTCTGCCCCCATGTAGCTTGAAAATTCGTCAAGCTGTTCCCTTGTAGGAAGTTCTCCGAACAGCAAAAGATAGACAACTTCTTCAAAGCCGAATTTTTTTTCTCGCTCGCAGTCTTTTACAATATCAAGAACATCGTATCCGCGGTAAATAAGTCGTCCTGGAACAGCAACGGTTTTTCCATCTGCGCCGGTTTCGTATCCTATTACATCGCCGATTCTTGTAAGGCCAACAAGCACACCGCGACCATCTGAATATCTCAAGCCTCGCTTTACGTCGTATTTTTGATACAGCGACTGGTCTATCGGGTCATTACTTTTTGCAATATTTGAAAGTTTTTCTATAAAAGACGCCTTGTTTTCTATCAATGCCATGTTCTGTTCCTATAATGCAAGATTATGCATTTTTTCTAATAATTTTTGCATTATTATAAATTAAATTAAACCTTCTTGTCTACACAGCCCAAATGCCGAGTTCCAGGAAAATGAATAAAAGCGCAAGCGAATTTACACATTTATAAAAACTCGGCATTTGAGATTTTTCGGCTACACATTGAACTTAAAGAAAAGCACATCGCCGTCTTGCACTATGTAGTCTTTTCCTTCCTGGCGGTATTTACCTGCTTCTTTTATTTTTTGCTCAGAACCGTACTTTTGCAGGTCTTCTATAGAATAGGCTTCTGCCTTGATAAATCCTTTTTCAAAATCTGTGTGAATTACGCCGGCCGCTTTTGGAGCCGTGTCGCCAAGCTTTATAGTCCAGGCTCTACATTCGTCAGAACCGCCTGTAAAGAAAGTTGCCAATCCCATAAGGTGATACGCTTTTTTTGCCAAAACCGCAAGGCCGCTTTCAGAAAGTCCAACTGAATCCATAAAGTCTTTTCTGTCCGCAGGGTCGGTTATTTCCGCAAGATCGGCCTCAAACTTTCCGCAAATCACCACAACTTCGCTGTGTTCTTGCTCTGCTATTTTTTTTAAGGTTTCAACATATTTGTTAGTTCCTGCAGAAATTGAATCTTCATCAATATTTGCAACATAAAGTGTTGGCTTCATGGTCAAAAGGAACATATCTTTTATGGCTGTTTTTTCATCATCTGCAAGCTCTGCAAGTCGAGCGCACTTACCTTCCTGAAGGAGAGGAAGTATTTTTTCTACGGCAGAATTAAATGGCGCAAGCTGCTTTTCCGCCTCTTTTCCCAAGGCGCGAACTTGCTTTATATTTTTTTCCTGGCGCTTGGCAATTGTCTGCAAATCTGCCTGCGCCAGCTCAAAATTGATTGTAAGAACATCATTTTCCGGGTCAACAGGAGCTTCTACCTTAGAATCTTCGCGGACGTGCATAATATCAGGATTGTCAAAGCAGCGAACAACGTGGGCAATGCAAGCGCACTCACGGATATTTGCCAAAAACTGATTTCCAAGCCCTTCGCCCTGGCTTGCGCCTTTTATAAGCCCCGCAATATCAACAAATTTTACAGATGCAGGAGTCTTCTTTTTTGGATTATGAATTGAAGCTAAAAAATCAAGCCGCTCATCAGGAAGATCAACTATACCGACGTTTGGATCGATTGTACAAAATGGAAAATTAGCAGCTTCGGCAGGAGCTGCAGTAAGAGCTGAAAAAATGGTTGACTTTCCTACATTTGGCAAACCAACAATACCGCAATCTAATGACATTACAAGTCCTCTGATAAAAAAAGATATGAAAATCAGTATAATTTCTTTAGAAGAAAATAGCAATGTTTGATTTTAGTGTTTGTTTTTAGATTTTTTGTAAAAAAACTGCAGAAATTTTACAGCTGCCTGCGTATATATTTTTATGAAGAAAACAAGTTTTTTCGCAATTTTTCCTAAAATTCTCTTTTTAATTTTTTTTGCAAGCTGCAGCTCCAGCAAGAACGCTGCTGAAAATCAAAGTTTAAGAATTGTCTGCTGGAACGTTCAGACATTTTTTGATGCGACAAAAGACGGGACTGAATATTCTGACTTTTTAAAAAATAAGGAATGGGGGAAACAAAATTACGAGAGCAGGCTTAAAAAGCTCTGTTCGTCATTAAAATTTTTAGACGCAGATATTTTCGCGCTTATAGAAATTGAAAACGAAGGAATTTTGTATGATATTTCAAACCAGCTGGCGTCAAATTCTTGGGACAACAGAAAATCATGGGATTACGCCTGTTTTGCAAAAGCAGAAGACGGAGCTACAGGCTGCGCAATAATTTCAAGATACCCAATAAAAGATTTAAAAAGCCATTTTTTGGATGCTAGAGCGTATTCAGCAGAGCAACCGCAAACGAGGCCTATTTTAGAGGCAAAAATTGCGGCATTTGAAAAAGAACTCGTTATTTTTGTAAATCATTGGAAGTCAAAATCAGGAGGAAGCAGCGAAAGCGACATCTGGCGGGACTTGCAAGAAAACCAGCTTGCAGAGCTAATAAATTCTTTGCCGCCAGAAACGCCGTGCATCGCTTGCGGCGACTTTAATCGCGATATAAAAGAATTCTTTATTGATTCAGATTCTGCGCAGACGGTTTTAGGCAGAACAAAAATCGCATTGCAAAACTTTTTAGTTCCGCAGACTTTTTTGCAAGAAGCGAAAATGAAAAACCCATGGATTTTGACCGGCGGCTCGTTAGTATTTCCTGGCTCTTACTTTTATAAGAACGAATGGGAACGAATTGACCATTTTTTTTACAGAGGAAAAATCAGCATAAAAGGCTTTTTGCCTGCAACAGACGGCTCTTGGTGCGATTCTGAAGGAATACCAAAAAGATACGCAATCTATAACAATTCAGGATATTCTGACCACTTGCCAATAAAGTGCGTTGTTGTATTTGAATAGCAACACTATTTAGCTAGCTCTAGCCGGTTTTTTCCACCTTTTTTTGCCAGATAGGCGGCATCATCGGCGGCTTTAAACCAAGATTTGCTTGTCATTCCGTCCTTATATGCCGCAATTCCAATGCTCATTGTGCAAGAAAAACTATTGTCCATAAAATCAAAAGTTGAATTTGCAAAGGCAAGCCTTATTTCTTCAATTTTTTGCACAACTTCTTCAGCTTCTAAATTTCTAAAAAGGATTACAAACTCGTCCCCACCGTAACGGAAAGCGCTTCGATTTCCACCTAGAGCATTCGAAATCTTTTCAGAAAGGGTAATTAAAACTGCATCTCCAGCAGCGTGGCCGTAAGTATCGTTCACGCTTTTAAAATTGTCTAAGTCTAAAAGAGCCTGAAAAACCTTTTCTCCATTTTCGCAATACAACTTTATATAGCGTTCAATAGCGCCGGCATAAGCCGTTCTGTTGTAAAGGCGCGTAAGCGGTTCAAGCCGCAATTCATTTGTCAATGAACGCAGGCGGGTATTATTTCTGCTCATAACCTTAAACTGAGTGTTAATGTCTTTCATCATAACTTTGCTAACGCCGTAAATAAAAATTAGCGCAAAAATAACTAGAATAAAAATAATAATCTGTTCGGGCAAAGCCTCTGTACGGTTAAACTTCCAATGCACAAAGAAAGACAAAAATTCTACAAAGACACAGGCTTTAAATAGACTTTTTAAAAGCTGCCTATTAGCAATTGAAGTTGCCAAGATTAATACCAAGCTTGGCAAAACCATTACGCCGTCGTAACGATTATAAAAGATAGAAATAATTGAAAATTGCCAAAAAATTGTATAGATAGAAAAACGGTTCTTTAACGAATCCGAAACTTTTCTGGACTTTACAACAACTGTATTTAAAATGATTACCACAAACTGCAAAAACAAAGAAAGGCTTACTTCAAATAGAAAATAAAATTTGAATGAAAGTGGAGCCAAATACCACGGATTTAGATAATAAAATACAGAAATACCAGCCGCTATAAAAAGTATTGTAAAAAACAAGAACCAACTATAAAAAAACAATCGCTCTTGCCAGCTGTGCAAGTATTCTGTTTTATATTCTGAAAAATTCATTGTTTTATAATAATATTATAGAAATAGAAATCTTTCAAGAAAAGAATTGTTGGCAGAGAAATCTTCAAAGAGAAAAAAATAACAAGCCTTGAAAACGAAATTCTTTGCGACTGGATTGCTAAAATTCTTTAAAGTTTGCTCCAACCTTATTCATCGTTTTATAAAAGTTTGGAAAAGAAACAGAGCAACATTCTGCATCGTTTACGATGACATTTTCTCCTGCTTTAAGCCCCAATCCCAAGCATGCAAGAGACATTGCAACCCTGTGGTCTCCGTAGCTTTCAACAGTTGCGCCGTGCAGTTTGAAAGTTGGATTTTCACAGCCGTCTTCAAGAATTGGAGAATGTCCTTCTATCTTTATCCAGTCAGAGCCAATTTCTACAGATGCGCCAAGCTTTTGCAATTCTTTTTGCATAACCAAAAGTCTGTCCGTTTCTTTTTTGCGGCAAACAGCGGCATCTTCAAGAACAACCACACCTTCGGTAAAACATGCCGCAACAGAAAGCGCGCAAACTGCATCTGGGAAGCCTGAAATATTTACGCGCAATTCTCCATTCGGCAAGTTTTTTGTAGAAAGACAGCTTTTTTTTACGCAAAGACAGTTTGAAGAATCTATTTCAATTTTTGCTCCAATTTGTTTTAGAACATCAACAATCGCCATGTCGCCTTGGCTTCCAGAGACATCAACGTTGTCGATAAAAAGTTCGCTTTGAGTTATAAGGGCTGCAACTAGAGGAAAAGCCACCGCTTCCCAGTCGCTTGGAACAACTTTGTCAAATGCTTTAATTTGAACAGGTCCTTCTACGCAAATCTTTTTAAAATCTCTAGAGATTGAATGTTTTATTCCAAGTTCTTCAAGCCACATTCCAGTCATTTTTAAAAATGGAGTTTCTTTTGGATCTGTAAGCTCAATTGTCGTGGTTCCGTCAAGGCGGCTCGCCGCCATCATTATTCCGCTGACATACTGGCTTAAGCGTCCGTCTGTAACAATTGCACAGCCAGATTTTGCAGGGCCTTTTATAAGAATTGGAGGGGCGTTTCTTTTAGGAATCGAATTATATGCCTGGCAGCCCATCTGCTGCAATGCGTCCAAAAGATGATTTACCGGTCTTGAACGGATGGATTCATCGCCTGTAAAAACTGACCAGCCTTCAAAAGTCGCTGCAATCGGCGCCATAAAATACAAAAGAGAACCTGAATCGCCAACGTCTACCACATCACTGGGAAGATGGGCTGAGCTTCCCGCCCCTTTTACAACCCAGTCGCAAGAATCTGAAGTATCTACGCAGGAGCCTAAAAGAGGAACTGCCTTGCTTGCCGAAATGCAATCCGCTCCGCCTAAAGGATTTCTGATATGACTTACACCTTCCGCCAAAGAGGCAAAAAGAAGAGCTCGAATCGTATGGCTTTTTGAACCGGGAACTTGTATATGACCTGAAAGACTGTTTTTACACGCTTGAATTTTCATGCGTACAATCTACCAAAAAATGTGCCGTTTTGGAATAGAGCGAACTGTCTAATTGAACTATACATTTTATTCTGTTATCATCAATATATATGAAGAAAATAGCTCTTTTGTATACATCAAACACAGACAAATTAGTAAACCTTGCGCAATTCCTTGTTCACGACGGATGGGAAATTATTTCGGCAGGGAACACTGCAACGTTCTTAAAAAAACAAAACATACACGTAACTGTAGAAAAATCAATTGAATCAGACATATATAGCGAAGATTCTTTTTCTAATATTTTAAAGATGCTGCTGAATGCGGGGCGTGACTATTCTAAGAACAGCGCTGCTCAAGAAATTAAACTTGTCTGCATAAATATGGCAGCAACATTCCGCCCTTTAAGCGATTTCAAAGAAGATGACAAGCCTGACAACTGCATAGATTTAAAAACAAACTTTATAATTCGAATAGCGGCAAAGAATTACAATAACGTAATGCTCCTTACCGACCCTGTTGACTACGACGAAGCAATAGTTCAGCTTAGAAACAACAATATAAGCAAAGATTTTTGTCTTTATTTAGCCGGAAAAGCGTTAAATATGACTTCAGCATACGATGCGGCTTCTTCAAATTCAATTCTTTATGAAAAAGTTGAATTTCCAAATTATTTTTTATACCCTCTTAAAAAAGTCGGAAAACTTAGGCACGGAATGAACCAGCAGCAGGCCGCATGCTTGTATTCAATGAACGACAACGATTCTGCGCTCAGCGGAGTAAAAAAAATATACGGGAAAGAGCTTTCTTTTTCAATTTTTCAGGACTGCTTGACCGCCTGGAAATACGTAAGCATGTTTATGAAAATTTTAAAGAATCCTTTTTCTGTTCAGAGCTTTGACTGCAACAACTACCCTTTTGTAACTCACTTTACGCCAGCTTCTGGATACGTTTTTACAATCGGAATTAAAAATAACAATCCAATAGGAGCTTCTCTAGGGGCAGACATTGTTGAATCATTTCAAAAAACTTACAACTGCGACAAGCTTTCTTTTGAAGGAGCTTCAATCGGCTGCAGCGCGGCTATAAATGAAGAGGCGGCAAAAAGTTTTTTAAACTTAAACCTTTCTGCCATAATCGCGCCGGACTTTTCAAAAGAAGCCAGGACAATTCTTTCTGAGGAAAAAAACTTGCGGCTAGTAATTGCCTCCAGATTGATAAGCGGCAGAGACGAATACATTTCTGTAGACGGAGGCGTCCTTGTTCAGCAGCAAGACCAGGAATTATTCAAAAGGCTGCGCGTAATGACCAGAACCCGTCCTACTCAAGCTCAGTTTGATGCAATGGAATTTGGAATGTTGCTAGCGATGCTTACAACTTCTAATTCTGCAATCATAATTAACGACCTTTCTACAATAGGAATTTCAACAGGACAGCCAAACAGGTTTAAAGCCGTAAAATACGCTTTTGAATCAGCCCTTGAATGTCAAAAAAATGAGCTAACCTCACAAGATAAAAGCGCCGAAATTTTAGTAAGCGATTCAGTTATCGACTTTGACGAAAAAACGCGTATGCTAGAAGAACTCGGAATAAAAGCCATAATACAAGCCGGCGGAACTCCTCGCGACAATGAATTTATCGACTTTTGCAATGAAAAAGGAATTTCCATGGTATTTACTGGCATACAGCATCTTGCATACTAGAGGAACAGATGATTTTTTACTTAGGTAGTTTTTTACAAAAATATTTTGGACCTGCACGGCTTCTTCAGTCTTACACGGTTCTTATTGCGCTTGCGCTTTACACAGGTTTTTTTGTTACATACAAAATCTTGCCACTATTTTACAACAAGCTTCCGCACGACAGAGGAAGGGAATTCACTCTTACAGCAGAAGCTGCAAAAGGAAAACCTACGGGCGCAGGAGTTGTATTTATAACCATTTTTGCGCTAATCTGCATTTTTTTTATTCCGATGGGACTAATGCAGTCAGGAGTGCTTTTGCTAACTTGGCTTACAATGCTTTCTGGATTTTTAGACGACAGGAGCATTGCAAGCTGGGGTGAATACAGAAAAGGATTTTTAGACCTTTTAATCAGCATTGCAGCTTCGCTATTGCTATATTTTTGCACAAAAAATGCCAGCGCAGATGGAAAAGTGTACTTTTGGCTCCCATTTATTTCACATCCCCTTGCAGTAAATCCTATAGCATATGTAATAATTGGAACGGTTCTGCTTTGGGCTTCTATTAATACGACCAATTGCACAGATGGCGTTGACGGGCTTAGCGGAACACTAGTTCTTATTGCCCTTATAACATTAGGGACAATCTTTTACTTTATATTGGGACATAAAGATATTGCCTCGTACTTGCTAGTTCCGCACATTGCGAACGGTGCTAAATGGGGCTTAATGACTTTTGCGCTAACGGGAACCTTGATGGGCTACCTTTGGCACAACGCGTATCCAAGCCACGTTTTAATGGGAGACGCAGGCAGCCGAGCCTTAGGATTCTTTATAGGAACTATGGTTTTAATAAGCGGCAACCCTCTATTAATTTTAGCGACGTCAACAGTAATCTTCTTGAACGGTGGAATGGGTCTTTTGAAAGTCGCTCTTCTAAGATTTTTCCATATAAAGATTTTTGAAAATATCCGCTTTCCGCTGCACGACCACATGAGAAAAAATCTTGGCTGGTCCGCAACGCAAGTCCTTTTAAAATTTATGATAATTCAAATTTTAATAACAGTTGCCATTGTAGGAATATTTTTCAAAGTCAGATAGTCCGAAGTGCGAACACAACCATCTGCAGCAAGGGTTAGTAAACAAACCTTGGAAAGTCGCTGAAAGCGTTTTTCTTACAATTTATGAA
Source organism: Treponema sp. UBA6367 (assembly GCA_002437725.1). Taxonomy (GTDB): domain Bacteria; phylum Spirochaetota; class Spirochaetia; order Treponematales; family Treponemataceae; genus Treponema_D. The sequence goes on from DJRF01000025.1 coordinate 191,701, forward strand.
AAAACTCGACATTCGGGCTAGATAGCAAAAAAATAGACTAACGTCTTTGCATCTTTTATAAGATTTGAAACAACACAATACTCGTTTGGCATGTGAGCAGTTTCATCAAGGCTGCTCCAAACTGCGCAGTCAAAGCCTTTGCGGCGAAGCTCTGCGCCTACAGTTCCGCCTCCAATCCCTATAGTGCGGGCGTTTATTCTGTGCGCGCTAAAAATGGCTTCTTTTAGTTTTTTTACAACTTCAGAATCCACAGAAGTCGCAGGACTTTCGCTCATTTGTGGAATTTCTAGCTCAACCTTTACACCGTAATCTTTTTCAACATCGCTGCAACGAAGCTTTACTTCAAGCAAAACTTGATTCAAAGGGTAGCAAGGCAAAATTCTGCAGTCCATAAAAAAGGTATCTTCGCCAGGAATTATGTTAACGCCTTCTACATTTGCAAGGCGCATAGTCGGCTGAAAAGTTGAATAGCAAGGTTCAAACAAAGAGTCCTTTTTATTAAAAACATTCTGCAGAGCGTAAAGCCGCATGCTTAAGTCGCTTGCAGCAAGACAGGCGTTGCAACCTTGATCCGGGCGGCTTCCATGAGCTTGTTTTCCTTTTACAGTAATTTTTAGCCAAAGAAGATTTTTTTCAGCAACTTCAATTGTTTCGCCATTAGAATCGCCTCCGTCAGGAATCAAGATTAAATCGTTTTTCCTAAAAAGATTTGTATTTTCCAAAAGCCAGATAATTCCGTGCTTCGAGCCAACTTCTTCGTCTGCCATGAACAAAAGCTTTACTGTATGGGCGGGCTTTATTCCCAATCTTATAAATGCTAAAGCCGCAAAAACAGAAGAAACCAGCCCTTGCTGATTGTCTTCAACGCCCCGCCCAAACAGCTTGCCGTCTTTTTCACAAACTTTCCAAGGATCAGTATGCCAAAGTCCCTTTTCTCCAACAGGAACCACATCCAGATGCGCCATTGCCCAGACAGAATATTCATCGCTAATTCCAGAAATTGTAGCCACAATATTCGGCCTAACTCCGCCTTCTGCCCTAGAATCAGGAGCGTCAAAGCGTTTTATGTCGGAAAACCCCTGATTTTTTAGCCAATTTTCAAGCGCAATGGCTTTTTGCAGTTCTCCTTTTCCGCCATTTTCCGGAGCTAAAGCAGGGATCTGAGTAAGCAAACTTTCAAGTTCAACCATATCCCGTTCAGAAGATTCTACAAACTCAATAAGCGAAGAAATATCTGTTTGTGCCATAAAAAATCCTTAAATTAGCGAAGTCTGTTTTTATAAACGTTCCAAGTAGAGCTTACAAGAGTTTCTACATCGGAATGCTCAGCCTTCCAGCTTAAAATTTCGTGCGCCTTTTTTGATGTGGCAACAAGCTCGGCAGGATCGCCTGGCCGCCGCTCAACAATGTCCGCAGGAATTTCCATTCCAGTAATTTTTCTTGCAGCTTCAACCATTTCTTTTACCGAAGTTCCAGTTTCACTGCCAAGGTTCAACTTTAAATTCTGCTTTTTTGAGGAAATAAAATCCAAAGCTTTTACATGCGCAACTGCCAAATCGTTTACGTGAACATAATCGCGGATGCAAGTTCCATCGCGAGTTTCGTAATCATCGCCAAAGATTTTCATTCGGCTTCTCATTCCGCAGGCAGTTTCCATGATTACAGGCAAAAGATTCTGAGGATTCTGTTCAAGCCCTGTTATCACGCCGTCAACATCGTAACCTGCCGCGTTAAAGTACCGCAAAGCCGCAAAATTAAGTCCTTTTAACTGGCTGTACCAGTCCATGAATTCTTCTATTTCAAGTTTTGTAAAACCGTAATAGTTTTCAGGATTTTTTGGATGCTCTTCGTCAATCGGCAGATATTTTGGGCTGCCGAAAACCGCTGCGCTGGAACTAAAGACCATGTTCATGCAACCGTGATTTACAGCGCTGTTCAAAATGTTCAAAGTGCCATTTATATTGTTTACAGAATACTTTTCAGGAAGAATCATAGACTCGCCAGCGGCCTTAAAAGCGGCAAGGTGAATAAATGCGTCAAAACCTTGCGAAAAAGCAGCATCCAAATCCTGAGGAAGCAAAATATTTCCGTAAATGAACTTATTCCTTGAAAAAAGATTCTGTCTAAGACCGCTAGAAAGATTGTCAAAAACAGTAACTTCATGATTTTTAGCCATAAGTTCTTTTACAACATGGCTTCCAATGTAACCTGCGCCACCTATAACCAATACCTTCATATTCCACCTCGATTTTATCCAAGTTTTTCCATTGCCTCTTCCCACTGAACATTCAGCTGCTCAATTTTTTGAGACAATTCATCTATTTCTTTTTGAACTAGCTTTGCTTTTTCTCCGTTAGAATAAACTTCAGGATTAGACATTTTTAGCTCAAGAGAAGCCTTTTTTTCTTCTGCCAAAGAAATTTCCTGCTCAATTTTTCCAACCGCTCTTTCAATCTTTCTTTTTTCAGAATCAAGTCTTTTTTGTTCTTCCCAAGAAATTCTACCTGCAGAAAGCTCTTCTGCTTGTGCACTTTGCAAATCTTTTGCATTTTCCAAAGGAACAAGACCTTCCTGCTCCGCGGCAAGCCTCTGCTGATAGTAAAAATAGTCTCCAGGAAATTCTCTGTGCTTGCCTGGCGTTAATTCCAAAACCTTTGTCGCAAGCCCTTCAATAAAGCCTCTGTCGTGGCTTACAAAAACCAAAGTTCCTCCAAAATCCTTCAGCGCATTCATTAAAACATCTTTTGAATGCATATCCAAGTGGTTTGTAGGCTCATCGAGAACTAAAAGATTGTTTGGACTCAACAAAAGCTGCAAAAGCGCAATCCTAGACTTTTCGCCCCCGCTTAAAACATCAAGACTCTTAAAAACATCGTCGCCCCTAAACAAAAATGAACCAAGCATATCGCGAACTTTAGGAACAAGTTCTGTAGGCGCCCGCGATTCTATATAATCTAAAACAGATTCGCTGCCCTTTATAGTTTCTGCGTTGTCTTGACTAAAATATCCTATTTTTACTCCTGCGCCAGGAATAATTTCTCCTTCAAAGCCTTTATCCTGGCCGGCGATAATTCTAAGCAAGGTTGACTTGCCAGCACCGTTTCTGCCGGCAACAACAAGACGCTCTCCATTTTCAAGAACAAGATTTAAGGAATCAATTACTTTGCGGTTATTGTCATAAGACTTTGAAATGCCATTCAAGCGAAGAACCAGCTTGCCCGCATGCGGAGCTGGAGGAAAACTAAAGCGTATTTTTTTTAGACTTTCTGGAATTTCAATCTTTTTTTCAAGAATTTTATCCAGCTGCTTTTGGCGGTCTTGAGCCTGCGCAGCCTTTGTTGCCTGAACACCAAACCGCCTGATAAAATCCTGAAGTTTTGCGATTTCATCCTGCTGTTTTTCGTATTCTGCAATTAAAGTTTTTAGTTCAACTTCGCGAATTTGTTCGTAATGCGAAAAATTTCCCTTGTAGCGTTTTAAGTCGCCGGCAAAAAGTTCGTAAACTTCGTTCACTGTAACGTCTAAAAAATAGCGGTCGTGGCTTACAAGAAGAAAACCGCCTTTAAAGTTTAAAAGAAACGATTCAAGCCAGGATCGGGCTTCCAAATCAAGATAGTTTGTAGGTTCGTCCAAAAGAAGAATATCTGGGTTCTGCATCAAAGCCTTTGCCAGGGCGATTCGCATTTGCCAGCCGCCGCTGAATTCTTCAGTCTGCCTTTCAAAATCATCTTTAGAAAAACCAAGCCCTAACAAAACACTTTCTGCTGTAGCTTCGCGCCGATGCCAGCCAGATTCTTCAAGCTTTGTTATAAGAGCGCTTTGCTGTTCCAACAAGGACTGAGTATTTCCCTGCCCAGTGCGGAGTTTTTCGCCAATTTCATCAATTTCATCTTGCATCTTATAGCCGAATTCAAAGGCCTTATCCGCTTCTTGACGCAACGTGCAACCATTATGGGTAAGTCCGCTCTGCGGAAGGTATGCGATTCTGCAACCTTTTTGGCAAACTCTATTTCCGCTGTCAGGCTTTACCAGCCCTGCCATAACTTTTATGAGGGTAGATTTTCCAGCGCCGTTAGCACCTGTTAAAGCAGCCTTTGAACCAGAAGAAAGCATGACGCTAACATTTTTAAGAATATCTCTATCACCAAAAGCCAAAGAAACTTGGCTAAACTGCACAAATGCCATAATCTTCCTATAAATCAGATTCTACTCTTTCAAGACCTGAAAAATTTTCGCTCTGATTTTTATTTTCTAAAGGTTTGTTTTCACTGTAATCTTCAACTCTTCCAAAGAAGATGACCAAAGGACTTAAAGCGCGTTCTTTTAGGGTAGAATCGTCGATTAATGCGCCAGTGGCATCTTCAAACCTAAGTCCGTTTTCTTCAATTTTGTAAAGGAAGTTCACTTCTTTTTGCATTCCATCGAATTCAAATGTAAGAACTCCGTCATAAACTTGCGACAACGCTTTAGAAATAAAGTATTTTACCTTTACTGTGCCGCGGTTCTTTGCCGAAGAAGAAAGAACAGAAGGAACCAAAAGCCTTTTATTCTGCCAAGTAAAAGCATGGTCTTCAGAAAGAACCAAAGTTCCATAGCTTTCGCTGTGGAATTTCGGGCCGAACATATAAACTTGCTCATACTGTTTCTCGCGGCGTTCAAGTTCCTGCGCAATAATTTCATTTATATCAGCATCGATTGTAACAAAGTTAAAATCTTCAGGTTTTCCGCTAGAACCAGTATAGCGAACAACAATAAAGTCCTGTCTGCGAACTGTAACGACAATTGGAATATCTGCAAGTTTATAAGCGTTTGCCCCAGTTAATTCAGCGCCGTTGTAATTCCATTTTTCTGAAATTCCAGGCATCGTAAACGAAAGCATTTTTGAATCTTCATCCAAATGGAAATTATAAGAAAGATTTATTTTTGACGGCTCAACTCTGCCAGAATCAATCATTGACTTGTAGGAATCCGGATACCAAATTTGAAGCAAAAGCTGGTCAAAATCCGCATTTGTATTTTCAACTTCCTCTTTATTTTCGTCCCCAATTCTGTTGCCGTCTTTGTCCGTTTTGAACAACCGCAAATTATAACTAAAGCAGCAGCCTTGAGTTCCGTCTGAAGTAAGAACTTTAAACCAAGCACCTTCAAGAGGCTTTCCACCTGTCATAGGCGGCTGGCCATTAACTTTGTAAAGAATTTTTATGACTTCGCCTTTGCGCAATCTGTACACTTGCTTTGCAGAATTAACAGGCTCTGAACGCATAGGAAGCCCATCTGCAGCAACAGAAGCGTAGGTATTTTTATATTCCGCGTAAAGTCCTGCAGAAAGTTTTTTTGCCTTGCGCTTGCCAACCGGCTCAGACAGCTGCCACAAAGGAATTTCTATCATGCCATCAGAGCAGCCAATTACATACTGCTGAGTTATATTAGATTTTATGTATACAGGAACAACGTCGCCATCGCAAAGTTTGTTTTCCGGAAGATTCCAAAGAAGAACGCCGTATCCTTTTACTTTTGAACAAGAAGAAAAACAAAAAGCCGCGCAAGCCAACAAAATAAAAACAAGTTTAAGTTTTCGCATACAAACACTTTAGCAGATTTTTTTTACTTATGGAATGGTTAAACATTGACAAAAGAATATCCATTCCAGCAAAAACTAAACTTGTTTTTAAGACATTGAAGAATTTACAATCTTTTAGCGTTACTTGCTCACCTGTTTTAAGATTACAACTGACCAAGGATTTACACCGTACGAGTCCGCAGCCATGTAAACGCAAGAAGTATCTGTTTCATCCCAGCAGTTAAAACTTGTTTCCGCCCAAGAAGAAGTATCCGCAACACGAGTCCATTTGCTGCCAGCAGCAGGAGCAGGAATTGTATATCCAATTTCCGTAGTATACATATTCATGAACACAAGATAGTCGCTTCCGCCGGAAACTTTGCTTCCGTTTATGCGAATCCAGACGCAGCGGTCGCTGTCCGACAATGTAGAAGCGCCGTCCTCTTTCTTAAAGTCATACACAACGCTGTAATCTGCCTGCTGGAATGCAGGTTCATTTGCCCGAAGCTTTAGCATATAGTTCATAAACTTAAAGTTGCCGTTTACGTTTGCAGTATTGCCGAAAGTTCCAAAGTTGTTGTGATAAGCGCCGCTTCCTCCGGTTGCAACAAGATGAGGCGAAGAAGTGTTTATCATGTTGTAGTTGTTCCAGGTTGCAACGCTGTCTATGTTGTAAGGATTGTTGTTTCCGTTCTGCGTTCTGCCGAACTCGTCGCCCCATACAATCATTGGAACTCCGCGGCTTATCATCTGGATTGCAATGTAGTTTCGGGCAGCCTGGCGTTTATTTGCAGGCTCTGTTCCAAAACCTAGCGTGTTTGGGTCGCCGTTGCCGCCGTCGCTTGGTCCAAACGGCCAAGTCAAAGTGCTGTTCATCGCATTTCCTGCGCCTTGATAGCTGCACAAATCGGCAAGGGTAAATCCGTCGTGAGCCACCACAAAGTTCACAGACTTATGCGGACCGCCTTCTTTGTTGAAATTGTCGTAATCTCCGTTGATATAATCGTTTAACGCACCTCTTTCGCCTTTTCCAACATACGAACGGATTGAATCACGGAAACGTCCGTTCCAGCCGCCCCAGCCTTCCGGAAAGTTTCCAACCTGATAGCTGTTGCTGCCACAATCCCAGCTTTCCGCAATCATTTCAACATCATTTGCAACACCAAGAGCAACAATGTCTTTTAAAGTCTGAGATTCAACATTATAATCCCAGTTGCCAGACGAATTCTTTTCTCTTCCCAAAACTGTTGCCAAGTCAAAGCGGTAGCCGTCAACGCCCATTTCGTCAATCCAGTAAGCAAGCGAATCCAAAATGAACTTGCGGACTACAGGATTATCGCACTGCAAGTTGTTTCCGCAGCCGGTAGTTTCCCAGTAGCCGCCAACGTTGTCCTGAACAAGCGAATAATAAGTGCTGTTGTCAAAGCCGCGCATAAATGTAAGCTCGGCAGTCTTGTAGCTGTCTTTTTCGCCGTACCAAGTTCCGCCTTCGCCAGAATGGTTGAATACAACATCAAGGTAAACTTCCATTCCTTCATCGTGGAACGCTTTTACCATTTCCTTGAATTCGCGCGTTGGTCCGCCGTAAGATTTGTCGCTTGAATAACGTCTGTCCGGCGCAAAGTAGCCGTAAGTCATGTACGCCCAGTAGTTTCCGCCCGGCGCGTCATCTGGATTTGCGTCGTTGTCGCTTTCGTGGACAGGCAAAAGCTCGATTGTGTTCACGCCCAACGCTTTAAGGTAAGGCGCCAACATTCCAGCCCCTTTGTACGTTCCCTGATATTCGGTTGGAATATCCACAACGCCGTCGAAGCCGTCAATTCCATTTAATATAGAAGAAAGTTGCGCAGAAGAAGAATGTTTTGTAATTCCGCGTGCGTGTGCCTCGTAAATGATTGCCTTTTCCTGCGGAATTTTTGGTCTTGTGCCAAAACTTGTGTTGTCTTTTACAACAACAGATTTTGAGGCATAAATACCAGTGTCAAAGTTTCTACGTGCAGCCCCCTCAAACGTTTCTTCGCCAGTTCCGTACATTCCGCCGTTCATCTTGCCAAGCGCAGTCGGATTTGACTTGTCGTGGCTGATTTCCTTTGAATATGGATCGAACAGAAGTTTGTTCGGGTTAAAGCGGTTTCCTTTTGAGTCAAAATCTGCCACAAAGCCAGCAGAGCTTCCGCCACGCTCCCAGTTTTCGTCAAAAGTCCAGTTTGGTCCCCAGGCGCGGAACGCATACAAAGTGCCGCTCGTAATTCCATTGATTTTTGCGCGCCAAATGTCGTCGCTGCCTTTTTCCATCCAGTAGTCATAAGCAGCTTCTTCGCCGTAGGCCGCATTATAAATTTCCAGAAGAATCTTTGTGGCATTCTTTGAATAAACCGCAAATGTTCCGTTTCCATCCGCGTCAATTTCAGAGCCCAAAGAGAAAGTTTCACTTGCCCAAGTAGTCTGTGCAACTGGAGAATATTTTCCTTCAAGCGGATGATTCTGTCCAAGAGATTTTTCAAAACTTATAATGCCCAAATCCAACGTTTCGCCGCTTTTTAGCGTAACAGATTTTTTATAGACAATAGATTCATTTTTGATTGCATAAAAGTTCCAAGTTCCTGGCGCAACGTTTTCTATAGTCTGAGTTTCGCCTGTTGACTGTGCAACAGACTTTGAGACAGGATCGCAAACCTGAATTTTTACGTCGGAATCAGCTTTTGCTGTGGAAAATGTAACTTTTCCAGCTTTTAATATATACTTTTCTGTACTTTGAGGAGCATCAAGACCTTCTTGTATATCGCCTGCAATCTGACTTGAATCAATTAAAGAAGCATGCATATCTTTAGGTATAAAAGAAGATACTAAAGACTCTTCAACATTTGAAACGTCATATCCAGATTTTACAAGATTGTAATAAACAGAACCGACCGCAGAAGAAGCCCAGTTTACGTTTATGGAATTATCGCCAGAATTTATATCCGTTACAGCATACATGACAACGCCTTCAATTTTTGAAAGCACGCTATCTTTTGTGCCAAGCGCCTGAACGCTTACAACACGGTTCTTGCCAACAGGAATTCCTTCAATTTTTACAGAATTGCTTTTGCCTTCACTAACAGCTACCTCTGCGCTTATATCTTCCATTCCGTATCCACTGACGGTTACAGTTGCTTTTATAATTTCAGGAATGTAAAGAGAACGTTCATTTTGATTTTTAGATTTTTGGTTTAGCTCTAGTTTTAAAGTAGTAAGCGAGCCATATTTTGAATCAGATTTTTCTTCAATTCCATCAATTTTACAAGAAAATACTGATAAAAATAAAATTGAAAAGCATAAACAAAGAAATCGTTTCATTTGTGCCCTCCGTATAATAAAAAGTTGTCTTGGCAACCCTCTTAAGAAAAGCATGATGTTGAATTTCCGTAAACAAATTATAAGCCCAAAGCAGAGATTTGTAAAATACAAAATATATGCAAAAAGCGCTTTCAGTGCCTTTGTTTTTCTGAAAAATCAAAATTTGGCTAATTAGGACTGCAATTTTTTTGCGAGGGCAATATCTGGGCAAGCACTACCGAAATAAAAATCAAAAGACAGCCAATAAACATTCTGAACGTAAAGGCTTCTTTTAAAATTATGATTCCAAAGAACACGCCAAAGACAGATTCAAACGAAAGAAAAAGCGAAGCCAAATGCGAAGGTAGATATTTTAAGCTGACATTTTGAAGCGTAAATGCAACCATTGTAGAAAAAATTCCTAAATAAAGCATTGAAATTACAACTTTTGCATTCATTATGCCTTGAACAGGAAAAGCTCCATCTACAAAAGGCGCTGCTATCCAGCCGAAAAGCGCGGCAAATACAAACTGAAGAACAGAAAGCAAAATAGGATCTTCAGTTTCATCGTACTTTGCAGTAAAAGTTATGTGGATTGCGTAGAAAATTCCGCAAATCAGGGTAAGGATATCCCCAATATTTATAGACGTCGCATCTTTTGAGTTCAAGCCTAAAAGACCAATGCCGACGATAGAAAGCAAAGCGCACAAAAAGACGTACACAGTCGGTCTTTTTTTTGTTACTGGCCATGAAAAAAGCGGCACTAAGAAAACATATATCGTTGTTAAAAAAGCGTTTTTTCCAGCAGTTGTATAGTTGCACCCTATAGTCTGAAAAAAATATGCTAAAAAAAGATATAAACCAAGGAGCCCGCCGTGCAAAAGTATTTTTGGCGTAAGCGTTTTGAACTTTTTAATATATATTGCTGCGGAAGCGATTGCCGCTATAGAAAATCTAAAAGCAATCATCCAGACAGGTCCAATATAATCAAGGCTGTCCTTTACAACAACAAATGCGAATCCCCAAATAGCAGCGGTAAGCAGCAAGCCCACTGAAGCAAGTACTTTGATAGCAGATTTATTCATAGTGGGCTTAGTCTAACATTTTTTATATTCGCAAGCAACGAGTGCAAGCTATTTTTTATTCTGTTCAATATAGTCTAAAAACTCTTTTGTCTTTGACCAGTATTTTATTCCCCAGTTCTCAAAATCCCACTCCTTCATATAATTGTTACATTCGTAATCAATATAATATAGAAGATTTTCTTGCAAAACAAAGTTTGTAGGAAAATAGTCTATGTTTATATTTGCAGGATACAGAAGAGAACACATCTGGCGAACTTGCTCAATGCAGAGCTCTGGAAGAGAGCCGTTTTTTACTAAGTCAAAAACTGTCGGACCTTCAATATATTCTTTTAAAAGTCTTTCCTGAGCATTGTCAACTTCAATAAGTTTTGGAAGTCTAATTCCAACTTCGCTAAGCCGTTTGTAATCTCTAAGCTCAGATTCTAATTTATTGCCAAACTGATAATACGAGCACGGCTCATGATGAATCTGCTTTAAGACATAGTTTTTACTTCCATCTGAAACCAGGTAAGAATAGCCGCCCTTGCCTTTTCCCAGAAGCTTAATCTGCTCGTATTCCTTGTTATTTACTGTTAGTTTATTCGTTTGCATCTTCTACCTTATATTCAACTTTTTCTGACTTTTCTGCATCTGGTTTTTGAGGCATTACAATTGCGCAAATAATATAAGCTAAAATTCCGCCGCCAAAACAAAACACCAAAATGACCCAAAGAAGCCTAGCAAGTGTAGAATCTATTCCAAAATATTCCGCAAATCCGCCGCATACTCCGCAAAGTTTTTTATCGGTTTTACTAAGATAAAGTTTTTTACTTTCGTTTTTCATGCTTAAACTCCAATTATTTTTTTACACCTTTTGCTATTTCCACTGCGCTTGTAACCATGCCTGCAAGGCTTTGCATATCGGAAGGAACAATTATTTTTGTTGCCTGTCCATCCGCGGCTTTTTCAAACGCTTCAAGGCTTCTTAAACGCAACGTTGCCTCGTCAATTTGCGCTTCTCTCAACATTTTTAAGCCTTGAGCCTTAGCCTGTTGAACTTCAAGGATTGCTTCAGCTTCACCCTTTGCTTTTTGAATTGACGCTTCTTTTTCTGCTTCCGCTTCCAAAATCTTAGACTGCTTTTTTCCTTCCGCAATTAAGATTTCTGACTGCTTTTTTCCTTCCGCAATAAGGATTTGCTCGCGACGTTCACGCTCTGCGCGCATCTGTTTTTCCATTGCTTCGCGAATAGCCTGCGGAGGCTCAATATTTTTTACTTCAACGCGATTTACCTTAATTCCCCAAGGATCCGTTGCTTCATCAAGAATTGAACGCATTTTTGAATTAATTACATCTCTGCTTGTAAGAGTTTCATCAAGCTCAAGCTCGCCTATTATATTTCTTAGCGTGGTTGCTGTAAGATTTTCAAGAGCATTCATAGGACTTTCCACGCCGTAAGTGTACAGCTTTGGATCTGTTATTTGGCAGTAGACAACTGTATCGATTTGCATTGTAACATTATCTTTTGTAATCACTGGCTGCGGCTTAAAGTCGCGAACGTCTTCTTTTAGAGAAGTCTTTTTTGCCACTCGATCAATCAAAGGAAGTTTTACGTGAAGCCCCACTTGCCATGTCTTTGAATAAGCGCCCAAGCGTTCAATAACATAGGCCTGCGACTGCGGCACAATCCGAATGTTTGCAACAATAAGAATAAGCAACACAACACATAATCCAACAATAATAAAAACCATAAAATCTCCTATAAAAAAGTTTGCATCACAAACTATGCTTTAGATTCAATAATTAAAGTATTTCCTTCTACTGCAACGACGCGGCACACTGTTCCTTCTAAAATTTCAGAATCATCTTTAGATTTTGCCGCCCAAACAACGCCATTGGTTGCCTTTACTTCTCCTTTTTGGAATTTCGAAATTGATTTTGTAACAAGAACTTCTTGCCCTTCCAAAACGTTTACATTTGTCTGATTTTTTCCAATCTTAAGCTTTTTTATTGCAAAAGGGCGTGTACTAAAGACTAAAAGCAAAGTAAGAATAACAAAGATTAAAAGCTGCCACTTAAATGCAAGTCCTGTTCTAGAAATAAAAATCATGGGGAGAGCGGCTATTGCAGCCCATACAGTAGTAAGCGCGAGAGTACAAGCCTCTATTATTATAAAAACAACCATCAAGGCTAGCCAAATCCAAGAACCAAAATTCATTAAAAACTCTGTCATGATTTTATTATAGCACGGTTTTGGTTATATGCAAAATATCTAAGCAATGCGAGCCTGCTCCCAAAAGTTCAGGGCGTTCGCAGGTTGCAAGATGAAATTCTATGAATTTTTGGAAAGTTTTTTCATCCATTGCATTAAGCTGCCGCCGCATATAGTCTGAAGGTCCGTCTTGAGAAACTATCTTTATCCTTTTTAAGCCGGTTTTTTGATTTATGTAGTTTATATCCTCTAGCCTAAGATAACTATAAAGGTCTGTTTCAAGAGTAACAGAATGCCAGTCTTCTGCAAGAGATTTTCTTTCTAAACATTCAAAAAGCTTATTTTCGCCAAAACAGTATGAAAGGACTGCATATTCGTTCATCATGTAAACGGCTAAAACAATTCCATTTGGCTTTGTTACGCGGATAGCCTCTTGCATCGCAATTATACGCTCTTCTTGAGAATGCAAGTGGTACATGGGACCAAACACAAGCGTTATATCAAAACTTGAATCATCTAAAAAATAAAGATTTGTCGCATTTCCTTGCCAAGTTTTTACGTTTTCGTGCTTTGAGCGGAGAACATCTAAATTTCTTTTTACAAGCTCAACCGCGGTTACGTCAAACCCTTCTTTGCAAAGAGCCAAAGAATAACGCCCCGTTCCAGCTCCCACATCAAGTATTTTTGGAGCAGCAAAATTTTCTGCAGCCTGATGAATGTATTTCATCGTTGTTGTGAATTCAACAATTCCATGCCTAGTTGTCAGCCTGTGATCTTCATTGAACTTGTTATAGTATTTTTCTAATTCCGTCATTTTTAAATAAATGCGTCAATTTTATTGCACCAATTTTGCTTTTCTTCTTCAGAAATAAAAAGGGCATTAAAACTGTTCTTTAAAAGGACTTTTATCTCTTGCATAGAAAAGCCAGCTTGAGAATGTAATTTCCAATACTCTTCCAAAAGCGAAGTCTTAAAAAAAACCGGATCATCTGTATTCACAGTAACAAAAAGTCCTCTGTTAAAAAACAATCTTATAGGATGTTCCGCTATGGATTTTACAAATTTTTTAGTAAACACATTGCTTGTAGGACAAACTTCAAGAACAATTTTTTTATTCTTAAGCTCTTCCATTAAAGATTCGTCTTGAGCGGCGCTTATTCCGTGTCCTACTCTTGAAACATGAAGGAACTCTACAGCATCTCTGATTGATTCTGGACCAACGTCTTCGCCAGCGTGAGCCACAACGCACAATCCTCTTTCAATAGCTTTTTCAAAAACAGGTATATATTCTTTTGCAGGACCTTTGCTTTCCGCTCCTCCAAGTCCGATTCCTATTATGTAAGGACAAGGATATTTTTCAAGAAGGTTCAAATTGCTCATTGCATTTTCGCTGCCAAAAGTCCTGCTTACGTCCATCAAAAGTCTTACAGTTATTCCGTATTTTTCTTTGATTTCTTCAATCTTTTTTGTAAAGACTTCTACCATTTCTGGATATTTAAAACCACGTTTTAAAAATGAAGTCGGAGCAAAAAATGCTTCTGTGTAGACAATTCCGTTTTCTACTAAATACTTTGCCAAATCGTCAAAAATATAGTCAAAATCATCTACGGTTTTATACAAATCCTGAACTTTTAGAAAAGCCTGAATAAAACCATTTAAATCCTCATAGGTAAAAAGTTCTTTTATTTCTTTTTCTGTCATTTGAACGCCATTAGCTTTTTTATACAAAGCCTTTATCGATTCAATTGACGGAACAGCTTCAATATGAAGATGAATTTCTGCCTTTGGAACAGATTTCATTAGTTTAAAAAAATCGTCACGATTCATATATTTGCTCCCATAAAAGTCTAAAGAAAATATCTACACTAAACTGACTTTTAAGTTATTTCTTCAAAAACTTCTACTTTAGATATATCGGCATAAAAGCATTAAAACTTTAGAAGATTGAAAACCGCTCTTAAAAAAAACAGAATTAAACTTGTGTTAAAATCTGTTCAAGCTGATTTACCATTTTTTCAAACTCATCTAAAGCAGCCTGAACTGGAGCTGTGCTTTCCATATTCACGCCAGCAACTTTTAAACTTTCTATAGGATACCTGCTTCCTCCTGATTTTAAAAACTTAAAGTAGTCTTCTCGTTCAGTATTTCCGCCGTTCAAAACTCTTTGCGCAAGAGCCATTGCCGCGCTTATTCCTGTTGCGTATTTATAAACGTAAAACGCCGTATAAAAGTGAGGAATTCTAAATGCTTCAAGGTCGCTGTTTTGTTCAAAATGCATTTGAGGACCAAAATAAAGCTCCAGCAATTTTCTGTAAGTTTTTCGCAAAACCTCCGCTGTAAGAGGAGTTCCATTTTCTACAAGCTGATGGGTCTGCAGTTCATATTCTGCAAACATTGTCTGCCTGTGAAGCGTCGCAAGCACATCGTCCACTCGCATTGAAAGCAAGAATGCCTTCATTTTTTTATCTTTTGCGTTTTTCAAAAGATATTCAAACACCAGCTGCTCGTTAAACGTAGAGGCAACTTCCGCTTCAAAGATTGTGTAATTATACTGCATATACGGATTGTTATGCACGGAATACCAGGAGTGCATGCTGTGTCCGCCTTCGTGAGCCATTGTATAAACATCTCGCAGCAAATCGGACTTATAGTTTAAAAGAATATACGGGTCGCCCTTGTACGTTCCGCTAGAAAAAGCTCCAGAGCGTTTGCCTTTGTTTTCATAGCGGTCCGCCCAGCCATTCAAAAGTCCATTGCAAAGACGGTCTGTATATTCCTTTCCCAAAGGAGAAAGCGCGTTCCTACAGATTTCAACAGCTTCTTCGTAGGGAACTTCAACCTGCACGTCCTTTACAATAGGAACATAAACATCGTAGTGATAAAGCTCTTCCAGTCCCAGAACTTTTTTGCGCAGCGCATAATATTTGTGCAAAGCCGGAAGATTTTTGTGAACACATTCAATAAGATTTGTGTAAACTGACTGCGGAACCTTGTTCGAATAAAGAGCAGCTTCCAGACTAGAATTATAATGCCTTGCCTTTGCAATAAAGATGTCTTGATTTACGCTGCCTGCGTAAAGGCTGGCGATTGTATTTTGATAGTTTTCAAACTTGGAATAATACTGTTTGTAAGCTGCTTTGCGGACATCTCTATTTTTGTGGTGCAGAAGCTGCACGAAAGTGCTTGCGGTAAGCTGTTTTTTTCCTTCTGGAGTTTCGATTGCGCCGAGTTCGCCATTCATATCTACGTTTTCAAGGACGCTGTAAGTAGATTCTGAAGTTTGAGCGCACTGAGATTGAAGAGAAAGTATCCGCTCTTCCTTTTCGCTTAAAACATGAGGCTTTGAATGAAGAATTTTTTCAATAAAAATTTTATAATCTGAAAATTCAGGAAGATTTTTCCACTCTTCAATTTTAGAATCTTCAATGGAAAGAAGTTCTGGCTCAAAAAAACTTGTTTTTTCTGAAAAATCCGTGTAAGCCATCATCGCGCGTCCAACTTTATTTTTTGCAGAAGAATCATTTTCATCTGAGCTGTGCTGAAGGCTTGCGTAATTGTAAATTGTTTCAAGTTTTAAATCCGCTTGTTCCAGGACTTCTAAGGCTTTTAGCAAACTCTGGCTAGATTCTGACAACTTGCCTTTAAAATCGCCAATTTTTTCTATTAATGGAAAAAGTTCTTTTAAGTCTTGTTCCCATTCTGAATCAGATTTGTATAAAGAAGATAAATCCCACTTGTCTTTTGCAGGAATATCTTTTCGTTCTAAAATGTCATTTGTTTTCATGAGCAAATTATATTGCAAAAAACTTTTTTATGATAGAGAACATTTTTAGCTTGAATGCAGCGTTTTTATAAATTTAAAAAAACGCTTTCAGCGAATTTATAATTTGCTCAGACGGTTGTGCTCGTGTTTCACTTGGACAGATTTGGGTTGCTACGCAACCTTAATTGTTCTTATCGCACAAAGTCTTCACAAATTATAAATTCGCTTGCGCTTTTGTTCTTTTTGCAAAACGCTACATTCAAGTTAAATAAACCATAAGCAGCATGATGTCGCTGTTTCTTATTCCACTTATGCGTTCTGCCTGACCTAAGGTTAAAGGCCTTACTTTTTCAAGCTTTGTGCGGCTTTCCGCGCTTAAAGAAGCGACAGCGCTGTAATCAAAATCTACTGGAATACGAACATTTTCCATTTTGTGCATTTTTTCTACACGTTTATCTTGTTTTTCAATGTAGTATTTATACTTAAAATCAACTAAAGCCGTTTGCCAAACAGAATCCGGGTATCCGGGATTTTCCATATCTGGCTTTTTTAAAAGCTGAGCAACAATTTCGTCAATCTGAGCATATTTTGCTTCAACCTTTTCTAAATCTGAACGAGATTTTAATCCAACTTCGCACGCATACTTTGAAAGCCGCCTGTCTGCTGTATCATGCCTAAGTTTTAAGCGATACTCTGCCCTAGCCGTAAACATTCTGTAAGGCTCTTTTGTTCCAAGCGTTACAAGATCATCTATAAGAACGCCTATATACGCTTCGTCGCGCCCGAGCACAAGGGCATTCCATTCTGGAATTTTATAAAAATTGTTAAATCCTGCTGCCTGCTGCGATTTTTTTTCAAATTCGTTCAAAGAATCTGTAATTCTATTGCTTATCTGCGCAAACTGATTAAGTTCTGCCGCGCTCATAACAGCTTTTGGCATAAAACAGCCAGGTTCTGCGCTTACAGGAGTTCCATTTAAATCTTCAGGAAGCTTTGCAAGCGGCCCGCACAACCGCTTATGGGCTCTTGAGTAGAGAGCGGCGTTAATTCCAGCGACAATTCCTTGACCGGCAGCCTCTTCGTAACCGCTAGTGCCATTTATTTGCCCCGCATTAAAAAGTCCAGCAACCCGTTTTGTTTCCAAAGAAGGATAAAGCTGTGTCGGCTCAACATAGTCATATTCAACAGCATAACCCGGCCGGCTTTGCACTGCGTTTTCAAAACCGCTCATCGTGTGCAAAAATGCATCTTGAACGCTTTCCGGCAAAGACGAAGAAAGTCCATTTAAATAAACTTCGTCAGTTTCAAGTCCTTCTGGCTCTACAAAAATCTGATGGCGGTTTCGTTCTGCAAACCTCATGACTTTATCTTCGATTGAAGGGCAATAGCGCGGACCTATGCCGCTAATTTTTCCGCTGTACAATGGAGAACGGTTAATATTTTTGCGAATTATTCCGTGAGTGGCTTCGTTTGTGTAAGCCACGTAGCAAGGAACCATAGGCCGCTCCACTTTTTGCGTACTAAAGCTAAACGGAACAACTTCACTGTCGCCATCGTTTTCTTCTAACTTTGAAAAATCTATTGTTCTTTTTAAAATCCTAGGCGGAGTGCCAGTTTTAAGTCTTCCAGTTGTAAATCCTAATCGATGCAAACTTTCTGTAAGTCCGAACGCAGCGGTTTCTCCAATTCTTCCACAAGGAGCATCGTATTCTCCTATAAAAATTCTTCCGCCTAAAAAGGTTCCTGTTGTAAGAACTACTGCTCGCACAGGAATAATTCTTCCGCGTTCTGTCACTATGCCTGTTACTTTTTGGCGCATTCCGCTAATCGCAGCCTTTGAAACAAAATCTTTACCCGAACTTTCAGAGCTAAATCCCCGCTTTTCACCTGGAATAGAACCTTTTTCCGCGCTGCTGTCTGAATCAGGCGGAAGAGGAGTTTCTGAAGCCACCGTTAGAATGTCGATAACTGTATCCATCAACGTAAAAAGATTTTCTGTTGTCTCCAAAGTTTTTCGTGCAATCTGAGAATAAACAATTTTATCTGCCTGAGAACGAGGCGCTTGAACTGCAGGACCGCGACTTTTATTTAATAACCTAAACTGAATCATCGAGCGGTCGATTATTTTTGCCATTTCGCCGCCGAGCGCATCTATTTCGCGAACAATATTTCCTTTTGCAATTCCTCCAATGCTTGGATTACAGCTCATTCTTCCAATTGCATCAGGAGTTTGCGTTACAACAAGGGTCTTTAGTCCCATTCTAGCACAGGCTAAAGCGGCTTCTATTCCTGCATGGCCGGCGCCAACTACAGCCACATCATAAAAATCATAAAATCCAGACATAGTTTTACAAGTATAATGACTTTTTTTAAGTTAATGAAGATTAAGGGCAAATCCTTTTAAAAGAAAATCTTTAAGCAAAATCCAATTTTTGAACGTTTTATTCTCTGCTTCAGAAAAATAAAATAAAAGCAAATTTAATCTAAAATCATATTGACCTAAAATATTAGTAATAGTAGACTTATAACTGTCAGACGCTATATATAGTGTCTGATTTTTTATGTATTTTCAAAAATACACTATTAGTGTTTTTGTCATTAACAAGAAATTCTTAGCAGCCTAAGCTTCGAACTTTTAGAAAAATAAATAAATATAAAAATAAGGTGGGGAAAAATGAAGATTATAAAAAGAAATGGCGAAGAAGCAATCTTTGACATACGGAAAATTGTAACTGCAATCGAAAAAGCAAATTCTGCAGTTCAAGAAAATGAGCGCCTTTCAGAAGAATATATTCAGGCAGTAGCTGGCAAAGTTTCTGACACTTGCCACGCTAGCAAAGTTCAACTGAACGTAGAAGCCATTCAAGATATGGTAGAAACCGAGCTTATGCGCATCGGAGCATTTAACATTGCAAGACTTTACATTACTTACCGCTACCGCCACGCTCTTATGAGAAAGCACAACTCCACCGACAAGCAGATTCTTTCTCTTCTTGAATGTTGCAACGAAGAAGTAAAGCAGGAAAATTCAAATAAAAATTCAACTGTTGTAAGCGTACAGCGCGACTACATGGCAGGCGAAGTTTCAAAAGACATAACAAAGCGGTTCTTGCTCGAAGAAGACATTGTTCAGGCTCACAACGAAGGGATAATTCACTTCCACGATGCAGACTATTTTGCTCAGCACATGCACAACTGCGACCTTGTAAACCTTGAAGACATGCTTCAAAATGGAACTGTAATCAGCGGAACAAAGATTGACACTCCTCATTCATTTTCTACGGCTTGCAATATTGCCACTCAGATAATTGCGCAGGTTGCTTCAAGCCAGTACGGCGGACAGTCAATTTCGCTTACACACCTGGCGCCTTTTGTTGAAGTCAGCAGAAAAAAACTTATAAAAGAATTAAATCTTACAGTAGAAGAAACTGGCGTTCAATTTTCAAAGGAGCAGTTCGACAGAATAGTTGAACGCCGTCTTGCCGACGAAATCACCCGCGGAGTGCAAACCATCCAGTACCAAGTTGTTACCCTTATGACTACCAATGGGCAAAGTCCGTTCGTAACAGTTTTTATGTATTTAAACGAAGCTAAAAACGAACAAGAAAAAGCCGACCTTGCGCTTATAATCGAAGAAGTTTTAAAACAGAGATACAAAGGCGTAAGAAACGAAAAAGGTTACTGGGTAACGCCAGCATTCCCTAAACTTATTTACGTTCTTGAACCAGATAATATCGAAGAAGGCTCAAAATATTTTTACCTTACAGAACTTGCTGCAAAATGCACTAGCCGCCGCCTTGTTCCAGACTATATTTCAGAAAAGAAAATGTTTGAATTAAAGGAAGGCAACTGCTACCCTTGCATGGGTTGCCGTTCATTCCTTACAGTCTACAGGGATGAAACTGGCCGCCCGAAATTTTACGGAAGATTTAATCAGGGAGTTGTAACCATAAACTTAGTGGACGTAGCCTGTTCTTCTGGCAAAGATAAAGAAAAGTTCTGGAAGATTTTTGACGAACGCCTAGAACTTTGCCACCGGGCATTGATGGCTAGGCACAACAGGCTTTTGGGAACGCCGAGCGACGTTGCTCCAATTCTTTGGCAAAATGGCGCGCTTGCCAGGCTTGAAAAAGGCGAAACTATCGACAAGCTGCTCTACAATGGATATTCCACCATTTCGCTTGGTTACGCGGGACTTTGCGAATGTGTCCGCTACATGACGGGAAAACCTCACACAGATCCGAGCGCGACTCCTTTTGCCCTTGAAATAATGAAGCACATGAATGAAGCATGCGCAAAGTGGAGGCAAGAATCTTCAATAGCATTCAGCCTTTACGGAACACCGCTTGAAAGCACAACTTACAAGTTCGCAAAATGTTTAAAACGTCGATTCGGTGAAATTCCTGGCGTTACGGACAAAAACTACATTACAAACAGTTATCATATCCATGTTACTGAAGAAATTGACGCATTTAAAAAACTTTCATTTGAAAGCCAGTTCCAAGAACTTTCTCCAGGAGGAGCTGTAAGTTATGTAGAAGTTCCAAACATGGAAAACAATATTCCAGCCGTGATTGCGGTTCTAAAGCACATTTACGAAAATATAATGTACGCAGAATTGAATACAAAGTCTGATTGTTGCCAAAAGTGCGGTTTTACTGGCGAAATTCAAATAATAAAAGACAATGACGGAAAACTTATTTGGGAATGTCCACAATGCGGAAACCGCGACCAGGCAACAATGAATGTTGCCCGCAGAACTTGCGGCTACATTGGAACACAGTATTGGAACCAAGGCCGGACACAAGAAATCAAAGAAAGGGTTCTTCACCTATAGCCGCAATAAAATGAAGTACGGAAATATAAAAACTACAGATGTGGCGAACGGAGAAGGCGTAAGAGTCAGCCTTTTTGTCAGCGGTTGTAGAAACCACTGCAAAGGCTGCTTTCAGCCGCAGACATGGGATTTTAACTTTGGCAAAGACTTTACTGCCGAAACAGAAAATCAAATAATCGAGGCCCTAAAGCCAAGCTACATAAAAGGATTTTCCTTACTTGGAGGGGAACCTTTTGAAGAAGAAAACCAAAAAGTCCTTGCGCCTTTTCTTGAAAAATTAAAGAAAATTTTTCCTAGCAAAGATATTTGGTGCTGGACTGGCTATGAGCTTGAAAAAGACCTTCAAAAAGGTGGCAAAAAACACACTGAATACACAGACAGAATGTTAAGCTGCATAGACACGCTTGTAGACGGGCCTTTCATTCTTGAACAGAAAAACCTCATGCTAGAATTTAGAGGAAGCGAAAATCAAAGGATTATAAAACTAAAATCATAAGGCAAGCTCCTTTGCGCGGCTCATCGCCTCGTTTATGCTGGAAAACACGTTTTCTTTTCCTAGAACTTGCAAAAATCCGCTTTTGTTCAAAAGTTTCATCGGCTGCTCCTGAACTCCGCTAAGGATTATTTTTACACCTTTTCTGTCGCAAGCAGTTTTGCACTGCATTAGAGCGTTTATTCCGCCGGCATCAAGATAGCGGTTATTCTTCATTCTTAAGACTAGAACTTTATTGTCCGCACCGGCTCGCTCGCTTGCCATTTCAAACTTTCGAACAGTTCCAAAAAACAAAGGACCATCAATTTCATAAACAAGAACACCTTTTGGAACTTCAAGCATTTCTTTGTAGCCGTCGCCAGTAATTCCTGCAATAATCGACTTTTCCTTGGTTTCCACCTGGCTTAAATCAATCATTTTTTTGATAAAGAAGAAAGCCGCAAAAATAAGTCCAACTCCAATTGCATAAGTCAGGTCAACAAAAACTGTTATTAAAAAAGTTACAGTTAAAACGCATATATCAGATTTCTGCCCTTTTAAAAGAGCTCTTATAGCGGGAATACCTGCCATATTCCATGCGACTTGAATAAGAACAGCCGCGAGCGCAGAAAGTGGAATGTATTCGACGTATTTTCCAAAAAACACAACAATTAAAAACAAAACTACCGCATGAATCATGCCTGCAACAGGAGTTCTTCCGCCGTTATTAATATTTGTCGCAGTCCGTGCAATTGCCCCCGTTGCTGGAAGCCCTCCAAACAAAGGGGAAACAATATTTGCAATCCCTTGACCTATAAGCTCATTGTTTGAATCATGCTTTGAACCAATCATGCCGTCAGCAACTACTGCGGAAAGCAAAGATTCTATAGCTGCAAGAATGGCGATTGAACACGCTGTAGGGAAAACCGTTCTTACTGTAGAAAGGTGAAAATCTGGAAGAGCTGGTTTTGGCAAGCTGGACGGAATTTTATAACGGTCACCAATTAAATCAGTATAAAAAAATTGGTTATCCTTGCAAAAATGCATAACAATAAGATTTACAACAGTCGCTAAAAGAATTACCACAAGGCTTCCCGGCACTTTCCTAGTAATTTTAGGCCAAACAAATAGAATTACAAGGCAAACAAAAGCTATTATAAAGGAATACCAATTTATTGTTGAAAGAGATTTTGCAAAAACTAAAATTTTCCCAGCAAAAACGCCTGGCATTTTTTCATATTCGGCTCCTAAAATTTTCATAGGAAAAACTGGCGATAATCCAAAAAAGTCGCAGAGCTGGCCAGTTGCAATCGTAACAGCAATCCCTGCCGTGAATCCAACAACTATGGTATACGGAATAAACTTTACAAGACCGCCTAGCTTGAACGCGCCTAAGAGGATTAAAATAAATCCTGCAAGAACGGTCGCCGTTGCAAGACCGCTCATCCCCAATTCAGGATTGTTTACTATGGCATAAATTATAACTGTAAAAGCACCTGTCGGACCGCCTATTTGACAACGCGTTCCGCCAAAAGCCGCAATACAAAATCCAGCAACTATAGCCGTGTAAAGGCCGGTTTCTGGACTGCAGCCGCTAGCAATCGCAAAAGCAATAGAAAGCGGAAGAGCAACAATTCCTACAATTATACCTGCAATAAAATCTCTTAAAAAAGATTTTCCATTGTAACCTTTTAAACAGTTTAATAATTCTGGCTTATACATAAGTAACTTCCGAAAGAGAACTTTTTAGTTGTCTTGTATATTTGGAATGTCCGACAGTCTGAAAGACATTATAAAGACATCGAAAAAATTTAAAAATCATGGATTTTCAAACATTTTTAATGAGTTTTACAAAAATACATCTTTTTAGAATCTTTAGCAACTGTTATTTAGCCCGAATAGCCCGAATGTCGAGTTTTTAGGAAAAAGAATAAAAGCGTAAGCGAATTTGCAATTTGTGAAGATTTTGTGCGATAAGAACAGCTAAGGTTGCATAGAGCAACCCAAACCAATTCAAACGAAGTGCGAGCACAACCATCTGTAGCAAGGGTTAGTAAACAAACCTTGGAAAGTCGCTGAAAGCGTTTTTTTCACAATTTACAAAAAACTCGAAATTCGGGCTATTTATAAAGTTTATGAAACAACTTTGTAACCAGCTTCTTCAACAGCCTTTTGCAAGATTTCTTCAGGGATTTCTGATTTTAAAGCAAGCTCTGCAATTCCTTTTTTATAATCAACCTTTGCCTTTTGCACTTCCTGAATGTTTTCCAAAGCTTCTTTTACGTGCTTTTCGCAATGAGAACACATCATTCCTTCAATTTTTAACAATTTTTTCATAAAACACCTCAATTATAGACTGAAAGGTCAAATCTTATTAAACTTTATCTTCCTTTTTTAAAAAAGTTTAAACGCAATGCGTTCATGACTACAAAAAAACTGCTCAAACTCATTGCCGCAGCTCCTATCATAGGATTCAATGCCCAGCCAAAAGCATGCACATAGCAACCGGCTGCAAGCGGTATGCACAAAACGTTGTAGAAGAACGCCCAAAACAAATTTTGATGAATATTTTTTATGGTGGCTTTGCTCAAACGCAGCGCTTCAACGGCATCGCTCAAAGAATTTTTTATAAGCACAACGCTAGCCGCATCTACGGCAATATCTGTTCCAGCGCCTATTGCAATTCCCACGTCAGCAACCGTAAGCGCAGGCGCATCGTTAATACCATCGCCAACCATGCAAACCTTGCCATCTTTTTTTAATTCTTCAATTTTTGAAGCTTTTTGGCTTGGCAGCACTTCTGAAATAACAGAGTCTATTCCAACTTGATTTGCAATGGCTTGCGCTGTAATTGAATTATCTCCTGTGAGCATAACTACTTTTATTCCAAGTTTGTGCAACCTTTCAACAGCACCTTTACTATCCGGACGAACGACATCTGCTATGCCTAAAATTCCCAAAAGCCGGTCTCCTTTTCTAAATTCTATTGGAGTAAGACCTTTTTTTGCCATGTCTAAACCAGAATCTTTCGCAGAAGTACCCCACAATTCCTCGCCATCTACAATGCAGCGAACACCTTTTCCCGATATTTCTTCAAAGTCTGAAATTGAAACAGAATCTGCAAAACCCAAAGCAATCGCTTTTTCGCATACAGCCTGAGCCAAAGGGTGAACAGAATTTTTTTCAAGGTTGTAGGCAAGCGTCATCAATTCTTTTTGAGTAATTCCATTAGAACAAACAATTTCCACAACTTCCGGCTTTCCTTTTGTTATAGTTCCAGTTTTATCAAGCGCTACAATTTGAGCTTTTCCAGTTGCTTCAAGACTTGCCGCCGTTTTAAATAAAATTCCATTCTTTGCGGCAACGCCATTTCCTACCATAATTGCAACAGGGGTCGCAAGCCCCAGCGCGCAAGGGCAGCTTATAACAAGAACGCTTATAGCTCTTGCAAGCGAATATGGAACAGTCTGTCCGACTAAAAGCCACACTGCAAGGGTCAAAACAGAAACGCAAATTACAAACGGCACAAAAATTCCGCTAACCTTATCAGCAATCCTTGAAACCGGAGCTTTTGAACTAGAAGCATTTTCCACCATCGCTATAATCTCACTTAAAGTTGTGTCTTTTCCAACGCGAACCGCTTTACATTCAATAAAACCGTTTAGATTGACAGTTCCTGCGCTAACTTCACAGCCTGCAGATTTTTCTACAGGAACACTTTCACCGGTAAGACTAGATTCATCAACGCTTGCGCAGCCGCTTACAACTATTCCATCAACAGGAATATTCATTCCTCCGCGAACAACAAAATGCTGTCCCACCTCCACTTTTTCAACAGGAACTTCAACTTCTTTTCCATCTATAAGAACAAACGCTTTTTTTGGAGCAAGATTCATCAAACCTTTCAAGGCGCTGGTTGTCTTTCCTTTAGAATATGATTCCAAAACCTTGCCGACAGTTATAAGAGTCAAAATCATTGCGGAACTTTCAAAATATAAATCCATATAGTCTTTTTTATATAATGCCCAGCAGCTCCACAAAAAAGATACACCGCTACCTAAAGCAACCAAAGTGTCCATATTTGCAGCCTTATGAAGGACTCCTTTTACGCCATTAACAAAGAATCGCCTGTTTATAGCTATTACCAACGCAGCAAAAAGCGGTTGCAACCAATAATTTTTATTGCGGCTCATAGAAACATACATAAGAGGAACTAAAAAGAAAATAGAAAAGAGCAAATCTAGAACAAGCTTTTTTAACTCACTGTCAGAAGATTCTATTTGAGTTCCAGACTTTTTAAGTCTTGCACCATAGCCAGCATTTTTTACAGCTTTTTTTATAGCATCCGCACTAACAGAACCTTGCACTTCCATAGACTTTGTAAGAAGGTTTACGCTTACAAAAGTTACACCCGGCACAGAAGAAACGGCTTTTTCCACACGAGCACTGCAAGCGGCGCAGCTCATTCCAGAAACAGAAAAATGCATTGTTGGAGAGTTTTGGTCAATAACGCTGTTTTTTTTCAATTGCCCGCAGCTTTCAGAGCGTTCATTTGAAGGAATTGAACAGTCAGTTCCTCCTCCGCAGCAGCTCCCTTTCCCTTGAAAGTGTTTTACAGCTGGCTTTAGTGCAATTAAAACAAGCGCTATAAGGATGGCTACAATTATAATATTACCCATATCTTCCTCTCATAAAAGGCTTTAAAGCAAATTTAAAAAAACACTCTCTTTTTTCTCAATCTGAATATGCTAAAAATATATAAAACAAATAACAAAAAAACAAGTTAATTATTGCTAACTACGAAAACTTCGAGTTTTTAGGAAAATGAACAAAAGCGTAAGCGAATTTACAA
>DJRF01000025.1:217839-253605 GCA_002437725.1 Treponema sp. UBA6367
TTGTGCGATAAGAAGGATTAAGGTTGCATAGCAACCCAAACCAATTCAAACGAAGTGCGGGCTAATTCAATGTATCGATTTTTATATATTTTTTTGATAAAATAAAAGCATGAGTATTAGATGTCCGCGATGTTTTCGCCCTTCAACTTGCTGCCTTTGCAAATATACACAGGAAATAGATTCTGGAATAAAATTTGTTCTTCTTATGCACATAAAAGAAGCAAAAAAACAGCGAACAGGCACTGGGAGGCTTACGAAGATTTCTCTAAAAGATTGCGAAATTTTTGAAGGAATAGATTTTACGCAGAACAAACGCTTAAACGAACTTCTATCCTCAAAAGAATATTTTCCAGTCCTTTTATATCCTTCAGAAGATGCCTGGACTGTAAAACAAGAAAACTTTACGCAAACAGTGAACGGCCGAAAAATTTTAGCTATAATAATCGATTCTACCTGGTCTTGCTCGCGTTCAATAATCAAAAAAAATGAATTTTTAATGGACTTGCCAAAATTTTCATTTGCAGGCGACTACCGCTCAATATTCACATTTAAAAGAGAACCCACGCCGCAGTGCATTTCTACAATAGAAACTTGCTACTATCTTATAAAAGAATTGCAAACTGTAAACCTTGCAAACAAAGATGCAAATCCAGAGCCTATGATGAATGTTTTTAAGCAAATGATAAAAGAACAGCTTCAAGCAGAAAACGAACGGATTGCTGGCTTAAGACCAAACACCCATCCAAAAGATTTTAGATACACAAAAAAGAAAGAAATACCTGATTTTTAAAACTCGGTTTTCACTCTATTCCTCGAACGGAAGTTTTCCCTTTGGTTCAAATTCCCCTGCAAGAGCGCCAAACATTGCTTGAATTGTGTAGTCAGACCAACTGTAGCCTAGCAAAATATCATCGGCAAAATCTAAAGGGAATGAATATGTTGGCGTCATTATAGAAAACACAATTACTTTCTTTCCAGAATCCTTTAGAGCCTTAGCAACTGTTGCGCTTCGCTCATTATTTACCAAAACAATTATTGTGTCATAGCCTGAAGTATAATTCTTTACATCCTGCGAACGCCATGCCGTTTCGTTTGGTCCCATTTCTAAACTAAAAGTAAAAATTCCATTGTTTGAATAGCGTTTTTTTCCTTCTGCAAAAAAAGAATTAATGCTTCCGCAAAGCAAAACTCTTCCAGCATCTTCATTTTTTAATGGAAGATAAGTTTTTTTGTACACAGCAATCGAACGGCAAGCCTGCTCTAAAAAGAATTTTTTGCCTTCTTTATCTGGAATATAATTAGAAATCGTAGAAGCATTAGGATAAAGAGGAGCTGCATTGTTATTTTTAAAATATTCTAGTTTAGCCTTAATAACTCTAAAAGCGGCATCCTTTACACGCTCTAAAAAATCCAAATCTTTTTCCATAAGGGAAAGGTTATTAGTCCAAAGAGATTCGCCAAGCCGTGCTGTTGTAGAAGAAATTACAATATCGTTGCCAGCTTCAATTGCCATTCTAAAAGCATTTGAAACAGAGCCAGCATAAGTTGTAGCTCCATTCATCATCATGTCGTCTGTAATTATAAGTCCGTCAAAGCCAAGCCGATTTCTTAAAAGTTCTGTAAGAAAATATTTTGAAAGGCTTGCAGGCGCTCCAGATTTGTCTATTTCAGGAAAACTTAAGTGGCCGCTCATAACTGCAGGAACATTTTCTTTTATAAGATACTTAAATGGAACAAGCTCGCGGTTTTCAAAAGTTTCAAAGTCAATCTGAATCTCTGGAAGATGAATGTGACTGTCGTACTGTGTATCACCATGACCTGGAAAGTGCTTTACTGTTGGAATAACGCCAGCAGTTTGACTGCCATTCGCCCAAGCCGCGCCTAAAATTCCAGCATTTTCAGGATTATCGCCAAAAGAACGCGTTCCAATTATTGTAGAATCATGATTTGTAAAAAGATCCACCGTAGGAGCAAAGTTCATGTTTATTCCTAAAGCCTTAATCTCTTTGCTTATGTAATAAGCAGAATACCAAGCGTCAACAGGGTAACCGCTAGAACCAATCGCCATGTTGCCAGGTGTAACAGCAGTTTCGCCTTTTACGTGCCTAATCCAGCCGCCTTCCTGGTCAGTTGCGACAAACAAAGGAATCTTAAAACGCCTTGCCGCAGCGCTTTTTTGCAAACTAGAAATAGATTTTGCAACCAAATTTATATCATCAGTGTTCCAGCCAAAAACTTTTACACTGCCTAAGCCGCGCCCGCCAACCCACTGATAAAGCAAATTATCAGGCTCGGATCCAGCCCATCCAAACATAAGAATTTGGCTTAAAAGTTCTTCGTTAGACATCCTAGCAACTAAAGCCTTTGCCAAAGTTTCACTCGGATAGTCGCTCCAAAAATCTATGTTTTCAGGAAGATTTTTAGAAGCGCTTTCATAATCTCTGAAGATTGCCTGATTTTCTAATGAAAACATAGAATTCTTTGCAAAAAAAACAAAAGCCACAAAAAAAAGCGATAATATTTTTTTCATTCTATGCCTCCATAAAGCCGATGAATAGATTTTCAACGCAAACCTATAAAGAAGAAATGTATTTTTCAGCAGAAAAAGCGGCAATCGCGCCATCGCTTGCCGCTGTAACAATTTGACGCAACGGCTTTGAACGCACATCGCCTGCGCAAAAAAGCCCTCTTTCAGAAGTTTCCATATTTTCGTCAGTAACAATATAGCCTAAAGAATCTTTTTCAACAAAATCCAATATTGATGACTGCGGCTGCATTCCAATACAGACAAAAACCGCAGCAGTCAAAAGTTCTGTTTTTTGCTTTGTAACAGCGTTTTCAATTTCAACAGATTCAACTTTTAAAGAGCCGTTTATTCTGGTTAAGACGCTATCAAAGACAAGCTTTATTTTTTCGTTGCACTTTATACGTTCAACAAGACTCTTTTGCGCCCTAAAGGAACTTCTTCGGTGAACAATCGTAACTGAAGATGCAATTTTAGAAAGGAAAAGAGCCTCGCTGCAAGCGGAATCGCCTCCACCTACAACTAGCACATCTTTATTCTTGAAAAACGGACCATCGCAAACAGCACAGTAAGAAACTCCACGTCCCCGAAATTCTTTTTCGCCAGAAATGTTTAACTTTTTGTGTTCAGAGCCAGAAGCAAAACACAAAGCTTTAGAACAAAATTCCTCATCTTTTGTTTTTACAAAGAATAAATTTTCTTTTTTTTGAATAGAAATCACATTTGAAAGAATTATTTTCGCTCCGAACTCTATCGCCTGGCTTTTCATTTTTTCAACAAGAGAAAACCCGCTTTCCGCAGGAAAAATTCCAGGATAATTTTCACAGCTGTCTATTTGAAGGGCTTGACCGCCAACAGTCGACATATCAAAAACCAAGGTTCTTAATCCCGCTCTAGAACCATAAATTCCAGCAGAAAGACCTGCGACTCCTGCGCCCGCAACAATAAAGTCAACACTTTCCATACATTTTCTATTATACTAGTTTTTTTTATCATCAACAATCAATTTTATTGAACAAGCATTAGTTTTTTGATAGAATAGCATTGTTATAGTTGCAACGTGATTGCAATTATAATTCTCTGGAGAGTTCCTGCTCTATGCAGGACGCCGAAGGGTTAAGGTCATATAGACTGATATCTCAGGCATAAGGGACAGGGCAAAAAGAAAGAACGATTCAAAAGACCGTCACCTGTTATACTCTTTAGAGAGCGAATTATACGCAAGTATGTTCGCTCTTATTTCTTTTTAAAGGACATGCAATATGTTCGACACAATTCTTAACAAACTAGACGACATCGTCTGGGGACTTCCAACAATTATTCTTATTCTTGCAACGGGTATTATTCTAACAGTCCGATTGCGTGGCATGCAGTTCAGAAAGCTTGGACGTGCAATGAAATCTATCTTCAGAAAATCTGAAGGCGAAAAAGGAGAAGTTTCAAGTTTTGGCGCGCTTTGCACTGCATTGTCAGCAACAATTGGAACTGGAAACATCGTCGGAGTTGCAACAGCAATCGCTTCTGGCGGACCTGGAGCTCTTTTTTGGATGTGGCTCGCAGCTCTTTTAGGAATTGCAACAAAATACACAGAATGTATGCTTTCTGTAAAATACCGCGAACACAGACCAGACGGACACGTTCTTGGCGGACCTTTCTTTACAATTGAAAAAGGCATGAAAGAAAGAACAGGTTTTTCTTGGAAATGGCTTGCTATTCTTTTTGCAATTTTCGGTGTTTGCGTAGGTCTTTTTGGAATAGGAACATTCACACAGGTAAACGGAATTACTTCTGCCGTAAAAAATGCTTTTGACCCAGAAACAAAGCACGTTGCATTTACACTTTTTGGAAACAGCTATTCCTGGGCAACAGTAATAGCAGGTGCACTTATAACAATTTTTGCAGCTCTTGTTATAATCGGCGGACTTCAAAGAATTTCTAAGGTAGCACAGGTTCTTGTTCCTTTCATGGCAATTTTGTACGTATTCCTTGGAGTAAGCGTGCTTGTTATGAACGCAACAAAAATTCCAGAAGCTTTTGTAATTATTTTCAAGAATGCATTCGGTTGGAAAGCTGTTGCCGGTGGAGCCGCTGGCTGGACTTTCAAAACAATAACAGAATCTATGCAGAAAGGTATTGCGCGTGGTATTTTCTCTAACGAGGCAGGACTTGGTTCTGCAGCTATTGCAGCCTCTTCTGCAAAAGTAGAAGAGCCAGTTGCTCAGGGTCTTGTTTCAATGACAGGCACATTCATCGATACAATCATCGTTTGTACAATGACAGGACTTTCAATCGTAATTTCCGGGGCATACACTTCTGGCGCAAATGGAATTGAACTTACAACAAAAGCATTTAATTCAGTTCTAGGCGGCGACGGACATTCTGTTCAGTTCCTGCTTATGATTTGTCTTGTATTCTTCGCATTTACAACAATTCTTGGCTGGGACTACTATTCTGAACGATGCTTGGAATATCTTTCAAACGGAAAAATGAAGCTTGTCATGATTTACAGAATTCTATACATCTTAGCAGTTGCAATCGGTCCTTACATGACAATCAGCCAGGTTTGGACAATCGCTGATATTACAAATGGACTTATGGCTTGGCCAAACTGTATTTCACTTATAGTTCTTAGCGGAGTTGCAGCGCGCGAAACAAAGAAATTCTTTGACAAGTACCCAACAATGGAATCTGAAAAAACAGCTTAAAATTCTTAAAAGCATTTTGATAAGGTTGCACTCCATGTGCAACCTATAAAAAAGGCTATCCTAGAAGTTGAAAACATCTAGAATAGCCTTTTTTTGTATTTAATGATTTTTACTTTGTCTTTTTTGTAGATTTTTTAGCACTCTGGCTAACAACAGAACCTTCTACAGGACGTGGCAATTTCTTTAAATGCCAAATATCCTTTACGTAGTCTTCAATTGTTCGGTCAGAACTGAACTTTCCTGCATTCGCAATATTAAGCAAGCATGCTTTAGCCCACTTTTTCTTGTCAGCATAAAGTTTTTCAGCTTCGTTTTGAGCCCTGCAATAATCATCAAAGTCAGCAAGAACATAGTAAACATCTGCACGGTTACCTTCAATTCCATATACCAAAGAATCGTAAAGCTCCTTAAACATCTGGTGAGAAGGATCATAAGTACCGTCAACAAGCTGATTAACAACTTTTGCAAGCCCAGGATTTCTTTCAAGGTAAACCTGAGGATTATAAGTGTGTTCATCTTCGATTTTTAGAATTTCATCTGCAAGCAAACCGAAGATAAACGCATTTTCTTTTCCGGCTTTTTCAACTATTTCGATGTTTGCACCGTCCATAGTTCCCATTGTAAGAGCGCCGTTCACCATAAACTTCATGTTAGATGTTCCAGAAGCTTCAAGCCCTGCAGTTGAAATCTGTTCAGAAATATCTGCGGCAGGGAAAATCTTTTCCGCAACAGAAACTCTGTAGTTTTCAACAAACACAACGTGAAGCCTGTCATTTACACGTCGGTCGTTATTAATTCGTTCTGCAACAGTGTTTATAAGTTTGATTATAGCCTTTGCGCGGCGGTAGCCAGAAGCAGCCTTTGCTCCAAAGATATAAGTCTTCTTAGCAGGCTTGTAGCTAGGATCTTCAAGCATTTTGTTATAAACGTACATTATGTGAAGAATATTCATAAGCTGGCGCTTATATTCGTGCAAACGCTTTACTTGCACGTCAAAAATACTTTCAGAATCAATCATTTCGCCTTGCGCATGCTTCAAGAATTCTGCAAGCCGGCGTTTGTTTGCATCTTTTATAGCAATAAGTTCTTCTAAATCTTTATCAGAAGTGAATTTTTCAAGACCTTTAAGTTTAGTAAGATCTTTTTCCCAGCCGTGTCCAATTCTTTTAGTAATAAACTTAGCAAGCTCAGGGTTTGCAGAAAGAAGCCATCGACGCTGTGTAATACCGTTTGTTTTATTGTTGAACTTTTCTGGATACATTTCATACCAGTCGTGAAGCTCTTTTTCTTTAAGGAGCCTTGTATGAAGTTCAGCAACGCCGTTTACACTAAAGCCCGCATGAATTGCAAGCCATGCCATATAAACCTTTCCATTGTTTATGATAGACATTCTTCCTTGCTTAGCATAATCATTAGGATATTTTGTGCGAAGTTCAATCATAAAGCGACGGTTTATTTCTTCAACAATCTGATAAATTCGTGGAAGCAAGCCTTGGAAGATTTCTATCGGCCACTTTTCAAGAGCTTCTGCAAGAATTGTATGGTTTGTATAAGCAAATGTGTGAGTTACAACATCCCAAGCGTCATCCCAGCCTACGTAATATTCATCCATAAGGATTCTCATGAGTTCAGGAATTGCAACTACAGGGTGTGTATCGTTCAATTGAATTACATGAAGATCTGCAAATTTGCTAAAATCTGTGCCATAATCAGCAACATAGTGACGTACTAAATCCTGCAAAGATGCCGAACTAAAGAAATACTGCTGCTTTAGGCGAAGAGTTTTTCCGCTTGGACCAGAATCATTTGGATAAAGAACAGCGCTTACATTTTCCGCACTGTTTTGTTTTTCAACAGCACGATTGTATTCCATGTTGTTAAAAAGCTGCAAATCAAATCCATTAGGAGAAGAAGCTTGCCAAAGACGAAGCGTATTTACAGTCCCTGTACCAAAACCAACGATTGGCATATCGTAAGGAGTTGCTGTAACTTCTTCTGCGTTTTCAATGTAATATCGGTCGCGGCCGTCTGGAGTTTTTCCATAAGCGATATTGCCACCAAACTTAACAGTAACTGCAAGGTCGCTTCGTTTGATTTCCCATGGATCTCGGTGAACAAGCCAATTGTCAGGATATTCAACCTGATAGCCATTTTCAATTTTTTGTTCAAACATTCCATAGCGATAGCGAATACCATATCCGTGTCCAGGATAGTCAAGAGTTGCAAGGGAATCCAAAAAACAAGCTGCTAGGCGACCAAGACCTCCGTTGCCAAGACCGGCATCAGGCTCTTGATCTTCAATCATGTCAAAGTCAATTTTCATGCCCTTAAGAACTTCTTTTACCTGATCAGAAATTTCTGCATTAATAAGGTTGTTGCTTAAAGCGCGACCCATCAAAAATTCTGCCGAAAGATAATAAAGCTGCTTTACAGGCTTTTTTTCATATTCATGACGTGTTGCCATCCAGTTTTCCATAATAACTTCAAGAGCGGATGCTGACACGGCATCAAAAAGATCATGTTTGTTTGCCTGAGAAATATCTTTTCCGTACTGTCTTCTTAAACGTCCTTCAAGATTTTCTTTAAATTTTGCGGCGTCAAACTTCATTTACTAACCTCCAGGGTATCTTCTAATACTGAAACTTAACTTTTATAAAAACTAAATTTCAAACTATATAGTAAAGGTAAGTGACTATAACATATTTTTTGAATAATTAACAGTGTTTTTTTCAACAATTGTAAACAATTGCAAAGAATATCAGGACAATATCTACTTTGCAATAAGGACTATAAAACTATCTGAAGGAAGCACATATCGCTGCTGTTCTGTAAGAAGCTCTTCTGTTCCCGGCTCTTTTACAGAATCCGAACCAATAATAGAAGTATCTACTACCATGTACCATTTTTTTCCTTTTGAACAAGAAGGAACTGTTATTGTCAAATCGTACATATCCATATTTGCGGCAATATAAAAATCATTATCTCTAGCAGAACTTTCAGAATTTGCACTTCCCATAAGCCTGAATGCAAGAAAACGCTTTAATTTTGACCAGTCAGGAGTTTTTCCTTCGCTATTAAACCAGTCAATTTCTGGCTTTGAGCTAGAAAAGAATTCTGTACGGCGGAAAACTTTATGAGCTTTGCGAAGATTTATTACTTTTGCTGTAAAATCCCAGACTTCTGTATTTTTTCCAAGCAAATTCCAATTAACCCAAGAAATTTCATTGTCCTGGCAGTAGGCGTTGTTGTTTCCCATTTGAGTGCGTCTAAACTCATCGCCTGCAGAAAGCATTGGAATCCCCTGGGAAATCATCAAGCTTAATATAAAATTTTTTATTTTTTTTACGCGAAGATTTTCAATTTTTGGATTTACGGTAATTCCTTCGTAACCATGGTTGTAACAGTTGTTATCGTCTGAACCGTCGCGATTATTTTCACCGTTTTCTTCGTTGTGCTTTCCATTGTAGCTTACAAGATCGTTTAGAGTAAAACCATCGTGCGCGGTAACAAAATTAACAGAAGCGCTTGGCTTTCTTCCGTGATGATTGAAAAGATCTGAGCTTCCTGCAATTCTTGTGGCAGCAGCGGTTACAACGCCTTCGTCCCCACGGATAAAGCGGCGCAAATCGTTGCGGAATTTGTCATTCCATTCGCTCCAGTGGCCAGGAAATCCTCCTAAAAGATAACCGCCTCCGCAATCCCAAGGTTCTGCGATTATTGTAGTTTTAGAAAGTATTGCATCTTCGCTTATAGCATTTATTAAATGAGGAAATGGTTGTATTCTAGCCTGCTGATCACGGCAAAGTTCCGCCGCAAGATCAAACCTAAATCCGTCTACATGCATTTCTGTAACCCAATAGCGCAAACAGTCAAGTATGAATCTTGTAACCACAGGATGCGCTGCATTTACAGAATTTCCGCAGCCGCTAAAATTTGTGTAATACTGCTTATGGTCTTCTGGCAAAAGATAGTAAACAGAATTTTCAAATCCTCTAAAACTGAATGTATAGCCGTGCTCGTTGCCTTCTGCAGTGTGATTAAAAACAACGTCAAGGATAACTTCTATTCCAGCCTTGTGCATCTCGCGAACAAGTTCTTTAAATTCGTTTACCGGGGCACCGGGAGCTTTGCCAGCAGCATAAGAAGCCTTTGGACAAAAAAACGCCATTGTGCTATAGCCCCAGAAATTTTTTAGTTTTTCACCAGTTTTTGGATTTATATTGCCGTTTTCGTTTTCGTCAAATTCAAATATTGGCATAAACTCGACTGCCGTTATGCCAAGTTTTTTTAAGTATGGAATTTTTTCGATAAAGCCTTTATAAGTTCCAGGATGACTAACTCCTGAAGTTGAAGAAGCTGTATATCCTTTTAAATGAGCTTCGTAAACAATTGTTTCTGAAGCAGGATAATTTAACGGGCAATCGCCTTGCCAGTCAAAATCTTCGTCATCGATTACAACGCACTTAGGAAAATCGGACAAATCAGAAAGTTTTCCATTTTCAATGCCAGCAAGCCCCAGTTCCCTTTGGCGATTATAAGATTTAAACACAGAGCCGTTTGTAAGGCACTTTGCATAAGGGTCAAGAAGATACTTGTTAAAATTAAATCTGTGGCCTAAAGGAGGATTGTAAGGACCGTCTACTCGGTAAAGATAGAGAGCGCCTGGCTTTAAGCCTTCTACAAAAATATGCCAAACGCTTCCAGTCTTATTCTTTTTAGAATCAAATTCAATTGAGGCATAAGGCTGCTTATCCTTTTCAGAATTGAACAAATCTAATACAACGCGCTCGGCATTTTGACTATATACAGCAAAGTTTACACCTTTTGAAGTCACAGTTGCGCCCAAATCAATAGGTTTACCAGCAAGAGTCCTAAGTTCACTCATAATGTTCTATTTTACCAAATGAATGTCGATTTTACAATAAAAAATTATGGAATAAGTTTTGTAATAGTTTTGTCGTGCTGCCGCCAGTTTTTATCAACCTTTACTTGAAGATCAAGGTTAACTTTAAATGGAAAAACCTCCTGGATTTTTTTAAGGCTAGCCATGCGAATCTGTTTTATCATAGAAGCTCCCTTGCCTATTACCATGCCTTTTTGACTTTCTCGTTCAACACAAATAAAAGCTCTTACCCAAATTTTTCCATTGCTGCCACGCGATTCTAAATCAGCAATATCAACATACAAACAATGAGGCAGTTCTTGTTCAAGTCTGTTTATAGCTTCGCCCCGAACAATTTCGCTTATTCTAAAAGCGATATTTTGATCGGTATACATATCTTCAGTATAAAGCGCAGGCGCAATTGGCGCTATTTCGTACAGAGCTTTTAAAACTTCATTTATTCCAATATCCTTTTGAGCAGACATTTCTAAAATTCTATTTTCTGGAACAGAGGGCAAATGCTCCGAAATAAAAGTCCGAATTTTTGCAACATTAGATTCTTTTGAATCTATTTTATTTAAAGCTATAACCAATCGCTCCGCATACTTTTCAGCAAGAGAAGAATTCATAATTTCTTCATTACCAGGCGCTCTTGTTGTATCGATTATATATAGAATACAATCAGAATCTTTTAACTGCTCTTCAGTAACATTCTTTAAACGAAGATTAAGTTTTTTTTCTGATTCGTGATAACCAGGCGTATCTACAAAGACAAGCTGGCCAAAAGAAGTGTTTACAATGCCACGGATTGCATTCCTTGTTGTTTGCGGAATTGGCGAAACAATGCTAA
Source organism: Treponema sp. UBA6367 (assembly GCA_002437725.1). Classification (GTDB taxonomy): domain Bacteria; phylum Spirochaetota; class Spirochaetia; order Treponematales; family Treponemataceae; genus Treponema_D. Next base: position 228,801 of record DJRF01000025.1, read on the forward strand.
CAGGTTCTTGGCAAGCAGTGTTCATAAAAGTGGATTTTCCAGAAGAAGGCCGCCCAAGAATAGCTACAAGCGCAGATTTTAAATTGTCTTTATTTTCAAGACTCTGATTTGATTCCATAAAAAATCCTTAAAAAGAGATTAGAAAAATATCGAGGTTTTACAAATAGCATGAGCTCCATTTTTTTAGCGCAAAAGAAAAGTTTTAAGCGAATTTATTCGTTTTTATAAAATTAATTAATTTTTGCAAAAAAAAACTACACAATCTTGCTACAGTCTTTGTCGATTGTTCAATTTACATTTTATATTGAAAAAAAACAACTGTACAAAGGCTTAGTTTTGATTGCATAGTTTTTAATCCATTTTCACTTTCTAGTGATTTTATCAGGTCGCCCAAACTTCGAGTTTTTTATAAATGCTAGAAACAAAGGCTTTCAGCGAAGCTTCAATTTTGTTTATTTTTCTGAAAACTCGAAGTTTAGGTTATTTAAAAATTCGCGTTTCCCTAGTAATTCTCTGCAGAAATTTCAAAGAAACTTTGCGGATGAGCACATACAGGGCAAACTTTTGGAGCTTCTTTTCCAACTACGATGTGACCGCAGTTTCGGCATTGCCAAATACAGTCACCATCGCGACTGAACACAACCTTATCTTCTATATTTTTAAGAAGTTTTCGGTAACGCTCTTCGTGATGTTTTTCAATAGCGGCAACACCTTCAAAAAGTTTTGCAATAGCCTCGAATCCTTCTTCTCGGGCAGTTTTTGCAAAACCTGAATACATGTCAGTCCATTCATAATTTTCGCCTTCGGCAGCTGCCTTTAGGTTTTCTTCTGTAGAACCAATGCCGCCGTTGAGCAACTTAAACCACATTTTTGCGTGTTCTTTTTCATTGTTTGCAGTTTCTTCAAAAATCGCAGCAATTTGTTCATAGCCGTCTTTTCTAGCCTTACTTGCAAAATAGGTATACTTATTTCTCGCCTGAGATTCACCAGCAAAAGCTGTTTGAAGATTTTTTTCCGTCTGAGTTCCTTTTAATTCCATAATTCCTCCAAATAAACTCTTTTTAAAAATTAATTCAACAAGCATTAAAAGTCTAGTAATTTCGTTATTTTATTGAAGAATATCTATAAGTCAAATGTTATTCTTTTTTAGCCCGAATGTCGAGTTTTTCTATAAATTGCAAGAAAAACGCTTTCAGCGAATTTACAATTTTGTTCTTTTTCCTAAAAACCCGAAGTTCGGGCCTCTTAGAATATTTTAATTGAATTTAACATTCTTTATTATTATCTTTTTAGCAAGTTTATAATTTTTAATCAATTTAAACGTCTCATTAAGTTATTACATGGGGGAATATTATGGTTGTAAAATTAAATGACAAAAATTTTGAAAAAGAAGTTCTGCAAAGCGATAAGACTGTTCTTGTAGATTTTTATGCAGACTGGTGCGGACCTTGCAAAATGCTATCTCCAATTGTTGACGAACTTTCAGAAGAATACTCTCAATACAAATTTTGCAAATTAAATGTAGATGAAAATGAACACCTTGCGGCAAAATACAACGTTATGAGCATTCCAACTTTGTTCGTTTTTAAAGATGGCCAAGTTGTAAATCATTCTATAGGCGCAATTCCTAAGGAAAGCGTTTTAGAACTTTTTAAGTAGTTTTTTAGAGGGAAAAAATTCTTCCGCCCTTAATTTCTTCCTCACAGGCTCAGGCAAATCAGATTTTTTCACATAAAAAAAAGCGTCCTTCCGGACGCTTTTATAATTCCAGCAAAAACTAGAACTATCTCAACAAACTAAGCACATTCTGGCTTGACTGATTTGCCTGCGCCAACATTGCAGTTCCAGCCTGAGAAAGAACTTGGTCTTTTGTAAGTTCAACCATTTCGCTAGCCATATCTGTATCGCGGATTCTTGATTCAGAAGCCTGAAGATTTTCAGCGCCAATATCAAGGCCTTTTACAGTCAAATCAAGACGGTTCTGATAAGCACCAAGATCTGCACGCTGCTTGTTGATTCTCTTCAAAGCTTCATCCAAAGTTCCGATTGCTCGGTTTGCTTCATCTGGAGTTTCCAAAGTCATAATTGTTTCATCGCCAACATTGCGAAGACCAAGTGCCATTGCAGACATTGTTCCAATATAAACCTGTGTTCTCTGATCCATATTTGCACCAATATGAAGCCACATTGAACCAGTTACAACATTTTCGCCTGTAGGACGAGCGAATCGGCCTGTAAGCATATTCATTCCGTTGAACTGAGCGGCCGAAGCAATTCTGTCAACTTCAGCGATTAAAGAAGAAACTTCAACCTGAATCTGCATGCGGTCTTCAGCAGAATAAATACCGTTTGAAGACTGAACTGCAAGTTCGCGGATTCTCTGTACAATGTCAGAAGTTTCCTGAAGGTATCCTTCAGTTGTCTGAATAAAAGAAATACCGTTCTGTGCATTTCTTGAAGCCTGATTAAGACCTCGAATCTGTGCGCGCATCTTTTCAGAAACAGCAAGACCAGAAGCATCATCGCCAGCACGATTAATCTTCATTCCAGAAGAAAGTTTTTCCATACTCTTCTGTGAAGCCAAATCCTGAATCCCCTGGGAACGCTGAGCAAACATAGCACTCATATTGTGATTAATAACCATATTTTATCTCCTTGGTGCATACCAAAAAAAGTTAATTTCACGTGGTTTCCACCACCCTTTACTTGAATATCGGAATATCAAATTTTTACTTAAGAAAAAAATTGAACTATTTACAAAAAAAATTGCAAAGTATATTATTTTTATATGAAAAAAATCGTTTTCCTGCTTTTTTTTATAATTTCTACTATTAACTTGCCTGCAAAAAGCATCAATTTTTTTACATTATCAAAACCAATTTTTGTAATAAAACAAAGCCTCTTTTTTAATATATTAGAATCAGAAGAAGACACTTTCCTGGGACTCAACACAAAGTTTTCACTGGACATGAAAGAACTTTTTATTTCAACAGGACTGCAAACAAACTTTAAAGACACGGATTTTACTATACAAGCAACTTATTGGCCTTCAATTTTAGAACATTTCAATATTGGTCCAAAATTAGTTTATCACGTTCAGGTAAGACCAAACGTATTTACAGAACACGACATTCTAACTTGCCTTGCATTTAAGTTCAGGGCAAATGATTTTTTTTCATTTTTTTCACAAATTGGCTATCACAAAAAGATTTCAGAAATTGACGCGATAAAATCGACGGTCAACGCATTGCAAAACGACACAATGAATATTGGCATGAAGTTTTTATTCTGCTTTACAAAAAACAGTGAATTTTATCTTTCTTTTCTTTCAAATTCATTTTTTTCATATCCAGTTTTTTGCTCTCCTATTTTTGCCGTAGGAACGCAGCTGCACTTTATGGAACAATTTTCGTTCGGGGTAGAACTTTCTTCTATATGGATAGACATGTTCACAGTAAGCGCAAGCCCAACCACCTTTGCTCTAAATTCTTTTATTCAGGTTAAATTATGAAAAAAGAGTCTTCAAACAAAACTTTTATACTTTCTGCAAAATTTCTTTGCATTTTTTTGCTCGCTTTTATAACTTTTTTCTTTTCAAACTGCACTTACGGTGTAGACAATATTTTTTATGAGCAGAACAATGTAAACAACAGAATTGAAAATCTTGCCAGCATAAACAGCCCAGATTTTTCCACCTGCGCAAACGAATATTCAGTCTTGATAATAACTGACACACATTTTGGAGCGAAAAAAGGCGCTCCTCCTGTAGAAGAATTTTTAGACTGGATTTCTAAAAACAAGGAATCTAAAAATATAAAATTTTGCCTTTGCTTAGGCGATGTCGCCGACCACGGTTACGAAAGTGAAATGAAATCTTTTGCAGATTTTACAAAAAAAATCGAAAATGCGGGAATTCCAGTTTTCAATTCAGTTGGAAACCACGACCTTTACAATTCTGGCTGGGAATCTTGGAAGGAATACTCTTTTCCGCATACATCTTTTTATAATTTTAAAACAACAAATTTTAGCTGGTACAGCCTGGACACAGGATCTGGAGTAGTCGGCAAAAAACAGTTTTCAATACTAAAAGAAAAAATTCAACAAGACACACATCCTAAAATTATTTTTTCGCACTATCCACTTTATTCTAACAAATTTCTTTTTAGCATGAACGATACAAATGAACGAAACCGGCTCGCAGACCTTCTTGTTACTAACGGCGTGCTTTTATACATAAACGGTCATCTTCATCGCCTTGAAATATATGAGCTTGGAAAAATGACGCAATACACATTGCCTTCTTTTAGATTCAAAAGAAAATGGACACTCTTGCAAATAAACGAAGAATCAAAAGACTTTAATATGTCGATACTTCCATAAAAAATTATCTTTTTGTTCAATTAGAATAAAAGTTTGATTTCAAGTTATTAATTTTTTCTGCCGCAATTTCCGCAGCCATTTATTATTACATGAGGTTTTCCGCTTTTTGTTTTATTAAACATCCTTGCAAGCAAAAAACCGTCTTGGGAAAGTTCTTTTTTACAAACCGGGCAACTTCTTTTTATTTCTTTTGAACAAACCGGATAGCAATTTGAACAACCATAAATATAACACAATTGATCATTTGCGCTTTTACTCGGTCTAAAAATCTTTGAAAACAGTTTTTGTCCTTTTAAAAGGCAGCTTGAACAAACAGGGCAGCGCACAAAATAATTGGCGCTGTCAGCAGACTGCTCAAGATTATAACTTTTTTTGCTTAAACTAAAATATTTAAAATACATCAGCGCCGCTATAAAAAACACAACCGCAACCGAAGCAACTATATAAACCATAATTTTACCTTAATTAGCCTAAACTTCGAGTTTTTAGATAAAGAATCACTTTGACCAATTATATATCAGTTTTTCCTATAATAAGGCTTGAACAAGGCAATTTTTCTATCCAATGGCAAAAAGCATGCCATTCATCAAGGCGATGGGCTTTTCTTGTAAAATAAATATTCTGTAAAACCTGATAGTTCAACTGAAGCGTAGCCTTTTGATTAAAACTAGCAGGAAGAAGCTGAATCATTTGCCACCAATCGCTTTTGTCTTTTTTTTCATTAAAACAATTTCTTGCATCGTTTAATGTTTTTATAAGAATATCTAAAGTTTTTAACGATTCTTCATTTAAATGTTCGCAGCTAAAATCTTCGCGCACAAATTCTTTTGCTTGAATTTTATGCATCGTAGAACAACTATTTCTTACAGTTCCAACTTTATAAGTGTCCATTTCCGCCCACCAATAACGAGGCGCATTTACGTCCATTGTAACATTTATATAGCGCAAAAATTTTGCATGGCTTGGACCGCTTTTGCTAAGCCTTTCCATAAGTTCTAAATCAGCATGACCAACATTATACTTTCCTGTTGCAACATCATAAGCACTGTCAGAACGATCCCAGCTATTAAAAGAATTTCGCATTCCGCGGATAGCTGCTTCCCAGCCAAAAATTTCAGTTTTTTCAATAAAAATCATCTTAAAAATCCTTAAAACTAACTTTTTTCAATATCTCCAGAAATATCGTCAACAACTTCTACGCCTTCTTGAATTATAGGTCGATTTTTGTAACCGTATATTATGTATACAGCTCCAAAAAGAAGAGTTGCGATTCCTATAATTCTTATAACTAAAGTCCCAACTTTTGCAGCAATAATAAACAAAACTACGGCGCCTATTAAAGAAATTACAGATTCCTGTATAAACTTCTTGCGCTCTATTCCTGTGTCACGCATTTTTGCGGAAGCAAACAGCTGCAAAACAGTTGCCACAATAAGATAAACTGCAAAAATTCTTATCATGATTTTACAGATTTCAAAAACTGTTTTTGACCAGATAATAGGAAAGAAAAAGGCTGAAAGACCAATTACAATGCTTATCATACCACGAATTATTATCGCATACTGAAAAGAAGAGTTAGGCAAAAGTTTTCTTGTGTACACTAAATTATAAACTCCATTTGCAACACCTTCGATTCCTAAAAGAGCGATTATCACGTTTGTGCAAAACTTAGGGGCAAAAAGCATGCAAATACCTATAGCCGAAAATAAAATGCCATAAAACAGATTTTTTTTATCCATGAGATACCTTATCCTTTTTGTTTTTTAGAGAGAACTGAATATACCAAAAGTTAAGTTTAAAAACGAACAAAAGCGTAAGCGAATTTCCACAATTTATAAAAACTCGACTTTTGGCATATTCAACTTTATATAAAGTATAATGTTTTTTTTTCTTAAATTCTACATTTTTTTTATAGTTATCTTGACATAGTTGTTTTGTTTTGATATTCTACTAATACATTTTTGGAGCGATACCAAAGCGGTCGTACTGGGGCGGTCTTGAAAACCGTTGATCTTCACGGGTCCGGGGGTTCGAATCCCTCTCGCTCCGATTAGCTGGAGGTGTGGTAGAGCGGTAATACAACGGATTGCTAATCCGTCAGTTCCGAAAGGGCTGGGCAGGTTCAACTCCTGTCGCCTCCGAATACCCGACAGCTTTAGCTGTTTATGCATAATGCATGAGATTGTAGCTCAGCTGGATTAGAGCACCACCCTGCGGAGGTGGGGGTCGCACGTTCGAATCGTGTCAGTCTCAAAAACTCGTCACGATGGCGAGTTTTTTTTATTTAACAGCAAATCATTTACAATCTTTATAAAAACTGTTATATTTTATTCACAATGCAGAAAAATATTTCTTCTCTAAAAATTCAAATCTTTTTAATCTATTTTCCTACTTTATTCTTCGCCTTTTGGCGAGCGTAGTTTATTTTTTGTGCAGAAGTTAAAAGCTTGCACGGTAACCTGAAAAATACATATAGCCAAGGTACGCTTACGCCAGACCTTGACTCAGACGTTTTTAAGGTTTGTATAAGCCTTAAATCAAATCTTTTAGAATATGGAAAGTCTTATGAAATCTGAAATAAATTTAGAAATTTGCGCATACAGCGGAAAACGTGGAGCTTACGCCCAGCTTGCGGTAGATAAATATTTCAATAAAAAAGTAAAATCCTTAGCTGTTGACAGCTTCAAAAGCATATTTGAAAGCGTAGAGAAAGGTTGTGCTCAATACGGAATGGTCCCTATAGAAAACAGCACGGCTGGAAGTGTTTACGAAAACTACGACAATTTTACAATATTCAAAAATGTGCATATCATAGGAACAACAACGCTTAAAATTGAACATTCGCTTTTAGCTTGCAAAGACGCTTCTATTGAAACTATAAAAAACGTGTATTCGCATCCGCAAGCACTTTGCCAGTGTTCAAACTTTTTAGAGCAGCACAAAGATTGGGCGCAGACCGACACAGTTTCTACCGCAACGGCGGCAAGTATTGTAAGTTCAAAAAAATCAATCGATTGCGCTGCTATTGCAGATGCAGGAAATGCTGAAATTTATGGCTTAAAAGTCCTAAAAAGTTCCATTCAAAACAATGAAGATAATTTTACAAGATTTGTAGTCATTGCAAATAAGCCCCGAACAGATTTTCCAAAAGGAAAACTAGTTGCTTCTTTAAGTTTTTGCACAGAAAACAAACCTGGCGCTTTATATGAATGTTTAGGAATCATAAAAAACTGCCACTTAAACCTTACACGCCTTGAATCACGGCCAATTCCGCAAAAACCATGGACTTATAGATTTTTTACAGATGCAATATTAGAAGAGCAAATTGAAAATCCAACGGAATACATTGCAAGTTTCTTAAAAAAAATGAAAGATTCCGCATCTGACATAAAACTCTTAGGACTATATCCAGAATCAGAAAGTTAATGGAGCGGAAGCCGGGTTTTAAGGCAAACTAATAAAAGCGGTAAAAGCGTTTAAGAACTGTACCTGAACGCTCTGTCTGTAAGGATTCTAGCCGCAACCAAACCGAGCGGCAACGAAACTGTAATTAAAAGGGCGGCTGCTAACCAAGAGGCAGATTCAGAAAGCATCATTCCGCCTAGATTATAAATTCCTTTATAGATGTAAAGACCTGGAACCATTATTACAATAGAAGGAATTGTTATAGAAATACGAGGATAACCTACCCTTCTTTTTAAGAGAGAAGCTAAAAGACCTGCTACAAAAGCTCCGCAAAAAGCTGCCAATGCCGGCGGAAAACTGCAAAAGTCCACAAGCTCCAAACGCAGAGTATTTGCCGCAGAACCTATGCAAGCCGCTGTAAGCGCCATCTTTACAGAACTGTTAAACATTATAGAAAAACCAAAAACGCCGCAGAAGCTTGCAATAAGCCTGAATAAAAAAACTTGCAAACCAGAAAATCCTAATGGAGCAAACGGCAAGGGTTTTAATCCCAGAACTAATGCCATAATCCAAGCGGAAAGCGTTGCTGCCAAAACTATTATAATTGCATAAGTCAAGCGCTCTAATCCAGAGCGCAAATCAAGTTTTGCAAGGTCAATTCCAGAAGTTATAAATGGAAAGCCTGGAATTATAAAAAGCATTGAACAAATGTACCCTGCTTGATGAACTGCATCCAATCCAAAAGCTAAACTGCAAATCTTAAAAAGAACAGCGTATACAAGGCAGGCTGCCATTACGGAGATAGAAACGTTCATTACCAGCGTGTAATGTTTTTTTATTAATTTTGAGCGAACAAAATTTCCTATGCCAGCGCCAGCAAATGCAAATAGCATTTCCCAAAAACCTCCTCCAAGGAGAAAAGTAAATGCGCAGCAAGCCAATGCCGAGGCAAATCCTAAAACCACAGAAGGATAAAGGGAACTTATTTTGTCAAATTCGTCAAACTTTTGGTGAATAGTTGAAACTGTAAAATTAGAACTCTCTTTTGGAAATCTTTTTATAAATTGTTCGAGGCGGTAGAGCTTAAATGTATTTATTCCAGTTTTTGAAAGATTATAAGACTGCGAAATGCATTCAGAACCGTCTGAACAGTTAAAATTCAAGGCCATCAGACCAATGTCAACCGTACAAGTAAGTCCTAAGGTCTTTGCAACTCTGTTCATGGAATTTCTAACTCGCCATGCGCCTGTTCCGCAAGACAAAAGCTCAAGACCGACTCTACCAACAATCATGGTTCGCTCTGCTAAAGTTGCATTTTTTATTTGCACATTGCTATCGTGCTGAGCGTGTTCCTTCCAAGGAATGTCTAATCTATTTTTTTCAACCGCTTTTTTTGCCATAATAAAATTACTCTAGCATTTTTTGCGCAGTTTTACAAATGCACTTAGATGCAAAAAGCTAGATTGACTTTAGCTTTACAAAATGATACTTTTTGTCATTATGAACAACTCTTTAAGCAAAAAATTAATTTTCGCAGCACTTTTTGCAGCCTTTATTTGCGCTGGCTGTTTTATACAGATTCCTTTAGGAGCAGGAGTCCCAATTGTTATACAAGACATGATGGCCATGCTAGCAGGTCTTGTACTAGGTCCTGTCTGGGGTTCTCTATCAGTTTTAATCTTTCTTATTGCGGGTTGCGCCGGCATACCTGTTTTTAGCGGAAAAGCCGGTATTCAAATAATTCTACATGGACCTACCGGCGGATTTCTAATAGGTTACCTTGCAGCAGCATTTATAGGCGGTCTAATAGTCTATCTTACTTGCAAAAAAGATGCTGAAAAAAAAGCCTGGATATGGATTTGGACCGGCATTGCTGCAATTGCTGCAACAATAGTTGTTTTTATACTTGGCATTATAGGATTTCATAGAATTATTCCAGACAAACCAATGGATCAAGTTTTAAAAGCCGTTCTAATTCCTTTTATTCCAGGAAATCTTTTAAAGCTTGCAATTATGATTCCGCTTTCTGTAAAACTTAGGAAAGTCATAGGATTTTAACAAGCGCGACAAGTTGAAAAAAATGCTTAAAACTGAAAATATAGAGATGGAAAACCAAATTCTTTTAGTTCAAAATATATGCAAATCGTTTGAAAAAAAACAGGCGCTTTGCGATGTTTCTTTTTCCTTAAAGAAAGGTTCATTTACAGTTATTGCAGGACCTAATGGCAGCGGAAAAAGCGTGCTTATGTCGTTAATTGCAGGGCTAGACGAACCTGACTCTGGAAAAATAATTTCAAAGCCAGCGGGGTTGGTTTTTCAAGATGCAGATGCTCAGATTTTAGGCGAAACACCTTTAGAAGATATTGCATTTAGCCTTAGAAATCTTGGGCTTTCAAAAAAAGAGCGAAAAATCGAAGCTGAAAAAGCTTTAGCAGAAATGAGCCTTCTTGAAAAAAAAAATCTTCCGTCGCGTTCATTAAGCGGAGGTGAAAAAAGGCGTTTAGCCGTAGCAGGAATTCTCGCATTGAAACGAGATTTTTTTATATTTGACGAGCCTTTTGCGAACCTAGATTTTCCAGGTGTCAGCCAAGTTTGCAATATCTTAAAAAAACTAAAATCAGAAGGCAAAACTGTAATCGTTCTTACGCACGAACTTGAAAAAATTCTTGCTCTAGCGGATAATTTTATAATTCTAAGCAAAGGAAAAATTGTTTTTAACGGAACAGTGAACGACGGTCTAAGCAAAAACCTTGAAGACTTCGGAATAAAAAATCCATTTCAAAAATACACAGAAATTCAGGACTTGTTTTGGGGTTCTAAAGAATAAGATGAAAAAAATCCCTGCCATATTAAAATTTATTCTTCTTGCGCTAATAACATTCAGAGTCTTCAGCAACTCGACATACGCAACTTCATGCGAATGGTTAATTTGGCTAAGAGTTACGATATACGTCGCTTTTGCAGCAGCGGCTTTTTTTTCGGCAAAAATACCTTTTAAAAACTTAAAAAAGCTTTCATTTATTGTTATATGGGGGCTTTGCATTTTAGTTTTAGCGCTGATTCCAAACTCTTCGCAAGATTTATTAAACTATCGAATAAACGAAAAACTGCTTTTAAAAAATTTGCTATACGTTTACAGACTTTTCGCAACAACTTTTTCTGCTCTAGTTGTATTTGAAACCACTTCTAATCTTGAAATTTTTGACGCTTTTGAAGACATTGAAAATGTAATTGCAAAAATCTTTCCTCCGATAAAAAAAATAAGGATTTCCCAAGTCATTGCTGTAACAATTATTTTTATTCCCGCAATTTTTAACTCGTGGGAAAAAATCAAATTTTCAGCCAAAGCCCGCATCTCAAAAGAAAAAAAAATCCGCTTAAAAAATTCTATTATCAACGCGATTTCTGAGTTTTACGCGCTTTTTTTATACATGGTTCAGTATGCGGAAAATACTAGAAAAGCAATTGAAAACAGAAGATAACTGCTTTATACTGAAAATATGACAGATAAGCGAAAAGACTATATTTCCTGGGACGAATATTTTATGGGAGTTGCAGCTCTTTCCGGCATGCGTTCCAAAGATCCTAATTCACAAGTGGGAGCTTGCATTGTAAGCAACGACAACAAAATTCTTTCGATGGGATACAATGGGCTTCCCCGCGGTTGCTCTGATGACAATTTTCCATGGGCACGCGAGGGGCAAATGCTAGAAACAAAGTATCCGTTCGTAGTTCACAGTGAATTAAACGCCATTTTAAACTATAGGGGCGGCTCTTTAGAAAACACTAAGATTTACGTAACGCTCTTTCCTTGCAATGAATGTGCAAAAGCCATAATTCAGGCTGGAATAAAAACGGTTGTTTACGACAGCGACAAATATGATGGAACGCCTGCAAACCAGGCTTCTAAAAGGCTTTTAACAGAAGCCGGCATCGAATGCGTCGCATACAGACATTCTGGAAGAAAAATAGAAATAGATTTATAACAGAATTTCTGTATGTATTGAAGAAAAACAAATTACATGATATACTAGAATAAAGAGTCCTTGAATGAGTCCAGATGCCTTTCAAGATTTCCTTTCAAAACTCCGCCAGGTTCGGAAGAAAGCAACGGTATGAATGTGGGTCTGTGCTTAGGATTATCTGGGCTCTTTCAAGGACTTTTTTATTTAACCTAAACTTCAAGTTTTCAGAAAAACAAACGAAAGCGTAAGCTAAGTTGCAATTTGTGAAGATTTTGTGCGATAAGACCAGTTAAGGTTGCATAGCAACCCAAATCAACCCAAACGAAGTGCGAGTACAACCATCGGTAACAAATTGTAAATTCGTTGAGAGCGTTTTTTCACAATTTATAAAAAACTCGAAGTTTGGACTAATTAAAACTTTTCAAATAGTTTTTGTCCGTTTATAAAAACTGCTTTTACTTTTCCTGCAAGTTTTTTTCCTTCAAAAGGGGTCGCCTTGCCTTTGCTGTAAAAAAGCGTTGGGTCTACAGCCCAGGTTTCTTGCGGATCCAAAACTGTAATATCCGCATCGTAACCGGTTTTTAAAAGACCTTTATTTAAGTTTAAAATTCGGGCAGCGTTTGCCGACATAAGCTGAGAAAGCTTTCTGGCACAAATTTTTCCAGTTTGAACAAGAACTGTATTGCAAACGGCAAATGCTGTTTCTATTCCAGAAAATCCAGGCGCGCCTTCCGCCTTGTCTTCCAAGGTATGAGGAGCATGGTCTGTGGCAATAACATCTACCGTGCCATCGAGTATTCCATTTATCAAAGCATTGCAGTCGGCTTTTGAACGGAGAGGAGGATTTACCAAAGCCCTTATGTTCGGCTCTTTTGTTCCCTCAAGAGCAAGGTGATGCGGAGTTACCTCGCAAGAAATATATTCGTACGATTTTTCTCCAAAATCTTTTTTTGCTTTTCTGATATATTCTATAGATTTTTTTGTACTGACGTGGCAAAGGTGAATGTGACAGGATGCCTGTTTTGCGATACAGATATTTCTTTCCGTTGCAATATCTTCCGCAAGTTCTAGCAAACTGTTCGCGCAAGAAAGTTCTCTTTCTATATCTTTCAAGACGTCTTCTGGAATGTTTTTACAAGAAGAATCTCCTCCCCAAGCAGGAAGCGAATATTCTTTCATAATTTCAAGGGCTTTTTTTCTATGAGGCTTTGCAGCTAAAGCCAGTTCAGGGTCTTCGCAGTGGCAAGAAACTATTATTCCTTTTTTTGCGGCGATTTTCATCGCTTCAAGCATAACCGCGCTAGAAAGCACGTCGTGGCCATCTTCTGTAACAAGCGGAACAAATCGCCTTTCAAGATTTTTTAGATGAGATACAGTTTTTCCATCAAAATCTTTTGTAATGCTAACTGATTGAAACATATTCGCCAAACCAAGCCGTTCTGCCTTACCCATATTTTTAAGAGCCATGTCAAAATCAGAAATGACCGGCAAAGTGTTCGGCATGGCGACTACAGTTCCGTATCCGCCTGCAACACAGGCATGAAGTCCCGAATCCAAATCTTCTTTTTGGGTTAAGCCTGGATCGCGCAAATGCACATGCATATCAATAAAACTCGGAGTTACAACAAGCCCTTTTGCATCAAAAAAATCCAGGCTGCAAGAAAGATTGCATCCATCATCCTTTAGGATTTCATTTACAGATGGCAAAAGCGTTTCTAGATTTGAAAAATAGCCCTGAAAAATGCTTCTGATTTTTCCATTTACAATAAGGATTGCGCCCAAACTGTCAATAGATTCGTCCAAAAGCTGCGCATTGTATATCAGCAGAACTTTTGTCATCAGCAGCTCTCCACCGCAGTTCCGTCCTCGCCAGCTCTGTACAGAGTGTCGCAATATTCGCAACGGTAAAGCGCCTTAGCCTTATCTACCAGCAGAAAATTAGAATCAACGTAGTGTTCTGTTTGAGTTATGCAGCGAGGATTTTTACATTTGAACACATTTTGAACCCTTGTTGGCAATTCCATTTTTATCTTGCGGATAATCTGTTCGTTTTGAATAACATTTACGCAGATATTTGGATCTATGAACCCTAAAACACTAAAATCAATGTCCATCACGTTTTCAATCTTTATTATATCTTTCTTTCCTGATTTTGCAGAAGGCACGTTCATTATAAGGGCCGCGCAAAACGGAGCGCTGTTCAGGCCAAGCCACTGAAAGATTCGCCAGCCAGAGCCTGCTCTTATGTGATCTATTACCAAGCCATTTTTTATTGTATCGACATTTAACATTTTTTCCCTCGAATAAAAAAATTATTATAACTATAAGTTTTAGAATCCCATAAAAATTTCTAAAAACTTATAAACAACCCGTAATTTTAGAAATCAGTGACATTCTTGCATACATTCCAAATTTTACCTGCTTAAAATAAGCCGCTCTTGGGTCGTCATCAACTTCAGGAGCAATTTCGTTCACTCTTGGAAGCGGATGCAAAACAATCATACGCTGCTTTGCAATCTTCATCTTTTCTTTATCAAGTATGTAGCTGTCTTTTAGGCGCAAATAATCCTGCTCATTAAAAAAACGTTCCTTTTGAACACGAGTCATGTAAAGGATGTCTAAATCGCCAATTACGTCTTCCAGCCGTTCCGCCGTTACGTACTCAATTTTTAAAGGCTCTAAAACATTTTTTACCATATATTCTGGCATGCAAAGTTCTTTAGGACTTATAAATACAAATTTATTATTAGGATAACGGCACATTGCCTGCGTTAAACTGTGAACCGTCCGTCCAAATTTTAAGTCTCCGCAAAAGCCAATCGTATGGCCTTCAAGAGTTCCCATAAGTCTTCTTATTGTAACAAGATCTGTTAAAGTTTGAGTAGGATGGCTGTGACCGCCGTCACCAGCATTTATTACAGGACAAGCAGAATATTTTGATGCGAGCAAGGCCGCTCCTTCTTTTGGATTTCGCATCGCAATGCAGTCAACATAAGAAGAAACAACCCGTATTGTATCAGCAAGGGTTTCGCCCTTTGTAGAAGATGTGCTAGAAGCGTCCGCAAATCCTTCTACAGTCCCGCCAAGATGAAGCATTGCAGCCTCAAAAGAAAGCCTGGTTCTAGTGCTTGGCTCAAAAAAAAGTGTCGCAAGAATTTTCCCGCGACACACATCTTGAAATGATTTTGGATCAACTATCATCTGTTCTGCCACAGAACAAATTTCATCAATTTCAGATACTGTAAGATCACCTGGTTCTATAAGATGCCTGCCTGCCAACATATTGCAAGAACTCCTATTTAGAAATTTTTGCAATTATATCAAAATCAAAAGCTTACATCTATACCAATCGAAAAGAAAAACAGCAAACTGGCTGATATTTCGCTGTACAAATATGCTTTATAAGAACTTGATGCTAAAGGTCCTATATTTGGCGAAATACCAATGCTTGTTCTTAACGAAATTAAACTTCCAGAGTACATCCATTTTTCAAAGTCAAAATATTCACAAAGATTCATAATTCTGCTTCTTTGATTTGAATATCCAGCTTCCAAAAACATAACTCTGTGAATTAGCGAAAATTTTATATCGTTTAAATAGATGGCGGTAAAAAGCGGAATTGCCTTTTGAATTTCCGCTGCAAAAAGGACAACTTCTCCATAGTATGAAATTAATGGCATTCCATAGTTCAAAGCCAAAAATGTTGAAGTTCCGACTAATTCCCTAGGACCGCCAAAAAGCATGGAAGAATTTGCAGGATTAAAAACCAGCGCAATTTTTGCAGGAAAGTTATAAGTAAACCGCCCCTGATTGCTTCTGATTGGCAGCAAATGCGGAATATAGAAAAGCATTGTTAAGCCAATATCAAATTTATTAGCGTAATTCGTAGGATTTTTGCCTAATTTTTGATTAAACGTATAAAATCCAAACGGAGAAATTGAAAAACCGGCTTTTGAACTTCTTCCAGAAAGGCTTTTTCTAACCGTAGAAAATGCGACAGAAAAAATATCGGAATTGTAAAGATAGTGGTTCATGTCGCTTGAAACCGCGCTTCCCGGAGAAAAAATCGCATTGAATTCATCTGACAGCCTATGAGTTAAAGGTCTCCTGTTCGGTCTACCGTAGCTTGCAAAGCTTTCAAGGGCAAACTTAAAATATGAAATGCGGCCAACAGGCAAAACAGAAGAAAACTGTGCCGACATTTCAGCAGACTTCCAGCCGCGCAAATCGAATTCTGAAGCAGCAGCAAGATTATAATTAAATAAAGAAGTTGAAGTTCCCGAATTAAGGCTTGCTTCAATTTTTGCAGATTGCGTTTCAAATCCTAGTCCTGCAGATACAGAAAATATTTTTGAAGTCCACGGATTTGAAGAAACGTATGTAAATCCAAAAGGAAGAGAATAAGTTAGTTCCGTACCAAATGCATAACTTTTTGAATCAAGCAAACTAAACGGAATAAAAACGCCTCTTTTCATATAGGAAAAAGAATTATACTTTTTTGATGAAGCTAACTCGGCTTTAGAGAAATCAACTTCGGCCTTAAAATCTTCTTTAGAGATTTCAAATTGATTTGACGAATCGTTTAAATCTTCCAAGCTCAAAGAAACAACTTTTAAATCTTTTAAAACATAAGAAGTTTTTAAGACTGAAGAACTTTCAAAAAATTTTCCGATAAAAACAAGCTCGTCATCCAGGCTAATGGGCTGTCCATCGCCGAAACTTGAAAAATCTTCCATTGAAAAAGATGTTCCAAAATCGACAGGATTGTGAACGCCGCCGCTAAGATCTTTAGTTCCGAACAAAAAATTATTTGTGCTCAAGTCAAAAAATCCTATTCGCGGCAGCAAATCTTTAGTCGCCCAAGAAAAAGCAAATCCTTCGCCAAATTTTGCAAGGTTTCTTACAGCAAAATTCTTTTGCGAACTTTCAGGATTTGGAACTTTTACACAAGTAGCAATTTTTCCAGCGGAATCTGCAAGACAAACTGAATATTCAAGGTTTTTTGAAAGCAAAAATGCAAATCGGCCGTCGCCAAAATCTACAAAATCGAAAGGAACACAATTTTTTTGCAAAACAATTTCAGTCACGAATTCTAGACTTTGAATTTTATTTTTAGAATCCATGTTCAACTTGAAAATTCTGATTGAATTGCGCAAATCTTCATAGAAAGAATCCACAAGGAAATAAGAGCCGTTTGCATAAAACACAAGAGACTGCGAGCTTGAAACATTTTTTGTGTGGAACCAAGCTTTATTTTCAGTATCGTAAATAGCCTGCTTTAAAAGAACTGCGGCAGAAGCCGAATCGTAGTAGTTTACGGCAATAAAGCGGCCGTCATAACTTTGAGAAAGACTTTCGATATTTGGAAAAGAAAAAAGTTTTTTTGGAGCGATTTTATCCTTTAATTTTTGTGCGGAAGAAACAAAAAAAACACCGGAAGAATTTCTGTTCCAATACACAAGCCCTTTTTTAGAAGAAGTCAAATGCTCATTTGCAGAGCCGGCTCCATTTTCATAGGAAAACTCAAATTCGTTCGGGGCAAAAAAATCCTTTGCAATTTCAGCCGTGACAGGATTTCCAACAACATCTGGAACTTTTACGCTATCAAAAAACAAATTCCAGGCATTTTTTAATTTTATTTTATAGACTTTTTTAAAAGCGCCTTGAACAGTTATATTCTTAAAATTGATAAGCCTGTACCAAAACTGCGCATACTTTTCCATTCCGTAAGTATCTTGCAGCCACTGATGAAAAGAACCGTTGAAATAGTATGCAGTTCCCGAAGGATAAAAATCTCTTGCTCCCTGGACATCATGATACTTGGGTATTTTATTTTCAATTTTTGCCTGCCTTACCATTTGAAGACTAAAGCCATCGTTGAGCCGGCCTTCGCCAAAAAGACTTTCGCTCGTTAAAGTAGCGCCTTCTGCGATTCCTGTTGTTATGTGAATAGCTCCAAGGCTAACTGGATCGCCAAAGACTTTTCCTATAGATTTCCAAAAACCATTCTTATGATTAAAGGTAAAGGCGTGCGTAAGCTCATGCTTAAAAGTAGAAAGAAGTTCTTGCGAAAATACATTCATGTTTTCAGAAGGGCGAGTGACATAAAGAACAATGTGATTGTAAGGAGCTTCTGAAAAATAAGCGTTGAACTGCTGAACTTTTGAAGTAAGAACAACAGGCATTCTAAAATAAGGAGAACTCTTGTAATTTTCTGCAATTTCCAAATAGATTTTGTCAGCATTTTTAGCCAGCAAAGCCGCTGAATTGACACAAGATTCAGGATAGATTATATCAAACCATTGTGTTTTATAGACTTTTAGATTTTTTTCGCCGCTCATAACACCATCATAGGCAAAAAGTGTAAAAGCAAACAGAAAAGAAAAAAATATTAAAAAACTTTTTTTCATAAGGCTCTCCTTCTTAAAATAAAAAGTCAAAATTTCGAGTTTTTTATAGATTGTAAAAAAAAACGCTGTCAGCGACTTTTAAATTCGCTTACGCTTTTATTGCTTCTCATAAAAACTCGAAATTTGAACTAATATGACTCAGCCGTTTTTAGGGTTTTGATAAACCCTAAATTAGTCAAGGCTGTCCATTCTTTCTACGTCTTTGGTGTAATCTACGCCGGCAACATCAAATCCGTTCGTAGCAAGAAAATCGTGCTTATAGCCTTCAAGGTCGCAAAGCTGCGCAAGATTTTCGTTGTTTACTTGCGACATAATCTTTGAAACTTCATCTTGAACATCAGAAGCCATTTCCCAATCGTCAATACGAATTCTATTTTCGCTATCAACAGGGACTGTTCCTGCGGCATTGTCTTTTCCTGTATAAAGGCGTTCTGCAAAAAGGCGTTCCATTTGTTCTATGCAGCCTTCGTGCGTTCCTTTAGCCTTCATGACTTTAAACAAAGCCGAAAGATACAATGAAATTATTGGAATTACAGCAGAAGAGCGAGTTACAAGACCTTTGTTTACGCTTACATAAGCCGAACCGCCAAGTTCTTTCTTAAGTTTCTCATCAAGAAGTTTTGCCGTTCGTTCAAGGTCTTTTTTTGCTTCTCCAATAGTTCCGTCGCGGTAAATTGCATGGCTCAATTCAGGTCCAATGTAGGAATATGCGACAGTTCTGCATCCCTGCGCAAGAATTCCCGCTTCAGAAAGCTGGTCTATCCAAAGCCGCCAGTCTTCGCCGCCCATTACTTTTACGGTAGCAGCAATTTCCTGCTCGTTAGCAGGCTCAGCAGAACTTTCTTTTAAAGTTCCAGTCATTATATCAATTCCAAGCCCCGCATAAGTTTTTCCGATAGGCTTTATAACTGACTTATACATGACTTTTGCGCCTGTTTCAGGGTCGATTTTTACAGGATCAGTTCTAACTGGACTTGCCAAGCTGTAAACTATAAGGTCAATTTTTTTGCCAAGTTTTTTTACTTCATCAATAATCATTGAGCGAGTTTCGTTGGAAAAAGCGTCTACACTATAGGTTTTTGAAAAAAGACCCGCTTTCGCAGCGGCTCTATCAAAAGCGGCATTGTTATACCAACCTGGAGTTCCACCTTTTTTTTCAGTAGCTTCTTTTTCAAAAGAAATTCCAATTGTATCAGCTCCATATTCGAAAGCTGCTGTTATTCGGCTTGCAAGTCCATAGCCTGTGGAACAGCCTAAAACTAAAACTAAAGAGGGACCTTTCCCACCTTCAGAGCGAGTTTTTATTCCCCGTTCAGTTTTTTTATTCTTTACGTATTCAATTTGACGTTCTGTGTCCTTTACACATCCTATAGGATGGGCATTTATACACATATTACTTCTTACCATTGGCTTTATAATCATATTTTCCTCTTTTAATTTGATTTTTTAAGTTAATTTTATTCATATTTCTTTAAAATTACGCAAGCGTTGTGTCCTCCAAATCCTAAAGAACAGCTTGCCGCAGCAGTTATGCTGCAATTAATTCCTTTTTGCGGCGTATAATCTAAATCACAACCTTCTTCTATATCTGGATTTTCAAGGTTTATTGTAGGAGGAACAAAACTGTCTTCAATAGCTTTTACACAAAAAACAGCTTCTATAGCCCCTGCTCCACCGACCATGTGGCCAGTTTCGCTCTTTGTAGAAGAAATGTGCAATTTGTACGCATAGTCACCGAAAACGGTTTTAAGCATTCTTGTTTCCGCAGCATCGTTTGCATGCGTAGAAGTTCCGTGAGCGTTGTAATATTGAATTTCTTCTTTTTTCATACCAGCATCTGCAAAGGCTTTCTCCATTGCTTTAGCGCCTCCAGAACCGTCTTCTCTAGGAGCTGTTATATGATAAGCGTCGCTAGAAGAGCCAAAACCTGCAACTTCTGCATAAATCTTTGCTCCGCGAGATTTTGCGTGCTCTAGTTCTTCCAAAACTAAAACGGCTGCCCCTTCTCCCATAACAAAGCCGCTTCTATCTTTATCGAATGGGCGGCAGGCCTTTTTTGGATTGCCGTTAAAACTAGAAGTAAGAGCCTGCAAAACTTGATAGCAACCGATGTTAAAACCGGTTATGTTCGCATCGCAGCCACTAGCAAGACACATATCAATTCTTCCTGAGCGAATCATATCTAAAGCGATTCCAATTGAATCAGTTCCAGAAGCGCATGCAGTTGAAACTGTGTAGCTAGGACCTTCTATTCCTAAGTACATGCTTACAGCGGCGGCCGCCTCGTTGTTCAATGAAAGCGGCGCGGTAAGCGGTGGAAGGCGATTTACGCCAGCGTTTGGGTCAAGATATTTTCGATATCCGGCTTCGACTCCATCGCTAAGTCCAATTCCTATTCCATTTACTATGCCGATATTTTCAAGACCGATATTTTCTTTTGTGTAGCCAGAATCTTGGACAGCTTCAATGCTAGCGCCCAGCAAGAACTTTGCAAAACGGCTCATCTTTCTAGTAAGCTTGTGATCAACATTATATGTGTCCAAAGAAAAGTTCTTTACTTCAGCAGCAATTTGAACAGGAAAATCAGTTGGATCAAACAATGTGATTCTATCAATTCCACATTCACCATTTTTTACAGCATTCCAAGAATCTTGAACATTATTACCAACGGAACAGATTGCTCCTAATCCTGTAACTACAACACGACGCTTTGACATAAAAAATCCCATAAAAATCAATTTATATAAATACGTCTGGACAAGGTACGCTTACGCTTAAAACCTTGACCCAGTCTTTTTTAAGACTCATATAAACCTTAAATAAAAAGATTGCAACGCAAACTTATTATAACACATATAAACAAAAAACTAAAAATCCTGCTTTATTTTATTTGCTTCTGTACCCTTGTCTTTTTCGCGAATTTCCACGCGGCGGATTTTTCCGCTTATGGTCTTTGGAAGCTCTTTTACAAATTCATAAATTCTAGGACATTTGTACATAGCCGTATTTTCTTTTGCAAAAGTAGAGATTATAGTTTCCATTTCTTTTGGATTTTTATCTTCATAACCGGCAGAAAGAACAATTGTTGCTTTTACAGCCATTCCTCGCTTTGCATCTTCAACGCCAGTAACTGCACATTCCAGGACGGCAGGATGCTTTTGCAAAACCGACTCAACTTCAAACGGACTGATTCTGTATCCAGAAGACTTAATAATATCATCTTTTCTACCTACAAACCAAATGTAACCGTCGCTGTCTTTGTAAACATTGTCGCCAGTGTGGTACACACCGCCATCAAAAGCTGCAGCTGTAAGCGAAACGTCTTTATAATATCCCATAAGAAGTCCAAAAGGATGACCGTTTTCTACGTGAATACAAAGCTCGCCAACTTCGCCGACTGGAACAGATTTGCCGTTTATATCAAGAACGTCAACATCGTAAAGAGGATTTGGAAGTCCCATTGAACCTGGTTTTACAGGAGTTTCAAGAAAGTTTCCGCAAATTATTGTAGATTCCGACTGACCATAGCCTTCGTAAATCTTTTTTCCTGTTTGTTCATACCACTTATTAAAAACCTCGCCGTTCAACGCTTCGCCAGCTGTGCTAAAGCGAGTGCATTTTGTCAAATCGTACTTTGACAAATCCTGGCGAACAAGGAATCTGTAGACTGTAGGAGGAGCGCAGAAAGTTGTAAGTCCATATTTTGAAATCAACTGAAGCATTTTATCCGGCTTAAGCATATTCATGTCGTAAACAAACAACGCTGTTCCTGCAAGCCACTGGCCGTAGAGTTTTCCCCAAGTGGCTTTTGCCCAGCCAGTTTCGGCAATTGTAAGATGAAGACCATCTTCCACAACGCAGTGCCAATACTTTGCAGTCATTATATGTCCAATTGGATAAAGGAAATTTTGAATTACCATCTTTGGATAGCCAGATGTTCCCGACGTAAAATACAAAAGCATTGGATCTTCATTATGAGTTGCAGCCTCTCCTACAGGACGAGGAAATTCTGCCGGCATTTTTTCATATTCTTCGTGAAAAGAAATCCAGCCTTCGCGCTTTTCTTTTCCGACTGTCGCAAGAAGTTTTACGGTAGGGGATTTCGGCATAGCCTTTTCAATTTCATCAAGAACGTGCGGATTGTTATAAGAAATTATCATTTTTACTTCGGCAGCGTTTGTTCTGTATTCAATATCTGCCTGAAGAAGCTGGTCTGTTGCCGGTATTACAATGGCTCCTATGCGATGAAGAGCCGGCATAAGAAACCACCATTCGTAACGGCGGCGCAAAATAAGCATAACGGTGTCGCCTTTTTTAATTCCTACAGAGGTAAGCCAATAAGCAGCCTTTTTTGATTCTCGCGAAATGTCATCAAATGTAAAAGTATATTCTTCTCCGTTGTCATCAAGCCAGACCAAAGCTCTTTTTCCAGGAAATTCCGTAGCGTAGCGATCCACAACATCATAAGCAAAATTAAAATTTTCTGGAGCTTTTAGTTTACAGTTCTTTTTTAAATCTTCGTAGTCTTTAAACTCTCTGTCTTCAACTAAATAATCATGATACAAAGCAGACATCTAATGCCTCCCATAAACAGTTTACAACGCAAACTGTTAAAATATAATAAGGTTTAACCCAAATATAAAACAACATTTGAACAATTAGACACACAGAAAAAAGCTTAGTTGCATCAAAACCGTGTATATTGTCATTTTAACAAATTTTGTCATAATAGTCTATATTTTTGCTAAAAACTCAATTTTTGACCTAAATATTAAGACTGACTAAATTGATACAAAACATTTACAAACATTGTTTTCAACTAGCATTAGTTTTGATATAATCAAAATATGAAAAAAACACCTGACTATACATTAATTTTTCAAGATGAAAATATAGTAGTTCTAAACAAACGCTCTGGGTTGCTAGTTGCAGCAGACCGATACGACACAGAAGCTCCAAGATTAGACCTTGAAGCGGAAAAAGAATTCGGGAAATTATTTGCCGTACATAGAATTGATAAAGATACAAGCGGAATTGTAATTTACGCAAAAAATCCAGAATCGCATAAAAAACTTTCAATGCAGTTTCAAGAACGAGAAGCAGAAAAAATCTATCATTGCTTGGTTTATGGGCATCCTTTGTGGGAAAATCTAAAAGTAAATTTGCCGCTTCTTCCTGACGGAGACATTCGCCACAGAACAGTTGTAAACAAAAGATTTGGAAAACCGTCTTTAACAGAATTCACACTCATAGGAACGTGCGGACCTTACTCCTGGATTGAAGCGAAGCCAAAAACAGGGCGAACCCATCAAATAAGAGTACATCTTGCGGAAAACGGACTTTCTATTGTTTGCGACCCGTTGTACAGCGGAAACCAAAAACCAGTGCGGCTAAGCGAAATTAAACGCCGTTGGAACGGTGATGAATATGAAGAAAGACCATTATTAAGCCGGCTTGCGTTGCACGCGTACAAACTTACAATAAAATCTCCATCAAATGACGAAAAAATAACTTTTACAGCTCCGTATCCAAAAGACTTAGACGCAACAAGAAAACAACTTGCAAAAATCTTCGGAGTTGACCCTTTGGCATAGTTTTATAAATGAAAAGACAATTTTTTTGGGTTGCTACAGTATTTTTTTTCTTCATCGCGATTGAAAAAACAAACGCAGCAAATGCAAATTTTTC
Source organism: Treponema sp. UBA6367 (assembly GCA_002437725.1). GTDB lineage: Bacteria > Spirochaetota > Spirochaetia > Treponematales > Treponemataceae > Treponema_D. The sequence continues at coordinate 252,649 of DJRF01000025.1, forward strand.
GTTTACCCAGTTTTGCGGTTTTAGAAAAGGCGCAATAAACGAATACGTACTTGAAAAAAACAGTTCTGGCGACCTAAAAAAACTTAGTCAATTAAAATGGGAACTTAATCCTGCGTTTTACACAGGAATTGCGAGCACGCTTTCGTTCGACTTTGGAAAAAAAAATAGAAATCAAATTGGAATGCAGCCATTTTTTGCCTGGTTCGGAAGTTTTCCAAGCGGAAAGATGTACGATTCAGATTGGATAGATTTAAATGATGTAAAAAATATCTATTCTATAAGCGAAAATTTTATAGATACAGGTTTATTTGCGGGGCTTAATTTATTTTGGAAGTATTCCCCTTTAAAAATATTTGCATTTTCGATTGAAGCAAAGTTTCAATATGATTATATCCACTTTGAAGCGAAAAATGGTTACGGCTGGTATGGAGATGCCGAACACAGTTCAACCGGAACAAATGTTTCTTACGATAGTTCAGCGGCAAAATTTATGCCTTCAGGAAAACTGTTCGGAATTGCGTATAAAAAAAGACTTTATTCAACTTGGATTTCTGCGCAAGCAATTTTTTTTCCATTTAACTATGCAACTTTAAAACTTGGAGCAGGGATTTCGCCTTTTGCACATTTTTCTTCAATAGATAAGCACTACAATAACAATGGAGGAAACTTCTACAGAGACGTTGCAAATGCTCTTTTTTGTCAAGGAAGTTTTTTTACTTCTATTGATATACACAATTCTTTAAAAACGTTGATTTTTTCTTTTTCCGCAAATAAAAGTTTTTCGCCGATGCTAATAGGACTTTCATATATTGGTAACTCTTCAGCAGGACCTTTTCATTTAAATTCTGTAAAAAGCGGCGGCGACATAAACTACTGGGACTTTACTTTTTCATTAACAATTAAGCCAAGCAGAAAAACCACATTGTAACAAAATTCCTGGTACCATAATGAAGTACA
>DJRF01000021.1 GCA_002437725.1 Treponema sp. UBA6367
ATCCTTTTGCATTCGCTCTTGGAGTTTCAAAGCAGTTCAAGGCAATGCAAAAGCCAATCGTATACGCACAGTTCGTATTCAACATGGACCCATTCAAGCACTTTGGCGACGGACAGGACCAGTTGAATCTCGACAGAGCCAACGTAAACGGCTCTTGGGCAAAAGAAGGTGTAGGTTCTATCGATCCAGTTGACTGGTACGACGGACGGGCAGCAATGCGCGTAGGTATCCGTTGGGATATATAATCAAAATTGCATTTTGCAATTTTGATTATTGCGAGTTTTTATCAAAACTCGCTGCAAATTTGGCAAACATCCTTGTTTGCCATAACTTCAGGCAAGTTTGAAATACTTGTCTAATGGTGAAAGCGAATTGAATATGGTGATTTGGCAGGTGCAGGCATTAAAGCTCGCTAGCCAAAATCACCAATCTAAGACGCTTTTGAAATATCTAATTCTTTACGAGGAGAATTAAATGAAAAAACTAATAATGAGTGCAATAGCAGCCGCTGCTCTTCTTTTTGGATTTGCAAGCTGTGCTGGGGATTTGCATGATGTAGATAACAGTCCATTTGCTCAAACAAAATCTGTTTTCTTAATCGGGGGTATTGCTGAAGCAAATGTGGATGCTTCTCAATATATAGCTAAAGCAACTTCTCCAGATACTGGATATGAAGTAGCTTTAAAAAATGGAGAATTCTCTTTTGAATTTACTTATACAGGAGCAGACCACTGGAGTGCTGGTGCTGGTAATCAAGCATTTACAATCATGTCAAATATTGATGGTGGTTGGAATGGTTCTATTGCTCGTTGGGGAAATGCAAAAGTTAATGTTGGAAGCGCAGGGGCTATAAGTCTTAGTGGTGATAATTTAATTTTAACAGGACTCGAAGCAGGTACAAAATACACTTTAAAAGTTTCTTTAACATCTGCAGCTGGAACTGTTTCACTTGAAAAAGGTCTTTCTGGTGTAGCTATGAACATTATTAATGTAAATAACGGACTTATGAAAGATGCTTTTGATGCTACAGCAAATACAAGTGGTGATAAATATACTTATACTTATAAAGTAGATAGTACTAATGCTGGAAAGATGAGTTTTGTTGTAAGACTAGGAAAAGATGTTTGGGTTCCTTCTTCAGAAGCAGATTTATCAAAAGGAAAAGTAACTGTTTCTAATCCAACAAGATTTGATAAAGTTTCTAAAATCGAAAATCCAATAACATTCGAATATGAAGCTTGGAGTTTTGGATATGAACTTTCATTTGAATATGATACTGCTACCTCAGCGTTAGTTGTTTCAGCTTCTAAATTAAGTGGTATGTATATTTTCGGAGACTTTAATGGATGGTCTTGGGGAGCAATGAATCCTGAAGATGAAGAAGGTAAGGTATGGTCTTACCCTATTTCTGGTGTATCATCAATTCAAATAGCAGGAGTAAATACAGAAAGAGGATGGTCTGCTTCTTACAGAAACGGTATAGGAACAGATGAAGTTTCTTTCTCTGCTGATAAAAATTATGATATGTCTACAGATGGAGATTCTAATAATAACATGAAATTAGGTGGATTTGATTCTAGCAAAAAATATAAACTAATCTTCACTGTATTGGGAGATGGAAAAGCATCTGTTTCAATCAAAGAAAATTAAGTAAGTTTATAAACTGATTTTTTAAGCACAGTCATCTAGTGAAAGGTGATTGTGCTTTTTTAAAGTTTTTTTTACCACAAAACTGTTAGTTAAGGAAAGGCGAATATGTCTTGAATCAATGTGGTAGGTATTTTATGAGCATAAAACAAGATTTTGAAACTTTCTGTAAAACTTATTATCCAAGAAAGAAATTTGATTCTATCACTGGGAATGAAAAGTGGTTTCATTTGCAAGCTGGAAATTATTTTTCAACTTATCTTAATTATGAATATATAAATGATGAAATTCAATTTCATTTGGAGTTTGATGAAGAATTTAACAATATAAAATTTTATAACTATTTGCCGATGTCTGTTCAAAAAAAGTTGGAAGTTGCCCAAGATAAAGGAAAAAGAGCATCACATTATAGATGGTATCATTTAAAAAATTCTAAGAAAAAAGATAAATTAGCTGAATTGTCAGAAGATGATGAAAAATCTAAGGAAAATATAGAAATATTTAAAGAAGTTTTTAACGAATTGATAGATTTAATTGAACCTTGTATCGAACTTATGGAAAAGGTTGCTCTTACAAAATCAATAATAAAAAATCTTATTGATGAATATAATTATCTGTAATCAAAAAAAGTAAAAATAAAAGGATAGTTAATATGAATATTGATAATAATTTTAAAGTTTCTTTTTCTAAATATTTTGATGAACATTACAAATATAAAAAATATGAATGTAATTTAAATAACGGCGAACCTTGGATATATATCCAAGCAGGTTCAGGTTTTGGTGACAATTTTCATTATGAACTAATAAATAATTCTATTCAGTTGCATATAGAATTCAAAAATAAAGAAGAAAATATTTTTTTTGCAAATGCATTGATAAAAATGCTCAAAAAAAATGATTACAAGGGAATCATACCTAATGGTAATAATATATGGTTTTTATTAAAAGAGATTAATAGTATAAAAATAAATAAAACTCAAAAAGAACTTGATGAAATAATAAAAAAAATTGATCCTATAATAAACCAATTATTCTTATTTGATTTCGAAAAAACTAAGAATAATAAAAAAGAAAAATCAATAAAGTGTTGTTTCATATTTGTTTATGGAATTATCAGTGAAATAATTTTTGTTATACCTTTAGTTTTGGGTATGCTATTGAAATTCTGTTTTGAATTGAAGTACTTTCCTATTCTGTTAGCAATTTTTGCGTTTACTGGTATTATTACATTTCATGTTGTTTTGTATAAAATCTTATCTAAAAAAGAAAAACTTGAATTTTTAAAAAAAGTGATTTTCCAACAAGAAATAGAAAATGATGACTCTTTAACAAATAAAAGCATAACGAACAAGCCTGAAAATCTTTCGAATTCTTCAATTGTTAATGAAACAATTAAATCACACACATATGATTCCAAATCAAAAGTCCTGATTTCCGCAATTGAAGCCATCAAGGATTTATAAGTGATGGAAGAAGTGTGCCAAATAATTCAAACAATTTCTTCAGTTATAGGTGTTGTTGTTGCTGTCTTTATTCCTGTCTGGATAATGCACAACCAGCGGTATGAAAATCTTCTGCAAAATTATCTGTCAACAGATTTTGCGGCGTCAATCAAAGGTGTTATTGATTTTTTTAAGGATGACTGCAATTCAGATGTAAACAGAATTGCAGATGCCTATAAGGAAAGGTTCGAAAAGGATTTTAGTCCCTCTGCCTCTGACAAGAAAGCATCATCAGATAAATTGCATTTTCAACGAAGCATGCTTAACAACTTTTTCTGGGGATTAAATTCGTGTGCGAAAAGCAGTCTTTTTTTGCGGCACAAGATAAAAAATGAATTTACAAGAAATGAGGCATATATCTGCAAAATCTTAATTTACATGAATCTTGCAGTGGATTCAAATCCAGATTTTTTTAAAAACGTCTCTGACATAAAATACGAGCCTATGCCAAAAACAAAAGGCATGAACAACTCTTTGAAGAATGTTTATGAAATTCTAAAAGACCAAACTCGCTGGATTAAATAATTTTAAATAATGGTTTAACGTTTAGAACAGCTTTCTGTTCCTAAAAAGATTCAAGAATAAAAGCCTATATCAGATTAACTAGAATTTTTATCTTCTCTTGACTTATAAAAAATGCTAGGTTAATCTGTTAAAGAAAAAATAATTAAATATAGAAGGCGATTTGCCTGCAAGAGCAAAAACTTTAGTTTCTGAATGGCTTGAAAAATATCGTGATGAGCTTTTAAAAATGTGGAATGCTCAAAATATAATAAAATTACCACCAATTGAATAAAAACTTTTTAGAGATTTTCCCATGATTCCAAAAATAAAATCAGTCAAACCAAAAGCAGGCTACAAAATTGAAGTTCTCTTTTATGACGGCACAAAGGTTCTATACGATTTAAAAGATGACATTAAATCACTCCCTCGTTACGATGAGCTAAAAAAAGTTGAAGGACTTTATAAAAGTGTTCAGGCTACAATTAGCTTTTACAGCCCCTTAATCTGCTCTAAAGAAAGTCCTGTGCATTCAGAGATGGTGTTCAAGTCAATGCATTTTTTAATCATCTTCTTTGCGGTTTCAATTAAAGTTTCAGTACGACCTTCTGCAATTCCTTTAGACAGACCTTCCTTCAAGCCTTGAGCTTTGCCTTCGGTCCTACCAATTTCGCGGGCTTCCTCTT
>DJRF01000026.1:0-119285 GCA_002437725.1 Treponema sp. UBA6367
ACCACTGAGCTATTTCCGCATAAATACAAATGCTATGTGATTGAATATAAATTATATAGAAAATAATGTCAATAATCTTTTAGCATTTTGTTGCAAAAATGTTTGAAAACCAGCTTTGTTATATTAAACGGTTGCAAGGGGATTAAAAAATAGGATTGTTGTTTTTTTTACTAAAGGGCTGCAAAATCGAATGTGTCTTAGAAATATTTGTAGTGAAAAAAAAGTTTTGCGAGAGGAGGGACTTGAACCCTCACGCCGAAGCACTAGATCCTAAGTCTAGCGTGTCTGCCAATTTCACCACTCTCGCGAGTTTATTGAGCCATGCAGGGATCGAACCTGCGACCCACAGATTAAGAGTCTGTTGCTCTACCAGCTGAGCTAATGGCCCGTTTTTTATTTAAGGTTTATGCGAACCTTAAAAACGACTGAATCAAGGTCTTGAACGCAAGCTTGCCTTGACGTATTCTGTCATTACCTAGGTTGACCAGGCAATCTACTTTATATTTTTGAGTGAGCCATGCAGGGATCGAACCTGCGACCCACAGATTAAGAGTCTGTTGCTCTACCAGCTGAGCTAATGGCCCAAAAATAAACTAGTGCGTCCGACAGGATTCGAACCTGCTACCTCCGGATTCGAAGTCCGAAGCTCTATCCAGATGAGCTACGGGCGCATTTTCTAAAGAACTTTAGAAAAAGTAGGGTGCCTGATGGGGCTCGAACCCACGACAACCAGATCCACAATCTGGCGCTCTACCGCTGAACTACAGGCACCGTAATGTCAACGGAATTCACTATATCAGAAAAAGAGTATATTCGTCAAGATTTAATTATTGAATTTCTAAAACATTCTTTGTCACAGCGATTTTTTAAATTTTTATCATAATTTTAGATAATGCCCTTAAACAATCAGAGCTCTGGGCTAAATAAAAATCTAACAGCCCTGCTTATTTTAAACAAAATATTGTATAAAGTTGATTTTTTATATGCCGATAAACTAAATAGCTTAAACTCGATTTGTTTTATAACAGAAAAGAGGTAATTTATGGAATATAAAGATATTTTAACAAAGGAAAATACAATTCTTTCAGAAGTTTTGGTTCTTCAAAGTGATTTTAAAACTGCAGTAAACAATAAAGACTGGGCAGAACTTATGAAAGTTATTTCAAAAATAAATCTAAAAATGGATTCTTTTAATAAGCTTGATAAGGAACGGGAAGGTTTTGTTCAGAATATAAAAAATTCACAAGACTGCAATGAACTTTTATGCTCTGTTAGAGGAAAACTTGTTAGATGCAGAACTGAAAATAAAGCTCTTGGCGACTATTTGAATATAACTAGGAAATTTGTAAAAGATGTAATTGAAAATGCCATTCCGCATAATAGAAACAAACTGTATTCGCGCAATGGTTCAATAATCCATCGGCAGCCAGAAAGCGTTGTTGTAAACACTTTGTATTAATAATAACTTTTTACGGGAGCAATAAAATGGGATCTACTTTTTCTGGAATTGAATTAGGAAAACGAAGCATAATGGCTAATACTGATGCCATTACAACTGCTGGTCATAATATTTCAAATGCTGATACAGAAGGTTATTCAAGACAGAGAGTTCAATTAAAAGAATTTGATCCTCTTTATCGTGCTGATTTAGAGCGTCCTGAAAGGGCTGGCATGATAGGTCAGGGAGTTTCTATTCAAACTATAGAAAGAATTCGTGATGAAATGCTAGATGGAAGAATTACAGAGCAACAGCATCTTGAAAGTTATTGGGAAACTCGAAGCAATTATTATACAATGATAGAACAGGTTTATAATGAACCTGAGGACGTTTCTATTCGTTCAAATATGGATAAGTTTTGGGAAAGCTGGCAGGAACTTTCTGTTCATCCTGAAAGCCATGCTGCAAGACAAGCTGTTGTTTCTAGAGGAGAAAGCCTGGCAGATTCTATAAAGACTAAATGGGAAGGACTTTCTGGAATTGGAAAACTTCTTAACGGCGATATTGAAGCTACCGTAAAACAAGTAAATAATTATGCGAAACAAATCGCCTCATTAAATAGCGAAATTGTAAGAAGCAAAGCAATGGGTGACAATCCTAATGATTTGCTCGACCGCAGAGACCTTCTTGTAGATAAACTTTCGAAACTTGTAAATATTTCTACAGATTCTCGCGATGCTGATGAATTTTTTGTTCATGTTGGCGGACAGGTATTGGTTCAGGGTGGAATTTCACGAGGTTTTGAATTAGAAACTGTTGTTGACAACAATGGCTATAGCAAACTTGTTTGGGCCGACACTCAAAATGATGCTTCTATTTCTGGTGGAAAACTGGGAGCTTTGATTGAACTTCGAGATACAGACATTCGCAATGAAATTCAGTCTTTGAATACAATGACGATGAATTTTTCAGACCTAGTAAATGATATTCACAGAAATGCCTATGGCGCGAACAAAGTTACTGGTTTAGATTTTTTTACACAGCATTCTTTTGTCGAAAATGTAAATGGCAACTTTGACCGCGATGGCGATGGAGTTTCTGACCATTCTTATATTTTTAGATTTACAGGAACTACCAAATTAAATCCGCAGGAGCAAATTGGTCTTGAAGGCACAATGACCTTGAGCGGACCTTCTGGCAACGTTCAAGTTTCTTATTATCCTACAGATACAGTAGAAACCGTAATCAATAGGATAAATGATTCTAATGGCGAAGTAAAAGCTTATCTTGACCGAAATTCGAATCTTGTGCTAAAAGCAACAACAGCTGCGGCAATGGAAAATCCTGATTTTGTTATCCGCCATGTTGAAGATTCAGGCTTTTTCCTTACAGGATATTCTGGAATTTTAAGAAGTAGCGGCGCAGAAGGCGCTTACGACTATGCAAGCGCAGACGCTGTAAATTCATTGGCACAGGCACAATTTTCTGTAAGTCCTGTTTTAAATCCTGCAGGGTACATTGAAGTGAATTCTGCTGTTAGAAATGATGTCCAAAGCGTTGCCGCTGCTTTTATGGATAATTCTGGCAATGTAAATGCAGGCGATGCACGTGCTGCCATTGAAATAGCTTCCGTGCGAAATACAAAAGTCATGATTGGACACGAACGCACCTTTGACGACTATTTTGCAGATTCTGTTACAAACGTCGGATTAAAGGGAGAGCAGGCTGAAATCAATTTTAATAGCCAGCTAGCTGTAATGAATGATCTTAGGACAATGCGAGATTCTATAAGTGGCGTAAATATTGATGAAGAATTGTCTGAAATAATAAAATTTCAACATGGATATAATGCCGCTGCAAAATTTATTTCAGTATGGGACAGTTTGCTCGATACTGTTATAAATCGTTTAGGCGTTTAAAATCTTAAAATAGGTTTTAATCTTGACTTTTTATCTTAAAAGTTGCAATGCAAACTTTTTTATGAGAGGTAAATATGCGAAGAGTTAGTTCAAATATGAATAATATGGATACTCAAATTAATTTGCGAATTCAGGAAAGCAGATTGAATAAAGCAAATAATCAGCTTGGAAGCCAAAATCGCATACAACAACTTCGCGATGACCCTATTGCTGCAGGGCATTTGGTCAGGTATCAGTCTTATTTGGGAAGAGTAAAAAATTTTGAAAAAAACGCAACAACTCTTACTGAACAGTTTAGCATAAGAGAAGGGTATATGAACAATTCTCTTGAAATTATGCAAAGAATTCGCGAGCTTGCTGTTACTGGCGCAAATGGAATTTATACTCCGGAAGATATGAAAAATATGGCTGGAGAAGTTGATGAGCTGCTCAAAGAGCTTGTTCAAAACGCAAATGCAGTTTCTTCTGATGGAAATTCTGTTTTTGGTGGAACTAACGTAAAGTCTACTGCTTTTGAAATTGAAATGGGCAATGTTTCTGGTTCTGGAGTGCCTCTTATTGAAACAGTTCGCTATAACGGCAATATTGATGCAAATAAAATTGAAGTTGATGAAAATAAATTTATGACTTTAGATAACGCTGGAAACAGAACTTTTTGGGCGGAAGAGCAAAAAGTTTTTGGTGGAAGAGATGCTTCAGGCTGGCAGGCTTCTAATGATTCTGTTATAAGTGTTGATGGCGTAGAAATTTCTGTAAATGCCGGCGACAACGTTTACGCGCTTTCTGCGAAAATAAACGACAGTGGTGCTGCTGTTAGGGCTAGCATAGATCCTGTTACAGGCGGGCTTAATTTTGAAACCACAGATGCAAGACAGTTGTGGCTTAGCGACGTAAACGGCAATGTTTTAAATGAACTAGGAATTATAAAAGATGCCAGTCAAAAACCGCCCTATAATCTTGGAAACAGTGTCCGTGTAAGTGGCGGTTCAATGTTTGATACTGTAATTGCATTTAGGAATGCGCTTCTGCAAGGCGACACAGAATCTATAGGAGGCAGAGTGCTTGGTTCCTTGGATAAAGGAATTGACAATCTTGTAACACGCCTTGCAAAATCTGGTTCTGAATATGAGCGAGCAAAATTGAATATAAGCAGAAATCAAGTTACAGCGTTAAACGTTACTCAGCAAATAAGCACAGAAGGTGATTTGGATTTTACGAAGGCTATAACTGATATGAAAATGCTTGATTATGCATATCAGGCAACTTTAAGCAATGCCGGAAAGATGTTTAATAATACTTTGCTAAATTACATGCGTTAGATTTTTTTTAATGCAGGAAAATTAATACAATTAGGATAGTAACATGGAAGTTTGTACAAAATCTGGAAAAATTGTAAATGTCGAAGAAAAGCGTTTGGTTTCATTTCCGAATGGAATAATGGGATTTGAGCAGTATAAAAAATATGCGTTAATTGAATCCGAATATGAACCTTTTATTTGGCTTCAATCAATAGAAAATAAAAATCTTGCATTTCTTTTAATTGATCCTTTTTTGATTTGTTCTGATTATGAAATTGACATAGATGACAATTCCTTAAAGAGTTTGCAAGTAGCTTCCCCTGAAGATATTATTGTTATGACTATTGTAACAGTTCCTTGCGATGGTTCTGCTATAACAGCCAATTTTTTAGGTCCTGTTGTTATTAATAGAAAAAATAATTTATGTGCTCAAGTTATCCTTAATGATAATCGATGGTCTACAAAATTTAATATTGTTGAAGCTTTAAAAAAGAAGGGGGAATAGAATGTTAATACTTTCCCGAAAAATAGACCAGCAAATAAAAATTGGAGATGATATTTCCATAACCATAATAGAAGTCCGAGGCGATCAAGTAAAAATTGGTGTAGAGGCTCCTCGCGATGTAAAAGTTTTTCGTCAAGAAGTTTTTAATGCTATAAAAAATGAAAATACTGCTGCATCTAATGTAAATAGCGAAAAAATAGGTTCTCTTTCTAGTATGTTTAAGAATGAGAAAGCTTGATTTCTGCTTCACTTGCCCTTAAATAGATTGGACCTTCAAATTCTTTTAGGCTGCTTTTACCGAGTTCTATATTTTTTTCGGCGCTGTTGAACAGGGCTTTTGAAACATCTATATTAAATGGCAGCGAAATAAATTTGTTTTTAGGCAAGGCTTCCTTTATTTTTGATTCAAAAAGATTTGAATCTGGTCCGCAAATTACAATGGTTTGTGTAGCGTTTTCAGCATTAAGCTTTTCAGCTGCTTGTTCTATTAAAAAGTCGCCATCATCAATTATTTTTTTATCTTGATTGTATGCGGCAACGTAAAAACGGTCTTTTTTCGCATCGATTGCACAAATCACTGTAAACGGAAGGTTTCTGAAATCATAAGAGTATGCATCCATAGTTGAAATTTCATATATAGGAATTTTATATGCCATTTCAATTGCCTTTAATGCAGAGTAGGCAAGCCTCAATCCTGTAAAAGAGCCTGGTCCTGCGGTAACGGTAGTGTAGTCTAAATCTTTTGCGGAAAGTTCAACTTTTGAAAGCGCATAATCGATTGCCGGAAGAATTGTTTCTGACTGCTTCATTCCAATATCAAAAATAACAGAAACAGTTCGTTCTTCATTTTTTGCAGCTATGGTAAGTTTTGAAACTGCAGAATCTATTGCAAGTGCTTTCATATTATTATTCCTTCCAATCGTATGGCCAGTTTTCTATAGCTATGGAGCGAGAGCCATCTTCGTTTGGGGTAATGACAATTTTAATTGTTTTTTTTGGCAATTCAGACATTATTTTTTCGCTCCATTCAATTATTGAGATTCCATTTCCATAGAGCATATCTTCCGTTCCTAGATTTGCAAAATCTTCTGCCCCGTCAAGTCTGTATACATCCATGTGGTATAAAGGCATTTTTCCTTCGTATTCGCTTATAAGGCAGAAAGTCGGGCTTGTTATTACGTCTTTTACGCCGAGACTCTGCGCAATTCCTTTTGTAATTGTGGTTTTGCCTGCGGCTAAAGTTCCTTGCAGCGCAAGGATGTCTCCTTTTTGTAAAAGAGTTCCAATCTTTTTTCCAATCTCTATGGTTTCTTCTGGAGAATGTGTTGTAAATGTCATAATGGCAGTTTGCCTTCTTTGTCTTGAGTTAAAATATATTCCTTAAGTGCTTTTTTTATAGGGATAATTGGATAATTTATGGAATTTGAAAGATTTATTTCAATATTTTTTGTTCCAAGAGGAGTTGTTTCTATGCAAAATTTTATGGGCGTTTCAAAATTTTTACCAGGGACTTCTACAAGCGCATCAGCTAAAAAATTCCTTCTGTAATAAATGTAACCTTCTTCTCGTTTAAGGTTCTTAAGCCCAATGATTTTCATAACCTTTAGAATACTCTAATAGTTAGTCTTTTTCAAGTGAAAAATTATATGTGATAAAAAACTGTTTTATAAAGTTTTGTGCGGTAAGTCTGCAAAATTGTTTAATTCCTATTCCTCGTAGTCATAAACGTAAGCAATTAATTTGTTTCTATTTTTTAAACTTATTGAAATAAATTGAATGTGCAGGTTAAAAAAGTTTGCTAGGTTGGATTTTCTAGTTTTTACGATTTTTCCTGCGGCTTTAACAGTTCCGTTTTTCATAACTAGTTCTAGATAAATTAATTGACCTTCTTTTATGGGGAGAGATGTTGTAATGCAGCAGCCACCGCCAGAAATATTTATAACTTCTGCTTTATATTTTTGCCCTAATGAAGGATATGTTGTTTTTCCATTTTTTGTTTTTTGTTCTTTTGTATATGTAAAAAAACAAGGCTCGCTTATATTTTTGCGCTTAAAATGCCTTTGCTGTTTTTGCAAAAGCTTATTTGTGTGTGCTGCTAAAAGAATAGGTAAGTTTTCTTTGGTTGTGGAATATTTTATTAGCCTAGTAACAAAAGCGTAACTCATTTGAGTAGGCGTTGTAAACGTAAACGCGACTTTTTCAAGTTCCTTGGGTCTGTTTTCCGCATAAAAGTCATTTTGCGAAATTTGAATACCAAGATAGTCTTTTGTGTTTTCTACAACAGTATATGTTTTTTTTGAGCCGTCTATAAAGATTTCATCAATTTTAGTCTTTAAAGGAATTGAATGAGTCGAAGAAAGAATGCTTGTACCCGCTAAAAATCGTTCTAACTTAAATCTAAGCTTGAACATTGCGCTTAATTCAACTTCTGAAGAGTTTTCTTTTAATTCATTATAAAAACGCTTGAAAAAAACATCCAAAGAGTTTAGCTGTTTTATGATGTATTGAATATTTTTTATTTTGTACCGCTTGCAGATTTTCCATAAAACATTTTCTTCTTGAGCATCTAAATTGTATTTTTTAGCAGTAATTGCAACATCTTTTCTTGTGGTTGTTTTTTCTTTTTGCAGTTCAATGTATTTTGCAGATTCTTTTCTTTTTTTATTAATCTTTATCAATGCTTGGACTAAAAACAGTGCAGAAATCAACACTAAAATAAATAAAATTATAAAATAGACTTCCTGAGTGTTGCGAGCTATCTTTGCTTGTAAGATAAAGTTCATATTTCCTCCGCCTCTGTTTATTTTAATTCAAATTTTCTAAAGTTTCTGCAATGGCTTGAAGTCTTGGGCATATTTCGTATTCAGCTAAATCTCCTATGGTTACTGTGTCGTTGTCTTTTAAGGCCTGCTCAAAATCTGAAAGAATAGGAGAAAAGTCTGCAAAAAAGTCATTAAATGGCTTTCCGTCTATTGAAACAATCGAATATTCCTTAAAAAGAGAGGCGAGCGCCGCTATATGGCAGAAATCTTCTATGCTGTCGGCAAGTGATTTTATAGACAGATTTGCTTCTTTTTCTTTTCCGTTTTGAAATTGAACAGGAATTTTTTTCATTTCTTGTTCGAGTTTTTTAAAAAGGTCGGCTGTTTTTTTAAAAGAATCTGCGATTGTTTGCTTTGTAACTACGCTAAATTCAATTTTTGTAGAATCTTTTATTTCTTCTTTAGAAATTTCATCAAAATCGTCTGCCGTAACATTTTTTCCATTTATAATAATGCCTATTACTGCCGCATCGTTTTCTTCGCAAGTTAGCTCAAAAGATTTTAATATGTCGCCAACTGTTTTTTCATTTTCAAGAGTTGCATCTATTTTTTCGCCATTCATGAATAAATCCATAATGTCCTCCTTTTGACCTATTTTTTAGTTTATAATATAAATAGTATTTTTGCTATTTTTATTGACCTCTTCTAAAACTATTTGAAAAATTCTGTATAGAATTCTGTTGGCTTTCAAGGTTGTTTAGCGTACCTTCCATTTGACCATATTTATTTCTAAGTTCTGCTTCCTTGGATTGCATTTGGTCTTCCAGCTTAGAAATTTTTTGTTCGCTGGATTTTATTTTTCCGTCTAAACTTGAGGTTTTCATTGCAAAAATACCACCAGACTGAACATAAGCGGTTAATTGCTTGTCCATTCTGTAACCTAGTCCAGAATCTATTATTAAATCTCCATCAGAATCAAATCCAAATAAATTTTTTATGTCATCAAGATTTTTTTCAAGTTCCGAATCAAGTTTTTTTTCATCAATTTCAAGGTATCCTCTAAGCTTGCTTGGAGTATATCCTGAATAACTTGTTGCATTTGTTGCAATTCCAATTTGATTTAGCATCGTGACTTGAGCAGATTCTGATGGCGCATATTTTGCGCTTGCAATTAATTGCATATTTGATTTTAAGCTTGAAATAGATGAATCTGCTGTAAACATTCCAAGTTTTTCTTTGAGTTCTTCCTTTTCGTCATTGGAAAGATAATCTAACTCTTCTATAAGCTCTGGTTTGTTTTGCGAAAGTATGTTTAATTCCGCCATCGCTTGATTGTATTTTCCTACAAAAGTGATTAAAGCTTCTTTTGCAGCTTCTACATCGGGTTTGATTGAAAGAGTTGCGGTTTTGTCGGTTTTTTCGTGAACGTGCAAGGTAACTTCTGGAATAATGTCATCTATATCGTTGTCAGGGCGTTTTATTGTAATTCCTTCGTATTTTATAATTGCATCTTGTGCCGTTGATATAGGATGCTGCGGTGTAAATCCTAAATTTTGATTTGGATTAAACCCTGATATGGAAGATACTGTAAAAGAATATCCTGTGTTTCTATTTCTGACTGCTATTGCTTGTATATTTGGATAATCGGATAGTTTTATATCTATAAGTTTTTTTTCTATAAGAATATCTGGAGTTTGAATAATTTTTTCAGAACCGTCTGCCATAACTGCAAATACTATGTCCGAAGTTGTTATAGGAGTTACAGGTTCTGGTTTTTCTGTAGGTTGCAATGGCAGCATGGCGTCTACTGGGGAGTTGATTATCGTTACATCCTTAAAAGTTGCAGTGCCTGAATCTGGAAGTTCTGGCTTTTGGCTTTGTTTATTTATTTCTTGTGTAATATCCTGAATTTCTTTTTTTTCTATAGAAAATTGGATATGTGCATTTGGAATAGTTTTTATGGAGTCAGGAATTTTTGTCTGAAATCCACCCCTTGCAGGAACTGTTATTTTATCTTGAATAACGCTTAGTGAATTTGCAGAAACTTGCGGAAGCCTGTTTTGTTCAAGTTCTATTGGCGGGGGAGCGAGGAGTTCTGATCTGGAATTTGCAAATGTAATTGATTTTGGTTTTATTTTTACAATCATTCCTGTAGATTCTGCAAAAGATTTTGCGTCATCTTCAAAAGAAAGCTTGTTTTCTTCTCCTGTTTTTAGCGATTCTATTGCAAGCGTTTTTTTCCCTTTTGAGGCGCCAATCACTCTTGATTTTAAAAGATTGTTTCCTCTCTTGTTAAGCGCTGTGGAAAAATCTTGAAGGGAACCGCCTTTCCATCTCATTGAAATAGTCTTGTCAGAGATTTTATATGTATATGTTCCTGCTGGAACTTTTGTATCTTCAGGAAGCTCAGATGTAAGAAATCTGTCTGCGGTTGCTGTTTGAATTACATCTATTTTAAAAGAATCGTAAGAAGCTTTTCTTGTTGCTTCTGCTGTAATTGCATATTCTTGCGTTGATTCTGCAAGTTTATTGTTAAACGGGTTTTCAAATGAATATAGCGTTTTTACATTGTCTCGCAGAGATGTTACCTTTCTGCTTAAAGAACGCCAAGTCTCTTGCTCGCTCTTATAGTTTTCAAGCGTCTTCTGCTCCCTTGTAAGCGGAATTCGCTCAATTTGCATAAGTTTTTCAACAGTGTCGTTTGTTTTATACTTGTCTGTAACACCTGGTATGCTTATTCCTGCCATCTGTTTCCCTTTTTAAGAAATAAACAGGAATTAAATCAGTTCATCAAAAATAATGCCAATAGCTTTTCTGATGTTGATTTTAAGTTGCTGTATTTCTTGAGACGGTATTTCTCTTAAAACCTGATTTGTATTCTGATCAACAACTTTTACTACAACGCTTCCTAATTCGTTATTTACGTTGAATTGAAGTTTTCTTCCCATTATTAGGTCAGACATTTTTTGCAATTGCTGAGCGTCTGCTTTTACTTCGGCTACATTTTGCGCAATGCTTTCGGCAACTTCAGAGCCTGTTGGAGCTACTAAAGTTTTAACATCTGCAGAATTTGCGTTTTTAGAAAGTTTTGTAGAGTTGTAAACATTTGAATGACCATCCGTGGTCAATGTTTGCCTGAATGAAGTTATTGTGTTCATAAGGCTTCCTCCTTGAAAAAAAAGTGGGAGAGGGGCGCGCCCCTCCCACTTCGTCATTTTTTAAGAGATGACATCCAGCATTCTCTTAAAAACTATGCTAACAAGGCAAGAACGTTTTGTGACTGTGAATTAGCTTGTGCAAGCATTGCTGTACCAGATTGTGTGAGAATCTGATTCTTTGTATATTCTACCATTTCTGCAGCCATGTCAGTATCGCGGATACGACTTTCTGCAGCCTGCGTATTTTCTGCAGCAATATTTACACCTTTAGCAGCCATTTCAAAACGGTTTTGATATGCTCCAAGATCTGCTCTCTGCTTTGTAACTATAAGAAGAGCGTTGTCTACAGAACCTAAAGTTGCATTAGCTGTTTCTGGACTTGAAATAGTAATAACTTCTTCAGAACCCTGTGCTCCTTTTAGTCCAAGAGCCTGTGCAGTCATTGTTCCAATGAATACACGAGCATTCTGATCCATATTTGCACCGATTTGGAATTGCATAACTTCATTAGAGTTGCTTCCAAATCGACCTGTAAGCATATTCATTCCGTTGAACTGTGCCTGGCTAGCAATACGATCAACTTCAGCAACTAGCTGTGATACTTCTACTTGAATCTGCATGCGGTCTTCATCGCTATAAATTCCGTTTGCTGATTGAACTGCAAGTTCCCGTACACGCTGAAGAATATCTGTTGTTTCTGTCAAATATCCTTCTGTTGTCTGAATAAATGAAACACCATTTTCAATGTTTCTGCTGGCTTGATTCAATCCGCGAATCTGTGAACGCATTTTTTCAGAAACTGCAAGTCCTGAAGCGTCATCTCCTGCACGGTTGATTTTTTCGCCAGATGAGAGTTTTTCTATGTTCTTCATGATACCGTCATTAGAAATGCCGAGTACACGATTTGCATACAAAGAACTCATATTGTGATTAATTACCATAGTTGTGCCCTCCATGCCATAGTAATGGGAAAAAATTAATTTTCCCCGAACTTCCTGTTCTATTTCTGCTTATGCGGGCAAAACAAGTTCTGCGCCAACTTGTTCTGTTTCAGTCCCTTTCAGCAGAAAAAGAGAGTTTACGTAAATATAAACCATCTTTTTCTACTGCCATTAGCAAAGGCATAAAAGACACTATTTCAAAGAACTTTACGATATGTCTGAATCCATATCTGATAGTGCAATTGTGATGTGGTGATTTGAGTAAATAAAGAGAGTTGGAAAACACCGCACAATTGTTATACGAGTTTGAAAGAACCAAACTCATATAACAATTTTAGCACACTATCTTAGTAAAGACAATACATTCTGTGACTGACTATTAGCCTGTGCAAGCATAGCAGTACCTGCCTGCTGCAACACAGAATTCTTTGTGAACTCTACCATCTGTGCGGCCATATCGGAATCACGAATGCGTGACTCAGAAGCCTGAAGGTTTTCAGCAGAAACATCAAGTCCTTTTACAGCGTATTCCATTCTGTTTTGGTATGCGCCAAGATCAGCACGCTGCTTGTTGATTTTCTTGAGACCTTCATCGATTACGCCGATTGCGCGGTTGGCATCTTCCGGTGTAGCAAGTGAAATTTTTTCTTCGTTTCCAATTTCTCGGATTCCAAGAGCTGTTGAAGACATAGTTCCGATGTAAACCTGCATACGCTGGTCCATGTTTGCGCCAATGTGGAACCACATTGAGCCTGTTACAACATTTTCACCTGTTGGCTGAGCAAAGCGGCCTGTAAGCATGTTCATTCCGTTGAACTGAGCTGCAGAAGCAATTCTGTCTACTTCAGATACAAGGGCAGAAATTTCAACCTGAATCTGCATACGGTCTTCATCGCTATAAATTCCGTTTGACGACTGAACTGCAAGTTCACGAATGCGCTGCATAATATCTGTAGTTTCCTGCAAATAACCTTCAGTTGTCTGTATAAAACTGATACCGTTAGAAGCGTTTTGTGAAGCCTGGTTCAATCCACGAATTTGTGCACGCATCTTTTCAGATACTGCAAGTCCTGAAGCATCATCACCTGCACGGTTGATTCTTTCGCCTGATGAAAGTTTTTCCATGTCCTTGGAAAGACTGAGTCCTGAAACTCCAAGCTGACGATTGGCATACATTGCCGACATATTGTGGTTGATTACCATAGTATTCCTCCTTGGAATATTGTAAGACAACATCCTTGTTGTCATGGTTTGCAAAGTGTGCATCTGTTTACAAGGCTGCATCTGCACATCTTTGCATGAAGCAAGCAAAAAATACTACACTTCTACAGATATTTTCGGAGAAAGATAGTAAAAACTTTAGGAAAAAATATTATCTTTTTCTAGATTTTTTATTATTTCTACAAGAGCTCTGGTAGCCTTGCCTCTGTGTGAGATTGCATTTTTCTGTTCTGGTAAAAGTTCAGCAGCCGTTTTATTGTACTGTGGCAAAAAGAAAATAGGGTCGTAGCCAAAACCGTTTTGTCCTTTTGAATCTTCAAGTTTTTCTACAATAGTTCCTTCCATCGTATCTTGACAAACAAAAACTCTATCTTTGCCCAAATATAAAACCATTGCGCAAGTATAGTGAGCTGAACGCGGACCGTTTAAAAAATAAGACGTGTCTACTTTTTTTGACACAAGAACATCGTTTAATTGCTGAATTAGCATTTCATTTTGAAGCTCTTGAGGTGTTTTTAATCCATCTGGTTTTCCTTGTGGAAAATCAGGGCCAGCGTATCTTGCTGAATAAATTCCAGGTATTCCTGAAAGCGCATCTACGCAAATGCCAGAATCATCTGCAATTACAGGCGCGTGTACAATTTCATAAAGCGTTTTTGCCTTTATAATGCTGTTTTCGTAGAAAGTTTTTCCATTTTCGCAAGGGTTAAATTCAATTTTTTCATCTGTCGGCGTTAAAATTTCGTATTCTTTAAGGAGTTGCGACATTTCTCTCTTTTTATTTTTGTTTCCGGTTGCTAAATATATTTTCATATTTTTATTTTAGTGGATTTTCTTTGTATAGTCTACAATTAAATAATCGGATTTTTGTAAACTTGGCATGATTCTTGCTTGTTATATAATAAATATTAAAAAAATGTAATTAGATTATATTTAATTGTGTTTTAATCAAAAAAGGAGTTTTGATATTTGCTAAAAAAAGTTTTTAATTTTAGCTTTTAGTTTAGTAATTTTATCGCAAAAGTTTACAATGCCTGCTGTACGTCACAAACTTTTTATTCTGAATCTCCATTGGAGACTATATGTCAAAATTGTGTTTAAATTTAGAAAGTATACCTGAACTTGTTAGAGCGGGAGCTATTTCAAAGCAACAAGGAATGAATCTTTTAGTTGAAGAAATTCAAAAAAATAGTTTTAAGTATAAAATTTTAAACAATGACGAAGATTTAATAAGTGAGCTTGTTTTACATTTTCTTCAAAATGAAAAAAACTTTTTTGAAAATTTTATAAAACAAAAACTTCCATTTGAAGCTTATTTTCATTCCGTTGTAAAGTTTAGATCAATGTCAATAAAAAGAACTCTGTATAAAGATTCTCTTAGAAAACATTCTACAGAAGTTCTTAATGAATTAAGTTATGAAGAAGTTAGCGAAAAGTATGATAAAAATGAATTTGCAAACAAGATTGTTACTTTTTCTCCTGTGTGTCCTGTAAAACTGAAAAGAGTTCCATATAAAACAAAGCGTTATGAAAACTCTGCGGAAGTTCAGTATCTGTTGAATAAACGCAGCACTTTGGCTTCCTTTTTTAGGGATAAAAGAAGTTATGAGCAAAAAGTTGTTCTAATATGCGCTTTAAAAAGCTGTTACTATCTGACAGAAGAAATTTTGCGTTCAGTAAGTGTGTTTTGCATGATTGACTATAATGATTTGCAAAGCAAAGTCTTGGCTTTAAAAGATGAGCTTGAAGTGAAAAGAGAAAGGTTTTCAAAAATGGAAGAACGGCGTGATAGAGCATATCATTTGCACAGATATTTTCAAAAAAGACTAGAACTTTTTAATAGTGAAAAAAAATCCGAATATGAGTATCAGGCGATTTTGAAAAAGTTTATTTCACATACAAAGTCTTGGGAAAAGCATAATTCTTCTTTACATTTAGAAAAGAAAAAAATCTGTCCAACAAATAAAAGAATCTCTCAATTGGTAGGTTTGTGCGAAAGGCAGGTAGGTTATTATATTCACGATAAAGAAAGTCTTTATAAACTTCAGAAATTAAGAAAAGAGCAATCAAACTAAAGTTTTTATTATCTGTGAAAATCCAGCTTGAAACTGAAGCTTGAAAGAAAGAATGAATTTAAAACAGAAAATGGTTTGGAATGTCTAAGAAGCCCGAGCTTCGAGTTTTTAGGAAAATGAACAAAAGCGTAAGCGGATTTACAATTTATAAAAAAACACGATATTCGGGCTAAGAAGTAAAAAATGTGGTGTATTTGCCATTTATACAGATTTTATGGCAGGGGCGAACTTAAACTTATAAGACATTCCTCATTTTCTGTTTTTAAGTTTATAAGATTGAATTTACAGAAAAATTCTCATGCTATTTTTTGCTTTTAAATTACTCTGGCAAATTCTTTTACAATTGCAGGTATTAAAGTTTCTAGGCGACCGTTAGTACTTAAGCCAGATGCATTTTTGTGTCCGCCTCCGCCAAACTTTGCTGCAATTGCACTTACGTCAATTTTGTCTTTTGAGCGGAATCCTGCTGTGCAAGTAGTTTCTGTCTCTTGGCGAACAAAAACTACTGCTTCTACGCCTTCGACTGCAAGCAGGCTAGAGTATAGCAAGTCAGAGTCCCGTCCTTCCTGTCCCCATTTTTTTGTATCTTCCATAGTTTCGTAAGTAACAATGATTTTTCCATCTATATATTGTTTTGCCCTGTCAAGCATTACGCCTAGCAACTTGCGTGTGGAAAAAGCTTTTCCGCTTGACATTAAATCGTAAGTTTTCCTAGGGTTTGCACCTGCTGCAACTAATCTTGATATTTGCTCTATTGAGTCTGCATCTTTTTCGGTAAGGAATCTAAAAAATCCTGTGTCAGTCATAATTCCGAAAAAAAGTTTTTCAGCAGTTTCTTTTGGAATAGGTCCAATAAAGTTTTCATATAATTGCTGAACTATAAGAGAGGCTGCAGGGGCTGTGGAATCTATAATTGAATTTGCGTTTTTAGGACATTCTGAAGTTTTGTGGTGGTCTATGATAAAGGTGTCTAATTCTTCAAAAACGGCATTTTCAATTTCTCCAAGCCTGTGAAATTCTGAGCAATCGCAAACAAAAAGACCTGTTTTTTTTATATCTCGACTAGACATGAAATCCATTTCTGAAGAAAAAAAATCTGCATAGTTTTTGATTTCAACTCTTTTAAAAGGTCCTGCGCTTAGAAGTTTAAAGTTTTTATTGCTCTTTTTTAAGATGTCGGCAACTCCTAAGCAAGAAGAGATGCAGTCTCCGTCTGGTTCTTTATGTCCTATTACGTAGAAAAAATCATGGGAGGCTATGAAATTTTTAAAATTTTCTATTTGTTCTGTCGTAAGTTTTTGCATTTGTTAATCCTTTTGATATGTTGATTGCTGTGTAAATCCTATAAAAACTTAATGCCATGTCTAAGTATAAAAAAGGCTGCCAAAAATAGACAGCCTTTTAATTTGTTTGAGGTTTATAAAACAGTAAAATGACTGAACTAAATTCTTGTTCGCAATTACCGCCTTGTTCACGCTTTTTCTAAAGTTCAAGTTCTTCAAGAACTTCTTTGTCAACTCCTTCAAGCTGTACGCCTGATTGAACAACTCCCCAAGTGTTATCAGATTTGTTTAAAGGTACTGAAAGTATAACTCCATAGAATTCATTGCCCTTTTTTACAACTGTCATAAAAGGCTTTAGTCTTCCTGCTCTTAGGCTTCTAACTGTCAATTTTTTTGGAGAATCAGCAGTTGTTTTTGCCCATTTTTTAGGAATAACAGTTTTTCCTACACCATATACGTTTTTTGCATAAAGAACTACGTAGGCATCCCTTGAGTCTAGGACTTTGTAAATAGGAATTTGAGTGAATCGCAAGTCAGTCCAGTTTTCTTCATGTTTTTCATTATAGAGAGAGGGAACTGCAAATGCAGCGATTGACATTGAAATAAGTGCTAAAAGTGTACAGATAATTTTTTTCATTTTTTCTCCAAATATTGATTTATAATGCTTAAATAAGCCCAAGCATTATGGCTTTTATTGTGTGTTTTCGGTTTTCTGCTTCATCCCAAACGCGGCTTGCAGAACTTTCGAAAACTTCTTCAGTAACTTCTTGGCCTTTTACAGCTGGAAGGCAGTGCATGAAAATTGTATCTTTTTTTCCTGTTGCAGCCATCAATTTAGTATTTATTTGAAATGGAGAAAGAAGTTTAATTCTTTGCTCTTTAAGAGCTTCTTCGCCCATAGAAACCCAAACATCTGTGTAAAGGCAATCTGCTCCTGAAACAATATCCATTTTATCACTTATTTGAATTTTTGCACCTGATTTTTTTGCAAACGGTTCGCATATTTCAGTTATTTTAGAATCAGGAAACAGTTCCTTCGGGCTGAAAATAGAGAAGTTGATTCCCATTTTAGCGCATATAAGCATAAGCGAACGAGCTACGTTGTTTCGGCCGTCTCCGCAATAGGCAAGGTGCAGTCCTTTTAGATGGCCAAAATTTTCTTTTAATGTCATAATATCTGCTAAAGCTTGAGTTGGATGAAAATCATCTGTAAGGCCGTTTATTACAGGGATGCCAGAAAAAGCTGCAAGTTGCTCTACGTGTTCTTGCTTAAAACCTCTAAATTCAATGGCGCTGAACATTCTTCCTAAAACCCTGGCAGTGTCTTTTACAGATTCTTTTCCACCAAGCTGAATATCATCTGTAGACATGAATACGGGATGTCCGCCTTCTTCTCCAAACGCGGTTTCGAATGAGCTTCTTGTTCTAGTAGAGCGTTTTTCAAAAATCAATGCGATTGTTTTTCCTAAAAATCGTTGGTGAATTTCGCCCTTGTGAGCTTCGTCTTTTACTTGAATTGCTAGGTTTAGCAATGTTTCTATTTCTTCAGGCGTCCAGTCAATCCAATTTAAAAGTGAACGCCCTTTAAAAGGTGCTTTAAATGTTTCCATAAAGTACATGATAATTGTTTTTGTGATTGATGTAAAGAGTTGGTGTAGTTGGTTGATAATACTTGCACTTTGACGGCATAAAAAAAGGAACCTACTTGCGTAAGTTCCTTTTTAGCGATGACGGGGCTTGAACCTGTGACCTACCGGATATGAGCCGGGTGCTCTACCTACTGAGCTACATCGCCATACGTGTTGTTATACTAGCAAAATCAGTGTTTTGTGTCAATAAAGAATTTGTTGTTTTTGAAAAAATATTTTACAAAAATAGGCTTCTAGACTTTTAGTTTTTCAACATTTTTTACTTCTGTTATGAACTCTTCTAGGCTTTCAAAATGTTTGTAGGCGGAAGCGAAACGAATATATGCAACCTTGTCTAGTTCGTAAAGCCTTTTTAAAACAAGTTCTCCTAATTGCGATGTTGAAATTTCTCTAGAAGTTTTGCAACTCATTATAGCTTCGTCTTCAATTTCATTTACAAGGTTTTCTATTGTAGCAGTTGCTATGGAACGTTTTTCTAAGGCTCTTCTGATTCCTTTTTCAAGTTTGGCGGAATCAAATGGCTGTCTTCTTCCATCTCGTTTTACAACCATAAATGGTTTTTCTTCAATTCTCTCGTAGCTTGTAAATCGGTATCCGCAAGAAACACATTCTCTTCGTCTTCTTATGCTTTCTCCATTTGCCATAGATCTAGATTCTATAACTTTGTCATCAAGGCTTCCACAATAAGGACAACGCATTTTTTTTTCTCCTCGTATAAGAAAGTTTGCAACGCAATCTTTCAAACTCAACTTTCGCTCTAAAAGTATTTTTTATTGTTTTATCCTGCTTTTATTTTTTTTCTTAAAAAGCTTTCTTTCTGATATATCAGAAGTCTGTTTTGAATATTTTATATAGCAATAGGTTGAAAATGAAATAACAAAAATCGCTAAGATATGAGCAAACCAGTTTCCATGTTTTAGGTAAAAGGTTTCTTTGTTCTTATAAATAGGCACCTTAAAAAACATTGCATTTTCTTCGAACAAAGGCATATCTGCAAGAACTTTTCCTATTGGATCTATAACTACAGAGTATCCTGCATTTGTTGAGCGAACCATAGTTTTTCTTAGTTCTATAGATCTATAAGAAGCTACCACAAAATGCTGATATTCTGCGGATTTTGTTTTTGACCAAGAGTCGTCTGTTATGTTTACAAAAAGTTCTGTTCCCGCTTTTGCTAGAGGAATGCAAACGTCTGGGAAGGCATCGCCAAAACATACTGGCGTTGAGATTCTTATGTACGGATTGCTTTCTTCTCTTTTAGTTTGCTCCTGAAATGTTTCTTTTAGAGAGATTATTTTTATAGCTTTTTTTGGAGGAAAAGGCGCCTTTTGTCCTTGTATGTCAAAAAGAACATATTGGTCGCCAGGAGTCCATCCTGCTGAAATTCCTATTACCTTTTTAAAAAAGTTTGCAACTACAGGAACATCCGCAAATGGAAGAACTTCCGCGCATGGAACAAGATGGTTTTTCGGATAAAAGCCCCTGTAATTTCCTTCTTTATCAAAAAGAAGAGCTCCGTTAAATACATTTTTTTTATTTTTTGTACGTTCTATTACAGGTCCGCCTAAAAGGAATGGAATACCAGTTTTTTGTATGAACGGAATTAGAGGTTCTTCTGCAGGAAAGTATTTGTAATGTGAAATTGAATTCGGAAAGGAATGTTTTAGGCAGCCTTCGCTCCATACTATAAAATCTACAGGAATGTTCTTTTGATTTAATTCATCAAGCTTTTCTTTAGTCAGCTTTTGAGAAACTTTTATGGTGTTGGTATCGTTTTCTTGCGACCAAGGATCTGCGTTCTGCTGAACTATTAATGTATTTAAGTATTTTTCTGGTGTTCGCGTTTGGTAATATCTGTAAGAACCGTACAAAAACGAAGATAACACTAAAATTGATGAAAAAATTGCTATATTTATATAATTTTTTGCCAAAAACTCACAGTTTTCGTTGCTTTTTATGTCTTTTAGCAAAGAAAATCCTTCAGCGCATATTGACGATATAAGAACAGTTATAAATGTAATGCCGTAAGTTCCAGTTATGTCGGCAATCTGTTTTATTTTTTTCAGACTGTACATTGACATGGAAACTGTTCCCCAAGGATATCCTAGCCAGCCGTTTGATTTTATCCATTCGTATAGGACATACACTATTGAAAACCAAAGAATTTTAAAAGACGGCAGCAAGTAGAATTGTATGTTGTCAGCATTGTAAAGTTTTCCTTCGCAAAAAAAAGTTGCTTTTGGCAAAAATAGAAAAAGTCCAATGATGCCTCCTTCTATGCCGGTTCCTAATGCAGAGGCTCCTAAGGTCAGGGCTGCAAAGTCTTTAAAATTTCCTAGCCAAAAACTTGTGAAAAGATGAACTAAAAAAGTTTGTAATCCTGTAAGGAAAAAAGCTTGCTTGTAGTTTTTTAATGAACGGTAGACCAAGTACATAGGAATAAACGCTATAAAACCAAAAAACGGGGAACCAAAAATATACAGTTCATTTGGAATTCCTAGCGCAAGACATATAGCTGATAAAAAAATATAAAAAATTTGTAAAAAAACGCTCATTGATTTACAATATAAACATATCTTTGCAAAAACTCAAGTTTTACAAAGGTGATTTGCAAAAAGAAAGGGAATATCTGCTTGTATGATAAAAAAAATAAAAGATATACATTTTAATGAATATGAAAACACTCCTAAGTCTATTGCAGTTGCGCCAGGACGTTTTCATCTTGTTGGGGATCATTCATGGTTCTTTAAGGATAAAACCTTGTCCATGGCGGTGAACCTCCCTGTGTATGTTTCAGTTTCTAAAAATAAGGATTCTATAATTCGAAGTTATTTTTATCAGATTGATGATAGAAAACGTTCGGGGCTTAGTAATTTAAAAAATCGAAAGGAAGATCGCTGGGCAAACGCTTTGAAATCTGTTGTTTATGGTTTTTTAAGTGCAGGGTTCGAAATTACAGGAATAGATGTGACCGTTTATTCTGAAATTTTGCCTAGCGCGGGGTTTGGCATAACCACTGCGATAAAAGTTGCCTTTGCAATAGCATTAAAAAATCTTTTTGATATTTCTTGCGCAGATGTCCAACTTATACAAGTAATAGAAAGGGCAAACAGACTGTTTTTGCAGCAAGAAAGCCATATTGGCGATATTTATTCAGCGCTTTATTCTAAAAGGGGAAACCTTATTTGCACGGATTATTCTAAAAACAGTTACTGTAATTTTAAAGTTCCATTTGAAGGCAGAAAAGTTTTTCTAGTTGATGCCAGCGTGCCTCGTTTTAATGTCTGGAACGAAGATACACTTCACGAGCCTGAAAATGCGCTTCTGCTAGGGGATTTGCGAGAATCTAAAAACAACGTCTTTGGCGGATGGAAGTATATTGATAACGTGACTGATATAAATGAAGAATTATCTGTTGTTAGCGAAGATACAAAAAGAAAACTTCTTTGCGTAATGAGGGAACATTACGACGTTTTGGAAGCTTTGTCAGCACTTGAAAAAAATGATTTTTCAAAGTTCGCAAGGGCTGTAAATCATAGCCATGAAAGTTTGCGGGATTTTTATGATTTGTCTTGCCCGGAAATTGACTGGATTTTAAAAAGGGTTCTGGAACTTGAACCAAATTTGGAATCTACAAGAAATCCTGAAACCTGTGGAAGAATTACTGGAAAGGGATTTGGACGCTGCGTTTATACAATAATTCGTCCGCAGGATGTGGAAAAATTTATGGCTAGACTTTATGAATATGAAAAAATTTTTGGATTTAAGCCAAAATGCTATGAAGTACACTCCGCTGATGGCGCAAAAATACTAGAGGTTAACGATGAATCTTCTTCTTACCAATGATGATGGTTACGGTTCAGAAGGTCTTTCTGTTCTTGCTCAAAAACTTTCGCAAGAACACAATATTTTTATAATAGCTCCTGATGGAAACCGTTCAGCAATTTCTCACGGCATTACTATGTATAAAAAAAATAAAGTAAAACTTGTTGAAAAAAATGTGTGGACGTGTTCTGGAACTCCTGTGGACTGCGTTATTACAGCTTTAAAAAGCGATATTTTGCCTATAAGACCTGATGGAATTCTGTCTGGAATAAATAAAGGCGCAAATTTGGGGACAGATATTGTTTATTCAGGAACTTGTGCTGCTGCAAGAGAAGGTGTGATTGAAGGTATTCCTTCTGTGGCATTTAGTCTTGAATATGTTGATAATAAACTAGAATACTTTGACGTTCTTGCAGATTTTGCATCTAAAAATATAGAAAAGCTTTTAATGTGCTCAGATGTTCAAAAAGAAAAAACTTTTGTTAATGTGAATGCTTTTTCATATCCAAATTATAAGGGTATAAGGGCTGCTAAAATTCTTGAAAGTCGTTCTTACGACGATTTTATTGAATATGAAGATAAAGATACTTTTTTAGAAACTTCTTTTAGATGCGGCAGCTTGAATCATGCGGTAAGAGAAGATTCTGACTTTGATATAGCAAAAAAAGGCTTTGTCTCTATTTCAAAAGTTTACGCATTGCCTATGGCTAGTGAGGTGGTGGACTGTAATCAGTTTTCATTGTAAAATGTAGACTATTCTTATTCTAAAGGCGGGTGGGAAATGCCAGATTCAAATGTTCTGATTCAGGGAATAGAATTATATAATCAAAAAAAATATTCAGATGCTTTGGCCTTTTTTTTAGCACTTCCATCTGATTCGGGTGTGGATAGTTCTGAAACTGCTTATTATATTGGGCTATGCTATGCAAAACTAAATAGATACGAAGATGCAATGCTTTACCTTGAGCAAGTTGTTACAGCAGGAACTCACCTTGAGAGAGTTCAGCAGTGTCGGTTTATTTTGGCCGTAATATATGCTGTTTCGGGGCGAAAAAGGCTTGCCGCTTTTGAACTTGGAAAGCTCCTTGAAAGTGGCTATAAACCGGCTTCTGTGTACGCCGCTCTTGCTTATGTGGCTTGGGAGCAGAGCGATGTTGAAAAGTGCCTTGAATACTATTCTAAGTCTTTGGAAATCGACAGCGAAAATATTACAGCACTGAACGGTCTTGGTTACGTTCTCGCCTGCGAAGATAAAGAGCTTGCAAAAGCTCTTAGTTGCTGCAAAAAGGCGGCTCAAGCAAGTCCTAACTCTGCGGCGTGCTTAGATTCTTTAGGATGGGTTTATTATAAGCTAGGTCTTTATTCAGATGCAAAAAAGTATCTTGAAATGGCTGAACAAATTGATGGCGATAGCGAAGAAATTGCAGAACATATTAGAATAGTTTCCTCTGTTGGAGTTGAAAAATGAATTGCTTAAAAAAGTTTTTTTCGTTTGTTTTTCTTCTTTTAGTTAGTTCTATTATTTTTGCGCAGACAGCATCCGCCGGCTTGTTCGCTTCTGGAGAAGTTAGAACTGCAGAAGAAGGCTTTGCTGCACAAGAGTTTAGGCGAGGAGTGCAAGCTTTTTACAGAGGCTCTTTCAACGATGCTGTAATGGAATTTGAAAAATCTCTTTCATATCTTCCCGAAGACAATCTTATTCTTGACTGGCTTGGAAAAGCTTACTACCGCTCTGGAATGGAAGGAGTAGCCTTGCAGAGCTGGAATAGAGCCGCTGATTCTGGATATGGAGGATTGCTTCTTCAAAATAGAATAGAAATTGTTAGAGAGCGAAGAATTTTGTCAGAATCCGCAGATGAGCAGGTTCGTTATTCTGAAGCAGGTGTTTTTTCTGGAAATTTCAATGGAAATCTAGTTTTTAGCGGACCTATTTCTGTCTTGCCTAATAGCAATGGAACTTGCTGGATTCTTTCGTACGGTTCTAACGATCTTGTTCTGATGGACGTTAATGGAACTGTTTTAAACAGGTTGACAGGTCCTCTAAACGGTTTTGACCGCCCCATAGATATAATCAGATTGAGCGATGGAAGATTGCTCGTTAGCGAAAGCGCTGGAGACAGGCTTTCTGTTTTTTCGGAAAAAGGAAAGTTCTTAAAGTATTTTGGCTCAAAAGGCCGCAACGTAGGCCAGTTAGTTGGCCCTCAATATGCAGCGCAAGATTCTAGGGGAAATATTTATGTAAGCGACTATGGAAATAGCCGGATTTCTGTTTTTGACAATGAAGGAAATGGTCTTTTTGTTTTTGGAAATAGAAAAGAATCAAATTTTGAAGGATTAAAAGGTCCTACAGGAATAGCTGTTGTAAATGATTATGTTTTTGTTGCAGATGAAATATCGGGATGCATATACCAGTTTGATCAGGCAGGCAATTTTGTAAAAAAATTGTGCGAAGACAAGACCTTTAATCATCCTGAATCATTAAAAGTTTGGGGAAAATATCTTATTGTATGCGATTCAAATAAAGTTGTTACCGTAGATACGGATTCTGGCAGCGCTTATACAAATATTACAACTGGCAATGCTCCAGACCGGCTTACAAGTGCTGTTCCTGATGTAAATGGAAATATTCTGGTAACAGATGTAAAATCAAATGAAGTTTATGTTATGACTAAGGTCTCTGAACTTGTGGGCGGACTTTTTGTTCAGGTAGATAGGCTTGATGCTAGCAGGTTTCCAGAAGTAAGATTAGATGTAAAGGTTGAAAATAGATATAGAAATCCAATAGTGGGGCTAAAAGAAAATAATTTTTATATCACGGAGGACAAGCGTCCTGTTTCTAAGCTAAAATTTTTAGGAGCTTCTTATAATTCCGATTATGCTGATATAACTATTATAATTGATAGAAGCAAAGAGACTTATGAAAATTCTGAGCAAGTAGATATTGCTGTTCAAGAAATTGCCCAGTCAATGAGCGGTTTCTTTGGCGGAAAAGGTACTTTAAGAATTGTTACTGCTGGAAAACTTCCGGTTCTTGAATATAAAGGAAAAGCCGATGGAGCCAAAAAGTTTAGCAGTGAAGGTCTTAAAAATCCTGTTTCAGATTCTGTTTCTTTAGATTTGGCATTCAGACTTGCGGCAAATGATTTGGTTTCTTCTGGATTAAAAAAATCGATTATAATAATTTCTGCTGGAAAAATAGGACTTTCTGCATTTGATAAATATAGTCTTACAGATACGGTTTCCTATTTGAATAACAATGATATAAATTGCTCTTCTGTTATGGTTACGCAGAAAGCTTGCGATGAAGAATTGAGCTTTATACTTCAACGGACGTCTGGAAAAGAATACTATGTATTTAGACCTGAAGGGCTTTCTTTGGTTGTAAAAGAGCTTTTAAATATTCCTACAGGAATCTATTCTTTTAGTTTTGTTTCGGCAATGAACACTAATTTTGGTGAAGCTTTTCTTCCTATAGAAGTGGAGTCTTACCTTATGAATAGAAGCGGTCGTGATGAAACAGGCTATTTTGCCCCTCTTGAATAGAATTAAATATTTATCCCAAACGGCGAGCTTTTAGAAAGATAAACAAAAAGCGCAGGCGAAGTTGCAATTTGTGAAGATTTTGTGCGATAAGAGCAATTAATGTCGCATAGCAACCCCAACCAATTCAAACGAAGTGCGAGCGCAATCATCTGCAGCAAATTGTAAATTCGCTGAAAGCATTTTTTTTCACAATTTGCAAAAAACTCGACATTTGGGCTATTTAGTCTTTTTCAGTAGAAACAAGCCGTGCTTTTTTGATTTTTATTTCTGGATGTTTGCTTGTTAGATTAAAGATGGCGTTTTCTACTGCTTGTCTTTTTTTTTCTCCAAAATCAAATAGAACTTCTTGTTTTGCAGACATTTCTTTTTCTACATTTTCAACGCCTACGCCAAGAAGCCTTATTCCTCTGCCGTTTTCATATTTTTTTTCAAAAAGCGAACAAGTTCTGCGATATAAATCGTCTACGCTTGTAATATATTCTTGTTCTGTGCTTTGTGCAGTAAAAGTTGTAAAATCGTCGTATCGTAATTTTAGCATGACAGTTTTGCTGTAAGATTTTTCTTTTAAAAGGCGAAACATTATCGTGTGGCAAAGTTCTAAAATTGCTGTTTCTCCGCTATAAACATCGCATAAGTCGTATTCAAATGTTGTTTCTGCGCTTATGGAATGGCTGCTTTGTTTTGGACTTTCCAAAGGAATCCCTCGCAACGTGTTGTACAAAAATGTTCCAGTTCCATCTCCAAAAATAGTTTTTAGATAGTTCAGAGGTTTGTCGTGAAGTTCTTTGGAAGAGCGAAATCCTGCTTTTTTGATTTTTTCGAGAGTCTTTTTTCCAATTCCCCAAATTTTGGAAAGCGGCAAATTTAGCATGAAATTCTCTTCTTCGCCTGGTTTTATCCAGAAAAAACCATTTGGCTTGTTTACTTCTGAGCAAAGTTTTGCAAGATAAGCGCTTGAAGCAAGCCCCACAGAAACGGTTAGTCCAGTTTTTTCAAAAATTTCAGCTTTTATTTTAAGCGCAAGATTTTGGGGGGTCCCAAATAGCATTTGAGTTCCTGTAATATCCATGCTGGCTTCATCAATTGAAAGCTGTGTAACATCTGGAGTGTATTGCTTTAAAATTTCCATCACAAAAGATGATATTTGTGAGTATCGATGGTAGTTTCCATGTGTAAATATTCCTTGCGGACATAGCTTATACGCTTGGAAAGTTGGCATTGCAGAATGGACTCCAAATTTCCTAGCTTCGTAAGATGCCGTAGAAACAACGCTTCTTCGCTCGCCTGGCAAACCTCCGACTATTACAGGTTTTCCTTTCCATTCAGGGTGGTCTAATTGTTCTACAGAGGCAAAAAAAGCGTCCATATCTACATGAATAAAATACTTTTCTTTCATTCTTGCTCCGTCTTTTTTTTGATAGAAAGCTCTTGTGTCTTGTATAATATTTTTTCAGGCTCATTAGCAGCTTTTTTAATGTAGTAGGCAGTTGCTAAAATCGTTGAATCGTCAGAAGGCTCGCAAATATAATTAAAATGCATGCTTTTTGGAGGTCTTTGCGGAATTATAAAAGTGTCGCTGAAGTTGTTTTTGTTGCTTACAAATGGACTGTCAGAGTATATGATTGAATTTTGGCTGCTGCCTTTTACAGTTACGACAATTGCCTGAACGTTTCCTGTAAGATTTATTTTTAAAGTTCTCTCCGTTTCGCTAAAGTATTCTTTGTCAGAATAAGTTAGCGAAATTGTTTCTGAATAGTTTTCTTCTAAAGGCACTTGTTCTTCTGTTCTTTTATTCTTATATTTTTGAGGAATTGAATTTGTTACAGTAATCATGATTGCTAAAAAGATTAATATAGCAGATGCTACGGCGATTACATTTTGAATTAAGAATTTTCTTGCAGAAATAGAAGTTTTTTTCCAAAAATCATTTAAGCCTGAAAGAATTCTAAACCATTGTATTTCAAACGGCACAAAAACTGCTGCAGTAAAAATATTTATTGCAAATGAACTGTAGGCTATTTGTTCAACAGCTTGCAAGTTGCCATACTTTATTATTTCGTAAATATAAGGAGCAAATGGTGCTCCCATAATAATAAACTCAAGCGATAAAAGCCAAGTTTTTTTAAACGGTCTAAAAAGGTAAACAATTAAATATTCAATTGTAAAAAGATAAAATAAAGAAATATCTACGCAGGTGAATAAAAATATATTTATAACAGTGCTAAGCGTTGTTATATAAGAGTAAGAATTTTGATAGTGAGATGTTTTTTGCTTAAAAAATGGAAGATAGGCAAATGATGTTATTGCAAAGCCAATTACAAGTTTTATTGCAATTTTTGTGTAAATGTCAAAACTTATGAATTTTGACAAAATCCAGACAATTCCTTGTCCTAAAAATAAAGAAAAAACTGTAACCAAAACTGCTAACGGAATTATATACCAAATTTTTTGAATGTCTTTAACAATTTCCTGTTTTATAGGGTTTTTAGTTATAAAAGAAAATTCGCAAAGTATAAATAAACTTATAAACGCAACAAAAATAAGAAGAATTACAGAAAGCTTTTCGCTTAAAATGTATGTAAAATTTCCAATTTTTAAAGGATTGCAATGCTGGTCCCATTGTTCGCTGGCAAAACTATTAAAATTTTTTACGATATATGTAAAAAAGTCTAGTTCATTTAGAAAATTTTCGTTTTTGGAAGGTAAGAATAACTCTATTCCTGCTGCTGGAATTTCTTGCCTTAAAAAGTCTGCTGTTCTTATATCACTTTTTAGAATATTTATTCTGTATAAAGAACTAGAAACTGTGCCTTTGATGTTGTATGGAATGTTGTTTTTAAAAAAGGATAAGGAAATAAGTTTTACAAGCCATGACGGCGAACAGTTTTTTCCACTTCCAGGAATCAAACTTGTTTTATTGTTTGAAAACCGCACGCAGATTGCACAAATAGAATCTTCTTCAAAAATTGACTGTGCAAAAATTTGGCTTCCTCTTGCAAAAATTGGAAGCTCTTTGAACGGTTCATCTCCGTAAGTAAAAACAAGTTTAACGTTTTCATTGCTAATTTCTTTTTCTAAATGCTCTATTAGCTGCCCTGCAAAGTTTAGATTAATTAATGCGTCTTCTGTTTTTATTATAAAAGCTATAGTTTTAGGTGCGGAAGAGTACTGATTTTTTGAAAATGATTTTTGATTTTTATCTTCTTTATTAAAATTTATTTCAATATTGTATGGAAAAGTTTCTTCTTCGTTGTAAATTAAATTTTGTCGTTTGTATGGATATCCTAATTTTTCTATAAAGCTTGCTAAAATTTCGCACTGTTCAAATCCAGTTTTAAAATTATTTGTATTGATATTGAAGTTATTTTCCGAAGAAATCTTATTGCAAAAAAAGAGAAAAATAATTAAAAACATGAAAAAAAAACTGTTTTTCTTCATGTTTTTAGTTTATAATATTAATAGTTTACATTGCAAGTGCCATTGATTATAATAGAATCCACTTTGCTAAAAAAAGTTTATTAAGAAATATGGGAGATCGAATATAGCATGTGTGCATCTGGTAAGAAATTAATGCTTGAACTTCCTCTAAAAGTTATTTTAACTGAGAACGGAGCATCTAACTTTATAAGCCATAATAAACGTTTGCTAAGAATTCGTCTTGCAGACAATATTGATGAATATGGAATTTCCCTAAATAAGTTTTCTCCTCAGTCTATTCAAAATATGTTGCTTCTCGACTATATTTCTAAGATTGAAATGTCGATGCCTGAGTTTGTTTCGAGCAGGCAAGAAGTAATGGATCTTTCAAAAATTATTGTATATTCGCTTTTGTACAAGCAGTTTGATAGAGAAATTTATGCATCTATAATTCAGTGCGAATGTGTTCGTAAGCATAACCGTGCAAATCCTGCTCATTTAATTGACGAAAAAACAAAAATGAGTGAAAAACAGCTTCGTCTCGTTCTTTCTAACAAAGATGAAGTAATTTGCAATATTCGTAATGAAATTCTTGAACCTGTATGGGCTGCCATTCGAGATAACAAAGATTATTCTATTGAAGAAAAAAATATTTATATGCTCATGACTGAAAAATTTATGAATCGCATGAGTCTTATGAATTGGTACGTCCTTACGCTTTTTAAAAGTGTAAACGGTTTTGATGAAATGATAATGAAAGTTCGGAATCTGCTTTCAGAGTATATGGAAAAGTCCCGTGTTGCAGAATATATTTCGGTTATGGTTATGGAGCTTGCATTAAATAGCGAAAATGCCAATATTCGTAAAGAAGCAAAGCATATGTATCCTAATGTTGACGACATAAATTCTCTTGTGGTAGATCCTGAAGTGAGGCAAAAAATTGTAAGGGAATTGCAAAAAAATCACGTTTTAGTTTCTGTTTCTTGGAAACTTGGAGGTGGTTCTACTTCTATAGGAAAGCAGGGACGCTTGCAAATTACTCTTTACAACAAAGATGATGAATTTCAAGAAGTAAAAGAAAGCATAGAAACAAAGGCAACTGCTGATACAAACAAAAAAACTTTAATCGATTTTTATCGGGAAATTCCTGATGGCCAGGAAGGTACTGATCTTGGTTTGTACTATCTTTCTTACCTTGATGAAGCTTGCAAGAAGGTTGATGTAAAGTTTGAATCTTTAGTAAATCAATTTACCTCTAGTGACCTTACAGTCATAAATCTGATTTTTAACTTTTGATATGCCTAATAGTTCCTTTAAAAACAAAATAAGTATTTTTCAATTTTTATTGCTTCTTTTTGTTTCTTTTTTTCTAATTTCTTGCGAAAATTCTGAACCAGAAATTCTTTCTGTAACTTCATCTGTTGTTTTTGATTTTAAAGACGACTCATCTTTTGCAGTTCCAAGACTTTCTGTTTTTGTGGAAACTGGCTCTGATGCTCGCCGGGTTGACTTTATTTCTGTTACTTGTAAAAAAAATAATTATACTTGGATTGATACATCGCCAGAACTTATTTCTTCTAATTCTACTCAATGGGCGGGAAGTTCTAACCTTGCTTTGGCAAATAATGATGCAATTCCTTTTGGACTTTACGATTTAAAGTATTCAGATGCAGAAGGCAGGGAAGTGCAAACTGTTTTTTCAGTCTTTGATACTGAAATGTACAAAAATGTTCTTTCTACAAAAATAAAAACATTGCTAACAGAAGATTATAATGAAAAAATTGCTATTTATGATTCTTCAGATATTTTGTTATACTATGGTGAAAAAAATAGTTCCTGGAAAACTGACGAAGATGTGTTTTCTCTAAATTCTAAAGCAGCGTATTATAGGACGTGCTATGAGATTTTTTCTGGAGGAGTAATTTTTTTGCTTCCTCCTGTTAATAAAAAAAAATTTTAAATCTGAAATAAATAATTTTATTATAAGGGATATATGGAAAAATTGGAAAATCAACACAACGAAAACGACGGAGAAGCAGGGGGGAATAACCCTTTTTACAGAGTTGTAAAAACTTATGTTTTAAGAGCTGGAAGAATGACTGGAGCACAGGAGCGGGACTACGAGGAGTTGTCACCTGTTTGGTGCATACCTTTTGAAAATAAAAAGCTCAACTTTCTTGATATTTTTGGCAATACAAATCCAGTTATTGTAGAGATTGGTTTTGGAATGGGAGCTGCAACAGCAATTATTGCAGAAAAAAATCCTGACATAAATTATGTGGGAATAGAAGTTCATCGGCCCGGCGTAGGACGGCTTTTAGGTGAAATAAAAAAACGAAATTTAAAAAATATCTATATAATTGAACACGATGCCATAGAAGTTTTGCAGCAGATGGTTGTTGACGGTTCTGTTGACGGGTTGCATATTTTTTTTCCGGATCCGTGGCAAAAGAAAAAACATCACAAAAGGCGATTGATTCAACGTCCTCGCACAGATTTGCTTGCTTCAAAATTGGCTCCAGGCGGTTATTTATATTTTGTAACAGATTGGCAAGAGTATGCAGAGTCTGCGCTAGAAGAGCTTTCTAAAACACCTGGACTCAAAAATAAGTATGAATCTTTTGCTCCGCATCAGAATTGGCGCCCAGAAACAAAATTTGAAAAAAAAGGACTTGAACAGGACAGAACTATAAGTGAGCTTTATTTTGAAAAGGAATAGCAGGCCAAGATTTTAGTTTTAGAGGATATGATGGACGATTTATTTGACGTGCAATCTGCAATCGATGAAAATAAAAAAAAAATACGTATTTCAGAACTTGAAAGCCTTATAAAAAAATATCAGGATTCTTATTATAATGGGGAAGCTCAAATAAGCGATCAAGAATTCGATTCGCTTTGGGATGAACTGAAAAATCTTGATCCTGATAATTTGCTGTTTCAAAAAATAGGAGCAGATTCTGGTAATTTTGCAAAAGTTCATCATGTAATGCCAATGGGAAGCCAGGAAAAAGCCGCAAATCCAGAGCAGTTTTTATCTTGGGCGCAAAAACATGTCTATTCAGAATATCTTGTTGAATACAAATTGGACGGAGCTTCGCTTGAACTTCAGTATGTTCATGGAAAACTCCAAAAGGCTGTTACTCGTGGAGATGGTTCTGTAGGCGACGACGTAACCGCAAATGCTATAAAAATGCAAGGCGTAATAAAAAATCTTTCTTATGAGAATTCTTCTTGCGACTTTACGGGTGGTATTCGTGGCGAAGTTATAATGAAAAGAAGTGTTCATAATCAAAAATATTCTGACAAAGCTAATTGCAGAAATGCGGCTAATGGCATAATGAAGCGAAAAGATGGCGAAGGAAGTGAAAATCTAACGCTCATAGCTTATGACGCTCTTTGCACAGAAGGAAAATCTCCATTTAATGATGAAGAGCAGAAAATAGAATGGCTAAAAAAACTTGGATTCAATACAGTTGTGCTAAATATATGCCGCTCTGCGCAAGATGTTATAGATTATCGTGCCCAAGTCATGGATTTAAGAAAAAATCTTGACTATGATATTGACGGTCTTGTTATAAAAGAAAGAACGATAAATCTTTTAGATGCTTCAAGAGCAAGACCTGACCACCAGATAGCTTTTAAATTTAGCCTGGAAGAAGCTGTTTCTACTTTAAGAGGGGTTGAATGGAGCATAAACGGTGGAACATATACGCCTGTAGCCATTTTTGACGAAGTATCGTTAAATGGAACTACTGTACAGCGGGCTAGTCTTGCAAATCCTGACACAATGCGAAATTTAGGCGTAAAAATTGGCTGCAAGGTTGTAGTTGTAAAGCGTGGCGAAATAATTCCAAAAATAGAATCAGCAATTCACTTAAAGAATTCAGTTGAAACTGAGATTGAAATGCCTCATGTTTGCGAAACTTGCGGGACTGAGCTTATAGATGAAGGTTCAAGACTCTTTTGTCCAAATAAAAACTGTCCTAAAAGGGTAGTTCACCAAGTTATGAAATGGGTTCAAGTTGTAGATATTAGGGATTTAGGTTCTACGCTAATAATGAATCTTTGTTCAAATGGAAAAATTCGCAGCATATCTGATATTTATGCTCTTAGTCTTGAAGATTTAATACCATTTTTTTTGAACGAAGAAAGTGTTGCTAAAGAAAAAAAATCTTTAGGAGCGGAAAAAGTTTTAAAATCTATTCAAAATCATAGAAGAATGTCTCTTGCGACTTTTGTGGCAGGCTTTGATATTGAAGGCATTGGCGAAACAACAGTTGAAAAGCTGGTTGCGGCAGGCTATAACACTTTAGAAAAATTGCTTTCGCTTACAGAAGAACAGATTGCTAAAGTATATGGTTTTGCTCAAGTAATGGCGAAAATCGTTGTAGAAGGTTTTGCCGAAAATCGAGAGGAAATGGAAAAACTTGCGCTGAACACAATAACAATCGAAAAATCTGCAGAAGGTTTGCTAAATGGAAAGTCTTTTTGCTTTACAGGTGAACTTGTAAGAATGAAGCGTTCTGAGGCGGAAAAGATTGTAAAATCCTTAGGAGGAATATGCAAGTCTTCTGTTACAAAAGATCTTTCTTATCTTGTAACTAACAATCCTGCTTCTGGATCATCTAAAAATAAAAAAGCTGTAGAACTAGGAATTCCCGTAATCGATGAAAGCGCTTTTTTCAAGTTGATAGGGCAGTAATTTTTATGAATAAAAGCAAGTCAAAAGTTTTTTTTGTAAAAATCATTTTATTTTTGGTTGCAGCATTTTGTTTGTTTAATATATTGTCTTTTGTGGATTGCATCTTAAGCTCAAAAAATATTTCAATGGAAGGAGATGAAATCCTTAGAATTCGTTTTTTTGGAAATTCAGAAGAAATAGGAACTAATACTGTAAGTGCAAAT
The DNA here is from genome assembly GCA_002437725.1 of Treponema sp. UBA6367. Lineage (GTDB taxonomy): Bacteria > Spirochaetota > Spirochaetia > Treponematales > Treponemataceae > Treponema_D. The sequence continues at coordinate 33,940 of DJRF01000026.1, forward strand.
GTTGCTGTGCTTGATAGCGCTGGAACTGAAATTGCCGTAATTGAGCGATCTTGGAATGGCAATTTTTTGGCAGTAGATTTTATAAGGACAGAACTTTCCAATTCTGTATTTTATTTTCCGCTAGATGTTTACGGCATTACTTCAATTTCTAAAGATTCTAAAAGTGATTTTAAGCTAAAGAAAATTGGTTCAAATTTAAGCAAATATTATATTGATTTTAATCGATGCTTGCTTGTTCAGCCGTTGCAGCTTCAAAAAAAACTTTTTAAAATAGCAGATTTTTCTTTGAATCCTTTTATTTTTGTTTCTTTATTCTTTTCAAAAAAAGAAACGCTACGCCTTCATGAATGTGAAGGCGGTAAAACTTATGGAATTTATATAAAAAATGGTTCTTTTTATTTGGAAGAAGAAAATTTTGCTAATCTTGAATTCCGTTAAAAGTAAAATCTTGCATAAAGAATTCTGGTTTTACAGCGGCTAAATTTAACCTGACTTCCCAATGAAGATGGGGTCCTGTTGCAAGTCCTGTGGAACCTGAAAGTCCAATTTTTTGTTCAGGTTTTACAAAATCATTTTCATTCACATTTATTGAACTCATGTGATAGTAAAGGCTGTAAAGACCTGGCAAATGTTCTATAACAACGCTCCAGCCAGTTGAAATTCTAAATTCTGCCATAACGACCCGGCCTTCTGCGCATGCAAGAACATCAGTTCCTTCAGGAACTCCATAATCGTTTCCGTAGTGGAGGCTTGTTGTGGATTTTCCATTTGTAAATGTGTATACACGTCTGTCTCCAAAGTTAGCTGTTTTTCGCTCTGAATTTATTGGTTTTATAAATGGTTTTAGCGAATAAATGTCTTGCGGCATTATAGTTTCAAGAATCGTGTTTAGTTTTTCAATTTGAGCAAGCCTTTCTGGACCGATATCTTGTTTTATCATGGAATTTTTTTCATCTAAATTTAACACTTCTTTTTCGAAAGTTACGTCTTCAAGTTGAAATGGCAACTGAATTTCATTCGGAACACCGGAACCTGCTTCAAAAACGATTTTCAAAGAGTAGCTGTCATCTGCAGAAAGCCAAGTTGAAAGCGGGATTCCTGTAAGAAGTTCAGGATTAAGTTGTTTTTTATTTTTTACATTTAAAAAGTAAAACTGCGAAGAGTCAATTTTTTTATTGTTTTTATAAAGCAGCATAGTGGCTTGAACTTCTGGACCGTTCTTTTTCTTATAGCTTCTTGCAATTTTCATTTTTATTCTTGCAAAAACTGCTTCGCCAGGTCTTGCTTTTTCATTGTAGAATACAGAACCGCTGAATCCTTCTGCCTGAAAATTTAAAGTTGCCGCATGCATATTCATTGCGCTTATAAACACGAATATCGAGAGTATTGAAAAACTTTTTCTTAAAAAAAATTTATTTAACATTTTTTCCTTCCATAAAATAAGTAAAAATTAAGTTTGTAGTTAATTTTTTTCTGCATCTATTATTATCATCTGTGGAGTTGTTATTCCATTGAATGAATTTTTGCCTATTGTGTAAATAACTGAAATGTTATCTCCCTTTGAAAAATCTCTGTTTAATCGTTCTGATTCTCCCCAAAACATTGCAGGAAATTTATATTTTCCACAATCAAATGTAAGCTTTAAGTGCTGGCGTTCAGATTTTCCAACAATAACTGCATCTTGAATTTTTAAGTTTTTGCTTATAAAAGTTAGTTCCGGGTTTTCTTCTCCGACTGGTTCAAATTTCGCCACGAGTTCAAGAATGTTTGGAGTTATGTGTTCTACAGGAAGCTCCGCATCTATTTCAACAGAATCATTTTCTTGTTCTAATTTTATGCTTCTGCTTATTTCTTCGGCTTTTTTTTCAAAGTTTTCTAAATCTTTTGAGTTAAAACTAAATCCTGCCGCGCAATTGTGCCCGCCGTGATTTATAAAAAAGTCGCCAAATGAATCTAGAAAATCAGTTGCAATCAATCCTCTGCAGCTCCTCATGGAACCAACCGCAATGGTTTTATCCTCTGAAAATGTTATAACGATTGTAGGTACACTGTATTTTTGCATTATTCTTGCTGCTAAAATTCCTGTAACACCGCGATTAATTTTTTCATCGATTACAATGCACAAATTTTTATGAAACTTTTCAAGATTTTCTTTAGCCTGATTTGTTGTGTAAAATTCTGCATCGCTTACAAACTGTTTGCGCTGGTTGTTCAATTCTGTTATATGTTGCGCGAGTTTGTTTCTTTCGGAAGCGTCTTCGTTTATAAGGAGCTCTAAGGAAAGATTTGACTGACCCATTCTTCCTGAAGCGTTCAATAGTGGAATTAATTTCCAGGAAAGTTCTGTTGAAGAAATTGTTTTGCCAGAAAACTCCATTCTTGCAATTAGTTCTGCAATTCCCTTTCTAGTTTTTTTCTGATTAATTTGTGAAAGACAGGTTTTTACAAATATTCTATTTTCGTCTTTCATAGGCATTATGTCTGCAAGCGCTGCGATTCCTACAAGCTGCAGGTCTTGCAAAGCGTTGCTTAAATGCTTTGGTAACATTTCTTCTTGTTTTTTGTGAATCCAAGTTACAAAAATATTAAAAAATCCTTCGATTTCTGTAGTAGGCTCTGAAGAATACTTTGCAAGTTTTGAAAGACCTTTTACTTGCTTCAAAGATTTTCCCCTTACTTGTGGAATGATTTTTTCAATTTCCTTTTGAATGTCAAGCATTTGAAAATCTACGCCATTGCCAAAAAGTTCTTTTAGATTTTCTTTTACAGCATTTTCATTCCAAACAAAAATTTGTTGGTTTTTAAGAAAATCCGGCAACTTTGTGTCGTAAACGGAAATAGGGTAGGTTGAAAAAGTTTTTGCAAATGTCTGCTTTTTTACAAGATTTCTAGTTTTTATGCAGCTTAGCTCAATAGAGTTGTCATCATTTTTTTGAGCATTAAGAAGGCAAATATCTTGCGCATAAAAGTCGGTTTTTGAAAATCTAAGCGCGCTTACAAGTTTAAACGCTACCGCCGCTCCGGAAATATCTTTAAAAGGATAGCCAGAATCTTCTGTTTTAGGGTCAATAATAATTGAATTGTTTATTAAATTTTCTGGAGGATTGTGGTGGTCTGTAACAATTACATCAATTCCAAGAGAATTTGCGTATTCTATTTCCTTGCTGTTAGAAATTCCGCAATCTACAGTAATTATTAAAGAACCGTAATCTTTTGCAAAATCGTTTATTGCGTTTTCAGAAAGTCCGTAAGAATCCTCTCCAATAGGAAGCCGCCACTGGACATCCATGCCTGCAGTTTTTAAGCAGTTGTAAAGAATGGCAGTGCTAGTAATTCCATCAACGTCTCTGTCTCCAAAAATTAGGACTTTTTCTTTTTCCTCAAGGGCTCCTGTAATTCTGTCTACAGCATCTTCCATGTTTTTAAATAAAAATGGTTCATGCATAAATCTTAAATCATTTTCAAGGTAATACATTATATCTGAACCGCTTGTAATTCCTCTTCTAGTAAAAATTGAGGCTTCTAAGGGCGAAAGTCCATACTTTTCATGAAGAGCAATAATTTCTTGTCTAGAAATATTTTTTTTATTATATTTTTTCACTTTATTTTCCTAACTTATTCAATAGTTTTTAAAATTAAGCTGCGTTTTTGACATTCATTTTCTGAATACGAAACTGCATTTTGAAGTTGAGCTTTTGCAGATTCCAAACATTCTTGATTTTTGCCATAGATTTCCATCAAGAGTTCACCTTTTTTAGTGTAATCTCCGGAAACTTTATTGAGGATGATTCCCGCTTCGGCGCAAACTTTGTCTGTGGTCTTGTTTCGTCCCACTCCAAGAGTTACTCCTGCCATTCCTGTTTTGTATGCTTCTATAAAAATATAGCCGTCCTGCTGGGCATAAAGTTCTGTTTTGTATTTAGAACGTCTTTTTCCCAATTGGTTTTCAAGTTCTTTTGGATTTCCACCCTGATTTAGAACATTTTCCATAAAAAGTTCATATGCTTTTCCAGAAGATACGGCTTGTTCTGCCATTTTTTTTGCATCTTCTTTTGACTGAGCCTTTTTTCCTAATAAAATCATCTGCGCAGCGAGCGCAAAGGTTTCTTCCATTACATCTTTAGGACCTTGTCCTTTTAGGCAGTCAACAGTTTCTTCAATTTCTAAGAAATTGCCTATTTTCTTGCCTAAAGGTGTGTTCATGTCGGTTATAAGGGCATGGGCGTTTTTATTCATTTGCTTTGCAGTTTTTACGAGCGAAGATGCTAGAAGTTCCGCATCTTTTAGATTTTTCATAAATGCTCCCGAACCACATTTTACGTCGAACACAAAAGAGTCTGCTCCTTCGGCAACTTTTTTGCTTAAAATGCTTGCTGTTATAAGAGGAATAGATTCAACTGTTCCAGTTACGTCCCTAAGAGAATAGAGAAGTCTGTCAGCAGGAACAATTTCTTTAGTCTGCCCAGTCATTGCAAAACCTGTGCTTGCAATTAACTTTCTAAAGTTTTCTACGCTCATATTTACATTGTAGCCGTTTATCGATTCAAGCTTGTCTAAAGTTCCGCCTGTGTGGCCAAGAGCTCTTCCGCTCATCATGGGATCTTGAATACCGCATGCGGCAACTATAGGCGCAAGGGGCAGCGAAATTTTGTCTCCAACGCCACCTGTAGAATGTTTGTCAACAAATGGTCCTGTAAGTCCAATATCTTCATAGCCGTGAAGGTTTATGGTTTGCCCAGAATGCAGCATGCTTTCCGTAAGCGCGCTGGTTTCTTCGAATGTCATTCCATTAAAATAAACTGCCATAAGAAAGGCTGCAATCTGATAATCTGGAATAGTTCCGTCTACATAGCCTCTAACTATAAATTTTATTTCTTCTGCGCTAAGAGTTGTGCTTTCTAAAAGTGTACGGCTGCCATCTTCAGAGTATGCATATGTTCCTCTTTTTTTTGTGATTATGTCTGTTGCTCTCATAAAATTCCCATTCCTGTTTCGATTGATTTTAATTGTGTTCCGCAAGCAGATTCTATTAAATAGAATAGAAGCTCTTTTATTTGACCTGCGCTTTCTTTTGTCAGGGGAAGAACCCTTGCTTCTTTTGGATTAAGAATAGAAAGGTTTGCAAGGTACTCTATTGCTTGCGAATTCAGAAAAAAAGGCATTTTTTCTTTTGAACAATCTGAACAGAAAAAGCAGTTTTCTATAGGATTGTAAAACGCGCCTTCTAAACTATATGATACCTTATGAATATCGTTTTTACTAGTTAAAAAACTTTGTTCACAAGATGCGCACTTTGTTGCATCAGGTCTAATACCTGCTAGTTCAAGATAGCGCCAAAAAAAACGCAAAAGACCTACAGAACATTGCTCTGCGGTATTGCAGTATTCTAGACCATCTATAAAGCCGCTGAAAAGATTCCAGAAAACACTGCTGTTTCCTGCGCACTTTGTTTTTATGGCAATTTCAGCAGCAATGCAAGCAGCGCAATTTTTTTCAATGCTTTCTCTAAACGAAAGGTGATATTTTTTTACGTCAAAGTCTGAAATCTTAAAATTAGTGCTATTTTTTGAATAAGAAAGGTAGGCTATTCCTGTGTTCCAGGCAGAAACAAGCGACTTCAGTTTGCTTTTTGGACCTCCATATAGCGTTGCGTAAATAATTCCTTCAGTTTTGCTTAAAAGAGTTGCTGTTGAAAAGTTATCGCCTGTTTGTTTTACAGAAATTATTGTTGCTTGCATAGTAAGGCTTTTTGACATGCTTTGATTATATCACAAAAATCATATACATTACAGTAGGCATTAGCAGAATTGTTAGTGTTAAGAGCTTTTGGTCTAGTGAATAGCAATCTAGCTTGCAAGTAGTTGCAATTTTCTTTATAAACCAATATATTATAAAGATAAATATAGGTATTCTAAATATTCGCCTTTGCGTTTTTTTGAATTCCAATAAGCTTAAATTTTATGAGGTATTTTGAATATGGAAACAATTTTTCCTTTAAAAGAGCTTGCAAGTTTTGAAGGTAATATTTATGAAATAACAGTTGCAGCAAGTCGCCGTGCTTATCAGTTGGCTAAAATAAAGGATTTTGAAGTCGAAAGAAATGCAGGAAAAGCTGTTTCTGTAGCTGCAAGACAACTTTTCTGCAACAAAGTAACATATAGAATTGAAAATCAGAAAAATTAAATGATAAATGAAAATGTAGTTAATGCAAAGATTCCTGTAGTTGTTGTCTTTGCACCTACTGCTACAGGAAAGACTGCTCTTGCCTTAAATCTTTTTGGCAAAAGCAGTCTTTCGTTTTTTAAAGGCAGAGGAGAACTTATAAGCGCAGACTCAATGCAAGTTTATAAGGGGCTTGATATAGGGACTGCAAAACCTTCGTTGAAAGAAAAAAACTTATTGAAGCATCACCTTGTTGATATTTGCGACTGTAAGACTCAGTTCACTGTTGCGGATTTTATTTCATCTGCCGATGAGCTGTGCAAAAATATTTGGTCTGGAAAAAAAATTCCTATTGTGGCTGGCGGAACTGGTTTCTATATAAGAAGCTTTCTTTTAGGCTTGCCTCAGACTCCAGAATCAAATGCAGTAATTCGCAATCAGTTAAAAAATGAATGCATAGAAAAAGGAATTGAATATATGTATTGCGAATTAAAAAAAGTTGATTCTGTAAGTGCTGATAAAATTAATAAAAACGATGAGTATAGAATTTTGCGCGCTCTTGAAGTTTTTCGTCTTACAGGAAAGCCTAGAAGTTCATTTCCTTTAGAAAACAAGCTGAGAGATTCTTTTGACTTTCTTACAATAATTTTAGAGCGAAATCGTGAAGAGCTTTTTAAGCGCATAAATGAGCGAGTGGACAAGATGTTTGAAATGGGCTTGCAGACAGAAGTTGAGCAGCTTATAAAAAACGGGGCGACTTCAGATATGCCTGGAATGCAAGCCATTGGTTACAGGGAATGGTTTGAAAATGATTTTTCAACTTCAGAAGGTATTGAGCTAATAAAAAAACAGATTCAAAAAGATAGTAGAAAGTATGCTAAAAAGCAATACACTTATATGAAAGATATTCCACATGCTATAAGAATTCATATTGATTCAGAAAGCGAAGATGAAATTGCCTGCAAAGTTGAGCAGCTTTTGCTTAAAAAGTTTTCTGTGGAATAGTTCGTGAAATTATTTGAATACTATTGACTTCATTTTAATTTTAATAGATAATGAATATCACTTTACTAGTAGAGGGGTGCCATCGTGCCTTGTGGAAAGAAACGAAAACGCCAGAAGATGGCGACACATAAGCGTAAGAAGATGCTTAGAAGAAATAGACATAAGGCAAAGTAAAAACTGTTATTCAGTTTGACTTTGTACATTGTTTATTCAGACCGGGGTGGTTGAAAAATTACCCGGTCTTTTTTTTTTATAATTTTTACAAAAATTGGAGTTGTTTACGTTACTTCCTAATATAAAATCTCCAGCAGATATAAAAACTCTTTCTTATCAGCAGCTTGCAGAGCTTGCAGATGAAATCCGGCGTACAATAATTGAAGTTGTAGGTCACAATGGCGGGCATCTTGCGAGCAATTTAGGAGTTGTTGAACTTACCATAGCTCTTCATCGAGTCTTTGACAGTCCAAATGATGCGATTGTTTGGGATGTTAGCCATCAGTGCTATGCTCATAAATTGCTTACAGGTCGTTATGAACGTTTTTACACCTTGCGACAGTACGGAGGCTTAAGCGGTTTTACAAAGAAAAACGAAAGTCCTCATGATTTTTTTGACGAAGGCCATTCTTCAACTTCAATTTCCTGCGCCTTAGGTTTGCTTACCGCCTGGCAACTGCAGGGAAAAAATAACAAAGTTGTTGCAGTTATAGGCGATGGAGCTTTGACTGGCGGAATGTCAATGGAAGCTCTTTCAAATGCGGGGCAGCTTTCTAAAAATTTGATTATAGTTTTAAACGACAATCAAATGTCTATTGATCAGAATACAGGCGCAATAAGCCGGTATTTGAGCAGAATTTCTGCAACAAGTCCGTATCAAAATTTTAAAAGAGGATTAAAAAGATTTATAAGTAAAATTCCTTTTTTAAGCAAAGTTTTGTTAAAGTTTTTTAAAAGATTTAAAAGAAGCTTTAAAGGCTTGGTCCTTTCTACTAATCTTTTTGCAGATTTGGACTGTGAATATGTTGGCCCTTTAGACGGACACGATATTCGCGAATTGGAAAATGTTTTTACGCGGGTGAAAAAACTTAAAAAGCCTGTTGTGGTTCACATTCTTACTAAAAAAGGAAAAGGGTATAGCCCCGCGGAAGATCATCCCGAGCTTTTCCACGGAATCGGACCTTTTTGCATTTCAGATGGAAAAGTCGAAAAGTTTGACAATTTAAGTTTTACTGAATGTTTTAGCAATGAGCTGATGAATTTAGCGCAAGTTAGAAAAAACATTGTTTGCATAACGGCCGCTATGTCTAAGGGAACCGGTCTTGACAGTTTTGCCCGCCACTATCCAGAACGTTTTTTTGATGTGGGAATTGCCGAAGAGCATGCAGTAACTTTTGCAGGAGGGCTTGCGGAAGGCGGAATGCTTCCTTTTGTATGCATTTATTCAACATTTATGCAAAGGGCTGTGGATCAAGTTATTCACGATATAGCATTGCAGAACGTTCACGTTGTAATTTTGCTAGATAGAGCAGGGGCAGTCCCTGGAGATGGAGAAACTCATCAGGGATTGTTTGACATAGCTCTTTTTAGACCTGTTCCTGGAATTAAGATTCTTTCTCCGGCAACGGCGCAAGATTTAAAATATTGTCTTGAGTATGCGGTAAATTCTGAAGGCGCAATAATTATCCGCTATCCTAAAATGACTTGTCCAAAAGAACAAATAAAGTTTTCTGCTCCTATAGAAGAAGGCAAAGGCGTTCTCGTCAAGGCTTGCGATTTTGAATCAACGCTTACAGTTGACCTTGAAGAGAATAAAAATACCCCTCGCATACTTTTCGTAACAACAGGGGGAATGTATTCTGAATGTATAACGGCTAGCCGTGCTTTAGCATTGGAGTACGTGCTTGCAGATATTTATTCACTAAGATTTATAACTCCAATTGATGAAAAATATTTATTACAGCTTTGCAAGAAGTATGACGGAATAATTTTTGTTGAAGATGGGGTTGAGGTTGGCGGAGTTTCTCAATATCTGCACTGTCTGTGCCTTGAAAACGGAATAAAAAAATCGATTGTAAAAGCTTTTCCTTCAAAATTTTATTCTCAAGGAACCAGGGAACAGGTTTGCATGCAAGCCTGCATGACTTGCGATGATTTAAAACTTGCGGCTCTTTCTCTTGCAAAAATAAAATCTAACAAATTTGAGGAATAAAATGACTTTTGATTTATCTAATAGAACCATTTCTACAGAATTGCCGGCTTTTGTGATGGGGATTGTGAATGCTACTCCAGATTCATTTTGGGAGCAAAGCAGGGGGGGCTATGAAAGAGCGATGTCATTAGTTCGCCAGAAAGCTGACATTCTTGATATTGGCGGAGAATCTTCTAGGCCTGGAAGCGAATATGTAAGCGAACAGGAAGAAATTGAGCGTGTTATTCCTCTAATAGAAAAAATTAGAAAAGAAAGCGATATTCCCATTTCTGTTGATACAAGAAAAAAGAATGTTATAAAGGCCGCTGTTGAAGCTGGCGCAGATATCCTAAATGACATTAGCGCTCTTGAAGATGACAGTGAAATTGCATCTTACTGCGCTTGCGTAAATATTCCAGTTGTTTTGATGCACAAACGGGGTTTGCCTTCTAATATGCAAAAAAACACTGTTTACGATGACGCTTTTAGAGAAGTTGATTCTTATTTAAAAAAAAGAGCAGAGTATGCCGTTTCTTGTGGCATAAATCCAAAAAAAATCATAGTTGATCCTGGAATAGGATTTGGCAAAAATCTTGAGGCGAATCTTTCTCTTATAAAGAACTGCGGAAAACTTTGCGATGGGCGTTTTCCTGTTTTGATGGCTCTTTCCAGAAAGACTTGCATTGGGCAGATGACGCAAAAAGAAATCCCAGGGCGTCTTGCAGGAACTCTTGCGGCAGATTTAATTGCTGTGCAAAATGGCGCAGCCTTTGTCCGTGTTCACGATGTAGCAGAAACTATAGATACTTTGAAAGTCTTAGGTTATAATATTCTAAATTAAAATGTTTAAAATAAGCGTTTGCAAAGTTCATAAGAAGGAAATTAAAATTGAAATCTTTTGAAGGCTTTTTTACTGTATATAATTACTTACGACCAGTTTTAGATATTGGAGTTTTAACATTTATTCTATACGAAACATATAGAATGTTAGTAAAGTCTAATAGTATTCAGATAATAAAGGCGGCTATTATTGTTGCCTTGGCTTATGCTAGCGCGGTTTTTCTTCATCTTGAAACTTTGCTTTGGATTTTTAAAATTATAATGCCATTGTTTCTTGTTGGATTTGCGATTGTATTTCAGCCGGAAATGCGCAAATTCTTTTTGCGAATAGGTCAAAATCAATGGTTTGCCTTTGGCAGTCGTTCTAAGCATTCTTATGTTGATTCTGTATTGATTGCAGCTGATATGCTTTCAAAGCAGAAAAGAGGAATGCTGGCGGTATTTTTGCGGCACACAAAACTTGATGACATAATGCAAACAGGCACAAAACTTAATGCGGACTTATCTTCTAGCCTTCTTGTTACAATTTTTGGAATGGACACTCCTCTTCACGATGGGGCGTGCTTTATCCAAGGAGGAAAACTTCTTGCCGCAGGTTGTTTTTTGCCGTTAAGCGAGCAGTATGATATTAAAAAAACTTTTGGAACCAGGCATAGAGCCGCTTTGGGACTTTCTGAAGTAAGCGATGCTGTGGTTCTTGTTGTTTCAGAAGAAACTGGGGCTTTAAGTTTGGCGTACGATTCGCATCTTCACTACGATTTAAGCGTAAAAGAAATTACAAAGGTTCTTGAAAATTTGCTTGAAATAACGCCTGATGCCTACAACGTGGAGGACACCATAGATGAACAAAAAACGGCTGATTGAAAAAATAACTGAAAATTGGACTGTTAAGGCAATTTGTCTTGTTTTTGCTATAGTAATATATATTTTTCACCAAATAACGATGCTTGAAACAAAAACGATTTCTGTTCCGTTGACTGTTGAATCTGGCGGTCTTATGGTTCCTTTTTCACAGTTGCCAAAGTATGTAAAAATAAGTGTCAGAACTACGGCAGAAAATATTCCTTCAATCTATAGCACTGGTTTTAAGGCTGTTATTGACGTGGAGCATTTTACGCAGCCTGGCACATATCAAGTTCCTGTTGAAGTAGAACTTTCTGAAAATATGTTTTTAATTGAGCCGCTGGAGTATTCTGTAAAGCCAGATTCCTTAAAGATTGTTTTAGATGAAAAGTCAGTAAAATATGTTCCGGTTCAAGCAGCGGTTTCTGGAGATGTGGAGCGAGGCTATACCGTTAAAGACATTTCAATAAATCCTTCTACTGTAAAAGTTGTAGGTCCTGCAAAAGTTCTTGAAAAAACAAAGGCTATTTATACAAAAAAAATAATTCTTTCTGGAGCGGCAAAGTCTTTTTCCAAAGATATTCGACTCGATAATATAAACGATTTGATTGTTCCTTATCCGGAAGGCGATTTTAAAGTCACAATTACGGTTGTTCCTAGCGATTCTTCTAAGGAGTTTAAGTCAATCGTACCTGTTGTAAAAAATCTAAGCCCTGGTTTAGAAATTTCTAGCGAGCTTATTCCAATATCTTTTCAGGTTGACGGGGCGCTTTTAGTATTAGAAAATTATACTCTTTTGCCAGATGATGTTTCTATTGATTTAAAAAATATAGTTCAGCCTGGAACTTATGAAATTCCTATAGATATAAAAATTCCTGTGAATCTTGTTCTTTCTAAAAAATCCTTGGATAAAATTTCTGTTACCGTTGTAAAAAATACATCTGAGCAAGAAACTGAAGCTTCTGAAAAAGGAGAGGCTTTAGAAAACGAAAATTTTGATGGCGAGGAAGAAATAAAAGAATCATCTGAAGAACAGGTGAATAAAGTTGAACATTCAGGACTTGAAGGCGTATGATTTTTGGTGTTGGTGTAGATTTAACGCAGGTCAGCCGGTTTGAAAAATGGGTTTCGTCGCCAAATATGCTCAATCGTTTTTTTAACGAAAAGGAGATGAGCAAAGCAGCTTCTTTTTCTGTTAATTGCCAGCATTATGCAGTGCGTTTTGCGGCTAAAGAGGCTTTTGGAAAGGCCTTAGGAACTGGAATTTTGGGATTTGACTTGAAAGATGTTTTTATAGTAAAAGATTGCGCTGGCCGACCTTCCTTGCAAGTGGAAAAAACGGCCGCTAAATTATTGCAAAAAATATGTGGAAAATGCAAACTTCATGTGTCATTAAGTCATGAAAAAGAGTATGCAATTGCCTATGTTATGATAGAATCTGTTTAATAGGAGATTTGTCCATGCCATCGTCTAAAAAGAATGTTGAAAAAAAGAAGCCTGCCATATCCTATTGGTCAAAGGAAAAGTCTCTTTGCCCTGTGTGCGGAAAAACTTTTGAGCGAGAAGTCATGCTTAGCGGAAACGGAAGAATGATTGCAGGAGGACTTTCAGATGACCTTCATAGAACTTTTGAGCCTTCTGCGAAATTTGGTCGGGTTTATCCATTGATTTACGAAATTGGAGCTTGTCCAAACTGCAATGCGGCATTGTTTTGGAGCGACTTTAAGGATTTAAAGAATAAAGATATTATTTCAAATTTGCTTCACAAAAAAGAGGAGCGCAAAGAAAAAGTTGAAAAAATTTTTCCTCATTTTAATTTAAAGCATGAGCGCACTCTTTTTGACGGTTGCGCTATGTACTACCTTGCGCTTTTAACTTATGCAGAAGTCGGAAAAGAAATGATACCAACTTTAAAATCTGGAATAATTTCTTTACGTCTTGCTTGGCTGACAAGGGAATTAAACGCTGTCTGTCCTAATCATAATTACGATTATATTTCCTCTGTTTTTTATAGAAAAGCCTTGTTCTTTTATCAGCAGTCAATTTACAATGAAACCGAACGAACCGAAAAAAGTTCCACGCTTGCAAATATGGGGCCGGATATGGATAAAAATTATGGTTGGGACGGAGTAATTTATCTTTGCGGACTTTTGGAATATATTTATGGACAAAAAGACGATATTCAATTGAGATTAAAAAAACTTTCTGAGTCAAAAACGGCAATTGCTAGAATTTTTGGTTTAGGAAAATCCAGTAAAGACAAGCCTGGTCCTTTGCTAGAAAAAGCAAGAGACCTTTACGATAAACTTACAGCAGAACTTAACGATGACGATTTTTAGGATGCAACGTGCGTAATATTTTACTTACAATTTCTTACGATGGAACTGACTTTTGTGGCTGGCAGCGTCAAGATTGTGGCGAGCAAAAGAATTATATGAGAACTGTTCAAGGGGAAATTGAGTTGGCCCTTGAAAAATTGCATAAATGCTCAACAGTTCTTTATGGCTCGGGAAGAACTGATAGCGGTGTTCATGCTATTGCTCAAGCGGCGAACTTTTTTTCTCCAATTGATTCTATTCCTGTGGAAAATTATTCAAGGGCGTTAAATTGCTTGTTGCCGCAAGATATTCGCATTTTAGAGGCTAGCGAAGTTCCTTGCGATTTTAATGCGCGTTTTTCAGCGACAAGCAGGGTTTACCGTTACTTTATTTGTCCTGAACTTATACAGGCAAGTCAAAGCCGCTATGCTTGGTGCGTAAACTTTTTTCCAAATATTGACCGTTTGAATAAATACTGTGAGTGCTTAAATGGCGAAATTGATTGCGCAAGTTTTGCTGCAAGCGGAGACAAGAGCATTTCTACTAACCGGTTTATTGATAAAGCGCATTTTTTTTGCCAAAAAGTTTTTCCTGCAGAAAACGAAATGGTTGTTTTTGAAATAGAAGCAAATGCTTTTTTGTGGAAAATGGTAAGGACTTTAACTGGAACTCTTATTAATTTGGAAAGGACAAATGCGCCTTTGGATTCAATGCAAAAAATTTTGTTTTCCAAAGACCGCAAAAAAGCTGGAGCTACAGCCCCTGCTAACGGGCTTTTTCTTTATAAAATAAATTTTAATGGAATAAGGCGTCATATATAATTTTTTAAATTCGACTTTCAACCTGATTTTTACAACAAACTTACAGGATCTATATCGCATTCTATATAAACGGAAGGCGAATGTGTATATCTTTCCAAAAGAATGTAAACAGCTTGTTGCAGAATTCTAATATCTTGTCCACGCAGGATTATATGGAATCTGTAATTTTTAGAAATCTTTGATAAGGGACATTCTGCAGGTCCAATTATTTCTGCTTTTTGTTGAATTATATTTCTTAGTATAGAGGCTGCTTGTTCTGCTGTTCTTTCCGCCTGAGCTTGTGAAAATGAACGAAAAACAAGCCTTGCCATTCTGCTGAAAGGTGGAAATCCTAAAATCTTTCGCTGCTCAAGTTCTGTCTTATAAAAATCTTCAATTTTTCCTTCGCAAGCAAATTTTATAGGTTCTCTTAAAGGATTGTAGGTTTGCACTAAAACTTTTCCATCTGGAAAATAACGGCCGGCTCTTCCTGCCACTTGAGTTATAAGGGAAAAAGTTCTTTCTGCTGCGCGAAAATCTGGCAAATGGAGAGCCGTATCTGCAAGAATTACTCCTACTAGCTGAAGATTTGGAAAATTTAGACCTTTAGCAACCATTTGTGTGCCTAGCATAATGTCGTATTCACCTTGCCTAAAGGCGTTTAGTTTTTCTTCAAGCTCTCCTTTTTTTGTAAGAGCATCGGTGTCAATCCTTATTATTTTGGCATTTGGAAATTTTATTGCGGTTTCGTTTTCTATATATTCTGTTCCAAATCCACTGTAGCCTACGTCAAGAGAACCGCATTGAGGACATTCTGCAGGAGGCTCTGTAGACCAGCCGCAGTAATGGCAGCGAAGCCTGTTTTCATTTTTGTGATAAGTTAAAGAAACTGAACAGTTTTTACACATCATTTCGTATCCGCATGAATTGCATCTAAAAAAATGCGTAAAACCTCTTCTGTTCAAAAAGAGTATGACTTGTTTTTTTTGTTCGATGGTGTTTCTAATTTCATTTGCAAGTTCGTCAGAAATGCAGCCGTTGTTTTTAGTTTTGGAAAGGTCAACAATTTTGATTTTTGGCATAGCACCGCCAGCCAGACGTTTTGTTAATCTGTGACGGATTAACTTTCCTTTTTCCATAAGATACCAGGCTTCTACAGAAGGAGTGGCACTGCCCATTACTAAAGGAATACCTAGAGAGTTTGCTCTGTGCATAGCTACTTGCCTTGCATGATAACGCGGTGTAGCTCCTGATTTATATGAAGCATCGTGTTCTTCGTCTATTATTATGAGTCCTAAATTAGGAATTGGAGCAAAGATTGCGCTTCTAGCTCCAACAACAATTCTGGCTTCTTTGTGTATGATTCTTTTCCACTCTCGTAAGCGTTGGCTTGGCGTCAATCCTGAATGAAGAACTGCAACTGTGTTTCCAAATCTTGATGTTACAGCTTTTATTACTTGAGGAGTTAGTCCAATTTCAGGAACTAAATATATTACTCCTTTCTGCTGCGAAAGAAGCCACTGCGCGCATTGTAAAAACACTTCAGTTTTGCCAGTTCCTGTAGGTCCGTAAAGATAGTGGTATGAGCATTTTTTTGTATTGGCTGCTGCCGTTATAGAAGCTACAGCGCTTTCTTGCTCTTTGGAAAGCAAGTTTCCTGAAAATTCTGAAATTTCGTCTTCGAATGAAAATCCGCCTTCGCTAGTTTCTCGTTTTCCTGATGGAAGAATAGAAGACAGGACTTCGCCGATTGAACATATATAATAGGTGCTAATCCATTTCGCTATATCAAGAATTTCTTTATTAAAAATTGGCTCAGAATCAATAATCTTTGTAATTGGTCTGATTTTTTCTTTTGGCACAGGGCACTCTTTTGGAATCTCATTGCTTGCAGAAGCAATAAATCCTATTAATTTTCTATTGCCAAAGCGAACTTCTGCTCGCTTTCCAATTAGATTTTCTAACTCTGTCTCGTTGTTTTCTGTAGGAGAGTGCGAATATGTAAAAGTTTGATTTAATGGAACGTTTAAAGCAATTTGAAGGTAATTCAAACTTTCCTCCTGATAAAAGTTATCTCGCAACAACGGTAAGAAATTGCATTATACAAAAGATAAAAGCGTGAGATGTTTTTGTCAGTTTTTTTGAACAAAATTTTTTGCATAATCTGGTTCTAAATTTAAAAGTTGAGCCTTAAAAAATTTTAAATCTTGCCAAGCAGGTTTTTTAAATTCTAAATTTCTTAATAGAGCGCTTGGATGATATGTTACTATAACAGGAATTTTTTGATATTCTAAAATTTTCCCTCTGTATCGATTTAAAGAAAACTCTCCTTGAATATCCATTAAATTTCTTATGGCAACTTTTCCAAGCGCAAGGATTATCTTTGGCTTTAGAATATGGATTTGCGCGTCCAAAAAACTTTTGCATGCCGCAGCTTCTTCGGGCAACGGATCCCGATTATATGGAGGCCTGCATTTTACAACATTTAGAATGTAACAATTTATATTTCTGTCCAGTTGTATGGCTGCGAGCATTTTGTCTAAAAGCTGGCCTGCCCGGCCAACAAATGGAAGTCCCTGCCTGTCTTCTTCTTCGCCAGGACCTTCTCCAATAACTAAAACAGAAGAGCCTTCAACTCCCATGCCAGGGACAACATTATTTCTTGTTTTGTAAAGAGGGCATCGAGTGCAAGAATTTATTTTTTCTTTTAAGGTTTCCATGCTGAGATGGTTCTTTTGCTCTGAAAGTTGAGCATTTTCATTTGTGCTTGAAATTCTCTCTGAAGAAGGCACGCTATCGTCTTTGAAAATTGGTTTTTGCAAAAAATCAGGGGCTTCGTAACCGTAAAAGTTATCTGCAGCCGTTTTTAGCAAATTAAAAATCAGTTCCTTCTCTTGCGCTTTCAAAATAAAAACCTCTGACTTTTAGAATATCATATAAGTTGCAATTGCTTCAATAAATAAGTATACTTTTACGAAGAGGATTTTATGAAAAAACTGAGACTTTTGTCTACTCTTTTTTTTATATCTTTATTTTCTACATTTCTTTTTGCGCAAGTTGGTGTAGAAGTTAACGATGAATTTTATTTTGACACTTTAGGCTGGTATTTAAAAGGGTATGTAAAAACAATCCCGCAAGTAAAACCTTATCCTATTTTTGTTGTAGAAGATATTCTTAATCAAGTTTTAGAAAATGGCGAAAAAGATGAGCAAGCAAAAGCTTTGAATTATCGCAGCCGTTTTTTTGAAAAGAAATGGCATCTTTGTGCAGATGGAAATGCTGACATAAAAATAAAAATTCCTCAAAAAACTGATTCCTCGCTTAGCAACGATTTAATTCATAAGGAGTTATATTCTGGAGGAATCTACACAGTTGGAGACTTTTTATTTAACGATTTTTTTGCGCTTAGCTATAGTGTTGGCGTGAGAGGATTTAATAACAATGTTGCTCTTGAGCAAGTAAATCCAAAATATATTTATGACAGCCGCAAACAAAAATTAAAGCCTTTTGCGTTTGATTTTGGGGATGTAAGTTTGCTGCCTGATGCAAAAATATCTGCTTTTCTGGGTAATAAAGACTTGTTTGTTACAGCGGGGCTAAACAAAGTTGGCTATAGTCTTTTTCCTTATTCAGATTTAGTGCTGAACCCTAATTCTTATCAGCTGCTAAACACTTCTTTTAATTATTATGGAAAACGCTTTAGTTATGTTCAGCTTTTTGCACTTTTAACATCTAATGGATATTCTCAAAGCTATAAGTTTAATAAGTTTCTTTCTTTTCATTCTATAAGATTTCCTTTTTTTAAAGAGCGTTTTACAATTTCTTTATTTGAGTCTGCCATTTTTGGCGATGGTTTTGTTCCTCAATACATTATGCCCGTTCCATTTTTTATAATGAATAAGATTGATGGTTCTCAAGCAAACGTTCTTGCCGGTATTGATTTTACTTGGAAGCCTGTAAAATCTTTAGCTTTAAATTCAGAAATGCTTATAAACGATATAGGAATAAAAGATTTTATAAAATTCCATTGGAATTCAGCGCATATTCGTTCTGCGCTTAGATTTGGAGCTGTTTACTCTCCTGAAAATTCTATTTGCAATCTTATGTCTATAGATTATACGCTTGTAACGCCGTATACCTACACTGCCTACGTTGCAGATAGTGATTCGTATAACACAAAAGATTATGTTAATGCAGGAATGTGTGTCGGTTCCGAATTGCCACCTAATAGCGATAGAGTTATTGTTCGCCTAGAATTTAGACCGTTTTCTAGTTTAAAAATATCTTCATTTACTTCTTTTGTAAGACATTCTAATCCGTATCTTTCTCTTTCGGATCAGGAAGTTGTGGATTTAATAAAAAGCGGAGCAGAATTTGATAGTTCAGGAAGCGTAAAAACAGATACTAGAGGAATGGATTCTGCTGAAAGCTACACAAATTTTTTGCGCCAAGATACTGTAATGTACACCGTTCAAGTCGGTGTTACTGGAGAGTATGAATTTTTAGCAGCCCGCAATATGCGTGTAAGTTTAATTGGCGGTTACAAATTTGAATATACTCGCGAAGATGGAATCGACACTCCGATTTATAAAAATGTAGCTCTTCCAAAAGATGATTTAGACGGCACGCTTTCTATTCAGGCTGTGAAAGATGCTAGAGAAGCTTGGCTTTCTAGTCTTGTAGATTCTTTTAATAATTATTTATCGATAGGATTTAAGATTATTTATTAGTGAGTTTTTATGGAAGAAAGAAAATTTTTGTTTTTGTATCTAAATACTGGAGCAGGGCATATATCAGCGGCAAAAGTTTTAAAGCAAGCTATTGAAAAATACGAGCCTAATTCAGAAGTAAAAATGTGTGTAGGAATTAAAAAACACGGTCTTGCTCACATAATTTTAGAAAAAGGATATAACTTTTCTTGCAACTATCTAAAAGGCTCCTTTGCATTAATCTATGAACTTGGCAGAGTAAGATTTTTTAACTCTCTTGTAAAAGTTTTATTAAAGCCCGTAATAAAAGGCTATCTTAAAAAACTTGTTTTAAAAGAGCGTCCAACAGATATAATTTCATTCCATTTTGTGTTAACACCCTTTTTAAAAGAAATTGTACAAAAACTTCCTTTTGAAGTTCAGTTAAAAACAATTGTTACAGACCCTTTTACAACTCCAAAAAGTTGGTTTTATGAGCGGACTTTAACTTACTATGTATTTTCGCAGCAAGCAAAAGATTTTGCTATAGAAAAATGTGGCATCCCTGAAAAAAAAGTTACAGTCGTTCCGTTTTTAATGAACAGCGAAGCCTTCCGTCCAGTTTCACCTGAAAAAATAAAAGAGTTAAAAATAAAACACGGATTCAATCCGCAAAAACGAATGGTTCTTTTAGTTGGTGGAGGGGAAGGGCTTCCTGGCGCAACTCAGATTATCAATGAATGTGTTGTTGCTCACCACGAAGATTACGAAGTTGCAGTGATTTGCGGAAGAGATAAATTAAAGTATGAAAACATGCGTCTTTTGAGCATTGTGTATAAACGCCTTCATCCTTATGGATTTGTAAATTTTCTTGATGAGCTTGTAAAGATTTGTGATTGCGCAGTTATAAAAGCAGGTCCTGCCACATTGATGGAAATTATTTCTTGCCGAAAACCTGTTATTATATGCAAATACCTACACAATCAAGAATTGGGAAATATGCACTTTGCAATCGATAATAAAGTCGGCTATTTTATTCAAAAGCCTAAAGAAATTTATAAAAAGATAGATGAACTGTTGCTTGATTTAGATTTTGATAAAAAAATGAAGCAACGGTTTGACAATATTTGCATTGATACCGATGCTTCTAAAATTGTTAAACTTCTTTTCCAAAAACAAAGTGTTTGACATCTCTTTTTTCATAAGATTCTTTTATTAATTCATCAACACCAAGCTGCTCATATATTTTTTCAGCATCTTCGATTCTTCCTCTAAGTATTGGATGCCTTGGAGAAAATAAAACGCAACAGTCTTCGTATGGTAGAATAGAAGTTTCATAAGTGTTGATAAAATGCGCAGTTTCCATAATTTCTTCTTTATCAAGTCCTACAAGAGGACGCAGAAGCGGATACTCTGCAAAGTGTTCTGTAACGTTCATATTTTCTATAGTTTGGCTTGCGACCTGTCCAAGACTTTCTCCAGTAACTATTGCATCTGCATGGACTCTGTTTGCAAGCATATTAGAAACTTTCATCATGCATACTCTAAGCATAAGGGTCGTCCATTCTTGAGGGGCTTTTTCTTTAATTTTCATCTGAACGTCTGTAAAAGGAATGATGTTCAAGTAAGTTTGAATTCCATATTTTGAAATTTGCGCAGCTAAACTTTCGACCTTTTGTTGAGCTTCAATTGAAGTATATGGATAGGAGTGAAAATAAACACATTCTATTTTCATTCCTCGCCGCATAAGTCTGTAGCCAGCAACAGGGGAATCAAGACCGCCTGAAAGAAGCAAAAGCCCTTTGCCGCTGCAACCTACTGGAAGGCCTCTGCATCCAGTTTGAGCGTCTGTATATATGTAACACTTTTCTCTTACTTCTACAAATATTTTTAAATCAGGATTGTGAACATCTACAGTCATAAAGTCGTCATCAAAAATTGCAGAAGCGGCTTTGCACGCAATCTCGTATGAGTTTAATGGAAAGTTTTTGTCTGCTCGCCTTGCTTCTATTTTGAACGACTTGCATTCTCGAATTTTTTTTGCATTTTCAGCAGCAAATCTCACAGTTTTTTTTATTTCGTCTATGTCTTTGTTGCAAGTAAGTGCGCGTGCCCAGCCTGTTATTCCCAAAAGGTGAGAAAGAACTTGTTCAACATTCTTGCATTGACCTTCTTCACATTCTATGTAAAGTCTCCCTGCTCGAACAGTTACAGCAGCCTGCGTTTCTGAATGTTTTAAACAGTCCTTTGTGTTTTTGTATAAGAGTCTTTCAAATTCGTGTAGGTTAGAGCCTTTTAAAGTTAATTCGCCGAGTTTTGCTAAATATGTAATCATGCAAAGATGATAACAATTTATTTAGTATTTTACAATCTCATTGTACGTCTTGTGTGTCTAATTGATTCAAAATAGACCAAGGTTTATCCGTATCTTTTGTTGGAAAGTAAAGTTTAGCAGGCGGTTTTATTTTACTTTCCGCTTCTATTAAGATTTGAACTAATTTTTGCGCAGAACCAGAGTCCTCAATTTTTTTTAAGTATTCATCTGAAGTTGCGCAAATATCTTCTTCCATTTTAAAAAAAGAAGGCAGCGAACTAAATTTTTCCACATTTCTAATTCTTGACGATTTCCCTGTTGTGCAAGTATATGTTTTTTTTGCAGATGTTATAAATTTGGGAATCTTATGCAGATTTTCTTTGTCTGTAAATTCTACCTGGACATCGGGATTTGCCTCCATTTCTGTTTCCCAATACTTAATTCTGTAAATGTCGCTTTTAAAAATGTACCAAGAGTATATGCTTTTTTGATTTTTTCGTTCTGCTATGCGAATTCCTTCTGAATAGTTTACACCTTGCCAAAGTCCAATATCTTTTTCTTCATCTTTGAAGGTGTTCTGCAAAAAGTTTAGGTACATTTTTTTATCTTTTATAGCAACCGGAATAGTTGAAACCTCTTTGTTTTTATTAAAGATTGTTATCTCCCAGACAGAATTGTTTTGATTTGATTTTGAAAAACTTGCATTGATTTTTATTCCGTCGCCTCTGGTTGCTGCGTTTCTTGGCCTTTTTTTTAACTCTGCCATAGAATCTGGTTCGGCAAGGCGGTCAAGATACCAGCCGTAGAAAATCTTTAGAACAATTGAAAATTGCCCGTTTGTTTCAATCAAAATATATCTATCCTTGCCTTCCCAAATTCCCACAAATTGGTCTGGAACTTGAGAAAAAATATTAAAACCAAAGAAAGATAAAATAATCAGAAAAAAAAGTTTTTTAAGCGGAGAAACAGCCATTTTTTTAACTCCATAAAACTCAATGTTCAGTCTGTTTTATTGTTTCTTTCTTATAATCGGCATTTTTTTTAATTCATTTACTTTTTACAACAAACAATATTTTTACCATTCCCTAGATTGTTATTTTGCGTTATAATTATTTGATTTTATAGAATTTTTTTAATTCTTGCAGTCTATTGCCTTTTGGCATAATTTTAAAATAAGTTTAAGGAATTTATAGGATATGTATAAGCCAGTCAATCCAAAAGCAGATTTTCCAAAGCAGGAAGAAGAAATCCTGAAGTTTTGGAAAGAGGACGATACTTTTAAAAAATCAGTTAGCCAGAGGGAAGGAGCAGAGGAATATGTTTTCTACGATGGTCCACCTTTTGCTACAGGACTTCCGCATTTTGGTCACTTTATTCCTTCAACAATCAAAGATATTATTCCGCGTTACCAGACAATGAAGGGAAAGAAAGTTGAGCGTCGTTTTGGTTGGGATTGCCACGGTCTTCCGGTTGAAAATCTTATTGAAAAAGAGCTCGGCATAAATTCCAAGCATGAAATAGAAGCGTACGGAGTTGCGAATTTCAACGAAAAATGCAAGGCTTCGGTTCTAAAATATACTTCTGAATGGCGCCAGACAATTACTAGGATGGGGCGCTGGGTTGATTTTGACCACGACTACAAGACAATGAATCCAGATTACATGGAATCAATCTGGTGGGTTGCAAAATCTTTGTGGGACAAAGGTCTTATCTACGAAGGAAAATATATTCTTCCATATTGTCCTCGTTGTTCAACAGTTCTTTCTACTCATGAGCTTGCCCAGGGATACAAAGAAAAGCAGGATCCTGCTGTAACAATCCGTTTCAAGGTTACAAAAGCTCCAGAAACGATAGATGATGCAGAAATGGCGAACGGAAAAACTTATTTCCTTGCCTGGACAACCACTCCTTGGACATTGCCTTCAAACTTGGGGCTTTGCATGGGACCAAAGATTGAATATGTAAAAATTCTCGACAAAGAATCTGGCGACTATTACATTCTGGCAGAAAGTCGTCTTCACGCTTATTATAAAAACGAGTCCGATTATGAAATCATTTACAAAAAACTTGGAACTGAATTCCTGGGTGCGGAATATGAGCCGCTGTTCCCATACTTTGCGTATTTAAAAGAGCCTGCAAAATGTTCAGAAGAAACCCATCAGCCTTGTGAAAAAGGTGCTTTCCGTCTTTTTAATGCGGATTATGTTTCTACAGAAGATGGTACAGGAATCGTTCATATAGCTCCAGCTTTTGGTGAAGAAGACAACAAAGTCTTTGCTGGAACAGGAATTCCGAATGTTGAGCCAATGGATGCGGAATGTAAGTTTACAAAAGAAGTTTCTGATTACGCAGGGCGTTTTGTAAAAGACTGTGATAAAGATATTATGGACCGCCTTAAAAAAGAAGGAAAACTTGTTAAGCGCGACACAGTTGTTCACCAGTATCCGCATTGCTGGCGTTGCGGCTCTCCTTTGATTTACCGAGGAATCGGCTCTTGGTTTGTAAGAGTTGCAGATCATCACGAACAGCTTTTAAAGGCAAATAGTCAGATAAAATGGCAGCCGGCTCATATTAAGGAAGGGCGTTTTGGAAAATGGCTTGCAGGTGCTCGTGACTGGGCTGTAAGCCGCAACCGTTACTGGGGAAATCCAATTCCAATCTGGAAATGCGATAACCCTGACTGTAAAAATAAGCTTTGCGTTGGAAGTCGCGATGAACTAAAAAAACTTTCTGGTGTTTACCCGGACGATTTGCACAAGCAGTTCGTTGATAAAATCTCAATTCCTTGCGAAAAGTGCGGTGGTACAATGCACAGAATTCCGGAAGTCTTTGACTGCTGGTTTGAGTCTGGAAGCATGCCTTATGCACAGCAGCATTATCCTTTCGAAAATAAAGAATACTTTGAAAAGCATTTTCCGGCAAATTTCATTTCTGAAGGTTTGGATCAGACCCGTGGATGGTTCTACACATTGACAGTTCTTGCTTCTCATCTTTTTGATAAGCCTGCTTTCCAGAATTGTATTGTAAACGGACTTGTTCTTGCTTCTGACGGACGAAAAATGTCAAAATCGCTCCGGAATTACACCGATCCTGTTGAGGCAATCAATAAATTCGGTGCGGATGCGCTTCGACTTTTCCTTATTCATTCTGCGGTTGTAAAGGCAGACGACCTTCGCTACAGCGATGAGGGCGTTCGCGATGTAATCAAAAATATAATTCTTCCGCTTTGGAATTCATACAGTTTCTTTGTAACGTATGCGAATATAGATAAAATTCAGCCTACTGGTCATCTGTTTGATGAAAAACTTCCTTCAAATCCGCTTGATGCATGGCTTTTGTCAATTACGCAGAAACTTATAAAAGATGTTACAGCCGGACTTGATGACTACGATTTGAGCGGAGCTGTTGACCCGATTGTTAAATTCATTGATGAAATGAACAACTGGTACATCCGCCGTTCACGTCGCCGCTTCTGGAAGTCGGAAAACGATGCTGACAAAAAAGAAGCTTATGAGGCTCTTTACATTGCGTTAAAGACATTTAGTCTGGTTGCCTCTCCGTTTATTCCATTTATTACAGAGCAAATCTGGCAGAATTTACGGACTTCAGAAGACAAGGAATCTGTTCATCTTTGCGATTATCCACTTTACAACGAAAAATGGCATAATGAGGAACTTGAATTCAAGATGGCGACTGTTCAAAAGGCAGTTTCTATGGGGCGCTCTTTAAGAAATACTTTCAATCTTAAGAATCGCCAGCCGCTTGCATCTGTTGCTTTGGTTACGCGCAACGAGAATGAAAAACGTGTTCTTGCTGAAATGGAAGATTCTATCCGCGAGGAGTTGAACGTCAAGAAAGTTGAATTCCACGACCGCGAGGATGAGCTTGTAGAATACAAGTGCAAGGCAAATTTCAAGGTTCTTGGAAAAGAGCTTGGCCAAAAAATGAAAAAAGCGGCTTCAATAATCCAGGAACTTTCTTCGGAACAGATTCAGTCAATCTTGGAAGGAACAAATCTTTCTATTGATGTTGACGGAACTTCTGTTGAACTTAATGCTGACAAAATCCTTGT
The DNA here is from genome assembly GCA_002437725.1 of Treponema sp. UBA6367. Classification (GTDB taxonomy): domain Bacteria; phylum Spirochaetota; class Spirochaetia; order Treponematales; family Treponemataceae; genus Treponema_D. The sequence goes on from DJRF01000026.1 coordinate 59,167, forward strand.
TGAACGCCTTGAAAAAGATGGTCTTAAAGTTTTGAATGAAGGAACTTTGACAGTCGGGCTTGATTCAAAAATTACAGATGAGCTCAAAAAAGAAGGCTATGTCCGCGATTTAATCCGAGGAATCCAGAATCTCCGCAAAGAGTCAGGATTTGAAGTTACAGACAGAATCAATCTTGAAGTTTGTGGCGATGATGAGTTAAAAGCTTCTTTTGAAATGTTCAAGGATTTTATTTCATCAGAAACACTTGCTTCTTCAGCAGAGTTTGTAACTTCTCTTCCAAACGGAACAGAAGTTGATGCCGATGATAAAAAATGGAGAATTGCTATTGAAGAAGTTTAATTTTTTAGTTCTCTTTTCTATATTGTTTTTTTGTTTGTTTAGTTGCAAATCTCTTTCATTGCCTGAGGAAAATGTTCGTGCATTGGAGCTTTTGGATAATAAAAGTTCTTTTTACTTAAGAATTCCTGCCTCTATGGACAAAAAACTTATAGAAAAGATTTTAAGAAATTCTGTGCAAAATCTTTCTCCCAAAAATGCTGCTTCTGTTGTTGAGCGCATAGATACAATCTATGTTGGAATGATTCGCAGTCGGAAAGGCGCAACTTTTCAGCTGTCTGCTGATTGTAATTTTCCTAAAATTGTTTTGGATAATGCCTTGACCAAAAAAAATGGCTGGGAAAAGGAGTTTCTTTCATTAAAAAACAAAGAAGGCAAGAACGTTTCTTATTCGATTTTTAAAAATCAAAATCTCAAACTTTCTTGCCCATCAGAACACATTGTGTGTCTTGGAAGAGATGTTCTAAATATGGTTGAGCGCTACAATTCCTTGAATAACGAAAATCTTGACAACGGTTATGAAAGTCTTATGCAAGATGCTTACGAATGGCTTTCTTATGAAGATGGAATACAGGATAATCAAGTTCGTTTTTTTGCGCAAAAACCGCAGTCTTTTTTAACTTTGCTTACAGGTGCTAGGCTCAACTTTCAGCTTATAAATGTTCGCGGGGCAATGGAAAACGATCCTTTGTCAGATAATCAATATTTGCTTAGACTTGAATTTGAGTTTAAAGATTCTAGAACAGTTCCTGCGGCTAGGGGAGCCTTGTCTCTTGCTTTTGGACTTACTGATTCTAACGTATTTATGGAAAGCCCTACGCATCTTGTTGTGTCTGGCATAAAAATTGAAAAACAATCACTGCATAAAATCCTTGTTTTGTGATTTTAGCTTAAAAAGTTTGCGTTGCGAACTTACTTATCAACTGCAATTTCTCACATTCGTTGCGAGATTGCAATATAAAGTCAATTCTAAAACCGAAGTTTTAATCTTGGCTTTTTAATGGAGGAAAAAAATGGAAGACAACAAAATTATATTAAAAGCGGAAGATTTAGACGGCTATCTTACTCAAAAAGATGTTGAAGATTTAAAAAGACTTGACGATATGTTCAAGGAAACTATGAAATATTTTGATCCTGTTGATAAAAATAAAATTATAGAAGGTTATGACAAGATGGGGCACGAAATGCAAAAAATTTGCGCATCTCATCCAAATATTAAGGTCTATTCGTTTGAAACAGAAGAAGGAGCCCATGCAGAAGCTAGCCGCGTAATTTCAAAGCTTCGCGATGTTAGAACAGATCATCAGGAATTTATGTATTATAGCCAAAGAGCGTACGAAATGCTTTTTAGAATGGCGTACACAGATAAGCATAGCGATAAAAAAGGTCATATTATCGTAAAAACTCCTGTAAATTTTCCAGTTCAAAACTATGCAGTTCATAAAATTCCAGATATAGATTACAAGCTTGAAAATACAGTTATGTGCGTTATGCTAAGAGGGGCTCTTCTTCCTAGTATGATAATGTCTAAAGAAATTCAAGAGTATTCTTCCCATGAATATCTAACTCCTTTTGCTTTGTTTAAAATAAGTAGAAACGATAGTAAAAAAGAATCAAACATGGAATATGTTCTTGACCTGAACAAATCATTTTTTAATCTTGAAAAATTAGATGGAAAAGACTTGATTTTTGCAGATCCAATGAATGCAACAGGTGGCTCTCTTGTAACTGTTGTAAAATATCTTTTAAGTCAAGGTGTGCATCCAAAGTCAATTTCATTCTTTAATACAATTTCTACACTTAAAGGAAGTATTCGTGTTACCCGTGCTCTTGAAAATTGTACTTGCTACACTTTGTGGGTAGATCCAGTTATGAATGAAAAAGCGTATATTATGCCAGGTCTTGGTGATGCAGGTGACAGGCTTAATGGTGTTGATTCAAAAGAAAATGCAAGAAATATAATTCAATTGATTGCTGATTATGGACATAATATTTCTTGTCTATATCGCTCTCAATTGTTTGAAATTGAAAAAACGGTTTTGGGGTAAATTGTGAAAAAACTTTTTGCGTCGGTATTTATTGTCTTTTTTTCATCTTTCTTTATAGCTGCTAATGTTCACGTTCCTATTCCTGGAGAGTCAACCGTAAAAAAGGATAATATTTATATTGAATATCTTTCAATTGCCGACGCATATTTTGAACTTGGCAAGTACGATAAGGCTGCTGACTATTATTTACTTGCCATGAAAAATAAAAAACTTTATTGGACGGCTTTTTACAAGCTTGGCAGAACTTATGCCTTGTTAAAAAATTGGTCTGAATCCGAAAAGATTTTTGTAAAACTTTTAAAAAGAGATCCTGAAAACCTTTCGTTAAAAATGTCTCTTGCTTATATAAGGGCAATGAACGGAAATCTTGAAAGTTCTAAAGAAATATATCGCCTTTTATGGCAGGAAAATCCTGAAAATGCGGATGTTTTGGTAAACTACATTAATGTGGTTTTTGCTCTTGAAGATTATGATTTGGTAAAAAGCTTAATATCTGAATTAAAAGAAAAATTTAATGACAATAAAAATATTTCTGTATTTGAAAAAAAAATAGAAGAAATAGAAAACAAAAATGAAGAAGATTCAAAAAATATAGAATTAGAAAACGCAGATTCAAAAGAAAATTCTATTAAAACAGACGAAAATTCAAAAGGGCAGTGAAGCCTGTCCTCTCAAAAAACATTAGGCTTTGTTGGCATTTTCTTTTATGTACTGCATATATTTTTCAATATCTACATGAAATCCTATGATAGGAGAATCTTTTTCTTGTTGCGCGTGTTCTAATGCCTGTTCTGATTCAAGAATTATCCTTTCTGCATTTACAAGGCGTACTGCTCTGCACGAAATTCCTATAAAACAGTTAGAAACACCTTCAAATGTTAGAATTTGGTTGCGTATTTTTTCTGCAAATTCTTCAGCAGCATTTATTTCCATCTCATTTTTTATGATAGCAATACAGTCTTCTTCCTTTTTAAAAATTAGATTGCTTTTTATCATAAAATTTTGAACTAATTCCGAAGAAATTCTTTTATATAACTGTTCGTTTAATTCTGGAATTTTTATAAGTATTAATGCCAAATCTTGTTCAGTAGAACCAGATTTAATTAATTCTTTTGCAAGTGTTTCTTGAAAACTCTGTTGTTGAACACTATTTGCTTCTGTATTTAAATCACTTTTTTCTGACTCATTTTGTTCTTTGTTAGCGTCTTTGTTTGAATCTAGTTCACTGTCATTTGAGTTTGTTTCTGATTCTGCAAAAGCAGGGGCTTCATAGTATATGGATTCATCGCTGTTTTCTTGCAAATTTTGAGCATCATTTTTAGCTTCAAAATCTATTTCTTCGTATAGATAATCATTTTCGTTATTGTTTTCTTTTTCGTTTTCGATTTTAAATTCAGAATTATCTTCTTGGGATTCGTTACTATTTTGTCCGTCTGTAGAATTTTCTTTTTCAGGTTCTAATTCTACATTCTTTGGGTCATCATTTTGCTCTTTTCCTTGTAACACAGAATCTTGGTTTTCTAAATTATTAGAACTATCTTTTGTCTTTTTTTCTTTTGCTGTAAGAAAAATTATCAATAAAATAGTGAAAATTGTTGCTATAAGAATTATTAAAAATGAAATCAACGCGCTGGCATATATTTTTGCAGGTCGAAGAGTGTACATAACTGCTTTTATGCTGTAATTATCTTGTCCGTATGAAAAACTGTATGAAAAGTTTTGCACAAAGCTTGAGTTAAAATCATCTTGACTATCGCTAATCTTTGGATAAGCTGAAATTATTTTTCCATTTTTATATATATTAATCAGAGCGAAGTCGTTGTATTCGTAAAAAAGTTTTTCTGCGTTTATGTTGCCAGGATTTTTAGTCGCTAATTCTACAACGGAATTGAATCTGGTTGCACATCTATCTTTGCCGTTTTTAGTTTCGGTGATTAAGTTAAAAGAAAAAAATGCGATAGAAAAAATAAATATTAAAGTTATAAAAACAGAATAAAGTGAAATAATTTTATTTTTCATAGTTTTAAGTATATCGAACAAAATCGTGCAATGCAAGATTTATAAGGTTTTCAAAGTTATTGTTTGCTTTTTTTTTCCTTAAGAAACTAATGTATGGCAGCATTGATTTTTCAAGATTAGTAAGAGCAAATTTATTCAGTTTGTGTTTTTTTTCTTTGAGGATTTCTTCTTTTAGTATGCTTTTTAGATAGCTGTAATCAAAATTGTTGTTAGAATTGTATTGATTATATAAAACATTATTTTGACTATTGTCTGAATTATGCTTTTCTTTTATTTCATTTAAAAAATAAATATAATCTTGTTTTCTATAGTTAAAGTTGTTTTTTATAATCCATTCTTCCAAAGAATTTTTGTACGATAAAAGAGTTTGGCTTGTTTTGCAATCATTTAGCTCTATTAGTTTTGTTCTGAACATAAGCTTGTTGTATAGAGTTTCTAGTGGCAATAATTTATTCATCTTATTTAGAAAACTTTGTTCAAGATAAGTTCCTTTGCAGTACGGTTTTGCATTTGGATACGAAAAATCAGCTCCTAAAATTTCGATGTTTGAAAATCCAAGTTTTTTTGCAAAATCTAAAGCAGCAATTGTTACTGTTCCTGAACCTGTATCCAGTTTTTCAAATGCAAGGTTTTTGTAAATTAGTTGTATATAACACGTTAGCGGATGGCCGGAGTTTATAAAAATAATTTTTTTCTTATTTTTTAAAAGCATACTAGGAGTACTTGGATTAGACGCTAAGTCAAACACAAAAGTTGTATTGAAATTATTTCTTTTGGAAAAGTGTTCTGTAGAAACGTTTTGTGCGTCCACCGAGCAGACAAAATCTGATTCTATATTACAGCTTAAAAGTGTTTTATATGCCGTGTCTGTAGAAATTATTGTGCATTCATTGCGCTTTTCTTTTAAGTATTGAATTTTTGACTCTAGCGAAGGACCCGCCGCCACAACAATTGCTTTTTTATTTTTATTTATTTTTATATCAGAAAAGCTTATAGAATATTTTGCATTGTGCTTTAAGTTATTTAAAATATTATGCATCCAGATTTTGCCAAAATGAACTTGAACTGAATAGTCTGCGCTTATTTTTTCAACCGTTTCTTTTATGCTTTTTTTTATGCTTTCTGCAAGATTTAAGTTTTCTGCGCACCAAATTCTGTATTCTATAATGCTAAAAGAAGGGTAGATTGCTGGAATCCAATGCTTGCAAAGATTTTCTGTTAGCTTTTTTTCTGAACAAATAACAACATTTTCTTTATTTTCTAAGTTTGCACAGATTTTAGAGTTTGATTTTAAGAATTCTATGTCTTCGTCAAAACCTTCAATGCCAATAATTTTTGAATTTGGAAAATTTTCTGCAATTTTTTGAATATGAAAACCGCTTCCAATTCCTAATACAACAAAGAAGTCTGCTTTTTCAATATTTTGCACAAAACTTTCAGATTCTTTTTCTGGATTGTATTTAGAATGCATAGGTTTTCCTGACTTAAAAATTGGAACTGGCAAACCTGTTTTTGATAGCTCAAAAGATTTATATATAATCGGCATATTTTTCCTATTCTATTTTTTTTATAAGAACTTTATTTTTTTCATTTAGTTTTTTTAATAAAATCTGTTTTTCTGTAAAATTATTGCATCTTTCGTATAGCAAAAAATCTAAAGGAAAATTATTTTTTAGCCATTCTTTAGAATTTTCGTTCTTTAGAACAAATGACTTTAATATTTCCTTATTTTTTTTATTGTCTATTTTTCGCGGAACTGAAAAAAAAGCTGATGGCGATTTACTATAATTCATTTTTAAAAGATTTTCTCTTAAAAAGTCAAAGTTTGCGTCTTTTATGCGCCCCAGATTTGAACTGTATTTATAATTATCAGAAAGCCTAAAAAATCTTTGCCATTTTTTTTCATTTAAATTGCAAAACCACTCTCTGTAAATTCGCAGCGAAGAAGAGTTGCACCTTGATTTTGAAATTCTAGTTTCTTTTGGGCAAAAAAAGTTATCAGTTGCAGAATTTTCATCTTCAAGAATATTTGGTTGAGAGTGCTGAATGCCACAACCTGCTTCAAGATCAAGCCCGCACATAAATACTAAATTTTCTGTAAGAGACAAAGCAAGTTCTGCAGCTGTTCCGCTCACAGTTCCGTTTCTTTGTACAATTACATAGTTGATGTCAGTCTTTTTTATAAATGCTGATTCCATACCGTCTGAATAAATCAATGGAATTATAGAAAGTTCTGAAAATAAAATTTGGGGTAGATTTGCTTCAATTGCAAGCGCAAGCGGAATTTTATTTTTTTTAAGCGGATATAAGTGTTTTTTTGCCCAAAAACCGCCGTCTGTAGAAATAACTAAGTCTGGAACTAGATTATTTTTTAAAAGAACATTCAGAGCAGAAGAAACCGCTATAATAAAAAGATTGTTTTCAAGTTCTTTTAGTTTTTTTACAGAACTTTGCAAGCTAGGTCCGCTAGCGCATAAAACTATAGGAAAATTTGTTTTTTTTAGGGTTTGCGTTTTTTCAATTCTGCTTACAATATTTACAAAATTTAAGAACCATCGCCTTGCAAAAGAGTTGTGCGTAAAAAGCACCGTTTGCGCTAGATTGAGTTGTTTTTTTATCTTTGACAAGGCAACTTTTTCTTCTGCTTGAAAAATTTTTGCACTTGCAGGCCATGTAAAAAATAAAGATGAAAAAAGACCTTCTTCTCCTAAAGTGTTAAACAGCCGGGCTTCAAAATCTGGTTCAAAAAGGTTAAATACAAAATCAAATTTGTTGTTAAATTTGCTAAATTCATTTGAAAATCTTATGGCGCATACTTTTGCTGAAGGAATTTTCTTTTTAAAATATTCAGAACAAAAACCTATTGCAGGCTCTAAAATTATAATGTATTTGGGAATAAACGGAATTACTTGCGAATCAACAAACCTTTCTGCTTCTTTTTGTGGAGAATATGCAGAATGAAGCATAATACCGTTGTATCGGCAAGTTAGAGAACCATCTTTTGCAGTAAAAAAAGTTGCATCGTTCATTTTATAAAAGAAAAGCTATCTAAAAACTTGCATTTGGCAGTGTTCTAGATAGCTTTCAAGTTCGTTTGTATGTCTAGAATTAAGAAAGTCCTAGTTCTTTGAACAATTTTTTATAAGTTGTAAACTGTTCTGATTTTGCAAATTCCATAATTTTATCTTCAGGAAGATTTTCAAGAAGTTGATCCATATATTGCAAAACAGATTTTACATCTTCTCTTAAATCCGAAGGAAGAGAATTGCTGTCTTCTGATTTGACTTCTTCTCTTGCTTCAGGAACTTCTTCTGCAGGTTCTATGGTTTGAACATCTTCTGCACTTTCGGCTGCATCTTCATCTTTGAGATAGTCAATATTTTCGTCAGTAAGAGGATCAGAAGAAGTATCTTCTTCAAAATATGTGTTTTCTGTTCTAGTTTCTTCTTCGCTGGATGCAGGTTCTTGCAATGTGTTTTGAGGGGTTTCTGCAACTTCTGCGATTTCTTCAACAGAAGGAATCTCTTCTACACTGTCAACTTCTTCAACTGTTTGTGATTCTTCAGTTGGTGTATCCAAAATTTCTGTTGCATCATTTACAGAACTCATAAAATCTTTTGAAGAAGATTCTACTAAAATGTCGTTATTAGGTTCATCAGAAACAATTTCATCTGTTTTAGGAATAGAAATTTCATCTTCTATATCTTGTTCTGCAATGTTGTCCAAATTCGGTTCTTCAAGGTTTTCTTCTGCATCAAGAGAAAGCCCTGAATCGTGTTCTTCTTCTGGAATTTCTACAGGTGAGTCACCGATTTCTGCAAAAGGATTGTCATCTGAAAAAGTAGCATTAATTTCTTCCGCTGCTGGAGTAGGCTCTTCTTTAACATCGGAAACTTCTTCTTCAGCTTCTTGCAACGGCTCTTCTGTATTAGCATCAACCTGAGGAATTTCCGCATCATCTGCTGCATCTTCTGAATCTGGTATCGATTCTTCTTTAACTATAGTTTCGTTGCCAGAATCTTCTTCTGACTCAATATTTTCGATAGGAATTTCTTTAACGTCCTCATTTGGATTTTCAATTGTATCAGAAATCTCTGCTGGATTTGTAAAAGGCTCTTCAGTTTGTTCTTCTTGTTCTCCGCCTTTTTTTGGCAAAACTTCAGGTTCAGCTAATTCCTCTTCACCTGATGTTTTCGCATCTTCTTCCGCAATGTCTGCGGTGTTCATGATGTTGTCAAGTTCTGCGCCGCTTAATGCAATAGTTTCGTCATCATCGCTGTCGTTAAAAAATCCTGTTTGTTCTTCAGAAACAATCTTAGGCTCTTCTTCTGTGGAAATTGTTTCTTCAGTTTTTTCGCAAGCGGCAATTGTGTCTTTTGCTTTTAATTCTTCAAATTGACCTTTTAGAGAGTTTATTTCATTTTTAAGACCAGAAAGATCCGCGATAATTTGTTCTAAAAGTTTGTTGCTTACAGAAGAAGTTTCTTCGCTTTTTGCAGGTTCTTCATTTTCTGATTCCGCAGGAGCATCTGTAGTTTTTATTTCTGTTACAGTAGGAGCTGTAGATGTCGCTTCTTCTTCTGTAACTGCAAGGTCATAGTCCACAACTTGTCCTTTTTTAGCGCCTTGAACGTCTTGTTGTACAGGTGTTTCTTCTGCGCTGCTATCCACACCAAAGTCGCTTAAATCAACTTCTTCTGTATTTGCGCTTGCATTTACCGCAGCGCCTGCAGCAACCGCAGTCGCATCATCGCTAGAGTCATCAATTCCAAAGTCGTCTAATGAAAGTTCTTCTGTTTTTGAATCGTCAAAAGAAGGTTCTGTTTTGTTTTCAGTATTTGAATTGTCAAGTTCATCAAACATATCGTCATATTCTCCATTGTCATCGAAACTGTCTGAGTTATCATCTTCTGCTTGAATTTCTTCAGTAGGAACTTCATCGCTTTCTGTGAATGCAAGGTCTATGTCTAGTGGCTCATCGTTTGTAACATCATCCGCTTTGTTTGTGCTCTCCGAAGGCTCGTCTAAGAAGTCGTCCAAAGAGATTTCACCGTCGCCGCCGAAATCGATGCTATCTGAAGAGCTTTTGTTTTCTTCAGGAGCGGCGCCTGGATTTGGATCTGTAAAACCTCCGTCCATAAAGTCGTCTAAAGAGATTTCTCCATCGTCAAAACTTGCGGAAAAATCTTCCGCTTCCATAGGCGTTTTATCTTCTGCAGAATTTTTAGTATTTTCTTCCATGTCTTTAGAAATATCTGAAAGTTCATTATCCGAAATTGAAGTTTCGTTTAAGTCCAGGCTGTCAAGATTAAATTCATCTGTTACAATAGGATTTTCCTGAGAGGTTTCTTCATTTGCAGTGTTTTCAATGTCTGAAAAATCTGGCAACGTTTCAGATATTAAATCATTTTCAGATGCGTCTTGAGGAGGTCTTTTTACCCATACTCCATAACTGTCCAGGTCTTTTGTATTCTCTGTTGAATCGCTCATATTGTTCCTCTCATGGATTGATATTTATTTGCATGAATTTTGAAATTCATACAGATTCATTATCGGCATAAAATGATAAAAAAAACACTACTATTTATTCCAATTTTAGAATCTTAAAATATATTTGATTATAGCACACATTTTTCTTTCAGAAAATAAAAAAAATGCCGATTATAAAATTATAATGATTCGCACAAAAATTTTAGTTGCCGCTTTTTTAGGTACGTTTGTTTATGCATCTCTTTCATTTTTTTTTGGCAGAAATGGAATTGTAAGCTATGGTCACCTTCAGAAGCAAAAAATAGAGATTTCTCGCCAAACAGATATTATTCAAAATTTAAACAATGAATTAAATTTAGAATATACAGCGCTTTTGAAGGATAAAGATGTTATTTCTTCTTATGCTAGAAAGCTTGACTATGTTGGAGAAGGGGAAAAACTTGTAAAAATAAAAGGGCTAAAACCTATGCAGACAAAGCTTTATGATACAGGTACGGTTTTAAAAAGGAAGATGTTTTCTTATTTGCCAGAAAGTGTTTGCAAGATAATTTCTTTTTTGGTGTTTTCCCTTTCTTTTCTTATAATGTTGTTGATTGATTTAAGCAAAGGTAATATAACATTTAGGAATAAAAAAACTGATTTTGTAAAAGGAATTCCTATTTATGACTTGCCTCAAATCTGATGAAAATTCTATAAAAAAATGTGTTTCTCTTTTAAAACAAAATAAAGTTTTAATTTTGCCGACTGATACCGTCTATGGTTTTTCTGGTCTAGTTGAATCTACAGATTCGTTAATAAGAAAGATAAAAGGCAGGGCGGAAAGCAAGCCTTTTATCCAGCTTATTGCATCTCCTGAATATCTAAAAAATATTACAGATGATGAAATCCCTTTAAAATTGCTAAATTGCTGGCCAGGTCCTCTTACTTTGGTTGTAAGAAGCAAATTTGATTTTTTAAAGACTATAGCAGTTAGATGTCCCGGTGATATCTGGCTTAGAAAAATAATTGAAGAAGTTGGAGTTCCAATTTATTCAACAAGCGTGAACAGAAGTTCTTGCCCAGTTATTTCAAATATAAGAGAAATAGAAAAAGAGTTTTCTAGCGAAGTTGCTCTTATTGTAGACGATGGCGATAAAAACAATGCAGTTCCTTCAACTATTGCGAAAGTTGATGGCGGAAAAATTGTTGTGCTGCGGCAAGGTGCTGTTGTTATCGAGTAACTTTTTGCCACTCCACAGGGATTTGGCTTTTTTCAGGAATTGATTCTGGAGTTTTTTGAATAAGAGTTTTTTTATTTCCTTTTAGAATTTTTGTAGAAACGCTTGTAAAAGACCATTCAACAGGGGCTGCGGACATTGCATATTCAAGAGCGGCTTTCCTAGAAAGTTCTGGAAAGTAAGATGCATTGTTTCCGCCGATTTGTTTTATGTTAACAGTATTTTGGTTATCTATTTTTTGTATAGAAACAGAAACGTTCATGGAAGCTCCGTTTTTAAAGATAACAAATCCTTTTCCGCTTCTAAGAAGTACAATCCTGTCTACAAATTCTTCTCCTTTCCAAGTTCCTGCAATTTCATCAGCGGAAATAATGCTAGTCTGATTTTTATTCTGACTAACTTCGTTTTGTTTTAGAGTTTCTGTGCTTGAAGAAAATAAGTTTTTAAATATTTCAGAAAAAGTCTTTTTTGTTTCTGTCATTATTTTATAAAATGAATCGTATTCTTGAATATTGCTTTGAATTTTGTTTGTTGCAAGATTTTTTACATTTACTTCGCATAGCCACTTAGAATTTGATTTCTGACTAATTATAATAAAGCAGGCAAGCGAATTTTGTTTAGACTGTGAAAAATCAATGTTTTCTTTCTCTGAAAAGTTTGCATTTTTTATTTCATTGCTTCTGCAGTCGTTTATAGTTGCATTGAGCTGCATTTCTTTTAATTGCGCAAAGAATAAATCTTCTGTTATGTGGGTCATGTTTGCATCTATATCGTTTGAAAAAACACCGTAAAAGTCAATTTCTTGCTGTTCTTGCGAAAAGATGTTCAGATTAGAACACAATAGTGCGAGAAATAATGTTCCTTTTAATACTATGCCCCTGATATTCACTAATTTTGAATTCCCTTTTTAAATTCTCTTTGAATTTCTCGATTTACATCTCTTTCTTTTATTGTAGCCCGTTTATCAAACTGTTTTTTTCCTTTGCACACGCCTAAAGAAACTTTTAGCTTGCCATCTTTTAAGTAAAAATCTAAAGGTATCAGTGTAAATCCCTTTTCTTCCGTTTTTCTTATAAGCCTTTTTATTTCATCTTTGTGTAGAAGAAGTTTTTTTGGTCTGTCTGGATCGTGATTAAATATTGAAGAAAAAACGTATTCGTTTATATGAAAACCTTTTAAAAAGACTTCTCCGCCACGAATTTCTGCAAAGGCGTCAGGAAAAGATATGTTTCCGTTTTTTACAGATTTTACTTCCGTTCCTTTTAGTTCTATGCCACATTCGTAAGTTTCTTCTATAAAGTAGTTAAATCGAGCTTTTCTATTTTCTGCTATTATTTTTCTTCCTTCTGCCATAAAAGTAATTATAGAGCATAGTTTAATAGGTTGCAAGTTATGCACTATTTATGATATTTTATTTATATGAATAAAGAAATTTATGAACTTTCCTATAGCATGAAGAGAGAAATGGAAAAAAAAGTCTCGTTTTTTGTGATGCTTTTTATTTCTGTTTTTATTATTATAAATCTTGTTATAAACTTTTTGATTTTCCCGGTTCTGCAGCGCTCTGTTTCTATGCAGCCTGATATTCAAAAAGATTCTTATATTTTGTTTTCTCCGCTTGATACTAAAATAAATCGAGGCGATGTTGTCCTTTTGGATTGCAAAGATTCTGAAAAAGTTTCGTTCGGAAAAAAATTTGTTTCCATAATAGTGCGTTTTTTCACAGCTCAGCAGATTTCTACAGAAAACTTAAACGGAAAAATGGGAAAGAATCAAACTATTAGAAGAGTGGCTGGAGTTCCTGGAGATACCATATATATGCGAGATTATGTTCTTTACGTAAAGCCTAAGGGGGAACAATTTTTTCTTACAGAATTTGAACTCGTAAAAAAGCCGTACAATATTGATATTGATACTGCGCCAGCTTCCTGGGATTATACGCTAGGAGTTGCCGGTTCTTTTGACGAAATTGAACTTGGTCCTTCTGAATATTTTGTCCTTGGCGATAAAAGAACCTCTTGTGTTGATTCAAGGCTTTGGGGAGCGGTTCAAAAGTCTGATATAAAGGCTGTTGCCATAGTTCTGCTTTTTCCGTTTAGCAATGTCAGGCTCTTTTAAAATTGGAAACCTCTTTGTATATTCACATACCATTTTGCAAGTCAAAATGTGCATATTGTGATTTTTTTAGTATTCTTCCAGATAAAAAAAACTCCTTTGTTCCTGATTCTTACATAGAAGCAGTTTGCAATGAAATTGCATTTAAAGCAAAAAAATATGCAATCGAAAAATGGAATACAATTTATATTGGAGGTGGAACTCCTAGCATATTATCTTCCGATCAAATAAAAAAAATCGCTTCAACAATTTTTTCTTGTGTAAAATTTAAGGAATGTAAAGAATTTACATTTGAGATTAATCCAGATGATGCTTGCGCAGATTTGTTTGACTGTTTGCAAGATATTGGAGTTACACGAATTTCTTGTGGAATCCAAAGTTTTAATAATGAGGTTTTGCATTTTGCAAATAGGCGAGCCTCTTTTTATGAAATAAAAAATTGCCTTTCCTTTTTTGAAAAATATAACTCCATTGATTTTTCTGTGGATTTGATTTCAGGTCTTCCTGGTGAAACTTTAGAGTCTTTTGCAAAAGGTCTTAAAATCCTTTCTGATTATAAAATTTCTCATGTTTCGATGTATTCTTTAACAATAGAAGAAAATACAGTCTTGGGAAAACTGATTGATTCAGGAAAACTTGAATATGATTACGATTTTGCCGATGAACTTTGGCTGGCTGGAAGAAATATTCTTGAAAAAATGAATTTTTTGCAGTATGAAGTTTCAAATTTTTCTAAACCTAAAAAGCAGTGCTTGCACAATATGGTTTACTGGAATCTAGAGAACTACATAGGCTGCGGAGCGGGGGCAACTGGCAGTTTTTATGAAAAAGAGCCTTGCCGAATCACCAATATAAACGATGTTTCCTTGTATACTAAGTTTTGGCTTGGCAATTGTAAAAAAAACTTAGATAAAACAGCTTTTGTTGAAGAATTTTTAAATCCAAAAACAATTGAATTTGAATATTTAATGATGGGGCTTAGAACATTTGAAGGTATTTCCCTTGAAGTTTATGAAGAGCGTTTTAATAAGTCTTTGTCAGAAAAAAAAATTGAAGTTCTCAAAAGATGGGAATCTCAAAAAAAAGTTCGGTTTTATAAAAAAGATGGAAAAACAAATGTTTCTATGACAAAGGACGGCATATTGCTTCTTAATCGCTTGCTTTTAGAATTAGTTTAATTCTAGGCTGAAAGTTGAATTTTTAGAAAAAAGAATAAAATTCGTTGAAATCATTTTTTTTATTATAAAAACTCGGCTTTAGACCTTCTGTTAGAATTTAAAATACTTTGCTTAAAGTTAAAAAACAAAAAAAACGATAATAAAAAAGAGTTTGCAATGCATAATGTTTTAATAGTCTGAATAAATGATTATCAAAAGACTTGACGTTATGCAAAACATTATGGAAAATATAAAGATGATAGCAGTTACTCGCTTAGATGGAAAAAAGTACTGGCTAAATCCTCACATGATTGAAAGTATGGAAACAAATCCCGATTTGACTTTATGTATGCTTTCCGGAAAGAGAATTGTAGTCAAAGAGACTCCTCAAGAAATAATTGAGCGTGTTATTGAGTACAGAAAAAAAATAGGAATCAATTCCCAAGAGGTTTTGTAAATGGATATATCAACAATAATCGGTATCGTTGGCGGTGCTGCCTGTATTGTAATGTCAGTTTTGACTTCCGGTGGTACTATGTTAGGAATTTGGGACCTTCCATCTGTTTTTATGACAATTGGTGGTTCTTATGCTTCAATTTTTATTGCTGCCCCTTTAAAAAAGACTTTAGGACTTTTTAAAGTAATGGGAAAGGCATTTAAAGTTCCGGATTTTGGTGAAAAAACAATAATATCCACCATGATGGATCTTTCTAACAAGGCTAGGCGAGAAGGTATTCTTGCTCTTGAAGACGGTTTGGACGATCTCGATGACCCTTTTATGAGAAATGGATTGCGCCTTGTTGTAGACGGTACTGATGGAAATGTTATTAGAACTATTATGGAAAACGAAATGAACCAAATTGAATCCAGGCACATGGACTGGATTGGCATATTAAACGCATGGGCTGGATATGCTCCAGGTTTTGGAATGATGGGTACCGTTTTAGGACTTATTGGTATGTTGAACAACCTTGAGGATAAGTCGTCGTTAGGTCCTAATATGGCGGTCGCTCTTATCACGACACTTTACGGTTCTATGATGGCGAACTGGCTTATAGCTCCTTTTGCAACAAAGCTTATAGCTCATAATGCAATAGAAATGCGCTCAAAAGAAATGATTCTTGAAGGCGTTCTCGCAATTCAAGCGGGTGAAAATCCTAGAATTATGGGACAAAAACTTCTTACTTACCTTGATCCTGTAACTCGCAAAGCTGTTGAAGCTGACGTTCTAAAAGACTAACTAGGGGAAATCTTTTATGGGAAAAAAAGCTAAAGAGCCTGAAAAACCAAGTACTGCCTGGCAAGGTACTTACGGTGACATGATTACCCTTATGCTCTGTTTCTTTGTAATGCTGTACAATCCTTCTGAGGTGGACGTTACTCAAATGGCGACAATAACGCAGTCTCTTCAGATGAATGAAACAGAAACTGTTTCCGGAGGAATGTCTCTTTCTGCAGGAAGATTGAGCGATTTGGGTAACACAATAAATTCTCTTCCTTCTATGGAAAAGGGAAAATCTTTAGGTCTTACAAAGAAAAAAGCCGTCAGTCTTTTTGAGCCTGACAAAAAAACTAATAGAATTACAGTTACCAGCGACGAACGCGGCGTTGTGATTACCCTTGCTGCCGACAGTTTTTTCGCAGAGGGAAGTGCAGAGCTCAATATAAATGAGACTAGAGACAGTTTGCTCCGTCTTTCAGAATTTTTTAGAAGTCCAGAATTAAAAGGAAGGCGGTTTAGAATTGAAGGACATACAGACAATACACCTGTAGGTTCTGATTCTAAGTATCCTAGCAATTGGGAGCTTTCTGCAGAGCGTGCGATGTCCGTTTTGCATTACCTTGCTGACTATGGAGTTGATGAAAATATGTTTTCAATTGCAGGCTATGCAGATACTAGGCCAAAGTTTTCGAACGATACACCGGAAGGAAGAGCTTATAACCGTCGTGTAGATATAATTATTCTAGACGAGGCGCACTTTTAGGTGTATAATGTTATAATAACATTTTTTGCTATTAAAATGACTTTTTACTAGCAGTTTTTATGCTCAGTTTTGAGATTCGTATTAGACTGAATTTTCCTGGAGGGGAAGAAAATGGCAGATGACGGACTTGACGGTTTTGAAGATGGCGGAACAAACTCTGCTCCTGCAAAAAAAGGTGGCTTAGGAGGAATACTTCCATCTCTGTTAAAGTGGATTGCAATTGCTCTTGGAGCTATAGTTCTTATTGTTGTAATCGTTATTATAACTATGAAAGTTGTTGGCAACAATACAGCTAGTCAGACAGCCCTTCCTATAAGCGATGAATATGTTGCTCAAAGAGAAATCCTTGATTGGTATACATCTTTAGGAGCAATAAGAACAAAAACAAGCGATGATATTCCTGCTACTGTCATCGTTGATGTGGTTTTAGGATATAAACACGAAGATAAAGCTTGTTCTACAGAAATTACACAAAGAAATATTGAACTAAAAGATTATTTACGCCGATATTTTACTCAGAAGACTGCAGAGGAATTAAAACCTCAGAATGAGCAGCGTTTAAAAATCGAACTTAGAAACGCTATAAATGATGAGATTTTAAGTTCTTCTAAAATAAAAGATGTTTCTTTTTTGCAGCTTGAAGTTATAGAGTCGTAATTGTTGGATTTAAGGTGGAAGATGTAGATGACTGAAGTTCTGTCGCAGGATGAAATTGACCAGCTCCTTACTGCAATCAATTCTGGAGATACAGATGTTGATGACTTTAAGGCTGTTAATGATACTCGTAAAATAAAAATCTACGACTTTAAACGTCCTGATAAAGTTTCAAAGGAACAGTTAAGAACCGTTTCTAATATGCATGAAACTTTTGCGCGTCTTACAACAACAAGCCTTTCGGCTCAGTTAAGAAGTCTTGTTCATGTTCATGTGGCTTCTGTTGATGAGTTAACTTACGAAGAATTTATTCGTTCAATTCCTTCTCCAACAACGCTTGCAATTGTAAATATGGATCCGCTAAAGGGTAATGCGGTTCTTGAAATAGACCCGGCAATTACATTCTGTATGATTGACCGCCTTTTTGGTGGGCGAGGAGTTGTTTCTTCTAATAAAAATCGCGATCTTACAGATATTGAGCAGTCTGTAATGGAAGGCATTATTGTAAGAATTCTTGCAAATATGCGGGAAGCCTGGGCTCAGGTTTTGGATTTAAGACCTCGCTTGGGGCAGATTGAAACAAATCCTCAATTTGCGCAGATTGTTCCTCCTTCTGAAATGGTTGTTTTAATAACCCTTGAAACAAAGGTCGGAGATGAAGAAGGAATGATGAACTTTTGTATTCCTTACATTACGCTTGAACCTATAGTTTCAAAACTTTCTTCTCAGTTTTGGTTTTCGTCTGTTAGAAGAAGTTCTACAACGCAGTATTTAGGAACTTTAAAAGAAAAACTTTCTACTGTAGATATGGAAGTTGTTGCTGAAGTTGGTTCTATAAATCTTTCTGTTAGAGATGTTCTTGCGTTAAAAGTTGGAGATGTGGTTAGACTTTCTGATACAAAGATTGGAGATCCTTTGAAATTGAGTGTTGGAAATAAAAAGAAATTTTATTGTCAACCTGGTGTTGTTGGAAAAAAGATGGCAGTTCAGGTTACAGGAAAAATAGAAGATGTTACTGCGGATGATTTTGAAGAACTTTCCGTAGAAGGAGATGATTCATTATGAGTGATGGTGCTATTTCACAGGATGAAATTGATGCTTTGCTTTCTGGTGTTTCACTTGACGGATTGAATGCTTCTGGTCATGTGTCTGGTGGACCTGCTGTTCATATTGACAAGAAAGCTCTTGAAAAATTTGCAGGAAATATTAAAGATTCTCTTGTAGAAAAACTTAACGGCATGACTGGCGCTAATTTTACTTGTGGAACTCCTGTTGTAGAAACTTTGGACAGAGATGCTCTTCTTGCAAAACTTCCAGAAGTTGTTGTTGCTGTTACTTCTGATTTTTCATCGGGAATGATGGGCGACCACATGTATATTTTGGCTACAGAGTTTGCCCAAAAACTGGTTAATCTTATCTCTAAAGAAGAAAATGCTGATTTTGATGAAATGGCATTGTCTTGTATTTCCGATGTCGTTGCGATGCATACTGGCTCTGAAATTCAAGAATTGGATAAAACTGGAAAATTTCCAGGACTTGCTTGCAATCCTCCTGAAGCTGTAAACAATCCAAAGGCAATGATAAGAATTCCGCAAAATACATTTGCGCTTTTTAGTTATCCTCTTTCGCTTGATGGACAAGCCTATACTCTTATGGAAGCTATAGGTGGAGAACCTGCAGAGCAGATTAGCAATGCTTACGGCGGAAACGAATCTAATGAAGCTAATGCTGCGCAGGCTGCTAATATGGGGCAGCAATCAGCTGTTCAGCAACCTTCTATGCAGCAGATGCCAATGGGAGCGATGCCTAATCAGATGGGAATGCAACAAATGCCAATGGGTGGCGCAATGCCTAATCAAATGGGAATGCAGCAGATGCCAATGGGTGCAATGCCTAATCAAATGGGAATGCAGATACCTATGGGCGGCGCAATGCCTAATCAGATGGCTATGCACGTTCCAAATGTTCAAACTCTTCAGTATCCAACACTGCAAGGAGCGCCAAGTTCGCAGGAGCAGGGTAATATAGGCCTTATTATGGATGTCTATATGGAAATGACTGTAGAACTTGGTCGAACCAAAAAGCAAATAAAAGACATACTTGGAATGGGCGAAGGCACTATTATAGAACTTGATAAGCTTGCAGGAGAACCTGTTGATATTCTTGTAAATCATAAGCCAATTGCAAAAGGTGAAGTTGTTGTTATTGACGAAAACTTCGGTGTTCGCGTAACAGAAATATTATCTCCGTTGGAAAGAGTTTCTGATTTACATTAGACAAGCCTCTGAATATTCTTTTTCGAGGTAACTTTAATTAAGTTTCTTGGGTGGGAAAATGGGAAACTATAAAAAAGTTTTTAGTGCATTTTTTGTACTTTTTTCATTGTGTTCTTTTAAAATTTTTGCGCAAGTGCAAAATGTTTCAGAAGATTCTGTAATTTCTGTTCCAACAGATTCTGAGATGGAATCAGCTTCTGTTGATGAATCTTCGATTCTTTTGGAAGCACCAGAAGTTTCTGCAGAAAATAAAAAGTCTAGTTCAACATTCTGGCTTTTTTTTAGAATGATTCTTGTTTTAGCCATAGTTATTGCTTGTATTTACGGCGTAATGTGGTTTATGAAAAAAAACATGAAGACAGAGGTGTCTGACGACCAGTTTCTTAGGCAGGTAGCTTCAATAAATGTTGCGCCGGGAAAAACTGTCCAAGTTATTTCTCTCTTGGATCACGCATATATAATCGGTGTTGCTGACAATTCCATAAATCTTATAAGCGAAGTTCAGGACAAAGAGCTTATAGATGCCATGAATTTATATGCGGACAAGCATAAAAATACTAAAAAACCTAGAAGTTTTGCAGAAATTCTTGATATTTTTATGCCAGGAGGACCTAAAGATAAAAAAAATATTTTTACTGATTCTGAATCAAAAATTTCTGATATGCTGAAACATCAACAAGAGCGTCTTGAAAAAGGTGAATAATATGATTCAAAAAAGAAAATTAATTTCATTCTTGTTCTGTTTTGCGTTTTTTTCAGTAATCCTTTGCGCTCAGAATAATTTTCCTCAGGGGGCTGCTCAAGGTACAACTGAAATGGGACGAAATGTACGGCCTGTTGAGGTTCCGAATATTTCTATTCAAGTAACTCAGCCAAGAACTGGAACCGAGGTTGCTTTTTCTGTAAGGTTGCTTGTAATTCTTACAATTTTAAGTCTTGCTCCAAGCCTTCTTATTCTTCTAACCTGTTTCCTTAGATTTTCAATTGTTCTTGATTTTATAAAAAGAGCTCTTTCTCTTCAGCAAGTTCCTCCTACTGCAGTCCTTAATGGAATTGCATTCTTTATGACGCTTTTTGTCATGTGGCCAACCTTTACTTCAATGTATGAAAAAGCTTACAAACCGCTTTCTGATGGGGAAATAGGAATTGAAGAAGCATACCGAGCAGCGGAATCTCCAATTAGAATTTTTATGTATAGCCAAATGAGCGATGACACTTCTTATATCGCTATGTTTATGAATATGGCAAAAATGGAAAAGCCGAATACTCTTGCAGACGTGCCAACCCATATTCTTATACCTTCGTATATTCTTCACGAGCTTACAGTGGCTTTTAAAATCGGAGTAATACTTTATATTCCGTTTATAATAATAGATATGGTTGTGGCAAGTATTCTTATGGGAATGGGTATGATGATGCTCCCTCCTGTTCAGATTTCGATGCCTTTTAAACTTATGCTTTTTGTTTTAGTTGATGGTTGGGGGCTTCTTACAACCCAATTGTTTAATTCTGTATTGCGATTGTAGTTGTGAATAAAAAACTTTGCCAAAAATGATGCTAGTTTTTTATGGGAGGAATTGTGTCGGTTGGTCAAATTGTAAATCTTATGAGAGATGGAATTTTCCAGATTTTTGTTTTAATTCTTCCAGTTCTTCTTGCAGCTCTTATTGTTGGTCTAATAATTGCAATTTTTCAAGCTGTTACTTCTATTCAGGAACAGACGCTTACTTTTCTGCCAAAGCTTATTGTAATTCTTGTGGTTATAGCTTTAATTGGCGGCTGGATGTTTACAAGGCTTCGCGGTTACACAATAAATCTTTTTGAAATGATTCCAAATATCGCAAGGTAAAAAAATGATAAATCAGATTGTGGACTTTGCGCCTTTTTTTCTTCTTGTTGCTGCCCGTTGCGCTGGTTTAATATTTACTCTTCCTTTTTTTTCAATGAGAACTGTTTCAAGAGTCGCTAAAGTTGCTTTTGTAGGTTATCTTTCTTATCTTCTTATGTCTTATGCAGATTTTTCTGCTTATAAAACTTTTATTAATGGAGATGGCGCTTTTACCCTGTATTACATTGCCTTGATTGCTGGCGAAGCAATGATTGGCATTATAATTGGATTTTATGTTTCAATGATTTTGGCGGCTTTTAGCACTGGAGCCCAGTTTTTTGCGTTTCAAATGGGATTTAGTGCGGCTTCAACCTATGATTCGCTTTCGCAAGTAGAAAATCCTCTCTTGGGTCAATATTTTAACTTGGTTGCAATGATTATTTTTATGCAGAATAAATGGTTTCAAAAGCTTTTTATTCAAGGTCTTGCAAAAAGTCTTGAAACGTTAAACGTTTTTGGCATGATTGACGGCAGAGAAAAAATTATGGCCTTTCTTTTAAAGGGGCTTACAGAGCTTTTTGCAGACGCTCTAATAATTTCTTTGCCAGTGATGGGAATCCTTTTACTGATAACAATCTGCACAGGCTTGCTTTCAAAGGCTGCTCCGCAGATGAACTTGCTTTCTGAAGGTTTTCCTATAATGATTTTGCTAGCTTTTCTTTTAATTTCTATGATGTTTAATTCTTTGTGCAATTTCTTTGCAAATTCTTTTGAATCTGGTTTTGCAGCTTTATTTTCATTATTAAAGGCTGTCGGCAAGGACGGTTCTTAGTGAGCTTTGAAGATATTGATTTACAATGGTTTGCTGCTGAAGATGAAGGGCGCACAGAAGAGCCTTCAGAGCTAAAACTAAAAAAAGCAAGAGAAGAAGGACGGATTGCAAAAAGTCAAGACTTAAACAGCGCTTTAGTTTTTCTTGTTTCGCTTTTGGTTTTAAATGTTTGCGCAAAAAATATTTTTTTAGGATGCACAGAAATCTGCACATTCTTTTTTAATCGCATAAACGATGATATAAATTCGCCTTCCTTTGTGTATATATTTTTTAGAAGTCTTTTGCGTTTTGTTGTTCCTATAACTGCATCTGGCTTAGCTGTCGGGATTATTGCAAATATTGTGCAGAACAAGGGGTTTGTATTTACTCCAAAGGCAATCCTTCCAAAATTTTCAAAAATAATTCCAAACTTTGCAGATTATTTTAAAAAATCTTTATTTTCGATGAAAGGTCTTTTTAATATTGCGAAGTCTTTAGGAAAAGTATCAATAATTATAATCATTTGTTTTTTTTTAATAAGAAAAAATATTCCAGAAATTCTTTTTACAATTCAAAATGGCGCAATTGTTGATTCTGTTTTGCTTATTTCTTCTATCGCTTCAAAGATGCTTTTTATAGCCGCTGTTTTGTTTTTAATAATTTCGATTTTTGATTATTTTGTGAACAAAAGAGAGTTTATGGAATCTATGAAGATGACAAAATATGAAGTAAAACAGGAATACAAGGAGATGGAAGGAGATCCTGAAGTAAAAAGCCGTCTAAAGCAGGCTCAAAAGCAATTGCTTCAGCAGAATATGCCAAAAATGGTAAAAGAATCTGATGTCGTTATAACAAACCCTACTCATTTTGCAGTTTCCTTAAAATATGACATAGCTGTAGCAGATGCTCCTACTGTAACGGCAAAGGGGGCTGATGAAATTGCTTTTCAAATGCGCCGTATTGCCACTGAAAACAATGTTCCTATTGTTGAAAATAGACCTTTGGCACGTGGACTATATACAGATACCGAAGTTGGTGATATAATACCAGAAAGTTATTTGTCTGTTCTTGCAACAATTTATGCAGAAGTGTTAAAATATAACTCAAAAAAATAAGTAGCTTGTCTAGGGTGGGGACTTAATGGCAATCGAAAATAAAAAAAAGGGTAGTATTCTCAATTTTATATACAGCAATATTATGGCTGTTATGGCTATAGTTGTTGTATTAATGCTTGTTGTTCCCCTTCCAAAGTTTTTAATAGACACTTTTATGATTTTAAATCTGGCTTTGTCTGTTGTAATACTTTTAGTAGTAATATATACTCCGCGGCCATCTGCTTTTTCTTCATTTCCGCAAGTGATTCTTTTTGCAACAATTTTTGGGCTTGGCATAAATATTTCTTCAACAAGACTTATTCTTACTGCTAATGGCTCTAATCCTAATCAGTTGGCTAGCACCCAGAGCTCTATGGTTCAAGCTTTTGCAGATATTGTTACAGGCGGAAACAATATAATAATAGGATTTGTAATATTCATTATTATTATAGTTGTTCAAGTTGTTGTTATTACAAAAGGCGCTAGCAGAGTTTCTGAAGTTGCCGCAAGGTTCACTCTTGATGCAATGAGTACAAAATCTTTTGATATCGACAATCAGCTTTCTCAGGGCTATATCACTGAAGATGAAGCAAAAAAAATGAAAGAAGAACTTCGCGGTGATATAGATTTTTATTCTAATATGGACGGTTCTAGCAAATTCGTTTCAGGAAATGTAAAAGCGGGAATTTTTATTACTATTATAAATCTAATTGGCGGCTTTGCTATAGGAATGTTAAAAAATCATTTGTCTTTTTCAGAATCTCTTTCCATATATGCAAATCTTACTATTGGAGACGGACTGTTAAGTCAGCTTCCTTCTTTAATGCTTTCTTTTGCAACAGGTATTCTTGTAACCGGTGATAAGTCAGATGTTGAGCTTGGCGAGCGGATTATACACGAATTTTCCGTTGATGGAACAATTTATGAAATTGTAGGCGTATTTCTGTGTGTAATCGGTGTCGCCCTTAGAAATGGAACTCAATTTCTTCTTATTCCGATTGGTGGACTTTTTATTTTTGTAGGAATAAGGTTGGCTAGAAAAAAGGATGATGAAAAAAAGATTGAGCTTGAAAAAGAAGTTGCAGAAAAGAATGCTAAAAAAAATGCTTCTGGCTCAAATCCGGAAAAGGATTCTTTTGCCCCTTTGGATCCGCTTTCACTTGAGCTTGGATATGGTTTAATTCCTCTTGTAGAAAAAGAAAATGGAGCTGAGCTTCTTGAACGAATTACGCGTATTCGTAAAGAGACAGCGCTTGACTTAGGGCTTAGCGTTCCGAGTATCCACGTTATGGATAATATAAATATTCCGCCAAACGAATACATTTTTAAGATTAGAGGAATAGAAGCTGGAAGTTACTCTGTTAGACCTGGCTATTATATGTGCATGAATGCGGGTTCAGTTACTGAGGAAATAAAAGGAGAGCCTACAAAAGATCCTGCTTTTGGAATGCCTGCAATATGGGTTCCAGAGGATCAGCGTTTTGATGCAGAGCAGGCTGGATATGCAGTTGTAGATTCTCCTACAATAATAGCTACTCATATAACTGAGATTATACGTTCTCATGCTTCTGAAATTCTTGGAAGGCAGGAAGTCGCTGCAATAATAGAAGCTACTAAAAAAACTAATCCTATCATTGTTGAAGAAGTAATGAACGGCAATGGACGCAAGTTCAGCTATGGGGATATTGAAAAAGTTTTAAAAGCTCTTCTAGCAGAGCAAGTTTCTATTCGTGATATAGTTACAATTTTGGAAACTCTTTCAAATTTTGGTTCTGTTCTTGGAAGCACTTGGGATTTAGTAGCAAAAGTTCGTGAAGCGTTAGGTAAGCAAATATGCATGCAGTATGTTGATGAAGCTAATGTATTGCACGTTTATAGCCTTTCGCAAGGTTGGTCGCAAAAGTTTTTAGAGCATACGCAAGTTCCTGCAGATGGAAGCAAACCTTACGTTGCTTTTGATCCTGTGGATGGCAGAAAATGGATAAAGAGTGCTAGTGACATTTTAACTATCGGAAAAAAAAGAGGCTTTATGCCTATAATAATGTGTTCTAGTTTAATTAGATTAGAAGTAAAAAGCTCTTTAGAACGCGATATGCCAGGTGTTGTAGTGCTGTCCGAAAAAGAAATACTTGCTGCAGGCGCAGGAATAAAACTTGAAGTGCTTGGCGAAATTACTGATGAGGAAGGAAATTGAAATGACTAAAAACGATTCTACAATACCTACTCAGAAGATATTAGCTAGAAGTTTAGACGAAGCAAAGGAAAAACTTTATAAACTTTTTCAAAGTGATTATGAAATTGTTAATTTAAGGCAGGTTCTTAGGGGCGGTCTTTTTGGATTTGGGCAGCATGAAGAAATTGAAGTTTCTTACAGAGTAAAACCTCGTGGATTTTCTTCTGATTTTCATAAAAAAAGCGCTAATCCAGAAATGAGCAGAGGTGCAAATTTGCTTTCCAATACAGAAGATTCATTTTTAAAAAATAAGAATGAAATTCTTCAAAAAAATGGTCTTACTGAAAAACTGATTACAAATATTCAGATAAACAATATCGAAAAGAAAATAGAAGACCTTACAAGAACTTTGCAAGAACAAACTGTTTCTGTTGCTACTGCAAATATTTCTGAACATCCAAATATAGTGAAGATTCAAAATCTTTTGGAAAATAATGAATTTTCGCTAAAATATATAAGGTTCATTACAGAAAAAATAAAGAAAAATTTTTCTTTAGATGCTCTTGACGATTTTAAAAGTTTACAAATTGCTGTGGTTGACTGGATTGGAGAAACAATTTCCATTTCTAAACAAAAAGTTCATAGAAAGCCTATCGTTACAATCATTGTAGGTCCTACTGGAGTTGGAAAAACAACCACTTTGGTAAAACTTGCAACCCAATATACACTTTCCACAGAGCGGAATACAGGGGTAAGACCCCATATTCAATTTTTAACTACAGATTCTATGAGGGTTGGAGCAATTGAACAGCTTCAGCGTTTTGGAAGTATCTTTGATTGCGATGTAATAAAGGCAGAAAATGCTTCGGATTTAAAACAAGTTTTTGAAAGCCTAAAAGACTCTGTGGATGCAATTTACATTGATACAAGTGGTTTTAGTCCTAATGATGCAACTCATATTGGTGCTATGAAAGAAACTTTAAGCATTCCAGGTATGAACGCTGAAGTTTATTTGGCTATGACCGCTTCTACAAAGGCTAGCGACTTAATAAATATCATGCAAAATTATGAGCCATTTGGTTATAGTTCTGTTATAATAACAAAGTGTGATGAATCTGCTCATTATGGAAACCTTATAAGTGTTATGCACGAAAAAAATAAAAGTGTTTCCTATATAACAGATGGACAAAAGGCTGCAAGAAATATTAATAGAGCTGGTATCGTTGAGGCATTAATACGGCTAGAAGGTTTTGAAATTGATCGAGCACATATAGATGAAAAATTTGGAGAACATTAATGGAAGAACAGGCAGAAGAATTACGCGAGCTTTTAGGTAACGGAAGTTCAGATAGTAACAAGATTAAGACTGAAAAGAATCACTCTACAAGAATTATTGCCATTACAAGCGGTAAAGGTGGAGTTGGAAAAACAAATATTTCAGTCAATATGGCTATTGCGTATGCCCAGCTTGGAAAAAAGGTCATATTAATAGATGGTGACCTTGGAATGGCAAATGTAAATGTTCTTTTGAACGTTGTCCCGCAATATAATCTTATGCACGTAATAAATAAGAAAAAGACGATGAAAGAAATCATTTTAGATACTGAATTTGGAATAAAATTTATTGCTGGCGCAAACGGTTTTTCTAAAATTGCAAATCTAAATGAAGAGGAATTAAAGTATTTTGCAAAACAGTTTAGTGCCTTGCAAAATGCGGATATAATCATTATAGACACAGGCGCGGGAATTGCGAACAATGTGCTTCAGTTTGTTGCTGCTGCAGACGAAGTTTACGTTGTGACAACTCCAGAACCAACTGCTATAACAGATGCGTATGGAATTATAAAAATTATTACAACAGAGATTGTGGATCGTCCTGTAAATCTAAAACTTTTAGTTAATAGAGTTCATTCTGCGGACGAAGGAAAAAGAATTTCTGAAAGGATAATAACTATTGTTGGACAATTTTTAGGGTATAAAGTTGATTATATAGGTTTTGTTTACGACGATCCCGTTGTTCAAGCTTCTGTGATTAGGCAAAAGCCGTTTATAGTTGTAAATCCAACTTCTAAACCTTCAGTATGCTTAAAACATATTGTAGGAAGAATTGAAAAGACTGATATAGTTGGAAACGAAGGTGTTTCTAATTTCTTAAAGAAATTTTTAGGAAAGAAAAATAAATTTTAAGAAATAAAATTAAGCATATTAAATAAAAAACTGTTTTTTTGCTAGAATATAGTATATAATAGCATATATAAAAACAAATTTGAGGTGGGAAATTGAAAAAAGGCAGATACATCATAGGTTTTTCTATTTTCGGTTTTCTTATTTCATTTTTTTTTGGGCTTTTTTCAAGATCAGGATTTGGAACGATTCTAATAAAAGCTCTTGTTTTTTCTGTAATTTTTGGACTTTTAGGCTTTGCGGTAAGTTTTGTTTTTGGTAATTTTCTTGAATCAGATGCCAATTCTTCAATTTCTACCGAGCCAAAGAGTTCTAGTTCTGGAAAATCAGAACATAAGGTTGACATAATGGTTCAAGATGAAGAGCTTCCTTCCGATGGGACTACACAGGCTTTTAACGTAGGAAGCAATCATTCTATGTTGAATCAAAGCGATCTTGAAACTGAAACCGAAAATAAAGATAACGTTTCGGAAAAAGAACAAAATGCGGTAGCTTCAGCGAATAAGGAAGCTACTTCTGGTTTTGTTCCTCTTTCTTCAGGCGAAAATCTTTCTAATTTTTCTGGTACAGAGGCAAAAAACTTAAATGAAGTGGAAAAAGACGGTTCGAATAAAAAAGAACCTGCTTCTAAGACTTCAGCATCCATTTCTGACGATTTAGATGAATTGGATAATCTTCCAGATTTAGGAGATATTCCAACATCTTCTGACATCCTTCCTACACAGGAGGAACAAATGGTAGAAGATTCGGATTTTTCTAAAAATGGGGCTTCTAGCAAAGATGTTGATTCTTTTGCGAGAGGAGAAGACAGTGCTCTTATGGCTAAGGCAATAAGTACGTTGTTGGCTAAAGATAAGTAAAATAAGGATAATCTTTATGGAAGAGAATTTGGACAAAACAATAGAAGAAGATACATCAGTGACATCTATAAATGATGAAAAAGAAGAAGATTTGCTCTGGGAAGAATTTCATAAAACAAAGTCCTCAAAAATACGAGATAAATTTATTCGTCAGTATATGCCATTGGTAAAATATGTTGCTGGAAAAGTAGCTGTAGGAATGCCTAATAGCATAGAGTTTGATGATTTAGTAGGTTTTGGGCAGTTTGGACTCTTAGATGCAATAAATAAATATGATCCTGCAAAGGGTGTAAAATTTAAAACCTATGCGGTAACAAGAATCCGCGGTGCAATTTTCGATGAGTTACGGCAAATAGATTGGGTTCCTCGGTCTGTGCGTCAAAAATCAAGAGAAATAGAAGATGCCATTGTAAGCCTCGAGTCAAGACTTGGACGTACCGCAAGCGATAGTGAAATTGCTAAAGAATTAAAAATGACTGAGGACGAATATCACAGAACTGTTATGAAAGTTTCTGGAACCAGTATTCTTTCCTTAAACGAAGTCTGGTATTCAGGTGACGATAACGACAGTATGTCCATAGGTGATAGCATTGAATCTCCTTCAAGCATGAATCCTGACGTAATTGCAGAACGCGAAGAAATTCGTAAAGTTATAATTCAAGCTATAAACGAACTTCCTGAAAAAGAAAAAATGGTTATAGTTTTGTACTATCACGAAGATTTGACTTTCAAAGAAATTGGAGAAGTTCTTGAAGTTAGTGAATCAAGAATTTCGCAGTTGCACACAAAAGCTAATTTGCGCCTGCGCGCAAAGCTTACAAACCTTAGAAAAGGAATTATGTAAATATGGTTTCACTTGACGATCTTCGTGAAGAAATGAAAAAGCGTCTCGAAATTGACAAGCAGCTTAAAAATGTAGAGGTAAACGCTGATTCAATTGACGAAGCTCTTGCGGATGCAGCTATCCAGTTTGATACAAAAACAAAAAATCTTGAATATGAAGTTGTAGAAAAGGGAAGTAAAGGTTTTTTTGGAATTGGAAAGAAAAATTGGAAAATAAGAATATATCAGAGTCCTGAAAGCCTTATTGAAAAACAAAAGTCTTCAAACCTTGATATGTTTGGAAACGAAAACGAACTAGGACTTTCTCAGGAAGTTTCAACAGATGGACTTTTCTATGTGCATCGTTTTGGTTCGGCAATTAAATTAAAAGTCATCCTTCCTAAGGGAAAAGGCCGTTTAGTTGATGAAAAAGAAGTTACAGATGCTGTAAAACGTCCCGATACAGAGTCTTTTGATAGTAAGCTTATTCAAAAGTATATAAAAAATGGTACAGATGGAAAGTATGAGACAATAGGTTCTTATAAGCATATCGCTTCTGCAGATGCCGTAATTGCAGTTGAGGTTTCAAAAGATGAAATGCACGGATACATAACTGTGGATGCTCCTGCTATGAGTGGTTCCGAGCTGACCGCAGATGCCATTGAAAAGGCTTTAAAAGCCCAAGGTGTTCGTTGCGGCATAAACGAAGAAAAAATCTTAGAATTTGTTGACAATCCTGTATATTCTACATCTTATGAAGTGGCGAGTGCTATTTTGCCTGTTGATGGAAAAGATTCTTATGTTCAATATAATTTTGAAACGGATCAGTCTAAATTAAAAGCCCAGGAATCTGCGTCTGGAAATGTAGATTTTAAAGAACTTAATAGAATTCAAAATGTTGTAAAGGGACAAGTCCTTGCTACTAGAATTGCCGCAACAAAAGGCAAGGGCGGAAAAACTCTTTATGGACATTACCTGGAAGCAAAAAATGGCAAGGATAATCCTGTTGTTTTAGGGCAAAATGTAGAATTTGATAAAGATGGTGCTACAATATTGGCTTCTATAGATGGCCAGGTGCTTTTTGAAAATGGAAAAATCAAAGTTGAACCTATGCTTACCCTTGATGCTGTAAACATAAAAACTGGAAATATAACTTTTGTTGGTTCTGTTATTGTAAAAGGTGCTGTAGAAGACGGTTTTGATGTAAGCGCTTCTGGAACTATAGATATTGGCGGAACAGTTGGAAAATGTCATATTGTTTCTGAGTCTGGAGACGTTATTGTTCATCAAGGTGTTTTTGGCAAAAACGAAGGTTCTATAAAAGCTGGAAAGTCTTTGTTTGTAAAATTTGTTCAGGGAATGAACCTTGAGGTTGAGCAAAATATTATTGCAACCGACAGCCTTATGAATTGCAATGCAACTGCAATGAAAAATATTGTAGTTTATGGAAAAAAGGCTCAAATTACAGGTGGAAATCTTTTTGCTACTGAAGAAATTTGTGCAAAGACTGTGGGGTCTCCTGGTGGAGGAACTACTACAGTTTTAAGTGTTGGTGTTGACCCTCGTGCTAAGAAAAAATTGGATGAATTTCTTGATTCGCACGGAAAACTCTTGAAAGAATTAGAAAATATCGACCTTGATATAAATACACTAGAAGAATTAAAGAAAAAGCGCCGTTCATTGCCAAAAGAAAAAGAAGATACCTTAGGTTCTCTTGTAGAAAGAAAAAAACAGATTGTTTCAGAAGCAAAAGAGTTGGCTCAGGAAATAGATTCTCTTCAAAATCATCTTAGAGATTTAAAAGCCGTAGGAAAAGTAAAGGTTGAAGGAACAGTCTATCCTGGAACAAAGATTTACGTGCGCGATGTTTTAGATGAAATTCATAGTGAAGTTTCAAAATGTACTTTTTATTATGAAAACGCATTTGCAAGAAGAGGACCTTACGAGCCTCCTTCGATAGATTTTACAAAAGGACCTGAAGGATATAACTAATTATGGGATTGCAGCCTATAGATTTACAAACAATGTATTCTCAGTTATCGAATGTTGCAAATCAAGTTTCTTATCAGCAGCAAGGAATTCAATTAAATCAAGCCATGCAGCAGTCCGAAGCTGTTCGCCAAAATATAGAAAGAAATAAGAAGGTTCAGCAGTCAGAAGAAAGTGAGAAATCTTCTGGTATAAACAATAATAGAAATAGTTCTTCTACATTTTATGGACAGTCTAAAAAAAATAATGGCGAAGAATCTGAATCAGAATCTTCTGAAGATTCAAGTCCTTTAAAAGAACCTTTTTTAGGGCAGCATATTGATCTAAAGAGGTAGAATTTTGGTTTTTCTTATAGTTATTCTTTGTCTTTTTAACATATCTTTATGGATTGTTTTTGTAGTAAGATTTAAAAAACTTTTTAATACTGATAGTATTATAGAAAATACAAAAGAAAGTGTTAATAAAATTCTTATAGACTTGAATAATAATACAACAAGAAATATTAACCTGATAGAAGATAGAATTTCAAAGTTAAAGATTCTTATTGCTGAGGCTGACAAAAAAATAAAACTTCTGTCTGAACAGGAATTAGGAAATGCTGCCTTAAAAGATTTTAGAAATCAGGTTTCTTCTAATTCAAAAACTTCTTATGTTGCAAAACACATTGCTGATTCTTATGGGAAAAATAAGGCTAAAAAGAATAATTCTATAAGCGCAGAATCTTCAGTTGTTCTTACAAAGACAGGAGAAAACGCAGTTGAAAAGCAGTCTTTTGCTCAAAACACCTTGTTCAGCGAAGATGAAAATTCTGAAAAAATGATAGATACAACTGCAACTGTAAATGTTACAGGAACTGGAGCGTCTTATGCTGAAATTCCTGTTATAGCTCCAAAAGTTTTTGTTTCTGATAAACCTGTTTCTACCAAAAATGGTTTAAAGCAGCAAATAGTCGATATGTTTGAAAAAGGATACGAAATTGAACAAATTGCATCTGAGCTTTCTTGTTCTCCTTTAGAAGTTCAATTTGCGCTTACCCTTGACGGAAAACTATGATTATGAAGATTTCAAAGATTTGTTTTGGCTCTCTTTCTGACGGTTCTCAAGCTACTTTGTTTACTATTGCTAGCAAAAGAATGTCATTTTCTGTTACAGATTTTGGTTGTACAATTACCTGTGTAAAACTTTTTGATAAAAAAGATTCTTTTACAGATGTAGTGTTAGGTTTTTCATCTCTTTCATCTTATGCAACCTCTTGGGGGAGTTTTGGTGCAATTATTGGCCGATATTCAAATAAAATTGAAAATGCGCAGTTTTCATTAGGGCAAAAAAAATACAAATTAGAAAACAATTGTGGCGGGCATTGCCTTCACGGAGGAATTCCTAGATGGGAAAATATTTTGTGGAATTCAAAAATTGTACAAAATGAAAAATCTAGCGGAATTTGTTTTTCAAAGCGATTTCCCGATGGTTTTCAAGGTTTTCCAGGAAATTTGGATGTTGAAATTGAATATCTTCTTTGCGAGGATAATTCTCTTGAATTTAATTACAGAGCCGTTTGTGATGAAAAAACTCCAATCAGCATAACAAACCATTCTTATTTCAACTTAAAAGGCTCTGGTTCTATTTTAGATCATATTCTTCAATTAAATTGCGATAAGTTTTTGGAGCAAGACAAAAATCAACTGCCAACAGGTGCTATAGAATCTGTAAAAAATAGTCGCTTCGATTTTATTCAGCCAAGAAGAATTGGAGAGTGCAAAAAGATTGAGGATGAAAAAGGTTATGATAACTGCTTTGTTACCAATGCGTACAGAATGTCTTTAGGAATTCCGCAAAGAACTGTGCCTCTTGTAAAAATCGCTACGCTAACGGAGGCGGAATCAAAAAAATCTATGGAGGTTTTTACAAATTGCGAAGGTTTTCAGCTTTATAATGCAAAGTATGTAAGATATTTGCCTGGAAAATACGGAGCAATGTATATGCCGTTTTGCGGAATCTGTTTTGAACCACAGGCTTTTCCAAATTCTCCAAATATAAAAGAATTTCCTTCTGCAATCCTTGAGCCTGGACAAGAATATTTTTCTAAAACTGTGTTTAAGTTCAAGTTTTAGATTGAAAGACCTAAACTTCGAGTTTTATAAAAATAAAACAAAATATAACTTGAAAAATCATAGTTTTGCTTTTATATTTTATATATTAGTTTTCTATAGTTAAAAAAAGAAGTATTTTAAATCGTTTTATTATAATGATTTAGAAAAAGACAACTTTTTAGTGAGGTAGAAATGGACGTTCAATTGCAAGAATTAATTGACAAAATTAAAAAAGATGGTGTAGCTACTGCCGAGCAGCAGGCTGCAAAAATTATAGAAGAGGCGGAAAAAAAAGCTTTAGCCATAGAATCAGAAGCTCAAAAAAAATCTGAAGATATGGTAAAGAATGCAAAGGCCGAAATCGAAAGGCTTGAAAAAGCTAGTGACGATGCTATTTCTCAAGCATGTAGAAATATGCTTCTTTCGTTTAGAGATTCTTTGCTAAAAGAGCTTGATGCGTTTGTAAATTCTGAATGTGCAAAAGTTTATTCAAAGGATTTGCTTAAAAACTTAGTTCCAGAAACAGTAAAGTCTTGGAGCAAAAATGTTGATGCTTCCGCTCTTTCTGTTCTTTTGAGCGAAAAAGATTGCAAGGAACTTGAATCTGAATTTAAAGCGGCTTTAAAAGCAGAACTTGCAAAAGGTCTTGAAATAAAAGTTGATAAATCCCTTTCTGCCGGTTTTAGAATTGGTATTAACAATGGAGCTGCATACTATGATTATTCAGCAGAATCTGTTGCAGACTTATTTACATCTTATCTGAATCCACGTGTTGCGCAGATTATGAAGAATGCAGCTAAAGGAACTAATTAGTGAAAGAACAATATTATCTGGTTTCGCAGTTACCTGATATTTCTGCTGCTGAAGAAAAATCTTCACTGCCAATAACAGAAAAGTATTACAGAGATTTGTGTTCTCGCTTTCTTGATAAAAAAGATTTAGTTATTTTAAATGAACTTTCTTTAGAACCACCTCGTGTTCCTGTAGAAACTGGGTCTTTATTTCTCAATCAATGGTATGATTTTGAAAGAGCGCTTCGTTATGCACTGTGCCAAGTTCGAGCGCAGAAAATGAAAAAAGATATAGGACCAATGCCAATATCATGTACGCAGGATATAATTCAAGCAGCTAGAACGGCAGTCGGAATGGACAGCCCTCTTTCTGCGGAACAATATCTTTTTGAATATAGATTAAGTGTCTTAGACGAAATTCAGCCTTTAGATAATTTTTCAGTCGATGCTGTCTTTTCTTATGGAATAAGATTGATGCTGGTTGAAAGAATGAAAAAGTTTGATAAGGATAAAGGCACTGATTCTTATCATAAAATTTATGATACTATACTTGGAGAAACGATATGACGGATACAAAAGGGAAAGTAGTCGGTATCAATGGTAATATGGTTTCCGTTGAATTTGACGGAAATATTTCCATGAACGAAGTTGCCTATGTAAATGTAGAAGGCAAAAAACTTAAGGGCGAAGTAATCCGTATTCGCGGAAATGTAGCTCAAATGCAGATTTATGAAATGACGCAGGGGATAAAAGCTGGTGATGCAGTTGAATTCACAGGCAACCTTCTTTCAGCTCTGCTTGGTCCTGGCTTGCTTGGGCAAATTTATGATGGTCTGCAAAATCCATTGCCCCTTGTTGCAGAAAAAGCAGGTTTCTTCCTTGAAAGAGGAGTTTATGTTGATTCTCTTTCTAAAACTGCAAAGTGGGATTGGACTCCAACCGTAAAAACAGGAGATAAAGTTTTAAGAGGGGATTCAATTGGTTCTGTTCCAGAAGGTCCTTTTACGCACAAAATTTTAGTTCCTTTTGGTTTGCTTGGAACTTACACCGTAAAAGAAGTTACTCCTGCTGGTTCTTACACAATAAACGATACAATGGCTGTAATTGTTGACGAAAAAGGCAATGAACACAAGCTGACCATGTGTTTTGAATGGCCTGTAAAGCGTGCTGTCGACTGTTATGCAGAACGACTTGCACCTACAGAAACAATGGTTACAAAAACTCGTCTTATAGATACGTTCTTTCCGGTTGCAAAAGGCGGTACTTACTGTATTCCTGGTCCTTTTGGCGCAGGAAAGACAGTTATTCAGCATACAACTTCAAGGAATGCCGATGTTGACATCGTAATCATCGCGGCGTGCGGTGAACGAGCCGGTGAAGTTGTAGAAACTATTAAAGAGTTCCCTGAATTAAAAGACCCTAGAACAGGCGAATCGTTGATGAAGAGAACAATTATTATTTGTAACACTTCTTCAATGCCTGTTGCTTCGCGAGAAGCTTCTGTTTATACATCAGTTACTTTGGCAGAGTACTACAGACAGATGGGACTTCACGTACTTCTTCTTGCTGATTCAACTTCTCGTTGGGCACAGGCTTTGCGAGAAATGTCAGGCCGCTTGGAAGAAATCCCTGGAGAAGAAGCTTTCCCTGCATATCTTGAATCTTATATTGCCGCATTCTATGAGCGGGCAGGCTATGTTCGGCTTAGAGACGGTTCTTTTGGTTCTGTAACAATTGGCGGTACAGTTTCTCCTGCCGGTGGAAACTTCGAAGAGCCTGTAACTCAGGCAACATTAAAAGTTGTAGGTGCTTTCCATGGTCTTACCCGGGAACGCTCTGATGCTCGAAAATTTCCTTCAATCGATCCAATTGCTTCTTGGTCGAAATACAAAGGC
Organism: Treponema sp. UBA6367; assembly: GCA_002437725.1. GTDB lineage: Bacteria > Spirochaetota > Spirochaetia > Treponematales > Treponemataceae > Treponema_D. The sequence goes on from DJRF01000026.1 coordinate 95,002, forward strand.
GTTGTTGCGGAGCCAAAAGTCGCATATTCACGTGAGATTTATAAGCGAGGCGTTGAAGTAAATCAAATGATGAAAGTAGTAGGCGAGGAAGGAACTTCTACTGAAGATTTTATTTTCTATATGAAGAGCGAATTCCTTGATTACGTTTACTTTCAGCAGAACTCGTTTGACGAAGTAGATGCTGCTGTTACCATAGAAAGACAAAATTATGTATTCAACAAGGTTCTTACAGTTCTTGGTTCTAATTTTAATCTTGAAGACAAAGATTCTGCTCGAACATTCTTTAATCAAATTCGTCAGAAGTTTCTTGACTGGAACTACATTGCGTGGGATGCCCCAGAGTTTAAGGCTAAAGAAGCTGAAATCGACGAATTGTATTCTTCCAAGAATGGAACCCTTACAGCAGAAGCTGCAGCTCTTCTCAAGGATGGTGAATAATGAATAAAGTTTATAGCAAAATTGAATCCATCGTAGGAAGTGTTATCACTGTAAGAGCTACAAATGTGGCTTATGGTGAGCTTGCCGAAATCGAAACGGTTTATGGAAAATCGCTTGCAGAAGTAAATAAAATTGATGGAGATATTGTTTCTCTCCAAGTTTTTGCTGGTGGACGAGGTGTAAATACTGGTGACCATATAAAATTTTTAGGTCACCGAATGGAAGTTAGTTTTAGCGAAGATTTGCTTGGAAGAATTTTCAATGGCTCTGCAGAACCTCGCGACAATGGACCTGCTCTTACAGACAATCTTGTTGCTATTGGAGGACCTTCTGTAAATCCTTCAAAACGTATAATGGCTCGCAGAATGATTCGAACAGGTATTCCAATGATTGATATGTTCAATACGTTGGTTGTTTCGCAGAAACTTCCTATCTTTAGTATTTCTGGCGAACCTTACAACCAGCTCCTTGCGCGAATTGCAATGCAGGCGGAAGTCGATGTAATCGTTCTTGGCGGAATGGGCTTAAAATACGATGATTATCTTTACTTTAAGAATACGCTTGAAAACGGTGGGGCTCTTTCTAGGACTGTAATGTTTATTCATACAGCGGCAGATCCAACTGTTGAATGTCAAAAAATTCCTGACCTTTCTCTTGCAGTTGCTGAACAGTTCGCTCTTCAGGGAAAAGATGTTCTTGTTCTTCTTACCGATATGACAAACTTTGCAGATTCGTTAAAAGAAATTGCAATTACACAGGAACAGGTTCCTTCTAATCGTGGTTATCCTGGAGATTTGTATTCTCAGCTAGCAAGCCGCTATGAAAAAGCTGTAGACTTTGACAATGCTGGCTCTGTTACAGTTCTTGCTGTAACTACAATGCCAGGAGATGATGTTACTCATCCAGTTCCAGATAACACTGGTTATATCACAGAAGGTCAGTACTATCTTAAGGGCGGAAGAATTGAGCCGTTTGGTTCATTGTCGCGATTAAAACAGAATGTAAACAGTTCAACCCGCGATGACCATCGGGCTCTTATGGACGGTATGATTCGTCTTTACGCAAACTATAAAGATACTCTTGAAAAAAAATCCATGGGTTTCAATATGAGCGCATGGGATGAAAAACTTCTTGCATTTGGAAAAGAATTTGAAAATGAGATGATGGATCTTTCAAAAAATATTCCTTTGGAAGAAGCATTGGATCTTGGTTGGAAGATTCTTGCTGATTGTTTTGAACCTTCTGAAACTGGTATTAAAACTGCATTGGTAGAAAAATACTGGCCTTCAAATAAATAAGACTGGTAAGGAAACTGTATGGCAAAAATAAAGCTGACTAAAAATGAGCAAAAGGTTCAAAAAGATGCGTTGAAAATGTATCAGCGCTATCTTCCTACGCTTACGCTCAAAAAACAGCAGCTCCAAACAGAGATTCGTACAATAGAGGCTAAGGCAAAAGAAGTTAGGGCAAAACGCATTGCGCTGGAAAAGGAATTCGATGAATGGATTTCTGTTTTTGGAGAAGCAGATGCATTTAAGCCTGGAATGGTTACTGTAAGCAATATAAAAAAAGGTTTTGGTAATATTGCCGGTGTTACTATTCCTATTTACGAAGGTGCTGATTTTAATCGTGGTGATTACGATTTGTATGAAACTCCGCTTTGGATTGATTTAGCTGCTGACAGAATGGAAAAGGCTTTGTCTTTGGATTTGGAAGCTGGCGTGCTTGATGAACAAGTTCGCTTGCTCTCTAAGGAACTTAGAACAACTACACAGCGTGTAAACTTGTTTGAAAAGGTAAAAATTCCAGAGACAAAAGCAAATATAAAGAAAATTTCTGTTTATCTTGGTGATGAACAGGTTGCAGCAGTCGTAAGAAGCAAAATTTCTAAAAAGAAACTTCAGGCAAATGCTAATGCAACTAACAAAGAGGAGGCTGCAGAATGATTGTACAGATGAAAAAAGTCTCCATTGTTGTTCTTAATAAAGAACGCAGAAAGGCGTTGGAAAAGTTAAAAGAAATTGGAGTTGTTCACCTAGAGCAATTAGAAGGCAGCGGCGAAAAATTAGCGGCTTATAAAGAAGCTTCTAATAACGCTACAACTGCAAGTTCTATACTTGGTGACATAAAATTGCCAAAAAAACATGAAACTCCAAAAAAACTTTCTTCTGAAGAAGTTTCTAAAAAATGTGAAAAGGTTATTTCTCTTTATGAGCAAAAAAAGCGTCTGCTTGAAGAAATTTCTAGCGACAGTCTTGATTTAGAACGTTTTTCTGGTTGGGGGGATGTAAACCCTAAAGATTTTGAATACCTCGCCCAAAAGAATATTCGTCTTAAGATGTATGAAATCCCGGAAGATAAATACTATCTGATTGATGACTCTGTAAAGACTTTATGCGTTAATAAGCAAAAAAAGACAGTTCGTTTTCTTTTGCTTGATGCTACCGCTGAACGTCCAGAAAGTCTTCCTCCTGAAGCTTACGAGGTTCCTATGCCAGAGATTTCTACAAGCGAAATTGCTCAACGCATAGAAAACAATATTAGAAAATCCGATGATATTGATGCCAAGTTGAAGGCGGAAGCTATTTACGTTCCTGTTATTGCAGATTTTAAGAAATCTTTAGAAAGTGACATTTTGTTTGAAAATGTCTACAGCGGAATGGGAAAGGAATCCGAAGGCAAAGATTCTGACCTTGCTTGGATTTCAGGTTTTGTTCCTGTTGACAGTTTTGAAAAACTAGAAAATGCTGTAAAAGAAAATTCCTGGGCAATGGCTTTTAGCGACCCTTCTGAAGAAGACAGTGTTCCTACTAAATTAAAGAATAATAAACTTGTAAGTCTTATTTATCCTCTTACAGATTTCTTAGGAACTGTACCTGGTTATCATGAATATGATATTTCTGGCTGGTTTTTGTTCTTCTTTTCGATTTTCTTTGGAATGATTTTTGGTGATGGTGGCTACGGACTTTTAGTAACAGTTGCAGCTATACTCATGATTATAAAGTCGCTAAAAACTAAAAAAGGCGTTTCCGCGCTTTCTGGATTAATGCTGATTTTAGGGCTTTCGACTGTAATATGGGGACTTGTAACGTGTACCTGGTTTGGATTAAAACCTGAACAGTTACCAAATTGGCTAGTGGCGCTTTCTGTTCCTCAGATTTCTAATGCCTATTCAGATGTTCATTGGCTTCCATTTTGGTCAGCGGATGTTTCAAAAGGATATTTGACTTCTGCGCAAAATCTTCAGATTTTCTGTTTTACGTTAGCATTTTTGCAGCTTTCTGTTGCTCATATAAAAGGAATTGTTCGCAATAGAAAATCCCTAAAAATGCTAGGTGAACTAGGTTCTTTGCTTCAACTTTGGGGAATGTTCTATGTTGTTCTTTCAATGGTTGTAAGTTCTACAGTATTCAGTTTTTCCGAAGTAATTTACGGAATTCCAATAGGAATGTTTTCTATAGCTTTGGTTGCGTGTGGATTTGTTTTAAGTTTTATATTTAGTAATTACGAAGGAAACATAGGCAAATCCATTCTTGAAAGTTGTAAGAATATTATTTCCGTACTTCTTGGGGTAGTAAATGTATTTTCTGATATAGTTTCCTATATACGACTTTGGGCGGTAGGGCTTGCAGGAGCTGCTATTTCAAATACTGTAAACGAAATGGCAGGACCGCTTTTGGGACATGCTTTGCTATTTGGTGCGTTTGTAGTTTTAATCGTATTTGGACATGGTTTGAATATGATTTTAAACTTGCTTTCTGTTATTGTTCATGGTGTTCGCTTAAATACGTTGGAATTTTCAACTCATTTAGGAATGTCATGGTCTGGCTTTAAATATAGTCCGTTCTGTAATGCGGATAAGAAATAAGATATTAGGAGTTAATTATGAATTTTGGTATGCTTGGCGCAGCTTTGGTAATGGGAATTGCAGCAATTGGTTCTGCAATTGGTATTGGTATTGCAGGTCAGGGGGCAATTGGCGCATGGAAACGTTGTTACGTAAACAACAAGCCGGCTCCTTTTATTCTTACAGTTTTTGCAGGTGCTCCTTTAACACAGACTATTTACGGTTTCCTCCTTATGCAGTCAATGGTAGCTTCTCAAAAAGATCCATGGTTCTTATTAGGACTTGGCATTGCTTCTGGATTTGCAATGTGTTTTTCTGCAATTGCACAGGGAAAAGCAGGCGCTGCAGGTTCAGATGCTCTTGGTGAAACAGGAAAAGGTTTTGCTCAGTACATCATGGTTGTAGGTCTTTGCGAAACAGTTGCTTTGTTTGCAATGGTATTCTCTATGATTGTTTGCTAAAATTTTAGAGATTTTGTAGAATTATTATGTTGAAAGTCGAGTTTAAAAAAATGAATAAAAGCGTTTGTAACGTTTTTTCGCAGTTATAAAAAACTCGATTTTCAACCCAAAACTCAAATGCCGAGTTTTTTAGTGCAAAGAGCTTGGCATTTGATAACAAAACAATTTATCCGCAAAAGAATTTGACATTTATTAAATACCTAAATAATATAAGTAGATACTAATCTTGAATTTTTTTTTCAAGAAATTTTTTGTTTTTTCAGGTACTTTTATGAAAAAGAAAAAATCGATTTATTCTACACTTGTTGTTATTTCAATTGTACTTTCAGTCATACTTTCTGCTTGTGTTTCGCTTTTTCTTTATAAAATGGTTTTAGGCGAAATAACAACTATGAAAAAGTATGAAATCATGGCGAGTTCAAATAAAATTCATGCTTTATTTGATAATAAACAGAAAAATCTTGAAAAAAAACTTTTAGATTCTTTGAATAAAATAAACTGGTCTTCACTCAATTCAAAAAATGAAATTTTCCAAAGACTTTCGGAGATGTATAGCGAATCTGAACTTTACAGCGTAATTCTTGTAAATACTTCTGGCGAAACAATTTATTCAGTAGGTAAAAATGATTCAGTTTCGCTTGTTTCTGAGAAAAAAGTTCTATCAAATGCAATTCAAGGAAAAACTAATTCTTGTATTTCTCTAAAAAATGATGAAGTCCTTGCAACAGCAGCTACAATCTTTCCTCAAATAGATAACAGTGTTTTGTTTATTCAAAAGGAACTTTCTGATCACAGTTGGATTAGTGAATATGCTTCAACTCTTGGCTGTAGTATAAATATCTTTATAGAAGATACTAGTGTTGAAAGTTCTGATGTAGATAAAAACGGAAATCCTGCAACTGGTGGAAAAATGGGCAGTCCTTTCATTATTAGCGAAGTTTATGAAAAGCGTCATGTACTTGACCTTATTGATCGCCACAATGGAACTGTTTCTGCGGTTGTTTTTAGTCCTATTGATAGCGAGGATGGAAATGCCATGCTATATGTAGGCATAAACTTAAAGGAGCTGAGCAGGAGCGCTTCTAGACTTACAAAACACGCGCTTCCAATTGTTGTTGCAGCAATTCTTTTGAGTCTTGGAATTATTTTATTTATAATTCTTCAGATTGTAATGAAACCTCTAAGAAAAACTTCTATAGCATTTAAGAGTTTAAATGGAGAAACTGGCTCATCAGATTTGACTGTAAAAATCGATTCAAGCAAAGAAAATGAAATTGGTGAAATGATAGATTCTGTAAACCAGTTTATTCAAACTTTACGAAGTCTTCTTTTAGATGTTAATTCTGCCGAAAGTAAATTGGAAACCATAGGAGACAGTTTAGCTTCTACTTCTCAAGAGTCGGCAAGTGCAATTTCGCAAATTATGTCAAATATTTTGAGCGTAAAAAAGCAAATTGAAAAACAAAATAAAACACTAGATGATGTTCAAAAAATTCTTGATAGTTCAAGCAATGGAGTAGATTCTCTTGAAAAAAATATAGAAGAGCAGTCTGCAAAAATTACAGAATCGTCTTCATTTATTGAAAAAATGGTTTCGGACATTGCAGCTATTTCAGAAGCGGTTGGGAAACTAGCAGGTGAATACAAAGAGCTTATTCGAATTACTGACTCTGGAAAAACTCATCAGAGTGAAATGGCAAATGAAATTAAAAATATGGCGGAGCAGTCTAAACACCTTGCTGACGCAAACTCTGTTATTTCGCAAATTGCTGCGCAAACAAATTTATTGGCTATGAATGCTGCGATTGAAGCTGCTCATGCAGGCGAAGCTGGCAAAGGATTTTCTGTTGTTGCAGATGAAATTAGGAAGCTTGCTGAAAATTCTGCTTCTCAGTCAAATTCTATAAAAAAAGAACTTGAAGCTATAGGTCTTGTAATAGAAAAAGTTGTTGAAACTTCAGAAATTTCTGTAAATGAATTTGAAAAAATAACGGAAAAAGTAAATTCTACAGAAGAACTGGTTCAAAACGTAGATGCTACTATGTCTAGGCAAAATGAATCTTCTAAACAAGTTCTTGCAAATTTGCATGATGTAGAAGAATCTACTTCTGCTGTTCTAGCTACTGCAAAAGAAATGTCTGCCGCTATCGAAGATGTAACAACCGCTGCTGGAAGTCTTAATATGCTTGCTATGCAAGTAGAAGGAAGCATGGATGAAATGTCTGAAGGTGGAAAGGAAATAAATGCTTCTGCTCAAAATATTTCTGAAATGGCTCAAACTACACACGATAGCATAAAAGTTATGGACGATGTGCTTTCTAAATTTAAAATTTAAAAAGCACATCCCCATTCAATTTTCGCATTGCCGGTGTACCAGTTTTCTTGCCAAAGGGCAGATTTTTGTGTGTCAGCACATTTTATTACCAAGTTAGAGCTTGTGTTAGTAAATACTTATGAACCGAGTTTTTGCACGCTTGAAGGAATAAAAATCTCTTTTCCAAGTCCACAGCCGTCAAAAGCCTTGCTTCGTATTTCTTTTATTGATGAAGGGATTTTTATTCCGCTGATGTAATTTTTCCCGGCGGCAAAATTTTCTTCAATTATTGTTATGTTTTTTGTGCCGTGGTTTCCGTCGTCGTAGGTCTGAGGAATTTCAATTGTTCCTGTGGTAAAAAACGGTTTTATTGCAATGTATGAATCTGTCTGTGAATCGTAGCGGAAAAGATATTTTTCTGTATCGTTCAAAAGTCCGTCCGTGTACCAGTCATTTTTGTTCAGTCGGTTTCCGTAGTTATCAAAATTGTTCAGATACACGATTTTGTCCGCATTTTCATCAGAAATTCCGCGCAGATAGTTGAATTTTTGCGCCCGGTTGTTTGAAATCAATACAGGAACAGAAGTTTTTGTGTACCGTAAAAAGTGCTTGTTCATTCTTGTGCAGTTTTGCGCGTTGATTTTGTTGCTTGTGATAAAAAATTTTGAGCCGTTTTCAGTTTTTGCGCTTATTGTGGCAAATGTAAAGCCTTCGCGTCCGTTTTGGAATAAAGTTCCTTCTGCTCCGGGCGTGTATTCGTCCTCATAATCGTTGAAGGAAAAGTTCAATGTGTTGCCGTCAATTTTTACATCCTGATAAAGAGTTCCGCTGTTTGAATAGATTTCTTTTATTCTGCCCTGAATGTTTATTGTGTTGCCGCAAAGTTCATTCAAGCCATTAAAAAGAGTTCCCTGTTGGTCGCCAAAAATATTTATTGTGTTTCCTTTTGCAGTCCCGTTTGAATAAGTTTCCGTTGCGGTAGAAATTGAACCGATGTAAGTGCAGTTTATGTTTACTGTGTTTCCCGAAAATTCCGGCTGAATGTAAGATGCAGTGTCCGTGTTGCTTGAGCAAAAAATTGTTCCGCCGATGTAGCCTTTTGAAGAGTCCAACTTGATTGTGTTGTTTAGAATTTTTACATAAGGACGGGTTTCAAACATGTAGACACCGCCAGAATCTTCCATTTCGATTGTGTTGTTTTGAATTACAATATTTTTTCTGCCATCTTTTACAAATCCACCGAATGTAAAAAGTTTGCTCGGCAAGTCTTTTGCATAAAAATAATTGCCGCTTATGTTCACGTTGTAGATATTTTGCGAGTCGTCATAGCCGACTGTGAACGTCATTGTGCGCGGTTTTGCTTTGTCAACGTGCTCGTCGCGCATTGCGTAAACTTTGTTTCCTGTGAAATTTACTCCGTCAATTTTTTCTGATTCCTTGTAGTTTACAGCATTTTTTGTTAATGTGAAAATTCCAATCTGCTCGTCGTGGCAGTTGTGGTAAAGCGTTGAATTTTTTACTGTTCCATTATTGCACTGACCGCCGAACATATCCAAAAATCCCATGCTTGCGCCGCGGAAAACTCCGGACATATTGTATAAAAGGCAGTCATCTACGGTAACGTTGTTCCAGCTGTCAAAAAAAGTTACGGATGTGAACTGCTTGTCTGTGTGAAGGTCGCAGTGCTCCACATAAGCGTTTGCTTGGTATCCGACAAGTTTTGAATCTGTGTTTATAACTTGCAAGTTTCCTTTTGTTTCATACAAATATTCTTCTCCGCCAAAATCGTAGATGTCAACTGGATTTTCAGGATTTGAAGGGTAAACAGCTTTGTCTCGAACGTGAGAAGTAATTATGAATTCGCAGTTTTTTAGAGTTACGTCGCTGCACTGGGAAACCTGCACCTGCCGCGAAAACCACTGCTGGTCTGCCATTGTAGGCTCGCAAGTTCCTCGCCCGACGTAATTTATATCTGTGTAAACGCCATCCTTGTCGCTTGGATTGTGCCAGAAAGTCCTGCGGCTGTCTAATTCTCGCGACTCAAGCGTTATTCCTTCTATCAAAACATTTTCCGCAGGTCCCATTATGTTCAGCGTTCCGCAGTTTCCGTTGTCCGTGTAAAAAATTGTTCCGTCTGGATTTGAGGCGGAAGAGCCTGCTTCATCTGCATTTTCCGCATAAGTTGATTCAAAAGAGTCGATTTGGTCTGGCGTTATTTCCCGCCGCGTTGTGTTTCCTCGCAAAACATAGTTTTTTAGGATGATATTTATGTCGCTTGCAATTCTGTAGTTTCCGCTTGGTACAATTAAAGTTATTGTTTCGCTTTCAGAACTTCTTGCGGAGGCTAAAATTTCATTCGCTTCGGCAATTCTGTCCGAATCATCGTTTAAAACGTAGTCCTTCCAGCTTTTTTTTCCATTTTTTTCAGGATTTTCGGCTTTGAACGCATTCCATTTTTCAGAATCAACGCCAGAATCTTTTGAACGCAGCATTATTTCCTGGAAAAACTTAAAATCGCTTTTTTCAATTGAATTTTCCGGCAAGTTGTACCATTTTGTTTTGTAGTCGTTGTAAGCGGCCTGAAATTCTCGCCATTTTTTGTATTCGCTCCATTTTACTTGAAAGCAGTTTCCGCCTCCTAAAGCAACAAGATTCAGAGTGTTTCCTTGTGGCAAAATGTTGCACCACTGTCCGCCGGCAGTTTTTATTGAGCCGTATTTGTAAAGCGCGCGGCTTGAAACTTCGTAGATTGCGCTGCCACCGTCGCCATTTGCGTAATATCCGCCTGTCTTGATTTTTGTCCCGTCTCTGAAAATTCTATCTTCTTCCAAGAGGGAAATTGCAGTTTCAACAGAAAAATCCGTTCCTTCTGTATATTCGCTTTCGTCGAATGATTTTTTTACGATTTTTCCGTAAACTTCAATTCTGTTCCCGGTTGGCATAAGCGTGAACCACTGGATTTCTTCGCCGTCCTCAAGGAATTTTAAAAGATTTTTATATTCTTCGCTTTGTGCAAATTTTCCGTCACTCACGATTTTTGAGACCGCAGTTGGATTATTAAAAATGCTGAGTGTTTCTGCGGTTATCGTGTAAGGTTTGCATTTTATTTTTGCAATCTGTGCGTTTGAAATGTTTGGAGTTCCTTCCATTCTTACAAAACCTTTCGTGCTTGCCATTTGTGGAGTAGGAGAATCAACCGCAGAAAGAAAAATCCACGCGCCGGTGGTTGCAATTTCCCCGCTTTCATTTTTTTCGTACTCAAATTCTCCAGCTGGAGTTGCCTGTGCCGCCTGGCGTTCAATTTCGTTTCCGCTTGCGTCCTGAACAATAAGAGTGTAGGTGTAGACTGATTTTTTTGTCTCATTTTCGTTGGAAATTGCGTTTTCCAGTCCTTTAAAAAGATAGGATTTTGTTCCGTCAGGAATCGCAATCAGTTTTTTGCTTTGTTCGGCGGTTGAAGTTTTCATTGCTTCTTCGTCATCTGTTCCGTCCATAAGAAAAACCTTGTATTCTTTTGAAATCGGCGCCCATTTTACTGTTACGCAGTTATTTCCTCCCACTGCATAAAAATCATTAATTATGGAAGAGTTTTGTTTGACTTCTGTTGCGCTTTCTTCTTTGTTTGATTTTTGTTCCTGTATATCGATTTTACAACTTGAAAATATAGCAAAATATGAAAACAAAAAGAAAAAAAACTTATTGACCATGAACTATATTTTATATAAAAATAAAAAATATGGCAATTATAAAAGAAATTCAAAAACTTGATAAAAAAGTGGCTTTCCTTCTTGCTTATTTTTTTGTTTTAATTTCTTGCACTTTTGCAGAGAATATAAAGATTGGCCTTTCTCCTTTTTTAACTGCTGGAATAGGCACTGAATATAAAGATTCTCAGTTAAATGCGGAAATATCTGCAGCAAAAGAAGCTGGCTTTGATACAAATTTTTTATGGCATTGCAATTTTGGTGTGAATGCCTTTTTTGCATACAGCTTGCCAATTTTTCCAAGAGTAACGTTTCAGGCAGATTTTTCGTATATAAACTTCAATGGATTTTCTGTAAAAATAGATTCTATTAGTTATTGCTACTCTTATAAATCTATTGAGTTAGCCCCATTAGCGAAATTTGGCGATACTTTAGGAATTGTGAATTATAGTTTTTTTGCAGGCCCGAACTTTTCTTTTCCCATTGGAAAAATGGAATATATATTTAATAATTTTTCTGACAGTGTACATTATTTTAGTATAAAAACATTTTCTTCTTTGGGGGCGATAATAGGTTCTTCATTTGGTATGAAAATGAACAATTTTAATTTTTTTATTACGGCAAAGTATCTGTTTGATTTTTTTCCAATTGTTTATGAAATAGAAAATTCTGAAGAAGAACTTATGATTCGTCGCAGTTTTTTAATTGGGCTTGGCATTGACTATTCTTTTTAGATTTTTTCAGAGTTCAGTAAGTATAATGTGTTTATTTTTGCAAAATGTGATATAATTTTTACATGAATTCAAAAGAAGTTTTTATTGGCGGAAAAGGAATTACAAAAAGAATTGGAATTGGAGGTAAAAATCCAATTTCTATTCAAACCATGTGGAAAGATTCTATAGCAGATTTAGAAGAAAATCCCCATAAACTTGATGCAATCTTAAAACAGATAAATGATTTAAAAATGCTTGGCTGTGACATAATTCGCTTTGCCGTTCCTGACATAAAAAGCGCAAATTCCCTTTGTGCAATAGCTTCAAGAACGCAAGTTCCTCTTGTTGCTGATATTCATTTCGATTACAGGCTTGCACTTGAATGTTTAAAAGGGAATGTCGCCGCAATACGAATAAATCCAGGCAATATCGGCTCAAAAGAAAATACTAAGAAAGTTGTTGATGCTTGCCGTGAAAATGGAGTTGCAATTCGCATAGGTATAAATTCTGGCAGTTATCCAAAAGAACTTCAGCAAAAAGTTGCACAAGGATTAATGACCCGTTCTCAGGCGCTTTGCGAAACTGCCGCCATAGAATCTTCAGTTTTTGAAGAATTAAACTTTGATCAATACGTTGTTAGCATGAAATCTTCAAGTGTAGAAGAGACAGTTTTGTCAAACCGCTTTTATGCGCAAAAATATAATAATCCGCTGCATTTAGGCGTTACAGAAGCAGGACCGCTTATTGACGGGGTTGTAAAGTCTGCTTTAGCGTTTTCAACGCTTCTTTCTGAAAATATCGGAGATACAATTAGGGTGAGTCTTTCTTCTTCTCCAGAAAACGAAGTTATTGCCGCTAGAAACATTTTAAAAGAATGTGGCAAACGAAAAGGCGGTGTTAATCTTGTTTCTTGTCCTAGGTGCGGAAGGCTAGGCTTTGATGTTCATTCTTTTGTAGAGCGATGGCAAAAAAGGCTGCTTGCGCTGGATAAGAATATTACAGTTGCAGTTATGGGTTGTGTGGTAAATGGACCTGGCGAAGGAAAACACGCTGATATTGGAATTGCAGGCGCAAATGGAAAGGCAATCATCTTTAAAAAAGGAAAAATAGTACGCACAATAGATGAAAAAGATGCCGACAAAGTATTTGAAGAAGAATTAAATTCTCTGTAATTTTGGAGACTTTATGAAAAAGTTTTTATTCTGTTTGGTTATTTTTACATATTTGCCACTTTTTGCTCAAACTGTAAAAGAACCTGATTACATTTATAACGATCAGCGGATTTTTGAAGATGCCGAAATTGCATTTGAAGATTCTGATTTCTCTCTTGCATTAAAACTTGCAGAAAAAGCTATAGAAACTAGAAAAAATAGGGTAGATTGGGAAGTTTTTACTCTGGAAAATTCTTTTAAACCTGCTGAGGTAAAATACGCAGGTGATTTTTTGTCCGCTTCTAAAGGCATTTTAAAAGAAAGACAAGATTATGATGCTCTTATGATTATAAATCGCTATGAAAAAAAATATGGTACTCAGACTTTTGATGATTCAAAAACAAAGCTGATAGATTTTATAAAATCTAAAAAGCCATTTCCAGAAGCGGATGTTTTGTGTGGTAATATTTATAAGTTAGAAGGGGAGTATGCTCTTTCTTTTAATTTTTATGAAACAGCCTTAAAAAATGCTGATGTTCTAGATATTCCTGCTGAAAAATATAATATTTTGTATTCATTGGCAGAAATAAGTTCTATTCAAGAAAAATATGATGACTATGAAAAATACTTATTGCTTATAATTGCTCAAGACAGTTTATACAAGGATTCTGCTTTTATAAAAGCAATAAATAAAACAATTTCAAGTACAAAATCAAATGCTCTTGAAAAGTTTTTTTCTTTATATCGTGCGCAAAATTACAGTTTGCTGCAAGCTTATATGAATCTTGCCATATATTACAATTCTAAAAATGCTTTAGACAAGGCTCTTAATTGCAGCGCATTGTGTACTCTTACCGGTTTTACTAAGATTTATGAAGTTGTAAAGAAAAGAAATCCAGAATTTGAATACAAAGGCTTAGCATCGGTTTTAAAAGAAGCTGTTTTATATGAAGATATAGTGGACTGGGGAATTAACAATAAAGTTTGGCAAGGTTTTAATGAGTTTGCAGCCCTTGCACAAAAAAATAATAATCCAGTTTTTGCAGTTCAACTTTATTCTATCTTAAAAACATATTCTCCAGAAGAATATTGGAAAAACGATGCGCAAATTCAATTTTCAAAGATAACTTTACTAAATAAAAAATAGATAAATAGCCAAAACTTCGAGTTTTTAGAAAAATAAACAAAATTTTAAATTCGCTGAAAGCATTTTTTTACAGTTATAAAAATTCGAAATTTTGGCTAAAGAATAGGATTTTACAAAAATGTATAAAATCGCACTGTTTTTTGCGATTAATAGAACATAGAAAGATCAATTGTAAGTTCATAAGAACTTACGCCAGAATCTCGCCAATCTTGGTTTACAAATTTTTTGAAATATGGCAATTTTCTGCCTAAGTCTACACCAAAACTTGCTCTAACAGTATAATTTTTCCACTTTTTCGGATAGACTAGAACTTCTAGTCCGCCAGAATAAAAACCATCGGTAGGATGAAAATTTGTGTTTGTAATTCTATTGTGAACCAATGCAAAATCTAAAAAAGGAGAAAGTTGAACTTCATTATCAAAGATAGACATTATTTTACTAAGCTTTTGATGGTCTTTTATAAAAGGCCAATCTTCAAATCTAAAAGTAAATATATGAATTGGCACATCAATATTAAATACAAATGCTGCAGGCGTTTCTGTTGCATACCAATTTGAATGGCCCGTTGATTCTGCAAAATACTGTTTATAACGAATTCCTCTAAGCCTAGAACCTATGTTTTCTCTTCCTCCATCTTGAATAGAAGACAGGTTTGCAAAAGCATAGCTTCTTGAATAAATTCCCGCATACTTAAATGCTTTGTATAGACTAAGTTCTCCGTTTATACCCGAAACAAATTCTTCAGTTTGAAAATTATAGCTAAATGGAGTTGAAATCGAAACACTAATGCCGTTTCTAAAATTGCCAATCCAGTTTACGCGAGAGGTTGAAACAGTTTGATTTGCAGAAATAACAGGTCCTTTTAGGTCTTCATCGCGAATTCCGTCAAAATCCCAGTTGTAACCAAATCCTAACTTTGGCGTGTAATATATTTTTCCCCAGTTTTGAATATCTTGAATTTCTATTGGCGCAGAAAAATCCACACTTTCTTTAAAGTATATGTTGTCGTTGTAAATTCCGTTGGAATCTTCTTTTTGATAGTAGTCTAAATCGTTTATGGAATATTGATTTACGCTTAGTTTTAAAGAAAATTTGTCAAATGGCATAGAAAAATCTAAACCTGTTTTAATATCCCATTCAGGTATGTGCTTTCCAAACGTGTATGAAAGGGCAAAAGAATTTCCCCAAGAACAGTCTATAACCCCCATCTTAAACGGCGTGTAAAATTCTGTATTAAAGCCTAGCTTGAAATCAGGGGTAGAGCCTTTTTCTTTTGTTTCTATTTCTACATTTACATCAGTTCCCATGGTTTCCATAGACCCTAAAAAATTTGTATCTTTAATTTTAAACTTTACAACAATATTTTGTCCAGAATCTCCTGTTGGCGTCGTTTTTCCATAGGGTAAAGCCAAAAGGTGAGACGAATCCTTTGTGGCAACTTTCAAATGAACGCAATATAAGGGCTCTAAATTCTCTGTTTCTGCGTTTGTTGTAAAATCTACCGGTTGTTCGTCTACTATAAAATCAACTTCGATAGATTCAAATGTTCTTGTATTTTCTAATTTTTGAGTGTAATCATCTATATAGGAGATAAGTTCATCTTCCGACTTGAAAATTCTATTCTTATCAACAGGAATTTTTGTGTCTAAAACATACTTCCTTGTTATGCCTTTTATGTTGTAGTCAACATCTGTGATTTTATATTGATTTGAATAAGCCGCAGATATTGAGAGTAAAAATGCTATTACAATATAAAAACGCTTCATTTAGTATGCACCTTTTCCTCTGATAACAACCCATACTGTTTTTATAATAATCCATATATCAAGCCATACGGACCAGTTTTGAATATAGTAGGTATCGAGATTTATTCTTTCTTCGTAGCCTGTGTCCGAGCGTCCAGAAATTTGCCACATTCCAGAAAGACCTGGCGTTACAGAAAGAACAAAGTTTGCGCTTTCGCCATATTTTTCTATTTCACTCTTTGTAACAGGTCTAGGACCTACAAAACTCATTTGTCCTATCAAAATATTAAAAAGCTGTGGAAGCTCATCAAGGCTTGTTTTTCTAAGAAATTTTCCAAAGTTTGTAACTCGTGGATCGTCAACAAATTTTCTATCTTTTTCCCATTCTGCTTTTCTTATAGGATCGGTTGCAAGAATTTTTTCTAGCATTTCTTGGGAATTATTGTACATCGATCTAAATTTCCAGCACTTTATTTCTTTTCCATTCTTTCCAACTCGTTTGTGCCCATAAAAAACAGGTCCTTTTGACGTAATTTTTACTAGAATAGATAGAATTAGCATTACAGGCAAGATTATTGGAAGCGAAATAAAAATTAAAAATAAATCAATTAGACGTTTTGTAAAAAGGCTGCCTTTTCTTGTTAAATTATGAGTTGTTGAATAGCCTATTATTCCGCCTAAATCTCTTATGTGCATTGAAGAAGAAAGGCTATCTTGATTTTTAGAAATATTTATTGTGTATCTGTAGGTTGTAAAAATCTGTTTTCTGTTGCCTGTATAGTCACAAAGAATTGCGACTTTTATTTTAAGTTTCTTTATGGCATTTAAAATTTCATCTGTTTCTGGAAAAACTGGAATTCCGTCTTGGATAAAGCTTTCTTTTACAGAATTATCAATTATTATTGCAGGTCTATAACCTAAATCTCTGCGCTTTTTTAATCGGTTTACAACAACTGCGCCGCTATTGTTAGTTTCGTATATTACAGCGGGAACTCCCCACCAAAAGAATTTTCCAAAAATATGTCTGCCAATTTCGCGGCAAGCTGGCAGTCCAATTGCACATATCGGCGTGGCTAAAAGAAGCGCGCAGATTACAGCGATGTTGCTGCTGTCGGCGGCAATACTGTGCGTTATAACCATAATGATATTATCAGAAGAGCCGTCTTCAAATATAATGCTTATGCCTATTCCCATGAAACAAAAAAAGGAACAAATTGTCATTTTGCGAATTTCGTCAGACGGGGAATTCATTATGCCTGGATATAGACCTGCCGCATAAAAAACTAATAAAACTAAAGGAAAATAAAGTGTATAGTTTACAAAAGAGCGGAAATTTATAAGTTCTGGTTTGAACAAGTTTATGATTAAAAATGCCAAACCAATGCAACAAAAAAGTGAAATCGCATCCACAATCATGAGCATTAAGCCAGAAAGAAAAGAACTTGTTCTGTTGTGATATGTTTTCTTAAATAAAGATATAAATTCTGTTGACGTCATTACACATCCATTTTATTTCATTATGCTTATTTTTTCAATTGTATTATTTACGGTCTGTTGGAATTCTTTTATAAAATTTTCTTGATTAAATGTCTTTGCGTGTTCAACAATTTCTTCTGATTTAAAAATATTTTGATTGTGAAGTTCTTCAAATCTTTCCAATGCATTTTTTAAAGAATTAATGTCTTGCTTTTCAAAGAAAATACCAGTTTTACAATCTTTTACGGTTTCGCAAGCTCCTCCGCGGCCAAATGCAATTACAGGACACCCGCAGGCTTGCGCTTCAAGCGGAGCAAGTCCAAAATCTTCTTCTGCGCAAAAAATCATTGCCTTGCAAGTTTGAAGGTAATTTCTAAGCTCTTTATCATCGATTCTGCCTGTAAATGTTATATTTTCATCTCCTGCGGCAAGTTGCTTTAGTTTTTTTTCTTCAGAACCAGAACCGATTACAACTAGTTTCTTTTCAGTTCCTTTTATGGCTTGAACTGCTAAATCAATTCTTTTATACGGAACAAGCCTTGAAAATGCAACATAAAAGTCCTTGCGTTCCTTAGAAAAGTCTGGAAAAAAACGTTCTTCATTTACTGGAGAATAAATAACTTTTGCATCTAAATTCCAAAATTTTTTTATCCTGCGAGCTATATATTTTGAATTTGCAACAAGGGTATCTATTCTTTGGCTTGAAATAAAATCCCATTGACGAATTTCTGGCATCCATTTAGACATAAAAAATCTAGTCAATCTGCCGCTGCGTTTTTTGTAATCAAAAAATAAGTCCCATGCGTAGCGCATAGGGGAGTGGATATAAGCAACTTGAGGTATATAAGGTGGAACTATTACACCTTTTGCGCATGAAGAGCTGCTGCACACAACAAGGTCGTAGCCTGACAAGTCAAAAGATTCAAAAGCTTTTGGCATGAATTTTAGCAATTTTGTATATATCTTTGTAGAAAATGGAATTTTTTGTAGTGAAGAAGTTATAATTTTGTTCTTTTCAAAATGTCCTTTCATCTTTTTTTTGTCATAAACAAGAGTGAAAATATCCGCTTGAGGATAAATTTTTAAAAGAAGTTCTACAAAGGTTTCGGCTCCGCCGTAGTTTGTAAGCCAATCGTGTACAATAGCTACTTTCATATAATGCTCTTTTATTGTTTTATTATTTTAGATACACAGTCAAGCAGACTATTGTTCTTGTCTACTAAAAGACTTTCTTTGCACCCAGCTGCTTGCCCGGCAAGAATATCATTTTTTTCATCGCCTATCATATAAGATTCGCTTAGGTCGATATTTAAATCCTGGCTAGCCTGAAGCAAAAGTCCTGGCTTGGGTTTTCTGCACTGGCAATCGCACTTGTATTCAGGGCGTTCTCCTGGAAATCCTTTGTCTGTATGATGAGGACAAAAATACAAGGCGTCTATGAAAGCGCCTTCTTTTCCCAATAGAGTTTCCATTTTGTTGTGTATTTCTTGCAATTGTTCAAAAGTGCAGTCGCCACGCGCTATCACAGGCTGATTTGTTACAACAATAGCAAGATAGCCGGACTTATTTATTTTTTTTATAGCTTGTGCTGCGCCTTCTTCTAATTCAAACTGCTGTGGACTTGTTATAAATCCGTTCTTTTTATTTATGGTTCCATCTCGGTCAAGAAAAATGGCTTTTTGCTTGTGGCTAAGATTTCTTGAAGATACTTTATGGCTTTTTATATCGTTTTCAGTTTCGTAATACCTGTCTGGCGTTCCCATGTCTTTTATGTACTCTGGTGTCTCGTAGGCAAATATTTTTTTTGAACTGATGTTTGGTTTTAAGACATCTCTATCGAGGTCTATTTTGTCAGGAGTTTCAGGATGGCGGGGAACAAAGTTTTCTGCTGTTTTTCTAAGCAACTGAGGCGAAATTATTTCTATTCCTGCATTTACAAGATTTCTGTACCACAGTCGTTCATCTTCTTTTGCTAGCCATTTTACAACTCTATGCGTATTTTGCGGAAGCTCTCCAGGAAACTTTGGAGGAAGAATTTCTGTAATCAAAATTGAAGAATCGTATGGGTGTCCATTTGGATGAGCCATTAAACTAGCCCAGGCTTTTTTTTGCTTATGAAAATTTATGAATCTTATAAAATCAATGTCGAAAATCACATCTCCGCAAAGAAGCAGAAAATCGTCGTCAATTACTGTTTTTGTGTGAACGGCTTCGCAGTCTTTTCCATCTAACATTTTAAAAAGCGCGCCAGCTGTTCCTAAAGGAGAATCTTCAGTAAAATAATCAATGTTTACGCCAAATTCTTTTCCATCTTTAAAATATTTTTTTATAGCATCGCCTAAATATCCAACGCCGATTGTTATATCGGTTAATCCGCATTGTTTTAAATTTTCAATTTGATACTGAAGAATTGGCTTTCCGCAAATTTCAATCATTGGCTTAGGAACATCGTTTCTTACGCTCTGAATGCGAGTTCCCTTTCCGCCTGCCATTATAATCGTTTTCATAAATTACACTTCCCAAAAATGCTCTTCCACTTGAAGGCACAGCGCGTGATAAACAGGAAGATGTAGTTCTTGAATCATAAATGTCTCGTTTTGAGGAACAATAATGCTGACGTCAGAAATTTTTGCAAGTTTTCCACCGTCTTTTCCTGTTAGCGCAATTGTATAAAGGCCTTTTGCCTTTGCTACTGCCGTTGCATAAATAATATCTTTTGAATTGCCAGATGTTGAAATACCTAAAAAAACATCGCCTTTTTTTCCGTAGCCATTGACTTGCTGCGCAAACATTGCGTTTCCATCAACATCATTTAAGCTGGCGGTCATTAAAGCGTTGTTGTTTGTAAGGGCAATGGCTGGCAAAGAACCTTGCAACCTGTTTTCAAGATATTCACCGGATTCTTCATCAATCTTTTTTATTTGTTTAATAAATTTTGAGTCGGGGATTCTTTTTTTGCAAAAGCTTTTTAAAAGTTCTCCTGTTATATGGTCGCTGTCTGCGCAAGAACCTCCGTTTCCTGCAATTAAAAGTTTTCCGTCTTTTTCATAGCTGCTGATTAAAATTTGAGCCGCCTTTTCAATATTTTGCTTGCAAATTTCAAGGCTAGGGTAGCGTTCTATAAGTTGATCTATGTACTTCATTTGGTGACCTCTTAAAATTTATTCTTTTTCAACGTAAAGTTCCGGACCATAGTAGATAACTTTAGTTCCGTCATTTTCAAAATTAAAAGGAACGTGCATTTGGTCATGCAGAGCGTCTTTTACAGCCTGCTGTTTTTCTTCTGGAACGTAAAAGAGCAAAAAGCCTCCGCCTCCAGCTCCTAAAAGTTTTCCGCCAAGAGCGCCTGCCTTTATGGCTCTTTCGTATTGTTCGTCTATAGAATTGGTAGAAATTCCACCTGAAATTCCTCTCTTTAGTTTCCAGGTATAGTCAAGGAGTTTTCCAAATTCATCTAAATCCGAATTTTTATTTGTAAGAATTTTTTCAGCATCGTCTACAAGGCTATACATTTCTAATAGCTGCGCAGTTTTGTCTTTCATTGATTTTTCAGTTCCTTTTTGAATATCAGAACTAAATCTGCTGAAGCCTGTAAAGAAAAGCATAAGGCGGGCGTTTAATTTTTTCTTTCGTTCTGGATTTATGATAACAGGTTTTACTGTGTAGCCATCGCTTGAAAAATTAATTCTATTAAACCCGCCAAAAGATGCCGCAATCTGGTCTTGAATACCGCCGGCTTCATTGCATAAAACTCTTTCAAGATAGATTGCATCGTCTGCAAGCTTTTTTTTGTCGGCGTATTTCCCTTTTATTGCATAGAAAGCTTCAATCATTCCAACGGCAAAAGAAGATGAAGTTCCTAATCCAGAGCGAGCAGGCAAGTCTGATTCGTAAGTTAGCCGAATTTCGTGCATATCTAGCCACTGCATTGCGTTGCGTATTGCAGGATGCTGTATTTCTTCATAAGAATTTACTTTTTCTTCTTTTGAATAAGTAAGATGAGTTTTATAGTCGAAAAAAGGTGGTAAGTGACGCACTGTAACATAACAGTATTTGTCAAAGGTTGTGCTAATTACAGCTCCGCCGTGCTCATTGTAAAAGCCGCTAAAATCTGTGCCGCCACCAAAAAAACTCATTCTAAAAGGGGTTTGTGTAATAATCATAGAATAATATTATCTTAAAGAGCAAGAATTTTCAAGAAAATTGACTTTGGTTTTCTTTTATATTTTTTTCGATAATTGAATAAGTTTTTTCAAATGTATATAAATCAGGAATATTTTGAGGAGCTGGAGAATCGTACATTTGTATTATTTTGGCGCACAAGTCATTTATGTCCTCTGTTTTAAAAAATGTTACAGGAAAATCTTTGTATATTTCTTTAAAAACTGGAATATCGGAAATAAGAGCATTTGTTCCTGCTTTCAGAGCTTCTAGCGGAGGCAAGCCAAATCCTTCATATAAAGATGGCTGAACTAGCAATTTTGAAGAACTGTAAAGTTCTGTTAAATTTTCATTTGAGATTTTACCTGTAAAAATAATTTTTGAGGAATCTATTTTTTGCAAGAGTTTATCTATTGATTCATCTTTTGTTCTAAAATTATTTGCGTTCCCAACTATAACAAGTTTTGCATCTAGTCCTTTTTTTGTTGCCGTATCAAAGGCTGGCAAAAGAGTATGCAATCCTTTGTGCTTTTTTATGTTTCCTACAAATAAAATTTCATTTTTCTTTTCTTTTGGAGTTGTATTTCTTGGTTTTAAAAATTCTGGGACTGCGCTGTAAGTTACAACGACGGGCTTTTTGCAATGCAAGTGGCATATAATTCTTTGCTTTGAAAATTCTGATACCGTAAATATCTTGCAAGATTTTTTTACCGCTCTAAGGTAAAACCATTTTCTTGCCAATATGCCAAGTTTTGAAGCTAGTTCAGGTCTGTCTAAAAATACAACATCGTGAATCGTGGAATAAATTGGTATTTTTATTCCATTTGGAATATTGCAGTACGGTGTGTAGTATGCATTGCAATTGTTAATCTTTTTTAAAATTTTTTTGTCAAAAAATAAAAGTTCTTTTAAAGAAAAAGTCTTTATGTTGCATATTTCATGCTCTCCGGCAAATTCTTTTAAATCCTGAGGGCGACCTATTAAAAGACAGTCAAAATTTTTAAGAAAAAATGGCAGAAGGGAACTTATGTATGTTCCAATTCCGCCTGTTCCAATCATTCTACAATCTATTGCAAGTTTCATTTGAAGTTATTATATATGCAGCTAGCAAAAATTGCAATTTTCTTTGACTTACCGCTTAAAAAATTATTATACTTGAAAAGATGAGGCGATTAAAAAGTTTTTTATTTACTGTTTTTTTATTTGTTTTTGGTTTTACATTTTACGCAAAAGATTGCGTATTAGGTGGACAGCAGCTTGTTCCCGCAAACAGTTGGATTTATGAAGGCATAAATGCATTATTCTATGCGACTGGAAAAGTTTCGCCTTTTGCTTGCGCTCCGCTTTCGGTTAATGAATTGCAGATGGCATTTGAGCAAATAGATTTTGAACAAGTTCCAGAAAGCGCAAGAAATCTTTACAAAAAAATAAGCAATTATTTAGAGCCCAAAAAAGGACTTTTTTCAATCCCTGGTGTAAAAATTGGGCTTACGCCTGCAATTTCTGCAGAATTTTTAGCCAAAACAAATAAAGACTTGGACTGGAATTTTGCAACGGACTACACAGCCCACAGTGGATATGGAGCTGCTTCAAATTCTAATGGAGAAGATGCTGTAAAAAAGTTTGCGCAGGCAAATTTAAAACTTGATTTTGGCAATATGTTTTTTATAGAAACAACGCCATTCTTTGGTTCTAATTTTTGGATATCTGAAAACGGCAGCTTTGAAAATTCTAATTTAATTGTAAATTTCCCATACAACGCAAGCCAATTTGAATTTTTACAACCTGCTTGGGCATACGGTTCTTTTGGAAAAAGATTTGAAAACTGGGGCATAAGCCTTAATTTATTAAAAGAAGGCCTTCAAATTGGCAATACGCACACAGGAAGCGTCATTTATAACTCTACTTTTCAGACTCAGTTTTGTGCGCAGCTGAACGTCTATTCTCCAAAGTTTAATTACAGTCTTGATGTAGCGCAAATTGAACGCGATAAATATCTTTACATTCACTACGCGCAGGCAACGGTTTTTAATTGGTTTAGATTTGGAATCCTTGAAGGAACTTTAATAAATAGCAATTTTGAGTTGCGCTATTTAAATCCTTTGATGATTATGCATTCATTTGGCTCCTGGACGGAGTATAAAACAGAAGAGGAGGATAAGAATTACGGCGAAGCTCACGTCTGCGCTTATGTTGCATTCAATTTTGATATAAATCCATGTAAATATTTAAGGATTTATGGCCTTTATGCGCAAAACGAAATTCAGTCAAAAATAGAACTTAATTCAAATTATGGGCGTTCCATTCCAGATGGAAGCGCTTATCAATTAGGAGTGGATTTTATCTATCCTAAGGAGTATGGATTTTGGCTAGCCTCGTTAGAGGGCGTTTACGTTTATCCCTTTTGCTACGTAAAAACTGGGGAAGAGTGGTCTTTAGTTTCTAAACGTTACGACATGCAGACAAACGGTTCTGTTCCAATTTATTCTTGGATTGGAACACCTTTCGGCCCAGATTCCATAGCTGCCCAGGCAAGGGTTGGTCTAAAAAATTTTACGAATAATACAATTTCTTTAGAATATCTTTTTGTTGCCCACGGTGAAAATTCTTTTGGTATGTTTAGCAAAAAAAATGAAGACGGCTACTATTCGTACTATCCTTCTGCAAAATATAGTCAAGGTGAAGATGCTGAAACTGCTGCAAAAGAAGCCCGCTCCCATTCTCTTTCGGGAACAGTTTCTTTTACAAATGCAATAACTTTGCGTGAAAAATATGAATTTAACGAAATGTTTTCTTTAGATTCAAGACTAACGTATAAAGCCGTGTACAATAACAAGAACCGTGCTGGAGAAATTGCTCGCGGTCTAGAATTTGCAATCTCCTTTTCTGCGCAGATATTTTAAAATGCAAGATTGCAAAGGCAAGTTTTAACTCAAGAGTTTTAAATAAGCCGATAAAAACGAATAGAAATCTATAGAGTTTATTTTTTTATATGCAAAACTTTACAAGAAAATTTTACCTTATTGAATGAAATCCATGTATTAAATATAATTATATAGTCCAAATGTCGAGTTTTTAAGAAACGAATAAAAGCGTAAGCGAATTTACAATTTGTGAAGATTTTGTG
>DJRF01000026.1:119314-209442 GCA_002437725.1 Treponema sp. UBA6367
GATAAGAACAGTTAAGGTTGCATAGCAATCCAAATTAATTCAAACGAAGCGCGAGCACAACCATCGGTGGCATGGGTTAGTAAACTAACCTTGAAAAGCCGCTGATAGCGATTCCTTCACGATTTATATAAAAAAACTGACTTTTAGACAAATAGTTCAATTTTAAAAACTATTACAAACATAAAAATAGGTAATTGAGGTATGAAAAAAAACGTAAAAAAATCGCTTTTCTTTTTGCTCTTTGTTTGTGCAATTCCACTTTTTGCTCAAACTAACACAACTGTTTCTATTGAAGATGATGTATATGCGGTAATAGAAAATGCTAATGTACGCGGGTTGTGTAGAACGCTTCCGCCAACACGGCCTTACACAGCAAGTTTTATTCTAAAGTGCCTAGACGAAATTGAACAAAATATAGCAGTTTCAAAATCTGCAGACTATCAAAAAAATATGGAATTAGCTGTTATTGACTTCCACAGGCAGAGGCTTTTGCCTAAAAAAAACGGTTTAGATTTAAGAAATCTTTCTTTTAGATTTGAACAAAATCAAAATAATGAAAATAATGAAAATTTTCCTATAACATTTCAAGTGAATAATTCTATTAATTCATATTTTTCAGGAGGAATTTACAGTAACTCTTCCAATAATTCCTTTGGCTACGAAGTTTGGGATACTCTAAAATTTGATGGTGATATTGGGAAAAATGTTTCATACAGTTGCACTGCGCTAGTTGAAGTTTCAAAAATGCCTCTTGCGCAGCTTGGCACTTACAATATTGGTCTTTGGTGGTATGACGAAGGTGTGCAATACGAATACGATGAAAATACTAAATTGCAAATAAAATGGTCTGGCAGTGAAGAAGATACTCCTAGTTGGAGAGTTATAAATAAATATAGAAATTATAATTGCCTGCCATATAGTTATCGAAAAAAATGGGACGGTTCTGTTTACTATCTTTCAAAAATGGATGCCTCTGGCCTTGAAGGCTGGACTGACAATCTTGCATTTGGAATGTCAATGAAGGGCGAAATTCATGCTTCATTTAAAAACGGCATGATTGAAGTTGGAATCGGTCGCTACAACAGAGAATGGGCAGCCATGGATAACGGAAGCAGCCTAGTTTTAAATTCAAGCGCCAGGCCATTTTTCGGTGCGGATGTTAGCATAAGCCTTTTTAATACAATAAGGCTTTCTTCTATAACAGGTTTTCTAGAATTTCCTAATCAGAACTATATAACGGATGGAGCTTGGTATTTAACTGATGGAAAAGGAAAGAAATCTGAAAGTGTTGTGGATTCATATTTTTATCATAATCTTTTTTCAACAGGAATGTTTTCATTTGATTATAAGTTTTTTCACTTTGATTTTGGAAGTTCTTCTATATATCCAAACCGTTTTGAACTAGGCTATGCATTTCCTTTATTGGACAAAGTTGTTTACCAAAACAATGTTGGCGACTACGACAATCTTTCTTTATTTGGAAACCTTAAGTTTAATTTTAGTCGTTATGGTTATGTTTGGGGGTCAGTTTATGTAGATGAAATTGTAAGCCCTACTGCAAATATTTTTCTTCTTACAAGATGTATGTTTGCTTACCAAGCAGGTTCCAAAATAGTTTTGCCTTTTATACCTTTTGCAACCCTTTCTGTAAGATATACAAAAATAGAGCCATATTGCTATACTCATCAAGCTATTTTTTATCAGCCTTATGCAAATAATTATATTTCAGAATCCTATACTAATAATGGAGAATGTTTAGGATACTACCTTCCGCCCAACTCTGACGAATTTTTCTTAAGATTAGAAGGAAAGCCTCATTCAATGTTGAACTGCTTCTTTCAGTATCAGTTTATACGGCACGGTGTAGACTGGGGTTCTGAACAAGTTCCAGGAAGCAATCTTTATTCAGAAATGGCGCCAAAAAACCGTGACGAATTGAATAAATTTTTCTTGAGAGATGGAACCTATGAATGGACGAACGTTCTTTCTCTTGGCGCAAGCATAAACTTAAACAATAAAGATTTTCCATTAATTCTATATGGAACCGTAGGTTATGTTCACAACTGGTTTACTTCAATTGGTAGCGAAAAGCCGGGGAAATATACCTCGTATTCAAAGTATTCCAGCAGTGAATATGAAGAAGGTTACGGTCTTGTAATTACAACAGGATTTAATGTTTTCTTAAAGTAAGTTTTTTTGCAATTATATTTTTTCGAATATATAATTGCAAAAAGTTTTTATTCGATTTATAAAGCTTACTTCTATTCTATGAGTTAAAAAAGGGATTCTTGGAGCTTTTACTCCGCCTACACCATATAAAATCCAATTATCTCCATCTCTTATAAGAATAATGACACTCTTCATATTATATTTTCTTACACAAGTAATGCCTTCAAATTTCAAGTCATTAGTATTTGTGGATTGATAAAAAAGGTAATCGCTTGTCTGTTCAATTTCAATAGGCGAATAAATTGTTCCAAAAGGCTCCATATATAATTCTGCTTGAATTTTTGTAAGTTCATCACTTACATGATCTGTTCGGATAGTTACTGCGCTTGAATATAAATCGTAATATCTGTTGTGCCGTTCTGACCAATAGGGAATACCTGCATAATCGCTTATATTTTCAAGCGCGTCGCGGATTACTTGCTGTAAATTTTCGTTATTTTTATATGGTCTAATTTGAATTACTTCTGCAAGGTAATTTGGATTAGTTTTTTTTACAGATTCTATAAGTTTTTTTGCCGCAGGATTTTCGCTAGAAAGACTAATGTTTCTATAGTTATCAATGTTATTTATTAAAACTTCACCTGCTTTAATTTTTTCTATATCATCGCCAGAAAGATTTGAATTAAAAGGAAGAGAAAATAAATTTGAAGTAATCAACGTAAAAACTATAAATTTCAAAATATTTTTTTTCATGTTCTGTCCATAAGAAAAGTTTTCAATGCAATTTAGCAACAAAAGTAAAAAATTGCATTGGATTTATATTATAGAATAAAACTTCTTTTATTTTCAATAACAAATGTGTTATAATTTAGTTACTATGATAGCTCTTAAAATTAAAGAAATTTTAGAAAGTCCTGAAAATGGCGTAATTAGAAAAATGTTTGAGGAAGGTATCCTTCTTAAAAAAAAGTATGGTGAAAAAAATGTTTTTGATTTTAGCCTTGGAAATCCTGATTTAGATCCTCCTTTGGAAGTCGAGGCGGCTATAAAAAAAATTGCAGAAGAAAAGTCTCACGGTTGTCACGGTTATATGTCTAATTCTGGTTATTCGTGGGTTTGCGATGCTATGGCAGAAAAAACTTCATTAGAGCAAGGTATAAAAATTTCTGGTGAAAATATTGTAATGGAAGTTGGCGCCGCAGGAGCCATGAACGTCTTTTTTAAGGCAATCTTAAATCAAGATGATGAAGTTATTGTTCCTGCTCCTTTTTTTGCAGAATATGGGCATTATGTAAAAAATCACGGAGGAATTCTAAAGCCTGTAAGCACAAAATCTGACTTTTCACTTGATATTAATGCTATAAAATCAGTTCTTTGCGAAAAAACTGCAGCTATTATAATAAATTCTCCAAATAATCCTACAGGACGCATTTACACAGCAGAAGAAATTAAAGAGCTATCGGAGCTTCTTTTGGAACATGGGAAAAATACAGGTAGAATGCCTTACATAGTTTGCGACGAACCGTACAGAGCTATTGTATACGGTGACAAAAAAGTGGCTGCTGTTTTCCCTTTGTATAAAAATTCTGTTGTGGTTACAAGCTTTGCAAAGAATTTGAGCATTCCTGGGGAACGAATAGGATATATTGCCATTAATCCTAATTGCGAAGATTCAAAAAGTCTAAAAGCCGCTTGCGTCCTTGCGACAAGAATTTTGGGGTTTGTAAATGCACCTGCATTTTTCCAAAAAGTTGTGGCACTCAGTTGGAATGCTCCTGTAGATTATTCTCTTTACGAAAAACGCTGCAAAGAAATTTCAAGCGTTATGGATTATGCAGGCTTAAAGTATGCAAAGCCAGAAGGTGCCTTTTACTTATTTGTAAAAGTTCCTGAAGGTTGGAATAATGATGATATGAAATTCTGTGAACACTTAAAGAGTTTTAATATTTTGTGCGCGCCTGGCTCTGGTTTTGGTGCAAAAGGTTGGTTTAGAATCGCTTATTGTGTTTCTGAAGAAACTATTTTAAATTCAAAGCAGGCGTTTTACAAAGCAACGCATACAAAACCATAATGAAAATTTTAATGATAAGTGCAGAAGCGCAGCCATTTGCAAAAACCGGTGGCCTTGCAGATGTAGTTAGCGCTCTTTCAAAATCTCTTAAAAAATTAGGACACGATGTAAAAATTTTAATTCCTCGATATTATGAAATAGACAGAAAAAATTTAACTCTAGTAAAACACAATGTACAAGTTCTTACTGGGATAACTGAGCTTATTGGCTCTTTTTATACTAGCAATCTGCCAAATTCTGATGTTCCGGTATATTTTTTTGATTACGAACCGCTTTTTGGAAGAAAAGAAATTTACGGTTCTAAGTTTGAGCCTGATTTTCATGATAATCCTTTTAGATTTTCAGTGCTTTCAAGGGCAATGTTTTCTTTGTGTTCAGAACTAAAATGGATTCCAGATATAGTTCACTGTCACGATTGGTCCGCTTGCTTGTCTTTAGTGCTTTTAAAGCTATTAAAACAAGATTCTACCAGACAAAAATTGCCGCTTTTTAAGAATTTTTCTTTAAAAATTCCTTTATCCTCTTTTTACAAAGTAAGAACCGTTCTAACAATTCACAATATGGGGTATCAAGGCAAATATCCTTATGACGCATTTAAACTTTTAGGTTTGCCTGAAGAACTAAGATTAATAACAGGTTTTGAAGATAATGGAGAAATAAATTTCTTAAAAGCAGGAATTACTTGCGCGGATAAAATAACTACAGTTTCTTGCGAATATGCAAAAGAAATTCAAACTGTAGAGGGGGGCTTTTCACTAGATGGACTTATAAGAATTCGTTCTATGGATTTGACTGGAATTCTAAATGGAGTTGATCTTCTAGACTGGAATCCTTTGACAGATAAATATATTTGTAAAAATTACAGCCAAAATAATTTAACCGAAAAAAATGAGTGCAAACTTTTTTTGCAAAAAAAATTTGGGCTTGAGCAAAATTTAAAAATTCCTTTAATAGGAATGATAGGGAGACTTGCTGAACAAAAAGGAATAAAAGAAGTCTTTGCTCCTCTTTATGGTTGCATGTACAAAATGTGCAAGGAATTAAATGTTCAGTTTGTTGTTGTTGGCACAGGAGAAACCTGGTGCGAAAATGAAATTCGTGAACTTTCGCAAAAATGTTCAAACTTAAAATACATTATAGGATATAGCGAAGAAATAAGCCATCAAGTGGAATCTGGCAGCGACTTTTTCTTAATGCCTTCTAAATATGAACCTTGCGGTCTTAATCAAATCTATTCAATGATTTATGGAACAATACCTATAGTAAGAAATACTGGCGGTTTGGCAGACACCGTTGTTCAGTACAACGAAAAAGAACACTCTGGTACAGGATTTAAATTTCAAGATTTAACTCCTGAAGCGATTTTCAATACTGTGAAATATGCCCTGGAAATTTATTTTTCAAATTCTAAAGATATAGAAATCCTTAGAAAAACTGGCATGCAGGCAGATTTTTCCTGGGAAAAATCTGCCTTGAAATATATAGACGTATATAACTCGTAAAATCTTAAAAGGTTAGTATTCGTACCATTCGCCTTGCTTTGTAAGATACCAATCCGCAAGATATTGAGGCAAATCCCTGTTATACCAACTTATGCTTCCGTCTCTATTTAAGATAACAACTCGATTAGAATTTTCGCATATCTTTAATGGCAAAGAAGCAGACCTTTTAAAAGTGAACCTTTTTGAAGTGGAAAGGTTGTAAGATTTTACGCTATCTTTTCCTATATTTGTATAAAGAATTGGATATTTTAGATAAGTAAATGCATCTGAATCTTCGTCAGCAAGTCTTAAAATCGTTACAGTTTGGTTTGAAACTGTATTGTATTTTATAACTTTTGTTGCCTTTAAATTGTTTTCAGTTGAAATCGTTATTCCGTAAATATCGTTGCCCCTGGAATTTAGTGCAAATGCAACGTTGCCTGGTAAAGGTGTAGGAACAGTTTCTTTTGTAACCATATCTATACACAAAAGAGAAGAGTGTGGATTTGTTGCATAAGATTTAGCAACGTACAGTTTTCCATTTTCTGCAATAATTGCATCTTGCAGGCCTGCGCCAGTATAAACTTCTGTCAACTTTTTTGTTTCCATATCAAAAACATTGATAACAGAGTTGCTTTCCATTTCTACAAGCTTATTTCCAAAAAGCCTTACAGACTGCAGGCTCGTCTTTGGTACAAACAAAGTTGTAGTTTCAGGCTTTGAATAATCATATAATTGAACGCTTTCTCTAGTTCCTTTTGACCATAGGATAACTTTATTTCCGTATGGAATAAGTTGAGTCTGCCCAGAATTGCTTCCCAGTCTGTTTACAATTCCAGTATCAAAACTAGAGCGATAAAGATCATTTTTTGTAAGAAAGTAAAAATCTTCTTCATAAGGCGCCATATCAAGGATTTTTTCATCTTCATCACTTGTAAGCAAGCTCATTGCAACAGCGTTAGTTTCTGGCTCTGCGCTTGCCTTGTAGATTGCGCCGCTTCTAGTGCCAAACATGAGTTCATTACCGAGCTTTGTTCCACAAATTATAGAGGAATTTCCTTTTGGACCTTTAAAAGTCTTCACAATTCTAGGTTTTGAAACAGCTTTATTTTCTTGATTCTCAAGCATTTTTAGCGTGTAAGTGCCTTTTAAGTCATTTTCAAGGTAATAAAGATTTTTATCATTTTTTGACGCCAAAAGAATTGGATTTTGTGCTTTTTCTGAAAAAATTACATGTCCGCTTATGCTGTAACCAGGTACGGCATAAGAAACGTAGATATTTCCATCTTTAACGCCCGCTAAAAAAAGATAGTTATTAAAAAGAACAGTTTGCTCCATTCCTTGCATTACAGGAATTTTGTTTATTAATCTGCCTCCATTTAAATTGTAATAGGAAAGATTTCCCGCAGGTGAGTACATAACAGCAGTTTTTTCTGTAGAACTCGTCTTTGCGTAAGAAATTATGCCAGTTTTGCCAGGAATTTTTTCAACAACACCGCCATCTGAAGCTCTGATAAAAACAGCCCCGTCAACTGTTGCTGTTCCTACAATTATATAAGTACCTTTTTCCGTATATGAAAGTGAAGTTATAGAGTCGGAAAAACGTCTTGAAATCTTTTTTGTAAGTGTATCCCAGTTCCAAATGCTCAGGCGGTTGATAGTTCCGCCATCGGTTTCGTAAACTGCAATTTCTTTGCCAGAAGGACTTACGGCGGCAAGTTTTATTTCAAGTTCTGTTATTTGGTAGTGTTCTCCTTGGTCATCGGAAGTCCATTTTACCAAAAAACCATCTTTTCCAATGCTAAAATATGATTTATCAATAGAATTTTCATCAGAAGAAGGTACTATCGCAGAAATTGCTTCTTGATGCGCTTGAGTTGAAATATGAGATTGGCTAAATATTTGTTCTATAGACAGAATAGAAAAAAGCACAGTAATTATAAAGCTAGTTATTTTTTTCATTTTGCAAGTCTCCTAAAATTTTCTATAAAAATACTTTACATCTCCAAAAAGACCTATTAAAAAAAGAACTGCAATAAAGGCAAGTCCAATAAACTGTATATAATACAAGACTTTTGGAGAAAGTTTTTTGCGGGTAACAAATTCAATTAGTGCGAAAATAATTAATCCGCCATCAAGGATGGGAACAGGAAGCAAGTTCATAATTCCTAAGGAAATGCTTATTAATGCAATAAGATTTAAAAGATTTACAAGCCCCGTCTTTAAGTTTTCTGAAAAACTAGATGAAAGAATTTGCCCCATCATATCAGCTGTTCTTGCCGGTCCAGAAATTGATTCAGAAATGTCTGCTCCTTTAAATAGGTTTACAATTCCTTTTACCGTAAGAATCATATATTTGCCAGTTTCTTTTACGCCTTGCAGAAGAGCTGTAAAAAAAGGATATCTTTTGGCTTCAAATTTTTCTACTACATCTGAATAAGCTGTAATTCCGATTTTTCCGCTTGCAGTTTTTTTATCAAAGTCGGTATGCACTGTGAAATTCATTTTGTTTCCGCTGCGTTCAACAACAACTTCAACATCTTCATTTGGTCTAGAAGAAATTTCTTCAACAATATCGGCAAAATTTAAAATGATTTTCCCATTTATTTCAATAATTTTATCTCCAGAAAGAAGACCTGCTTCTCTTCCGGCGCTGTGAAGTTCTGGATAGACTTCGTCTGCTAGTCTGATTTGATTTGAGTATGAATAATAAGTGTAGCCTGTAATTGCAATTATAGAAAATGAAATCCATGCCAAAAAGATGTTAAAAAAAGGCCCTGCAAATGCAATTAATGCTCTTTTTAAAGGATGCACACCATACATAGAGTCTTTTTCAGCTTCAATATAAGGCAAATTTTGTTCAATAGCCTTTGAAAAGTCTTTTTCGCCTTTTAGTCCGCAGTAGCCGCCTAAAGGAATAAAAGAAAGCCTGTAATCTGTGTCTTTAATTTTTTTGTGAATATACCACGGACCTATTCCTACTGAAAAACTTTCAACTTTGACACCAAAAATTTTGGCAAAAATAAAGTGTCCTAGTTCATGAAAAAGGATTATAAAAAATAAACATAAAAGACCAATTATAATTTTCATAATTCTTCCTGTGCATATTTGCGGGCTCTTAAGTCTTGTTCAAATATATCTTCAAAAGAGTTTGCTTTATGATTCCAATCTTTGTCCAAAACTGATTTTACAATTCTAGAAATTTCTGCAAAACTTATCTTTTCTTTTAAAAAGGCTTCCACAGCGACTTCATTTGCTGCATTATAGGCTATGGTATAAGAATTTTCTTTTTCTGCTGCCTCGTAGGCATATTTTAACATTGGAAAGTCGTCGAATCTAGGCTTAAAAAATGTCATTTCATGGTCGAAAAGTTCAAATGGTTCTAATGGGGAAACTTGATTATTAGGGTAGGTAAGCGCGCTAAAAATCGGATGCTTCATTGTAGGATCTGAAATTTGAGCGTACAACATACCGTCATTTGTTCTAACTAACGAATGTATAAGGCTTTGAGGATGCACAACAACTTTTATTTTTTGAACAGGACGCTCAAACAGTCTGCAAGCTTCTATAACTTCAAGACCTTTATTTGCAAGTGTTGCCGAATCAATAGTTATTTTCTTCCCCATATTCCAAGTAGGGTGTTTTAGAGCATCACTTACAGTTACCGTTTTTAATTTTTCTTTTGTATAGTTTCTGAATGGTCCCCCGCTTGCTGTAATCAAAATTGAATCAATGTTTTTATTTCCGATTTGATTTATAAGATTAAAAATTGCAGAATGTTCAGAATCTACAGGAATTATTTTTGTATTATGAAGTCTGGCCAAATCTTTTATAAGAGACCACGCCATAACAACAGTTTCCTTGTTTGCTAGTGCTAAATCGATTCCATGTTCTATAACAGTTTTTGATGGTAAAAGTCCTGCGCTTCCTGCAATTCCATTTACAACGATGTCTGGTTTTGACTGTTCTATTAAAAACTTAATACAATCTTTAGATTCCAAAGAAGTAAGAACTCCTTTGCAGTTGAATTCTAAACAAAGCTTTTCTAGTTTTTCTTTGTTTGAATGAGCGGAAAGACCGCAAATAGAAAAATCTTTTGGCATTGCTCTAACAATGTCTAAGGTATTTGTTCCTATAGAGCCTGTTGCACCTAAAACTAAAACTCTTTTCATAATTTACTTTATAATCTGACTTTGGAACTCTGGTGAATAGAGAATGTAAAAAATAATGTAAAAAACAGGCGCGCTAAAAAGAATTGAATCAATTGAATCAAGAATTCCGCCGCGACCAGGAATTATATTGCCGCTGTCTTTTTCGCCAGAAGAGCGTTTAAATACGCTTTCTACTAAATCTCCAGTTATTGAAGAAATTGCACATAAAAAACCTAAAAGAATGGCTTTCCACACACTTCCAGATAATATATCTTTCTGAAAAATATGCCCTGATAAGAACCATGCCAAAACACAAGACGCAATAGAACCTAAAAAGCCTCCACAGAAACCTGCGATGCTTTTATTGGGACTAACTGCGAACACACCTCTGTTGTTTTTTCCTAAAAGAACTCCAAATAGCCAGGCAATTGAATCGCACATAAAAACTGCTAAAAGGAATATGCAAATTATAATAGTGCTGTCTTTAAATGCTCCCATTCTAGAAACGAAGGTAATCATGTATCCGCAATATAAAAGAATAAACACGCTTGCAGTTATTCTTTGGTTTGAATCATCAAAACTCTTGTGAGTGTAAACTTCAACTCCTAGCAAAATCAATATTTCAAACAGAAGTAACCAAGCTATATAAGTTGTGCTTTTACCGAAAAGTATTAAAAGATAAGTTCCTATGGGTAAAAGTATTGTAAAAAGTTGTAGTAGGAATTTATTAAATAAAACAGTTTTTTTTGAAAAAATATTGTACATTTCAGTAGCTGCAATAACAGAAATAACAGATATTACAATATTTAAGATTAAGTGATTGAAATAACTTAAAAAAACAATTCCGACAATAAGAGGAATTCCAATAAAAAAAGTTAATAATCGCTGTACTGTCTTACTCATAAATATCCCACTATTTATCTAAAACCGCACCAAATCGCCTTGTTCGATTTTGGAACGTTTCAATGTCTTTATAAAATTCTTCTTTTGTATAATCTGGCCAAAGCGTATCTGTAAAAATCAGTTCCGCATAAGCAGAATGCCATAAAAGAAAATTGCTCAGCCTTAGTTCCCCGCCTGTGCGTATAAGCAAATCTACATCAGGTAGTTCTGGAACATCAAAAAATTGTTCAAAAGTTTTTTCAGTTATATTTTGATTAGTCCCTTTAGCAAGCAATTTTTGTATTCCACGAACAATTTCATCTCTTCCACCGTAATTTATTGCTAAAGTAACTGTAAGTCCATCAAAATGACTTGTTTTATTAACTGCTTGAATTATTTCATTTTGAACATCTTTAGGAAGTCCTTCTAGATTTCCTAAATGTTTTATTCGCATTTTATTTTGCTTATAAAAATTAAACTCTGCGCGAAGATTTAGTTTTATCAGCCCCATAAGGTAATTTACTTCGTCTTGCATTCTTTTCCAGTTTTCAGTAGAAAAAACATATAGGGTCACATATTTTATTCCTAGTTCAGACGCTGCTTTTACAATAAGTTTTGCAGTATCCAAGCCAGCCTTGTGACCATTTGTTCGAGGTAAATTTTGCCTTTTTGCCCAACGACCGTTCCCATCCATAATTATTCCAATATGAACGGGAAGCGATTTTTTATCGATTGCCATTAGCCTTCCAAAATTTCTTTTTCTTTTGTTTCGTAAATCTTGTTTATTTCAGCAATATATTTATCTGTAAGTTTTTGTAACTTATCTTCTTCTTGTTTTAAGCTATCTTCTGTGAGTTCTCCAGCTTTCTGTTGCTTTTTTAAATCATCGTTACCATCTCGACGAATGTTTCTAATTGCTGTTCTAGAATTTTCTGCAATTGTTTTTGCTTGTTTTACAAGTTCTTTTCTTCTTTCTGCTGTTAGAGGAGGAATAGAAATGCGAATAACTTTTCCGTCGTTTGAAGGATTTAATCCAAGATCTGCTGTAAGAATTGCTTTTTCAATTTCTGTGATAAGAGATTTGTCAAACGGCTGAATAACAACAGTTCTCGCTTCAGGTATAGAAATAGTTGCAACCTGATTTAAAGGAGACTTTGTTCCATAATAATCTACTCGTACTTTGTCAAAAATTGCAGCAGAAGCACGACCCGTTCTAATTCCATTAAAAGAGTCCTTTAATGCGGACACCGTTTTTTCCATTCTTTCTTCTGACATAATTAAGATTCCTCTTTGTCTTTTTAAAATGTTTTGCAACTAATACGTCTGGTCAAGGTACGCTTACGCTCAAGACCTTGACTCAGCCGTTTTTAAGGTTCGTATAAACCTTAAATAAAATGGCTACCCTAAAAATATTAAGTAGGGTAGCCGTTTTACAAATTATTTACCGAGTATGTAAAGAATAACCTTATCAAAAGTAAGAGTTGCACCAACTGATTTTCCCATTTCAGCAAGTACTGTAGCAACAGTTTTCTTTTCGTCGTCAAGGTACATCTGATCCATAAAGCAGATTTCTGCAAGATTCTTGCTAACCTTTCCTTTTAGAATACCTTCTTTTACATTTTCAGGTTTCTTTGCCATAGCAGGATCTTCTGCCATCTGTGCTTTAAAAATTTCTGTCTGTTCGTCAATATATGATTGTGGAACTTCATCTTTTGTGATGTATGCAGGAGTTTTTGAAGCAAGGTGAAGACAACATATATGTGCAAATTCTTTTATTTTAGGATCTGTAGAACCTTTGATAACTACAATAGAACCAATCTTGAAGTTGTGGTGGATATAAGTTGATGCAACAGCTCCTTCTGGAATTTCTACGCATACAACGCGGCGTACAGACATATTTTCACGAATCTTAATTGCAAGTTCATTAAGATGTTCTTTAAGTCCATCTGTAACTTCATTAAGATTTTTGTCAAATACTTCTGCAACAATTTTTTCGCCAACAGCAATAAAGTCAGAATTTTTTGCAACAAAGTCTGTTTCGCAAGTAACTTCTGCCATAGCAATTTTTTTGTCATCTTGCTTTATGAAAATTCGACCTTCGCCAGTTGCTCGGTCAGATCTCTTTGACATAGCTGCAAGACCTTTTTCCCGCAATTGTTTTTCAGCTTCTGCAATGTCGCCGTTACAATCTATAAGAGCTTTTTTACAATCCATCAATCCGGCACCAGTAGAATCACGAAGTGCCTTTATATCAGATGCTTTGATTTCCATAATTAAAAATCCTTTTAAAAAGTTTATTTATTATCGTAGATTTTGTCTTCATCTACTAAACTGTCTTTTTCGTCAGTTTCAATATCTTCTTCTTTTACTTCTGTAGGCTGATAATTAGAATAGTCAACGATTTCTTCGTCTTCATTCTTGCTTACTGCATCTGTAACAATTTCTTCATCGCCATCAAGATTTTCAAGAATCTTAAGACCGTTTTCGTTGTCTGATTCAATTACTGCATTTGCAATTATTGAAGTGAACAAAGAAATTGCTCTGATAGCATCGTCGTTGCCAGGAATAGGGTAGTCAATGCCGTCTGGATTGCAGTTTGTGTCAACAACAGCAATAATAGGAATACCCATTCTTCTAGCTTCTGCAACAGCAATCTGCTCCTTGTGAGTATCGATTATGAATACGATTCCAGGAAGCTCCTTCATTTCCTTGATACCGCCAAGGTTTTTTTCTAGCTTTGATTTTTCTTTTTGAAGGGCAGATACTTCTTTCTTTGTAAGATTTTCGAAAGTGCCGTCTACTTCCATTTTTTCAATTTTCTTGAGTCTTAGAAGTGATTTTTTGATTGTTGAAAAGTTTGTAAGCATACCGCCAAGCCAACGGTTGTTAATGTAGAACATTCCGCAGCGTTCTGCTTCCTTTTGAACTGCCTGCTGAGCTTGTTTTTTAGTTCCTACGAAAAGAACTGACTTTCCAGAAGCAACAACTTTTCTTACTGCTTCATAACTGTCTTTGATTGCAGCAATAGTTTTTTGCAAGTCAATGATATGAATCCCATTTCTTTCTGTGAAGATAAATTTCTTCATTCTAGGATCCCAACGTTTTACCTGATGCCCGAAATGAACTCCAGATTCGAGCAGGTTTTTCATGGTTACAACTGCCATGATTTTCTCCTTCACT
Organism: Treponema sp. UBA6367; assembly: GCA_002437725.1. Taxonomy (GTDB): domain Bacteria; phylum Spirochaetota; class Spirochaetia; order Treponematales; family Treponemataceae; genus Treponema_D. The sequence goes on from DJRF01000026.1 coordinate 133,249, forward strand.
GGCAAGATTTTGACAAAAGTCTTAGCCTTGCCCCGTACTCTTTTTCTCGATGCCGCCATAAGCGGTACGGAAGATGCGTGCAAAAAAACTGCACGGCAGAATCAGTCTAAAATAGAATAACCCTGTTCTTTCAGTATATCAAAAAGTTCATGTATAGGCAAGCCTGTAACACAACTTTGAGAGCCTTCTATTTTTTTTATGAAAACAGAAGCCAGGCTTTGAATTCTGTAGCCACCGGCAGCACCGTGCCATTCTCCTGTGTCAAGGTACCAGTTTATTTCTTCGTCCGTCATTGGCGCAAATGTAACTTCTGTTTTGCATACTCTGGAAGAAGTTGTTTTTTTTCGTCCGTTGTAAAGGATTATTGCAGTAATTACGCTGTGAGTGCTTCCCTGAAAGGTTCTTAAAAAACTTTCGGCCTCGTTTTGATCTTGTGGCTTTCCATATATTTTTCCATCTTTTACAATCAACGTGTCCGCTCCAAGCACCCAAGGAATTTCTTGAATAGGCGGAAGAGAGTGCACTGCTGATATAACTTTTTCGCGGGCGAGCATTTCTGGAACATCTTCTGGCTCTAATACGCTTGAAAAAAGTTCTTCTGTAGTTGGCATTATTACTCTAAAAGGGATACCCAACATTTTTAATATTTCTTGCCTACGTGGAGATGAAGATGCTAAAATAATTGGTTCCATCGCTTGTTCCTATTTTCTAATTTGTAAGATTTTTAGATTATCAGAATTGCAGTAATTAACAGTAACGCCTAAATCAAGAATTTAGCTTTAATTGCAAAACTTAATATCTTGATTAGACGTGTTTTCTATAATAATTTAATTGAATTTTAGGTATATTCTTTTTGTTCAGTGTTTATTTTGCTTCTGATGCAGATTTGTTTGTGCCTACGTCATTTAGCTGCTTTAAAGCTTTAAGGGCTTTGTTTCTAACAACTGAATTATAGTGGTAGTCAGCAGCAATCTTTCCTAATGAATCAATTATAATTTTTTTGTTTTGAGTTGAATCTGCTAGCTTTGCATAAGTATCAATGACTTCAAAAGCAAGCGAGCTTGTAGGATTTAGAATTTGGTTTCGTCTATTTGCAAAAGAAATAGCATCTACAACTTCATCATTGCTATTGATTCCTATTTCTCCAAGAGAATTTACAGCCGCAGCAATTACCATAGGCTCGTTTTCTGCAAGTGTAATTTTTACAAGGCAGTTTTTAGATTCTTCGGTTTTTACTTTTCCCAATGCAAGACAGGCTCTTCTGCGGATATCTGGAAAGTTGTTCATAAGTCTGCCGTTTGTTCTTGACTGAGAAGTAATTCCTTCGCCTGCAAGTTGGTTTAAAGCATTCATTATATCTTCATTTATTTTGCCATTTTCAACAGCTTCTTCTAAAAACTGCATGGCAACTAGCTTGTTGTCATATTCATCAGATTGCGCAAGCGCCATAATAACAACACCGTCAACATCGCTAAGGTAGTCTTCTTCTACAGAAGTTTCTGTTTTTTCTGGCTGAGTTTTTCTTTGAACTTTTTGCTCCTGAGCAAATGCAAAAGCGCACATAGAAATAAGCCCTGCTAAAATAACCTTTTTTGTCATTTTCATAAAATGTTCCTCCTGGAAAACATTTAAACAATAAATCTTGTAAATTATATGTTATGTATTTTAAAAAATCAATAAAATAGTTGTATTAAGCCTTGTGTAATCGGCTTGAATTAATTTTTATAAAAGAATTAAAAGAATTAATTTAAGAAAGCGGTGGAATTTTTACCATCCATTTTCCATTAATCTTTACAAAGTTGTAATAAACAATATCAGTATCTTCTCTTGCTTGAACAGCTTTTACGCTGCTTCTTGAAATATAACGAATTTCTTCTACAGAGCGGCCTTTTCTAGAAGGGACAAAAACATAAGTAAAATAATCAGAAAGGTTATAAAGCCTTTGCCCTTTTATTGGAAGTCTTTTAGAAGCTTGCAAAAGGTTCGCGGGATTGCTCCAATATTTTATAGAATCTGGATCTATGTAGGTCAACCATCTGTTGTAATCATACACTGCCATTATTTTAGACATTTCTGATATTATGTCTAAAATTTCTTTTTTATCTGCATTAAACTCTTCCTTTGTGATTGCAACTCCCTGTGTGGAACGAGTAAATTCTTCATCAACTTCTTTTTCTATGGAAGAAACTTGAGTTGACTCTTTAATTTTTGTTGATTTACACGAATTTAAAGAAATAAAAGAAATTGCCATAAATAAAAAGAAAATTACTCTGTTCATAAAATATATAATACTATGCTTGTGTCTTTTCGTCAAACTATGTAAACTTTTATATATGACTAAAGCTGTTTTTCCAGGATCTTTTGATCCCCCGACTATAGGACATCTGAATATAATTCAAAGGGCTTCAAAACTTTTTGACGAAGTTGATGTAGTGATTGCTGTAAACGAAAATAAAAAATATCTTTTTAATCAAGACGAACGCACAAATATGCTTTTAGAATTGATAAAAGATTATAAAAATGTTTCTGTTCATGCTTGGAACGGTCTTATTGTAGAATACGCAAAAAAAATTAATGCAAAAGTCCTTATAAGAGGGATAAGGAATTCAGCAGATTTTTCTTATGAATTTGAGCTTTCGATGATAAATCATAATTTGGATCCGAATATAGAAACTCTTTTCATTCCGACTGATCAAAAATATATTCTTTTAAAATCAAGCACAATAAAAGAATTGGCTCATTTTGGAGGAGACATTTCTGAAATGGTTCCTAAAAATGTTGAAAACGCTATTAAAGCGAAGTTTAAAAAATTATTATGACATTTTTTGTAATTATGTTGACTTTTTTTTATTTTCTGTTATAATACATTGACAACCTGATTGGAACTGTTGTATATTAAATCACAGTATAAATCAGATATTTTTTCTAATTATAGTGAGGTTTTATAAATGGCAGTACCAAGATCCAAAACATCTAAGGCCGTTACAAAAAGACGTCAGACAATCAATATGAAGCTTGAAGCACCGCAGCTTGTTGAATGTAACAACTGCGGAAATTTGATTCAGTCTCATCGAGTTTGCCCTAAGTGCGGTTTCTACCGTGGACGTCAGGTTATTACACCTGAATCTAATGGCTAAAATTATTAAGGGAGCAAAAAATGGACGAATTATTCGCAAAAATCCAAAAACTTATTGCTGAAAAGTTGGATATTGATGAATCTAAAGTAACTCTTGATTCTTCATTCCGTGGTGATCTCGGAGCAGATAGCCTTGATACTTATGAGTTGGTTTATGCGATTGAAGAAGAACTTGGAGTAAGCATTCCTGATGACAAAGCAAATGAATTTGAAACAGTAAAAGATGCTTACGAGTTCATCAAATCTCAGCAGTAAACCTTTTTTTGGCTTTATAAAATGGGGTTGTTCCAAAAATAAGTTTTATTTTGATTTTAATTATAAAACTTATTAGGTAACCCCTTTTTTATTTTAACAAAAATAAAAGTAAAAAAACATGAATCATACAATTTCCAAAGAACGAAAAGAAATGCTTGTCTCGTTTTGCAAACCTTTAGGACTGCGTTTTCATAACTATAAGCTGTTAGAGCAAGCTTTTCATCACTGTTCGTATTCGAATGAAAATTTTTATGAAAAATTATACAATAACGAAAGATTAGAATTTCTTGGAGATTCTGTTCTAGGGCTTGCTACGGCAGACTTTTTGTATAACGACATGAGTTCAGATCATCACGAAGGTGACCTTGCAAAAATAAAAGCTGTAGTAGTTTCTGAAAAAACGCTTGCTCCTATAGCTTTAAAGTTTGGAATTGACAAGATGCTTGTTTTAGGTCATGGAGAAGAACTCAGTGGCGGACGAAAAAAGCCTGCTATTCTTGCAGATTGCATGGAAGCTGTAATTGGGGCTTATTATTTAGACAGCGGATTTGAAGCTGTAGAAAAATATATTCTTTCTTTTATTGTTCCTGAAGTTAGAAAGGTTCAGCAAACTGGCGGAAAAGACTATAAAACTCTTCTTCAGGAGTTATTCCAGCAAAAGTGCAAAAGAACTCCGGTTTACGAATTAAAAGAAATATCAGGTCCGGCACATGATCAAATTTTTAGAGTTTGTGTAAAACTTGACAAAATAACTTACGGACCTGCCGATGGAAAGTCTAAAAAAGAAGCAGAACAAAATGTTGCTCAAATGGCTTACAATGAAATAAAAGATAGATTATAAAAATTCTGCATGAATACACACATAAATAAACAGTTTTGCACATAGTCAGTTTTCATGATATAATCTTTGATATGGAAAAGAGAAATCACGAAAATCAGCATTTTTTTGTAAAATATCTTGATATTGTTTTATTTTTTGTTTTTGCAATAGTAATTGGAGTCTTGGGATTTTTTAATTTTTATGAAAAATTAGATTATCGTTTTTACGATATGCTTATGCATTTAAAAAAAGAGCCCGCCCAGAATAAAAATATTCTTTATGCAGAAATTGATGATGAGTCAATTTTTAATCTAGGTTCATGGCCTTGGAGCCGCGATATAATCGCAGACAGTTTAATTCACATGAAGGAACTGGGCGCAGAACGAGTTGTTTTCGATATTGAATACCTTTCTCCTTCTAATAAAACAATTCATGATGATGTAATTCAGAATATAACCGGGACTTTGGACTATGCGGAAGATTCCGTTATAAATAGCTTTAATGAATTAGATGTAGCTATTTCTAAAAAGTTCGGTCAGTCAACAAAAAATGACATTTTAGAAAAAGGAGTTATTCAGCCTTTTTTCTACTTAAGAGATTCTGTTTCTAAATGTTATGTTGATAATGACAAAAAATTTCAGCAGGCTTTGCAGTTTATGGGGAACACTTGGCTTACCGTAAACACTCGTGATGTAAACATTCCTTATAATGATACTGAGTATGTAAATAAACGCCTTTTACTAAACAATGTAACAGACTTAGGAACAAATGGCGGCTTTATAAAAAAAGACAACGAATACAATAGTAAACGGCAGAGAGATGAGCGTCTCGCAGGATTTACACCTGCTATTCCGCAGTTTACAGAAAGCGCGCGTGGAATCGGTTTTACCAATGTAAACATAGATTCAGATGGAACTAGACGAAGAATTGAACTTTTGTATAAACATGATAATCAGTATGCAGGCCAACTGGTGTTTGCTCCTTTGCTAGATTTTTTAGGAACAAAAAGCATAGAACGCACTAAAAATGCTCTTTTTTTAAAAGATATTTTAGTTCCAGGAGAGGGAAAGTCAAAAGACTTAAAAATTCCTTTGGATCCACATGGACGTATGCTAATAAATTGGCTTCATGGGGATTTTAAGTCATCTTTTAAACACATTGCGCTTTATAATATTTATAGATTAGAGCAAAAAGAGCTTCAGATTTATGATAATCTTAGGACGATTGCAGATAGCGACCCTTTATTTGATGAATATGGCAATTTTCTTCAATATTATTCGCAAGTGCTAGATCTTATTCAGGATTACGAAGATATTTTAGCTGAAAAGCAGAGTTTGCTAGATTTATGCACAGGCTATAGCCTTGATAGAGATTTTGAATATCCAATATCTAAAGAGCAGTATTCGCATTATTTTAACAAACGCCTTGAGTATTTTACAAAACTTACGAATTTTAGAAAAAGCCTATACGAAAGAAGTATTTATAAAGCAATTAATGAACTGGATTCTGCTTACGAAGAGTCTAAAGATTTATTCTGGAAAGGTTTAGTAGGCGATTTTACAATTGATGAAATTTATTCTAAAGTCTGGGATTCTTGGAACGATGAAGAATACTATGAAAATGAAGGTCGATTTGGAATTCTTACAAACCTTTACTGTGAAATTGATTTATACAATCATGAATCTGAATTTTTAAGGTCTAAATTAGATGGAGCGTTCTGTATTATAGGCGAAACCGCTTCTAGTACAACTGATATGGGGGCGACTCCATTTATTGATCGTTATCCGAATGTTGGAACGCACGCGAATGTTTTAAATACTATTCTTCAAGAAGATTTTATAAAAAGTTTTTCTTGGATATATATGTATGCAATATTTGTTTTTGTTATTGGAATTTTAATAATTGCACTTCATGGTTTAAATCAAAAAACGCAGAATATTGTTTTAGGACTTGTTTCAATAGTTTGTATTCTAATTCCAAATATTTTATTACCAGTTTTTAGTATTTATATTCCTATTACAGCAACCTTTTTATTTGTGTTTTTAGTTTATGTTTCGGGTGTATTCCTAAGATTCTTCTTTTCTTCCAAAGAAAAAGAATTTATAAAACAGACATTTTCGCAATTTGTTTCTGCGGATGTGGTAAATGAAATTATAAAAAATCCTAAAATGGCAGAACTTGGAGGCCGCACAGAAAAAATTACAGCGCTTTTTAGCGACATAAAGTCATTTTCTTCTTTTAGCGAAAAATATAACGATGTGTACAAAGAAGGGGCAAAAGACCCTTGGGAAAACACTCCTCAAAGGCTTGTTGAAATTCTGAATGAGTATTTAGGCTCCATGAGCGATGTTATTTTAAAACATAATGGAACTATAGATAAGTATATTGGAGATTCCATTGTTTCTATGTTTGGAGCTCCAATTGCGAACATTGAGCATGCTTACAATGCTTGCGTTGCTGCTATAGAAATGAAAAAGGTTGAAGCTGACTTTAATAAAAAACACATTTTAGATGGATTTATTTCAAGCGAGCTTTATACAAGAATCGGATTAAATTCTGGCGAAATGCTTGTTGGAAACATGGGAACCGATATGAAAAAGAACTACACGATGATGGGGGATAATGTAAATCTTGCAAGCCGCCTTGAAGGAGTAAACAAGGCATATAATACTTGGATTCTTGCAAGCGAATCAACTTGGAATCTTGCAAATTCTGGGTCGCATAAAGGTGAACTTGTGGCCAGAAAACTTGATAAGGTCAGAGTTGTGGGAAAAACAGTTCCTGTTCAATTATATAATATACTGGGTTTCCGTTCAGAACTATCTAGAATACAGTTGGAGGAAATAGATGTTTTCCATGAAGCCCTAGAACTTTATCTTAATAAAAAGTTTGACCAGGCGGAAAAGATTTTTCGCCATGCGAATTCTTTAGTTCCAGAAGACAGGGCTCCGCTTGTGTTTGCAGAGCGTTGCCAGGATTATATCCAAAAAGGTGTCCCTGAAAATTGGGACGGCATAAAAAATCTAACTACAAAATAAAAGGAAAAAGTTATGAAAGATTTTAAAAAGTCTAGTGAAAAAATGTATTGTAAAAAAATATTTATTCTTTTCGTGTTATTTTTGGGATTTTTTTCAGTTTTTATTTTTACAGCTTGTGATTTTTTACAATTTCAAATAGGCAATGAAACAAAAGAGGAAGAAGAACCTGCAAAAGTTGCCGTTTGGAAAAAATCAGATTTTTCTTACGATTCAATTATTGATTTAGAAAAAATGGCTGTAAATAGTGAAAAAATAACTTTTCCTAAAAAAACTGGCAAAGTATTTTTGTTAAAATCAAATAATCCTAGTGAAAATAAAAATAGTGAATGGGTTCAAGCTACAAAAACTGGTTGGGTGGAAAATTACACAACAAAAGAAAGAAGTTCTCAAATTTTGCGAAACTCTTTTCAAGATTCAAAAGAATTTTATCAAAAAGAACTTTTGCAAAATTCTACAAAAAGTTTGGAATCAAATGACCAAAATGCAACCGTTCCTTATATAAAAGAATTTGAAAAAGCAAGGCAATTTGAACGAAATCCCTGTCTCTATCTTAATAAAATCAGGGCAACTGCAATTAATGAAAAGGAAAAAGGCGAAAACGAATTTTATATTTTTAATAAAAATGAAGAATCTGTACTTGTAGAATTTGAAAAGAAGGCGTCAGGAACTTATTGCGAAGTTTATTATGTTTCTGAAAAAGACAGCAATTACTCTGATTTTACAGATAAACAAAAGCTTTTGAATGGAAAAGTTTCAGAAACTGATTTAAAAAATCTTGCAACTGTGTTTGACAAAATTTACAAAAAGGAAACAGAAGTTTTTAGTTCTACCCAAGACACAGCTATAGCAAACTCGGCAAATCCATCTTTTATAGAGTCTTCTGCATCAGACCCAATTAAAATTCTTGTTTTTGATATTGATCAAGATTCCTCATATAATCAAACTAGTGGGACTTTTGGATATTTTTACGGAGCAGACGTTTACAAACAATCAGCTTTCAAAAAGTCAAATGAAGGAAAAATAATATATATTGATGATTATTTTCTTAAAAAATATGAAAAAACCGTTTACTCAACTCTTGCTCATGAATATCAGCATCTTTTATGTTTTTTGAATAAAACAGTGCGTCAAAACGTTTTAGAAATTCCTACCTGGTATACAGAAATGCTTTCTATGGTTTGCGAAGACTACATGATTGAAGTTACTGGCAATTCTAGAAGTAAAATGAAAGAAAATCCGCTATATTCTAGATTGTACACTTTTACAAGCGGCTATTATTTAGGATTTGAAAACTGGAACTCTGGAAACGATGTATTGTCTTCGTATGCGAACGCGTACACATTTGGAGCATTTCTTGTACGCAATTTTAATGGTACATCACTTATAAAAGAAATTGTTTCAAATTCTTATGCAGGAAAAGATTCCGTTGAAATTGCAGTAAGTGAAATTTCTGGTAAAGATTTTTCATTTTCAGAGATTGTTGACGGTTTTTCTGAATGTCTTTTAGCAACAGATGATGAAACATCGATGTATTCTTTAAACAAGAAATTTGACGATATTTACTCGTCTGAAATAAATCTTTATAAGGATATAGAGGACGGTGAATTGTATCCTTCAATTTTTTCGCCGTTCAAAGAAGATGGAAGAGTTCCTCTTGGAATAGGAGGATTTTCACTGCATTATATTGGAAAAAATATTTTGGAAATTAATTTTTCGCTTCCAAAAGACCCTGACGTTCATTTTGTGCTTTTATATGAGCCAGACTAATATTATAAAAAAGGTAACTAGCATGAAAAAAATATCATTTTTATTTGTATGCGTTTGCATTGCAATTAGTTTATTCACATCTTTTGGAAAACACGATTTCCAAGAAGTTAAAATTGTTGGAACTATAATTGCTAGCGGAAATGAACCTTTTGTGTATCCTGTAATAAAAACCGAAAAAGGAAAAAATTATACAGCAGAATGTAGCAAAGAAACCAAAGAAGAATTATTAAGGCTTCAGGGAAAAAAAATAAGATTTGTAGGGACAATACTTTCTTCCAATTCTCAAAAAGTAGAATTTCATCAATCAAAAGATGGCTATTTTAAAATACAAAGTTTTGAAGTATTAAAACATTAGAGCTAAACGTCTCAATTGTAACTTCGCTTACGTTTATTATTTTTTTTAAACTCGAAGTTTAAGCTAAATAAAAAAGGACTGATTCTTAAAATTAAGAAACAGTCCTTTTTTATGTTTTTAATTCAACAGACTACAAAGCCATTACAATTATTTTTGCCGCAAGAACTATTGAAACAAGTGCAAAAGGGTAGGTTGCGGCATACGCGCTTGAAACTTCATCAGTTCCAGCAGTTGCAATCAAAGTTCCCAAAGCAGGAGTTGAAGTCATGCCGCCGGTAATAGAACCCAAATTGTTCAAAATGCTAAGCTTGAATACATAGCGAGCAATGATATAACCTACAATCATAGGCATCAAAGTAAGAACAACACCGTACAAGAAGTAAGAAACGCGGAAATTAGCAACAAAATTTACACCGCCAGGAACACCTGCTCCAATCAAGAAAAGAACAAGCCCAAGTTCGCGCATAAAGTTTAATGTTTCCTTTTTAATGCGAAGATCCAAAAATCCTAAGTGGGCAAAGTGTGCAACAATCAAGCCTCCTACTAGGCAACCACCAGAATTGCCAAGATTGAAGTAAGAAATCTGCTTAATAATTTCACCATCTGCCGCTACGGTTTGAGTTGTTCCCACAGGAATCTTGATTGCACCGATAATGCAGCCAAAAGCAACGGCTAATACAAAAGGGAAGAAGTCAAACGGATCAAGTTTTACAAGTTTTCCTTTTGGGTCTGGAACTTGAATTGAATTTGCAGCCTTGAAGTTTTCAACTTCTTTCTGCATATCAACTTTTAAAATTTTTGGAACAATCTGAACAAAAAGAACAACGCCCATTACTCCAAAAAGATATGCGATTCCGTAGCCGGCAACAGTCTGGTCAGCATTCTGTGCAACTTCTTTTGCCGCGCTCAAACCTGGAGTACTAGTTAAAGCTCCTGTAAGAAGACCGACTGCCATTTCTGGAGAAAGATTTTTATCACACTTTACAAAAATTACAGCCGTAATAGTTCCAATTGCAATAACAATTACGCCAAGAATAATGTAGGAAAATGTGCTTTTATTAAAACTTCTAAAGAACTTTGGACCTGCAATAAGACCTACCGCCGTAACAAAAAGCGCGGTTCCAATGTTTGAAACAATACCAAAATTTCCTTTGATAGCTGAATTCCATAAGGTAATTTCAGTGCCTTGAACATTAAAATTTGGAACATAACTTACAAGAACGCCGTAAAGAAGAGCGATAAGCAAAACTCCCGCAGTGCCAAGTTCAATTCCTTTAATTTTGATACCACCAACAAGATAGCCTAGAGCGCCTATCGTAAAAATGATAAACACAAATGAAAGCCCAGAAGAAAGGACTCCGCCTAGATAACCAGTCATTTTAACCTCGAAAAATATTAGATTGTTCTATTATATAGGGATGCGTGCTTTTAAGCAATAAGAAGGAGAAAAGTGAGGATTGCATGAAGTTGATGTCTGAAACGAGAAATAGTTGATTTTTACAACTTTGCTATAAATGATTTTAATTTCAAAATCTATTTTATCCTTGCAAATTCTTCATGGATTTTCTTTACAACAGAGGAAGTGATGTTTTGTTCCAGCAATGAAAAATTTGTTTTTTCTTGAGAAGTAGAACTGTTTTCTTCAAAAAGTTGCTTATAGGAAACATTCAGTGCAGCCGCAATATTTTGGACAACTTCCAGTGAGGCGGATTTTCTTCCGAGTTCAATCTGTGTCATAAAAGGAACTGAAATTCCTGATTTTTCCGCCAAATCCGCTTGAGTCCAGCCAAATTCCTTTCTTATTTTTCTAATATTGTTTCCTAAAACCAAAAGAATATCTGTCATTAAAATTATTATGTTGCTATCAGCAATACTTGAAAATTGTCTAAAAGCAATTTATAATGTTGATAATAGCAATGTTTAGGAGAAGATTTTGACCCGACACGCCATTCTTTGCGGCTCCGCGCCAGACGAATTCACGCAGAAAAAAATAAACGAAATGCACGATTTTCTCACAAGCGAAACCGGCGGCTCTTGGGCGGAAAAAGATATTGTGATTTTTCCGAACGGCGTTACAGAGGCTATGCTTTCCTTTGTGCTTGAACGGCTAAGAACGGACAAAACTGAACAAATTCTTCTATATATATGCACTTTGTCGCCGGTTGCTGATGAAGATGAGTCTGTGTGGCTTGGCGGCGAGGAAGTGCGGAAAAGCGTGATTGAAAGTGTGGCTTCGGCAAGCTCAGCCACAGGGATTGAAGTGCAGGTGGTTTATGACTCGTGTAGGGAAATGGTGAGGGAGGAAGAGGTAGAAGAGGTTATTTAATTTTTATGAGCGGCAAAACAGAAAAGTCCCCGGAAAATACACTTTCTCCCAAGTCACTGAAAAAGAATGCGGTGCTTAACATGACAAAAACTGTCATGTCGCTTGTGTTTCCGCTTATAACTTTTCCGTATTCAAGCCGTGTGCTTGGACCGGTCTATATAGGAAAGGTCAATTTTGCACAGTCGATTGTAAGCTATTTTGCTTTGGTTGCCGCGCTTGGAATCAGCACTTATGCGGTAAGGGAAAGCGCGAAGCTACGTGATGACAGAGAAAAACTCTCTGTTTTTGTGAAAGAAGTCTTTTCCCTGAATATGATTTCCACGGTTGTCTCATACATCCTTTTTGCGCTTGCGTTGGCTGTTGTTCCTGCGTTTGAGAGCTATAGAAAACTGCTGTGTGTCTGCGGCGCGTCAATTCTTTTTACGACTCTTGGCATGGATTGGCTTTATACAGGACTTGAGGAATTCAAGTATATAACGGTTCGGTCTATCGCTTTCCAGTTCATAAGCCTGACTCTTCTGTTTATTTTTGTCCGGAACCAGAATGACTATCTTAAATACGCAGGGATAAGCGTTGTGTCATCTGTTGGAAGCAACATCTGCAATTTTATACATGCAAGACATTTTGTTGATTTTAAGATAAAAGCCAGGAATCTGAAAAAGCATCTGAAACCGGTTTTTACGCTTTTTGCAATGAGCGCGGCTGTCAGCATCTACACAGTTTTGGACACTACAATGCTAGGCTTTATAAAGGGCGACGAGGCGGTTGGAATCTATACCGCGGCAACAAAAATAAACCGCATGGTCATAATGATGATAACAGCCGCGACAGCCGTGCTTCTTCCGCGTTTGTCTTATTATGCAGATAAAGACAGGAATGAATTTCTGCGTCTTGCAAACAAGGCATTGCAGTTTGTCGTTATGTTCTCGGTTCCGTGCGCGGCAGGTCTTTTTATCCTTGCTGAGCCGGCTGTTCTTCTTTTCAGCGGAGAGCAGTTTTTGTCTGCAGTTCCTGTGATGAAGATTATGAATGCGGTGATTGTGCTTATAGGGGTAAGCAATGTCGTTGGAATCCAGATTTTTATGTCAGTCGGAAAAGAAAGATATACGCTTTTTTCGGTTATTGTTGGCGCTGCTGTAAATTTTGCGATGAACATGATCTTTATTCCGCATTTTGGGGCAATAGGGGCCGCAGGCGGAACAGTCTGCGCTGAATTTTCAGTGACGGCTATCCAACTTGTTTGGGCAAGAAAATACTTTGACGTAAAAAAAATGATTGTCCATCTTTTTAAGGTTCTGCTCTCTTTGCTTGTCATGTCGATTTGTGTTTCTTGCGTAGGCAGGTATTTTAAGGCTTATTCAATTGAGCTGGTTTTAGGAATTCTTTCTGGAGTTCTGATCTATTCATTATGCCTGTTTGTTCTTAAAGATTCACTCTTTGTTGAATTTTTAGAGCAGCTTTCAGGCAGATTTTATAAAAGTAATCAAAAGGAGGCAGACTGAAAAGATAAATTGATTTTTGGAAATGACTGTGATATATTTTGATTTGTAGGAGGTATTCAAATGGCAACGATAAAACCTGTTCAGCCGTCTATTGCGGAAACTCTGGATATTTGGAAAAAAATTGTCGCTTCTGTTCTGAAAAAACCTTCCAAAGAACAAATCAAAAAAATGCAGAAAGAATCAGAAATGTTCAGCAAGGTTTGTGCAGATGACTGATTTTCTTTCAGAGGATGTTTCTTCATTAGTTGTAATTGAAAAACTCTCTGAGAAAAATCTGAATGAAAGTTTTTCTGTTGATAAAAAATTTGCTGAATACAAGGATTTCCTGTATTTTGACGCATTAAGCTACCAGTCTCTTTTTATTTCTCAGACTTTTTTATTGCTTGAAAAAGAAACAAGAAATATTATTGCTTATATTTCGTTTGTCGCAGACACAGTTGCTTTGAATCCGAGAGAAAAGAAAAAAGCAGGATTGCAAGAAATTCCTTTTTTGTTTCTTCTGGCTCTTAAGATTGCAAAACTTGCAGTAAGTGACTCGTCTGAAGAAAAGTATAAGCATATAGGCTCGTATTTAATCCGTTTTGCCTGTGCGAAAGCGTTCAAGGCAAATGAAAATTTTATGGCTTGCCGTCTTGTCTCTGTTGATGCTGATATTGAGCATAATCCTGATGTATTGAAGTTTTATGAGAAAAACGGATTTTCAGCTTTGAAAAATTCTGTGTATAAAAAGAAATTTCCAAATCGCACAAAAACAGTCGGAATGTGGAAAGACATTTTCTTATAAAGAAGACTGATTTTTTGATGTTCTAAAACTTATTTATCTTTTCAGCCAGAATGTAAATGGCTGGAACAACTCAAACAAAACATTCACATTACGACTATCTCATCGTGGGCTCCGGCTTATACGGGGCGACTTTTGCCTATCTTGCCGCTAAAGCCGGAAAGATAGGCATTGTCATAGACAAACGCCCTCAGCTCGGCGGAAATATCTACTGCGAAAACGTAGATGGAATCCATGTCCACAAGTATGGAGCGCATATCTTCCACACCTCAAAAAAGAAAGTCTGGGATTTTGTGAACAGCTTTGTTCCGTTCAACCGCTACACGAACTCTCCGGTCGCAAATTTCCATGGAAAACTTTTCAACCTGCCGTTCAACATGAACACTTTCTACCAGATGTGGGGCGTAACAACACCTGCACAAGCGATGGCAAAAATCGAGCAGCAGAAAAATGAAAGCGGAATCACTGAGCCGAAAAACCTTGAGGAGCAGGCAATAAGCCTTGTGGGGCGCGACATCTACGAGACTCTGGTGAAGGAATACACCGAAAAGCAGTGGGGCAGACCTTGCACAGAGCTTCCTGCATTCATCATAAAGCGGCTTCCGGTGCGGTTCACCTTTGACAACAACTATTTCAACGACGCATACCAGGGAATCCCGATTGGCGGCTACAACAGACTGACGGAAGGATTGCTTTGCGGAATTGAGACGATATGCGGTGAAGACTATTTTAAGGACCGAGAGAAATGGAATGGCATGGCGGAAAAAATCGTGTTCACAGGAAAAATCGATGAATTCTTTGGCTATAAGTTTGGAAAACTTGAATACCGCACAGTCCGTTTTGAGATAGAGACACTCGGGGTGCAGAATTTCCAGGGAAACGCGGTTGTGAACTACACAAGCCACGACGAGCCATTCACAAGAATCATAGAGCACAAGCATTTTGAGCCGGAAAATCCGTTCTACCAGCAGGACAAGACGGTAATCTCAAAGGAATACTCAACCGAATGGCACGAGAGAGTCGAACCCTTCTACCCGGTGAATGACGCGAAAAATGTGGAAGTCTACAAGAAATACAAGGAGCTTGCAGAGGCCCAAGACAAGGTGATTTTCGGCGGCCGGCTTGCGGAATACAAATACTACGACATGGACGACGTGATTGAAAAGTGCATGAAAGACTGGGAGAAAGAGAATGAAAGATAGCAAAAAAATTATTGCAAAAAAAATATACGTTGTTTGTCCCCCTGGTATAAAAACCGGTGGTCCAGAATTACTTCATCAACTTGTATTTACTTTGAATAAGAATGGATTTTGTGCTCATATTGCTTATGCTGGAAACATTAACCATTCATACAAAATAATTGATGAGTATAAGCAATATATAAATTCTTATCTGCTGCTTCCTGAAATTGAGGATTCACCAGAAAATCTAGTAATTGTTCCTGAAACAAATGTTTTTATCTTAAAAAAATATAAAAACATTCAAAAAGCAATTTGGTGGCTTTCGGTAGATAATTTTTATCTTCGTTATTTTTGCATGGAGTCAATCAAATATAGAATTGCTACATGGGGATTTTTACGTTTTGTAAAACGTTCCTTTTTTACAAGAAATGTAATGAATCCAGAAAATTATCTTTCCATGGATTCTAAATTTGTTCAAAGCATTCATTTTCATTTGTGTCAGAGTATATATGCAGTAGAGGAATGCAAAAAGCATAGTCTTGCACCAATTTATCTTTCAGATTATCTGAATGATGACTTTTTCTCTGGAAAAACTGGTGAAATTAATAAAGAAAATATTGTGGTTTATAGTCCTGCGAAAGGATTTAAGTTTACTAATAAAATAATAAAAAGGAATCCTGATATAAACTTTGTTCCTATAGAAAATATGACGAGGATGCAAGTGTTGAATCTTCTGGCACGTGCTAAAGTTTATATTGATTTCGGAAATCATCCAGGAAAAGACAGAATTCCACGTGAAGCAAGAATGCAAGGTTGCATCGTTATTACTGGCAAAAATGGTAGTGCAAAATATTTTGAAGATGTTCCAATTGAAGAAAAATTTGATAAAAGTCCAAAAAACATCTCCGTTATATCAACATTAATAAAACAAATTTTTGATAATTATGCAATTTGGAATAACAAGCAGATAGATTACACAAATTTTATAAAAAAGGAAAAGCAACTGTTTGAAGAAAATGTTGCGGCGGTTTTTGGAGCATAAATAATAAAAAATGGTCGTGATAATTTCAGTAATGATGTGATTATATATAGAGTTCTAAATCTAATTGTCTTAATTGATAATAAATACAAGGAGAAAAATAAAATGGAAATAGAGAATATAAGAATTCTTTTAGGAAAGCATTAAAAAATGGTATTGAGTTTAGGCAGATAGTGGACTCTGTTTTGAAGTATATAGAGATTGGTTTGAATCCTGAAAACTATGAGTTGAGTAAGTATCATAAAAATCTATTAAGTAAATACAAAAATAGATTTTTGAAATTGGGTAGGTAGAATAAATGGAGAATTTAAGTTGTGTTTTTATTATCTTAAATTATAATGATGCATCAACAACAAAAAAACTGGTAAATAAGTTGTTTTGTTGTTCTTGTATTGAATATATCATTCTTATTGATAACAAATCTACAGACGACTCATATTCTAAACTACAATATGAATATAAACATTCAAAAAAAGTTACCGTAATTCAATCTGACAAAAATGGAGGTTATTCCTACGGAAATAATTTTGGTATTAATTTTTACTTAAATAATAATTTTACGTCAGATTTTGTGGTGATTTCTAATCCGGATATTTGTATTTCTGAAGAAAACTTAAAACAATTATTACAAATTGCAAAATCTGATAAAAATATTGGTGCATTAGCTCCAATGATGAATATAAAAGACCAAAATATATATAAAATATCGGCATGGAAACAACCAGGATATTTTTATGATTCTTTATCTTCTGTTCCAGTCTTCAGAAGATATGCACAGAAATTGGTCTGCTATAAGCAGAATTATTTTGATAAAGATAATGTTTCTGTTGATGTGTTACCTGGTTCATTTTTGATGATGCCTAAAAAAATTCTACAAGAAGGAATAAGGTTTGATGATAGGTTTTTCTTATTTTGCGAAGAGCGCATATTTTGTGAAAAAATACGAAAGTTGAATTACAAAGTTATTCTTGCGACAAAAATTCAATATGACCATTTTGAAAGTGTATCAATAAAAAAGAATTTTTCAAAAGAGACAGCACGTCAAACTTTATTAAATAATAGCAAAAAAAAGTATTATGAGTTTTATAAATCTAAAAATAAAATTCGGAACTTTTTTTTATTCATGGCGATTGATTTTAATTTTCTATTAATGAAAGCCATTTATGCGATGAGGACTAAAAAATGAATCCATTCCTTCATATTCTAGGCATATCTATAAAATATCTTCTCATTAATTCAAGAACTCTGCTGAAACTTCTTTTTCAACGGCAGAAGCTGAATCTATTGAACTCAGATAATATTGATACTGTTGTTTTCACACATAATCTTGGTGGCGGAACTTTAAACTATGAAAAACAGAATTTTTATGCAGAAAACGTTCTGATTTTCCGTGTTATTTCTTATAGAAATGATTTTTGCTTTTCTATTGAAAATGCTGAAGATAAACTTATTGCGACTAAAAAGAATGTTTTTAATTTTGTGAAAAGCCTGAAAATCAAGAATGTGATTGTCAATTCTCTTTGCGGTTATAAAAATCCAGAGCAAATATTATTGTTCGTCATGAATAATTTTCGAACATCTTTCAATAAGTACCTTGTTCATGATTATCATTGCATTTGCAATAAAAACAATGCAACTCTTTTGCTAAAAGAAAAATATTGTGGCTTAAAATGTTCTGGGTGCAAATTAGAAAAAAAGGCTGAAATATGGAGAAGGCTTTGGCATGGATATTTCAAGATTGTAAATGAAATTGTTTGTTTCTCTAATTCTTCGAAAGAAATTTTGACTTCGGTTTTTCCGGAGATAAAAAATAGAATTTCAGTAATTCCTCATTCAATGGATTATTGTACTTTTTCGCCGCTGAATATAAAAAATGCTTGCAATATTGCTGTTGTTGGCAATTGTTCAAATATTCCAAAAGGAAAAAACGTTATAAAAAAACTTGTAAAAAGGATAAAAAAAGCAAGAAACAGAAAATTTTATATAGTTGGAAAAGCTCCATTCTTTTTTCACCATAACTCTCGTTTTGTGGAATATTCAGGAAAATATAATTTAAAATTTTTGCCGGAAATACTGGAATCCGGCAAAATTGGAGTGGTTGTGTTCACTTCAATTTTGCCGGAAACATTTTCCTATGCTGTAAGTGAATTTATGAGGCTTGGTTTGTATATTGTAAGTTTGAATTTAGGGGCACAAGGGGAAAAGCTGAAAAATTACGAAAAAGCAGTTTTCGTAAAAGATTTAAGACCGGAAACTATTCTTGAAGGAGTAGAAAAATGTTTTACCTTGTAGTTTTTGGCTTTATCTTGTTTTTTTCTATTTGCAGTATGTATTCGTTTAGAAAAAGCGAAGTTTATCTTTCTAATGTTCTTTTTTATTCAATGATCTTTGCATTGATTATTATTGGCGGTTTTCGTTTTGAAACAGGAGGAGACTGGCCTGGATATAAGCTAATGTATGACGGGCTTGACAAAGAGTGGGGCGTTATAGAGCCATTGTTTCAAGTTGTGATTAATTTTGCAAAACTGTTTGGCAGTTACCAATGGATTTTCTTTTTTTGTGAAGTAATTCGTTTTGTTACGATGGCTATTTTTCTTGAAAAAAATACAGATTTTGATAAAAAGTACAAATGCCTTTTTGTTCTTTTGTATTATGCTATGTATTTTTTCTATTATGACCTTGTGATTATAAGGCAGTCAACTGCTGCTGCTATATTCATATTTGGAATATTAAAAAAGAAAAATATATCATTTAAGGAATATCTATTTTATGTTGCATTAGCTACTTGCTTCCATTTTTCAAGTTTATTTCTGATTTTTATGTATTATCCGCTTTTTAAAATGAAAGAAAAGAATGTCGGGACTGTTACTTTATTGTTCATAGTTTTCTATTTTGTCGGCTTGGACTTATTGCCTGCTTTGCTTGAATTGATGTTAAAGATTCTTCCTTCAAATCCATTGTTTAGGAAGCTATATGCATACACTCAAATTGCGGTACTAGCCACAGCTAGAAAGATAACAGGTCAGTCTTTAGTCTATATTCTTACTTTTTTTACAGTCTTGTTTGACAGAATTGTATTAAGAAAAAAAGGAAATGTACTTTATTTTAATGGAATGTGTCTCTTTATGTTTCTTTATTTTGGTTTTCCAAGTCTCTCGACTATAAGCACAAGGCTATGTACGTATTTTTCAATATTTGTGATTTTTACTTTGATAGAAATAATTTCGATTTATAAAAAGACTGTAATTGTTCCTGCGATAATAATTGCACTTTGTTTTTGTTTTAACAAAAGCATATTTTTTGAAGCACCAACACATGTTGCTTACAATCCATATCAATTTTATTGGACTCATGAAGCTTTCGGAACTAATAGTAACGGTTTGGAGCGTTTAAATAAGACTAATAAAGCCAGTATGCAAATACGAGGAGATAAATAAATTCATGAAAGAGTTAAATTTAAAAACAATAAAAGAAACTGAGCTGAACATTTTAAGGTCGTTCGATGATTTTTGCAAAAAAAATAATCTTGAATATACTTTAGCATACGGAACATTACTTGGTTGTGTAAGACATAAAGGTTTTATTCCTTGGGATGATGACATAGATGTTTTTATGTCGCGCGAAGATTACGATAAACTTCTTCTTTTAAAACTTGAATTTGAAAATTCTTTTAAAGATTTGAAATTCAAAAATCTTGGAGATAAAAATTACCCTTTTGGCTTTTTAAAAATTACTGATGATACAACGCGTGTTGAAGAAAAGGAGATAGAATCTAAATATCAGTATGGAATTTGGATTGATGTTTTTCCATTGGATAAAATTTCTAGCAATAGAAAAAAACATATTAGAAATGCAAAAAAGATTGATTTTTGGAATAAAATTCTTGTTAAGTCTATTATAAAAAGTGGAAACATTGGCATAACGAAAATACAAAAAATTGTAAATTCCGTATTTTTGATTCCTTTGGCACATCTTATTGGATATTTTTTCGACATACCAAAATTATGTGACAAAAAATCAAGGATATTTAATTCTGGAAATACACATTATGTAACTAATTATATATGGGAAAACAACACAAGAAAACCTGTTTTCGATATTAACAAAATTTTTCCAACTAAAAAGGGGCGTTTTGAAGGTTTTGAATTCAATATTCCAAATGACAGTGGTTATGTGTTGAAATCTTTATACGGTGATTATATGAAACTTCCGCCTGAATCGGAAAGAGTGTCTCACTTAGCAAGAGCATGGAAAATATAATGAACTTTTTTTCAGCCGTAATCGTAACCTATAATCCGAATCTTTCTCAGTTAAAGGCTTGTGTTTCATCGCTTTTTCCGCAGGTCGAAAAAATTGTAATCGTAAAAAACAGTTCAGAAAAACTTGATTTTCCAGAATTTAAAAATGAAAAAATTATTCAGATTCAGCTTGAAAAAAACTTTGGAATTGCCTATGCGCAGAACCGGGGAATTGAAAAATCGATTGAGCTTGGCTCGGAATGGATTTTGCTATCTGATCAGGATACTGTTTTCCCGGAAAATTATGTCGTCGACTTTGAAAAGAAAATAAAATCATTTGGCAAAAGTAAAATCTATGCGCCGACCTTTTTTAATGAAGTAAAAAATCAGAAAGAGCCGGTTTCTGTTTCAATGTTAAAATCTGTTGTTCCGTCGGGAAGCGATGCTGTCAAAGTTCTTCATGCAATTTCTTCGGGAATGATTTTCTGCAAGGAAGTTTTTCAGAAAATCGGCGGAATGAAAGAAGAGCTTTTTATTGATTATGTTGACTTTGAATTCTGCTGGCGGGCAAGAAAAATTGGAATAGAAACATTGTGTTTTCCTGATATTTCAATTCACCATCAGCTTGGAGATTCTTATAAAAAAATTTGGGGGAAGAAAATAACGCTCCGTTCTGATTTCCGATACTTTTATATGCTGAGAAACGGTCTCTGTCTTTCAAAAAATTGCGAATGTCTTTCAGATCATGAAAAATCAGCTTTGTGCAGACGGACATTGATTTTTGCGTTTGGAATAATTTTGATTTCTAAGAATAAATTGAAAGCACTTAAACTTGTGAAAAACGCAGTATGTGAATCAAAGAAAATGGGAGATAAAAGATGAATATTTTAGTTCATAAATATATTTTATCACCTCTTTCCATTCTTATCTTTCTTCATAATCTCCATCATTTCTTTTGGAGTTACCACGAACGGTTTTATCGGAAAGTCTTTGATATTACCAGTTACAAGAAAAGTGTCAGCAGTTTGGCGGGAATCCATTGTAACTTCATAAAAAATCGCATCTTTTGGGTCGGAAGGTTTTTCTTCTGTTTGAATGCCAGAAAGTTCAATGCCATTGTCAAGAATCATTTTGATTGCTTTATGAACGTTTTTTGTCGAAAACTTATTTTTAAACTTTCCTCTGGAAAGAACTTCAGAATATTCAGCAATAATTTCATTGCTAAAAACCGGGATTATGGTTTTATCAAAAATCTTAAAAACAGTTTTGACTGTTGCAGAATCTTCATTTTTAGAAAGCAGAGCAGAGACAATAACATTTGTATCAATGACAGCATAATATTTCATATTTTATTTCTCCTCTCTGTATGCGCGGATTTCTGCGTTAATTTCATCAAGAGTCATTTCTTGAAGTCCGTTTTTCTTTGCTTCTTTTCTAAGCTGCATAAAAGCTTTTTTTCCTTCTTTAAGAGAAATTTTTCTTTCTATTCTCATGCTGAATGGAATACCTCTTTCTTCAACGGATTTTTTAAGAAAAATTCTGAACGCTGTCGGCAAATCAAGTCCGAGCTGCTCGAAAATGCTTGTCGCCTCGTTCTTCAAATCTTCGTCTACTCTAATTTGTACCAATGTGCTTGCCATAATTCGCCTCCAAAAACAATAAAAAATTGTACCTATAATTTGAATATATGTGAATGTAATGTGTTTGTCAATAAAAATAAAAAAGGAGCAGTTTATGCCTGAATCAAATATTCCGTCAAAGAATCCTAAAAAACTTCGCGTTTCTGTTATCGGCACGGTTGGCGTTCCTGCCTGCTATGGCGGTTTTGAGTCGCTTGTGGACAACTTGCTGGATTTTACTCCGCCGAATGTTGAATACACGGTTTTCTGTTCGGGCAGGAAATATGGAAAACGATTGGAGTCGTACAAGGGCGCAAAACTTGTTTATCTTGAAATGGACGCGAACGGCAAGGACAGTATTTTTTATGATTTCAAGTCGATGAAACTTTCGGTTGTTGCTAAAGCAGACATAATGCTGGTTCTTGGTGTTTCAGGCTGCGTTTTTCTTCCATATACAAGGCGGATTTTCAAGGGAAAAATCATAACGAATATTGACGGGCTTGAATGGCGGCGCGATAAATGGAAGTGGTGCGCAAAAAAGATTCTAAAGCTCAGCGAAAAAATGGCTGTGAAATATTCTGACGTTGTGATTGGCGACAACAAGGGAATCACCGACTATATAAAATCTGAATATTCAAAAATCGTAAAAAACAAGAAAGTTGAGCTGATTGCGTATGGCGGCGACCAGGTTTCGCGCGTTCAGGACGATTCTTTGCTTGAAAAATATCCGTTCTGCAAAAAGCCTTATGCGGTTACCGTCTGCCGGATTGAGCCTGAAAACAATGTCCATGTTATTCTTGAATCTTTCTCTAAAATGCCGGACGAGACGCTTGTTTTTGTGGGCAACTGGGAAAAGTCGGAATACGGCCGTGGCTTAAAGAAAAAATTCAGCGCATGCAAAAATATCCACCTGCTTGATCCGATTTATGAGGGGCACACCGTGAACTGGCTTCGCTCAAATGCCCTTGTCTATATTCACGGACACAGCGCAGGCGGAACGAATCCATCTCTTGTTGAGGCGATGAATCTTTCTCTTCCGATTCTTGCGTTTGACTGCGTTTACAACCGCGCCACAACCGAAGAAAAATGTCTTTACTGGAAAACTCCAGAAAATTTGCAGAATCTGATGAAAAAACTTTGTCATTCCGAACTCGATTCGGAATCTCTTAGTGAAAAAATCGCGCGCAAAATGGGCGAGGCAGGAAAGCGTCTTTACAGCTGGGAGCAGATTGCAAAGCAGTACAACGCTTTGTATCAGTAAATTTAAATCTGCCTTTTTCCTTCGTCTGTGATTTTAATTCCGCCGCTTGCTTGAGCTGCAAAGCCTTTTGCAATGCAGCCTTCCAGCGCGTTTTGTATTATTTGCGTCGTTACGGCGGAATCTTTTTCTTTTGTTTTGCAGATTTCTTCTATTATTTGCTGTTCTTCAAACTCAATCGGCTCGCTTTTTTGAGTGTCTTTTTTGCCGAGAAGTTTTAGGATTTCTGTTTCTATTTTAGTTGCGGTAAACACATTATTATCTTATGAAAAACTTTGATTGCGGTCAATACATACTTACGCTCAAGAGTTTTGCTCCGTTGCTTTGGAATGAAAAAAATACCCTTTCCGCCACTTCAAAAAAATGGCAAGAAAGGGTTCTGAACAATCAAAGCAGTTTTGTTTCAGCTATTTACTTGCTCCAGGAATTGCCTTCTCGAATTCCTTGTTACCGTGCGTGTAGCGCGGCAAAAGTTTTGGAGAAACTTCATCGCCTTTGATTCCGGCTGCGTCCCGTTCCTTTTCAAACGCCTTTACATGGTCAAGGTTCATTTTTGAGGTGTCGGAAAGCTGGATATTCTTGAACATTTTTCCAGCTTCAATTCCAGCTTCGCGGCCGAATACAACAACGTCAAGCAAAGAATTTCCCATCAAGCGGTTTGTTCCGTGAACACCGCCAGAAGCTTCACCTGCAACAAGCAAATTCTTTACGTTTGTGTGGCAAGTCTTGTCGATTTCAACACCGCCGTTCTGATAGTGAAGCGTTGGGTAAACCAAAATCGGCTCCTTGCGGATGTCGATTCCGTATTTAATGAACATATTGTACATCGCAGGAATTGACTTCAAGATTGTGCCTTCTCCATGAATCATATCAATCATTGGAGTATCAAGCCAAACAGCGTCCTGAACATCGTTGTGAACGCCACGGCCCTCTCGGACTTCGCGGATAATTCCAGAAGCGTTTACGTCGCGTGTTTCAAGCGGGTGAATATAAACTTCACCATTCTTATTGATAAGTTTTGCGCCAAGAGAGCGTACTTTCTCTGTTACAAGTTTTCCAAGAATCTGGCTTGGGTAAGCGGCTCCTGTAGGGTGATACTGCAAAGAATCCTGATACAAAAGCTTTGCTCCGGCTCTGTAAGCAAGCACAAGACCATCGGCTGTCGCACCGTAATGGTTAGAAGTAGGGAATCCCTGGTAATGCATACGACCAGCACCGCCAGTTGCAAGAATAACAACTTTTGCCTTTGCGATGTAGATTTCATTTGTTTCCATGTTCATAAGAACTGCACCGCAAGCTTCGCCTTTCTCATTCTTGATAAGTTCGATTGCAGATGTAAAATCAACAACTGTTATGTTGTCTTTGCGGTTAAAAGTCTCATCGCGGAGTGTACGCATGATTTCAGCCCCAGAATAATCCTTGCAGGCATGCATACGTTTTCGGCTTGTTCCGCCACCATGAGTTGTAACCATTGTTCCGTCTGGCATTTTGTCAAACTCAACACCAAGGTCGTTCAGCCATTTGATTACAGAAGGAGCTTTGTTTACAAGAGTATAAACAAGTTCCGGCTTCCCATCAAAGTGTCCGCCACCAAAACAGTCAAGGTAATGCTGAGCAGGCGAATCATTCGGTTTGTCAGCAGCCTGGATTCCACCTTCTGCCATCATGGTGTTTGCATCGCCAACGCGGAGTTTTGTTACAAGCAAAACTTTTGCGCCTGCTTCAGAAGCCATGATTGCCGCAGAAGTTCCAGCGCCACCACCACCGATAACAAGAACATCGGTTTCATAGTCAACATGGTTCAAGTCAATGTGTTCTGGTTCGATTCTTGGCTTTGCCTCAAGCATTTTTGCCAATTCAATAGGAGCTTTCTGTCCTTTGTTAGGACCGATTTTCAGTTCTTCAAACTGGCTCTTGATTCTATCCGGATGGAATTTCAAAAGCAAATCGTCTTTTTCTTCCGCAGTAAGACGTGCGTGTTCAAATTTAAGGTTTTCTTCGCGTTTTTCTGCAACAATTTTAGCTGCATCGTCAAGATAATTTCCGTACATATCTTTATCTCCTGGGCGTATTATTTTTCAATTTCTCGTGTGTTATACAACTCTTTGATTTCAGCCAAAGGCTTTTTCATCAAATTCTGAATAAGTTCCTCGCACTTTCCCTCGTTGATTTCTTTTACGCGGTCAAGAAGATGCTGGCTCTGCGGCTGGATATATTTTCCGTTAAGGCGGCGAGCAAGCTCAGCAACCTGAGGATGGCTGATTCCTGCCGGACAACGAGAAGAACAGCAACCGCACATAATGCAGTCAAAAGAAAGATTAGCGCATTTTTCAAAATCACCGCGTTGAGCATAAGCAATGTACTGCATTGTCTGAAGATTCTGCGGGCATGCACGTGTACAAGCGTTGCATCCTACACAAGAATAAATTTCAGGGTAAAGCTGCATCATGACAGCCTGTTCCGGCTTAATCTTGTTGATGTCGTAAACCTGTTTTACAAGCGGGAAGAACGGAAGGGTTGCAATGTACATTCCATCAATAACTTTTTGTGAACAAGCAAGACAAGTTTTAAGCTGATTTTCGCCTTTTACGCGGTAAATAGTCGCACAAGCACCGCAGAATCCATTTCGGCATCCGCAGCCTCTTTTTAGCTGATAGCCAGCATATTCCATCGCATTCATTACTGTAAGTTCTGCCGGAACTTCGTATTTTTTTCCGAACAGATATATTGTAGCCATTTGAGTTTTATTTTCTGCCATTTTTATACTCCAATAAAAAGTCAATGAGAAATGTGTCAATAAATTGACACAACAACTTTCGACTTGACTTTTTACGCAATTTCGCAGCAAAGCGAGAAATTGCACATGATAAGAAAGTTTGCAACGCAAACTTTTAAAGATAAAAACTGATGACATTTTCGGCAGTTTTTATCTTACATCCTAAAAGGGGCGCCTGCCCCTCGCTTCAAACCTACGGTTTTCCGCTGCCCCCTCTCCTAAGGGGCTTTCCGCCCCTTAAAATCCCCGGGAGTTTTTACCGCAGGTCAGTAATATTAGTATTCTGGAGGTAATTCTCCGAGCTGATCAAAACTGAACACAGGACCGTCTTTGCATACAAATTTATCACCGATGTTGCAGCGACCGCATTTTCCAATTCCGCACTTCATTCGCATTTCCATAGTTGTAAAAACCTGAGAATCCTTAAAACCTAATTTTTTAAGTGCATCAAGGGAAAGGTGAATCAAAATCGGAGGTCCGCACATGATTACAGTCATTCCTGGATCTGGATTACATTCTGTAACAAAAGGCGGAACAAAACCTACGTGTCCATCCCAACCTTCTTCTGGCCGGTCAATTGTAAGATTTATAGAGCAGTTTGGCTGTTTCATCCAAACTTTCTGCATTTCTTCAAGCCTTACAAGGTCTCCTTTTGAACGGGAACCATAAATTACTTGAATTCTTCCGTAATCGCTACGGTGATCCATCATGTAGTTTACTACAGAATGAACCGGAGCGATTCCGATACCGCCGGCTATTACAAGGATGTCTTTTCCTTTAAGCTTTGTGTCTACTGGGAACCCGTTTCCGATTGGTCCTCGAACACAGATTTCTTGTCCTACTTCTGCGTTGTGCAGCCATTCAGTTACACAACCGCATTTTTTAATAGAAAATTCCATATACTCTTCCAAAGTAGGAGAAGAGGTTATTGAAATCATAGATTCGCCAACACCTGGAA
The DNA here is from genome assembly GCA_002437725.1 of Treponema sp. UBA6367. Classification (GTDB taxonomy): domain Bacteria; phylum Spirochaetota; class Spirochaetia; order Treponematales; family Treponemataceae; genus Treponema_D. Next base: position 160,298 of record DJRF01000026.1, read on the forward strand.
CAATTAACATTGCGCATTGACCTGGAATATGTTCAAAAAGTTTTTTCCCGTCTAAACCAACAACGCGAAATGTTTTTACATCAGGAGTTTCTTGAGTAATACCAATAATTTTACCAACATAAGGAATAAATGATTCTTTCTGTTCCATTATTTTTCCTCCGTTGTTTCTTCATTAAAAGCTTTAATAACTTTTACAATATTCATGTTTACAGGACAACTTTCAAGACATCGACCGCAACCTACACAAGAAAAAACACCATCATGAGCCATAGGGTAGTACATTAATTTGTGCATAAACCTTTGCCGGCTTCGTTCTTTTTGAGTATGCCTAGGATTTTCTGCTGCCATCTGAGTAAAATCAGAATACATGCAAGAATCCCAGCAACGAACCTGTCGGATGCCATTTCCTGTATCAAAGTCTCTAACGTCGAAACACATGCAAGTAGGACACACATAGGTACAAGTTCCACAGCCAAGACAACTTTCAGAAACTCTATTCCATACGGAAGAATTGAAAATCTTAAGCATATCTTCGCCCTTGAATTTTGAAAGGTCAAGATGTGCAAATGGAAGTTTTTCAATTTTTGCAGAAATTTCTTTCTTCGCTTTTTCAACGCTATTTTCATCGGTTTCAACAAGCAAAGATAAAACTGAATCTAAAAGTTTTTTTCCTTTTTCTGTATTTGCATTAAAGAAGAACTTATCATCAGTAAGCCAACAGCTCACATCGCCTGCAGGATTTGCCGCATCAATTTTATAAGTTGAACAGAAACAAGTCTTTTCAGGTTCTGAACAAGCCAAAGTGATTACGGTTCCGTGATCTCTTCTGTTTTTGTAGTAAGAATCTACAGGTGTCATTTTTAGATAAACATTGTCGATGATTTCAAAACTTTTTGCGTCACAAGCACGAACTCCAAAAACAACAAAGTCTTCTAAATCTTTGCGAGGATCTTCAACAGAGATTTCTTTTCCATTTATCTTGTAATTAACAAGAGTTTCCGCTTTAGGAAAGAAAAAGTCTTTTGCAGAACGCACTGTTTTTAGAGCATTTGAAAGTTTTGCACCTTTTTCCCATTTCTGAAAATTTGCTTTTCCAGAAGTGTTGTCAACAGGGATAAAAAGATTTTCCTTTGATGCAATAGCTTCAAAAAATTCATCAATTTTTTCAAATGGAAGGGCAAGCATTATTTGTCACCTCCTTCTTCTTTTGAGCGGTCATATACAATACTTGGTTCTGCATCGTTTTCAACAAACGTAAGCATAGGCGGCTTTGTTTCCATGTCGCTACCGGCAGTGTATGGACCGTAAATTTCATTAATGTCCTTTACGAATTTTCTGTTAAGAAGATGCAAAGGAATGTGTTCTGGGCATACTCTAGAACATTCTCCGCAGTCTGTGCAACGACCAGCCACATGCCAAGCTCTTATTATGTGATACAAGCTTTCTTCAAAACTTGTCTGCGCAACTTTTTGCGAAGTGTAGAGTTTGTTGTTATCAAATACACATTTTTCGCAAGTACATGCAGGGCAAATATCTCGGCAGGCATTGCATCTTATACATCTGCTGAATTCATTCTTCCAAAATTCGTAGCGTTCTTCTGTAGTCATTGATTCAAGTTTTGCAACTTCATCAAATCTCTTTGAATCTAGAATATCGCCTTCTTCGCCAATGAGTTCATCATAAGTAATGTGCTTTTTGCTCTTGCAGTTTTCGCATCTTTCTGCAATTTTATTCGTTTCTGGATTTTTCATTCCATCGCACGGAATACCAATAACATATACATCGTCGCGAGTAATTCTGTTTTCTTTTAGAAGTTCTGTAAAGCTGTAGGTGTCGCAAGGTTTTAAGAATACAAGCACTGTTTCTGAAGGAATAGGGGCGCAAGGAGCATTAGGGTCTCTTTGTTTTGCCATTGTGTTATTCATTCTGGTTGTGCTTTTCTTAATCTCAATTTCTCTTGTTATTTTTACAAGATACTTTGAAAGATTTGCTCCACAGTTTTCGTCATAAACAAAATTCTTTTCAAGGTCTTCTGCATTTTCAAAAACACTTGGAGTGACATCGTAATCAAAAAGACCTTTTCGCCAACCAATTACGCGTTGAACTTTTCCTTCTGAAAGGAGTTCTTTTGCACGTGATATAAGTTGAGATGTTATTTTGTTGTCTTGCATCTTACATCCTCCAGTTTTTTGTTTTCACCAAGTTCTGTAACTTTTGCAACAAAATCATTCATAATTCCTGCGAATCGTACACCTTCCGCAGCAGAACACCATTCAACTCTTGTTCTTGCTTTTTCAATGCCAAGATAATCAAGCATACTAAAAAGAAGGGTCATTCTTCGGCGTGCAAAATAGTTTCCAGTAGAATAATGGCAGTCTCCAGGATGGCAACCGCACAAGATTACTCCGTCAGCACCGCGCTGAAAAGCTCTAAGTATAAACAAAGGGTTCAAACGGCAAGAACATGGAATGCGTATAATTTTAACATTTGCAGGATATTCAAGACGGTTGTTTCCAGCTAAATCTGCACCTGCATAGGAACACCAGTTACAGCAGAACGCTACAATTTTCGGAGTCCAACCAGGATTATTTGTTTTATTTTCACTCATAATCATTTTTTCTGTTATTAATAAAAACAAGTTTTATAAAACAGAATCTACCTCCGCCAAAATTTGTTTGTTGCTGAATCCGTTAAGATCCATAGCTCCTGAAGGGCAGGCAACTGTACAAGCTCCACAACCTTGACACATAGCCGTATTAACTTGAGATATATGCCTTGTTATTGTAGTTCTGTTAGGTCCTCGGAAATCTTTATCTATATAAGAAATTGCGCCGTAAGGACATACGTTTGCACACTGTCCGCAACCATTGCAAGCGTTTTCATCAGAATGCGCTGTGCAAGGATTGTTCTTAAGTTTGTCTTTTACAAGAAGACAGATTGCTTTTGCAGCGGCTCCAGAAGATTGAGCAACTGTTTCCGGAATATCTTTTGGACCTTGACAGCAACCTGCAAGAAAGATGCCGGCCGTAGGGCTTTCTACAGGACGTAGTTTTGCATGAGCTTCAAGGAAGAAATCGTTGTTGTCCATTGAAGTTGTAAGCATTGTTGCAAGCGGACGAGCCGACTTGTCTGCCTCAATAGACGCGGCAAGAACGACCATATCAGCTTTTATGTGAACCTGTCTGTTCAAAATCAAATCAGACCCCTGAACATCAAGCGTTCCATCGGATTGAGGTGTTACTTTTCCTACTTGACCTTTGATATAATGAACACCATATTGTTCAACGGCGCGACGATAGAATTCATCAAAGTTTTTACCAGGAGTTCTTACGTCTATATAGAATACATAGCAGTTTGTGTCTGGATAATGGTCTCGCGTAAGAATTGCGTGTTTTGCAGTATACATACAGCAAACCTTTGAGCAATATTCGTGGCCTTTTGTAGAATCAGCTGAGCAGCGGCTGCCAACGCACTGAACAAATACAATTGTTTTTGGCTCTTTGCCGTCTGAAGGGCGAAGAAGATGACCATTTGTAGGACCAGAAGCATTGCAAAGTCGTTCAAATTCTAGTGAAGAAACAACATCTGGACTTTGAGAATAAGCGTATTCATCAAACTTCTTTAAATCTATAGGATTGTAACCAGTTGCAACTATGATTGCTCCGTATTGTTCTGTTAGAATTTCTTCCTGCTGCTTAAAATTAATAGCACCTGCCGCACAGGCTTTTTCGCAGAATCCGCAAACGCCATCTTTGCCTTTTGCAAGAGCCTTCATGTGCAAACAATAAGTTGAATCAATTGCTGCAACTTTTGGAACGGCTTGAGCAAACGGAATGTTAATAGCTTTTTTGTTGTTTAAATTCAAATTAAAGTCGTTAGGAACTTTTGCATTTGGACATTTTTCAATACAAGCACCACAACCAGTACATTTAGTTTCATCAACGTATCTTGGATGCCGCTTTATATCTATTGTAAAATTTCCAATGTATCCTTTTACGCCAACAACTTCGCTGTAAGAAAGAATTCTTATATTAGGATTCTGACTTACTTCAGTCATCTTTGGAGTTACTATACAAGAAGCACAGTCGAGAGTAGGGAACGTCTTATCGAGCATTGCCATTTTTCCACCAACTGTGGTTTTCTTTTCAACAATATCAACAGGGAAGCCTGCGTCTGCAATGTCAAGGGCAGCCGTAATACCTGCAATTCCTCCACCAATAACTAAAGCTCTTTTTGTAACCGGAGTTTCGCCTGGAATAAGAGGGGTATCAAGAATAGCTTTTGCAATTGCAGCTTTTCCTAAAGCAATCGCTTTTTCTGTTGCTTTTTCCATATCCTTAAGAACCCAAGATGTCTGTTCTCGGATATTTGCTACTTCCACTTTATAAGGATTAAGACCAGCTCTTTCTGCGCATGCACGGAAAGTTTTTTCATGCATACGAGGAGAGCAAGAACAAAGAACAACACCTGTTAATTTGTCGTCCTTTATATGGTCCTCTATCATCTTTTGACCAGCAGAAGAACACATATAAGTATAATGAGTTGAATAAACAACACCATTAACTTTTCCAAGTTCTTCTGCAACTTTTTCTACATCAACTGTTCCGGCAATATTAGTACCGCAGTGACATACAAAAACACCAATTCTTTCCATATATATTCCCGTTTATTTCTTATATTTCCTAAAAGCACTTACAATAGCCTGTTGAGGCATATCTGCATCTAAGTGTTCTGGTACTTGCACAGGATCAAGGTGATAAGGACCTCGACGTTCTTCAACAACTTGACGAACAGCGTCTATCAGTTTTGCAGGTTCAACTTGTCTTGGACAACGTTCCAGACAAGCAAAACAACTTAGACAAGCATAGATAGATTTTGAGTTCAAAAGTTTTTCGATTTCCCCATTTTCTACCATCTGAACAAATTGATGTGGATGATATTCCATTGCATCGTAGTTAGGACAAGTTCCAGAACATTTTCCACATACCATACATTTTTTAGGATTCACACCGCTTTTAAGAAGAATTTCTTCTTTTATGAGTTCAATTTCAGAATCAAGCATTCTTCACTCCCAAAGCTTCTGCAAGAAGTTCAGTAAAATAAATTACATCAAGCTTGCTTTCTGCTTTGTTTTTGATAAGATTATATCTACACAGAGGACAACTTGTTACAAGGAAATCTGCTCCCATATCTTCAGCATTCGAAAGAATTGCCTTTGCACGGGTTTGTGGAATAGAAGGGTTTTCGAATTGAGTATATGCTCCGCAACATTCGTTTCTTTGAGCATAAATAACAGGAATTCCACCGATTGCCTTGATAAAATCTTCTAGAATTTGAGGATTTTCAGGATCATCAAACTGAAGAACTTTCCCAGGTCTAAGAAGAAGACAACCATAATAAGCACCTATTTTTTTTCCTGTAAAAGGATTTTTTACAGCGGCCTTTACTTTGTCCCAACCAATTTCATCTCTGAGAACCTCAAGAAAATGAAGAACTTTTGTTTCTCCGTGGTATTCAATTTCATCTTGCTTAAGATAATTGTTTACCTTGAGAATAATATTTTCATCATTTTGCATATCGTTGTTCACCTGTTTTAGAACATTGTAACAGGCGGAACAGAGCGTTACTAAAGAATTTCCCGAATCTCTTGCAGCAGCCAGTGCGCGAACAGAAGAAAGTTTTGACGCTACTTCATCTTTCGCTAGCGGATATACACCGCCGCAGCATTGCCATTCAGGGATTTCTTCCAGATTAAATCCCAAAGCACTAGCACTTGAAAGGGCATAATCGTTCAAGTCCTTTGCCTTGTTCTTTAATGTACAACCAGGAAAATATGAATAATTCATACTGTCTCCCATAAATAACTAAGATATCGACAAAAAGTCGAAATATACCAATATATTGTTGTTCAGTATAATGCAAACAGCAGTTTTTGGAAAGTAAAAAAACAGGGCTGTTATAAAAATAATAGCAAGGCATTTTTCTAAACAGTCCTAATTATATTTTATGCTTTTGGATAGGCCATTGCTTCAGGTTTGAACACTTCGTCAAACTTTTCTGCGGTAAGGAATCCTAGCCCTACACAAGCTTCTTTAAGACTGATGTTTTCATCATAAGCTTTATGGGCAGTTTTTGCGGCATTTTCATATCCGATATAAGGATTTAATGCGGTTACAAGCATAAGAGAATTGTAAAGGTTGTGATGCATTTTATCTTTATTTGCAGTAATCCCTACAGCGCAGTTTTTATTAAAAGAAATCATGCTTTCTGCTAAAAGTCTGGCAGATTGAATGAAGTTGTACGCAATAACTGGCATAAATACATTAAGCTCAAAGTTGCCTTGGCTAGCTGCAAATCCGACAGCCGCATCGTTACCCATTACTTGAACGGCAACCATTGTAACAGCTTCGCACTGAGTAGGATTTACCTTTCCCGGCATAATAGAAGAGCCTGGCTCGTTTTCTGGAATATGAATTTCGCCAAGACCGTCGCGAGGACCAGAAGCAAGCCACCTTACATCGTTTGCGATTTTCATCATGTCGCAGGCAAGAGCTTTTATAGCTCCGTGAGCAAAAACTAATTCGTCTTTTGAAGTAAGCGCATGAAATTTATTTGGCGCGGTAATGAAATTCTTGCCAGTAAGTTCCGAAACTTTTTCTGCAACTTTTGTGTCAAATCCTTTTGGAGCATTAAGCCCCGTGCCGACAGCAGTTCCGCCAAGCGCAAGCTGTTTTAAGTAAGGCAAACTTGATTCAAGCATTTCCTTGTCGCGCTCTAAAGAGGTTCTCCAGCCAGAAATTTCTTGGCTAAAGGAAATAGGAACAGCATCTTGGAGGTGGGTGCGTCCTGACTTTACAATTCCTTCGTTTTCTTTTTCAAGGCGTTTGAACGTTTCTACAAGTGTGTCGATTGCTGGAAAAAGTTTATCTTCTATTACACAAACAGCAGAAATATGCAGTGCAGTTGGAAAAGTATCGTTTGAAGACTGGCTCATGTTTATATCATCGTTAGGGTGGCATAGTTTTTTACCAGCAATTTCGTTTGCACGATTTGCAATAACTTCGTTTGCATTCATGTTGCTTTGTGTTCCAGAACCAGTCTGCCAAACAACAAGAGGGAAGTGTTCATTCAATTTTCCAGAAATAACTTCATCGCAAGCCTGGCTTATTGCTTTTAATTTTTCTTCCGTCATTTTCTCTGGCTTTAGACAATTATTTGCCATAGCAGCAGCCTTTTTTAAATAGCCAAAAGCTCTTGTAATTTCACGTGGCATTGTTTCAAGTCCAACGCCGATTTCAAAGTTTTCATGACTTCTTTCTGTCTGCGCTCCCCAGTATTTGTCTGCAGGAACTTTCATTTCGCCCATAGAATCGTGTTCTATTCTAAATTTTTCCATAGTTTTACTCCAAAGAATATCAATTTGTCTGGTCAAGGTTCGCTTTCGCTCAAGACATTGACTCAGCCAAACCTTAAATAAAAAAGGCTGCCCAAATAAAAAGACAGCCTCTCATAAAATTTTTAGATTTAATTAAAATGTTAACTGTTTGATAACATCTTTTAAGCAATTTGCGCTGTGCTGCAAAGCTGCTGTTTCTGCATCTGTAAGAGGAGCTGCAATTCTTCCTTTTATTCCATTGCAACCAACAACTGCTGGAATGCTAAGACATACGTCGCTTATGCCATATTCGCCGTTGAGCATGGTAGAAATTGTAAGAACAGAATCAGTTTTGTAAGCAAGAGCTTCGCACAAAGTCGCTGTTGTAACACCAATAGCATAGTTTGTGCATTTTTTTGCATTAATTATAATGCCGCCTGATTTTCTGATATAATCTTCAACATCATTTTTGTTGAAATCTGGAAGTTTTTCGCCGTTATATGCCTTTGCATAGTTATCAACAGGAATAGAAGCGATATTTGCCAAAGACCAAGGCACAAAAGAAGAATCTCCGTGTTCTCCGAAAACGTAGCCGTGCACGTTTTCCTGCGCAACTTTGTAAGTTTCAGCGATTCTTGCGCGGAATCTTGCTGTGTCAAGCATAGTTCCTGTTCCAAAAATTCTATTTGCTGGAATTCCAGATGTTTTTACGAACTGATATGTAAGAATATCAACTGGGTTTGCAACAATTACATAAAGAGCATTTGGACAAACTTTAGTAATTTCAGGAATTATTGATTTTGTTATATTTACATTTGTCTGTGCCAAATCAAGCCTAGACTGCCCAGGTTTTCTAGCCACTCCAGAAGTAAGAACAACAATGTCAGAGTCCTTTGCGTCATTGTAGTCTCCGTCATGGATATATACAGGTCCTATGAAAGGAGTTCCTTGACGAATATCCATAGCTTCGCCCATTGCCTTTTCTTTTGCAATGTCAACAAGAACGATTTCTGAAGCGAGCTGTTTGAGAGTTAATGCATAGGCGATTGTAGAGCCAACCTGACCTGCGCCGATAATTGTAATTTTATTTGACATATTCTTCTGTCTCCCATAAAAGTGTGATACTCAGTTCTTTATTAATATTTTATTATAAACCAATTTTTAGATTGTGAAAACACCTAAATATAAAAAAACTCAAAGTTTAACCTAAATATCCCGAATGTCGAGTTTTTAGGAAAATGAACTTCGCTGAAAGCTTTTTTTTCTAACTGTCATAAAAAACTCGACATTTGGGCTAAATAGTTTGAAGAAATGTGTGTTTTAAGATAAAATATTTTATGCTTAATTTAAATAACAATGCCTCAAAAACAAAAAAAGAAATTCTTGTAAAACTTGCAAAACTTCAATTACAAGGAAAACTAACATCTCGCGAAGTAAACAATATTCCAAAAGAAATAATTCCAGTAAATTCTCACGCTTTTACTTGCTGTATATATCACGACCGTGAGTTGATAAAAATGAGAGCACTTGCAGGAATGGGCTTTTCTGTTGAAAAATATGAAGACGAAAAAGAGCTCCAAGACTATGGAAAGATGGCGTTAGAAAGAGAAGAGCCTACTTGGCCTATGCTTACAGTACTTCATGAAGCTTGTAATGGCTGTGTAAAACAGAATTTTATGGTCACAAACGCGTGTCAAGGCTGTTTTGCCCGTCCTTGCATGCTGAACTGTCCCAAAAAAGCAATTCATATAGAACATCACGCTCATATAAATAGCGAAAAGTGTATTCACTGCGGACTTTGCGAACAAAACTGCCCTTATCATGCAATAATTAGAATTACAGTTCCTTGCGAAGCTGCTTGTCCTGTAGGCGCAATTTCTAAAGGTCCAGATGGACATGAGCAGATTGACTATCACAAATGTATTTTCTGTGGAAACTGCATGAGAAACTGTCCGTTTGGAGCTATGATGGACAAATCTCAATTGGTAGACGTTATAAAACATATTATGAATGGAAAAAAACTTGTCGCCATGTATGCTCCCGCAATTGCCTCCCAGTTTAAAATAGACTACGGCCGCTTTGAAAAAGCTTTTATAGAATCAGGTTTTTCTTATGTAATGGAAGTTGCTGCCGGCGCTGATATTTGCGCTAAAAAAGAGGCGAAAGAGTTTGAGGAACGTATGGCAAGAGGCGACAAAGTTATGACTACTAGTTGCTGCTCTGCTTACGTAAGAGCGGTAAATAAGCACGTTCCAAATTTAATTCCTTGCGTAAGCGAAACTTTAAGTCCAATGCACTACATTGCACAAGAAGCTAGAAAAAAATATCCAGAAGCGATTACGGTTTTTATTGGACCATGCGTAGCAAAAAGAAGGGAAGGATTAAAAGACCCATTTGTAGATTACGTTCTTAGCGTAGAAGAAATAGATGCCCTTTTTACAGCAAAAGAAATTGATTTTTCAAGTTTAAAACCGTTTGAAAAAAATTCTGTAGAAATTCCTAGCGCAAGCGGAAGAAATTTTGCAAAAACAGGCGGTGTTTTAGAAGCTGTAAAAATACGCCTAAAAGATTCTTCCATTTTAAAACCTGATTATATCGACGGTCTTGATAAAGACGGAATGAAAAAACTTGCCCATTACGGAAAAATAAATGCAGGTGAAATTCTCCCTACAGAAAGCGATGGCAATCTTGTAGAAGTAATGGCTTGCAAAGGCGGCTGTATAGGCGGACCTTCCGCTCTTGTAAATCAAAAAGCAGCAGCGGTTTTTCTTGATAGGTATGTAAAAGAGGGAAAATAATATTCCTAAAGTCGCATATAAAAAGGCATGCCGTGATAATGCACGGCATGCCTTTTTATACTCTTTGGGGCAAAACTATTTTGCGTCAGCGGTTCCTGAAGAAACCTGTTTTAAATCAGATTTTCCAAGAACACAAACTCTTCCTGAAGTTCCTGTTACAATCACATACTCACTTCCAACGGTAATAGGAGTTCCGCTCAATACATTTATATCTGATTTTAGTTTTAAATTCAGTTCGCCATCGTATTTTGCAAGTTTGAAATTTTTTCCATCTTCAATTATGCAGTAAAATTCTCCATTATCCTGAACAAGAACTGAATCTTCTGCAACAACTTCATTGCTTTCTTCGCATATTTCCATAGAATCCGTTGTAAGAAGAACAAGTTTTACAGTTCCGTTGCCTTTTTTTTCTCCAGCAATTGCAATGAAATTCGAATCAGTTTGGAACATCGTTCTGTTGCGAATATAGGTTACTGGAGATGCCTTTATTACATTTCCAGTTTTTGTGTTTACTTTTATAAGACCAGAAAGCATTGACGCTTCGTCTGTAAGTTCAATTCCGTAAGCGGATGGAGCAGAAGCATTTTCAAGTTCTTTTTTTATAACTTCCTGCTGATCTTTTGCAATAGCTTTTCGTTCTTCTTGGGCTTCTGCATTTTTTTTGTCAGCAACAGTTTGCTGTTCCTTTGCAGTTTCTTGGGCTTGCTGAGTTACTTCTTCTTGCTTTTGTTCAACTTGTTTTTGTTCTTCATAAACTTGCTGTTTTTCTTCAGCTTCCTTTTGAGCTGTTTTATCATCAGGATTTTTTTCAGCTTTTTCTTGGGCTTTCTCAGCTTCTTGTTTTGCTTCTTCAGTCTTTTGTTTTTCTTCTGAAAGTTTTTGCTCTTGTTTTACAGCTTCTTTTTTAGCTTCCTGTGCTTTTTGTGCAGCATCTTCAGCTTCTCTTTCTTTTAGGTCAACCATGTCTTTTCGGCTGTCAACATTTTTGTCATCATCTTCTTGCATATGCTTTACAACTTCGCTGTCGCTGATAACAGATGTGTCAACCGTGCTTAAACCTCCGTTTTTTACATCGAAAAGAGGAATTACTATTTGAGATTTGCCTGCCCATTCCTTGTAATTTATGTCTAGGCCACAGTTTTGAGCAGAAAGATTTTTAATGACAATGTCTTTGTACTTACTCTTAAAAGCCTCAAAGTTTTTGCGATAAACGGCATTGTAAACCGTTACAAAAACTGCAACTGTTTCTGCGTCTTTTTCAGAATATCCGTAAGCGGATGAAAGATAGCTTGCAATTATATGGCGCAAGTTGTCTATATGGTCTACAGAAGCCGCGCTTCCTATATAAATTATGTCGGCATCAAGTTTGTCTTTTTGATTTGAATCCACTGCATGAATAACAGAATATTTATCTGAGCTTCCTGCGGTAACACTTTTTAGAGGATCATTTGCAACAACGCTTCCTAAATCGCTACCAAGCTTTTTTATACTTGCCAATGAGTCTATCTTTGAATGAGGACCTGTATAGTTAATAAATACAATTACATCATTGCCAGTAGATTTAAGTTCTTCTTCGTCAACTTCCAATGCCGAAATTGGCAATGTAATGACAAACCAAGCTAATAAAATTCGAAATAATTTATGCAAGTTCATAAATCCTCCAAAAACACGTTCCATTATATATCTTTTTATTTTTATTTGCTACTAAATATTGAGTTTTGCAATTTCCGTAAGTGTCTTTCTTGCTTGCTCGCGAATTTTACTATTATATTGAGGGTAAAGAAGGGTTGTAAGAATGTCCATTCCACGTTTGTACAAAGCAGGTCTGCCCATAAAACGGCAAACCGAGTAAACCGCGTTGCATAATTCTAGTAATATATAGGTATTGTTAGTATTTGTAATTGCTCTTCTATAATCTAAAGCTTTTAAAATTTCTCCGTCAGGGTCGTATCCAAAATTGCTCACAGCTTTTAAAGCATTATACAACTGAACATTTTTGTCTTCCTTATTAATAATTGAAGCAAGAATTTTTTGAAAATCATCAGTTCCAATAAGACCTATTTGAGTTATAACTTGACCAAGTCCTGTTGCATCTGTTTCAAAGGCTGATTTTTTTTCTAATCTTGCGCCTGTATTGCTTGTTGAAAGAAAGTCTAAATAAGCTTTAGAAACAGTAATGATTGAAGATGCGATTTCTTTTTCTTGAAAACCGTATTTTCCTTCTTGCAAAAGATTTACTCTGCTAATTTTAGTTAAATCAGCAGGAAGTTTTTCATTATAGATATAAAAACTATTTGAATTTGAACTCTTGTAAAAATCGTTGTAGGTAGTTTTTTTTAATCTGCTGTAGCTGTTTTTTGAATTTAACTTTTGGTAAGTTCTAAATCCTGTTAAAACCCACGAATTTGAACATAGTACAAGATAGTTTTTATTTGTAAAGGCACAATAATTCCATGAGCTTGAAGGGGGAAATTTTCCTTTCCAAACAGGAAGTCCTTTTGTTGAATACAAAAATGCATTTTTTTTATCTGATACAAATATGCTCGTTCCGTCTAAAGTGGCTTGACAACAAGAAAGTTCTGCATACCTTGCAGGTATATCAAAATAATCGGTTACAAAGCCGTCTGCATTTCCAAATACAATTATTCTAGTTTCTTCAGAATTTTTTGCAATTGCTAACGCAGATTTTTGTTCTGTTAAGGAAAGAAAATTTGCTCCTGTTTGCGCATTGCAAGATTCAAAAACTTTATCAACCGAAGGGATTGCCCATTTTGTTTCCGTCCGGTTTTCTTTTACGATGCAAAGACCCGCTCCATTGCCTGAAAAAACTAAAAGAACGCCTTTTTGGGGGAGAGTACACGAATTTACAACATTCCCTGCAAAATTAATTGTTTCAAGGAGTTCGCCAAAAGGAGAAATTCTTGTACCTACAGTTCTGCCATCTTTAGATTTCTTGTGGAAAACTATTATAGAGCCATCGTTCATTTCTACAGGAGGAATTTTTTTTAGTTCGTCTAATTCAATTTGCCATTTGCAAATTCCGTTTACACCTAAACAAGCTACAGAATTCCTTCCCATAATAAAAATTCTAGAATCTCTTCCAAAAACTGGCTCTGCAATAATTTCAAAAGGCATTTTTTTTGTCCAAAGTGTAAGACCGCTTGGATTTACAAGATTTATATTTTTTTTATCAGTTATAATAATTAAAAAGTCTGAAGAAAAAACTTTTAAAAATGAAGGATTTTTTCCTTTAATTCCTTTTTCCCAAAGTTTTTTTCCAGTTTCAGAAAAAGCGCCAATCATTTTACCATCTGTTAATGCTGCGAAACCATATGAGGTAACTTGCGGTTTATAAATAAGTTTTCCACTGCTTACTACAGTCCAATCTGAATTTTGAGCAGTCAGCTCCTGTTCAAATAAACCTACCGCTTGTGAATAAAAAGAAAGAGAAAGAAATAAAGCTGAAAAAAATATTATCTTGTATACTTTTTTATACATATTGATATTAATTATAAATCCTTTTTTAAGACTGAAAGACTTTCTATATGGCTTGTATTTGGATAAAAGTCTAAAAGAAATAGCTTTTCAAGTCTATAACCATAACTTACAAGTTCTTTTACGTCTCTTGCGTGAGTTGCAGGATCGCAAGAAACGGAACGAATTTGAGGAATGTTTGAAGAGCAAAGCCACTTTCTAACTTTAGTTTCCATTCCGCTTCTAGGAGGATCGATTACAACAGCGTCAAACCTTTTTTCATCATTTTTAGGTAGTGAAGAAACCCATTTTTCACCAGAAAGACCGATTAATTCGTAGTTTTTACCTGCAAGGTTTTGAGCTGCAAACACAAGCGCATCACGATTATGCTCTACAAGCGTTACTTTCTTAAAAAAATCTGCCAAAAAAACTGAAAAAGTTCCGCAGCCTGCATACATATCTAATACAGATTCTCCAACAAGACCTCTGCAGACTTCTTTTATTGCGCTTTCAAGCACTTGCAAATTTGATTGAAAAAATCCTTTTACGTCAAAAGAAATCTTTTTTCCTAAAATATTTACAGAAACCACATCGCTAGGATTTATAATCGTTCCTGAATAAACTTTTTTTATGTTTTTAGATTTTTTTTCAGTCTTATTAAAACTGTTTTCTTCAGAAATTATAGCAGCTTGTCCGTATTTTTTTTCGTTATTAGAACTGACCATCTTTTCAGAGCCAAAAAGGTGGCACCTTCCTTTGGGCCTTTTTTCAAAAGGATTATTAGATAGCCAATTATTTATAGGCTTTTCTGCAATAGGGCAAAAATCTATAGGAACAATTTCGTTTTCTGAACGTTTTGAAAGCCCCCCATTGTTCAATTGAAACCTTGAGCGGTAACCTAACGGAGCGGACGACAAAACTTGAATAGCTGGAGTTTTTATTCCGTTGCGGGCAAAACAATCTTTCAAAACATTTTTTCTAAGTTCTTGTTGAAACGAACTTTCAATGTGCATCATATTGCATCCGCCGCAGATTCCATAGTATTTGCAAGCAGGTTCAACCCTATGCGGAGAACTTTCTATTATGTTTACAATTTTTGCAACATCGTAATCTTTCTTTGAAGAAACAATTTCGACTTCAATTTTTTCTCCTGGAATAGAAAATGGAACAAAAACAGATTTTCCGTTAATTTTTGCAATACATTTTCCCCCAAAAGTCATTTTATCTGTTATAATAGTATTCATAAGTTTCTTTACAATACCAAATTTTTATTTATATGTGGAGCGTTTTTATGCAAACAGAAAAATTTTTTCAATTGATGAACGACGGAACAGAAATTGCCGTAAACCGATGGATTCCTGATGATGAAGAAAATATTAGAGGAATTATACAACTTTCACATGGAATGCAAGAACATTCCTTGAGATATGACAGGCTTGGTTGTGTTTTAGCAGAAGCTGGATACGTATTCAGCGCTCATGATCACAGAGGACATGGTAAAACTGCATATAATGCCCAGCAAAAAGGCAAAGGTGAATTTGGAAAGCTTGCAGACAAAAATGGCTTTGAAAAAGTTGTAAGCGACCTTGACGAAGTAATAAACGAGGTTCAAAAAGATTATCCAGGAAAAAAGATTGTTCTTCTAGGTCATTCGTTCGGTTCTTTTGTTTCTCAAAGTTATATTGAAAATCATGGAGAAAAACTTGCAGGTTGTATCCTTTGCGGAACAGCAGGTCCTAATAGAAGCAAGATAAATGCTGGCAAGATTTTTATGAAAGTTTTGAAATTTTTTAAGGGAGGAAATTCAAAATCTAAGTTTGCGCAAAATGTCGCTTTTTCTGGATACAACAAAAAATTTTCAGGAAAAAAAGATGCTTTGGATTGGTTGAGCGCAAGTCCTTCTAATATTGAAATGTATAAAAATGACGCTTGGTGCGGAGGCGTTTCTACTTTAAGTTTTTTCTGCGACCTTATGCACGGCCTAAGTTTGGTTCATAATGAAAGAAATATGAAAAAAATTCCGCAAAACCTTCATATCTTGTTTATATATGGTTCAGACGACCCTGTGGGGGATTATGGCAAAACGATAAAAAAATTAGCAGATATTTACAAGAAAAATGGAATAAAAGATGTTTCATTGATTGAATATCCTGGAGACAGACACGAGCTTTTTAATGAGTTAGATAGCGACAAAGTTACAGAAGATGTTTTGAATTGGCTTGAAAAAAACGTCGCTCTGTAATAAAATCGCAATATTGTGTTAATTCGTTATGGTACTGATAAGAATGGTCGTCCAATAAAAAAAGCGATTGTTTATGTAAAAGAAGAGCATGGCATTCAAAAAAGTAAAATAGATTTTGATGCCATTCATATAATAACAAAGCTTAGAGATTATGGATTTCATTCATACATCGTAGGTGGAGCTGTAAGAGATCTTATTGTAGGTAATATTCCTAAAGATTTTGACATTGTAACAGATGCTACACCTTCAAAAATTAAAAAGATTTTTAGGAATTCCAGAATAATTGGAAAGCGCTTCCGTATAGTGCACGTTATCTTTGGCACAAAAATTTTTGAAGTTAGTACATTTCGTTCTATTCAGGAAGGCTCTACTGGAAATGAATTCGGTACTATTGACGAAGATGTTCAACGAAGAGATTTTACACTAAACGCACTGTACTACGAGCCTGTACAAGAGCAAGTAATCGACTATGTAGGTGGTATGCGGGACATAAAAAAGCATATAATTCGTCCCGTAATTCCACTAAACAGAATTTTTGTTGAAGACCCTGTTAGAATGTTGCGGGCTATAAAATACGCTGCGAAAACAGATTCAAAGATTCCTTATCTAGTACATCACCGCATAAGGCAAGACGCCCCTTTGCTTGCTCAAGTTTCGCCATCAAGACTTACAGAAGAGCTTTTAAAAATAATAAACAGCGGACATGCAACTGAAATTATTTCAGATGCGCTGGATACAGACCTTTACATGGCATTGCAGCCTGCAGCAACAGCTCTTATGTATGATAACAAAAAATTTGAATCAGCATATATGAAAAGCATTAAAAAACTTGATGACCTTGTAAATAAAAATAGCGAGGTAAGGTTAGGTGAAAAACTAGTTTTTTTAATAGAGGATTTTATAAAAACTCTTACAGATTGGTCTAAAGAAGCCGAATCTAAATCTTCTTGCAACGAGTTGTATGTTCAAACTTGGACAGAATGTAGGAATTTTGTTTTGCCTATGAATCCTCAAAGATTGGAACTAGAGTATGCAATAAAGTCTGTATTAAGTTCTTTAGGGATTACTGTAAAGCAAAAGAAAAAAATGCCTTTAAAATGCAAAGGCTAATTAATATCTTCTGTTCCTGTAATTTTATCAATAATAATGCTTACTTCTTCGATTAAAATTCCTGTATAACTTTCAATTTTATCGATTATGTACTTTTGCATTTTATGAATTTTTCCAGTAAGCTGAGTTCCAAAAGGAACATCTATGGTAATTATTATTCTGTAGCCACGGCTGTCTGTTTTTATTGACATTTTTTTTATGCGGACCGCACTGTCTGCTTCGGCAACGCAGTGCATAACCATTTGTGTCAATGCGGCTTCTGAAATTTCTATTCGTCCTTTTTTAGAAAATTCGGGCTGAACTATTGATTTTTCAAAAAGTTTTCCATCATTTTGATTTAGAATTTTTTTCTTTCTAAAAAAAAGTTTTATTGAATTTGAAAAAATTTGTGGATAATTCCTTTTAATTTCTATAGAAGGAACAGGAATAACGTGCTTCCCTTCGATTTGCCTTGATTTTATGGCTTTTTCAATTTCTTCTCGACTTGCAATGTCTTCGATGTGAATGATTTTTTGAGGCTGGGGCAACTGTAATCTAGTTGCAATTTTTAGAACCATTTTTTCAGAGGTTCCCAAAATAAGAAGTTTTTTTATATGCGCTTTTTTCCAGGCTTTAGCAACTTCATCGCGATGTTCTTTGTCATCAAAAAGCGCAACTCTAACAGCTCCCATGTAGGTCTTTTCTCTTTTTGCAGAATGTCCTGCAAGAATTTTGTCATTTTGAATTAAAAGCCCGTCGTCAATTATCGCATCTATTCCATATTTTTCTGCAAGCAATTTGGATCTAAAACTTTTTCCTGTTCCACTTTCTCCAACAAGAGCATATACGGTACAAGGTTTAAATGTGCGGACAATATCTTCAAAAAAGTTGCTCATATACTACTATTATAATCGCAGAATTGGTGATTTTCAAGAAAATCTTGAAAATCCTTTGGCAATGGAGCAGTTATTTCTTGTTCTAAATTAGTTCCGAGCAAATTTTCTTTGCTAAAGCAAATTTTTTGCGCATGCAAAAAAAACTGCCGCTGTGCTTTTATTTTTTTTCCTCCGTAAGCAATGTCTCCTAAAAGCGGAAAGCCATGACTAGCAGACTGCGCCCTTATTTGGTGAGTTCTGCCTGTAAAAATTTGAATTTGTGCAAGAGTAAAATCAATATTGTTGTATTTGCCGAATCCTAAAGGCATGACTTTTGTTATCGCTTTTTTTGCTTCTTTTTTATCAGTTTTTTCTACAGAAACCGTATGAAAGTTATTGAATGTCGCTTCTTTTTTTTCTATAAAGTCTGTCCATTCTTCTGTTTTTTTTATCTTTCCTTCAAAAATTCCTAAATAAACTTTTTTGAGGTTATGGTCTTTCATAGTTTGGCAAAACCACCTTGCTCCGTTTATGCTCCAAGAAAAAAATAAAATTCCTGTAGTAAGCCTGTCAAGACGATGAAGAGGACCTGGTTTAAATGAAATTGATTCTTTTTGCGCAGAAGAATCGTAATAATCTTGAACAATTTTATCGAGCGAAGTTTCGCTTCCGTGAACGGTTATATTGTAAGGTTTGTTTATAACAAGAAAATCTTCATTTTGAAAGATAATATTAAGATTTTTTATTAAAAGCTCTTTATTATTTGAACTAATAGAGGAATTTTCTTTAGCATTCTTATCTGACTTTTCAAATAAAAAAGAAGCTATTTTTATAGAATCACCATTCTTTACATGATAGGATTCTTGAACTTTTTTGTTATTAACCTTTACAAGACCTTTTCTTATTGCCTTGTAAATTCCAGAAAGGTTTTCTTTTTTTATAAAGATTCTAATAACTTTATCAATTCTTCTTCCATCGTCATCTTTTCCAGCACTAAATTCCTTAAAATCCATATCTTTATTATAAATGAAAAAGTAAACATTTCTACTAGTAAAATTTTTTTTTGAATGATAGAATATAAGATATGTTTTCTTTAATAAGTGCTAATGTAAAATCTCTTTTAACAAATCCTGTTTTTTTAGCTTGTATTTCAAGTTGGTTTAGTGCTCAGTTTATAAAAACTGTTTTAAATATAGTTTATGGAAAAATTCATAGTATTTCAGAAATGTTTGAAAGCCTTATTTGGAAAACAGGAGGACTTCCTTCTAGCCATTCTGCGCTGGTAACTTCATTGTGTACTACAATAGGTTTTAGGAATGGAATTTCCTCTGACATTTTTATGATTTCTTTAGGATTCTTTTTAATTACAATTCGCGATGCTGTTGGAGTTAGGCGTTCAAGCGGAGTTCAAGCTAAAAAAATAAACGAAATGGGAAAACTCTTAAAAGAAAAGGGAATACTTGATTATTCTCCAATAAAAGAAGTTAATGGACATACTCCATTAGAAGTAACTATTGGTTGCTTGCTAGGTTTTTTTATTGGATTAGCATATTCTTTGTTTTAAAATGACTTACATAAAAAAGTATGCGGTTCCTCTGCTAATAATAATAATTTCGCTATCTCTAATGTACGTATTAAGAAGTTTGCCTTCTGCAAAAATGTGGAATGGTTACACAATGATGTACGTAGATGCAGCTGCGGAATCTTCTTTTGTGATTCAACTGCTTGAAAAAAATGGTTGCAAAGATTTTATCTGCCTTGAAAATCAAAAAGTTCCACTTGCATTTTCTAAGCAAACTCCAGAAGCAGCGCTTGCAACATCTGGAATAGAAAAGTCTGAGTATTATCAAAAAAGAAAAAATTTTTTTTATGATAAAAATAAGCAGGTAAAAGTAATTTACGTCCCAGAAAGATTTAAAAAAAACACGCTTCAAGTAATTTCAATTTTGTCTAAACAGGGAATAAACTCTGGTTGGGGCGAAAATGTTTCTTATCCTTTTATTGCTGTTCTTGTATGCATAATTCTTGCCGTCATTTTAACTTTTTTTTCAGAGAAAAAAGTTTTATATGCAGTTTTATCAGTATTCCCAATTCTTTTTAGCATTGTTCTTCCTTTTTACAGAGTGCTTGCAGGAAATTGTCTTTTTATTTCTGGAATTTTTATATGCGAAAAACTTTGGAAACGAGAAAAAGCATTTTCTGTTATTTTAAAAAATGTCTACATAAATATATTCTTTTTATCAGCCTTTTTTATGATGCTTCTTTCTGGATTAAAGTGCTTGCTTTTATTTTTCTGTGTCGTTCTTTCTGATTTGTCTATAATGAGTTTATATAGTTCTTTAGAAAAAAGGCTTGACCAGAGATTTTCTTTTGTTCCTATAAAAATTCGTTCAGCAAAGTTTGTTCCTGCGTTCACTGAAAGGATTTCTTTTCAATTGCTTTCTTGCTCTTGTGCGATTGCTGCTATTCTTTTAGTGGCATTTTTATATTCTGCATTTTCTTTAGGACAGGCAACTAAATCTTCAAATCTTCAACTTCCAAGTCAAAACGGAAACGGTCAGTTGCCGAATATTAAAGACTTTGTGGAATGGAAATGGGAAGCTACGACTTTTCCTTATATATCATTAAATGAAAAAAACTCTTCTACAAAACAGATTTCGTTTTCTCAATTTAAAATGGAAGATGGACTTATAAAAGAGGAAGTAAAATCTATTGCTTTTAATCAAAATTTTATTGAAGAGTCCATAAATGATATTGATGACTTAAATTTCCCTGCCATAGAAAAAATGCTGAAACTTCAAAAAAAAGATTTTTCAGGAGGATATGCTTCTTCTACTTCCCAAAATCTTACAATTTTAACTATAATAATTATTCTTCTTTCTTTACAAATTCCTTTAATTTGTAGATTGGTTTATAAAATTAGAATAAAAGGTTTTAAAAAGAGGTGATTATGACAACTTTTCATAACATTCATACCTTAAAAAAAGAATCTTACAAAACTGCAATTTCTGGCTTTGTACCGCCTTACGTTATGGTTCCTTTAAAACAAGAACAGGGAAATGAGTGCAAAGCAATTGTTTTTGAAGGAGATATTTTAAAAGAAGGCCAGCTTATTGCAGAATCATTAGATAATTCCACTTCAACAGGATTAAAAAAATATATATATTCTCCAATTCCCGGTAAAGTTCTAGAAACAAAGTTGTGCACAGCTCCAGACGGAAAAACTGTTCGAGCAATGAAAATAAAGCTGCATGGAAGTTTTTCATTTCTTGGAAAGAGAATAAAACCAAGAAATCTTGATATTTTTTCTTCATCGCAATTGCTTAGAGAAATTTCTGAAAAAGGGATTTTAAATACATTTATATCTGATAAGCCTGAAAATCTTGCTTTGCAACTTGAAAATGCTGCAAAGAGTAATAACAACATTTTGATTGTCAGACTTTTTGACGACGACCCTTCAAGGCTTTCTGACAGGTTGATTACATCTCTGTATCAAGAAGACGTTGTAAAGGGAAGTGAACTTATTGCAAAAACTATGAATGCGCAAGGCATTGTATTTATCTGCGAGGAATCCTTTATAAAGTCAGAAAAAATTAAATCTATAAAAACGAATTTTCCAGTTTTGTTTGTCCCTCTAAATCCAAAAAAGTATCCTTGCAGTTTTAAAAAACTTGTTGTTCCAATTGTAAGAAAAATATCCATGGGAAAAAGTCCTTTTTGTAAAATTTCTGTAAAAGATGTTTTTATAGATTCTTCAACAGCATTTGAAACCTATAACCATATTTCAAAAGGCATGCCAGTTATTGAACGGTACGTTCTTGTAGATGGCGATTGCACTGTGGCAAGTGGTCTTATAAAAGTTCCAATAGGAACTACAATTAATTCTCTTGCAGAACATTGCGGTGGATTTATAAAAAAACCTGGCGCAATAATAATAAATGGTCTTGTGACAGGTTTTTCTGTAGGAACATTAGATGTTCCTATAACCAAGTATGTAAAGTCTGTAACTTTTGTAACGACTTTAAAAACTCCAGATCAAAGAATGTCAGTTTGTGTGCGTTGCGGCAGCTGCAGAAGAAGCTGTCCTATAAAGCTTTCGCCAGATATTATTTATAGACACATTACTGGCGGACTTTGCGCAGAAAAAGAATATTTAGAATCTTCTTCGATGTGCATAAACTGCGGCCTTTGCAATGCGGTTTGTCCAGCAAGGCTTCCATTAAGCCAGCGGATAAATGATTTCAAAATGAAATATAATGAGGTTAGATAAGAACAGCCGAAAAAGTAGTCTGTTTTTATCTTGCCTTTTTACGGGAGGTAAAAAATGTCTGAACAGAAAAAAAGAAAAATTCTTATACGGCCTTTTATTTATATAAATCATTCAATAGGCTGGAATGCTATAAAAATTGCAATTCTTTTGGGCATTCAGCTTATTCTTTTAGCTTGTACAAAAAGCTGGAGCGCCTTGCTTGTTATATTCGCATCTACGATAGGAGCTTTTTGCGCCGAAACCATAAGTAATAAGATTACTAAATATCATATTCAAGACCACTATAGCACAATAATAAGCATAGACCAGGGACTTATAGCAGGCATGCTGATTCCTCAAACTTTTTCGCCAATTGCAGTTTTTTTCTTAACTGTATGCGTAATGCTTGTAATGAAACATTTTTTTGGAGGCTTTTCTTACGCTTGGGCAAATCCTTCTATTTTTAGCGTTATTGTTTTATGGATTGTAGGTTACGAATTATTTCCTTCATTTGGCGTTACTACTGACATTCTTGCTATGCGTAATCCTTCCCAGTTTTTGATTGAAAATGGATTTTTTCCCATTTATAAATTTGATTCAAGCCTTACCGAAGTTCTAAATAATTCTGTATTCAGTATTTTTAAGGTTTCTATTCCTGAAGGTTATATGTCCATATTTTGGGACACTCAATCAATTATTCCTGCCTTTAGGTTTAATTTTGCAACACTAATTTCATCTTTATTTCTTTTTAGTGACAACTTTGTAAAAACTATCATTCCAGGTTGCTTTCTTTTTGTTTATATGTTGCTAGTAAGATTTGTTTCACCGTTTTTCTTTAATGGGGTTATGTTTCAGGGAGACATGTTATTGGCTTTATTAACAAGTGGAACTCTTTTTTGCGCAGTTTTTCTTATTCCTTGGTATGGAACTGTTCCTATTACAATTTGGGGAAAAATCATTTACGGTTCTTTATCAGGAGTAATTGCATTTTTTATGACGGGATGCGGAACTTCTCCCTGTGGAACTGTTGCCACGGTTTTAATTGCAAACATTATTTCTATAATAATTCAGCAATACGAAAATAGAACAGATAGATTAAGAGTTTTAAAAATGGTTGGAACATATAAAAATAATGCTGATTAAAATTGTATTTAAGACAGTCAGTTAAAAATCCAAGCATTGTTCAGGCTTAATCAGACTTATTTTTGGAGGTAATAGAATTGCAAAAGATAGATACCAAGGATTTTTTTAAGAATTATGCAATTTTTTTGGGAATTCTTGTCGTGCTTTTTTCAATATTAATAGGTATGACTAGACTTTCTTCAAAAAAATGGACTGAAGGCTTAAAAGTTTCTGTTCAAGCTGTATTAGATGAAAAAGAACCTCAAACTTGGATTGTAGGCCAAAACCTAAAAATAAAATCTGCGTTTTCAACAAGCGCAGCAGTTTATGAACTGAACTGTAAAAACGATGCAGAACGATATTATGCTGTAACTTTAAGAGTTGTAACTTTTTTTGGACCTATGCCAACAGTCTTTGTTTATAGCAAAAATAAAGGCTGCCATTTTAAAGGATATTATGCAGTAAAGGGCAGGGTAAAAAAAATTCTTGAAAATACGCCAAACGATACAAGAATTGCTTATTGGTCTGAAAAAGTTCGCAATATAGTAGAAAATTCTGAAAGAGAGGTAAGCAAATGACAAGAAAAGCTATTTCTATATATATGTCTGCAACTTGTGCAATGCTGATAGTTGCTCCTGGTCGATTTGTATGTGGGATTCTGCTAGCTTTAGAAGTAATCTTGCTTATGTTTTTTGGAACTTTATTTAGAACTCTTTTGAAAAAAATCGGACTTCAAAAAAGTTCTCAAACTTGTGTAATGCTCCTTACAATATTTATAGTTATTTTTTACAAACAGTTGCTAATTTTGTTTATGCCAGAAATTGCAATGCAAATGGGTTTCATAATTTACTTTCCGGCCATAACAACCTTTGCCACAGTATTTTTAATGGAAAATCAGCAAAATAATTTGAAAACTGAACTAAAACAAAATATGATTCCAGCGTTTCTTTTTTCAATATATTCGCTTCTAACTTCTCTATTTAGAGATATTTTAGGTTTTGGAACAATAACTTTGCCTGCAGTAGGCAAACAGCTTGAAATAGCAATCTTTAATGAAGATAAAGTTTCTGCCTTGAATTTTATAGCCACAATTCCAGGTTCATTTGTGCTTTCTGCGCTTTTACTTGCAGGCTATCTTGCAATAGAAAGAAAATTAAATATATTGCAAAAAGTTAAACAGGAGGAAGATAAATGATATTTTCTGCACTGTACTATTTGTTTATCAGTTCAGCTGTACTTGTTTATGGAATTGGAATAAATGATTCCATAATTTTATGTGATTCAATACATAAAGCTTTTCTTCCAATTATAAAAATTTTTGTTACAATCCTTAGCACAGTTATGTTGAGCTGGTTACTAATTACAAAGCTTTTAGTTCCTCTAAATCTGGCGGAATTATATCCTTTGGTTGCTCTTCTTGTGTTTATTGTAATTTCAATTCTTTTAGAATCTCTTGTAAGAATTACATCTAATAGAGTTACTTCTGAGTTTTGTTTATCATTTCCAATAGTTTTGCTGACTTTAAACGAAGGAATAAGTTTTTCTGATATTTTGATAATATCTACATCTTCTTTTTTATCCTTCGTAATTATTCTTCCAGTAATTTATTCTATAAAGAAAAGAATTAATATAGTCGGAAATCAAGAGATACACGGGAACAGAAAGAGTCTTATTATGATTTCACTTGCAATTCTGTCGCTTGTGTTAATTTTATGCAATATATCTTGGTTAAATCCAGGGGTTATACCATGATTTTAAAAATTATTATTCTAGTTTTGATTTTAATAGTTTTAGCGCTCCTTGTTTTTTTTCTTACAACTGTATATTCTCCAGCAGTAAAAGAGCAGACAAAGATTGATTCTAATATGTTTTTTGCAGAGCACCAGTATATCTTCTATAAACTAAAATCTACGGAAAAAAACTTGCCTGCAAAAGAAAAAGCTGTGGTTTTGTGTTCTTGCGAAAAAGAATTTTCAAAAGAATCCGCCTTGAAAAAAACTTGGGGACAAACTTGCAATCTTGTAAATTCTGTATACGGCTCTATAAATGATTGCAAATTTTCTTGCATAGGCTTAGGGGATTGCTTAAAAGTTTGCCCGCAGCAAGCCATTGAAATTAAAAATGAAACTGCCGTTATAAATTCTTTATGCAATGGCTGCGGAAAATGCATTGAAGTTTGCCCAAAAAAGGTAATAAAACTGCTTCCAATATCTCAAGGTGATTACTTAGAATGTAACAACAGTTCAGAAGAATTAACTTCGTGCAATAAGATAAAAAATAGCAAAAAAAAATCTTGGCAAGCACCAAAAGGCTTTAAAATATGGCAATCTTGTTATAGAATATTTTACAAGAAATAATGGTATTTCATAAATGAACCCAGTTAGCATTTGTTTTTGTTTAAAATCATCTAGAATAGGACCTTCTCGAGCAGATATCTTTGAAAAAGATTATGAATCTGTATATAAGCCTATTACTCAATTTTTATCTACTCACAAAGATTTTAAAATGTCATTTGCTTTTAACGGGGTTCAACTTGAACATCTACGAAAAAAACATCCAGAATTTTTAGAGATTATAAAGCAGCTTGTTTCTAAAAAACAGGTTGAACTTATAGGAGGCGGATATTACGATCCTGCTTTTCCGCTTCTTTTTCCTATTGACAGAAATGGACAAATCGAACTTTTAACATCAGAAATAAGAAAGCTAACCGGAAAACGTCCTAGAGGAATAACAATTTGCGCAAGTATATGGGATTATTCCCTTGTAAGTTGTTTTAATAATTGTGGAATGGATTATGTTTTTTTAGATGAATCTTTAATTCCTAACGACAAGCTAAAGTTTATTCCATTGATAATGTCAGACAAAGGAAAATCTATTTCCATTTGTCCTCTTTTTAGTTCTTTAAAACCTGATTCAGAATCTTTTTGCCAAAATTGGCTGAACGAAGTTTCTAAAAAAGTTCAAAAAAGCGCTAAAAATCTTGCGGAACGTTTTTCTGACTGTAAAAGCGGATTGTCAATTCAGTTTACTCACGCAGAACTAAAAAAACTTCTTGATTCTGGCTGGTTAGAACAATTGAACAATGAAGTAGAACAAAGCAATGATTTTGTTTTTAATACGCCTTCTTCTTATTTAAAATCTGCAACTTCGAAAATCCCTGTTTATATTCCAAGCGGAATGAGCAGCGAAGTCGGGCAGTGGGGAATACAAGCTTATCAGCCTGTAAAAATGGATAAGCATTATCCTGTTACGATTTATGATTTTTTTCAGATATATCCGCAAAGCCGAGCCTTGTATGACCGGATGCTGTATGTAAGCCTTCTTGTAAACCAAAGTCACGGCGACAAAATGCGAAAAAATGGGGCTCGCGAAAAGCTTTGGGAAGCTCAAAATGGAGACGGCTTTATTTGCACTTCAAAAGGTGCATTTGTAACTTCAACGTATAGGCAGCAAGCTTATAAAAATCTTACTTCAGCTGAAAAAATTTTACGCGAATGTGGAAAATTTTCTGAAGCAGCCACTAATTTTGACTACAACAGCGATGGTCTTAGCGAATATGTTTTTAGGATGCAAAACTATTTTGCGGTAATTTCACCGCTTGGCGGAATGGTAAAAGAGCTTGATATTTTGCAAAATTCCGGAAACTTTGCAGACAATCTTAATAGAGTAGAAGAATTTGAAGGTATTAGCGATGACTATGAAAGAGGGCTTTTTGTAGATCACCTTTTTGACGAAAATGAATTTAATTCTTATGTTTTTAACAAATCCACAGGAAACACAATTTTTTCGAAAATTCTTTATTCTGAAACAAAATTTTCAGAATCTCATTGCGAACTTCAGTTCTATGCACAGGCTCTTTTTAATGGAAAGCAAAAAGTTTCGCTCAAAAAAAATTATGTTCTTTCTTCAAGCGGAATGATGATTCAGTATATTATTAAAAATGAAAGCGAATCTGTTCTAGAAGCTAAGTTTGCAGTTGAATCTAGCTTTGCTCAGACAAATTTTAATGCTGAAAATTTTAATCCTTTTAAGCTTGAAATTCTTTCTGATGGAATGAAACAAGAAGTGAACACTAAAGTTTCATCTCATCAAGTTAATAAATCAGGGAAATTGAGCAATGTTGAAGGAATTTGGGTTACTGATACAGATAACAATATTTCGTTTATGTTTGAACCAAACGAATCTTGCGGGCTTATTTTTGTTCCAATCGTATTTAATAGGCCGGAATACATAACTGGAGAACTTTTACCAGCAGGAATGACCTTTGCCAATACAATGTTTTGGGACGTAAAGTTAACTCCTGGAATGGAAATGGAAAAAACTATAAACTTCAGCATATTCAATATGCACAGAAGATAAGATAAAAATATCTAAATCTTATCTTTGATAAGTTTGCGTTGCAGACTTTTTTATTTAGTGGTTATACACGAACCTTAAAAACGGCGGAGTCAAGGTCTTAAACGTAAACCTGCCTTGACTAGACGTATTTCGGTTTTTATAACTTTAAAATACAAATCTAAAAATAAATTTTATTGTTGATTTTTTATGGGAGCAAAAATGAACAGAAGACTTATTACCTCAGCTTTACCTTATGTAAATAATATTCCTCACCTGGGAAACCTTATACAGATGCTTTCAGGCGATGTTTTTGCAAGATTTTGCAGAAGCCGTGGATATGATACGCTTTATATTTGCGGAACTGATGAATATGGCACAGCAACAGAAACAAAAGCTATTGAAGAAAAAAAGACGCCTCGCGAGCTATGCGACTATTACTACAAAGAACATTCAAAAATTTACGACTGGTTTAAAATTGATTTTGATAAATTTGGTAGAACTTCAAATCAAGAATGTACTGAAATAACGCAGCAACTTTTTAAAGAACTGGATAAAAATGGTTTTATAAAAGAACATACCAACAAGCAGTTGTTCTGTCCAAAATGCCAAAGATTTCTTGCTGACCGCTATGTTAATGGAACCTGTCCTAAATGCGGTTACAAGGGTGCAAGAGGCGACCAATGCGACGATTGCGGAAGCCTTTTAGATCCTACGGAATTACTTGAACCAAAATGTGCAACTTGCGGTTCAACTCCTGAAATTCGAGAAACAAAACATCTATATATCGATTTGCCGTCTATTGCAAAAAATCTTGATAGCTGGATGTCTAAAGCAAGCGTTGAAGGCAGGTGGTCAGAAAACGCAATCAACATTACAAAAGCTTGGATTAGAGACGGCCTAAATGAAAGAGCCATTACAAGAGATTTAAAATGGGGAATTCCAGTTCCAAAGGAAGGCTATGAAAACAAAGTATTTTATGTTTGGTTTAATGCCCCTATCGGCTATATGTCAATAACAAAACAGCTTGCAAATGAATTAAAAGAGCAAAATAAAGATAGCTTTGACTGGAAATCTTGGTGGCTGCCGTCTGAAAGTGAAGAAGCAAAATCCAAAGAAAAAGTAGATTTGTTTCAATTTATAGGAAAAGATAATATACCATTTCACACTGTTATTTTTCCATGCACACTTATAGGCTCTGGGCATGATTACACAAAGCTATTCCACATGAGTTCAACGGAGTATTTGAATTACGAGGATGGAAAATTTTCAAAAAGCAGGGGTGTAGGTGTTTTTGGAACGGATGCGATTGATACAGGAATTCCTGCAGACGCTTGGCGTTTCTACATTTTTTATAATCGTCCAGAAAAACAAGATTTTCAATTCACTTGGAAAGATTTTATGGAAAAAATGAACAGTGAATTAATTGGCAATCTTGGTAATCTTGTAAATAGAACATTGCTATTCGTAAATAAATACTATGACGGTAAAATTCCAGATGCTCCTATAGAAACAGATTTTTGGGACGAAATAAAAGCGAGAGAAGGAAAAATTACTCAATTGTTAGAATGGGCGGAACTAAAAGAAGCTTTTAGAGAAATGTTCATGATTTCTGACTTGTGCAATAAAAAATTTCAAGCTGCAGAACCTTGGAAAACTAGAACTTCAGAACCAGAAAAAGCTGCCTCTTTGCTAAAAAATTTATGCTATGTCATAAAAGACCTTATGATAATGATGAATCCTTACATGCCGCAATATACTCAAAAAGTTATGAGCTATTTTGGAAAAACCATTCAAGAATCCAAAATAGGTTTTGAAACAAAAACTGGATACAATTGGTCTGATTTAGGTAAAACAGAAGGGCTTGATAAAATTGGTCAAACAGAAATTTACTTTACTCCAATGGATCAAAAAACAATGGTCGCTTTTAAAGAAAAATTTAGCGGCAAACAGAATGAGCGAAACACCAAAAAAACTGAAAATAAGAAAAAACAAGAAAAAAAGCAACCTGAAATTTTACCATTTGAACAGCAAGCAGACTTTTTTGCAAAAAACATTCGCTTAAAAGTTGCAAAAATTGTAAAAGTTGACAGAAATCCAGAAGCGGAAAAACTTTACATAGAACATCTTGACGATGGTTCTGGAACAGACAGAGTTATTCAAAGCGGATTAGTTCCTTATTTAAAAGAAGAAGACTTGCTTGGCAAACACGTTATAATTGCGGACAATCTTGCTCCTAGAAAAATAAGAGGAATTGAAAGCAGAGGCATGCTGCTAGCGGCAGATTACACTGACGAAAATGGAAAAGAATGTGTAGAAGTTCTAACAGCTCCATTTGCAAATCCTGGAACAGTTATTTCACTTGAAGGGGAAGAGCCAATCTCTTTGACTCCTGAAAACATTGATGCAGAAACATTCTTTAAAATAGAAATAAAAGTAAAAAATAACTGCGTTGAAGTAGGAGGAAAAAAACTTGCAGCCAACAGTCATCTTATAAAAACTGAAAAAACTTCAAATGGATTGGTATGCTAAAATGTTTAATTTTACAATACTGCCCATAAAGGAAAAAAACGAATTTATAAATTCTGGAACATTTCTTCAGACTCCTTTTTGGTGCAATTTTAAAGCTAGGCATGGTTGGAAAGCGTTCTGTTTTAAAGTTCAAGTTGAATATCCAAAAGAAGACTGTGAAAATCTTAGCGAAAGCAATTGCGCTGCTGTAAAAAAAATCCGTTGCAAAGATTTTGAAATTGAAGTTTTGTGCAGAAGTTTTGCAAAAGGAATGTTTTCAATTGCTTACATACCTTTAATGCCGAAACTTCCGTATCTAATTGAATCAGAACAAGATAAAGACTTAATTAATAACAAGGTCTTGCAAAATGTTACAGAAGAATTAGAAAATGCTGAACTTCAAACAATCGAATTTGCTCACTATTTAAACGACTTTGCAAAAGCGCTAAAGCCTCTATTGCCTAAGAATACGATTTTTGTTCGCTTTGACCCGGACGTTTCTTTTAAAAGCCCGGAGCAAAGAGATGCGTTTAATTACGGCATGACTCTTATAAGTTTTGCAGATAGATTAAAGTTAAAAAAAAGCAAGGTTGATATTCAGCCTCCAGATACAACTTTAGTAGACTTGACTGCAGAGCAAGAAGAAATTCTTAATAGAATGCATTCAAAATGGAGATACAATATCAGACTTTCTCAAAGGAAAGGCGTTGTTATACATCGCTATACGGGTGAAAATCCTGAAATTGATTCAAAAATTCAAAAATTTTATGAACTGACAAAAGAAACAAATGCTCGAGATGGAAATACGTGCCATTCTTTAGAATATTACAAAGACCTTATAAAATATTCAGCAGAGCTTCTTGCCAAAAAAGAATCTGTTCCGACTGTTTCATTGTACCTTGCAGAAAGCGAGGGGGAAGAAATTGCTGGAATAATGACACTTTTTAGTCAAACAGAAAGCATTTATCTTTATGGAGCTTCCAGCAATAAAAAAAGAAATCTTATGCCAAATCATCTTCTTCAGTGGACAGCAATGCAAGATGCAAAAACTTATGGAAGCCAGTATTACGATATGTATGGAATGCCTCCAGAAGGAAAAGATGAATCGCATCCAATGCACGGTCTTTATATGTTCAAGGCAAACTTTGGAGGCGAAAACATTCACCGGATTGGAAGCTGGGACGTTCCATTAAAATTTATATATAGATTTTATAAACTTGCAGAAAATCTCAGGGCTTTTTGGGTTAAAAAAGTCTTAAAGAAAATTCGCAGAAGGTAAATGCTACAGAATAGGTCAACTTTAGACCTGTTTTATAGCTACTTTGAAATTATTGCAGCAAGTTTTTTTGCATTTTCATAAAAGACTTGCTCTATTTGGTCTGGAAATAAAGTTTTTATTTCGTCTAGTTGGCTCATAAGGCAAGAAAGTTCTTTAGTGTTTCCAAAAATAACTTCAAGGTAGCCTGCTTCCCTAAGTTGCTTTGCGCCTTTGTTTTCTATTTGATTTACACAAAAAACGTAAGGCAAAGAGGCAAGTTTTTCCATTAGATTTTTTTCAAGCAGCGGAAATTTTAAATTCATAACATAATTAGAAGAAAGTCCTTTTTGCAAAAATGGTTTATTATCCTTTAAGGAATAAATTAGTTCGATTAAAAATTGATACAACGACATTCCATAACTTGCGGCAATACTTTGCGTCATTCCAGAAATTCTAGAATTTACTTCGATTATAAACCATTTGCCTTTTGAAAAAACTAAATCAACTTGAGCGATACCTTCAAGATTTAATAATTCTGCAAGCCTTACAAGTTCTTTTTTTAGTTCATTTATAAAAAAAGAATCGCTTGCAACAGGACCTAGCTTTACATTTTGCTTGGGACTTGTAAGCCCGAACTGATTTACTGAATTTATCAAAACAGGGGAAACTGAAAAATTTTTGCCAGAACCGTAAATTTCAGCTCCAAAAGAAAATCCTTCTAAAAATTCTTCTACAAGCCGATCTCCATTGTTCTTTTTAGAATTAAGAACGTGAACAGCTTCGTTGTAAGTCTTGCAAACATCCATTCCAAAAGAACTTAGCCCAGTTGTATCTTTTATAACAACAGGAAAATTTAATTTTTTTATTTTTTCTAAAATATATTCGCGATACACATTTGTCTTTATTTCATGTTTATTTCTGTGAATAAAAAAAAGCTCGTGATGAACATAAACGCTTTTTGCACAGTTAAAGTTATTTTTTTTTAGAAATTCTGACATTCTAAACTTATCAAAGCAAATAAGAGCGGAGTCTGCGCTGTGGCAAAAAGCTTTTATTCCATTTTCTTTTAATTTTTCAGTTATAAGAGCATCTTTTATTGGCAACCAGTCAAAAGGGGCGGCCCAGTAAGTTGCGGCAAATGCGCAGTCTGGCTTTAATGACACAATAAGATTTGAAATTTCTTGGGCAGAATCACAATCTTCGTTTATAAAAACATAATTTATTTTTGAGGACTTTTTTACAAGATTATTACAAATATCTAGCAAAAATATTCCTGGCAGTTGCAAAACTAAAGTTATTTCTAAGTCAGGATAAATTTTAAGGACTTTTTCCCATTGTTCAAAACAGCTAGGAAGCGAAAAAAATTCCATAATTCCCGGATTGTATTTATTTGAATTTGTGCTAAAAAGAACCAGTTTCATAATTGAAAATTGTAAAACAACTTGAGTTTTTTGTCATCAAATAATAAATTGTAGTTATGTGTTTAGAATTAAAAAATATGGCGGCATTTGGAATTGCAGGCAATTTTACAGGTCATTTGGAGCAAGCTGGAGAAGCTAAAAACTTTTTATCCGTAAAAAGCAATAAAAATGCGCCAAAGACAATTTTTCCAACCTACATACCTTCAAAAAGCGATGAAATTCCTGTATTTTTAGAGGAATTTCCTTTTAGCTCAGAAAAAATTGTTTTCCCAAAAAATGAGCAAAACCTACAAATAGAGCCGGAATGTGCCATTATCTGCAAAATTGAATATAAAAATGAAAATGTCTATTCTATAAGTCCACTTTATTTTGCAGCCTCAAATGACTGTTCAATCCGGAAGGAAGGAAATGTGTTTATCAGTACAAAAAAGAATTGGGGAAAAAATAGCAAAGGATTTTCTAATCAGTTGATAAAAATCGACCGTTTTGAACCGGGAGGAATTCTTGACAACTATAGAATCGCAAGCTTCTTGCAGAGAGATAAAGAGCTTTTTGAATACGGCGAAGACTGCGATGTAACTGGCTACAGTTATTTTTATAAAACGCTAATCGACTGGTGCATTGAAAAGTTTAATACCCAGACAAATTCTGTGCCGGAAGAAAATATTCTTTTTTATTTAAAAAAGGCGAACTTTCCAAACCACATTATGATTTCAATTGGAGCAACTAGATACACAGATTTTGGAATAAAAAATTATCTGCGTTCTGGCGATTCTTCCATTGTTGTCTTATATCCGCAGAGCAAATATAATAAAGATGAAATAATCAAAATGATAAAAAACAACGATTTTTCAAAAAGTGATATTTCAGTTTTAAAACAAAAGGTTATTTTATGAAAAAAGAAAACTTTCAGTTTATGATAGACTCAAAAAAAGAATTTGAATTTGTCTATAATGGAATAAAATACAATCTTACGTACGGAAAAGATAGCGAAGGCAAAGAATATATAAATTTTGGCAGACTCTACGAGGGAAAAAATTATTATTCCTACAAAGATTTAATGAACAATGCAAAAATTGAAAATCATTTTTTTAAGGATATGATTGAAATTTTATAGGAATTAAGCATATGAAAAATATAAAATTGAACATGACAGAAGGCTCTGTCTTTTTTAAGCTTCTAAAATTTTCTATTCCGTTAATTTTTTCAAATCTATTGCAATTGCTTTTTAATGCCGCTGATGTAATTGTTGTCGGCAGATTCGCTGGCGACAATTCTTTGGCT
Organism: Treponema sp. UBA6367; assembly: GCA_002437725.1. GTDB lineage: Bacteria > Spirochaetota > Spirochaetia > Treponematales > Treponemataceae > Treponema_D. The sequence continues at coordinate 194,331 of DJRF01000026.1, forward strand.
GCGGTGGGTTCTACAACTTCACTTATAAATCTTCTTGTAAATCTTTTTGTAGGATTAAGCATAGGATGCAATGTTGTTACAGCAAACTATTTTGGAGCAAAAGAGCAAAGCGCAAAACAGCTTTCCTCAAATGATAAACTATGCAGAAATCAGAAAAAAGACTTAAATGACTGCATACACACATCTATACTTTTAAGTATCTATGGCGGAATTTTTTTAACAATTGTAGGAATTGTATTTTCTAAACCGCTTTTAATTTTAATGCAAGCCCCAAAAGAAGTTTTAAATCTTGCTACTGTATATCTAAGAATTTATTTTTCCGGCGTAACTGCAAGTGTTGTCTACAATTTCGGAGCTGCCATTTTAAGGGCGAAAGGCGACACAAAAAGACCGCTATATATTTTATTTTCAGCAGGAATAACAAATGTAATTTTAAACTTAGTGTTTGTAATTTTTGCAAAAATGGATGTAAAAGGAGTTGCATTGGCAACTGTAATCAGCCAAATAGTTTCTGCAGCTTCAGTTATTTTCCTTCTCTTAAATGAAGAGGAAGATTTTCGTCTGGACTTAAAAAAACTTGCAATAAATAGGACAATTCTTATAAAAATAATAAAAATCGGTGTTCCGGCAGGTTTTCAGGGAATAATATTCAGCCTTTCAAATGTTGTTATACAGTCGAGCGTAAATACTTTTGGAGCGACAATTATTGCCGCGAACAGTGCCGCCCAAAGCATAGAAGGATTTGTATACACTGCTATGAACGGTTTTAGTCAAGGAACTCTCACTTTTACAAGTCAAAATATGGGAGCAAGAAAGAAGGATAGAGTCATACGCGTTACCTGGATTTCGCAAATTACAGTATTTGCAACTGGTCTTATACTTGGATTTTCAGTTATAGTCTTTGGAAAAAAGCTTCTAGGAATATATTCAAATAATCAGGCAGTTATTCAGACAGGACTTTCAAGATTAAAAATAATTTGCGCAACTTATGCAATCTGCGGATTGATGGACTGCATGGCAAACACGATTCGTGGAATTGGATACAGTACAGTTCCAATGCTTATAACTTTAATAGGGGCGTGCGGAACAAGAATTTTATGGCTTGCAACTATATTTCAAATACAAAATTTCCATACGCTTAGATGTATCTATTTATCTTATCCTTTAAGTTGGCTTATAACTTATATTTCCTTAATTCTAGCGCTCAAAATTGTAACAAAAAAAGCCTTTTTAAACTTTGCAAATAAATGAATAAGTGGTAGACTGCCTTTATGAAAAAAACACTTTTAATTTTTCTAGCCATTATGAGTTTTACTTTTAACGTAGGCTGCACAACAAAAAAACAAAATCCTAACATCGAAAAAATAGATGTTGTAATGTCTAAAATGAGCCAAAGAGCTCAAAAAGAGTTAGTTTTTCAAGATAAAGAACAATTTTTAAAAGATTTGCAAACTGTCTTAGAAGAAGAAAAAAAATACACTTCCGAAGATTTAAATTTATATTATCTTATTGATAAAAAACACAATGTAGGTGAATCTTATGTTCCAAAAGATTTAAAACTTCTTGTAAAAAATGACCTTTACAATATAAATCGTAATAATCTTTATTTGCGCCCGGATGTAGAATTTCAGTTGCAGACTTTGGCAAAAGCCGCCCTTGATGATGGTATAAAACTTCTTGTAAGTTCAACCTATCGTTCTTATGAGTATCAAAAAACTGTTTTTCAGTATTGGGTAAAAGTAGATGGACTTGAAGAAGCAGAACGCGAAAGCGCAAGACCGGGTACTAGCCAGCATCAACTTGGAGTTGCCATAGATTTTGGAAACATTGACGATTCATTTATAAAAACAACGCAAGGTCAGTGGCTTGAAAAAAACGCTGCAAAATATGGCTGGAGTCTTTCTTTTCCGAAGGAATATGAAGATATAACTGGCTACCGTTGGGAATGTTGGCACTACCGCTATATAGGAATTCCTGCATGCGAATTTCAAAAAAAGTATTTTAATGATGTTCAGCAGTATATGATAGAATTCATTGATTTATGGAAAAAACTTAGTATCAAGGAGGTAAGATAAAAACAACCGAAAATGGCGTCTGTTTTTATCTTTTTAAGTTTGCGTCGCAAACTTTCTTATCATCTGTTGTTTCTCACTTAGTTGCGAAACAACTTAAAAAGTCAATCCTAAAACTGAAGTTTTACTCTTGACTTTTTATGGGAGAATGAAAAATGACAAGAAAAGAATCTTACATCCAAGAATATAATAAAATGAACCATGCTTACAACCAAATTTTTGATTCCTTGGAAATTATTTCACAAGCCGATAATCCTGACAAAGCCCTTGTAAAAGGTTTGAACTACACATTAAATTTATTAAGCAATCTTTTAGACGTAATTAAAGAAGAGAAAAATCAAGTTGAAGAAGATTCTTCTGAATCTAACACAAAAAAAGAGAAAAAAAGTTTTAAAGGCTGGAAAGTTCATTAAAAGACAATTAAGTCAAAACTTGTTTTTTTATGACTGCGAAAAAAACGCTGTCAGCGAAAATAACGTGTTGTTAGAATAGTTTATTTTCAGTATTATATTTACATGAATATGGAAGCTTTTATTTTAGGCTGTGGAGGAATGATGCCACTGCCATACAGACATCTTACTAGCGTTCTTCTTAGGCGAGATGGCAGTCTTTTTTTGTTCGATGGAGGAGAAGGCACTCAAGTAAGTTTAAAGCGTCTCAATCTAAAATGGAAAAAAATAAACGCAATTTTTGTAAGTCACACTCATGCAGATCATGTAACAGGACTTCCTGGAATATTAATGCTTAGCGCTCAAGTAGAACGTAGCGAACCGCTTTACATTTATGGTCCTCCAAAAATTGCAGAATATATTGAAACTAGCCGCAAAGTTTTAGATATGTATATAAACTATCCCATTGTAGTAAAAGAAATTACAGCCCCTTGCATTGTTCGCAAAGAAGCAGATTTTCAAGTTCGCGCATTTCCTTTGGATCACACAAAAACTTGCGTAGGATACACTTTAGAAGAATTTGACAGGCCGGGAGAATTTAATCCTCAAAAAGCGCTTGAATTAAAAATCCCTATGGGGCCATTATGGGGAAAGCTGCAAAAAGGTGAAACTGTAACTTCTGAGGACGGAAAAACAATTTTTCCTCAAATGGTAATGGGACAGAAGAGGCACGGCAGAAAGTTTAGTTTTGTAACGGACACGCTCTACAAACCATATATTGCTGAGGAAGTAAAAAATAGCGACCTACTTATATGCGAGGGAATGTTTGAAGACGAACTTATAGACCAGGCAAAAGAAAAAAAACACATGACCGCAAGCCAGGCGGCAACAATTGCTAAAAATTCTGCTTCAAAAAAAATGTATATGATTCATTACAGTCCTAGATACACAGATAAAGAATTGCCAAAACTTTTAGAGCAGGCTAAAAAAATCTATCCAAATGCAGAGCTTTCTAAAGACAGACTCTGCATTGAAATTCCATATATTGACTGAATCCTATAAAGCAATGATAAAACTGATTAATTTTTCGAAAAAGTATAACTCAAAATCATGCGAAATTGTAAAAAACGTAAGCTTTACAGTAGATAACGGCATTACAGGTCTTTTAGGACTAAACGGAGCAGGGAAGACAACAATTATAAAAGCTATTTGCGCAATTCACTATCCAACAGCTGGAAAAATCATTATAAGCAATAAAAACGGAGTTTTCTTTGATGTTCAAGAAAATCCTGATATTGCAAAAGCGTTAATTGGATATGTTCCTGAGCAACCAGCTTTTCCGGAAAATCTTACGGTAATTGAGTATCTTAGTTTTTCAGCGGATTTACATGGGCTAAAAAAAGATGAAAAAACTGAAGCCGTAAAAAGAGCTGTTTCAGAATGTTTTTTGCAGGAAGTTTTAACTTCAAGAATAAGCTCTCTTTCAAAGGGGTACAGGCAACGACTGGCATTTGCAGGAGCAATTATTTTTAAGCCAGAAAATCTAATTTTAGATGAACCTGTAAATGGTTTAGACCCGGCTCAGATTATTCAGTTCAGAAAAATGATAAAAAACTATGCAAAAAATGCAAGCGTGCTTATTTCTACTCATCTTATGCAAGAAGTAAATGCACTTTGCACAAATGTAAATATTCTTTCAAATGGAATAATTGCCACTAGCGGAACTCCAAAAGAAATACAGGAATTTTACAATTCAAATACGCTAGAAGAAGCATTTTTAAAAATAACAGAAAAACTAAAAGGGTAAAAATGAATTATTTAAAATACCGACTCTATTCAGATTTAACAAATCCTCTTTTTTATGTGTGCACGCTTATCCTAAATATTTTTTGTGCAATGCAATTTTTTTTATTTCAAAACTTTTTTACTTCCACAAGCATAAATCTGCACTATTTTTTTTCAGCAATTCCATATATAAGCACGATTTGTATTCCATTGCTATGCATTCAACGAAGCAATGAAATAGACATAGCTCAAAACGATTTTTTCAAAGTTTCAATTTACTTAATCTCTAAAGAAATTCAATTTATTTTAATGTTGATTCCTTTGTGGCTAGTTCCGTTTTGCGTCAGCTCTTTTGGAGATGTGGATTTTTCCAGCATTTTTCTAGCATTTTTTATTCTGATTTTATACGGATTTTGCTCATGCTCACTATGTATATTTATTGAGTTTTTAATCCCATTAAAGTCAGTTGCATTAATAACAAATATTGCTTTTTTAGCAATATCCAATTTTATACATATATTTTCTCAATATTTGCAATCTTCCTTATTAAAAAAAGCGATACAGCTTTTTAGTTTTTCGTGGCATTTTGATGCTGCCGGAAAAGGAATTTTTGACACAAGAGATGTTGTTTTTTACATTTTGTTTTCGGCTGCATTGCTTTTTCTTTCTGTTTTTTGCATAGAAAAGAAAAAGGGCAAAAAATATTGCAAAACTCAAAAAATTCAAATATTTTTTTTAATAACCACAATACTTTTTATTTTTGCTGATTCAAGACGCTACTTTTTAAGAAAAGACTTTTCAAAAGATAAAAAATTTACAGTAAGCGAATATAGCAAAAGCCTTATGCAAAACTTGCAAAGCGTAATGAATATAACTTATTTTTACAGCGAAGAACTTTCGGATTTGACAACACAAGCAAGAGATATTAAAGACTATCTGCAAGAATTCTGTTCTTATAAAAATGTAAAACTTTCTATAAAAAATGTGGAAAAAAATTCTGCAAAAACACTTCTTGAAAACTATGGGATTTATGGAAAACAGCTTCCAGTAAGCGTAAAAGGCCAAATGGAATACAAGACATTTTATTCAGCAATAATTGTTGAATATGAAGGAAAATGGGAAGCTATTCCTTTTGTCATAGAAGCAGGCACACTCGAATACGATTTAACAGAAAAAATACTTTACCTTATGACAAGCCGCCAAAGGATTGTAAACATAGTTTGCGCAAACGGAATGAATTTAAATTCTGATTACAGTTATGTAGTTCCATATTTGAATCTTTTAGGTTTTATATGCAATGAAATAGACGTTTCTGAAGGAAAAAGCCTTTCTCCTCAGTTTTCGCAAGAATCAAAGCTTCTTTTGGTCTTAGGCTCTAGCAAACTTTCTGCTTCTCAGTGTGCAGAAATAGAAGATTTTATACTTTCTGGCTCAAACGCTTTTTTCGCAGTTTCTCCATATTCTGCCGATATAGAAAATTCTTGGCGCATTACAAAAGATAAAAATGAAAATTTAATAAAAATGCTAAATGAATATGGAATAGTTTTTTCAGAAAATATTTGCGCAGATATTTCTTGCGCTAGAATAACAATGCAAACGCAACAAAACGAAGATGGTTCTTATTCAGAAAACACTTATACTCAACTAATAAACTATCCCCTTTGGGTTCAACTTTTGCCACAAACTAATGCAAACCAAGGACTCACACTTTTTTGGCCAACAATTTTAAAAACTCAAACTGAGGAAGGGCAAGAAAACAATAAAAACTTAAAAGATATATCACCATATCTACTTTCTTCTCCTTCTTCGTGGGAAATAAAACCAGACTTTCAAAATAAAAAGTCTTTATTTCAAACAAATCCTATGATTCTAAATGAGCAAAAGACTATACCCAGCGAGCAAAAGCAGAATGCATTGGCTCTAAAATTAAATGGAAAAATACAAGGATTCTTTTCAAACGAAACAAGAGACGATACACAAATAACAGTTATACCAGACCAGTATTTTGTAAATTCGCTTATGCTAGGCTATATCGGAGGAACTTACGGTGACTACAGAAATTTAGATTTTCTTTCAAATCAGCTGTTAAAGTTAAATAATGAAGAAGAACTTGCCGCTATACAAAAAAAATCTTCAGAAAATCCAAATATCATGTATAAAATAACAGATGAACAAAGTTTTTCTAAAGCCCGGGCGAAAACACTTGCCATAGAATTTTTGATTGTTCCTGTTTTCATAATTGTTTGCTTTATATTTGCATTGCTTTATAGAAAAAAATATATTTCCACACTAAAAAAAACAGGAGATTTTGATTGAAACTCTTAAAATATAAATTTTATATACTTCCAACACTAACACTTTTTTTCGGCATAATTTTTTTTCTTTCTTTTTGGCCCGATAAAAATTCTGAAAAGGGAATAAAAACTGCTATTTTAAATCCAAAATATGAGAATCAAATTGATTCTATAGTGCTTTCAAAAAATGGCAAAGAACTTAAATTGTTTAAAGAAAACAATATTTGGAAAGGTTCAGTTTCTCCAAGTTGCGATAAAGAATCTAAAGATTTTTCAGAAAAAAAAGAGGCCGTATTTCCTGTAGAGCAAAAATTAGTAAAAAATCTTATAGAAAAACTTAAAAAAGTTCGTATACTGTATAAAAATTCAGACAGGTTAACAATGCTTCAGCCATTCTCTTTAGACGATTCTTCATCCTTTTTGGTTTCTTATTCAGGAAAGAACTGTCCTTCGGCTTCAATCTTTTTTGGAAAACAAGATTTTTCAAAAACAATGATTTATATGCGTATGAATGAAAAACCATCTGTATTCAAAGCAGAAGATGACTTTTCTGCTTTTCTAAACAATGATTCTGGGTTTTGGATAGACCCTTACATAATTCCACGAAATATAACAGAGCCGGCAAAAAAAATAGAAATTCAAAAAGTTAGTTTTATTTCAAAAGGCATGCGAAAAAATATAATTCCAAATACAGAAAAAGCTCAGGCTTCCATTGAAAAATTTCAAGAACTTAGGCATGGCTCTGTATACACAGAAGTTCTTCCGCAGAAGTTTATAGGAACACTTCAAATAGAAAGCGACGAATTAAGTAAATTTTCTATGGATTTTTATGAGCGCAATGAGCAAGACATCGTTATTTTTTATAATTTAGATTCTTTTTATTATGGAACTCTTGTAAGCAATTGGACTTATTCAAAAATTCTTGAACTTTTTGAAAATTCATAAATATTTTACAAGGCAACAGAAAGAAAAAATGAAATTAAATTGTAAAAAAAATGTGCTGTAAGAATGGTAAAGAAGTTTTCAGTTTTTATATAACAAATTCTTAAAGCAAGGTGCGCAACAAAGGCATTTATAACGGCCGGCCAACCTAGATACCTATGTGCAAATGCAAACAAAAGAGCAATTATTGGTTCCGTAAATGCACAAACGAGCTTTTTATTTTTAATTTTTTTACTGAGCAAGTTTTTTGATTCTTCCGGAAGATAAATCCTGAAAATTATCTCTTCATAAAAAACTGCTAGCAAAAATTTTAGAAAAAAACAAGTATATTCAAAAAATCCATTGGGAACAACAACCGTTGAACTGTTAGAAAAATGTGCTGCATAGGCTATAAATTCCATAAAAGCGGAAAAACAACACAAAAAACCAAACGTAATAAGAGTTTTTCCAGAATTTATAAAAAAACTTAATTTTTTATTTTCTATTGATGATGAAAAAAAACTATTCTTTTCAAGTTTTTTATCTAAATAGAGCAATAAAAGAAAACTGCATATTGCAAAGACAAGCTCATTTATTGGAAAAGTCCATGCTATAAATCCTGCAAAATCAGAAGCAGAAACAAAAACAGGAGGCAAGACATATATAAAAAAAACGCTTAAAAAAATAACAATTTCTGCAAAAAACTGATGTAATTTCATACAGTATCTGATATTATATTAAATGGAGATAAGTGTACATATATGCATATTGTAATAGCAATTGTTCTTGCTGCGGTAATTCTTGCAGGTTTAATAAAACTTTACCTCATTTTTAAGGATAAAATAAATTTTTTTATTGAAGGTCTTGACAGAAAATTTTCTTTGAACGAACTCTCTCTTTTATGGAAAGTTGCAAAATTATGTGAACTTGAACAACCTGTGTCTATATTTATATCGTTGCCATCATTAACAAGGTGCATTTCGCACATAAAGTCACAAGCGGAAAAACAAGGAACTGTATTTTCTGCGAAAAATCAAAATCTTCTTTCAAAATTGTATTCATTTAGAACTAAAATTGAAAAGGAAGAGGACAAAAAAAGAGGACTGGAATCAACACGTTCGCTTTCTGCAAAGCAAAAGTTAAGAATAATTCTGCCTGGAAAAGGCGTTTTTTCTTCAGAAATCGTAAATAATGCAAGAGAGCTTGTAGTCAGGCTTCCTACTCAAAAAGACCAGATAACAGTAGAAAGCAAAGATTGGGTTAATAAATCTATAAATGTCTACTTATGGCGGACTGGAGATGCTCGCTATGTTTTTGACACAACAGTTACGAATGCCGGTGTTTATATGGGGCGAGCCTGCCTTTTTTTACAGCATACTGACAATTTAGTCCGCACAAATAAAAGAAATGCAGTCAGGGCAAAGTGCCATTTGCAGGCTAGCCTTTATATTTTAAAAGAAAAAGTTGTTGACTACAATCTTATAGAAACAAGGCCTGGATACAGATGTATTCTTGAAGATATTTCTGAAAAAGGCGCTTTGATACGAATTGGAGGAAAAGGTCTTCCAAATATTCAGATACGGCTCCAATATCAACTTGAAGGACATTTGATTGTAATGTTCGGCGTGGTAAGAACAGTTGAATATAACGAAGAGCACAATCAATCCAGATTGCACTTTGAATGTCTTCATATAGATGAAGCAATGAGAAATCAAGTTTTAAGTTTTGTTTACAATATTCTTCCAGAAAACGAAAAAGAAATCTACGATGCTATGACTTTAACTGACAAAGATGAACAGGAACTTGAAGATTCTTCTAAAACTAACGAGAATAATAATTCAAATGAGGTAAAAGAAATCCAAGAAAATGTGCAAAAGGAAAAAACAGAACAGCTTCTTCAAACTTTGCCAGAAACAGATGATGTTCTAAAAAATATTCCAAAAGAAGAAGTAATAACTCCGAGCGAACAGATTAACGATGCTGACGATTTGCCAGCATTAGAATAAGAGGAAAAGATATGAAAAAAGAATCAAAAAAAATATTTATTTCTTTAATAACAATTATGTTTATTACTACCGTAAGCGCGGAAGGTTCTTTAAATCAAAAAAACTTTATAAAAGGTAATATTATTGACAAAACAAATTGCGTTAGAGAAGCGAGCGAAGATGAAGCTGCCGAACTTTCCTGTGCGGCAATAAATTTTACAATTGAAAATAAAGAAATCTTAGGGGAAGACAGAGATCTTGCAGCTCTTGCCGTTTCGGGAATTCTTTCTCTTCCCGAAAGCTATGTAGAAACACTTTCTTCTGAAGAAAAGGCAAAACTTTCTGAAAATTTTTTTACGATTTATTCTATTTTTGCAGACTACACAGTAAAAATTGCAATATTAAACAGAATAACTTCCTTGGATATTCCTCATGAAAATTTTACAGCAATGCTTAATAATTATATAAAAACTAGCAATTCTAGAGTAGAAAATTCAGCAATCTTAAAAACAAGCATTACTGTACTTGCGAAAATTGGAAACAAAGATTCCTTTAGCATATTATACAACGCATATTTAGATAATTCTTGGAATTCATATTTTGCAGAAATTGAAACAGCGATTTCTGAATTGAGCGAAACATCTTCTGAAAAACTTGTAGAATTTATTAGAATGGGTTCTGAAGTTGAATGTAGACGAATATTTTCTCTAGTTATGAAAAATTCTCAAAATTCTCAAATTTTCCGTGCAGAAATTGCAGAAAATGTACTATTGCGAACGATTTATATAGTAGAAAGTACAGGTTCTGCAAATGAAGAGCTTATTTCACTTCAATTAGATTCTTATGATGTGCTTGTAAGACAAAAGTGGACTCGCTCTTCAAAAACTGCATTGAGTTTTTTTGAGTTAGCACAAAAAGAATATTTGCAAAGCGTCTTGCACGAAGAAAATTTTATCGAAGTAATTAATGGACTTCCTGCAGTTGCGCCTATAGAATCCGTAAGCGCGCTATCTTCTTATCTTTCTAAGCTGAATAAGCTTAAGGAAAAAGATTCAAATGCAGTATCAGAACCAATTGTACTCTCTGTAATTTCATCTTTAGGAGCTATTGGAAATAAGAATGCGTTCGATACTTTGCTTGCCGTTACCTATTTTGATTATTCAGATTCAGTTATTGCCGCAGCTCGCGATGCTTTGGCAAAACTGAAATGGTAGAATATAAGAAAAATACCGGTTCAAAAAAAATTAACATTCTCAATTTAAGTGCAATTTTATTTGCGGTTCTGTTTTATTTAGGAATTATAAAGACAAAGGAAAGTTTTTATTTTAACAGTCTTTTAAAAACTGAAAATATTATATTCTTAAAAGGCAAAATTATTTCAAATCCTGTAAAAAATGAACAAAAAAAAATTTATAAAACTTCATTTAAACCAGATTTTGCACTTGATTCAACAGGAAAATCTAGTGAATGTGATGGACTTGTTCTTCTTGAAATTCCTGAAAATTTCGTAGAAGCTTATTTTCCAGGAAAACTTTATACACAAGCCAAAAACAATGCCCTTATTTGTGAACAAAATTTTAAAATTGATGTCTACGGCAATTTTAAAGGCAATACTTTTTATGTAAAACAAGCTGTGCAAGGTAAAAAGGAACATTCCTTATTTAATAAAATTCAATACATAAGAGGTTTATGCAGAATTCACTTTAGAAGATTAATGTATTCTTGGGGAAAGCCTGGCGGATTTTTTATGGCGCTTATTTCAGGAATAAAAGAGTATGCTGAGCCTAGTCTTTGCAAAGATTTTAAAAATGCAGGACTTTCTCATATTCTTGCATTATCAGGAATGCACCTTTCACTGTTTTCTTCTATTTTTAAAAAGCTAGGAAAAAAGACTAAAAACAAGTTTTTATCTGCTTTTCTACAGACTTTTGCAATTTGTACATTTGTTTGGTTTGCAGGCTTGTCGCCATCTTTATTAAGAGCAATGATTTGCAGCCTTATATTAATTTTTTGTTCAATATGCAATTTTAAAGATATAAAAATGTTAAATATACTTTCAGCCTCTTTTTTAATCCATGCGATAATAAAACCCTGCGATTTGAACGAGATTTCTTTTCAGCTTTCGTACGGCGCTCTTGCAGGAATTCTTGCATTTAGCGAATTATTTAATTTTATTACCATTTCAAAATTGCCTGTAAAACTTTCTACAGACTTAGGAGCTAGTTGCGGGGCTCAAATTGTAACAGCTCCAATTTCGATTGTAAAATTAAATTCCTTCGCTCCTATCGGCATTATTTCTAGCATAATTATTTCGCCATTGATAAACATTTTTATTTATCTGGGACTTTTTTTGTTTATTCTATGTTTAATATTTCCATTTTTATTGCCTTTTTCAATTTTTATAATGAAAGTAATCTATTTTCCTATTGCAAAAATAGTGTCAATATTTGCAAAGTGTCCTTCATTTTAAAAAGAATATTTAGCCCTTATTTTCAGTTTTTTATAAATTGAAAATTCGCTTACGTTTTTATTTTTTTTACTCGATTTTAGTCTAATTTTTTTGAAAACTTCTGCTTTCGACCTATTTTTTTATTTTGCATTGTGGTATAATAACTGTGTTTTTCATTTTAAAGGAGGAATAAGTTAAAATGGAAAGATTATTTAAAATTCAAGAAAGGGGTTCCACTGTTAGCCGCGAAATAATCGGTGGTATTACAACTTTTCTTGCAATGTCTTACATTCTTGCTGTAAACCCAGGTATGCTCGGTGGCATCGAAGGAATGAACTTCGGCGGAGTATTTACAGCAACAGCAGTTTCTGCAGCTATTGCAACTCTTGTAATGGCTTTTCTTGCAAATATGCCGGTTGCTCTTGCTTCTGGTATGGGTCTCAATGCATTCTTTACATATACAGTATGTTTTGGAATGGGTTGCTCTCCATGGTTTGCACTTACAGCAGTTTTATTAGAAGGCTTGCTCTTCATAGTTCTTTCATTCTTTGGAGTTCGAGAAGCAATTATCAACTCTATTCCTTCAACAATGAAAAAAGCTGTTGCAGTTGGTATTGGCCTTTTTATTGCGCTTATTGGACTTAACAATGCAGGAATTGTAACATCTCAAAATGGAACAATTATTGGCTTCAATGCTTTTGATATGGAACACACAACAGCAATAGTTGCTCTTATTGGTCTTGTTATTACAATCATTCTTTACATTCTTAGAGTACCAGGCGCGATTCTTATTGGTATTATAGCAACAACAATTATTGGTATTCCTTTTGGAGTTACAAAAATTCCTGAAGGTTTCAAGCCAGTTTCTCTTCCTGCAAAACCATTCTTGTTCCATTTTGAATGGTCTGGTGTGCTTTCTTTAAAATTCTTCGGTGTATTCTTTACATTTTTGTTCACTGATATTTTTGATACTATAGGAACTCTTATGGGAGTCGCTGAACAGGGAAAACTTATAGACGAAAATGGCAATATTCCTAAAGTAAAGGAAGCTCTTCTTGCCGATGCAGTGGGAACTGTAGCAGGGGCTTGTCTTGGAACTTCTACAGTAACATCTTTTGTAGAATCTTCTTCAGGTGTTGCAGCTGGCGCTAAAACAGGGCTTGCATCTGTTGTTACTGCAATTTTGTTTTTAGTTTCTTTGTTCCTTTCTCCATTGTTCGCATTGGTGCCATCTTGTGCCACCGCTCCTGCACTTATTTTTGTAGGATTCTTAATGATGCAATCTGTTTCTTCAATTGACTTTACAGACCTTACTGAAGGAATTCCTGCATTTATTACAATTTTAGTAATGCCATTTGGATACTCAATTTCAAAAGGCATTGCATTTGGAATTATTGCTTACGTAATTGCAAAAATTGCAGGCAGAAGAATCAAAGAAATTCCAGTTATTACTTGGATTCTTGCAGTAGTATTTATATTTGCGCTTGCAATTAAGGCTATATAATACTTTTAGTAAAACCAATACATCGGGAGCAAGGTTTGTAGTTCGCATGCGTTCTTAAAAACTTGAACCCGGTGTTTTTAGTTTTTATAAAAATAAAAAAGGGTAGACTGTCCATTAAGTTAAAATACTTTTTGGATTTGTCTATCCCTTTTTTTTAGATACTAAACTAACAGTTCGTTAAACCTATTTATTTAGCAAGATTATTTTCTAGCCATTCCTTAAATTTTTTGTAATCATTTTCCATAGAAATAGCATTATCAGGCAAAGCCATAACTTCTTGCAACCTTTCAGGAATTGCAGGTTCACGACCTATAGCCTCGCTTACTATTGAGCCAAACTTTGCAGGATGCGCAGTTTCAAGAATAACGCATACAGCTTTTTTATCTATAACAGAGTCTGCCCAGCAAGGAAGATTAGGAGTTAGACCAGGCTTTTGACAATCATTTTTGTTGCCATTTTTTAGTTCTTGCATAGCGCCATTTTTAATGTCGTTCCAAGCTTGCCAAGCAATTGCTCCATGAGGATCAATTATATAGCCTGTTTTTTGATTGCATTTATAAATAGCGTCTTTTATTCCGTCATTGTCAAGCCAATAAGAAGCAAAAAGTTCCCGAACCTGCTCAAGACTGTACATTGCTTTAATTCTTTCATAATTACTTGGAGCACCAACATCCATTGCGTTTGCATAAGTTTCTACAGATGGGCGGGCATCATAATTTCCTGTAGCAATCCAATCTGGAATCGTTTTATTTTCATTTGTGGCGGCAATAAAACCTTTTATAGGAGCTCCCATTTCTCTAGCAATTAAACCTGATGTAAGATTGCCAAAATTACCAGAAGGAACAGACATTAAAATATCAGGATTTTCAATTTTACTGTCTAATTCAGCTCTGTTGCGGACAACAAGAGAAGAATACATATAATAAAAACTCTGAGGCAAGAGCCTTGAAATATTTATAGAGTTTGCAGATGACAGTCTAAATTCTTTCCTTAAATCAGAATCTGTAAATGCTGTTTTTACAAGTTTTTGACAGTCATCAAAAGTTCCTTTTACTTTTAAAGCACGAACATTTCCTGTAAAAGTAGAAAGCTGCTTTTCTTGAATATAAGAAATTTTTCCTTCTGGATACAAAATTGTAACATCGAGACCTGGAACATTATGAAAAGCACTGCCAACAGCGCTACCGGTATCACCAGAAGTTGCAACTAATATGTGCAAAGTTCCTTTTTGTGTCCTATTAAAATAAGACATAACACGTGCCATAAATCTAGCCCCGAAATCTTTGAAAGCACAAGTTGGTCCATGAAACAATTCTAGTATGTAAGATACTGAATCTAAAGGGACTACTTTAGGAGTAAAAGGATAAGCATCTTGAATAATAGCCATTAAATCTTCATCAGGAATTTCACCTTCTACATAAGGTTTTGCCATATTGAAAGCAACATCTCTAAAAGAAGGCTCTGGATTTTTATTTATAAAAGATTTTTCTAATTTAGGAAAATCAATTGGAATATAAAGTCCTCCTGTAGAAGAATTCATTCCATTCATAACTGCTGTACGAAAATCGACTTTTACGTTGCTATCTCTTGTATCTGTATAAATCATTTTGTTCTCCCATGAAAAGTAAGTTTGCAACGCAAACTTTTCAAGATAAAAACAGACGCTATTTTCGGCTGTTTTTATCTTCTCTTCCATAAAAAGTCAAGATTAAA
>DJRF01000013.1:0-141547 GCA_002437725.1 Treponema sp. UBA6367
TACCTTTGTAAAGTACAGGGAGGGACTCGCCATTTATGTAGACTGAACCATCAACCTTGCTTGCTCCAATTTCAGTTCTGTTTGCAGTTCTGTCCGAGCCATAGTCTTCCATAACATTAAACACCCGAACAGGCTTGCCAGCTTCTTTTTCGTAAGTACGAGTAAAATAGAATACTGCCCGGCTAAAGCCAGAATCAGCTTCTTCTACACGGGTAGCAATTGTTGTCGAGCCATTCTTATTTTGAATAAAGTTAGAAATATCATCTAGTTTAGAATCTTCGCTTCCGTAACTGTCTTTATACAAAACAAGTTTTTTATTATCTCCATAGAACTCAGGAGCCGTATTGTCTATCTTAATTGTAGATTCCTTTGTTGTAGTCTGCGGATTTTCTGAATCCTTATCCTTTACAACAAGGCTAACTGTGCAAGCTCCAGACTTAGAAGAAACAGGAATTTTAAATGTATACTTTTTGCCTGTAGAATCAGTAACATCAGCTTTTTCAAAGTGGCCTTCAACTTCTATTCCATTAACTTTAGCCTTAGTTCCATCAAGGTCAATTCCGTCGCTGTCTTCAAAATATCCTTCCAAGTACCAATTCAAGCCGCTTATGTAGTCGCCTTCGTTGTAACCAACTTCTTTTATAGGATTATCCAAGCTAGAGTCTGAATCTGCGTACTGTCTTAATTTTTCAACAGTTATTTGAGGAACAGAATTGTTTACAGAAATATTTACAACATTAGACCAGGCGCTCGCAAGCTGGCCATTGGCTGTGTCGCTGTCAACTGCGCAAGCTCTTACGCGAAGAACTTTGTTATCATCCGCATAAGAAAGACCTTGCAAATTAGAAACATCAAGAGAGTATGACCAGCTTATTGTTCCCTTTTCAACCTTTACGCCTTTTTCTCCTTTTTTAGGAATGGAAACAACTTTATCCTTAGTAAACGGACAACCATTAATCCTGCTGCCATCTGCTTTTATTCCGTTTTCAAATTCGTCGTCGCCGTCCATATCAAACTGAAGATAAACAGCTTCTATGCCCTCGTTGTCGCTTGCAATTCCTGCAAAACGAACTGTTCCGCCTAAAATTGTATACTTCAAATCGATGTCTGAGCCTTCTCCAGTTTTATCATGTTCTGGATAAGTTATTTCTACGGTAGGCTTATCAGCATTTGGATTGAACTTTAACTGAATTGGCTTTTTATCCGTTTCTCCAATGTAAACGCAATTCTTTATATAGCCAACATTTCCAACGGTATCTTCCGCTTTGAACCAGATTGGAATTTTAAACAAGTCTTTGTTAGAAGAATCTCTATACTCTTCATAGTCAGAACTAAGCTTTTCTTCTGAATAGTTGTATCCTAAGTCTTCTGCCAAAGTCTTAAATTCTATCTTCCAAGAAACTGATGTGGCGTCTTTTACATGTTTCCAGCCTTCAGTCGCTTTTTTTGCGTCATCAACATCGGGTATATTGGCAAGAGCTGAATCTTCGTAGTCTTTTTCTGCATATTTAGGAATGTAATACCTTAAAGTTCCGTCTTTAACTCCGGAATTAGCGTTTTCATCATCCTGAATAAGACCTGAAAAATCAAATTCGCCAGTAACCTGAGTGCCGGAATTTGGAGCGACATTTCTTATCGTGTCAGGAGCTGTATTGTCTATGATAACAGGCTTAGAGAAAGACTGGGTCATTTTCGCTTCGTCCGTTGCTGTTATTTTTAATTGATAAATATTACTTTCGATTGCAGAGCAGTCAAGGCTACATTCATAAGCGTTTGTGGAGCTGCTGTAATCTAATTTCTTAGAAACTCCGTTATCTAGCTCCAGCATGACTATTAAGTTTTCTGCAGAAGTTACAGAATCTTTTGCAATTACCTTGAAAATTGCATTTTTGTAATGCGTTCCACCAAATTTTTGGTTATTTCCAACTGCCGAATAGCTAGCTCCTTCATCAAAACTTACAGACACTTCTGAAATTGCAGGCGCAGTGGTATCTACGCTGAATTTAACCGGCTTGCAAGTCTTCTTTGTCTGATACAAAATGTATGGCAGTTCAAGCTTAGCTGCGCCATCAGAGCCATCTGTCTCGAAAGTTGTATTTTTGCTATCCACAACTTTAAAGTAAAGCTCATAATTTCCATCCGCCGTATTATTTGCGTCTTTTGGCAAATCGTAAGACCAGTTAGAATTTGATACAGAAACTTTTACAAATTCTGCGTCTTTAGAAGTTTTTATCCACAATTCTTTTACATCGCCATCATCATCTTCTATGCGTCCAACTACAGTGCTAGAATTTAAACGCGTGTTTCCGTCTATATTTATATTGCTCAGTTCAATTCTTGGTCTATCTGAAGTTTGGTCTATTTTCAAAGTTAAGATTTTTCCATTTTCAGGCGATGTAGAGTTTCCTGCCAAATCTGTAAAGCGAACCTGGAAGTCGTAAGAGCATCCGCCTTCTGTAAGTTCATTATAAAGTTTTGTTGTATCGATGTTAGAAATTGTCCAAATTCCGTTAGAAACTGTATTCAATTCCCAGTTCCAGCCAGCCTCTGGCTCTTTCCATTCACCTGCAGGAGCAGAATTAGCTGCAGATTTTCTGTAATACAGAACAGGCGCTGCTGAACTTGCAAGGTTTGCATCAGAAACAGTTCCTTTCAATTCAATTGTTTTATTTACTGTGCCATTTTGATTATGAGAAGTATATCCTACAACAGGAGCCGTTCTGTCAATAACAAGCCCTTCAACAAGTTTTTCTACAGAAACATGCCCCGCAACATCAATTGCGCGGACATAAAGCGAATGGCTGCCTTCTGTCCATTTTTCGCCAGTTATTCCCAAAGTTACAGTTTTTTCATATTCATTAACTGCAGGAGAAATTATAACAGAATTGTCATCCGCATTTGTCTGCAAGCCAATGCTAATTCTTGCAAGACCGCTGGTTTCATCTTTTGCTTTTATGCGCGCTTTTATTGTGTCGTTTTTAGTTATAAGCTTGCCGTTTTCGTCTGCGCCTTCAAGAGCAAATTCATTTAATTCCGGCAACTTTGAATCAACTTTTACATTAAACGTCCTTGAAAGTTTGTTTCCCGCTCCGTCAAAAATATCTAAAACAACAGTATTTTCGCCGTCCGCATAAGTATCGTTCAAAAGTTTAAATTCCGCAGTTTTAGCTCCAGAATAACCAGGATAAGAAGTTTTAACTCCATTTATGGTTAATGCCATTTCTCCAAGCTCAATATTATCTGAAACTTTTCCTGTAAGAGTAATAGTGCAGCTCTTTATCCAAGTTTTTTCAAGCACCTTATCAGAAGAATCCACTTCATCGCTTGCGTCATACTTAAACAAAAGTTTTGTATTAGAATCAAGCGCTGGAGCCTGGCTGTCAATTTTATACTTTAAGCTTATTTCAGAATCGCGGCCGAATTTGTCTTCTGCAACAAAGGCTACAGTTTTTTCACCATCGCTTTCTGCAGTTTCCTGCTTGTAAACCCAAGTCTGCTTGCCTTCTTCTAGCAAATTAGTTTTGCTTTCATCGCCTTTTTTGTAAACCAAAGCGACTTTATTTGAATCAGAAACAGTTCCAGTAAGTTTATACTTGGAAGAAACATACATTCCAGAGACATAAACCTTTGCATCCGCATCTGCCGTTCCTTCTGGAACAACTTTTATGTCGCTGAACACTGGCGTGTCGTTGTCGATTGCAAAATAGGTAGGCTTAGTTTTGCAAGGCTTTATGTTTTTATTGATTTCGCCCTGAGTATCTTCTACAGTGAATTCTATACAATGCATTCCCGGAGCAAGATTTTCTGGCAATTTTATTTCAACGCTCTTAGAGGTTTTTCCATCTGTATAAGAAAGTTTAGTTTCCGTGCCACCGTCAATTTTGTACGAAACAGACTTAATTCCGTCGTCATCTTCCGCAGCAAGGTTGATTTTGCCAAGCCCCATTCCAAAAAGATTAACATTGTTCGTTACTGCCGATTCTTCAGCCTCAAGAGTCAAATTTGAAGAAGAAAGAAGCGGAATATCTGTGCTTTGATCAATGTAGACAATTTGGCTTACAGTATTCTTATTGCCAGAGCGGTCAGTAGTTTCGGCACGAATTTCAAGCCATTCTTTGTCAGGAGTTTGGCCCGCCGAACCTTCTTTTTTAAGTTTGGTTGTATCAATTGAATACTTAAACTTGTCGCCAGAGTTAAGCTCTGTTTTGATAGCCGCTTCGCTTAAACCCGTAATATCAACGGTTTTTCCTTCTTCCCAAGAAACAAACTTTCCGTCAGAATCAGTTTTTGCAGTTCCAACGCGAAGGGATAACTCAGTTGCAGAAATTTTGTCGTTATCGCTTGCAGTTCCCTGAACAGTAATTACGCCGTTCACATTGCTATCCAAGCCGTTTCGCTCTACAAGAGGATTTACAGAATTTATTTCCGCAGAAGGATTAATCTTGTCTATGTGAATATTCCATTCTTTTTCTTCAGAATTATTTTTTTCATCATCGCAGGCTATAAAATATGCGTAAAGCGTGTATTCTGATTCATCAGGAATTTTTGAACAGAAATTTTCTATGGCCGTTCTAAATTCTTCGCTCAAAGTTGCATCAGAATTCAAAATGCTCCAAGTACCAGACTTTTTGCCTTCATCAAACTTGAGCGTCGGTAATTCTTTATAGCAATTTTCAACCACGCCATCTTTTAAGGTTCTGTAGTCGCACTTTGACTCATCTGCAGCTTGCGCGTCCTTATTAAGACCAGCGTCTTTTAACGGGAAGTAGTATTCACTGTCGCCAGCGTTTCCTTCAGATTTTAAAGCGTAAAGCCGGTAATAAATATCTACAGTTTCTGCAGAATATTCAAATGTTCCAGCCACATCTAGTTTTGCAGTGTTAGAATAGCCTCCGCTTACGGAACCCGCTTCTCCATCAGCAGGCTTGCTTACAACAACCACAGGAGGTTTTGAAGTTATTGCAATAACTCTTATTCCGTATTTTGCTCCGCCAGAAGCTTCTGTTTCGTTTCCTGCAATATCTCTTCCTTGGACTTTTACAAGATAATTTGTCTTTACCTTTTGATTTCCAATTTCAACTCTGATTCTTATGCTTGAATCGCCTGCCGACCAGTTTTCCTTATTCGATGTAATTTTTTCATATTTAGCAAGCTGCTCTTCGTATTTTGCAGAATCTGTTGTTTTTAGTTTTTCGATATTTTCTTTGCTTTCAAGGAGAACAATTTCATTTGCGCCTTCAACTTCTTTGCCAAAGTCATCACATTCTTTTAAAACAATTCTTATAGAATCCGGAACCAAAGCGTAGCCATCAGTTCCCGAAGAAACTGTCAGCTGCAGCGACTCTTCATTGTAAATGTTTGTAAAACTATTGTCCGAAGTAGAACCGTATTTATATCCAGGAACTTCATAAAGCGGGCTATTGTTAGGATTCAGGCGGAACATAGAAATTCCGTCAACAGTCAAAGTAGAGCTGTCCTTAGTCTGTATGCTATTTTCAGAAAGATATTTTTTTACCTGCGTTGCAGTTTCCTCTGCAATTCCATTGCGGGCATAAGTGCCATTAAAAACTGTTACAAGCTGGCTTTTAGAAAGTTTATAACCGCCGCCTAAAACAGTCTGATAAATCGTATTGTTCAAATAGTAACAGGTAGAAAGGTTTCCTTTTAAAGTTTCGCTAGCAGAAGACTCGTAGGCGCCTCCATTTGGCTTTCTTAATCTTGATTTTATTCCAGAACCTTTTGCAATAGATTCTTCTGCAGAATCTGAAACTTCTACAATGCAGTAAAGCTCCACATCATCAGTTTGACCGTTTGGATAAAATTTGTCATAAAGAGTATTTAGCTCTATTTCTTCTTCCGTTTTAGGCTCATCAATTTTTTGCGCAAGAACAATTTCAAGCCCTGTGCCAGAAACATTTTCTTTTCTTATAGTTTCCAAGAATTCCAGTTTTCCGCCATCATTCTTTTTATAAACAGAAAAGTAAAGCGAACTTAATGAATTGTTATCCGCAATGTCGCCAGTAACTTTTACAGTTTTTCCAAACTGGTCAGACATTGTCGGCCTAGAAAGAATAACCACTGGCTCTGTGTTGTCTATTTTATATACGCGCGTCTGTGTAGTCGTTCTTCCAGCGCTATCGGTTGCAGTAACCTGCGCAGTGTATTCACCGTCAAGAATTTCAAATGTATTCGTTTCTTCATTGTAATTATTTATATTGCAAGTCCAAGTTTTTTTGCTGTTATCAACGGTTGCATCAAAAGGTCCGTAAGTTTTTGTTCCAGAAGATTCATTTGTAGGAATAAGAGAAATCTGCACTTTTGCGACTGAAGTTTCGTCGCTCGCAGAACCTTGCATTGTAAAAGTATTCATTATTATAAGACCGTCAGAAGGACTTTCTATAGAAAGAGTCGGCGGCTGCGTGTCTACAGCTTCGCCCAACCCCACATTACAAGATGCAAAAATAAAACTAGCAACTAAAACTAAAAAACTAAATTTGCAAAATCTTTTCATACTTCATCTCCTCCTGGAAGACTTTTTTAATGCAAGGCATATAGAAAATAAACTTGTCTGTTAAAATAAAAACACTTAGTCTTTTAATAATCGACAGAACTGCTGCAAATCTTTAATGTTCATATTTTTGGACGCTTTTAGTATAAGCCAAGAATCAAATTTTAACAAAAAAATAAAACCATCGCGACTTTGCAATGTGCAAATATTTTGTGATGACTTTATTTTTAAAAGAGTATATAATAGAAATGATTTCTTAAATTTTTTGAGGTTAAATATTATGTTAATGACATCACAGTTAAAAGTTGGAACAGCATTCATGTATGAAGGCAACCCGCTTATCGTTCAAAAGATGCTTGGGCAGCGTTCCGGACGTGCCGGAATGGTAACAAACCTCCGTGTTCAGAATCTTGTTACAAAATCTACAATGGATCTCGGAATTGATGCCGGTGAAAAATTCGATGAAGTTGATCTTGAATCTCACACAACAAAACTTTCTTACATTGACGGAGACAACTACGTTTTCATGGATCAGGAAACTTACGAGCAGTTTGAGCTTCCTAAAGAAAATCTTGGCGACTATGCTGGCTACATCACTCCGGAAGACGACCTTGAAGTAAAACTTACATTCTACGAAGGCAAGCCTGTAGGAATTGATATGCCTGTAAACGTTACCCGCACAGTAACTTACTGCGAGCCAGGCGTAAAAGGCGACACTTCTGGAAAATCCCTAAAGCCTGCAACTTTAGACACAGGAATTGAAGTTCGCGTTCCTTTGTTTATTAACACTGGCGACAGAATTGTTATAGATACCCGCGACGGTTCTTTTGTTGAACGCGCAAAAAACTAAATTATTTTTAAATAAAAAGGGCTGTTCTGGTGGTCATTGAGCTTGTCAAAATAATCACCAGAACAGCCCTTTTTTACAAACTGCGGTGGCTGACTTTATAGCAACCACCGTTTTTTATAAAAGCTTGAAATAATCTTGCTTAGATTTTAATTTCATAGCCAAGAGCAGCTGTTAAGTTTCTTCTGTAGAAGTTTGTATAATCGCTATCTTCTCCATTAGTAAGAACTTTAGTTGGTGTTACATCAAGCATATAGCGAACGTCTAGCACAAGTTTTCCAGGTCCAAATCCAAAGCCTAAGTCTGCATCAAATGCAAAGCCAAAGTTTGTCGCAGAAAAATCAAGACCATCTTGACCTTTCTTTTTAAAACTTGTTTCATCTTTATCTGTTGTCTCAATTTTTCCATCTACAATAAAAGAAACGTAAGGTCCTACTCCTGCACCTATTCTAAACTTTTTACCAAAATCTGTTTTTAAAGTTAAAAGAACAGGAATATCAATCGTTGTAGTATAAGCTTTGTTTTCCACAGAATAAGAACCTACAAAAGGCATACTTAACGTATACTTTTGATTTATGCCATTAAAAAAGTTCATTCCAATTTCTGGCTGCACGCCAAGTTTTATTCCACCAAGTTTAAAAATGGTAAGGTTTGTGTAAGCATCAAAGCCTCCCCCAAATACGTATGGATATTCAATACCACTTCCTTCAGAATTTTCTTTCACCAGTTTCGTACCTATATTCATGGAACCTTTTCCACGAACACCCAGCGCAACATCAGCAGCGCTCATTGTAGAAGCCGCAATAACGACAGCTGCTAAAACTGTAATAATCTTTTTCATAAGAACTCCTTATAAAACTCCGCGTTAGCGGCGAGCCACGGATGGCAAGAATCACAGCTTGTAAAAGCAACGCTTGAGCAAACTGTAATGATAAAAATTACACGGATGTAATTTTTATCATGCCTCCTTGTTGTTTTTAACAACATTAAAATCTGTATTAAATTAAGCCCGGACTTTTTGCTTTTCGCAATAAAGCGTGCTTTAATTATCTTATGCTTTTATTTTGCTGTCAAGAATGAAAAAAACTAATAACTATATTTTACCAGTTCATCTTATATTTCTTGTCTTAACTTTTTTTTATATATATGCTATATTTGCAAAGATTAATACTATATTCACAAATATCCCCAATAAAAGCCTTGGATTTTACAAAAGTCGGGGGGGGGGGGAGAACTTTAGAGAGGTTTTTATGTACTGGAGTTTATTGGTTCTACCTTTTATTTTAACAATTAGTTTTACCCCTTTGGTAATCAAGGAATGTAAAAAGTATTCTATTTACGACATTCCAAATAAAAGAAGCCAGCACACAACCCCCATCCCTAGGCTTGGAGGATTAGTATTTGTTTCTGCCGCAATTTTAACTTCGCTTCTTTATTTTTTTCTAAAAAGACAAATCAACGAAAACAGAATTATTGAATTTTTTGCCCTGACCTCGGTAATCTTTGTTTTTGGTGTTCTTGACGACTTTTTAAATCTAAAAGCGATGCTCAAATTTGTTATACAAATTGCCGTTGGACTTGCCGCCGTTTTTTTCGGTTTTAAGTGGACAACCTTTGCAGGAATTGCGTTGCCTGCCTACATAAGCGGACCGCTTTCTTTCTTCATAATAATTACCCTTATAAACGCATACAACCTTATAGACGGAATAGACGGACTCTGCGGAGGTCTTTGTCTGCTCTACCTAATTCCAGTTTCAATCTTCAGTTTTAAAATAGACAACATTACCTCTATTGTTTGCCTTATGTTTATCTCTTCGATTTTGGGATTTTTGGTTTATAACAAACCTAAAGCATCTATTTTTATGGGCGACGGCGGAAGCCAAACCATTGGATTTATAACAGCAACGCTTCCTCTATTAAACTTTAATTCAGAATCATGTTCTATTCCACTTGAAATAGAACTTCTTTTGTGCAGCTTGCCGATTTTTGACCTTATCGCAGCAATCTGGCGCAGGCTTCGCGACCACAAAGGCATTTTTTCTGCAGACAAAATGCACCTTCATCACAAGCTGCAAAACATTGGGCTTACACCTAAAAAAAGCCTGCTTTTATTGCTTGGTATTCAAGCCATTCTTGATTCGGTTGTGCTTATAAGTCTATCGCTAAAATCAGGTTTTTCTTATATATTCATAATAACAGGCTATATCTTTATGATTGCTTTCTTTACGGTTGTTCACATAATGAACAGAAAAGCTTGCAAAAATAAGCATATTCCTTATGGAAAGAGTGTAAATCCTTAAAAAAATTATATAGACTTAGGAAATCTTATGGAAACTGAAAAAATTGAAAACCCAGCTAATAACGATGATGAAATCAGCCTTATAGACCTTTTTGCAGTTCTTCTAAAGCACAAAAAACTTATAATCTTGACAACAGTTGGATTTGCCGTATTTTCTGTTGTTTTTTCAATAATCTCTTTAGTTCTTCCGCCTAAAAATTCTCCGCTGCCGAATAAATACACTTCCACCGCATATATGCTTATAAAAGATTCGTCTTCCAGCTCGGCCGCTAGCAGCATGCTTTCAAAACTTTCTTCATCGGGATTGGGAAGTTTAGTAGGCGGACTTGGATCATCTTCGAACAGCAACAGTTCGCTTGCCCTTTACCTGGCAACTTCAAATCCTTTTTTGGATTCAATCGTTGAAAAATACGACCTTGTAAACAAATGGAAAATCAAAAAAAGTCCAAAAGCTGAAAGCCGCAAAGCCTTAAAAAAAGTTTTAGTTGCAGATTTTGATGAAGATTCTTCTGTTTTTTCAATAAGCTTTACTGATATAGACCCTGAATTTGCGCAGCTTGTAACAAATTCTGCAGTAAGTTATTTGGAAGAATCTTTTAAGGATTTGGGACTTGATTCAAACCAACTTCAAAAAGAAAACCTTGAGGCAAACCTTGACGCTTGCTATAACGAAATTTTCCGGTTGGAAAAAGAAGTAAAAAAACTTGAATCATCTGTGAACAACGTGTATTCAGCAAAAAACACTCCTACAATCATGACAGATGTTTCTATGATTAAACTTGAACTTTCAGCTCAGCAGGAAGTATATAAAAATCTAAAGTCGCAATACGAATTGCTAAAAATTGATATGGCAAGCGAAACTCCTGCGTTCCAAGTTCTTGAACGCGGAGAAATTCCTGACCAAAAATCAAAACCTTCAAGAGGAAAACTCTGCATAATTTTAACCTTTGCAGGCTTCTTCATAAGTGTTTTTGCAGCGTTCCTTATGAATGCAATTGAAAACATAAAAAAAGACGATGTTGCAATGCAAAAACTTTCTATAAACAAAAAGAATAAGAGTGAAAACTAGTATGAAAAAAATTATTCTCTGTGCGGTACTATTTGTATCTTCAATTTTAAGC
Source organism: Treponema sp. UBA6367 (assembly GCA_002437725.1). Lineage (GTDB taxonomy): Bacteria > Spirochaetota > Spirochaetia > Treponematales > Treponemataceae > Treponema_D. Next base: position 10,776 of record DJRF01000013.1, read on the forward strand.
CTTTATTCCCAGTCGCTTCTTTCAACATCAAACAGTTTAAACAGCAATAGCACTTCAAAATCAAAAACAAACACTGAATCCGAAGAAGATGTAAAAATAGAAAAAGAGGAAGAATTTAATCTGGAAGATTCCATATCAGCGCAACTTGCAATGAGCAATCCAGACTATCCTGTTACTGCCGGAGACATTTACCGGCTTATGTTTGTGGCGCAAACCACAACGGTAGACTACTTTATTCCTGTAGATACAACGTACAAAATCAGAATTGCAAACCTTGCTGTTCTTGACGCGCGTGGCAAAACTTTTGTTCAGCTAAAAAAAGAAGTAACAGAAATTGTTTCTTCAAACTATCCGCTAAGCGGCGTTCAATTTATTCTTACAAATCCAAGTATTTTTAACGTACTTGTAAAAGGCGAAGTTTCTTCTGCAAAAGAAGTCAAGGCATGGCCGCTTTCAAGAGTTTCTGACTTAATCAAAAGCTTAAAGACTGAATTTTCATCAGAAAGAAACGTCATTGTGACCGACAAAAACGGAACTAAAAAAACGTATGACATTTTTAAAGCGATTAGATACGGAGATATAAGCCAAAATCCTTATGTAAAACCTGGCGACACAATAACAGTCCAAAGAATTAATAAAAGAATTACCATAGAAGGGGCTGTTGAGCGTCCGGGAACTTACGAACTTCTAGAAAACGAAAACTTAATCGCGCTTATCAACAGCTACGCTTCCGGCTTGCAGCCTTTTGCCGACACAACAGATATTGAAGTAAAAAGAATTTCTTCGGACACTAAAAAATTAGGCGAGATAATAAACATCTCTAGCAAGGAACTTCAAAACGACTTTGAACTAAAAAACTACGATACCGTTTCTCTCAGAAGTTTAGAGGATTCACAGCCAGTTGTATATCTTACAGGCGCTGTCCGGGTATTAGTGCCGGACCAAACAACGATTGAACTTAATGCAAGCAATAAAATCGTTCAGAGGTTTACACCAGGACAAAATTACGCTTTTTTAATAAGAAATGTAACTTCTTATTTTGGAAGCACTTCGGACTTAAAGAATTCCTACATAGTGCGAGACGGTCAAATTCTTCCTTTGAATATTGAAGAGATACTTTATGACGAGTTTAAGCTTTCGCCTTACGTTGTAGAAGCTTTTGACACCCTTGTAGTTCCATTTAAACAGTTCTATGTAACCGTCAGCGGAGCTGTTCGCACGCCGGGAAGATACCCATACATTCCGGACAGGGATTGGTCTTATTATGTAGGTCTTGCCGGAGGTTTTACAGACTCAAATGCTTTTGATGCCGTAACTATAAGAGATATAAACGGCAAGAAGATTTCAAAATCAGATGTAATTCAACCAGAATGTACAATTGAAGCTAAAAACAATTCCTTCTTCTACGGATTAAACAAGGTTTCGCCGTTGATTACAACAATTATTTCAATACTTTCAATTTCTCTAACAGTATACACCGTAGCAAAATAGCAAGCCCAAAGGTCGAGTTTTTTATAATGTAAAAAACTCGACCTTCAATCTAGTGACCTGCTATTTCTTTTGGGCCATTTCAAGAACTCCATTTTCACTTACAGCATATGAAACAACAGGATTTTCTGTGCCGTTTCCATAAACTGTTGTTGAATCGCTTACCGCAAAACTTGCAGACCAAGATTTTGAAATATCAGTTCCTGATGCAAATACTTTTTTTACTCCAGAAGAATTTTTATTCATTCCGACATTTGTGTAATCCGTTAAAGGTGTATTATCTGTAGGAACAACAGAAACTTCCCAATTACCTGTATATCGGTCATAGCTATCAACACCACTTAAAACATTTCCAGTCTTATCCCAATAAACAGGATATGCAATCTTAACACTTGCTGTTGTATCGGCGTTGCTTTCACAACGGAAAGAAATATATGGAACAAAATTTCCATAGTCAGAATCTTTGGCAACGTCAATCATTGAATATGTTCCCACACTACCATAAGAATCAACCATAACAGTTCTAGTAACAATTTTTTGCTTTGGATTTGCAATGTATGAATAATACAAATCTCCACCACTAGCACTATAGTATGCAATATGAACACCGTCGCCTTTATCAACTGCCATTGAAACATGAGTTCCAGCACGAATATCGCTGTCACTTACATAGTAAGAGTTATTCTGCCAAGTTGCTGTTCCACCAGCAAGGGTTGTTTGTGCTGTTCTTGGCGATTCATTATAACTAAGTGCAAGTCTACCAGAACCAGAATCATACCAAGCCATAATAGCAGTTCCATCGCTTAATGAACCTACTGCAACATATTGACCAGCACGTTTTGAAGTTGCACTAGCATACTCCGCACTTCCACCAGAAACACCACTTGCAGCAACAACATGGCAGTACTTATAACCATCATAACTCAACATTGATGAAGCAGGAGGCTGATAAGAAATAGTTCCAGAAGTCATTTTTACCAAGCTTGAACCGTTCCATTCATAAACGCCTGAAGAAGATATAGAAAGATCTGCGGTTTTCTTATCTGATGCATTATTGAGAATTAAGCTCGTCGAAGATGTTGAAGGCATCTTGTAGATATAATAACCATTAACAAGCGTCATAGTATCACCAGGATAAGAACTAGTTGAATATCCATTCCATGCATAAATATGGTTATAGTTATAAGATGATTTAACTCTAACATAAATATCACTGGTAACGCTTGCAACATTTACGGTTTCTACAGAAGGTGAACTAGAACTATTATATCCACTTATAGAATCTCGTGTAGTATTTTTATTGAGTTTAGGCTCATCATTGCTTCCTGCAACACGACCTGTTACACCAGAGCCTGCCAAATCAACCAAGCCCATTCCAATATCATTTCCAGAACTACCAACAGAACCCACACGGAATCTTACTTGTCTAGAAAGTTCATCATAGTAAGCAACATAAACATAAGTTATTTCATTTTCTGTATATGTAGCCATACTTGGCGATAAAATGCGATTAATCTGCTGAGATATTGAGCTACCATCAAGTTTGATAGAAGTATTTTCAATTCGGCGAGCATAATTTTGATTATAATAGTTATTATTTAAATCTCCTCCGCCTTCACCTTCATACAAACCACTTGTTCTTGAGAAGAATTGAAGGTTAGCACTCATACCAGCTTCTCCTGAAGTATCTGGACAAAGAGCAACTCCATAGGCATTTCCATTCGAATCGTATGTAAATGTATTTTGAGTAAAACCTCCAAAGTTTCGTCCAAATGGAGTCTGTCCATAAGTAGTTGAATTCGAAGCTTTTCCTGGCATATTAAAATACAAAGTAGCATTTGCATAAGAGAATCCTAATTCTCCAGAAGGACCTACTTTCATATGAGGTTGCAAAATAGGACCATTCTTTGCTGTTGCCGCAGCCTTAAACTGCCATACATCAAATTCAAGGTTATCGTTTAGAATATTGTTATTCACTTCATTTGGCTGCTTGTTATACTCAACTGTATCATTATTTAAATTATTTATACCCTTTATATCTTCAACAACAACCTCCAATTTTCCAGATTTTGCAGTTTCTCCAATGTTATAAGATAAAGCAGAACCTGTTAAACTAACTCCATTCAATGTAACTTTTGGAGAATTTCCAAGATTGTAACCTTTCAATGTTATTGTTTCATTTTCATTAACAGGATACTTACCTTTTGCAGAACGAGCATATACACTTGGTGCACTACGGTAGAATTCGCTTAAATCCGTCCAAACCTGCGTTACATACGGCACAACGTCAACCGTGTACATCGCTGTTTTTGCACTTGCGGTTGTTTGAACTGTTCCTGCAGCACTTGTATTTCCTTTCCAGTCGGTTGCGGAAATTGTGATGTTTTTGTCTTTTCCGGCAACGCCTGTAAGTTTTTCTGTGTCTACAACGAGCGTGAACTTTGCTTCGTGACCTTTTTGAGAAATTGAAACATCTTCTGCTTCAAATGAAACAACGCCATTTGGCGGCAAAGGAGAAACGTTTTTCCAAGTTCCACTATCGTAGTTTGCAAGTGTCGTAGAACTAAACAAATCGTCAAAACCTATACTAATAGAAGAAATTCTTACGTTGTCCGTCACAGTTCCTTCAATCTTGATTTTTCCAGAAACCTTTGGCTTTTTCAAAGAAGAAGTATCTCCGTAAGCATTCGTTATTTCAGAAGTCAAGTCGCCTTCAAGCTCAATGTGGCCGAGCAAGTTGCCATTATCTTTGTAAACGCTGTTTTCACTCTTGTTTTCCCAATAGAACGGCGTAATTGTTGGAACAGGTTTTTCAGTTTCACTGCTCAAAACCGTTACAGGAATCATTAAATGTGCCCACTGGCTGTCTGTTCCGGGGGTTGTTTCTTCTGTTGAATCCCAGAATGTAAAGCTTATATAATTCTGAGGAACACTATTAAGAATAATTCCACCTTTTTCAGAAATCAAATCTTTATAGGTTACACTAGAAGAATTTGTATATTTGTTTGCGAATTTATATTCAAAATCCGTCATGCTTCCTGTAAGGTCAGTTTTTGAAACAAGTTTTGATAAACCTGTTGAGGTTGCGCCTGTTGCAAATTGCTTATAATCTGTACTTTCTGAAGAAGCAGAATATTTTGCCATATACAAAATATCCCCGTTTCCGCCAACAAATTCAGGAAGAACTGCAAGTCCGCCTATGACTTTAAAGTCGCCCGATTTCAATTCAACTTCACTCTTTAAATTTGTACTCTTGGAATCCATTGCAGAATAGAAACTGAACTCACCAAATTCTGCACCGTCTGCAGTGCGGTTGTTTACGCTGTCAAGACCTGTTACTGGAGCGGAAGAAGCATCGTAGTCAAACTTGCCGTTTCCGTTCAAATCCGTTGCAAGCATAACCTTTGCAATTCGCGGGCGGTTGTTTTCAACTTTGGTATCAATGCAGCCTTTTGAAATATTTCCGGCATTGTCTATAACCACAACATGAATTGTAATCGGACCGTCAGGAATATTGTTTGAATTAACGCTTGCAGTCCAGTTGTAGCTTGAACCTGTCTGATTGATTGTCTCAACCATTTCATCGCCATCATCGTTTTCCACGCCGCCATCAGTTTTTGGCGTTTCTATAATCTGATGGTCAACAACTTGCGCAAAAATAATTTCCGCGCCTGTAAAGGAAGTAGATGCTGTCGGGCTAAACTTTACCTTAGTTCCATCTACTTCTGTAATCAAACTGTAGGAACCGGCAATCTTTATAAGGCCGCCTTTTCGGACATTAGGATTTGCAGAAACAAGCTTTATAGAATCCTCGCTTGTTCTTGAAGAATCTTCTATATACATTGCGGCAAGACCGTCATCATTTATATAGACATCGCCGTTTGCAGGTGCTGCCGGTCTTTGATTATAAACAGTTTTATTGTTGCCATCTTCACTGAACATCGGATTATAAATGCGATTTCCGCCGCTTCCCTTGCGTTCAAAGTAAAATGCAAGATAGGCAAGTCCGCTTCCCGATTCAGAAACGTAATCTCCGAATGTAAAATAATTGTCGCTATTAACAACAGTTGCGTTTTCAGAACCTGTGCCTAAAACTTTTCCTAGACTCTTTAAGCGCAATTTATCTTCAGGATGCAAAGTTTCTGAATTGCTTGTGTTATACAAACTTGGAGCCGTGCTGTCTATATTTATTGTAACAGAAACTGTTGTTTCGCCAGTGTTGTTATCTTTTGCTTTTATTGCATAAGAGATTACACCGCTTTCATCAGTTTTTAAAGGAACTTGCAAATTATATGTGCTTGCATTTGGCTTTATTTCATCTTCGCTTTCAAGACGAATGTTGTTCTGCGTTGAAGAAGTTATCATCTCAAACGTAATGGAAGAAACAGACTGATTATCAGAAACTTCGCCTACCAAATACCACTTTCCTTTATTCGCAACAGAAACATTGCTTATATACATTCCAGAAATATATTCGCGTTCTGTAACAGGCACAGAAGAATCCACAGGAGTTACGCCGCTTCCGTACTGAACAAGCTTAAGATTCTTTATAACCGGAGTTTCGCTGTCAATCTTTACAGTAATTGGCTTTGTCCATTCTCGGCTAAGGCTATCGCTATCAACTGCTTTTACCCTAATTCTTAAATTTTTAAAACCATCTTTTTCAGGAATTTGGTCGGAATCAACATTTAGTTTCCAGCTATTAGTTCCATTTGCAAGAATGTACCAATCAGACTGAGAACCCTGCAAGCTAGTTTTTAGCTCATCCTTATCAGTTGTCCAAGTGTTTTTGATGTAGTTAAAATCGCTTTCATCAAAGTTTCCATCATTGTTCGCATCAATTTGAACGCAAACCTTGCTTACGCTTACATTGTCAATCGCTCCGCCATAAATTGTCACCACGCCGCTTGTAGTAGCCCCTTCTTCTGGGGAATTAATCCAAGCCTTTGGCTTTCCGCCTGCTGAATCTGCAAAAACATACTGATCTTTTATAATTCCGATGTTTCCAGCTGAATCTTTTGCCTTAAACCAAATAGGAACCTTGTAAATATTTTCCGTTCCAGAAGCAGTTATCTGATAAGCAAAATCGCCGCCGTTTTTGGCAGTTACATAATAAACAAGGCTGTCTGTGGAATCAGGCGCTCCCGAAGCAAATTTTATTTCCCAAGAACTTGATGTTCCCACGTCTTTCCATTCCTGAGCTTCGTCTTCAACGCCTTTTTTAGGAATTGTATACATCAGCCGTTCAATAGAAGATGCGTTGTCCAGGACAGTGCCTTTTAGAGAGATTGCCGCACTAACCGCATCAGAAATAGCTGTTGTAGGTGAAACAATTTTTACAGTCGGCACAGTTTTGTCTATAGTTATGTTCATCATGTCCTTGTTAAAAAGACCTGCAGAATCTTCTGCCGTAACAGAAATTGCAAGCTGTCCGTCTTTATAGCCAGAGCCGCTTATGTCGATTGGAGCAAACTTGTATGTGTAAACTTTTATTCCGCTCGCATTTGTGCTTTCCTGACAAGAAGGATAGCCGCTTGCCTGCTCCTGTTTTATTCCGCCAACAAAAAGCGTTACAGGATTTGCAGCAGACATTCCAACTTCTTCAGTAACTTCTGCCTTTACATAAACTTTATTCTTTCCAGAGCCTTCAGCGCCGCCAAAAATTGTATTTGTTTCGCCGTAAGTTGCATCATCCTGGCTTACAGATATTTTTACTTCTGGAGCAACGCTGTCGTAGAAGAAAGAAACGCCTGCCGTATTATCAGTCTTAGAGCTTGCGCTGTCAGAAAGATATATGCGCTGCAAAGCAGAAGTGCTTGCGGTGCAGAATTCGCCGCCGTTTTCGTCAATTACATAGAAATACCAAGATTTTGAACCTTGATTTTCGCTTTCCTGCAATTCCGTTTTCCAAATGCCCGTTCCAGATTCTACTGTAATTTCCTTCCACTTGCTGCCAGAAGTTTTTGGCGTAGAGTCTGCTGTGTAATCAGATTTGTCAATTCTGTACAATTCAACTTTTTCTGCAACCCCATCGTCATCAGAAATTACGCCTTGCACAACATTTGAGCTTATTGCGCTTCCGCTTATCTTGATGTTTGTAAGCTTTATTTCCGGACGGTCTGTATTTTGGTCGATTGTTAATTTGTATGCAGTTTCGCTGCCGTCTTTTGCAACAATTGAACTATTCGTATTGTTTGCATCATCTGTAAAAAGAACTCTAAACTCCACATCTTTTGAATCTGAACCATTGTAAAGTGTTGTTGTATCGATTCCAGAAATTGACCAGTTCTGTACTTCAAGGCTTGAAGATGTATATTCAAGATTTTTCCATTCAGAGCCGTCTGCACTGTCCTTATACTGCAAAACAGGAATTTTATTCTTAGCAAGATTGTCTTCAACAACAGTTCCACTCAATGAAATTGTTTTATTCACTGTGCTTCCAGAAACTGGCGCATTTATTAAAACTTTTGGCAGAACGTTATCAACGGTAAACGAACCTGCTCTTTCAATTTCAGATAAATTGCCAGCATTGTCTTTTGCCTGTGCATAAATTGAATACTCTTTTACACTTAAATCTTTAAACTTTTCAAAGTCTGTCAGCGAATAAATACAAGAAGATTCTAATTCTTCAATTTCAATGGAATCGCTCATATTTGAATTTGTGCTGATTTTTAAGCAAGCAATGCCGCTTCCATTAATAGTTTCGCTAACATTATCTTCCATTGAATAATTTATTTTCAGCGAATCATTTTTGCTAAGAACAGCGCCTTCTTTTTCTAGCGAAACACTAGTAATTTTTGGAGCTGTTGTATCTATCTTTAAGAAACATTCTGAATTTGCTGCAGAATTGCCAACATTATCTGTTGCTGTAAATTTTATTCCAATTGAATCGCCATCGCCTAAATCATCTATTGTTGTAGAATACTTATAGTATTTGCCGGATTCCGATGCAGTTCCTTCTTCCGTATATTTATCTTTTTCGCGAGAAAGCTCCCTTGTTTCGGTCGCTAAAGTTCTTCCGATATAAGAACAACTTACTTTATCTATTCCGCTAGGACTATACCCATTAATATCTGCGACTAAAACCGAAACTTTTACAGATGCTGATTTTTTCCATTTATCGTCAAATACAGAAGAATCTTTTTTTATAACAGGAGGATTTCCATCCCCGTTGCAAGTCAGTTCAATTGAAGCAGATTTTCCAAAAATATCTGTCGCCTTAAAATAAAAACGCTGCTCTCCGTCTTTTATATTTCCAGCAGGAATATCAACTGCCCAAGAGATTTTTCCATCCTTTGCTTCTGCTGTAACAGGAACAACTGATTCTCCTTCTTGTTTTTTGTACTTAGCAAAGGCATTTTCTACGGCTTGCCAATTTTTTTCATTAGTAGCGGAATCTACAGTTTTTTCCATTACAAAACATTCTATGTTTTCAAGCTTTGCAAGGTCCGAAAGGCTAACTGTGCCTTTTACAGACATTTTATTAGAAGCCTTTACTTGGCAAGTGTTATTTGTAATATCCACAAAAGAGATTGAAAGATTGCCTTCTGTTACAAAAATATAACTTTCAGTTTTTGTTGCATGCCATTTTTTGTTTTGCTCGCTTGCAGTATTCCACTCTGTGTCAAAAACTTCTATTTGGATTTTATACTTTCCTGCTTTCTGCGGAAGTTTATAAGAAAGCGCATAAGATGTGCTTCCGTCAACTTTATACTCAACAGGATTTGCAGGATTAGTTTTTGCATTTTCAGAATTTTCCTGTTTTTGAAGCTGCGCATCTTCTACAGAAATTGCCCCTTGCGAACCAATAAGATTTCCACCTTCGTCATATATGTAAATCTTTGCGCTTTCCAAACCGTCATCATCGGTTATTGTAAAGTTTGCAGAATTATTGCTTTCTATTCCAAAAGCATTTTGACCGTTTGTTGCCGCTGCCCAGCTAGAAATTCCATCTGCAGAAGTCTTTCCGTTTGTAAACTTTATTTCAGGATTATCAGTTTTTTGGCTTACAAAGACATCAGTTTTTTGCTGCTCAGAAACGTTTTCAGCAGTATCTGCAGCAGTTACCTTAAACACCAAAGCATTTTCGTCTAAAAATTCTGTTGTATCAAATTCTTTTTCTATTGTAGAAGAATTACCCTCAAATAAAGTTTTTGTATTTGTTCCATCGGTAACAGAAACACAAACATTGTGCAGATTTGTATCTGTTATAACCGCAGAAAACTTTACTTTTCCGTTTACAGTAAATTTTGTTTCAGATTCTGTAGCTTCTTTTTTAGCAACCGGAGTTATATCGTTTATTTTTATTTCCGGCTTTTTCATATCCACCACAAAAGATTTTGTTTCTTTTGAAGCCAGCCCTGTTGAATCCTTTCCTTCAACAGTAAGAGAATACTTAAAGCGGTTGCCGTTCTCTGGAACGCAGCTTGTATAACCGTTTTCATAGCTTGCAACGCCATTTTTTATATCTTCGATTTTCCAAGCTGCAGAAAGTTTATTGATGTCATCTTCAAAGGAAAGTTCTGCAGAACCTTCAACCGTTGCTACTGTTTTCGCATTTATTTCATCTTGCACTATAATTTTATAGACAACGCTAGAAACTTCTGTTTCTTCGGAAATTAAAGTTCCTGAAATTGAAAACTTGCTCAACTCGTTGGCCATAGCTCCATCGGCAAAACCTGTTATAGAAACAGAAGGAGCAGTTCCAGCAGATTCTCCTATAAATCCAAAGTAATTTCCATTTGAATTAACCAAAGAATAACCGTCCACATCCTGGCCAGTTGCAGCAAGAACATAATACTTGCCCTTTGTTATTACGGATGGAAGCTCAATAGAATCCGTAAAAGTTTCTGCAGAACTTGCCGCATTTGCAGAATAGTCTTTTATTATTTGCCCTTCTGCACTATTTGATTTATAAAACAAGTCTGAATCTTCATAAATTTTGCTGAGTTTTTCGCTCGTAATTTCCGCATTATTGTAAGGTCCAAACATATAAACTTTTAACGACGAAGGTTTTACGTAACTATCATCAAGGCCCGCCTGAACCTTAAAAGTCAAGGAACTCTGCTTTGCAGCCTTGTGCGAACCAAAAGTGGCGCTTTCTTCTCCCTTGAATGAAAATCCCATAATTTCGTAAGTTGGATTTGCATTTTTGTTGAGATTAAAAACAATTGGAGTTTTTGAAGTAGCTTTTACCCTGTCGTTAAGAATTTTTAAGACTTCTTTTTGACTTGTTTCGCTCATCTTTTCAGAAGAACTATTTGCAGCTCTGTCCGACGCAGAGCTGTCTGAAGAATCGCTATAAGTTCCATTTATAAGCTTCATAAAAGTTGCTGCGGAAAGCGCTCCGTATTTTGACGATTTGCTCATAAGGTCTTCATAAACATCGTCATTCAAGTAAAGGCAGCTGTCTGTGGAATTCCCGATGGAAGAAGCTTCGTTTTTTGTATAATCTTGCCAGACTTCAGCAGAATCTTTTAAAGTTACAGAAGCAAAAAGCTTTTGATTTCCGCCTTGCTCTGTATTATAAATTTTTAGGTAATTGCGGTGCAGTTCATCTGCCTCTTCTTTTCCAGATTCTACGTCAGAGTTATAGCGCGCTAAAGTAACGTTGATTCCATCAGTTTTATCAATGCTTTTTTCAGAAAGAACTGCCTTAGGCTGCCCGGACAAATCTGATTTTTCATAAACAGAAAGCGAAAGCTCATAAATCTCGTGAGCATCGCCTACAGTGCCAACAATTTTTAAAATCGAGCCAAAAGAACTTGGCGCGTCGGCATTTGTTGTCCCAGGATTTTTTATAACAAAAACAGGAGGCGTGTTGTCAAGTTCAATGGTTCTATAATTTGGAGCAGATTTTTGCTTTGAAGAATCTTCTGCAGTAACGCAAAATGTATAAGTTCCATCTTTTAGTTTATAAGAACCATCTTTATTTTCATTAATTTTACAAGCCCAGGAACCGTCTTTTTCAGGAGGAAACGATCCAAAATCAATTGATTCCTTTGTTTCTGTATTAACAGCAGAAACTGAAATTGACGCAACGCCTTTATCATCAGAACAAGTTCCCGCCAAATAAAACCAATCGCGAATGACTTTAGAAGCTGGCGGATAAGTTATTTCAACCTTAGGAACTTCGGTATCAACGGCATCTCCTAGACCAACATTGCAGGAAAACAAAACAGAAAGAATTATTGCAAAAAAAGAAAATATAAAAGCTGAAACAATTAATGATTTTTTAGACATAATTTCGCTCCGTAGATTTTTTTTACATCAGTTCAATTTTTTTAGTACCCTTATATTCTCCACCGATTTTTAAAATAAAGCAACTTTTTTTTTATAAAGCCTTAATTTCAAAACAAACATTCAGCAACGCAAATTGTCAATGCAAATATTGCAATTTCAAAATTTTGATTTAGAATAGAAGAATGGAGTTTTTTTCCAACCTTACAGAATATTACGACGAGTTATTTCCTGTAACAGATTCATTAAAAAGTTTTTTTTCAAATCTCTCAAAAAACTGCTGTAAACCCATAAATTTTTTAGACATCGGCTGCGGCACAGGAACGTTGGACTTTGACTTAGCAAAAAAAGGATTCAACGTAACCGGCATTGACGCAAACAGAGCTTTAATAAACTCAGCAGCCTTAAAACGCAGGACACAACTTCTTTCTATTCGTTTTTTTTACCTTTCCACAAAAGAAATGACTTCCTTTTTAGGTAGAAAATTCTACAATATAGTATTTTGTGGCAACAGTCGCTTAATATTTTTAAAAACAGAGCAAGCCTTGCTTTCTTTTTTTAAAGATTGTACGCAATTGCTTGCAGAAAATGGATTTCTTGTTCTTCACTTGCAAAATTTTGAGCCTTTAGAATCAAAAAAGCGCATGGAACTTCCTAAAAAAACCAGCCTTCGAGCGCAATTATCTAGCGTTATAAATCAAACAGAAACAAAAACAGTTTTAACACAGAAGATTGAAATCTCAAAAGAAAAGACTATTCCTGTTTTAGAAAAAGAACCTGTTCTTCCCATAACTCAAAAGCATATATTGAATTACGGCAAGAAAGCGGGATTTTCCAAAATCCAGTTTTATTCAGATTTTAACCGTTCACCCTTTGCAAAAGACTCCATAGAACTCGTTTGCATTCTAAAATTGTAAATTCGCTTGCGTTTTTGTTCATTTTCCTAAAAACTCGAGGTCTGGGGTAACTACTGAATACGCCATTTATTGTTTTCTTTTACAAATCTTTTTGCATTTACTTCCAACAAGCGGCCATCTTCACCCAGCATTTTTACCATAGATGTAAGAAGATTTACTTCTGTTATTTTAAAATTCGTGCCGTCGTAGTAAATATGCAAACCTTCTGTTGGAACTTTTTTCTTTGCCTCGTTATACCAATCAAATTCATAAGAAAGACAGCACAGAAGCCTTCCGCACTGACCGCTGATTTTCATGGAATTCAAAGAAAGGTTTTGATCCTTTGCCATTCTAATGGAAACGGGTCTAAGTTTATCGCTCACGCCGTGGCAACAAAAAGGTCTTCCGCAAACACCAAGACCGCCTATAATCCGTGATTCATCCCTTACACCAATCTGGCGCAGTTCAATACGCATTTTAAAAACGCTTACCAAATCTTTTACAAGCTCACGGAAATCAACCCTATTTTCAGAACTAAAAAAGAAAAGAGCTTTCTGTTCATCTATTAAAAAATGAACGGTTATAAGCTTCATGTCCAATTTGTGGATGGCAACTTTTTCTTTAAATACTTTAAACGCTTCTTCTTCTTTTGATTTATTTTCGCGGACTTTTTCAAGATCTTCGTCAGTCGCCTTGCGGTCAATAGCGACAATATCGCAAAGCTTTATTCCAATAGGTCTTTTCGACTGTCCCAAAACTTTTGCAATATCCTTACCGTAGCGAGTTTGAACAATAACAAAATCGCCTACTTTTACATCAAGATTCTTTTCATTTTTTGCATAAAGAGATTCGCATGAATAAGAAAGCTTTAAGCAGAACAGAGGCCTGTCTAAAACAAGGTCTTCCTTTTGTTCATAGTTTTCGTTATCTTCAAGGCTAGAAAGATTTTCGCTTTCATCATCTATATCATTTTCAAAAATATCGCTCACATTTGTCTCCGCAAATATTTAAATAAGTAGAACAATTATATCAGTTATATTGCAAAAAAATCTACAATCATTCCTTTAATTTCATCTACTTGTGCTAAAACTTTTAACTTTTCAGCGTGATTTTGCAAAATCATCTGAGTAAGTTCTGTTAATTTTTTATTAACAATGTTTATTTGCACATAAGGGTCTTTGTCGCGTACATCAGAAAAAAACGGACTTATTCCCCTTACCCTAGCTTTTCCAATTCTTTTTCTAGTAGAAATTTCGTATGCGTTTTTTTCAACAAATTTTAAAAACTGGCCTACAGCCTGCCTAAATTTTACGATAGAAGCGTTATCCATTTTATCAGAAAGCTCATCGCCAGCCATGTCTATGGCATCTTTTAAATAAACAACGGCTTCTTCAAGAGATAGCCCCGCAATTTGAGGCGGAAGCCCCGCATTCGCCAAATTTTCTATTTCTTGCTGTTTTTCTAAAATTGAAGAAAAAATCTTTTTCTTATTGTTTTTTACTTTTGACTGTTCCTGCTCTTTTTGAACGTTCTTAGCATTTAACGCTGTGGTTGAAAAAAGAAGCGATGAATTCAATGGGTCTATAGAATTCATTAAAACTTTGCCTTATCAAGGATTGCTTTCTCTTCAAGGAACGCATTGACTTCCTTATCAAAACGCTCTTCGTTCCATATAGAAATGCAGTGTCCATGAAAAACAACTTTGTCTTCCATTCGAACTTTTCTTGTTAGAATATTGCCGACTACCGCAGAGGAAGAAAGGAGCTTTACACCTTCGCGCGCAGAAATATCTCCAAAAACAATTCCGCCTACTATTACAGATTTTGCAGTTATGTTTCCACGGATTCTTGCTTTTTCGCTTATAATCACGGCTCCATCTGTATCAAGATTTCCGTCAATATCTCCATCAACGCGAATAAAACCGTTCACTTTTAAATTTCCGCTAACAAAAGAACCGTTGCCTATTAAAGTATTTATAGAAATATCATCTGTACGAAGTGCCATAATCTATCTTTTTAATTTGACGTTAATGTATTTACTTGGATCAACTACATCAGAACCGATGTGTACTTCGTAGTGAAGATGCGGACCTGTAGTTACACCTGTATTGCCAATGTAGCCAATGATTTGACCTTGATTTACATACTCTCCTTTTTTTACGCGGAATGCGCTCATGTGCGCAAATCGTGTATAAATTCCGTGCTTGTGCCTGATAATAACGTAATTTCCAAAACTTGCATCGTATCCGGCAGTAACAACCTGACCGTTTGCGGTTGCCATTATAGGATCTCCGGAGCGCCAAGTAGAAAAGTCTATTCCCTTATGAATGTACCACTGCCCAGTAATCGGGTGAATATTTGGTCCAAACATCATTGAAATATGAACGTTCGGATTTGTTACAGGCCATATATTAGGAATCTCTTTAAACAAGGTTGCCTGATTTTCCAGCATTTTTCCAATCTGCTCAATAGGCTGCACAGAATCTTCAAGGTAAGCCGTAAGAGAACGTATATCTTGCGTTTCGTGCAAAGAACCTTCAACCGAATCCTTGGAACTAAACAGAGAAGAGAGGTCTCCATTGCTTACAGACGCTTTTGAAACGTTGTCGCCGTGATCCAATCCCAGCAAAGCCAATGACTGCGAAAGCGACGCCTGAAACCTTTTTGCAGCTTGCAAAAGATTCGTGTTTTCATCCCTAAGCTCATCAAGGCTAGCCATTGTTTCTCGGTTTTTAGAAACAAGACTGTTTATTTCCAACTTTGAAACTACTGTATTTTTATTAAAGAAAAAGAACGAAACGACTATTCCTATTACGATAAGAAATCCCATGCTGAGCGCAAAAACATTTGTTTGAAAATTCAAAACCTTGCTCTGCGAGTGCGGAACTATCATAATTGTAAGCTTGCTATCAAAAATCTTAAATACGCGAACAAAAAAGTTCTTTATACCTTTTATAAACGAAATAAAACCGTTATGAACATCAGAGGCAAATTTCTTTTCTATTTTTTTATATCTTTTTTGTGTCTTTGACAATTTTTACCCCATCAAACAATTCGCTGAAAACCACCTATAGCACAGTAAAGTATATCATAGTAGATTAAAATGTGTCAAACTCTGCGATTAAAGTTGACAACAAAAGATTACTATATTATCTTTATCGGTAGGAATGGTTGAAATATTCACCATTTATTACCCGCAATTTAGGAAGAAAAGCCATGCAATTTTTTGATACTCATGCCCACATCGGGCTTATATACGATGATCCTATAGAACAATTACGCGTTATTCAACAAGCAAAGCAAGCAGGTGTTTCAAGAATAGTCAGCATAAACAACAGCCTTATTGACTTTGAAAAAACATATAAAAACCTTAAGTCTATTTCTGGAATTTATCACGCGGTAGGTGTCGCTCCTGCAGAAGTTACAAATCCTGGAAACGATTGGTACAATAAGATAGAAGAATTTATTTCTCTTCCAAACGTTGTTGCCGTAGGCGAAACTGGTCTTGACTACTACAAACAGTTTGGCGACAAGCGTTCCCAGATAGAACTTTTTATTGCTCAGCTTGAAATCGCGCAAAAACACAATCTTCCTGTTATTATTCACAACCGCGATGCAGGAAAAGATGTTTACGACGTTTTAAGAGAGCGAATTCCAGACTCTGGCGCAATTTTTCACTGTTACTCTGAAAATGCCGAATATGCGAAAAAATGCCTGGACATGAACGTTTATTTTTCTTTTGCAGGAAATCTAACTTACCGCAATGCCCACAATCTGCACGAAACAGTAATGAATCTTCCTTTGGACCGAATTTTAATAGAAACAGAAAGTCCTTTTATGATTCCTGCCGAATTCCGCGAAAAGAAAAGAACAAAGCCTGCGTATATAACTTCCACGGCAAAATTCCTTGCAGAAATGCTGGAAATAGATTTGGAAAAACTTGCCGACCAGCTTTGGAAAAACAGTTGCAAAGTTTTTAAACTGCCGGAATAAAATGCTGTTTCATCCTGTAAATATTGGTTCTTTAAAACTAAAAGGAAATTTATTTCTTGCTCCGGTAGCAGGCTACAGCGACCGCTCCTTTCGTTCTATCTGCATAGAACACGGAGCTTGCTTTACCTACACAGAAATGGTAAGCGCAGAAGCTCTAGTCAGAAAAAATTTAAAAACAGAAACTTTGATGAAAAGGGCTCCCAACGAAAAAGCCTACTCTGTTCAAATTTTTGGCAGCGACCAAAGCATAATGGAGCAAGCCGCAAACATAGTTCTTGAAAAGACCAATTGCGAATGTATAGACATAAACTGCGGCTGCCCTGTTCCTAAAATTGTAAAAACGGGAGCAGGCTCTTCGCTTACAAAAAATCCAGCGCAGCTTGGAAAAATTGTCGCAGCAGTAAAAAAAGCGGCAGGTAAAAAAGCGGCAGTAACTGTAAAAATACGTTCTGGCTGGGACGAACAAAACATTACGTTTATAGAAGCAGCGGAAGCAGCCATGTCAGCTGGCGCTGACGCCATAACTATGCATCCTAGGACGCGCGCGCAAGGGTACGAAGGCAAGTCGGACTGGTCTAAACTTGCGCAGCTTGTAAAACTTGCACAAGGGAAAGTTCCCATTTTTGGAAGCGGAGATTTATTCACCCCAGAAGACGCAAAGGCAATGCTAGAGCAAACAGGCTGCGATGCCGTAATGTTTGCCAGGGGAGCCATGGGCAATCCTTTTATTTTTTCTAAAACAGCTCAACTTCTTGCAAAAGGGATTTATGACGAAGTTCCAATTGAAGAAAAAATAAAAACAGGCTTTAAAGAGCTTGAAATGCTTGCTGCAGATGCTGGAGAATTTCCTGCTTGCCGCGAAATGCGTAAAAGGTTTTGCGCCTACTCAAAAGGAATTCAAGGCGGAGCCGAACTGCGCGCAAAAATTATTCATGCATCTTCAATAGAAGATTACCGCCAGATATTCGCAAATATTTATATGGAATAAAAGCCTAGGCGAATTTACAATTTGCAAAATCTTTGCGCGAGAAGAACAGTCAAGGTTGCGCAGCAACCCAAACCAATCCAAACGAAGCGCGGACACAACCGTCTGAATAAAGTGCAAATTCGCTGCCTGTGTTTTTTTAAGCTTTATGAAAAGACCCGGTTTTCGCCCTAATATTGTAAAATTCTTTTTTTCCTATTAAAATCAAGGCATGAGTTTCTTACAAGCCATTTCAGATTTTTTTGAATCACTGTTCAATCACAATTCACCTGAAGTTCAAAAGAAAATTCAGATGAAAAAACTTGAAAACGAGCTCAAATCTTACGAACCTGTAATTTTTAAGAACGGCAAGCTTATGCCAAACTTTGCGGAAGCCTTAAGGTTTCTATATATAAACACAAAGCCTTTAAACAACCTCCTTGATTCAACAATTTCCAGTCCAGACATACCAAGAAACAAACGGTTTGAAGCTCAGCTTGTAATAACAGGCTTTTCGCCAGAGTTTCAAAAAATAATAGAATCACTTTCTTACGAAGAACGAAAAAAAGAACTTACAACTCCCTCGAGCATGACAACTTCGCAACTGTACGACATACAACGAAAACGGCTTGATAGAATCATTCACGAACTAAATTCCGATACATTCAAACAAATCGACAAAGAAATAACGACTCTTCATCAACTTGCGGATTTCTGTAGATTTAATTTTGTAACCGCCTTGCAAATCTTTGATCCAAACTTTATGGCGGCGGACATTCACTATCAACCTTCTTACAAAGAACTTCCCGTGTCGCAAATAGTAAATATCCTGGAAGATATTTACTTTCTATTAAAGGGATTAAACTTAACAACAGGAACATTGAATGCGGTTAAAGCTCTTGTCCAATTAAAGTCATTTTTGAATTCAAATTCCGTAGAATCAGAAGAACTTGAAGAAAACCTAAAAAAGATTGCTTGGATTACTCACCATGTAATTTCCACAGAAAAACTTAGGCTTTTAATTCAGTATGCCAAATCTGATATTTCTTACGAGCCTAAATCTGCAAAATATTCAGAATCTGCTAGAAAAGATTTTTCAGAAATGCTGCAAGGCAGGTTCAAAGCTGATGAGCAAAGAATAAAGACGGAGCTAAAAGACAGCAATATACGCAGCGAGCTTTCAATGCTTTTTGGCTCTTCCATGCTTTTAAACGTAAAAGGATACAACAACGATTTTAACAAAAAACTTACAAAGGAAACTGGACTTTCGTTCATTTGGACCCTTCCTGTGCAAATTCTCAAAACCTTTTTGGCAACTTATTTAACAGAACCTATTAAAGCTCTTTTAAACGATTTAGTAATAGAAGGATTTTTTAATAATCCTACGTTCAAAACAGAATTTTCTTCAGACATTTATGCAGCAATTGAATGTTCAGACAGCATAAAAGAATTTGAAAATTCTTTTGACAAGGACAACAAATTTGATATTAGCCACATAGAAGGATATATGAGAGACTGCCACAACGATTCCGATTTTTTTAAGAAACTTGAGCAAATGGTAAACGAAGTGAACGCAGAAGCAAACAGACTAATTTCTTCTCAAGTAAAAATACTGAATACGCTGAGCAAGCACGTTGACCAGCTATTGCAAGATGCAAAAAAGCCTACAAGCGAAAATATTTCCAACTTAAAAGTGCTTATGATGTCTTCTAGAAACAGAGACAGCACTGATTTACTTGAAAATCAATATCCTAAGTGGGAAATTTTCTTTAAAATTATGAAGAACTATGTTATAATTTCCGCATAGAGTTTTTTGTAAATTATGGAAGAAATCAAAAAAACAAATGAACAAAAACTTCAAGAAATTACAGCTTATTACGAAAAGCGTATTTACGATCTTGAACAGTTATTAGATATTTCTAAATCATTCTCTTCAACTTTAGACGGCGCACAACTTTTGGAGTCTATTGTATTTTCTTGCATGGCTCAAATGAGAGTTTCAACTGCTGGAATTTTTGTACTGGATTTTCTTAATTCCAATATATTTGAACTAAAAACATCACAGAGTCTTCTTTCTGATGATATTGAAAACTACAGCATAGATTTTTCAGATCAGATTGTAACTGTTTTATCTGAAGAAAAACGCCCGGTTTCTATGGAATATCTTGCAAGCAAATGCGAAAAAAGCAACTCCTTAAAAATGCTTGAATCTTTAAACATTTCTCTTATAATCCCTTTGATTCAGAAAAATCATATAAACGGCATTTTGTATTTAGGAGAACGCTTTTCTTTTGAGCCGGACCAAGATTCTGCGTACAACGACTACGAAAAAGACCAGATTTTAAACATCGCCTCGCTAGCTGCAATTTCTATAAACAACACAACTTTAATTGAACGCTCTTCTACAGACATGATGACCCAGTTAAAGCTAAAATACTATTTTTTCAATGTGCTTGCAGAAAAGCTCGATACCGCAATGGTAGAAAAACTTCCTCTCTCTGTATTGATGTTCGACATAGACTTCTTCAAGCACTTCAACGACACTTACGGACACGAATGTGGCGACTACGTTTTAAAACAGGTAGCGGCTCTTATAAAGTCAAATCTTAGGGAAACAGATCTTGCAAGCCGTTACGGAGGCGAAGAGTTTACAGTTTTATTAAACGACACAAAAAAAGAAGATGCGGTTTCTATTGCCGAACGAATTCGCTCTTGCATTGCAAACTACGACTTTATATATAATGAACAGCGCATGAAAGTTACAATTTCTTGTGGAGTTGCAGTTTTTGACGCAGAAAAGAACCCTGTTACAGTACCTAAAAAGCTTGTAAACCAGGCAGATCAAGGGCTTTATATGTCAAAGCACAACGGTAGAAACAGAGTAACCTACGCGCCTCCTTCGTTAGTAACAGATATTGATGAAGACTAATTTCCGGTTTATAAAAAGCTCTCTTAAAACTCATCTTTTTTGGGTGCTTGTATTTGGATTTTTAAGCGGATTTAATATTTTCTGCCAATCCTTAGATTTTGAAAAAACTATTCGCATTCATCTTTGGGCGGAACTAGATGCCTATCCGGAATCCGCAGAAGCCTCTGATTCTTCTTTAGGACAATTTGACTTCCCTATAAAAAAATTAAAAAAAACAGCGCCATTTTTAATAAACGCAATGGTTTACGGCTGGAATTTTGCATACACGCCTTACGACAAAACGCGCCGTGTCGCAGAATATTTTGAACTAACCGACGTTAATAAAATTGACTTTGAAAAAAATCCTATAGTTTACAAAACACCTTGGATTCAAGACAATTTTATGCACTCTTGGATTGAATTTAGCCGAACACCTCAAATGATTTGGTATTTTAACGCCTGGAACACAATAAATGTAAAAAAAATTCAAGGACGAGGAAAAGCACCTGTCTCACTTGGTTTTGAAGGAATTGAAAAGGCTGCAAGCGAAGCTGCAAAAAATGCCATAAGAAATTACTATAGGGAAATTATTAAGAACAAGCCTAAAGAAATAGACGGCAAACTTATAATAACCAAAGAACCGAAAATTGGGATAAGCGAAGGACAATATATAGTAGAACTTGATTTTTTTTTAGAAACGGATAGAATATTAAAGTACACGCAATTTTAAAATCGTGTGCAAATGCTACCTGGAGGATTACTATGAAAAAGGTTGCTATCTCTTTCATTTCTTTATTTTTAATTTTTGGCTCCGTTTTTGCACAAACAGAAAATTCTGATTTTTCTACGGAAAATGCCAAAATTGATCTTTCAACTCGTGTTATTATCCCTGAAAATCAGCACGTAATAGATAAAACTGCAAAAGTTAAGATTGAATATATGCCAGGTGTAGATGAAATTCGAATTTACTACACAAGCATGTATACAACTTATGACCAAGGCGAAGCAATGAACGCAATCCTAGCTTGCCTTAGGGACTTTATACAAGACAAGCAAAATGGCTACATGAACTATAGATATATGGAACAAGATAGAGAACGTTTTTTTAAAGATGACCGCGGTATAAACTGGGCGCAGAGATGCTCTCATGTAAAATTAATTCGTTAGTTCAAAGCTATTAAGCAATAGTTTAATACATCTTATTTTAAAATGATTTCTAAGATTTTTAGAAATCATGTAATTAGGCAAAAATATAAAATGGACATTTTAAACATTATAAAAAACTTACATCCACTTGAAACAAAAGTGTTGCTAAAATATTCAGATAAAGACAATCTTACTTCTGAAAAACTTATAAAAGACCTTAGCTACAAGGAAGGTCATGCGAACCAAGCTTTTTCTTGGCTTTCTGGTAAAAATCTTTTAAAAGAAGTCGCAAGAACACCACATACTTACTACGAAATTACTGATATGGGGCGAAGCATTGCAAAAAATGGAACCATTGAAGAAAAAATGGTTTGTGCCCTAAAAGGAAAAGGCGCATTATCTTTACCTGAGCTTGCAAAAGAAATTGGTGCGGAACAAAAGGATATAGGAAGCGCATTTGGACCGCTTTCAAAGGAAGGCGTTCTAAAAATGAACGCAGAAAAAAAAGCTGAATATACAGGCGCATCTCTTCCAGATAGGATTGCTGTAACTTCAGAACTTCTAAAAAAGGCGTGTGATGCCGAAAACGGACTTCTCGACAAATCTCAACTTTCGCCAAAAGAGCAGGAAGTCATTGTCACTCTTGCAAAAAAACGAGGCGCTACAGACAGTCCTTTTAAAATTATCGAGCGCGAAACTGTTACTTATAAAATTGTTGAAGCAGCAAAGCAAGTTGTGGAAGCACTTAAAAAAGCTGGAATTACAGGAAACGAAATTGGAGAGATAACACCAAAAATGCTTTCTTCTGGAGAATGGAAGAACGGCACATTCCGAGCATATAACATTTCTTTGCAGCCAGCAAGAATTATTCCAGGCAGAACAAATCCTTATGTGCAATTTCTTGAATCCGTAAAAGACAAATTGTGTTCTTTAGGATTTCAGGAATTTGACGGTCCGCTTGTTGAAACAGAATTCTGGAACGGTGATGCCTTGTTTATGCCTCAGTTCCATGCGGCCCGCGACATACACGACGTATATAGAATAAAAAATCCTACTCATGCAAAGTCAATTGAAGAACCTTACCTTTCAAACATTGCAAAAGTTCATGAAAATGGAGGGGATTCTGGAAGCCGTGGCTGGAATTATACGTTTGATAAAGAATTTACAAAACGACTCATATTGCGTTCTCAAGGAACTGTTCTTTCTGCACATCAATTGCACAAAGCAGAGATTCCAGGAAAATACTTTGGAATAGTACGCTGCTTCCGCTACGATAAAGTTGATGCAACGCACTTAAGCGACTTTTATCAGACAGAAGGAATTGTAATTGGTAAAGAAGCAAATTTAAGAACGCTTTTAGGTTTCTTAAAGATGTTTGCGACAGAAATTGCAGGTGCAACGGAAGTAAAATATGTTCCTGGCTATTTTCCATTTACAGAGCCATCTGTTGAAGTTCATATTAAACATCCTGTTTTGGGTTGGTTTGAACTTGGCGGTTCAGGTATTTTCCGTCCAGAAGTAACAAAAGCAATGGGAATTGACGTTCCTGTTCTTGCCTGGGGAATTGGAATTGACCGCATGGCTTTAATGGCATTAGGTCTAAACGACTTGCGAGAACTTTTCTGCGAAGATATAGAACGCGTAAGACTAAGAAAAGCTAAGTTTTAGCCATAGAAATAGCATACGCTGCAAGCCCCTTTTAAGAATCAATATATTTTGATATAATACTTGTTTATGAAACTTTGGATAAAATATCTTATTGCGTCTTTACTTGGTGTAGCGTGTGCATTTATTCTTCCTACGAACAACGAAGCAATTTCTTCTGCTTTGGAATATTTAACAGAACTTGTAATACGGTTTGGTCGCTACATGACTATTCCTGTAATGTTCTTTACAGTCATAGTTGCAGTAAACAAACTTAGAGAGACAAATCAAATTGCAAAGACTGCGCTTTGGACTGGCGGGACAATCGTTGTTTCATCGCTCTTGCTTTCGCTTGTGGGATTGCTTTCAATTCTTGTAGTTAGACTTCCTAGATTTCCTATAACGGTAGAAAAAGTTTCCGAAACAGCAACATTAAATACAGCTAATTTAATCAGAACTCTTTTTCCATACTCGCCTATTGAATCGCTGCTAAACGGTTCTTTTTTGCTTGCAAGTTTTCTATTTGCGGGTCTTATTGGCGGTGCTTCCGCTTCTGACAACGTTTTATACCGCCCTATAGTTCAACTTGCAGATTCTCTTTCAAAATTAATGTACAATATTGCCGTTTTCTTTACAGAATTTCTTTCATATGGAATGGCAATAATTCTGTGCTATTGGACAACGAAATTTAGAGCCATAATAACAAGCGGTGTTTTTTCACCAATGATTTTACTTCTCCTTGTAGATTTTTTAATTGTTGTGGGACTGATTTATCCTCTTATAATAAGGTATATTTGCCATGACCCACACCCATACAGAATTCTTTATGCTAGCATCTGTTCTGCAATCGCAGCATTCTTTTCTGCGGATTCAAACCTTACTTTGCTAATAAATATGCGGCACGGAAAAGAATCCATCGGTATCAGGCGAAGGATAAATGGCATAACTTTTCCGCTATTTAATATTTTTGCACGCGGCGGTTCTGCACTTGTAACTGTTGTCGGCTTTATAATGATTTGGCGTTCTTATTCAAGTTTAACTATTCCGTTTTTGGATATTCTTTGGATAACTTTTGCTTCTTTTGGAATTTCGTTTCTGTTGGGAGGACTCCCTGCAGGAGGAGCTTTTGTTTCGCTTTCAGTTTTGTGTACAATTTACGGACGAGGCTTTGAAACAGGATTTCTTTTGCTAAAACCAGCGGCTCCAATAATCTGTTCTTTTGCGGCGGCATTCGATGCCTTAACTGCAATTTTTGGAAGTTATGTTGTGGCTGTAAAGACAAAACTTATTGAACACCACGGAATTAATCACTTTATTTAAGGAAAATATAATGAAAGTTTCAAAATTTATTATTTCAACATTGCGCGATGCTCCAAATGATGCAGTTATCGCAAGCCACAAATTAATGATGAGAAGCGGTATGCTCCGAAAACTTGGAAACGGACTTTACGCTTATATGCCGCTCGGTTTTCGCTCGCTAAAAAAACTACAGGAAATTATCCGCCAAGAACTAGACAAAACCGGCTGGCTTGAAATGAAGCCAACAGTTATTCAGCCTGGAGACTTGTGGAAAGAATCCGGCCGCTGGGACAAAATGCACGATGAAATGCTAAGACCTCAAAACCGTGCTGGTCAAGACATGGTTGTTTCTCCAACTGCGGAAGAAGCGTTCACAGCATTGATTCGCGAAGGACTTTCTTCTTATAAGCAGCTTCCTTTCATGGTTTATCAAATCAACACAAAATATCGCGATGAAATCCGCCCAAGATACGGCGTAATGCGCGGACGCGAATTCATCATGATGGACGCTTATTCCTTTGACGAAAACGATGAATCTTTAGACGAATCATACAATGCAACAGCAGCTGCTTACCGAAGAATTTTCAAACGGCTCGGCCTTAAAACAATTTCTGTAAAAGCCGACACAGGCGCAATGGGCGGATCAGGCTCAGAAGAGTTCATGGTAGAAAGCGAAGTTGGAGACGACACTCTTTTGCTCTGCCCTGACTGCGATTATGCCGCAAATGTTGAAAAAGCCTCTTGCCAAAAAGAAACTGCTTTAGATTCAAATGGTGAGCCACAGAAAAAAACAGAGCTTCCAACAGAAAAAGTTGCGACTCCGAACGTTTTTTCAATTGAAGATATGGAAAAATTCTTTAACCAGAAATCCTCAACATTCTTAAAAGCATTGATTTACAAAGTTTACAACTGCGGAATCGACCTTTCTGCAAACGAAGAATATAAAAATGCAAAAACCGTAACAGAAGGCGGACAAACTTATTATCCGGAAACATTCTGGTGCGTCCTGATTCGCGGCGACCTTGACGTAAACGAAACAAAACTCGCTTCAGTTTTAAAGGCAAGCGGCGCGGAACTTGCAAACGATGAAGATGTTTTAAAATATTCTGGCGCACCGCATGGATTCGTTGGACCAATCGGACTAAAAATTCCTGTTTTGGCTGATGAATCAACTCTTTCAATGCACGACTGCATTGGCGGAGCCGGAGAAAAAGGTTTCCACCTAAAACACATTGAGCCGGGACGCGACTACACTCCATTCATGACAGCAGATGTTCGAACTTGCAAGGCAGGCGACAAATGTCCTGAATGTGGCGGAACATTCTACATGAAAAAAGGAAACGAGCTTGGCCACATCTTTAAGCTTGGCTACAAATACACAAAAGCCATGAACGTTTCATTCCTTGACCAGAACGCAAAACCTGTAACTCCAACAATGGGCTGCTACGGAATCGGAGTAGACAGAACTTTGGCAAGCATCATAGAAGCTTACCACGACGAAAACGGAATCATCTGGCCAATGACAGTCGCTCCATTCCAGGTTGTAATCGTTCCAGTAAAATACGACGGCACAATGAAAGAAGTTGCCGACAAACTTTACAATGAACTTTCTGACGCAGGAATCGAAATTCTTCTTGACGACCGAAACGAACGTCCAGGCGTAAAGTTCAAGGACTTTGACCTTATAGGAATTCCTGTCCGCGTTGTTGTTGGCGAAAAAAATCTTCCTAACGTGGAAATCAAGCTCCGCAAAGAATCGGAAGCAAAACTTATTCCGGCAGAAAACGCAGCTTCAGAAATCAAAAAAATTGTAGAAGCAGAGCTTGCCGCTTTGAACAACTAACATGAAAAAACTGATTATATTTTTTACAAGTTTATTAATCTCTCTTTCTACTATTTTTGCTCTTCCCGGATTTAAGCAAATAATTCCAGACATACCTGGTGAATATATTTATTATAGGGATTTGTCTTTTGAACGAGAAAGCTACATTGGATTTTTAACATACGACCCGCAAACTTTTTCTGCAAGATACTATGCTCCTGCAGAAAAAGAAGCAAAGCTTCCAGAAAAGGAAGTTCAGATTTTTTTTACAATAAATCCGAAGGCAAATAGGTTAGAACTTACAGGCGAAAAAGTCCTAAATATTAAGCTTTTAACAAGTGAAGATTTAGAAATTGTAAACTATATGCACGATTTGCTATATGAATTTACTGCTCGCCGCATAAAACTTGTAGAGAACAACGTTCTTTCTGGCACTCAAGACGAACTTGAATTTTCAGGAAAAATTACTTCAAATGAAAACTTTGCTCAATTTGGAGGAACAACACAAATCAACTGGAATACAATAATTCCTCTGTTTAACATTGAATCAATCTACAACGAAGACGAAGCAAAAAAAGTATTTTCAGTTGCAACAATAGGAAGAATTTCTTCAAACGAAGATAAAAGTTTTGAAAATTTTAAAGGCTTTTTTAATCCAAAAATAACCAAAAACCATAAAAATATAAAAATCAAAAAAGCTCCTTCAAAAGAAGTTCAGACTCCAGACGGACAATCCTTTGTTTTGGATAAAAACTGGACTCAAAAAATGGAAAATCTATTCGTTTATGGCGATAATGCGATTGTCGCCTACGCTTCTCTTCCAAACGAAGATTTAAAATTTATTCACAGACAAATGCTTTTAAGTTCTGAATCAACCTTTTTAGATTGGCAAACACTAAAATCTTCTAATTGGAATAAAAAAGATAAAAATTATATTATTGAAGGAATTTTTTACGATTCAAAAACTTCTGAAGTTACAAAAAACATTAAAATCATAACACCTTTAGAAAACGGATATTCTTTTTTTTCTATTACAACATTTTTAAGCATCTATGAGAAAAATAAAAAATACTTTGATGCAATAGTTAGTAGTTATAAAACAAAATAAATTGGAACAATCAACTAGTTTAATAATCAGAATTTTTATTTCTCTTACATGCTTTATATTTGCATTTCTTTTTGCAAAATCAAGCCGAAAAGGCTCTATTGGTATGGCTTGCAGCCTTGGCGAATTTATGATTGGAACTTGGCTTCTTTTTGACGGAATTCGCTATCTTTTTGTAGAACCATACACGTTAATCACATTTCGTTCATTGGCTTTTGTAACGAGCGAATTTGGAGCATTCTTTTTATTTCTTTCAGCATACAGAGTATGTATAAAACCAGAAAAGTATTTGGACAAAAAAATATACTTTTTATTATCGTTTCCCATCGTTGTTTCTTTTTTATATTTTTTTCTTGCTATTTTTAATGGCACGAATTTTTTCTTTTCTTATGAAAACGGAAAAACCTCCTTTAGACTAGCAAGTTATTTTCATCTTGTATATTGCTTTTTTTTAATGCTTTTTTCGGAACTTTTATACCTATATCGCTCTGTTTTTCCTGGTAAAAACAAAAGATTTTTATATATTGCAAATAGCCTTGCTGTAATGATTTTGCTAGCTTCAAACTTATACAAATTTGCAGTAAACAAAGAAATTAGTTATTCTTTTCAGAAATATACAGAATTTTTTTACACTTTCGGCAATTTCAATATAACTTTAATAACTTTTATAACAGTCTATTTTCAAGATGTAAATAAAACGAACCGATTTTTTAACAATCAATTTTTTGATTCCGCTCCTTATTCTGTAATAATATTTAATAAAAATAAAATCTACATAGATTCAAATGCTTGTGCAAAAAGTTTTTTTAAATCTTATGAAATTCAACCACAACAGTTTGATGAGTACAAAACATTATTTCCTGACGAAAAGTTTCAAAAATTAGGAATTCCAAACGACGACAATACAAAAAAAGTGTTTTATCTTTCCGGAGTACAAGACAAACGGCTATACTACGCAGTGTTCACAGAAATTTTTGATGATTCAAACAATATTATTGGTTATTATTTGACAATCTCTAAAATGGAATTTTATACAAATGTAATGCAGCAACTTGAATACTTGGCCTACACTGATAATTTAACAAATTGCAGCAACAGAATTGTTTTCGAAAAAAAATTCTTATCCACCACGAATACTTCAAAAACACAATTTCTTTTAGTCTGTGCTTCTATAAACAATTTAGAAAAAATAAATACAGAGCTTGGAATTACAAAAGGAGACACATACATTAAGACTTTTGTAGACATCCTGCACAAAAATATAAATTCATTAAAAGAAATGCAAAACGAAAATAAAACAGAAATGTTCCGCATGACTGGAACTGTTTTTCTATTTTATTTACCAATGTACTTTCAGGAAAAAATTTCTATTTTCTTTAAGAATATAAAATCCGACTGCTCAGCCTTTTCAAAAACAAAGAAAATTCCACTTTCTTGTTCTCTTGGCTATTCCGTAAAAAGCAAAACTTCAAACAACGTTATGCGTTATTTTCAAAAAAGCTACGAAAATATGCTCTTAGATAAAAAAAGTTCATTCGAAACAGACTAGTTAAAACTTGAACGGCTGAGCGGCGAACCAATCCACTGCCCTTCTGTTCCTAGATAGTCTTTTCTTTCGCCTTCAATTAAAAATTGAACGCTTTTTACAGTCGAAAATTCGGTAGCCGTATAGACAATTTGCATAAGCTGCCCGATGCAACCTTCTACGCCATAAGTGTTAAATTCAAAATCCTCGTTAAAATTCAAAGTTGCAATTCCATTTTTTACAGAAGCACCAATAAGCCGAGTTCCTTTAGGAATAAGCGTCATGCAATTCATCTTATTTTCTTCTAAAGAAGGACCTTGCAGCAGCGCTTTTATATTTTCTGTAAGCGGACTGTCCGTTTTTGGCATAGAGCGTTGAACTATTTTTCTGCTAACAGAACCATCAGAATCAATACTTATAAAACAAAGGTTTGCTTTTCTTGTAGTTAAAACTTCTTTTTTTGATTCCGATTTTTCAGTCTTCTTTATTTCTACAGTTTCGTTTGAACTATTTTCTTGCGCAACCTTGTTTTCATCTGAATCTTTTTTTGAATTATTGCTTTCATTTTGATTTTCAACTGGATTTTCAGATTTCTTTAGATTTTCTTCTTCTATTTTATTAATTTCAGCAGGATTTTCAGTTGTTTTTTTAGCATCCGATTTTTTTCCAGTAAGATCTATTTCAATTGGTTCTTCCATTTCTTCGCTATTTTCAGGATGATTCATCACAAACTCTGGAGTAGAAACGCCAACCCGTTCAAAAAAGTTTGTCTTTTTTAAATTGCCAACAATTTTGTCTTTTTTCATAAAGAACAACATTATTAAAACTATAATGGCAACACAGAAGATTGCCACAAGAAGTCCGCTATTTTTTTTATTTCCATTCTTAGCCATACTTTTTTATCGGAATTTTTCGTCGGAAATTTAAATTTTCTTCAAATAATAAAAAATAACCGAAGCCACAAAAAACTTCGGTCATTCAATTTTTCTTTAATCTTTATTTTGGGTCATTTTTGCTTTCGCAAAAACCGGGCTTTCCGTGGTTCCGCTATCGCTCATTCAAAAGCGGCATTTCGCAAAACTCAATCGCCACTTTTGAACGGCTTCGCCGCCACTACAATCCCTTGCCCGTTTTTATTTCGCCAGATATTCGTTGATTCCAGCCGCAGCTTTTCGTCCTTCGCCCATGGCAAGAATTACGGTTGCCGCACCAAGAACAATGTCTCCTCCTGCCCAAACTTTAGCTTTGCTGGTTGCCTGTTTTTCATCAACTGCAATATGACCTTTTGCGTCCTGATTCAATCCTGGTGTTGTCTTAACAAGCAACGGATTTGAACCGTTTCCAAGAGCGACAATCATTGCGTCGCAGTCAATTTCATGCTCACTGCCAGGAATTGCAACCGGCGAGCGGCGTCCAGAAGCGTCTGGCTCGCCCAACTCGTAAGACAAAACTCTTACGCCGCAAACGCGACCTTCTTCATTTCCTAAAACTTCAACTGGATTTTCAAGGAAGCGGAAGTTTACGCCTTCTTCTTCCGCATGCGCAATTTCTTCCAGACGAGCCGGCATTTCTTTGCGTGTTCGGCGGTAAACAATGTCAACCTGTTCTGCTCCAAGCCGGAAAGCCATTCGCGCCGCGTCCATTGCAACGTTTCCTGCGCCGCATACAACGACGTGCTTCGCCTCGTAAATTGGAGTTGCCGCGTGTTCCTTGTCGTAGCCTTTCATCAAATTTGCGCGTGTAAGATATTCGTTCGCACTGAAAACACCGATTAAATTTTCACCAGGAATTTTCATGAATTTTGGAAGACCTGCGCCAGTTCCAACAAAGGCTGCGTCAAAACCTTTTTCGTTCAAAAGCTGATCCAAAGTGTCTGTTCGGCCAACAAGGAAATTCAGCTCAAACTTAACGCCCATTTTTTTAAGGTTATCAATTTCGTTCTGAACAATTGCCTTTGGAAGTCGGAATTCAGGAATTCCATACATCATAACGCCACCGGCTTTGTGGAATGCCTCAAAAACAGTAACATCGTGACCGGCTCGCGCACAATCAGCGGCAACAGTAAGTCCTGCAGGACCTGCGCCAATAACGGCAACTTTTTTTCCTGTTTTTGGAGCAATTTCCGGCATTGTAACTTTATTGTTTTCGCGTTCCCAGTCGGCAACAAATCGTTCCAAACGGCCGATTGAAACAGCTTTTTCAGCAGACTTGTAAACCTTTCCAACCGTGCACTGTCCCTGGCACTGTTTTTCCTGCGGACAAACACGACCGCAGATTGCAGGAAGCAATGATGTTTCCTTGATTGTGTCAACCGCGCCCTTAAAATCTTTCTGGGCAATTTTTGCAATAAACTGAGGGATTTTTACGCCAACCGGACATCCATTTATACAAGGCATATTTTTGCACTGAAGGCATCGATTCGCCTCAACAACCGCCTGCGCCTCTGTGTAACCAAGCGCAACTTCCGCCATTTGGCGGGCACGTTCTTTAGGCTCGCGGCTAGGCATTTCCTGCTGCGGAATTGCCATCCGGTCTTTATTTGTAAGTTCTTTTCCTTGAATTTTTGCCAGTTCTTCTTCGGCAATCTTATTCAGTTCTTCTATAGTTTTATGTGACATTTTTCTATCCTTTATGTTTAGTTTTACTTAAATGCAGTTTTTCACAAAGAACAAAGCGTAGGCAAGGTTCGTGATTTGCGTAGATTTGCAAGCTTTAAGAAAAACACTTTTGTGTTTTTCGATAATTAGGCAGCTAGTCCTGCCGAACTTGCACCATCGAAGCAAATTACGGTTCTTGCCGAAAGCGTTTTTTAATCACTTTGCAAAAACTGACATTCAACATAACTTTTATTTTGCCAAAGCGTCTGCCTGAGCTTCAAGCTTGCATTTGTGGAAATCTTCTGTTTCTCGAGCTTTAAAAGATTTCATTCTCATCATCATATTGTCCCAGTCAACCTGATGCGCGTCAAATTCCGGTCCGTCAACGCAAACAAATTTTGTTTCGCCACCAATAGAAACTCGGCAGCCACCGCACATTCCAGTTCCGTCAATCATAATTGTATTCAAAGAAACTGTTGTTGGAACGTTGTAAGGTTTTGTTGTAAGCGCGCAGAATTTCATCATAATCGGAGGTCCGATTGCAATAACTTCCGCCGGCGGAGTCTGACTTTCGCACATTTCTTTTAAAGGAACTGTAGAAACGCCTTGCCGACCTGCAGAACCGTCATCTGTCATGATTATAACTTCATCGGCAATCGCCTTCATTTCGTCAACATAAATGAGCAAATCCTTTGTACGGGCTGCAATTACAACAATAACTTTATTTCCGATTGCCTTATGAGCCTGAACGATTGGATAGCATGGAGCAACACCAAAACCACCGCCAACAACAACAACTGGACCGTCTTTTTTTTCAATTACAGAAGGATTTCCAAGCGGTCCGAGCAAGGCGGCAAGCTCATCGCCAACATTTTTAAGTGAAAGTTTATAAGATGTTGCGCCAACAGCCTGAAACGCAAGTGCAATCCAGCCTTCTTCAGCATTTGCATCAGCAATCGTAAGTGGAATTCTTTCGCCGAATTCTGCATCAACCTGCAAAATAATAAACTGACCGGCTTTTCGATTTCTAGCAATTTCCGGAGCCTCAACTTTCATGTACCAAGTTGCGGAAGCTTCCGACAGCTTGCGTTTTTCAAGAATCTTAAACATTACAATCCTCTTAATACTTAATAATAATTCTAAAGTGGTTTTTTAATTCTAATAGAATAGATACTTATTTTCAATTGAAAAATGACAAAAACACCATAAAATGTAAAATTAAAAACCAATATAAACAGCTGCGTAGGCACCTATTCCTGATGCGCAGAAGCTTCTTGCAAAGTCGCTGCCTTGCACAGACACGCCTACATCAATTTCAAGAATGCGAAGATTTATTACAAGACCTAGCTGCTGTGTGAATACTTTGTTGTAATAATTTGAAGAAAGATTAAACCCAAGCACATGGAATAAAAGCATATCGCAGCCAAAATCATATTCTAAAAAGCAGGTTGTTTTTCCATATTTTGAAAAAGGTTCGTTCAATCCTAAGCCCAAAAGACCATTAAAAGAACACCAAGAACCAAAGGGACGCCATGCACATTGAAGGCCAAAACGCATAGGCCGGTTTATAACGTAAGGTTCATTTCCGTAAGAAATGTCAGACATTTCAGATGTAAAAGAAGAAGCGTCTTCTTCTTTAGAAACAAGGGCAACTACACTTTTAGCTTCAAAACCGACCTTGCAGTTCATGCCTGTTGAATATCCAAGCGTGCCAGGAACAATTGGCAGGCGCAAATACGCACCAGCAATAAGCGATTCAAGAACCTTTTGTTCCACAGTTGCAGAAATATCAAAACCGCAGCCAGAAGCAACATTTTCAAAAACTGAATCTTTGCAATCTTTATCAAAAATAGGCCGTGTATTAAAGCAGGTATACGCCATTAAATTTGCTTGAGCGAGAGCTTCAATTTTTCCATCCGGAGCATTTTTTAGATATGCAGTTGCGGAAGTTGTTTCTATATGGGCAACAGGAACAAATAGACTTGGTGTAAATTCAACATGAAGTTGATTAATATCGCGTCCAAAAGATAAATCGAGGTGCGCAAAAATATCGGCATTTACTCCGCCATCAAAGTTTAAAGTTTCGTTAAGCTCGTTTCCTTTGCACAAAAAATCAATCAACGATTTTGAAAAATCAACTTTGCTGTAGCCGTCAATGCCAAGTTTTAGACCAAAACGAAATCCATTTGAAAGGTTTAAGTTCATGGAGAAATCCGGCGCAGCATTCATATCGAAAATCAAGCCGTCTTTTGGCAAATCATTTGCCAGTTTTTCAAGGTCAATAACAAGATTCTTTTTCAATAAATCAGTAACACCAATTGCATTATTAGATATGCCTACAGGAGCCTTTACGCCAATTTCAAAATATCTTCTTGGCATTTTCAAGTAGTCGCCGCAAAAGGCTGAAACACAAATAACTATTTGCACTAAAAAAGAAATTATTAGCTTTTTCATAATTATTTTCCTCCCCAAATAGAAACTTCGCCATCTGTTATAACTTCCATAGAAAATGCAATCTTTGCATCTGTAAAGTATGGAACTGTAACCGTGCCTTTTGGAAGCTCTGCGTAAAATTCCGGGTTATAAGGATAAGTTTTTAGCATTTCAATAACATCGCTGCCCTTTATGGCTATAGTATCCTTGCCTAAATCAAGATTGAACTGCTTTCCTGGAAGGCCAAAGTAAATTTTAGCGCTGGCATTATTGCTATAATCCAAAAAGTCTTCTGAAACTTTGTATTTTAGATTTACAGAATCAATTACTTCCAAGAATTTTTCATAAGAAGACATATCTGTTGCTTCTGAGCGATTAAAAAAATCTGTTTCTTCAGAAGATTCCTTTCCATTGTTTTTTAATTTTTTTAAATCAAGCTTTGTGTTGTCAGCGATGTCAAAAATCAAAGGAACTATAATTCTTGCTTCAATAGGAATACAAATATCTTGCGCAGATTCTTTTTTTAGTTTTTCGTAAAACTCTTTCGAAATTTCAATTTCGCTGCTAGAAGCGCCGCCAGAAGAACCTGAAACGGTCATGTCGTAGCCAAACTTTATTGTACTGCTAGTGCTTTTGTTTTCCGAATTAAATAGTTTTGCAATATCTGAAGAATATGCCGACGCTTTGCTTTTGTCCTGAGTCAAAATTACTTCTTTTGAATCGTTAAACTTTAATTCCTGTTCTTTTACAAAATCCAACGGCTTTGATTCAGTTTCAGAACCCAAAATATACACAATTTTTTCATCGGTATTTTCTCCCGATTTTGCATAAAGTTTTCCAGAAAAAGAATTAGTATCCAATCCACTTACGCCTGGATTTATAAAATAAAGATATAATTCTATTTGCTTAAACGAAATGTTTCCAAAATCCGAGAAACTTTCTTTTATAGAGTCAAACATTGAATCAAGGCTGATTTTTGAATCTTGCTCGCCTTTTAAACCGCTAAGACCAGACTCAGACATTTTTACAGTAATCGATTTCCAGTCGAAAATTGGCTCAACGTTTATTAAAATAGAATACGTGTTACCCGGTTCAATGCCAGTCAAGGTTGTGTAATATTCCTTGCCAATTTCAGGATTTTGCGCAGCACCTGGAAAAAACAATTTTGGTTCAAGCACAAAACTTGTAGAGTCGGTAACGGCAATTTCTTTATCTTGCTTACAAAAATCTTTTTCTTCAGTTTGACTTCCCAACACTCCAGACGCTTTTAATGCAAGTTCTTTGTCCAAGCCTAAAAGCTCGCACTTGTAGCTGACTTTAAAATCGTTTCCACTAGGAAGTTCATTTTTATAAGTAATTTTTAGCCCCGAAGGATTTAGCACAATTTTTGAAACGTCGTTTGCAATCTGCGCGCCAAAGTTGTTTTCAATTTTTTCAATCGCAAATTCATCCTTGTGATTTTTTAAATCTAATACGACTGATTTTAGTTTACTAATGTTACATTCTGGAAGAATTTCAATTTTTATAGGCTCGCCATTTTTAAGAACCACAGATGCATTTTCTAGTTTATAGTTTACACTTCCTTCAAACTTTATTTTGATTGGACTTTCCGAAAAGTTTTTGCCTTTTAAATCATAACTGCGGTCAAAAATTGTCTGCTCTGATTCAGTTTTATTCCAATCATTCTCTTTAACTGAAAGAGATTCTGAAAGTTCAACATTGCGGGAAATAACTTTTAGTCCTTTAACTTCAGACGGAACAGTGGAAGCAAGCTGCACAAAACCGCTTTCTACTTCGCAAGAAACAAAGGATGCGTCTGGCGTTATGGTAATCTCATTGTTTATAGTTATTACTTTTTCTGGAAGAGTAAGACCGCTGACTTCGCTTATACAAATATCTTCAATTTTCGGTGTAATCTTATAGCTTGAACTTCCGCCAGATTCAAAACTGCCGTATACAAAAAGCTCCATTTTAGGAGTAATTGTTTTTCCGCTAAGTTCTAACGAAACTGATGAACTAGTTGAAAAATCAATATTTTCTTTGACTGCAATTTGTGTTCCATCGCTAGCGCAAAGTTCGACTGTAAGATTTGTTGGAACAAAAGGCGTGCCTGTCCGCTCAATAAGAAGGGTTCCCGTTTTTAGCAGCATTGTAGAAAATCCGCCGTCTGTAATTTGAACATTTACATCCCGCTTTAGATTTTTTTCTTCCGCATCGGCTTTAGAAAGAACTTGACCTCCAAGCGCGGCTTCGCTTATATCAACGGGTTCAATATTAAACTGCGCCTCGCCATCAGTTCCAAAAAGCATTTCATTTATATCAATTTCATTTACAGTTTCGGCAGAGGAATCTGCAGCAAGTTTTGGAACTTCGATTTTTTGATCAATTTTTTTGCCTTCAAACGTAGGTATATTTATTTCAGAGAAATTTTTATCAGCAAGGTTGATTTTTATGGCTTCAATCGGATAAGAAACCAGATACTGCATTTTTGTATTTCCACTAGGATTGTAAACATACACCTTTGGATCTTTTTCAGTGCTGCCCATAGAAGAGCCAAGTTTTTCTGCAGAAATATATTCTTTTAAATCAAAATCTTTTTCACCAAATGAAAACGAATACTTTGCTTTTGTTTTAATAGAAATAGATTCAGGAATTTCCATTCCGCAAGAGAAAAAAATTGGAATCAAAATAAAAAGACAAAATAATTTTCTTTTCATAAGCACATCTCCAATCATAAAATATTTTACACTTGTAAATATAATCCAATAACTTATTCAGGTCAAATGCATTGTTACGTACCATTATTACACCAAATCAAAGCGCATTGTTTTGCAAAGCGCCTGCATATTCTTTTATTTTAGGATGAAACAGAACTTTTATTTTATTGCATTGAATTTTTTTATCCATTCGTACTAATATAAAGTCATGACTGAATTTGAAAAAATGATTGCGGAACAACCATACAATTCTTTTGATTCTAGTTGCAAAACAAAAATGGAAGAAAATAGAAAAAAATTGTATGAATACAACAGCTTGCCGCCAGAACGCTGGGGCGAAAAAAAAGAGCTTATAAAAAGTATTTTAGGAAAAACTGGCAAAAATGTGCATGTAGAGCCTCCTTTTCACTGCGATTACGGCATAAACATTGAAGTTGGAGAAAATTTTTATGCGAACTACAATCTTGTTGTTCTAGATTGCGCAAAAGTCATTATAGGAAACAATGTTCTTATTGCTCCGAATGTAGGAATCTATACAGCAGGACATCCAATCGATTCTGAGATGAGAAAACACGTTGAGTATGGAATCACAATTACGATTGGAAACAACGTTTGGATTGGCGGAAACGTTGTAATTCTTCCAGGCGTCCACATTGGAAACGGCTGTGTGATTGGAGCTGGAAGCGTAGTTACAAAAGACATTCCTGACAATGTAGTTGCATTTGGAAACCCTTGCAAAGTTGTTAGACAAATTACCGAAGAAGATAAAAAATACTACTTCAAAAAGAGGGAAATTTCATCTGATTATGGAAGAAAATAAAATTCTTTTGGTACAAAATCTTTCAAAGACTTTTAGTTTGGAAGCTGGCTTTTTTGCAAAAAATAAAAAAACCGTTTATGCGGTAAACGATGTTTCCTTTGCTGTAAAAAAAGGCGAAACCTATGGGATTGTCGGTGAATCAGGCTGCGGAAAAACAACAACTGTACGTTTAATAATCCAAATGTATAAGCCAACTTCTGGAAAAATTCTGTTCTGCGGTCAAGATATTTCTCAATACAATAGAAAACAACTTAAACTTTACCGCGAAAAAGTAAAATATATATTTCAAGACCCAGCCCGCTCATTAAACCCTAGAATGACAATTTTTGAAGTTCTTACTGCAGGCCTAAAATATTCAGAACAATGGAAAGGCAAAAAAGAAGCTTGGATTTTATGTGAAAAAACAATGGAAGAAGTAGGTCTTAATCCCGAAGAGTTAAATCGAAGACCTGCAGAATTTTCTGGAGGCCAGCGCCAAAGAATTTCTATTGCACGCGGATTAATTATGAATCCCTTGCTTTTAATTTGCGACGAGGTTGTTTCTGCTTTAGACGTTTCTATTCAGTCGCAGATTTTAAAATTGCTCGCAGAACTAAAACAGCGTCGCGGATTAAGCTACATTTTTATAACACACGATTTAAAAGTCGCCTGCTATTTCTGTGATACCATAGGCGTTATGTATAGAGGCATTCTTGTAGAGGAAGCTCCTGCAGCCGATTTGTATAAAACAGCCCAGCATCCATACACAAAATTGCTTTTTGAAGGAGCTCTTGGAAAACAAACAGAATCAAATACTGAAGTAAAAACCGTTCTTGAAAATGAAAACTGCTGTCCTTTTGCTTATAGATGTCCAAAGGCAAGCGAACGCTGTAAAGCCGAGCTTCCAGACTTTGTAACAACAGCACAATCGCACAGAACAAGGTGCTTTAACATCTGATTTCTTTTACTTTTTTCTTTGTTTGACATTATTATAAAAAAAGTCTATACCTTGTGCTATGACAAAAACAAGACAAATAGATATGACAACTGGCTCGCTTTTTAAGAACATTGTTGTGTTTGGTCTGCCTTTGATTGCTACAAATATGTTGCAATCTCTTTTTACATTGGTAGATGCCGCAGTTGTCGGCAGATATTCTGGAGCTCTTGCTTTAGGCGCGGTTGGCAGCGCTTCTCAACTTGTATTTTTCTTTGTAGGCTTTATTGTAGGAATTGCTTCTGCAGTGAACGTAATTGTTGCATATTACATTGGCGCAAAAAATAAAAAAGAAACAGAAGACTTCCTTTTTACAGCATTTATTGTTTGCCTTGTCAGCGGTTTTGTTCTAATGCTGATTGCCATTTTGCTTGCGGAACCGATTTTAAAACTTTTGCACACAAAAGATGAACTTATCTTCGGCTG
Source organism: Treponema sp. UBA6367 (assembly GCA_002437725.1). Classification (GTDB taxonomy): domain Bacteria; phylum Spirochaetota; class Spirochaetia; order Treponematales; family Treponemataceae; genus Treponema_D. The sequence continues at coordinate 49,770 of DJRF01000013.1, forward strand.
CAAAGTTTATTTTATAATCTATATGCTGGGTTTGCCAGCAACTGCGATTTACAACTTTGGAAATGCTGTTTTACGTTCCGCAGGCGACACAAAAAGACCGTTTTGGTACCTTGCAATTGCAGGCATTGTAAATGTAATTCTAGACCTTGTCTTTGTGATATATTTTGAACTGAGCGTCGCTGGCGTTGCCATTGCCAGCACGATTTCTCAGTGCGTTTCAGCATTTCTAATTTTTAGGGCAGTAAGAAAAGGCATTGGATTTGTAAGATTAAAATTTAAAGGACAAACTTTTCATGTTCACAAAGCAGGAAAACTTTTAAAAATAGGAATTCCGGCAGGTTTTCAAAGTTCGTTTTTTGCGTTTGCAAACATGTTTATTCAAATGGGCGTAAACAGTTTTGACGCGCTTGCGGTTTCTGGAATTTCTGCCGCAGAAAAAACAGATTACCTGGTTTTTAACATTTTAGACGGATTTTATTCATCTTGCGCATGTTTTATTGGACAAAACTACGGAGCAGGCAAAAAAGACCGCATTTTAAAAACTTACTTTATCAGCCTTGCTTACGCCGTTGGAGCCGCCACTATTCTTGGACTCTTATTTTATGCATTTGGAAGCCAAGTTATTTCGATTTTTACTAGCGATTCAGAAGCTATAGCTTACGGCTTGCGAAGACTTCATATTATGGCGCTGTCATACTGCATTGCGCCTTTTATGGACTGCGCAATAGCGGCAAGCCGCGGACTTGGAAAGACCTCCGTTCCTACGGTAATCGTTATCCTGGGTTCTTGCGTTTTCAGGATTATTTGGATTTTCACCATTTTTGCTATGTTCAAAACTATAGAATCGCTATTTTTGCTCTATAGCGTTTCTTGGGCAATTACAGCTTTAGCAGAAATAGTTTACTTTGTACACATATTCCGCAAAGTTCACTCAAGCCAAGTTCAGTCGGCCTGAGGACAATTAAATATTGGATGCGTAAATATTTTTAAGCCTTTTCCGAATGCTGATTCTAAGTTCTTTTCAGTAAAAATATTTTTAACACAATCCGTTATAATCTTTTTTTCTAAAACAAGCGCTATTTTTTCTGAAAATCTTGCAGCCTTGTTTATATTGTGAATCGAAACTAAAATCCCCTTGTCATGCTCTTTTGTCAATGCAGAAAGCCGCTGAAGAAGCTCGTTCTCGTATAAGGCATCTAAACTGGAAGAAGGTTCATCTAAAAGCAAAAAATCTGTATTCTGTGCTAAAGAGCGAGCTATTCGCACTTTTTGAAATTCTCCGCCAGAAATTGAAAATATATCTTTAGACAAAAGATTTTTTATGTTTAGGATTTTTGCCACATTTTCTACAATATCAAAATCTTCCTGTGTATAACAAAACTCCGACCAGGCAAATCTGCCGTTAAGTATAAAGTCAAAAACTTTTTGATTCCAGGCAGAAACTTCGTTTTGTTCCAGGTATGAAATCTTTCTAGCACGCATTTTGCTTTTTAACAAAAAAATGTCAGTCTCTTCAGAGTTTGATAAAAATATTTTGCCAGCTTTTAAAGTGCTTTTTTCAATTCCAGCCAGAGTTTTTAAAAGAGTTGATTTTCCGCTGCCGTTTCTTCCGCACAAACAAACAAATTCCCCCTTTTGAACGCAAATGTCCGCATTTTCAAGTAAATTTTGCGCTTCGTAGCCAATAAAAATTTCTTCAGCTTTTAGGCATTGCTTATTCATCAATATTTTCTTCCCTTTGCTTTGTTTGCTTTTTTGAATCTGGACTAAAAATCAGTGAAATAAAGAACGGCGCGCCCAAAAGCGAAGTTATAAGCCCTGCAGGAAACTCCGCAGGAGCAATTAAAACCCTTGCAAGAATATCGCTTAAAAGAAGTAAAATTGCTCCATAAAGCATGGAAATTGCCATGAAAAAAGTTCCCTTTGAGGTTTTTGTTTTATAAACTTTACGAGCGATATGTGGGGCAATTAAACCAACAAAGTTTATAGTTCCGCCTGCGCAAACCGAGCTTGAAACAGCAAAACTCACAGCAATTAAAATTTCAAGTTTTAGATTTGCAGTATTTAATCCTAAGGAGCGAGCAGAATTTTCACCACCTGCCATAAGATTTAGTTTGTTTGCACAAAGAAAAAACAAAATCATGGAAAAAGCGGATGGAAAAATTATAAATTTTAGTTCCGTCCAGCCGCGTCCATTAAAACTTCCTAAAATCCAAGTATAAATTCCGTGCAGTTCTTTTGTTTTTGTTAATAATATTATTGAAGAAATAGAAGAGTAAAAGGTGCCAAGCGCAGTTCCGCATAAAAGGATTACAGCAGTGCTGCCTTTTTTTTCTTTTGATGCCAAAAAAGTTACTAAAAGCCCAGACAAGATTGCTGTAAAGAAAGCGGCTATATTTATAGGAGAAACTGTTTTAAAAATAATTAAACTCGCTCCAAAAGATTGCGCAATCACAGCCCCAAGCGTTGCCCCTGAAGATATGCCTATGATTCCCGGCTCTGCAAGAGGATTCCTAAAGTACATTTGAAAGCAAACTCCACTGCCTGCAAGCAAAATACCGCTTAATGTGGCAAGGATTGCTCTGGGAAGTCTTAGGGAAATTAAAAGCTTGGCATTTTCTGTAGAAATTTTTTGTGCTCCAAGGAGCAAGGAAAGCACAAAACAGATTATCAGCACAAAAAAGGCGAGAAGTATATGTATTGTAAAACCCTTATCTTTATTCATTTTTATAAAGAACGTCTGAAATTTGTTCGGCAGCCTGTACAATTCTAGGTCCTGGACGACTAATCAAATCCTGGTCAAGCGCATAAACTCTTTTATTTTTTACCGCGCTTATATTTTTCCATCCCAACCGACTTTCAATTGAACTTATATTATTTACTGCTGTTTTTGCAACTATTATTACTTGCGGATTGCTTTGAATTATGGCTTCTTCGCTCACAATTGGATAGGGCTGATTTATTGTTGAAAAAATATTTGTTCCGCCAGCTATTGTTATAAGTTCATTTATAAAAGACTGATTTCCAATGCTCATGTAAGGCGAATCATAAACGTCCCAATAAACAGAAATTGGTTCTGCGCCTTTTTCAGATGTTCTTTGCATAACTTGCAAAAGACCTTCCTTAATCTGGCTGGAAAGAATTTTTCCTTGCTCTTTGCGTCCTGTTAAATCTGCAATTTTATTTATTTCATTTAAAATCGAATTTACAGAATCTGCCTGCGAAACAAACGTTTTTATTCCACGGCTTTTTAATGGTTCTAAAAGGAAATCATGCATTCCTTTTGAAAGAAGAACTAAATCTGGTTCATATAGAAGCAGCGTTTCTAAACTTATAGTCTTTCCATCGAATCCACCAGCGACTGGCAGTTCTAGCACTTGAGGAGGAAAATCGCAAAACTGGCTTCTTGCAACCAGCTGATTAAATGCTCCTATCGCGCATAGAATTTCTGTCTGCGATGGCGAAAGTGAAATTATTCGCTGCGGAATATTTTGTTCAATCGATTTTACTTCTTTTTTGCTTGTACAAGCGCAAAAAAATGTGATAGCGAAAACTGCAGCTATGGCTAAAAATCGAGTTTTTTTCAAAAGAATCATCCTTCTGCTCCCCATTGAGCATAGTATGAATCAAGTTCCTGTTTTATTTCTTCTGTTATTAAGGTTTTATTTCCGTGTGCATAAAGCTCTTCTACAACGTCTGCCATAGAAACTATAGCCTTTGCAGGAAAACCATATTTTTCTGAAATTACAGAAAGAGCGGCTTTTTTGCTGCCTGGAGCTTTTTCCATTCTGTCTAGGCTTACAATTTCGCCAACAATTTTTATTCCGCCTTCTTTTGTTTCCTGCGCTTTAATTTTTGGATACGTTTCTTCAATAGATTTTCCAGAAGTTGTAACGTCTTCTATTATAACGACTCTGTCGCCGTCTTTTATTTTGTAGCCCAGCAGACTTCCCTTGTCGGCGCCGTGGTCTTTTTCTTCTTTTCTGTCAGAGCAATATTTTACTTCTTTGCCATAAAGCTTTGAATAAGCGATTGAGGTTGCTACTGCCAGCGGAATTCCTTTATAGGCCGGTCCAAAAAGGACGTCAAAATCATCGCCAAAATTCTGATGAATTGCCTGTGCATAATACTCGCCCAAGCGCATTAGCTGGCTTCCTGTAGTATATGCGCCTGCATTCATAAAAAAAGGACTTTTTCGACCGCTTTTAAGAACAAACGAACCGAACTTCAAAACCTGACATTCAACCATAAAATTAATGAATTCTTTTTTATACTGTTCCATTCGCTTATTCTAGCACAAACCAACAAATGCTGTCACCGATTTTTCTGGCGCCATTATCAAAGAATTCATAAGTGTAAGCCCAATTTTTGAACAAGGCAAAAGCCTGAAAAAATCTTTTTGCATTTCAAGAGGAACATCTCCATATCCTGGACTAAATCTTGGACGCGCAGAAAGGTCAAAGTCCATAGCCTCTTGTTCAAGCGTTTCGTTCAAATTGTCTACAAAACTTTCTATAAACATGGCTCCTGTCGCTTGAAAGACAGCCGCTTTTGCAGGATTTTGAATTTGCGCTTTGCGTATAAGAGCGTCTGGACCGGGCCCAATTGTGGAGGCAAAAATTATAACTTGGCTGCACCCTTTTAGATTGCGCGAAAGGTCGCTAGAAACAAATGAAAGGTCTGCAAAACTGATTTTATTTTGCCCGCTGACAGTCAAATCGAATTTTTCGTAAACGGCTTTTGGTGTAATGACCTCTTTCATTTCTGAGATGCAGCTTTTTATTTCTGAAAGAACAGTAGAATCTGGCGGATTTGATTTTTTGTAACCCAAATACCTTGCGACTTCTGCAGCATCTGCATAAACTTGGTGATTTTCCAGCATAAAAAATTGCGCCATTTTATTCCCCCATAAAAAGATAAGATAAAAACAGATGCCATTTTCCGCTGTTTTTGTCTTATCTCTTCAATCTTTTAATCATATTTTACACAACCAAACGGTGTGTCCTTATACTCAAGAAAATCCTGAATAATTTTTCTTGCTTCGCTTGAAACTTCTGAAATTCTAACAGGCTTTTCGTTTTCTTGAATTTCTACCAAAGGATTTATATATCTTTGTTTTACCTTAAGATTAACGCAAAAACAGTTAGGCAAAGGTTCTTCTGTATGAAAAATACTTGTCATATTTTTAAATGTTTTGAACAGTCTTTGAAAATCGTTATTTTTTGCATTTTCAAAAATATAAATTACCTGCTTTTCGCTCAATTTCATAAAATCTTCTTCGCAAAGTAAATTCTGTTCTACAGCTTTTGTGCAAACTTGGCCAAGAAGCTGCAGCGCAAGTTTATTTTCGTTTAGCTGAAGCAAATGGGATGTTTCGCAAAATTTTTTTGTATATTCCAAGGCCGCTTTTTTTGAAGCAAAGCCCAGTTCCTCAACTTGCTTTTCATTTTTAAGAACTTTTACCTGCGAATAAACCTGCTCTATTTGCTCAATTGTCCAGTTTCCGCAAAGAGAAGCTCCGCTTGGAAACATATATTCAAGCCGGTCTGCGCTTAAACCCGGAATTTCATTGTCCGCAATTGGATATTTGTGGTAATTGCAAACATCTTCCATCTGTATGCTATCTTCTCTTAAAAGATTTTGAATTTCCTTGCTGCTTCGGATTGTTTTTTCTGTATTTAATTCGCTATCTGTTTGCGTAAGCGCGTCGCCTTTTCTAAATTCGCAAACATGGCTAAAGCAAGGAGTTGCAATATCATGAAAAAGGGAAGCAAGAGTCTGTGTTTTGTTTTTTGTAAAATTCCACACGATAAGGGCTGTTCCAATGCTGTGTTCTAACCTAGAATAAAAAAATCTGTTTTTATAAAGTTTTGTCCAATCTGTACCGCACAAAAGACCAATTCCAGAAAGCCTTTGCATTGCAGGTGTTTGAATATAGCTTTTTAAGAAATGCGGAAAATCTGAACATAAAATAGAATGATATTCTTCCGAAAAACTTTTTACATTTTTTACTAGAGGATATTTTTTTAGAGCGACTTCCCAATTTTGATTTTGAAAGTAATTCATATCGTTTTATTTTTTTTCTGAAATTAGATTTATGTCAATTCTATCGTAAGGAATTTCTAATTCATTCTTGTTAAATTCTTCTATTATATTGATAAAAACATCATTTCTTGTTTGAACAAGGTCCTTTGTATCAAACCACAAGGCTAAAGTCATATTAATTCCGCTGTCGCCTAGGCTGTCATACCAAACCGCTGGCTCTGGCTCTTTTAAAACTGTTGGACAATTTTTCGGAACATTTTTTAAAACCTCAATGGCTTTTCGTAAGTCTGCATCGTAACTTACAGAAAGTTGAAAATTCATTCTGCGGTTTGGATAAAAATTATTATTCTGAAAGTTTGTATTTATAATCTGACTGTTTGGAATCCTTACCAATTGTCCATCAGGGTTGCGGATTTTTATAGAAAGCAAGCCCACTGACTCTACAGTTCCACTTACACCCGAACAGCTTATAAAGTCGCCGAGCTTCATGGTTCGCTCGCTTATTATAAACATACCGCTTATAAAATTGCTTATAGTTGTTTGAGCCGCAAAACCAACTGCCACGCCTGCAATTCCTGCAGCTCCCCAGAGCGCTTTTAGTTTTATTCCAAAAGCGCTTAAAACGTAAAGAACTGAAATTATAAAATACAAATAGTTTAGAATTTTTAAAGCCATTGCATTTTGATGCCTATCTAACCGTTCTGCAAGAAATCTTTTTGCGGCTTTTTTTATTATTTTAAAAACAAGCCATATCAAAGTTAAAACTAGAATAATTCCTATGACTTTGAACAAATTGTTCCAGGTAAAAACTCTTTTAAAAAAATCAAAGGCGGTTTGCGCAAACTTTCCCACAGTTGCATCTGCAGCTTCAATTGCCGCCGATTCTACCTGTTCTAAAGTTGATTCTGTTTCTTCCATAAAAAACCTCTAATAAAAACTTAATTAGCCCGAATGTCGAGTTTTTTTTCAAATTATAAAAAAAAGCTTTCAGCGAATTTATTCATTTTCCTAAAAACTCGACATTTTGACTAATTATGCAGGCAAATATCATTTATTATACATTCCGCACATTTCGGCTTTTTTGCAGTGCAAGTGTATCTTCCGTGCAAAAGCAGCCAATGATGCGCATTTTTCATATATTTAGAAGGAATTCTTTTACACAAAGACTGTTCAATTTCTTCTGGAGTTTTGCCCTCTGCAAAACCAATTTTCGGACAAATTCGCAAAAGATGAGTGTCTACGGGCATAGTCGGCTCGCCAAAACCAACGTTCAAAATTACATTTGCAGTTTTTCTGCCAACTCCAGAAAGCTCCATTAGTTCTTTGCGGGTATTTGGAACTTTCGAATCAAATTTTTCTATTAATTCTTGACTGAGCAAAAGAATATTTTTAGATTTGTTTTTAAAAAGTCCTATAGGATGAATTATTTCAATAATTTTTTCTTGCGAAAGGGCAAGCATTTTTTGCGGCGTATCCGCAAGGGCAAAGAGTTCTTTTGTTACTTTGTTTACGCTTTTATCCGTTGTTTGCGCGCTCAAAACCACAGCAACCAAAAGCGTATATGGCGAATAAAAATCTAATTCAGGCTTTGGATTGGGATTTCGCTTCTTAAAGCGTTCCATAGCCTCTGTTATTTTTTCCTGAGAAAGCAAGCGCATTATTACTCCCATAAGCAAGTTCGCAAGGCAAACTTTTAAAGATAAAAACAGACGCCATTTTAGGCTGATTTTATCTTACATTTTAGTCTTTAGGCGGACTATAAAATTTTCCAACTATGTTTTCCGATTTTATTACATTTATAAAGGATGTAGGATCTTCCCTTTTTAGTTTTGCAATGACTTTATTTGATTCATCTTTTGAAATAACTGAATAAAGCACAGTTTTGCACGTTTTTTTAAAACAACCGATTCCTTGCAATTGTGTCGCATCGTGATTTGTTTCATCTTTTATGATTTTATAGCAAAGCTCTGGATTTTCTGTAACAATAAAAATCGTAACCCTCTGGTATCTTCCATAAAGAGTTTGAAGCGCTATAGTCGAAGTAAACTGAAAAATTATTGAATACAATGCCTGTTCAAAAGTAAAAACAAGCCCTGCCGACAAAAGAACAACCATATTAAAGAACAGAATATAGTTCCAGGAATCACGGCCCGTTTTTTCGGAAATAAAAATTGCAATAAAATCAGTGCCTCCGCTAGTTGCTCCAGAAATCAAACATAAAAATATTGCGAAGGCATTTAAAAGACCGCCAAAAATAGCCGCCATAAGAATATTGTCTGTAACGTGGATTACTGGAATAAAATCAGTAAAAATTCCAGAAAGAACAATCATAATGCACGAATAGATTGTGTATCTTTTTCCAATAAATATAAAACTTAGAACAACAGGAACTAAATTCAACGCATAACTTATTGGAGAAAACGGAATCTGCTTATGAAAAAACTTTAAAACAAGTTCCTGAATTAAAAGAGAAAGCCCTGTAAAACCTCCCGGAAGAATATTGCCGGTTTTTGTAAACATCTTGATATTTAAAGCCATTAAAAATGCTCCCGCGCACACCAAAAACATTCTGATTAATGGTATTTTTAAAGGAGGCTGCTTCATCCAGGAAGTTGAAAGTTTTTGCATTGTCTTACAAAGCCTTTTTCAGTTCTTCTGTTTTGTCTGCTTTTTCCCAAGTAAAAAATTCTATTCCATCTTTTACATACGGAGTTCGCCCAAAGTGACCGTAACTTGCAGTTGGTCTATAAATTGGATTTCTAAGTTTCAGAGTTGTAATTATTCCCGCCGGCGTGCAGTCAAAAACTTTTTCAACAGCAGCAACAATTTTTTCATTTGGAACCGTTTCTGTTCCGAACGTTTCTACCATTATAGAAACAGGCTTTGGAACACCAATTGCATAAGCCAATTCTACTTCAGCCCGTTCAGCAAGACCTGCGGCCACAATGTTTTTTGCAATGTAGCGAGCCATGTAAGCCGCAGAGCGATCGACTTTTGTAGGGTCTTTTCCGCTAAAAGCGCCGCCGCCGTGCCTGCCCATTCCACCGTAAGTATCAACAATAATCTTTCTTCCTGTAAGACCAGAATCTCCATCCGGACCGCCTAAAACAAATTTTCCAGTAGGATTTATAAAATACTTCGTTTTAGAATCAAGAAGTCCTGTCGGTTCTAAAACAGGTTTTATTATTTGCTCAATTATTGTTTTTTCAATTTCCTCATGAGGAATTCCATCATCATGCTGATGCGAAAGAACAACTGTATCAATTCTTACAGGCTTGTGTCCTTCATATTCAATTGTCACCTGACTTTTTGCGTCTGGCCGAAGCCACTTTATTGCTCCAGATTTTCTAAGTTCACTAGCTTTTATAAGCAGCTTATGCGAATACATTACTGGAGCAGGCATAAGCTCAGGAGTTTCATTGCAAGCAAAACCAAACATCATTCCTTGATCGCCAGCGCCTTGCTGACCAGCGTATTCTTCAAGACCTTTTCCTACCACGCCTTGATTTATATCTGGTGATTGCGCATGCAAACGATTCATGTATTCGCAAGTCCGGCCATTTAATCCTACAGCTTCATCAGTATAGCCAACATCAATTGCTACGCCGCGAACAATTTTTTCTGCTCGCTCTGCAATTTTTTGCGGAAGAGATTTGTCTGGAGTTTGAAAACCAATTTCTCCGCCTGTCATAAGGAAATTTGTAGTCGCAAAAGATTCACAGGCTACGTGGACATAAGGATCTAGACGAATACATTCATCAAGAATTGCGTCTGAAATTTGATCGCACAGCTTATCTGGATGACCTTCGCCAACTGATTCTGAAGTAAAAAGATAATGTGATTTGTTTGAAGAGAAAAGTCCCATTTTGGACCCCCTTTTTAGCAATTTTTTCTGTTTATATAAAACAGGCCCGTTTGCAATTTGGATAAATCTACGGGTAAGGTTTATGTACAATTAAGATATAACAAAAACTAATGAAATTCAATAAAAAAGTTGTTGATATAAAATCGATATTTTTGATAGTTCAAAGAATTTTAAATTTAGCAGGCTGCCCGTTTTGCGAAAAAAACAAGGCCCTTAAAGAAGTTTTATAAAAGTTGTAAAAAACAAGTTTATTGCATATTTTTCAACAATCAAATGAAAATCTTTCACTTTACGCAATATAAATAAAACTTTAGAATAAAAGCATAATCTTAAAAAGCGTTAGCGCTGGGAAAGGCAAGCCGTAGGCTTGTTGCGAAACGGAACAAAGTGAAGTGAAGCAATGAAGGCGAATGCCGGAACCTTGGACATAGCGACCGAAAATTGAGCTTTGCGAGATTTTCGGGAACGCCCCGAAACGAAAAAATATTTTTTACAGGAGCGTGTAATAAAAACTTTGCCTAAAATAGCGTCAAAGTTTTTATTCACAAGTTTGCGTTGCAAACTTCCTTATTCACTGCAATTTTTCACTTTGTTGCAAAATTGCGTTAAAAAGTCAAATCGGAAATTGATATTTCCTCATTGACTTTTTATAGGAGAAAAAATGGGTAACAATTATTTTAATTCTATTCCTTGGCGAGAAGCCAGACTTCAGTTGGGACATTGCCGTTCTATGGCTAAAGAAGAATTTGCTGACGGCGTAAAAGCTCTTAAGGGCAAAAAAATTGTAATCGTTGGTTGCGGTGCGCAGGGTTTGAACCAGGGCCTTTGCTTGCGCGATTCTGGGCTTGATGTTAGTTATGCTTTGCGGGAATCTGCAATCACAGAAAAACGCCAGTCTTGGAAGAATGCCACAGAAAACGGATTTAAAGTTGGTACTTATGATGAGATGATTCCAACTGCTGACCTTGTTGGAAACCTTACTCCGGACAAGCAGCACACTCCTGTTATTACAGAAGTTATGAAGAGAATGAAGAAAGGCTCTGCTTTGTGGTACTCGCACGGATTCAATATCGTTGAAGAGGGAATGCAGATTCGCCCGGACATCACAGTTGTAATGTGCGCTCCAAAAGGTCCTGGCACAGAAGTTTACCATGAATTCCAGCGCGGATTTGGTGTTCCTGACCTTATCGCCGTTCACCCGAACAATGACCCGGAAGGAAAAGGCTGGGCTTATGCAAAAGCTTTGGCTGTAGGAATGGGCGGAAGCAAGGCGGGCGTTCTTGAATCTAGCTTTGTTGCGGAAGTTAAGTCTGACCTTATGGGCGAGCAGACAATTTTGTGCGGAATGCTTCAGGCAGGAACAATCGTTTGCTACGACAAAATGGTAAGCGAAGGAATCGCTCCTGAATACGCCACAAAACTTTTGATGCACGGTTGGAACGTAATTTCTGAGGCTCTTAAATGGGGCGGAATCACAAACATGATGGACCGTCTTTCTAACCCTGCAAAAATCCGCGCGAACGAGCTTTCTAAAGAAATCAAAAAACTTTTGACACCGCTCTACCAAAAGCACATGGACGACATCATTTCTGGAAAATTCTCTAGCACAATGATGCAGGACTGGGCAAACAAAGACCACGACTTGCTCACTTGGCGCGAAGAAACAGGAAAGCTTCCGTTTGAGTCAACTCCTGAATCAAAAGAAGAAATCACAGAACAGGAATATTTCGACAAGGGAATCTTGCTTGTCGCAATGGTAAAAGCCGGATGCGAGCTTGCATTTGAAACAATGGTTGACGCCGGAATCAAACCTGAATCGGCTTACTACGAATCTTTGCACGAAGTTCCGCTCATCGCAAACCTGATTGACCGCAAGCGTCTCTACGAGATGAACCGCGTAATTTCAGACACAGCGGAATATGGATGCTACCTGTTCAGCCGCGTTGCAGCCCCAATGATGGCGAAAGAACTCATGCCAAAGCTCCACACAGATGTAATCGGAAAAGGACTTGAACTCAAGGATACAAGCGTAAACAACACAGAACTTGTAAATGTAAACGCAGAAATCCGCAATCACCCGATTGAAGTTGTGGGAAGAAAGCTCCGCGAATACATGACAGCGATGAAACCTGTGCTTTAGTTTAATACTCCACATTTAAGATAAATACATTGCGATAAGAAAAACAGCGTGTTATAATTAGCCTAAATGTGGAGTCAAAAATGAGTGATGAATTAGATCCTTCAATTGCAGCGCTTTTAGCTGAACACAACAAACAATCAGGACAAGAAAAAACTTCTGCAGAATCAACTAATAAATCTAATTTTTCCATGATGGACTTTTCTAAAAAATCAAAGTTGTTTGAAGCAAAAGCGAATGAAGCTTCCCAAAAAAAGTCTATTCATGAAGTTGATTTAAGCAAGCACGAATTTACTCCTGTAGAAAAGCTTTTAAACGACACTCCAGCAACTTATTTTGATGATACAAAATACTACAAAACAGTACTTACTGGCGAAAACGCTTACGCTCAAAGAGTTCACACCGTTCTTTCAAAATATCTCACCTGCGCAGACCCAAAAGACAGAACCGTATATCGCCAACAGATTATTTCTGCCTATTGGGAATTTTTGCGCGGAATGGTTCCAAAAATGGCAGATCCAAATCTTCCTATGCCGAAAAGAATGGCTTGCCGGTTTGGTGTTATTTTGCCTTCTCTTTTTAGACCAGAACAAAAGGACTTTTTTTCTAGAGTTATATTTGAAAATGTTCTAAACGAGCCTGTCCTTTACGCAGATGAATGGTTTGCCGAAATTGCTAAGGGAAAAATGGCTAATTCCGCAACTGATGAAAAAAGAGTTACCCACAAGGCGGCGACTCCGGAAGAGGCAGCAAAATTTGAACAGTCAAGACTTCAGCAGCTTCAATCAAAAAATTCTGGAAAGTTGCAAAGCGCAGAAAACATTCTCAACATAAAAGAAAATGAACGGGCGATGCTCGAATCAGAATTAAAGTCAAGAGTTGATTTGCTTTGTGAACACAATCCTATTTTAGGAATGGAACCTCACAAAAGCGACTATTCTGACAGTCAAATAAAACTTTTTGCCGAAATAACAGACAAACTTCACCGGCTTTCTAAGAACAACAAAGAACTTGCAAAGTGTTTAAAAGATTACACTGAAGCAAAAGGTGCTTTTAGCAGCGTAGAAAGCAAACTTTCTTCAACAGGTGCGCAAGAAGTTGCCGCAGATGCGCAAGCTGTAAACATTGAGTTTGAAACTGTTCGCCAAATGGCAAAGATGACCGTTGGTCGTCAAGGAAATCAATTTCCAATTTTTACAAGAGAATTCTTTCACTGCACGGAGCGAGGAACCGGAACGCGAGAAAATGTTGTAAATATTCTTCGCTGGATTGAATCCATAGATCCGGGAGCTTTTTGCAGAATTCACAAAAATATTCCAAACAGAATACCGCCCTACACGCTTCTTATTCCAACTTATGGCGACAGAGGATTTTGCTGGGAACCTTTTGACCGCTATAACAGAGTCACAAGCCGCGGCCGCATTGTGGTTCCAATGTACCCGCGCGATTTAAAAATCGCGGTTTTAACAGCTGTTGCAGATTTGCGGTGGCAAGTTGCAAAAGAAAAAGCCAGTTACTATTGGATGGAAGAAGGTCTTACAGGTCAATATTACCAGCACATAGACAGACTAAAATTAAAAGGCGACTTAAAAGCCTTCTTTATAGAAGACTATATTCTTTGGATGACAAAAGAATCTGAAGGCGTTCAACGCTTAGACAAAGAGGTTCGTGGAATTTTTTGGCGCAATATGCCGTTTCCTAACGAACGCAAGCAAGAATTGCGTAAAAGAAGCCTTGTCTACGATGAACTTTGCATAAAAGATAACAACCGCGCAATGAGCGACGGATACTAGTCTTTTTGATTAAAAGCCAAGTTCTTAGAAGAATGGTCAAAGGCGTAAGCGAAGTTGCAATTTGTTCTATTCAGAAGCGAGCGCAATAACAGGATCAAGCTTCGCAGCTTTTATTGCAGGGCTTAATCCAAAAACAATTCCAACAAGCACGCTAAAAAAGAAAGCGACTACGCAGGAATTCCAGTTTATAACTGCGCTCATTTCTTTTGCTTTTTCAATGATAATAGCCATCAGCGAACCTGCAAAAATTCCTATAATTCCGCCAAACAAAGTTATTGTAGCAGATTCCACTAAAAATTGACGGCAAATATCTGCAGGACTTGCTCCTAGAGCTTTTCTAATTCCGATTTCTTGTTTGCGCTCTGTAACAGTTACAATCATTATGTTCATAATACCAATTCCACCTACAAGTAGTGAAATTGCAGCTATTCCGCTTAGCATTATGCTCAACGACTGCGAAATTTCGCCCAATTGTTCAATCATTGTTTGCATGGACATAACGTTTACGGAATATTCGGAGCCGGTTTTCGCTTTGCAGTACTGCTCTATTTCTGAAGAAACGGAAGTTGCTTTATTTTGATTCGTTACTTGCACTAAAACATTGGCGGCGTTAGGACTTGGCATTATTTTTTTTGAATAAAAGCCTCGCGGAATATATGCAATGTCTTCTGTGTTTTCCATTCCAGAATTTTGCTCTTTTAAAACGCCAATCACTTCAAAAGCGAACGAAACTTTATCAGCGGTTACAAGAACGTTTTTTCCAACGGGGTTTACATCAGAAAACAACGCTTTCGCAAGTTTCTTGCCCAAAACAATTTTTTGCAAGCCATAAAAATCTTCTGTCACAGTAAAAAAACGCCCTTTTTCAAGTTCAAGCCCATACATTTCTAAAAAACCATGCTCTATTGCGGAACAAGAAGTGGAAGAACTTGTTTCTGAATAAGAAATTGTAGAAGAAATGTTGTTTTTATACCAAATTTTTTTTATGTTGCTTACATTTTCGTAAAGCTCTTTTCTAAAAGCTTCATCAAACTGAATTTGCACAGCATCGCGTCTTCGGCGCATAAATCCTTTTGAAATCTGAACTACATCCAGCCCCGAAGAACCAAAAGTCTGCTTTATTTGTTCACTGGAAGAAGAGCCTATGCTAGTTATTGCAATTACGCTTGCAACACCGATTATAACGCCCAGCAAAGAAAGAATTGTTCTTGTTTTTTGCCTGTAAAAATTTTGCAGCGCATTAAAAAAATCTTCTATCAATTCCGTCCTCCCATAAAAAGTCGAGTTTCCAATTTGCTACAGATGGTTGTGCTCGACTTTCGACCTATTCATTTGCATTTTTGTTCGTTCAGCATTGTGAATTTGCGGAAAAACTGGAGTCTGCTTAAAATCTGATTCAATATTTCCGTCAAAAATCTTTATGCATCTGTTAGCGCTAGCTCCAATCGATGGGTCGTGAGTTACAATAACAATTGTTGTGCCGTTGCTGTTTATTTGCTTAAAAAGATTCAGAACTTGAATTCCTGTTGCGCTGTCTAAAGCGCCTGTCGGTTCATCTGCTAAAATAATTTTTGGGTTGGTAACAATAGCTCTAGCTATTGCGACCCGTTGCTTCTGACCACCAGAAAGTTCCATAGGCCTATGCTGCATTCTGTTCTGCATTTGAACTTGATTCAAAGCCTTTTCCGCCATAATTTTTCGCTCATTTTTTGATATTCCCTGATACCTCAGCGGAAGCATAACGTTTTCCAAAACCGTCATTGTTGGCAGCAAATAATACTGCTGAAAAACAAAACCAACTGTTAAATTCCGCAGAACAGAAAGTTCTTTTTCATTCATTTTTGAAGTCTGCTTTCCGCAAATCTCTACAATTCCAGAGGAAGGACGGTCAAGGC
The DNA here is from genome assembly GCA_002437725.1 of Treponema sp. UBA6367. Taxonomy (GTDB): domain Bacteria; phylum Spirochaetota; class Spirochaetia; order Treponematales; family Treponemataceae; genus Treponema_D. Next base: position 65,505 of record DJRF01000013.1, read on the forward strand.
AGCCAATCATATTCATGCAAGTGGATTTTCCAGAACCTGAAGGACCCATAATAGAAACAAATTCGCCTTGCTCAATAGAAAAGCTTATGCCTTTTAAAGCGTAAACTTTTGAAGATTCTTCCGCTCTGCCAATTTTGTAAGTTTTTGTTACGTTTTCCATTTTTATAACAGTCTGGCCATTCATCGCGGACCGCCTGGACCTGGCATAACATTCATTCTTCCCGGATCTCTTTCTTTGCTGCTTGCAGAGTCTGCATGCACAGAACTTTTTTTATAGCCAGAAGGCCTGTTCTTGCTCAAAACTTTCAGCACTTCATTTCCGCTTAGTCCGCTTTCAACTTTATAAAAATCATTGCCATAAGCAGAAAGCTTTACAAAAATTTTTTCGTCGCTTGAAATTTCTTGAACAAAAAAATTACCATTTTCATCTTTTGCAACAGCTTCTTTTGCAAGAACTAGATTTTCTACAGGAGCGGTTATAATAATTTTTCCTGTAAAAGAATAGTTCGGAAGAATCTGCTTAGGATATTCGTCAATTCTTATAGTTGCCATTACAATTGTTGCCCCGCGGCTTGTAACAGAACCGATTGCGGGCCAGCTGACAACATAGCCTTTCACAACTCCTTCGTAAGCGGGAAATTTAAATTCAACTTCCTGTCCTACTTTTAACTTTGAAACATCAGTTTCTGGAATTTCAACTTCCGCTGTAAGATAGTCAACGTTTACCAAAGTTCCCACAGAATCTTTTGCTTCCATTGAATCTCCTTCAGAAACATCAATATCGGCAATAATTCCATCAAAAGTCGCGCAAACTTTCCGGTCTTCAATTTTTTGCAGAAGTGAAAGCCGTTCTTTTTGCTGAAGCTCCAATTCTTTTTTAGAGCCGCTAATTTTTGTAGAAGCCATATTGTAATCAAGTTTTGCAAGATTGTAGTCTTGCTCTGTGGAATCAAGCTGAATAATTATATCTCCCTTTTTTACCTTATCGCCTTTTTTTACGAAGACGCCAAGCACAGTCCCATCGCTTTTTGCTTGAAGAATTTGTTCTTCCGCTGCAGAAACGGTGCCGGCAATTTCGATGTTATTTTCATATACTTCTTTTAAAATGGCAATTCCTTCTGCGCCTTCTTTTTTAACTGCCAGGCTTTTTCTTGCTATCAGAAAAAAAAGAGCTGCAAAAACTGCAAGCAGTGCAAGGATTGCAATAATTTTTTTATACGCTTTTTTGTTTTTCATAATGATTCCTATAATTTATTCACAAAACAAAAGCTTTGTTTGATTATTAAATATTATTAAATCAATTGCATTTATTAAAATCTTTATGCGGTACAATTCTTTGTTTGCGGCGCTGCTGTTGTATTCGCTTTCCGTTATAATTCCTTCTTTTAAGTATTTAGCCAAATCATTTTCAAGAGATGAGTACAAACCAAAAGTGTGAATGTTTGTTTCTTTTTGCCAATTTATGTCGGCAAGTTCTGTTTGGCAATCAACCAGGTCCGTTTCGTAGTCGTCTAAGGCGGACTCTAAGGCAAGTTTTTCTTCTTTTAAAGTGATTTGCGTTTTCTTTTTTGAAATATTATTTGTAAAAAATGCGGCAGGATTTACAGAAGCACTAAGCGTGTAAACTGGATTTTTATTTTGACTGTCAACAGGAACAGAAATTCCTCCGGCAACATTAATTCCTTTATAGCTTGAAGAAAGGCCTGCATCAATTGTGTCAGGATTTTTGCCATTTGCAGGAGCTGCATTTGAATTTTCAAAAGTATAACCCGCATTCGCACTTAAAGAAAAAGATTTTTCCGCTTTAACTTGAAGTTCTGCCATTTGAATATTCCAATTTGCCTGCTCAATTTTTTTATAGTTTTCTTTTTTAAAAGAAAGAACATCCACAGAGTCTACTTCAGGAATTGAATTTGGTAAAAAATCAAATGGATTTGAGCCCTTTTTGTAGTCAGAACCACATTTTGAAGCAAAGACCGCAATTTTATGCTCAAGCTGACGGACTTTTGTTTCTACAGTGTGACTGTCTGAAAGAACTTTCATTTGCGCTTGCCTGTAACTTGCAGAAGTTTTTTCAAATCCCTTTGACTTTATTTTTTCAAATTCGATTGTGTCGTCGTATAAGTCGTTTTTAGCGGAAACAATTTCGCTTGCGCTTGAAAAAAGTTCTTTTAGCTCCTTGTAAAATTCAGTTTCTGATTCAACCGCTCTTTCTTTAAAAGCCCTTTGCGCTTCAAGAAGGGTTCTTTGCGACTGCAAAGCAGTTATTTTTCTTTTTAATCCTGAAGATGAAAAAATGTCCGCAGAAATAGAAATTGCTGTATCCGTTACAGTATTTGTTTCTTCACTGATTTGAACTTTTGAAGCCCCTTTTAAAGAAAGATTCGCCGCGAACGGCACGGAAATTGTGCCTGAAGGAGAAAAAGAAACTTTAGAGCCTTTGTCATTTGGTTGAAAAGAAACGCTGCCCGAAGCAAGTTGGACGGAAATTCCATTTGAAATCTTTGTTTCCTGGTTTGAAAGCTGTGCTTTTTCAAGTTCAAGGGCGAGTTTTTTTAATTCTAAGTCATTTTCTAGCCAAAATTTTAAATTTGGCTGGGCGTATTGAAAAACGGAAAAAAATAATGCAAATCCCGCCCAAACAAAGATTCTTTTTGCCATACTATAATTAAAATACTGCTTTATAGAAAAAAGTTACAGTCAAAAGCAAACAGCCTGAAAAGTTTATAAAAACTCCAATGGTATACCATTGGAGCAGGTTGACTAATCTGCTCCAAACGCAAAAACACTGCTACGCACGTTTTTGCGTTTGGAAAGAACAACCAAATCGAAAATTTAAATTTTCACATCAGTTTTTTTACAGGAGAAAAAATGGGAAAAACAACTGTAACACCGGGAAATCCGTACTACGGAGAAGGCGGAAGAATGCCTTCTACAACTGGAAATCCTAGCGGCGGGCAAAGAGGAAACAATCCTCCGAGCAGTGGAAGTTCAAGCGGCAGCAAAGGCTCAAGCAGCGGAACTAGAAAATAAGCAGATGGGCAACCTATAAAGCAGGACACTATTTGTGCTTGCGGCTTTATAGGTTGCCTTATTTTTTACACCACAAATTAATCTAAAACAGACATTATCAAATGGGAGAAATCAAATGAAAACAATAAAAAAAGCAATCCTAATTTTGGCATCGGTTATTTCATTGTCAGTTATATGCGGCTGCAAAGATGGGGAGTATACTAGAGAAGAATCGCCTATTACTGTTAAGCTCATATATGAGAATAAGTGCTATCCTATAGGACGTTTTGAAGTGAGCAAAGACGGAACTAATCGGTATTATATAATAGCACGTGAATACAATGATATCGTCAACGGAAGGATTTACATCTATTACAACACTACTGATGATTTAAAATCCGCTAGCAAACTTGGCACTGACTTCGCTAAAATCGATACTGAATTTCTTTTAAAATTATCCGCCGAAACCCAGAATATTGGTACATATTATTTTTGGGGATACGTTGCAAACTACGATCCAGAGACACATTATGAATTGTATGCAGACCCAAGAAAAAGCAATGTAACACCCGAAACCTTTTCATACGAATTCAAAAATGAAATTCCATGCCCAGAAAATTTGAAAGTCAAATATTCAAGTGAAACATTGAACAAAATTGTGGTAACTTGGGATTCTGTCAAATTCAATTCCTATGGCGGAAGATATTATCTTTACACCAACACGGAGAATGATATTTCCTCTGCAGAAAAAGTAAAACATAAAAAAAATACATTTTCTTCTGACGAACAAGACTATTTTGATTCATATGAAAAATTAATATATGAACAGGTTCTTTTGGAAGACAAGCCTATTTATTTTTGGATAAAAGTTTATAACAACGGTTACAGTGATTTCAGCGAACCTGTTTTTTTAGACTTCAAACATAAAAAGCCTGATAATCCTACAGAATTTACCGTAACAAGGGATTCTTACAATTTAAATTTAATTGTAAAAATAGAAGAAGCATTTCCTAAACCAGAATACTATAAAATTTATTATGCAAAAATAGATAATTTCGCAAAAGCAAAACTAAAGGCAGTTCAAAGCAATGATTTTAAATATACAGATGAAGAAGAACTTGGACGCTATGAATTCGGATCTACCGAGTTTGAATTTGGCAAGACATTTTATTTTTGGATAAATGCTGCTGACACACCTGATGAAGATGCAAATCCTGAAACTGAAAGTGAGCTTGTCGGACCTGTTTCTATGACATTCTAGTTAAATCATTTCATCACCAGAATGGCAACTGCATTTTGCTCCATTGCCATTCCTCGTCTTGACCTGCAATATTTGCAAAGCAAACACTGTCAGCAATTTATTGCAGGTCTATTTTTTTCATCTTCAATAAATTCCCCTAGTTTTTCACAAGGCTTAGGGATTGTAGTGGGCGCGAAGCGCGTATTTTTTGCTTGCAAAAAATACCGGCCGCAAGGCGAGCGGAGCGAGAGCCACGAAAAGCCCGACGGCAAAAGTTCGTTCACGAAGTTTTGCCGGAAGCCCCAAAAAAAAGAATCTCAGAAATAAAATCGATTCTTTTAAAATCTCGTGATATAATTGAATTATGGGAGTTGCGCATGATGTACAATTATATGACATTGAATGATGGCACAGGAATTGCCCATTCTGAAATAATCAATAAAAACGGAAAAGAGTGTGTAAAGGTTTATTTTGAACAACCTGTCGAAGGCGGTTTTAATTCAGCAGAATGTTGGCTTCCAGATTATACCTGGACAAAAAAGCAGGGTTTTTCAGATGAACGCATTGCATATTTTCAAGATTTTTTAGAGAGCACTGCACATATAATTATTCAGTTGGCTCGTTCTGGAGGATTTGAAAATGCCTCAGGTTTTTAAAATTGGTTGCTATGTTGTTTTTATGTGGTTTGCGGAATCTAATCCTTTAGAGCCGATTCATGTTCATGTATGCGAAGGAGTTCCTTCTGAAAACGCCACAAAAATTTGGATTACAAAAGATCATCGGACGCTTCTTGCTCATAATAAATCAAATATTCCTTCCCATAAATTAAATTTTATAATGAAAACCATAGAAGCTCGTTCTTTTGAAATTATTGAAAAATGGAAAGAGTATTTTGGCGAAATAAAATATTACTGCTAAAACATTCAAAATTCCCTACCCTTGTCTATAATCAAATCATTATTTAAACGATACCGAACCTGTTTTTTTGCCAATATCATTTTTCATATTAACTTTTTTTCGAGAGGTAATTTATGAAAATGGTGAAAAAGCTGGCTTATTTGGCATGGCTTTTGTTGGTGGGAGCTGTGTTCGGGGTGTTTTTGGCGGGGTGCCAGAACAACGATTCTGGTTCAGAAGATTCGGAAATCGAATCAGATGATGAATTTTTCGGCGAATATGTGGATGACGAACTTGGGATTGTATATGTTCTAAACGAAAATGGAACATATTCTATAAAACAAGGCGATTATTTGCTTGAAAGCGGAGATTTGGAACTTTCTGATGATGATAGCAGCCGTGCTATAAGAAAGAGAGGGAAGAAAAATGTAACGCATAAAGCGAAGAAGTCTGGCGGTGCAAAAGGCAGCTCAAAGACCCCTGCTGCTTCAAAAAGTTCGGTAACCAAGAGTTCTTCTGGAAATACGAACATTGGAAACACATCTTTTAGCAAAAAAGGAACTTCTAGTTCATCTAGGATTTCAAATCAAATAATTTATGTGCAGAGTGATTCAAAAACCACACCAAAACTTTATATACACGATAATGGGGACAACACAATTTCTGAACGCTTAATAAAAGGAACTTACACAGGTAAGTCATTTCGTTCAGGAAAGACACTATATAAGTGGTATAAATTTACAATAAAAAATTCTATTCAATTTTATGGAAAAATAGTTCGAGGAAATTACAGCAGAAATATCTATACGACCTCAGAACGTGTAATCTCCATCGATGCAACCGGAAATCTTTCTTATTCAAAACCTGCTGGTATACGCTCCGCAACTACTGAAGAATCGGAATACAGTGGAAATGACTATTTGTGGTATGTTCAAGGAAACTTTACTGCAGATTCTTCAAAACAATGGGGAGCATATGATGGCTATAATAACATGAAAGAAATTGCAGAAAATGTTTTCCAGGCAACTTTATATCTTCCAAAAAATATTTACGGCTTTAAAATTATGACTAAAGATGATACTCAGGATTATTCTGTAGCTCTAGATTATCAAGGACTTGTTCCAAAAAATGAATGGTTCAAAGTTGTTCGAAGCTGGGCTAATGATTGGTATTCAAAAAATGCAGCACTTTCTACAGGTGGCGGTTTGTATACTTTTACGCTCGATTTGTCTGATGAAACTCCTATGTTGTTAATTTCTACAGATGAGGAAGAAAATTCTTCAGAAGATGATGCTCATTTTTATGTAGTAGGAAATTTTGATGATATTAACTGGAAGTTTTCTGACGAAGGCATGATGGAACAACTTCCTTCAACACTTAGCCAATACAAAACAAAAACACCAATTAAAGTTGAAACAGATGGAGAATATGAATTTAAAATTGCCGACAAAGCTTGGGGCGGAATTTTCGATGAATATTGGTTCAATGAATACGCTGAAAGCCTAGTTGGTAATTGGGTTGAAATTGGCAGCACATACAAAATAAAAACATGGGGCTACAATGCTAATATAGAACAATATCTAGAAGCCGGTGAATACGATTTTTATCTTGATATTTATAACAATAAAATAAAAATTGAAAAAGTAAATTAGGAAAAGGAGGTTTATTATGAAGAAATTATTATTAATCCTTGTCACTTTTATTTGTACTACAAGTATTTTTGCACAAAACAGTTTTCATGAAAGTTTCAAACAAAAACCTTTTGTGCAAAACGAACAATCATTTAACTACTCTCAAATAAACTCTAATTTTGAGTTAGTAAAAAATGAAACATCAAAAAGGATTTGGGTAGATGAAGGTTGGAGTCGTGAAAAAATGATTCTTTTTTGGCCAGGTTTGGTTGGCACCATATTTTCTGGAGGACTTGCTTGTCTAGAGTTTTTATATCCAGAAGCAAATGGTATATTAGCACTTACTGGTGGAGTCAGTGCAGGACTTTGCTTAATTCCAACTATTATTGCTTTGTGTATTCCAAACGAAGGACATTATGAATATATACCTATAAGCAAGATTCAAAATGATCCAATTTTATCAAACATAGTATTTGCAACAAATATTCAAAAAACTGTAGTTGGATACAAAATCGATTTATAAAAATCCGCTTATAATTGGAGAAAAAATCTTATTTGCAAGCAAGGAGTATTAATTATGAAAAAAATTATTTTAGGAACTTTGGTTTTATTGACCATTGGAATGGGTTTTGGTTTTGCAGAGACAAAAAGCGGAGACTACTATAACGGTTATAATCATGCAACAAATGATTATACAAAAGGTGGTAATTATGATCCTTCTTATTGCAATGGAAATCAAGATTACAATAAGAATCCTCATCATAGCTCTACCGTTGAAGAACAAAATAACAAAAGAAAATATGACTGCATACAAGGTTATCAAGATAGCTGGGAAAGAAACAGTGAAGTTGCACCAAGAACTCCAAAAGAAAATTCCAACAATCAATAAAATTTCGCACTAAAGAAAATTTATAAAATCCCTAGCCTTCAAAAAAACAGTCTAGGGATTTTATAAATTTTAATATAAAATAATTTTTTGTAAATTTTAGTTCATTCAGGAAATATTTTGTTCGATGTCTTGCAAAACACATTTTCATCTTTTTATAATTTTTCTACTCTTCTCCACTTTCCCGATTTTTTCTCGCCCTGCCCTTTCTGAATCGCAAAAAATAAAAAATATCTTCTATATAGTTGATGTAAAATCTGAGCTGCAAATCCAAGAGGTTTCCGAGGAGCTAGACAAAAATGCCAGCAGCGAAATTATAAAAAACGGAACGCAAATTAAAGACGAATTCAGATTTTCACCTGGATTTGTGAATGGAACGCTTTGGATTTTGCTGCAAAAATATTCTGATTCGGCGGATTCAAAAAACACACAGGATTTTCAGATTTTGGATTTGGGACCGGAGCTTGTTGACCGCGCTGAACTTTTTGTTCTTAGTGGCGAAAAATGGAAAAAAACGGATTCTACCGGGCGACAGGTAAAAAATTCAGAAAAAAACATAAAATCGTGGCGAAGTTTTGTTCAGATTCCACAGAAAAACGCCGGCGACGAATTTTTTGTGCTAAAAATAAAAAGTTCCGATTCAATTTCACTAGTTTTTAGATTTTTTGCGCTCCCGCAATTTTTTGAGCAGATCGAAAAATTTTCTTTTGTTCATATAATTTTTGTTTCGCTGATGTTTCTTGCGTTTTTCGTTCTGTTTCTGTTTTTCATCAGTTCAAAAGAAAAACTTTTTCTGTATCTAAGCCTGATGAGTTTGTGTTTCTGCCTTTATCAAGTCGCAATGAAAGGTCTTGGCTGCACTTACATTTGGAACAACTTCTGCTCCTCGCTGTTTTTTTCTAGGTTCAGTTATGTTGTGTGCTGCATTGGCTTGCTTTTTTCGCAGATTTTGTTTCTTCAGAATCTTTCGTTCAACAAAAACGGCAATTTTTACAAGGCGATTCTAATAATTCTTTGCGCGGCGTGTGCAGTTTCCGTTGTTCTTTACGGTTTTGTCCAAAATATAAAAATTTCCTACATCACAACGATTTGTTTTTTGATTTTTGGCTGTTTTTTCTGCTCGGCAATTATGATTTTGTCCGCGCTTAGGAAAAAATCAATTCCAATTCTGCTGATTTGCTCCTGGATTCCGCTTTTCTGCTACATAATTTTCAGGCAGTCGCTGCATCTGCTTCGCCTAAAATACAACGTGAATTCTCTTCTGGCGATTTTTGACAACGACTATTATTTTGGCTACGACATCTGCTTTATCTTCCATATTTTTATCTACAGTCTGAGCGTTTTTATTAAAATCAGGCAGAAGGAGCTAGAATTCAACATGTACCGCGAATCTTCTTACTTTCTAAAGGCTTCTGCCCACGAGTTGCTTGCACCAATCACTTTGATTCAAAATTCTGTTGACGCGCTGGAAAGCCAAAAAGTTCGGGGGGGGGGGGAGCTGGACTGATGAAAATTCAAAAGAGATTTTTTCCTGCCTGAAATCCGTAAAAGGAAACATTTCGCGGCTAAAAAACATTGCTTTGATGGTAAATTCGCTTGAAGAACAGGAGCAGGACGTTAAAAAAATTTCAAGACTGTGTAAGCCGGTCTGCGTTATGCAGATTTTTCAGCAGATTATGGACAATTTTGTTCCGTATTCAGAGTTTAAAGGAATTGAGATAAATTATTTTTCTTCATGCAAAGAAAAACTTTGCGTTTCGGTTTTTCCGCTTTTTTTGGAGACGGTTTTTACAAATCTGATTGACAACGCGCTAAAATATTCTGTAGAAAACGGTGCAATCAGCATAAATATTGAATACGATGAACTGAAAAACGAGCTGGTTTATCAAGTTTCTAATTTTTCTGAAAATATTTTGGGACAAAACCTGGAATCGCTTTTTAATTTTGGCGAAAGAGGCAAAAACATTGCGGAAAATATCCGCGGCTTGGGAATCGGGCTTCATCTTGTGCGGCGAATATGCAAACTTTACAGCGGAAGTTGCCGGGCTTTTTGCATTCCGCTGGAAAATCAGAATAAAAATCAAGGCGAAACTCAAGAAAAAAATCCTTGCAAAAACAAAAAGGAAATCGCCATTAAAAATGAAACTGCCACAAATCTTTGCAAAGTCGTTTTTGAATCAAGATTAAAACTGAATCCTTGCGATTTTGAAAACGGAAATCTCCAGAAATTTTCTGTGGCAAAAGATTACAACAAAATTCTTTTTGACAAAAAACTTTTCAATGACGGAAATTTTGATTCCCAGTTGAAAAATTTAATGTCAAAAAAACTGATTCTTGTTGTTGAGGACAATATTTCCCTGCTTAAGAATATTTCCGAGCTTTTAAAACCATATTGCTCAGTGATTACGGCAACAAACGGAAAAGACGCGCTTGGTAAAATTACTCAGAATGTGCCGGATTTGATAATTTCTGACATGGTAATGCCAGTTATGGGAGGAAAAGCATTCTTTGATTTTTGCCACAACGATGAAAACCTGAAAAATATCCCTTTTCTGTTTTTAACCGGTGTTCAGGATATTGCGCTGAAAAATTCTTTTATAAAACAAGGCGTTATCGACTACATTTTTAAGCCGTTTTCGCAGGAAGAACTGCTGATGAAGATTTATTCAATTCTTTATTTGTGCGTGAATGTGAGGAAAGATTTTGCAAAAACCATAACCGATTTTGTGAATGAACAGACGGAAAGCGGAATGCACAGAAACTTTGCCGGAAAAACAGCACATCCGCAAACGGAACAATTGCCGGCGGCACAAAAACAAGAATTCTGGAAGCCACAAAATCCAAAAGAAGAAAAATCCCGCTCCGCACAAAAAATGCGCCAAGAATACTACAAAATGTTCAACCTTTCAAAACGAGAAATCGAAATCGCCAACCTTCTGTACGAAAACTATAGCAACAAACAAATCGCCGAGCAGCTGTTCATCGCCATAAGCACCGTCGCAACGCACATCCAGCACATCTACGAAAAATGCAACGTCCGCAACCGCAACGAATGGATTCGCCTGATGAGCGGAGGAGAAATAAGTTTATGCAATCAACCACTGCAAAGTACGTTCTAAAAAGAATAAAGTTTGCAGTGGTTATGATGAATAAAAAAATATCTTTCCGAGCCGCACAAAGGCAGAAAAATTAATCTTTCCGCACAAACAAAAAAGCGGTGCTTTTACGCCCCGCTTTTGTTTTATAGCATTTTATTTTTCCGGGTCAGAAATCGTGATATGCAAATGCCGCAATCCGCTTCGCGTCTTGCTTACCGAGTTTTCCCTGCGGAAAACTCGCGCATATTACTTCTCAATTTCTGTGCACTTTAAATGCAAGTCGTCCAATTGGCTTTGGTCAACTGCGCTTGGACACTCGTCCATAGGAGAAGCCGCCAGATTGTTCTTCGGGAAGGCGATTACTTCGTGGATGCTTTCCTCGTGGCACATGAGCATGATAAGGCGGTCGAGTCCCGGTGCGATTCCTCCGTGCGGCGGCGCGCCGAACTTGAATGCCTGAACAAGGAAGCCGAACGCTTTTTCTGCACGCTCGCGGCTGTAGCCTACGATTTCAAAAATCCGCTCCTGCAATGCCGGGTCGTTGATACGCATTGAGCCTGAAGCAAGCTCGTAGCCGTTCAGGACAAGGTCGTAAAGGTCGCCTTTTACAGCTCCCGGGTCGCTTTCCAAAGTGTCCCAGTATTTTTTCTGCGGAAGCGTGAACATATGGTGCTCTGTTTCCCAGTGGTTTTCTTCCTCGTTCCAAGCAAAGTACGGGAAGTCTATAATCCATGCAAAGTGGAATTCGTCTTTCGGGTTGTAAAGGTTCAGGTCTTTTCCAAGCTGCTTGCGCACTGCTCCGAGCGCGACGCATGCTGTCTGCCATTTTTCATCGCTTACAAACAGAAGAAGGTCGTTCTTTTCTGCTCCGAGCTTTGAGCAGATTTCCGCTTCTTTTCCGGCAAAGAACTTAGAGATTCCGCCTTCAAATTTTCCTTCTGCGTCAACCTTCATCCAGGCAAGGCCTTTCGCGTGGTTGATTTTCGCGACTGCCTCCAAAGCTTCAATGTGCTTTCTTGAATATTTGTCCGCCGCGTTCTTTACAACAAGGGCTTTAAGTCCGCTTCTCTTGTGGCGCTCAATGTTCTTGTCTGCGTTTGCGGCTCCCGCCTTGAATGCGTTAAAGTCGCTCAAATCCGCCATAAATGCCGCATCCAGCATCTTCATGTCAAAACGCAAGTCCGGCTTGTCGCTTCCGTAAAGGTCAAAAGCGTCGTCCCAGCTGATTCTGTCAAAGTGAACTGGAAGTTCGTAGTTCAAGGTTTTCTTGAAAATATGGCGCATAAGCTCTTCGGTTGTCTCAAGAACTTCCTCGCGGTTTGTGAATGACATTTCCATATCAATCTGGGTGAATTCCGGCTGGCGGTCTCCGCGCGCGTCCTCGTCGCGGTAGCAGCGCGCAATCTGAAAATACTTGTCAAAGCCCGAAACCATCAGAAGCTGCTTGTAAAGCTGCGGCGACTGCGGCAAGGAATAGAATTTTCCAGGGTGAACACGGCTCGGAACAAGGTAGTCGCGCGCGCCTTCCGGAGTGGATTTTATGAATGTAGGAGTTTCAATTTCCAAAAATCCTTTTGAAGTCAAGAATTCGCGGGTTGCAAAAGTTACAGCCGAGCGCAAGATGATGTTGTGCTGCATAGGCTCGCGGCGAAGGTCAAGGTAGCGGTATTTAAGGCGCAAATCCTCGTTTGGAAGAACAACTGTTCCGTCCTTCTGGCGAACTTCCTCAATAGAAAAAGGCAATTCCTGAGAAGTTGTGAAGATTTCGATGTCACTCGCCTCAACTTCAATCTCGCCGGTCGCCATGTCCTTGTTCACGTCTTTTTCCGCGCGGGCCGCAACAATTCCTTCAACAGCGATACAATATTCAGACTTTAAGGAAGCGGCGATTTTTTTTACCTCGTCCGAAGCATTGTCGCCGACCATCACCTGTGTGATTCCATAGCGGTCGCGAAGACGGATAAAAACAAGTCCGCCCAAGTCGCGTGTTCGGCTAACCCAGCCGTTCAATACAACTTTCTTGCCAACGTCAGCCTTTGTAAGCTCGCCGCAAGTTACAGTTCGTTTAGAATTTTCCATTATATTTCCATCCCGGTGGCACAAGAGCCACATTTTTTTGTTCAAAAACAACAAATTTCTTCTATTTTAATAAGATATTCTGTTTTGGGCAATTATCCATTAACATAATGATAAAAAGTCAAGGATTTTATCCAAAATATTCGCCGCAGCAAGTTGCTTGCCGAATTTTGCTACGCAAAATACTCCTGCATAAGCGATTTCTGCACGGTAAATTTCCTATAAAATTAAAAATACTTTGTTTAAAACATTCATCAAAAACTGTTTTCTGTTAAAAATTTTGTAAGAATTCTTTGGGAGTAACAGCTTTTATTGTTGAAAATTTATAGTCTTTTACATTTCTTGTAACAATAACTTTTGCTTTGGCTTTTCCAGCACAGAATGATTGTACAGCATCTTCAAAATCAACCATTGGCGATTGAAATGCTTTTTTTATTTCTTTTCTTGATACAGAAATAACGCCAAAACTTTCAAAGAAATTTTCAATAATCTTTTTTTGTTGAGTAGAATCTCCAAAAGACTTTCTTGTTATATAAACTGTATCTGTAATAGTTTGTGTTGATACAACACCGTGATAGTTTTGAAACACTTTTTGTAAAACTAAAAAAGAATCTTGAAAAAAATCTTCTCTTTTATTAAGAACATCAATAATGATGTTTGTATCTATAAAAATCTTCAATTTTCAAATTTCCTTTTTTGCAATAATTCTTCGGCGTTTATTTCAGTTGGAATCAAGCCCACAATAGCATTAAGGGAATTTAGTTTTTTTTGAACTCGATATGAAAGCTTTTTTTGTTTTTTTTGAGGTAAAATTTTTATTCCAAATCGAGAAGCACATTCTTTAAATTTTGAAGGATTTTCAAAAAAATCTGAGTACGATACCACAACCATTTTCTGCCTCCATTAAAAATATAACACTTAAAAGCTGAATTTGCTAGCCAAAATATTCGCCGCAGCAAGCTGCTTGCCGAATTTTGCTACGCAAAATACTCCTGCATAAGCGATTTGTACAAGGCTTCCGCTTTTTGTTAGTAATACATCTCCAGTTTCAATTCGGCAACGTTTCTGAATTATCTGATACTCTTCTTCCGTAATAAACTTGGTGTCAGTCAAATCGATTTTGCCATTTTTTATATTTCTTGCTGATATGAACTTATAATTATATTCTTTGGTCGCAAAGCCAAAATGAAGTTATTGCAAACAAATTTATTTTCTTCCCCTTCAAAGTAACTAACATAACCAACGGAATGAGTTTTTGCTCCGCCACTTTTTTCAATAAGCAAATCTCCAGATTTCAAATAACATCCATTAACCTGTTCTTCAGTGATATTTCGTTTAACCTGTTCTTCAGTGATATTTCGTTTACAAATATCTGAATAATTAATATAGCCTTCATAAGTTAGATTACTTGTCTTAATCACAGAAATACCATTTTCATCAAAATCGGTTCCCCAAAGTCCTTTTATTTGATTTTCTACATAATCTGCGATTTTAATACTGCTATCTCCAATGTTGTTGTATTCAAATTTCTATTCCTTTACATCTGACTGAATTTCCCAGCAACCGTTTTTTCTGCCATCTGTTATTCCTGAATTTTGACTTAATCTTATTTTACACTTGAAAAAGTGTTTTTTCTATATACCCATTTTCAATACATCTGAACAAATTGTAAATTCGCTGAAAACCATTTTAACAGTTATAAAAAATTCGAACTTTTGGGCTAATAAGACATTCTCTTTCGGGCAATTATCAAGAAATCAAGGTGGAATTTATTGTTTATTTGAATTTAGACTGTTTTCTATTTCTTGAAGTTTTGATTCTAAAGCTAAAAAGCGAGGCATAACAATATTCTGCATCATTGCGCAAATCATATTCACTTCTTTTATATTGACGTCTTTTTCGCTTGCAAACAAATCTCCGCACGAAATATTTAACTCTTTGCAGATTTTGTCAATTAATGAGGCAGAAGCAAATTGAACACCTGTTTCAATAAAAGAAAGGTGCTTTTGGGAAATTTCCAAACGTTCTGAAAGCTGTTTTTGCGTTAGTCCAATTCTTTTTCTATGTTTTTTTAAATTCTGAGCAAAAATTTGTGCAACATCAGATTTGTTTGCGTTCATAAGTAAAAATTATGCAGACATTTTTATTTTTTAGAACTCTTTTAAAAGTAGTATTTATTACTTATAACGTTGCTTTTTACGGTTTTTGTGTTAAAATGTTTTTATGAAATCTAAATCAAAGTTCCTTTTAATAACCTTTTGCGTAATATTGAATTTTATTTTTTCTTCTTGTGCAACTATTGATTTTTTGAAAGAAACAATTTCTTCTCTTTCCGGGAGTAAAAATTCCTCAGTTCAAAGTAATGAAAGCCAAACGATAACAAAAATTTCTTCAACCATGTATAAAATTCCTGATGACTACTCAAAGGCCTATTCTTTTAGAACAGACATACCACATCCTGTGGCAAAGAAAGTTCCTGCAAATATCACAAAACTGAAAATCTCAAATCCAGCGGAATACGTAAATAAATGCTGCGAGTTTATAAACTCAAATTCTGCCGATGATTTTGAAAAAGTAAAAATCGCTCATGATATTGTCGCTTTGAATATAAAATACGATGCGAAGAATTTTTGGGCAGGAACTGTTCCGCCTCAAAATTACGAGAATGTTTTAAAAACTGGCTATGCGGTTTGCGAAGGCTATTCAAATCTTTTAAAGAAATTCTTGGATACCTTAAATTTTCAGAATTCAAAGGTTGCTGGCTATGCTCGCGGAGTCGGCATTTCACTTTTAACAGAAAACAATACGATTTCAAATCATGCCTGGAACATGGTTAAGATTGAAAACGCATATTATTTTATCGATAGCACTTGGGATTCTGGTTATATGAGCGGGAAAAATTCGGTTCAAAAATACACAACCGACTGGCTTTTTATAAAACCAGAACACTTTATTTTTACACACTTGCCAGAAAAACAAAATCAACAGCTTTTAAAAGAACCTGTCTCAAACTCGGAATTCTTGCAACTCGCAAATTTTCAGCCTAAGTTTTTTGAAACTGCTGAAAATTTTAAAATTGAAAACGCGGAATTACCCAAAAAAACAAATACAGCGTTAAGTTCAATTCGATTTGAATATGAAATTCAGAAAAACTATATTTTAGACTTTTATGTAACTCTAATAGAAAAGAACAGACGTTTAGAAAATCTTATTTTTACAGAAATTGATGGAAACAAAGCTTTAACGACAATTCAATTTCCAGAAGTTGGAAATTATCAAATTCAGGCTTTTTATCGTAAAAAAACAGAAAATCGAGGCTCTTCATGCGCGGAATTTTTTGTGAATGCCCAAGAACCAAGCCAGATTCGTTATCCAGTAATTTATTCGAATTCCTTTGAAGCAAAATTGATTAGTCCAATTGAAATGCCTTTAAAAAAAGGTCAGACCTATCATTTTGAAATTAATTGTCCAAACAAAAATTTTGTTGCGGTAATTTGTGGTGGAAAATTTGCACAAATGCAAAAGTCTGCGAATGGAACATTTTCTTTGGACTTTACGGTTCCAGGCAACGCTTCTCAAATTAACATAGGAGCTTCTTCTGCAAAAACAGGTTCTTATCAAACAGTCGCAACATATACTTGCAAATAAGTTATTTTATTCAGACTGTTAAAAACTAACGCCATGAACTGCAATTTCTCACTTCGTTGCGAAATTGCGTTGCAAACTTTCTTATTATGGGAGAAATTATGAATTCTTTTTTTGAAAAATGTAAAACAGCTTTTTCCAATGTTTGGATGAATATTAAATTATTTTTTGGAAAAACTGGTTCAAGCATTAAAAAAATATTTATTTCATTAAAATTAAAAATTATTTCAAAAAACATGGAACTTAAAAAAGCTAGAACTGAAAAAGATAAAAACAGACAATTAAAAAAAGAAGAAAAAGCACAAAAAAGAGCGGAAAAACTTCGCAAAAAACATGAGCAAGCAGAAGAAAGAAAAGCCAGATTAAAATCAAAAGGTCCAAGAATTTTTCGTACCTTTCTGAACATTTTTGATGTTATATTTGAAGTGATTTTTTCTTGCGGACTATTTTTTTGCATTCGCCCGGAACTTTTAAACTTTAAAAATAAACAGTCATATTTTGAACAATTCGATTTTGATTCTGCAAAATTGATTTTTTTAGGAAAACTTCTGCCAGAAACAGAAGAAGTTTCTAATCTTGCAATCTTTATAATTATCAGTATTTTTGCAGCTTATCTTATTTATAAAATAGTTTTTTCGCTTGTAACCGCAAATGGAATAAACAAACTAATTTCAATTCTTCTTACGGTAATAACATTGATTTCTGTTTTCTTGGTAAAAGACAAATTCTTAATCTTTCTTATACTTTATGTTTTGCTCTTTGCAACTTTTCAATTTTCGTGCGGATTTGATTTTAAAGTCTGCAGGACAAAGGTTTTAATCTTTATATGTTCTGCGTTTATTTTCTATGTTCTTATTTTATTAAGCCTTGATGAATATTTTAGACGCTTTGCGTTCTTATTAATTTCAGAAATGAAACTGCCTATAAAATGGTTTTAATTTTTGCAAACAGTTTTCTATGCCAATTCGATTGATGTCAACAATTCAATGTCAACAATTCAATTGAGCAATTGCAAGCTATTCGATATAATAATCTGTTATGCAGTTGGATAATCCTTTAATTGTTCAAGGGGATAGAACTTTGCTTTTAGATGTTCACGCTCCTTTAGCAAACGAATGTCGCAATGAATTAATTCCTTTTGCCGAATTAGAACGCTCTCCAGAACATTTGCACACATATAGATTAACACCTCTTTCCTTATGGAATGCCGCAAGTGTTGGCTTTTGCGCCAACGATGCAATTTCTGTTTTAAACAAGTATGCTCGCTACGATGTTCCTCAGTCTGTAACGGTCTGGATAAAAGAAACCGCCGAGCGTTTTGGAAAACTGCGCTTAATTCCCGGTCCTGAAGAAGAAGTTCCTTTAAAACCTTCAGACCTTTCTGAACCTAAAGCTGAACAAAAAACTATAAAAGAACAGTATCTTTACCTTGTAGCAAATTCTGAACCTGTTTACCTTGAAATAAAGGCAAATCCAAGTTTAAGAAAACTTCTTTTTCCATGCGAATACGACAGCTCTAAAATTCCTTTAGAACTTAGACAAAATCTTTCTGAAAAAGAAAAGAGATTCTGCTTTTTGTTAAAAGTCACCGAACGCGGCACCATAAAGCAAGAGCTTTTAAAAATATTGTGGCCGGTAAAGGATGATGTTCCACTTGTGGACGGAGAACATTTGGACTTTTCTCTTAGGCAAGTCACAAGGTCCGGCAAGCCTTTTGAAATTCGAAAGTATCAAGAAGAAGCGGCCGCTGCCCTTGTAGGAAACAAAGGTCCTGGAAGCGGATTTGGCACAATTGTTCTTCCGTGCGGAGCTGGAAAAACAATCGTCGGCATAAAAATAATGGATTTGCTAAAAACAAATACATTAATTGTAACAACAAACATTTCTGCGGTTCACCAATGGATTCAAGAACTTTTAGACAAAACTAATTTAACAGAAGAACAGATTGCCGAATATACTGGAGAAAACAAAACCATAAAACAGGTCACGGTTGCCACATATCAAATTCTAACTTGGCGTCCAGATAAAGTCGGACCATACCCGCATTTTTCTCTTTTTAGCAAACGCCACTGGGGACTTATAATATACGATGAAGTGCATATGCTTCCGGCTCCCGTGTTTAGGGTTGTTGCCGAACTGCAAACCGTTCGCCGCGTAGGACTTACTGCGACACTGGTTAGGGAAGATGGCTGCGAAGGTTACGTTTTTAGTCTTGTAGGACCAAAGCGTTACGATGTTCCTTGGAAAGAACTTGAACACAGCGGTTGGATTGCCAAGGCGGAATGTGTAGAAATCCGCCTGGACCTTCCAGAAAAAAAACAAATTGAGTACGCGGTCGCAGAGCCTCGCATAAAGCACAGAATTGCCAGCGAAAATCCTGAAAAATATGCCGTAGTCCAGCAAATTATAAACCGCTTTCCTAAGGACAAAATTCTTGTAATTGGCCAGTACATTAATCAGCTGGAAGAGCTTGCAAAAAATCTTAATGCGCCGATAATCACAGGAAAAACACCGAACACAGAGCGCGACAAAATCTACAAGGAATTTAGAGAAGGCAAAATCCATATTTTAGTGGTTTCAAAAGTTGCAAACTTTGCGATAGATTTACCAGACGCTTCTGTGGCTATTCAGGTTAGCGGAACTTTTGGAAGCCGCCAGGAAGAAGCTCAAAGACTAGGCAGAATTCTTCGCCCAAAGGAACGCACTTCAAGATTTTTTACGCTTATAACCCGAAACACGGTAGAAGAAGACTTTGGTTCAAATCGGCAAAAATTTCTGGCTGAACAAGGCTATTCTTACCGCATAATAAGATACTCACAAGAAAAAGATTTAGATGAATTGGTTTCTTGCGCTCTTCCGGAGAAAATATGCTAAACTTGCAAACGCAGCAAAATCCTAAGGTAAAAAGAATTATCCAGTGGCGAGAATATTTAGAAACTCTTCCCGACGAGCGTTTTTTTGAAATTATTAGAATTTATCTGGGAGAAATTCATACACCGTTTAACAAGCAGAATCTAATTGAACGCCTAAGTTCAATTTTTAGAAAAGAGCAAAACAAAAATGTTATCCTAAGTTTTCTTTCCGACCTTGACATAAAGGTTATCAGCCTCATTTTATACATTGAAAATTTAGAGCAGGCTTCGCTAATTGATTTTTTTAAGTCCGAATATTCTCTTTCTGATATTTATTCTGAGCTTTTAAACTTAAACGAGCGCTTGATAATTTGGACTTATAAAAATCCGGAAACAAACAAGGTTGAACTAAAGATAAATCCTCTTTTAGAAGATGTTTTTATCCCATACTGCAAAGTGCAAAGTTTGCTTCCTATACCAACATATTCGGAACGAACTTACAATGCTTCTTTTGTTGTAAGCCCGCTTTTTATAGCTTCTTTTGCTTCATACATTTACGAAAATCCGGAGATGTGCAAAAATTCCTTTTCAATTAAAAAAAAGAATTTAGAACAGTTAGAAACAATCTTCCCAGAAAAAAAAGAATGTCTTGAACATTTATTAAAAGCATTTTTTAATCTAAGCCTTATAAAGCAAAACGAAAAAGGCATTTTCATAGATGAAGATAATTTTTTATCATTTTCAAAACTTGAACACTTTAAGCAGTGCGCATTTCTTGCGGTTGCGGCAACAATTCGCCTAAGCAGAGAAAATCTTCGCCAGCAGGCGCAAATTCTTTTGAACGTTGCAACTTCTATTCCAAAAGAAGGATTTTCAAAAACTTCCATAATAAGAATGGCTTTTTTGCTAAACAAAAAAAAGAACGGCCAAGACTCTTTACCAACGGGAAGATTTTCCCGAATGATTCAGTCGTACTACAGCAAGCAGGAAAACATTGAATACAACTCTGATATTTTTGAAAACATTTTTGAATGTGCAAAGATTTTTGGAATATTTGAGGAAACTGGAAAATCTTCAAACAATGAAAAAATATTTTGCGCTTCCGAATTATTTTTGCAAGAAAACGAATCTGTATCAGCTTCAAAAAAAGGCTTGCTAAATATAAACGCAGGAACGAACATTACAATTCTTCCTGGGTTAAAACTAAAAGAGTTAATGCCTTTAATTCTTTTTATGAACATAAAAAGCTGCAGCACCGTATCTGAATTTGAAATAACCAGAACTTCAATTAGCCGTGCTTTTGACAAAAACTATTCCTCCAAAAAAATTATAGAACTTCTTGAAGAGTTTAGTTCATATAAAATTCCGCAAATTCTAGCGATGAATATTGAAGAATGGCAAAACGCTTATTCTTCTGCAATGCTGTTCAGCGGGTTTGTGCTAAAAGTAAACGAAAAAAATGAGCTTCTTATTGAAAACAATCCTAAAATAAAAAAGCATATTTACCTGAAACTTGCGCCTGGTGTTTTTCTTTTAGATTCGCAGCCGCAAGACAATGTTGTCACTCTTTTAAAATCCTTAGGCTTAGAATTTTTAGGAAATATAAAAACTGCCGCTCCTGTTCACCAAGTTGCAGAAATGCCTCTTTTAAAAATTGAAAAAAGCAGTTTTGATTTTTCCAGCCAGGAAGATGAAAAACCTCTTTTAAAAATGCAACAAGACGCAAATGCAAAAAAGAATTCTTTTATAAAAAAACTTTCTGAAATGAACCTTTCCGCTCAGCAAAAAGAATGTTTAGAACTCCGCATAAAACGGAATATTATCTTAAACGAAGAACAGCTTAAGCCAGAAACAGTGCGGTTTGAAATTCTTGAAGCAGATGGCATAAACTATAGCGGAAAAATTCACTTGATAGAAAACGCTATTGAAAAAGGCGACCTGATTGAAATAGTCTTGCAATCAGAAAAAAATCCAAAAGAAAGCAGAACTTTTTTAGGCAAGCCTCTTGCCCTATCAAAACAAACAAGCGACACAATTTTAAAACTACAAATTGAACAAACAGAGGAAATAAAGTTCTTTTCTGTAAGCAAGGCTTCGCATATAAAAATTATTAGGACTTCAGTATTTTAACTGCCTTGCAAAGGATTTATTTTGAAAGACAGTTAAAATCTATTTTACTGCACTTATTGCGGCAATAGAAGATCGCCTTCTTTTATCCAGCCAAGCTTTCTTTCTAAAAGCCCAAAGAGCCATGTTATTACACCAGGAAGAATAAAGCAGACTAGAACCAAGCCCAGCCAGTCTAAAAAATTTGGATTATGCGCTAAACTTTCTTGCGAGATTTCTGCGGCCTGATGCAAAGAGCCACCAGCTCTGTGAACGGCCCAATCTACAGCCTGCTGACTAGGACTAAACCAGCCTGTTATTATGCCAATCGGTCCGACCAATCCACAAGTTCCCATTCCACTGGAAACAGCCGCTCCGTTCATCTGCAATTTAAATATGCAAGTAGAAATTGGTCCTGTTATTGCACTTGCAAGCGTAGGGGCAATCCAAATCTTTGGATTTTTTACTATATTCGGCATTTGCAGCATCGATGTGCCTAGCCCTTGGCTTATTAAGCCTCCCCATCGATTTTCCTTAAAACTCATAATGGCAAAGCCGACCATCTGCGCGCAGCAACCGGCAACTGCCGCTCCGCCTGCAAGACCTGTAAGGCCAAAAGCCGCGCAAATTGCCGCAGAACTAATCGGAAGCGTAAGTGCAATACCAACAATGACGCTTACTAGAATTCCCATTACAAACGGATGAAATTCAGTTGCAAGCATAATCAGCTTGCCGACCCAGGTTGCTGTTATTCCAATGTATTTTGCAAAAAGGACGCTTAGCAAAACTCCGCCACAAATAGTAACTAGAGGAGTAACTAAAATATCGACCTTTGTTTTTTTGGAAACCAACATTCCCAGTTCTGCGGCTGCAATTGCAATTATAAGAACCGCTAAAGGACCGCCTGCCCCGCCAAGAATATTTGCCGCAGCCCCTACAGTAACAAGGCTGAAAAGAACCAGTGCATGAACAGACATCGCATATCCAATTCCAATAGCCATAGCGGCGCCTACAACGTTTGGATTGCTGCAAAACGTTCCAGCATCTACAAAAAATTGAAAAACAGGATTTGAACCGAGCCTTAGAAGTTGTTGCCCTAAAGTTTTTACAATTGTTCCAACCAGCAAGGACGCAAAAAGTCCTTGCGCCATTCCACTCATTGCGTCAATAAAATAACGCTTGACATAGCGATTCATAAAAAACCTCTAAAAATGTTTTCTGTAAATTACCTGTCGATGTTATTTTTATTGCACCTTAGTGTCAGTAAAAAGCTTGTTCCGTGGAATCTCGCCGTTGTTCATCTCTAACGTAAAATCATTTTAAACTTATTATATTTTTGAAAATTAAACAACCTGCGGCTTTAATGATTTTTAGCCCTGTTTTTCACAATTCTTTTACTCTTTTTAAACTCTTTTCATACCACTTGAAAATTATCTAATAAAAAATTATTATTCCTATATGGCATTATCTAACAAAGTAAGAACTTTAATAGAAGAATTTGTAGATTCTGATACAGTAAACGCTGTAGAAAGTTTCTCTTCATCAGAAAATAATGACAAAGATACTGTAAATAAAATCGCTAGTATGTTCGGTTTTTCTGGAGACTTTTGCAGTGAGCAAGAAAAAAATGAGCATAAACTTGTCAGCAGTTTTATTAAGAATCTTCAGCTTTTAATTCAAAAAACTTGGGTTGAACAGTCTGATATTACTTTAAAAGAACAGCTTTTATTTCAGCTTGAAAAACTTTCAAAATCGCAAGATTCTCTTGCAAACTCTTACTCTGATTTTTTGGAAATAATTTCAAATGCCGTTTACCTTATGTTCGGACAGCAAACAAAATCTGAAGATTTTTGCGAGTATTCATTAAGAATTGATCCTGAATTCGGAATATTTTGGTGGTACATAACAAGCCTTCCAAAAGCTTCTCATTGGTCCTTGCAAAAAAATCTTAATGCCATCCTGCTAGGAATGTACTTTCTTGCAAACTACTAATCAGTCGCTATGGATATAAATTCAATTACGGATGAACTAAAAAAAGGAAGCGAGAAACTAGCTCTGCAGAACGCTTGCCAAAAAAATCTTGCCCTGCAAACCGTCGCCGAAGCTATTAATAAAAATAGAGAGAAAATTCTATCCGCAAATAAAATAGACATTGAAAATGCTAAAAGCGAAGGCATAAAAGAATCTTTAATAGACAGGCTTTCTCTTGATGAAAAGAGAATCGATTCAATTCTTGAAAGCATGAAAATTGTTATTTCGCAAACGGACCCTATCGGCGAAGAAATCGCTGGCTGGAAAACTCCTAACGGGCTTACCATTAGGCAGGTTAGAGTTCCACTGGGAGTTGTTGCGATAATATACGAAAGCCGTCCAAATGTAACAGTGGATGCATTTTGCCTTGCTTATAAAAGCGGAAATTCAATCCTTTTGCGAGGCTCTTCGAACGCATATAACTCAAACAAAGCAATTGTTGAAATTATAAAAGTTGCGTTAAAAGAATGTGAGTGCGGCGTAGAGCAGGCAATAGAGCTTGTAAAGACAGAAAAACACAACCACGAAGACGTAAGTCAAATTTTGAATGCGGTTGGAAAAATCGACGTAGTTCTTCCGCGCGGAGGAAAAAATCTTATAAAAACAGTTGTTTCAAACGCGCGAATACCTGTAATCGAAACTGGCAGCGGAGTTTGCCACCTTTTTGTAGACGAAAGCGCAAATCTTGAAATGGCAGCAAAAATCGCAGAAAATGCAAAAATCCAAAGGCCAAGCGTGTGCAATGCAATCGAATGTATTTTAGTTCATAAAAACATTGCCCAAAAGTTTTTACCCCTTTTGCAAAAACAGTTTGCCCAAAGAGTTACGTTCCATGCAGATGAGCTTTGCTATTCGATTTTAGAAAAAAACGAATGTAAAAGTTTGGTTCATGCAACGGAAAACGACTTTGGATTTGAATTCTTAGATTACGAATGTACCTTAAAAATTGTAGAAGACGTAAGCCAAGCGATTGAATACATAAATACTCACAATACCAAGCACAGCGAGTCGATTATAACTGAAGACCGCCGAAATGCCGCTTTATTTCAAGCAAAAATCGATGCCGCCTGCGTTTATGTGAACAGTTCCACAAGGTTCACCGACGGCGGAGAATTCGGTTTTGGAGCAGAACTAGGAATAAGCACGCAGAAACTCCACGCCCGCGGACCTATGGGAATAAAAGCGCTTACTACCACGAAATATTTAATCGATGGAGACGGCCAAATCCGCTAGATTTTGTTCAATATCAATTTCTGGTTTCTTTGGCAAAACCTTAATCCATTTCCACACAGATGGGTCTTCCTGCCCTATTCTCCAAAATGCAATTTTTTCCACATTTTTTGATTTGTACAAGCGCATTTTTGCAACTGTGGAATAAGAATCTTCAAACCAAGCGTCAATATGCACTTTCATGTCAATATTTACGTAGGGAACGTCTTCTACATACTCAACCTTGCCAGCCTTATATTCACGAATAATTCTGTTTATTCCAGAAAAATACCATCCCTGCGCAGGCTTTTCATTTGCCCAAGTCCGACCATAAAAAGGCAAGCCCATAACAAGCTTTTCTTTTGGAATTACAGAAGTTGCGTAGTCGGCAATTTTTTCGCACCATTCCACGCTTGCAACAGGACCGCTCTTGCTTGTAGACCAATGCTCATCGTATGCCATAACCATAACTTTATCCGCGATTTTTGAAATTTCTTCGTACGGAAAAACATCATCAGAAATTGTTCGCAATCGGGCGGGCACGCAAACAGAAAACATTTTTTCATTTTCTTTGCATTTTTCAGAAAGGGTATTCAAAAACGAAAGAAAATTTTCTCTATCCTCTGCTGGGATAAGTTCAAAGTCAACTTGAACGCCGTCAAACGGCTCAGAAGCAATCATAACATCCTGAATAAAATTATCTACAAGTCCGAACGTTGGATTAAGCAAGAAATGAGTAAGCGCTCTGCTGTCACAAACTAAAACAAGGTGAACCCTGCTGGAAAATGAATTCAACTTGGCACATTCTGGAACATCCGCTAGCTCCCCAAAAGAATTTACTTCCGCGGCGAAATAGCCTATGTCCGTCAAAGGAAAGTCGTTGTCGAGCTCGTGTTCACGCCCCTTCATAACCCATCCCCAAACTTCGCTAAATTCTACGCTTTCTCCTTCGATTTTCTTTTGTTTATACGAAAGTTTAAAGGGTTGTGATTCTGCAGAATATTCACTGTCAACCTTTCCTCCTGCAAAAACTGACTCTAGAAAAACGCTTATAAATAGAAATAAAACAATCTTTTTCATTTTAGCAAACCTTTATTCTGTACATTGGCTCTTCGTTCGGAACAAGCTGCAAAATATGTTTTTCACAAGGAAGAACTTCGCTCATTTCATGCGTTACATGAAGAAGCGTGGTTGTTCCGCTTTCGGCAATAATTTCAAGCAAGTCTAGGATTTTATTTCTAAAAGAATCGTCAAGACCGTGGCAAGGCTCATCAAGAATCATTATTTGAGGGCACTTTACAGCAGCCCGCAAAATTAAAATTGCCCTTTGCTCGCCGTAACTAAGATTGCCAAACATTTCTGAACCGCGTCCAGAAAATCCTCCAAGAGCAAGCCATTTTTCCGCAGCGGCAATTTCAACGTCGGTAGGCATTTCATATAACCCAATTGAATCGTGAAATCCGCTGATTATAACGTTTCGCAAGGAAGTTCCGCCAACCATCCGGTATTCCACATGAAGCCTGTAAGACACTATTCCAAGTTTATGCTTTATGTCCCAAATGGTTTCTCCAGAACCGCGCCTGGCTCCAAAAAGCTTTATATCGTTGCTAAAAACTTGCATGTTGTCGCCAGTTATTAGCTCCAAAAAAGTTGTTTTTCCAGAGCCGTTTGGGCCTTGTATAAGCCAATGTTCGTTGCGGCAAAGCTTCCAATTAAAATCCCTTAAAACCTGATGGTCGCCCCAGCCAACATTCACGTTTTTCATATCGATAAGCACGTCGCCTTCTTTTTGATTAATTTCAACGCCCATAACAGCGTCAACTTCGTTGCTAAGTTTTTTTACACTTTCTGCAAAGGCTTTTTTTTCAGCCTCCCGATTTTCAAGATTTTTTTGATTACGCTCAGAAATAATTTTTTCAAAATCAGGACGGCTTCCGCAAAAAGAAACTTTTTTATCTGAAAATTCAATTACATTTGTAATTACTTGCGGAATTTCGGTATAGCGTTCCATGCTTAAAATTATTCTAGGAAAAGCAGATTCAAGTTTTTCCTCAAGCAACTGTTTTTTGGCAATCGTATTAAAAAAATCTAAAAGAATTGCGCGGCTTTCTACATCAAGCCCCGCAAATGGGTCGCTTAAAATTAGAAGCTTCTTTTTTGAAAGCAAGGCCCTTGCCAAAAGAGTTCGCCGGATTTCGCCAGTGGACATATATTTTAGCCCGCGATCAAGGATTTTTTCTACGCCGCAAAGTTTTATCTCCGGCAAAGTTTCAATCCGTTTTACAATTTCAGGAAAAACAGAGCCTTTTTTTATTGAACCTACAAGAGCTTCCCCTATAAAAATTCTTCCAGTTCGACCTACATCAACTCCGCCTTCAACATACTCACTTTCATCTAGCTCGCGTTCTTCCTGAATAAGAGCCGCCGCTCGCTCCAAAGAAACAACTTCCACGCTATTTGCAAACGCATTTGCATAAATAGAATTTTCTGATTTGGCATCAGCATTTAATGAGCAAGGAGCTGGATTAACAGATAATTGCCCCGCAAGAGCCTTTATAAAATCTGCCTTGCCGCCGCCATTTGGTCCAACAACAAGCCAAGCCTGCTTCGCTTCCATTTGCCAAGAAATATTTGAAAGCACAATGCCTTTTTTATTTTCAATATTACAGTTTTTAATCTTTATGAAAAAATTTGTATTCTGTTTCATAACTTTAATATAACACAAACAAAAAAAAGTTTCAGATTTTTTATAACACGGCTGCAGGTCTATTGACTAAAGTTCAATAAAAGTGTATAAAACTATATATATGTCTCCCTCGTCTAGTGGTTAGGACATCGGGTTTTCATCCCGACAACATGGGTTCAATTCCCGTGGGAGATGTAAAAGGACTATCTTAGGGTAGTCCTTTTTTTATTTAGAACCGATAAAATTTCATTTTTATAATACAACCTTCACCATGCCAGTCTAAATAATCAGCAACCACCAGTGATTTCATCAAGAAGTTCATCATTTACTTGAAGAAGTTCAATTGATTCAATCATAATTTATTCTTTTTAAACAAATCGCAATTCCAACTTTCTAGCAATTATATGGCATTTTGATTAATGGTTTTTATTGCGGCAAAGATTTTATTTTGAGCTTCAACACCGAATAATGTAAAAAATTTAGGTCTGTCAAAAGGGGCTCTTCCTTTCATAAGTGCTTCTATGTTGATTTCACCTTGCTCAACAATTATATCTATTAATCTTTGAACAAATTCAATCTGCATATTATTCATATTTGTATCATTAATAAAATCAGCAAAAACTGCGTTTATGGCATTTCGATCCATTTTTGTTATTCGTCGAATAAAAAATCCTATGTCTTTACCTTCGCTTAATTCGTTGAACATATCTTCATTTCCAAGTTCTTCCTTAAAAATATGGTTAAGCCTAGCAAAATCTTCTGGAGCAAGCCGTTGATTTGTTCTGAGCTTGTTAATTGCCGGATCATTCATGTGTTCTGAAAGATATGAATCAACTTTTTTCTTATATTCATCAAAATTGTCTGCAGGAGAAGGATTTGCGCTTCCAAAAGGAACATCAATATCTGCTAGACTGTCATCATAATTTACAAAAATAGGTTCAGTTCTGATATTATCCACAGCGAATTGCGCCAGACTTCGAATTTCTTTTCTGATTTTTTCAAAGCCTAAAACAGTTAGACCATCGTAGTAATCGTTCATAGCAAGTCTCTGCAACAAAACAAGATGTTCATTTACTGCATTAATGGTGGTTTTTCTTAAAAGCTGTTCTGCGACCATTTTTATTTTTGCTCTGTACAGATTAATTGACAACCCCGCAGTGCTTGCTTCCATAATTCCATAACAAAAATTGTCAAAACCTTTTGCGTATTGGTCAGTTTCATCATAAAAAACAAGCGGTGCTATATGAGTATTCAGATTAAGCAAATCTTCATCAGATAAACAGTCAAACGACTTAATATTCTGAAATTTTAAAATATGTTTCTGCACCAGATGTACCGGTGTGAGCGATGTATTCAATGCTTCTATCTGCGCATGAACTTCATTTACAAGTTGTGTCCTGTAGTCAAAAAATTTCTTGTCTGCCCAAGCCGAATCCTGCAGCTGCTTAATAATTCCGCATTTATGGATAAAAATTCTTTCGCTAAGAGATTTTGCAGCCGCCCCTTCAATTCCATTTTTTTCCTCGCGGAAATATTCGAAGTTTCTAAGATAGTCAAAAATATAAAAATACTTTTTGCCTATATAAGAGCCGGTTTCATCAGTACAAACTAAATTTGGTGCAAGACGAGTGCCACGACCTATCATCTGCCAAAACTTAATTTTGCTTCTAATTTTTTTATAAAAAACAAGATTCAAAACTTCTGGAATATCCACGCCTGTATCAAGCATATCGACACTAACCGCTATTTGAAGTTGAGAATCCGATTTCTTAAACTCTTTGATTGTCGCTTTTACTTTTGAATCATCGCAAACAATTCGCTGACACATCTTGCCCTTGTACTGAGGCCAATATTTATTAAACGTATCCACAATATGCTGGGCATGATTTTTGTTATACGCAAAGACAATAGTCTTTCCAAGCTTGTCGCCGCCTTCTGTTTTTATTCCTTTAGACATCAAATCTTCTAAAACCTGGCGAGTTGTATTTTCGTTGAACACATATTCATTAATCGCTTTAGGAGGAATTTCTTCAAAAGGTTCTCCACTTTCTTCTTCTTTTTGGCGGATTTTTTCTAAATCTTCCTCAGTTAAATTATCCAGATTAATTCCTTCATCCATAAAAGTTGAAGTCTTTTCAATAGCATGATATGGAACAAGGTAGTTTGCATTTACTGCGGTTTCGTATTCATAAACATCAGTTGGAACATTATTCTGAAGGTCAAAGAATTCAAATGTCGATTTTTCTACATCGCGGCGAGGCGTTGCTGTAAGCCCTACTAAATAAGCATCAAAGTATTCAAAGATTGCTCTATACTTTTTAAATATAGAACGATGCGCTTCATCTATGATTATCAAATCAAAATGAGCAGGCGAAAAAGTTCTGTTTCCATCTTTATTTTTTTCTGTATCAATGGCATTGAGAATTGTAGGATATGTACTAAAGACAACTCTAGCCCCTTTGTTCTGTTCTTTGTCTTTTGAATCTAAAAGATTGCAAATGGTTGTTTCTGGACAGTTATCTCTAAAAGCTTCATACGCTTGCTCAACTAATTGAATACGGTCTGCAAGAAAAAGGACATTTGTTATTGCGTGTCCACGACTTAATACATCTACAATAGAAATAGCAGTGCGAGTTTTTCCAGTTCCTGTTGCCATAACAAGAAGGAATTTTCGAATCTTCTTTTCTAGTTCTGAACAAACAGAACGTATTGCTTTCATCTGATAAGGGCGTCCAGAAATATCTGCATTAATCTTTATAGCAGATAAATTTTGTCTAAGCGCACGACGGTCCATAAGTTTCTGCAAATCATCCATGCTAAAAATCATGCTTACAGTTCTAGGCGCATACTGCAAATCATCCCAGAAAAAGGTTTCAAATCCATTGGTATAAAAGATAAACGGACGGCGACCAAACTTTCGTTCAAGGCAATCTGCGTACAAGACCGCCTGCTGCTTACCAATATTTGGATCTTTGGTTGTTTTCTTTGCTTCTATTACAGCAAGTGGAGAACCATCTTTTCCAAACAAGGCATAATCAATGAACCCTTTTTTGCCCGGAATATTTTCCATGTCGTTTACAGGAAATTCTTCAACGACTTGAACTCCATCTATGCGCCAGCCGATAGTTTTAAGATCTTCATCAATAAACATCTTGCGAGTTTGGAATTCGCTAAGGTCTTCAAGCTTAAGTTCTGATTTATTTGCTGGATTTTCTTTACGATTTTGAATTGCCGCCTGAGCTTGTTCAAGCTGCTTCATTAATTCTGCAATTGTGTTATCTTTTTTATCTAATTCGTCTTTATACTTTTGAATTTCTTCTCTGCTAGCCTTTGTAGCTTTTGAAACCGAAATTACAACCTTGTTCGCAGGAATTGCATTTACATCAAAGTGCCTTTGCTCGTAATCTTTTCCATATGTGTAGTCAATCCAGTTTAAAACATTAAAGAGTGCCTTTAAGGAAAGAAGAACATACTTTTTATCTACGGCATAAGTATCGTGAACACCGCTGTTCCCAACTTTTATGACTGTCTGCATAGCTGTTTGAATATCGTAAGGAACTGCATTTACAAAAGTTGGTTCATGCACAAGAACTTGAATGGAATCATCATAAGGGCGATGTAAATCCCTGTCTACAGAATACATCCATTTTACAGCTTGTTCCAAAGATTTACGGGCAGCAAAAGCTGCAAACACAGTATTCTTGTTATACTGAAGTTCTGCCTGAATGGCCATCTGGCTAAAGGCTGAATAGTTTTTATCGTAAGCCAAGAAATCAAAGTTTGACATAAACTGCTTTCCTTTTAAAATAACATCCCTTTATTATACAACCTTTTTAGGGTATTTGCTATTTCAAATTTTGATTTTGCGATTAGTCGAAATGCTTAAATTTTGTATTAACTCAGATACTTTTTGTGTGAATTTTTCACATTTTGCTGGTCTACGATAGCGTATTCCATCGTAGTATCTATTTTTTGATGCCCCAAAAGCTTCTGAACCTGCTCAATCGGCATACCTTCTTTTTAAGCGATTTCTGCACGGTAAATTTTAATTTGATGAGCAAGTCGAGTTTTTATAATTGTGAAAAAAAACTTTTATATATTTCAAGATGTTCAAATTTTAGGTTTGTCCAAAACCAGAGTGAAAGCTGAATAAGATATTTTTTTAGCTCGCACATAGATTTTTCCGGCTTTTCAAAGATTTTATGGTTTTCGTACCCTACAGCAAAACATTCTCCACCACAAACATATCTTGCCCAGCATTTTTTGCAGTAAATTATTTCATCTGCATAAAAATTTTCAAATATCTTTTTCTTTTCTTCAAAAAGACCTTCATCAAGATTTCCCAGTATTGCTTCTTTATTTTCAACAAATGCAGGACAAATCAGAATATTCTCTTTTGAATCAACTGCAAAAGAATTTATGGCAGCAGAACATCTGTAAAAAATACGAACAGGATGTAAAGTTGTCTTTAAAAATTTCGCAAGAAAATCTTCACTTTTATAAAAAGTATAAAAATATTTTTTATTTCCAAAACAAAGTTGTTTATAAAGCCATTTTATAAAGATATCATAGGACTTTTTTATAGCTTCGATTGAATCCTTGTTTACAGAATTACAGTTTCTTGCATTTAACCGAACAGGCTTCATTCCTATAACTTCAGGACTAAAAGAATTAAGTAACTTAAAAATCTGTAAAAAATCATGGTTTTGCGCTGAGTAAGTTGCGGCAATACCAAAAAAATCTTTGTTTTCAATATTATTTATATTTTTTGAAACAATTTCATAATTCAATCCTATTCTTGATTTTTCGCAAAACTCTTTTTTTCCATCCAAACTCACTCCAAATAAAATTCCATTTTTCTTTAAAATCGAAGAAATTTCATTTGTTAAAAGCATTCCATTTGTTGCAAACTGACAAAATATATTGATTTTTAATTTGTCTTTTAATGTAAGCACAAATTCATTTATCTTTAAAATCAAGTCTAACTTTAAAAGAGGTTCTCCCGAACCTGATAAATCAACTATAATTCTACGTTTTTTATCCGGAACAAATTTATTAATAAAGTACAGAATTGCCTTTTTAGCAGTTTCAAGATTCATATCAAATTCAGAACTTTTCCTTGCAAAGCAGTATGAACAATGCAAATTACAGCGAGTAGAAAGAACCAATTTCAAATAATAGTCGTTATAATAAATCTCACCTTTTTCATGTGCCTTACATTTTGAAAGAATTCCATTTTTAGAAAATTCTTTTAATTTTTCTTTTGTAAGACTTATTTCATTTTCAGAATATTTTTCCTCAAGATTGATACCATTTATCAAAATATCTTTTGCACAGTTTGTAATTGGAAAATAACTTAAAGTATTTGCGCTGTATAAAAAAATTTGATTTAAAACTGAAAAAACTACGAAATCTTTATTTTCAGGCTGAATGCAAAAATTTTTCATTATCGCACCTTCTTTTTAATCAATATAAAAAATTCATTTTTCGTAGAATAAAGAATAAGATTGAATTATTTCCCAAAACAATTCTACAATTTGCTTCTAATCCCGCTCGAATCGGAAAAACATCTTCTTTTTTAGATGAAAATTCCGTTCGGTCAATATCAGCATAAACACAATAAAAAAGTTTATTATTTTCAGAAGACCTGATGTCGGGATCTATTGAAATAACTCTCCCTGCTGCACCCTTATATTCAAAATACGGAAAGGCGGAAAGCCTATATTTTACCTTTAAATTTTCCCTAATCTTACCCATATCCTTTGGCTGAACTTGCATTTCCATACGAAAATTTTTGGAATCATCAGGAACTATATTAAGCACACTTTTTCCAGATTCCACATAATCACCGATATTCAAAGAAGAAATCTCCTGTACAAAACCAGAAAGAGGAGCCATAACTTTTAAAAATTCATATTGTTTTTCTAATTTTTGAATTTCCTGTATACATTGTTCATAGGAAAGTTCCAATTCCTTTTTTTCATTATTAATTGTGCTAATAAAATCAGTTCCATAACTTTCAAGCTGTTTTTTATAATATTCATACTCAAGATTTTTCTGTTCAATATTGCTAGGAATTCTTAATCCATTTGGCAAAGATTCTTCATCATTCAAAGCTTTTTCTGCAATCTTTTTCTGAAAATCAAACTTTTCATAATTTTTTATAAAATTTTCAAATCTAGAATGAGCCGCCTTATTTTCTTTCGGAACAATATTTTTCTGAATTGCATAACTTTTTATAATAAAATTTATTCCGCTGATTTTTTCTTCCAGGGCAGACTTTTCATATTTAAGTTTTTCATTTTCAATATCATAAACACTAGAATCAATTTTATATAAAAAATCACCTTTCTGGACTTTTTGACCTGGCAAGTAATTTTTTTCAACAATTTTTCCAGAAATTACATTTTTCACAGAAGAAACATTCTGATTTGTACGCACAATCCCATTCACTTTTACAACATCATCAATTTTTCCAAAAGTTATTATAAAAATTGACATGATAAAAAATAAAGTAACTGTATATAAAAGTATTTTCAATTCAATTGGAATTTTTATCTGCAAAAATTCCCGTGAATATTTCATTTTATTTTGATGCTGAAGAACCAATATTTTTTTCATTCTGATTTTGCGCGCTCCATAATTTTTTATAAAAACCATTTTTTCTTAAAAGCTGATTATGAGTTCCTTGCTCTACAAGATGACCTTTATTAAAAACAAAAATCAAATCGCAGTTTTTTATTGTAGAAAGCCTGTGAGCAACCATAATAGTCGTTTTATTTTTTATAATTGAAAAAATCGTATCCATAATCGCTTTTTCAGAAATACTATCCAAACTGGCTGTTGCCTCGTCCAAGATTAAAATTTCAGGATTTCTTAAAAGAATTCTTGCAAGAGCAATTCTTTGGCGTTCTCCTCCAGAAAGAGTTGAACCATGCTCTCCAATATATGTGTTAAATTTTTCAGGCAAACGGTCAATAAATTCAAAAGCCTGAGCCGCCATACTTGCCGCAACAATTTTTTTGAAATTCACATTTTCTGTTCCCCATGCAATATTTTCAGCAATTGTTCCAGAAAACAGCAAACTTTCTTGTGGAACATATCCAATTTTTTCTCTGTAAAAATCCGTTTTATAGTCAAAAATATCAGTTCCATTTATAAGAATTTTTCCATCTTGACATTTATAGAACTTCATAAGCAATTTCAGGAGCGTTGTTTTCCCAGAACCACTAGTTCCAACAAAAGCAACTTTCTGTCCAGAAGAAATTCTCAAATTTATATTTTCAACAGCATAACCTCTTGTTCCATAAGCAAAAGAAACATCTTTAAATTCAATTTCCCCATTCAACGATTCTGGTTCAACTTTATTTTCCTCTTCATAAGCCTCTTCTTCCATATCGATTATGTCAGTCAATCTTTGTGCAGAAATAAAAACTTCCTGTAAATAAAGCTGCATTGTTAAAAGTCTTTTCAAAGGATTCAAGAAAAAGCCAGATAGTGTAACAAAAGAAATTAGTTGCCCCAATGAAATTTTTCCATTGAAAATCAAAAAACTTCCAACCCAATAAAGAGCTAAAGTTCCACAATTTGAAACAAAATCCTGCAAAGAATTCTGAATATTCCCCATTTTTCCAAGTTCAATAGATTTTTCAGCAGAGTCTACAATTCGTTCTTCAACCCTAGAAAACGCCTTGTCTTCTGCAGAAAGAGCTTTTATAGTTGCAATACCATTAATACTTTCATACATTGAGGCATTTTTTTCAGCCTCAATAATTGCACGTTTTTTAATTTTAAATTTAAAAGGATTTGCATAGCACCAAACTATAAGTGCCGAAATTACAACAGGAATTATTGAAATAGGCAGAAGTCGTGAACCCATCTTAAAAAGAAAAATTCCCCCTACAACAAGCATAAACGAATCAATTGCAATAGAAAGAGTTGTTGAAGAGACCGCTGTTTTTACAGTTTCCGCATCATTTATCCTGGAAAGAATTTCGCCTGTTTTTCTTTTTGAAAAAAAATCCATAGGAAGATGAAGTAAATGACAGAAAAAATCGCATAGAAGCGCAACATCTATTTTTGTTCCCAAATATAAAATTATTTCTGAACGACAAAAAGAAATCGCTGTTTGAAAAATAATCACCAGAAGATAACAGACAGAACAAAGATTCAGCGTTGATTTTATCTCTGAATACAAAACTTCATCTATCAAAAACCTAAAATAAAATGATGTAAAAACTCCGAAAATCGAAAGCATAATGCTTGCTAAAAAAACTTCAAAAACTAGCTTTTTATGAGGCTTTAAAAGCGTAAAAAATCTAAAAAGCAATCCTTTTTCTTCATTGCCTTTTTCAAATTCACTAGTAGGAAAAAGTATAAAAAATACACCGCTCCACCAATTAAAAAAATCGGATAATTTTATTTTTCTAAGTCCAAAAGCAGGGGCGCTTACAAAGATAAATTTCTTTGAAACTTTATAAACAACAACATAATGCTCAGCATGTTCATTTATATGAAAAATCGCAGGCAAAGGAATTTCATTAATCTTATTTTTTTGCGGTGACATCAAACCTTTACAGGAAAGTCCGAATCTTTCAGCACCTTTTATAATCCCATATCCAGAAGTGCCAGAACCGTCTGTACCGCAAACTTCCCGGATTTTTCTTAGTGGAACATTTTTTCCGTAAAACTGCAAAATTATAGAAATGCACGCAACACCACAGTCGGTTTCATCGTGCTGCAAAACCTGTTTTATACGAGACATAGTAAATTATTAAACAAAAGAAATATCAGATGAAATTAAAATATTAATTATATTTCAAATTTTGGCATATACTGACCTATCAGTTGATATTGAATGATATTGGCAGGACCAACAAAAGTAGGTCCCCCTTTGTCAACACTTATCCATTCTTCTTTTACCCATCCTATCCAATCTTTTATCTTAACTTTTATCCACTTATAATCTTCTGTTATTTCAAGAGCGTCGTAATATTTACCACCCTCTTCATGCGTTATTTCATGTATCACAGAAGAATTTTCAGACGGAAGGGAATAAATAAAACAATCAGCAACGCAGTAATTCCCAGAAAATGTCAAGATTCTTATATTTTTGCCATCAATCTTAATATTTTCTGCAAATCTAAAGTTTGGTCCATAATATGGATTAACTTTTCTAATACTTATATATCCTTTTTTCCCTGACGAAGTTTCAACCTTTAAAAAGTTTTCTTTACGTGGATAAATATAAACCGCTGATATTTTTACCTCATCACCACTCTGTATTTGATGAACAATTTTTTCCGAAAACGGTTCTTTTAAAATTCTTGTTCCTAACCCATAATCAGTAAACTTAAGCACTTGATTATGTTCATAAATTTCTGGTTGAAGATCTTCTTCTTCTGCTGCTTGCTTTGAGTTTTCTATCTTTTTTTGAGAAAAACAACTTGTAAACGCAAAAGACATAGCCAATATTAGTAATACTTTTTTCATATAAGACTCCCATAAAAAGTCAACGAGAAAATTTCAATTTTCGATTTGACTTTTCATGCCCATTCGCAATGAAATGAGAATGGGCAGTTGATAAGAAAGTTTGCAACGCAAACTTGTGAATAAAAACTTTGACGCTATCTCAGGCAAAGTTTTTATTACACTCTCCTTCTTATTTTTTTGTTAATGTAAATGTCTGAATCTCTTTAATTCCATAAACTTTATTATTAAAATCAGACTCGCCCAATATGTAAGTACGTCCCACATCATTATCACTTGTACCATCATAATTAAACTGTATTTGACCATTGCTATTCATCGACCAACCTTCCAGAACAATCCAATGATAGTCAGTTTTTCCATCGTTATTCAAATCTCCAAAATCAGCCTTTCCAAGTACATAAGTAGTATTAGCATCGTCTGCACTTGAAATTTCATTTAACTTTTCAGGCGAAAGCTGTACTTTCCAAAAATCCGACTTCACATCATATTCTTCACCAAGTAAACTTTCAAGTCCAGTTTCAATTTCTTTTTGTGTCAGTAAACCGTCTTTATTTGAATCAAATTTATTATTAACATCCAACAAACTTACATTTTCACCTGTTATTTCAGAAGCGATTTTTGCTGCTCCCGCCATTTTACAACCATCTTTTGAAAAAGTATTTTCATCTATAACTTTTCCATCGGAATCTTTAGTATCATTCATTTTTTCATCAATTCCTGGTTGATATTTATATGGTTCATTCTTATAACACTGCATTGTAAGATTATCTGCATAACTACCATCTGTGATTTGACCAAAATTTCCAGATATTAAATGTAATTTTTCCTTTTTTTCCTCATTTCCAACATCATTTCCGCCATCAGTTTCTTGAGCAGGTGGCATCGTATCTGTTGTTGAAGAGCCACTTCCATTATTATCATCTTTTGCGTCATCTTCTGGTTCTTTTTTTGGAAGATACGGATTTGGAGATTTTGTTTTTCCGTCAGAAGCTCCGCTACAATAGCCTCCTTTTGTTGTTGTACTTGTAGAAGTATCCGGGTTTCTTTTTGGATCTACAGCAGGATAATAAACAACTCTTCCATCTTCATATTCATATTTTCTACTTTTGTCTTTATATTCTGTTACTATTGCATTATCGAATTCTCGTACATAAGATGATTTTATATCGCTGCTACTGCAAGAACCACCAGAAGTTGATGAACTAGAACTTGCATGCGAATTATTATTTAGCATTCCTATTCCACTAACACTGTAAGTTCCGCTTCCCTTTGAATGACTAGCCCCACTAGATTTTTTGCTTCCGCCAGACGGACTAGATGAACCTCCGCAATCAGAACCACCATTTACAGCAAATAACGATTTTGTGTCAAGTTCAAGAAAATCCTTTAGTTTAAACTTCATTTTCACTCCAATAAAAAAGTTTTATTTGATTTTAGCATTATTTTTTTTCTACTTGTCAAGCAAAAAAATAAAAAAGAGAAAAATTTTTAAAATCTTCTTTGTAAGTGATTTTTATATAAAACATTATCCAAAATATTCGCCGCAGCAAACAGCTTGCCGAATTTGCTACGCAAAATACTCCTGCATAAGAGATTTATACAAGGTTTCCGCCTTTTCAAGCGATTTCTGCACGGTAAATTTTGATTTGTCGATTTGTTGGACGAAGGCGGCGAAGGCGGTTTGTAAGGAAAGGGGTGGGTTGTAGACAATGATGTTTTTCATTTTTGTAACATTTATTCCTGCCATAATAGCACCAGAACTTACATTGGAAATTTGAGTTTCAACTTTTGGACTAATATGTAGTTGGTTCATTAAATAAATAGAATTGCAAACAGTATTATCAACACGAAGTCTTACTACATCAGAATGAATAATCCCTTTTTCCTTGCCAGAATAAATTGCACATTTTCCGACATTTCCTTTTCGTGACATTGCAATATCACCACAAATCAATGAATAGGCATCTAACTTTTCAGCTTTTGAATTTGCTAAAAAATCAATTGGTAAAACTCTAAAGGAAGAATTGATTTGAGGTATTCCAAAAACAGGAACACCATCTTTTTGATATTCATCCTTGCTTAATTGAGTTCCGAAAGGTCCACATTTTATATCATCTGGATTCTTGCATAGTTCTGTAATTTTAACTTCTTCCCATCCCATAGGATTACTAACTGGATCCCCAAACATCTCGATAAACCGGGATTTGATGAGCAGGTCGTATTTTGTTAGAAGTTTTTTTGAATTACTGATTATATTTTTTGCCTTATTCAATTTTTGCACAATATAATCCTGAGTTTTTATATCAGGTAAATTAATTTCGATGTTAGCAATATAATCTCTTGAAACATGTTTTAATCCAGCTCCTTTAAAACCATTCTCCAATAGATAAATATTTGACTGAATGTATTGATTAACTAAATCAAGATTTATTTCAGAAGAAACTGGATAATAAGTCAAACAATCTGTCGAAGTAGAAAATTCTGTATCACAAAAATGAACACTTGCTTTTCCACCCGTACCAAATATTAAGGCAGGTCCTTTGTATTGTGCTGAATTATATGTTCTTACAATATCATTACTGCAAGTGAAAAAAGGATAAATACCATTTTCAATACCATCACTAGCCTTTATCTTCGATTTTTTCTGTATTAATAAAATATCCCCAAGTCTTACCTTTTTCCAATTTTCAGTTTTCATTTTTCCACTTTCCTAAAAATTTCATCATTTTCTTTCTTCATCTTCCAGAAATACAGATGATTTTGTACCTTCTGTTAAGCCAATTCCATCTCTTGCGTTAAGAGGAGTAACGACTTTTTTTCCTGTTTTCTGTTCAAGTTCAATGCGTGCATTTTTTGCGATTGCTGCGCCATCCAGAGTTTGAACGGCTCGGCCTTTGGAGACGGTATGGACTGAATCAGGCGGAAAAGCTGTTCGGTTGTCATACAGTCTGTCTTGTACATTTTGCCGTCTGCAGATGGCATTTTCAGTCCGTGACAATTTGTCACGACCTCGCTTCCTTCTTTCTTTAGGCGTTGCTTTAGTTTTCGCCAATAAGCTCCAGGGTCTTTGCTTGCAGATTCGGAAAGAACATTGCAAACATCCACCACCGAAAAATACCATTCTTCAGTTTCTTTGTCCCAGATTGAGCGGACTTTCTTGTCCTCGAAAAGCTTTATCTGTGTGCTTTCAGTTTTCATTTTAAGGTCTCCGCTTTTTTACTTTTTATTCTTTTATATCTGAGCAAATTTCCCAACAACCGTTTTTTCTGCCGCCAACTCGTTTTAACAGTCCTTTTGACTGCAATTGTGCTAGATTATATTTTACGCCATCAGCGGTAATTGTACCCAATGCAGATGCAATTTCATTTCGGGTTGCTGTTTTATTTTCATAAAGATAAGCCAAGATTTTTTCTTCTGTTTCTGTAGTCTTTTGGGTAGTCTTTTGGGTAGTCTTTTGGGTAGTCTTTTGGGTAGTCTTTTGGGTAGTTACACGCCATAAAGTCACAACAATACTTTCATTTTTTTCTTCAACAACAGGTTCTTTCAAGCCTTTTTCTTTGCAAAGAGAAAAAACTTTTTTTATACCAATTCCCCAATGTTCTACAAGTTCCATCTTTGCAAAAATATCTGCAAGAACTTTATTTCTGATACTTGAACTTCCATTTTTCATTTCTTCAATTGTAATTCCGCCATAAAGTCCTCCTGGGCTAGAAATTTCTACTCTGTCATCAAAAATTGCAACTTGGATATATGACGGAGTAAGATAATTTCTATGGGTAATTGCGTTTATAATTATTTCACGGATTGCTTCAGCAGGAATTTCGTAATCTTCAACACGCAAAAGTCCTTCTATATGTGCACTCAGATTAATGTGGGAAAGTACAAAATTATAGGCAGCTTCCATTTGCTCATAAAGCGGACCTTCAAATTCTTTTTTATCAATAAAAATATTTTTGTCTGTTCCTTTGAACCGGGCACACTGTGTTTTTGCAAAAGTAAAAGAGTTATCTGTTAGTAGCTCAAAAGCATTTGTAGCAAAAAGCCTATTGCTTTGCTTTACAAGAAGTTTCCAGCTTATTAAATTTTCTTTTGTAACTTCTTTTTTTGAATAACTGGAAATTACATTGCAAAGTTGATTTATTTTTTCTTCTTTTAATTCATTTTCAGTAAAAGGCAGTTCATCATAAGACTGATGCTTTCCGTAAAGAATAAATTCTTGAACTTTTTCATACGTTGCTCTTCTTGTTGTGGCTCCAAGTCTTATGTAAGTTCCGTCAGTTATGCCTTCGTTTTTTAGATAATATGGTTTATTTTGCCCCGGATAAACTTCTGCAATAATTATTGTCTTATTGTCAATTGTCTGGAAAAGAATATCTGGAATAATTGTTGGCGAACAATTTTCTGCAATTGCATTTGCTATCGAATCCATATAAGTAAAGATTTTGTCTTTGTCTACGCCAAAAATTTCAAGCGTATCATCTTTTATCCCAAACACAATCCGACCGCCTTTTGAGTTTGCAAAGGCGACTACTGTTTTTAAATATTTTTTGCTTTCAGTTGGCAAAGTTTCCTTAAACTCTAGCGTACTAGATTCACCTGCTTTTATTTCTTTTTTTTCCATAATCCCCCAAAGAACTTATTCCAGCATTTTTTTCAAGTCCGCCAAGTCATTTGAAATTTCTTTCTGTAATTCTTCAATTTCAGAAATCAGCGTTGATGGAGATGGATATTCAACTTTTTCGTAGACGATTTCTTTATATTTGTTGATACTTAAGTCGTAGCCGTTTTCTACAATTTCTGATTTAGGAACAAAGAAAGACTGCTCC
Organism: Treponema sp. UBA6367; assembly: GCA_002437725.1. Classification (GTDB taxonomy): domain Bacteria; phylum Spirochaetota; class Spirochaetia; order Treponematales; family Treponemataceae; genus Treponema_D. The sequence continues at coordinate 107,192 of DJRF01000013.1, forward strand.
GTTCTCTTGCAGTCTTTTTCGTTTTCAAGATTGTGGAAGCGGTTGATGATGTCGGGAATGTCATTTGCATCTGTTGGCTGGCGTTTGTCGTCAAGCGAAAATCCATCTGCCTTCATGTCGTAGAACCATACGTTTTCTGTTCCGCCGGCTCCTGTTTTTGTGAATACTAAAATTCCTGTGCTTACTCCAGCGTAAGGCTTGAATACTCCGCTAGGCATACTGATTACTGCCTGCAGCTGGTGATTTTCTACCAGTTCTTTTCGCAAAGCTTTATGCGCGTTGCTTGAACCAAAAAGAACTCCATCTGGAACAATGCAAGCGCACCGACCGCCCTTTTTAAGCATGCGGATAAACAGAGCCACGAAGAGCAATTCGGTTTTTGTTGTAGAACAGATGTTTGTAAGGCTTTCTGCAATTGTTGATTTATTCACGCTGCCTGTAAACGGCGGATTTGCAAGAATTACATCAAACTGACCTTCAATTTCGTTCGCTTTGCTTACGCTGTCCTGATAAGCAATGTGTGGTTCACGTATAGAATGAAGCATAAGATTCATTGCGGAAATTTTGAGCATTGTAGAACCTGTGTCAAAACCGGTTAAAAGTCCTTTTGAATAGTGTTCCCATTCTTTTTCGCCCATTTTGCTTCCATACGTGTCGCGGATATATTCCGCAGAAGAGATAAGAAAGCCCGCTGTGCCGCAAGCAGGATCGCAAATTGTATCCATTGGTTGCGGCTGAATAAGTTGAACCATCATGTCGCGAATTTGTTTTGGAGTTCGGAACATGCCAACCTGACCAGAACTGTTCATTTTACTAAGCACATATTCGTAAATGTCGCCAAGCATATCGCGAGCATGAACTTCCGGATTTTCAAAAAGTTCATCAAGCTTTGTGATTACGGTTTTTAGCGTCTGTGGACTTGGAATTGTAAAGTTCGCATCTTTCATGTATCGGGCAAAAGCAGATTCTTCGTTTGTGTTGATTGTTTTGATAAATGGAAAAATTTCTTTTTCCATTAAAGAAAAGAGCTCTTCTTCTGGAAGATTCTTAAAAATATGCCAGCGATAATTCTGTTTATCTGCAGGAAAAATATGCTCTTTTTTTTCGCCAGAAAACCTTTCAAACTGTTCAGTCTCGTTTTCTACCTGATCCAAAGAATGTATGAACATTAGATATGAAAACTGTTCAATGACTGTAAGATATTCAGACATTCCTGCGCTAAAAAAGTCATCCCAGATTGAATCTATTTTGTTTTTAATTTCACCAGTAATCATGTTTTTGTATTCTCCTATAAAAGGTCGATAAGTGATTATTATAACATATATGAGAAAAAGTTTATTAATTTTCCGACAAGGCTAAATTTTCTTTCTTTTGTAATTTTAAGCCTATTTTAAAATCGGGATATTTTTCTAAGTATTTATTTGCAGCAACATTGTAATCCGCCCAATTTGAGGTAAAGAGCATTTCCATTCCTGGCAGGTTAGACAAATCTGTTGGCGTTAAATATTTATAGTCCAAATCATTGTATAAAACAAAATTTCTTATTTCTTTTACAGAATTTATTAGGATGTAGGCTATTAAACTCGAACAAACAAAAGAGTTTTTGTTATCCTTTATATTAAAATTTGCGTCAACGACTTCTATATTTTTGAAATCTTCTGAATAGCTTATTTTTTTTTGCATATCTTTTGGTATAAGAAACTTTTTTGAAAGACCTTTCCTAGCTATCTTAAAATTCTGCAAAACATCATACTCTGAAGAATCGCTATCTAAAAGCATTTGCGTTAATTCACGCGCAGTATCATATTCTTTTTTATTAACTTTAAGAGCAAATGTAGTTTGCATAGATTTATTTGGATCGCAAGAATTCATATAAGGATTAGTGCTTACGTCTGTGCACTGCTCAAGCTTAAATTTTTTTTCTCCGTAAGCGGTAAGACCGTAAAATTCATCAACCAACGAAAAACCGATTGCTGAATGGCTTGCATAAATTTCATTCGTTTCGATTATTTCACATCCTTTTTGAAGAAATGCTGATGGAGAAAGAACATTTTTATACTGCGGATTATAAAGCCGTATGAAAATAACTCTGTCTTTTAAACTTTTTATTTGAGACGTATATCCGTAAATACTATAATCGTTGCACTTGCTCTTGCTATTTATTTTTGTAGAAGCACAGCCAGACGCAAAAAACAAAAAAAATGCTAAAACAAAAACAACGGCTGCAATAAGAACACATCGCTTTGTTTTATTCATTTTTTTTATTTCGCAAATAACACTCATAAAAACACCCTGCCTAAAATATTATAAAAAGAAATCCACTTCTTATAAATTATATAATTACTTTGCCATCGTAAAGAAAATCTGTAGAGCCGGTAAGATAAACTGTATCGCCAGTGTATTTTACAAACATTTTGCCCCCGCGAACATCAACTGTAATACTTTCATTCATTTTACAGTATCCGTTCAAAACTGCCGCAACTACTGCGGCACAAGCACCTGTTCCGCACGCAGGAGTTTCTCCGTTGCCGCGCTCCCAAGTTCTCATTTTAAGTTCATTTGGCCCTACCACGCGTACAAATTCCGTGTTAATCCTTTGAGGGAATGCTGGGTGGTTTTCAAACTTAGGACCAAGCTTTTCTAATTCAACCTTGTCTACAAATCCACAGAAAACAACGCAATGAGGATTTCCAATTCCTACGCAAGTAACATCGTAATCTTCGCCATCCACGTTCAAATCTACATTTACAACGGCTTTTTTTGCAAGACCTTCCACATTTAAATCTACAGCCTTTAATGTTGTAGGAAGTTTTTCCGGTTCGAATTCTGGTTTTCCCATATCAACAACGACAGAAGAAACCTTTCCATTTAATTTATAGACTGTAAGTTCTTTTATGCCAGAAGCGGTTTCTATTGAAAGATTTGCCGTCGGCTCATTTTTGTTATGCTTATCGGCAATTCCATTGATATTGTTGTCGTAAAGATATTTTGCCACTGCTCGTATAGCGTTTCCTGCCATGCGGCCTTCTGAACCATCAAGATTGAAAAACCGCATCGCAGCGTCGGCTTTTTCGCTTTTTTCAATTAAAACTAAAGAATCAGCTCCAATTCCAGAACGGCGGTTGCACAAGCGGACTGCAAGACCGGCAGGATTGTTCACAGTTTGTTCGGCAGTATCGATTATTATAAAGTCGTTTCCAGTTGACTGCATTTTTGTAAACTTAATTTCTTGCTTGCTAGTCCTCAAATCGTTGATATTGATAAGCTCTACATTTTCAGCCGTGTAGTAGCTCATAAGACAGTTTGCCAATGCGTTCGCGGTATCGATTGCTGTCAAGCAAGGAATGTCGCGTTCAACTGCATGGCGACGCATTTTTACAGAATCAAGGCGAGGATTTCGCCCCTTTGCAGAAGTCGAAATTACGTAGTCGATTTTTCCAGAATCTAAAAGGGTAAGAAGGTTGTCTTCTGGATTTTCGTGGATTTTATTTACAACCTGAACTTCCATTCCGAAGTCCTGCAAGGTTTTTGCGTTTCCTTCTGTTGCGTAAAGCTTAAATCCCATGTCGTAGAATTTTCTAGCAAGTTCTGGAAGTTCATAGCGGTCAGTCTTTCTAACGCTGAACAAAACACCACCCGAACGCTTCATGTTGTAGCCCGCGCCAATAAGACCTTTGAACAGAGCTTCTTCCATTGTAGAGGCGATTCCCAAAACTTCACCTGTAGACTTCATTTCTGGACCAAGGTGAGTATCAACATCCATCAGTTTTTCAAAACTGAAAACCGGAACTTTTACAGCAAAATACGGAGGAATTCTGTACAAGCCTGTTCCATATCCCATGTCTTTTAGTTTTTCGCCGAGCATTGCACGAACGGCAAGATCAACCATCGGAACACCGGTAACTTTTGAAATATACGGAACGGTTCGGCTTGACCGCGGATTTACTTCAATAATATACAAATCATTGTTGTAAATAAGATACTGAATATTTACTAAACCTTTTGTTCCAAGTTTTATAGCCAAATCTCTTGACTGCCGGATAATTTTTTCTCGAAGAACGTCGTTCAAGTTCCAGCTTGGATAAACCGCAATACTGTCACCGGAATGGATTCCAGTTCGCTCAATGTGTTCCATAATTCCTGGGATAAGAACATCTTCTCCGTCGCAAATGCCGTCAACTTCAAGCTCAATTCCCTGCATGTACTGGTCAATAAGAACTGGATTTTCAATTCCCTGCGCAAGAATGATTTTCATGTATTCTTTTACGTCATCATCGTTAAAGGCAACAATCATGTTCTGGCCGCCAAGAACGTAAGACGGACGCAACAAAACCGGGTAGCCGAGCTTTGCAGTCGCCTCAAGCGCCTCTGCCTCGTTCATTACGGTAAGCCCTTTTGGACGGTTGATATTTAATTTTGCACAAAGTTCTTCAAAACGCTCGCGGTCTTCTGCAAGGTCAATTGCATCTGCGCTTGTTCCAAGAATTTTAATTCCCTGGCTGTCAAGAAACTTTGCAAGCTTGATTGCAGTTCCGCCGCCAAAAGCAACAACAACTCCAACCGGTTTTTCCGTATTGATAACGCCCATCACATCCTCTGGAGTAAGCGGCTCAAAATACAAGCGGTCGGCGGTATCAAAATCTGTTGAAACAGTTTCCGGGTTATTATTGATGATTGCGACTTCGTAACCAAGTTTTTTCAAAGACCAAACGCACTGAACCGACGCATAGTCAAATTCGATTCCCTGCCCAATTCTGATTGGCCCTGAACCCAAAACAATGATTGTTCCTTTTGAGCTGCGCTTTTTGTTCGATTCCATTTCCTTAAGGAATTCAGCCGCCTCATTTTCTTTATCATAGCCAGCATAAAAATAAGGAGTTTCCGCATTAAACTCGCCGGCACAAGTGTCTACCATTTTGTAAGTCGGATTTACGTGAAAAACGCGTCGTTCTTTTTTTACTTCAGTCATTTTATTTTTATCCTTTATCAAGTATTTTTATGCAAAAAAAATGAGACCTCGTAGAAGAGTTCTCATTTGAAATTTTTTATAAGCAAAAGATTAAAATCCATATATGTCAAGATTTTTTTTTCTGCCATAGTTTCCATAATCTTTAGGATTATAATAAATTGAACAAAAAAAGTATATAGAAGAAAATGAAAATATCTGCCCTCCAGCACTAGGTTTTACAAACTAGCCTTGTAAATATTGTAGACATCTTCCGGATAAAGTTTTTTCCAGCCATTGATGAATCCATTTGCGCCACAAGCTTTTTTTGCCATCATTTCAAAATTTTTGTCATCAATTCCGATTGCAGACAAAGAATTTTTTAGTTCAAGCTGATTAAAAAAGAAATTCTTTACATATTCAATTCCTTGTTTTGCAGCTTTCAGTTTGTCTTCAGTTCTTGGAATTCCGCAGACATTAAGTGCAAAATCGTAGAATTTCGGCAAAGTTTCTTCACTCAGAACATATTCCATCCAATGAGGAGTTAAAATTGCAAGCCCCAATCCGTGAGTAATATCGTAAACTCCGCTCAACTGATGTTCCATCGCGTGACAGCTCCACGGATTTTTGTTGCAACCGTAAATATAGCCGTTTATCGCCCAGCTTGAAGTCCACATTAAATTTGCCCGCGCTTCATAATTTTCCGGCTCTTTTAGAGCAACCGGCGCATACTTAAAGACTGTTTTCATCATTCCTTCCATTTGAGTGTCGAGCATATACAAATCCTGATTAAAATTAAAATAGACTTCAAACAAATGACTAAGAATGTCCGCGCTGCCGCAAGCTGTCTGGTATTTCCCAACTGAATAAGTTAAAGCCGGGTCGCAAAACGATGCCACCGGAAACAACTTGTCATTGATTAAGGCGAGCTTATCCTGTGTTACGGAATTATTCAAAACCGCGGTGTTATCCATTTCCGAGCCGGTTGCAGAAATGGTTAAAACGCAAAGAAGCGGAAGGGCTTTTTCCACAGGAAGCTTTTTTGAAATAAAATCCCACACATCAAAATCGACGCAAGAACCAATCGAAATAAATTTTGAAGCGTCCATTACAGAACCGCCGCCAACTGCTAAAACAACATCAATTTTATTCTGTTTACATATTTCAATTCCTTTGCGGACAGATTCAACTTTTGGATTCGGCTCGATTCCTGAACATTCGAAAATTTCCATTCCAGATTTCTTTAAATATCCGCAGACTGAATCATAAACGCCTGTTTTTTTTATTGAACCGCCGCCGTAAACCAAAAGAATTCTTTTTCCATAAGATTTTGCGACATTCCCTAAATTTTCAAGCTGTCCTTTTCCAAAGTAAACTTTTGTCGGAATATGATATGTAAACATAACGACCTCCAATTATTTATTCAGTTTTTGGCTTAGATTCTGATTTTGCTTCTGATATTAAATCTGGAAACTTTGTGAACAGCGCGTGCTTTATAATGTCAACACATCCGTCAATTCCAAGTCTGGCTGTGTTCAAAGTCAAATCGTAATTGACCGGATTTGTCCAATAGTTTCCGCCCGTGTAATATTCGTAATATTCCGCGCGGTACTTATCTGTTTCTGTAATTGAAATATCCGCCGTTTCAGCTGTTACTCCCATCTGCTTCATGATTCTTGGACGGCAAAATGAACGTGGAGCTTCGATATAAACGCTTAGGACTCGCTCACGGTCTTTTAAAACCCAATCCGCAGCCTTTCCGACAATTACGCAACTTTCTGTATTTGCAAGTTCCTCGATAATTTGTTTTTCATATTCGTAAAGCTGGTCATCGCTTGCAAACTTTTTCTTTTCTGGAGTTGCAACTGTCCGCCTTGGAAGTCCACGTAAAAGCGATGTGATTCCAGAATGTTTCTGCTGAAGCTTTTCATTTACTTCCTCAAAAAGCTGGCGGTCAATTCCACTTAATTGCGATGCCAACGTTAAAATGCGGTTTTCGTAACAGTGGATTCCAAGTTCCTTTGCAACAGTTGAAGCAATTTCCTTTCCACCTGAACCAAAACCTCTGGCAATTGTGATTGTATAATTTTCTGCACTCATATTTCCTCCATAAAAAATCAATGAGAAAGTTTCAACTTTCGATTTGAGTTTTTATTGCAATTTCGCAACAAAGTGAGAAATTGCAGTTTATAAATAAGTTTGCAACGCAAACTTAATAAAATAAAAACAGACGCCATTTTTGGCTGTTTTTATTTTATGCCTCCATATATCTTTTTAAGAATTCTTTCATTCTTGGTGTTTTTGGATTTGTAAAAATAACATCCGGAGAATCATTTTCTACAATAAAACCTTGATCCATAAAAATTGTGCGCGTTGAAACATCTTTTGCAAAAGCCATTTCATGCGTAACAATCATCATTGTCAGCCCTTCTTGCGCCAAATCTTTCATTACGTTCAGGACTTCGCCAACCATCTCCGGGTCAAGCGCGCTAGTCGGTTCATCAAACAAAAGCATTTCTGGCTGCATTGTCAATGCGCGGGCGATTGCAACCCGCTGCTTTTGACCGCCTGAAAGTTGCGCTGGATGAGCGTTGATATACGGAGCCATTCCGACTTTCCGCAGATATTTTATCGCAAGAAATTCAGCCTCTTCTTTTTTCATTTTTAGAACTTTTGTTGTTCCTGCCATGCAATTCTGAAGAACTGTCATATTATTGAAAAGATTAAATGACTGAAAAACCATTCCAACTCTTGTGCGGAATTTCGCAAGTTCCTTTGAGTTTGTGCCGACTTCTTTTCCATTAAAAATGATTTTTCCGCTGGTTTTTATTTCCAGCCCGTTTATGCACCGAAGCATTGTTGATTTTCCAGAACCAGACGAACCGATTACGCAGACAACTTCGCCTTTATTTACGGTAAAATCCAAATCTTTTAAAACTTCGTGATTTCCAAATTTTTTTACAAGATGCTCAACCCTTAAAATCGGTTCACAGTTTTTAGTTTCTTTTTCTTCCATAAAAAAGCTCCCGTCTATTCAGCCGCTCCACTCATATACTCAACAGCAAGCTCATAATCCTTTTGCTGAAAAGCCTTCTTTTCCACAACTTTAAGAATCTTTGTAAAGACTGTACAAATGATAAAATAGAAAATTGCGCAAATAATATAAGATTCAAAGTAACGATAATAAATTCCAGCCGCGCTTTTTGTCGCAAAATAAAGTTCGTAAACGCCAATAACATTCAATACTGAAGTCATTTTTAAGTTGGTCAAAAACTGGTTGACCATCTCTGGAACAATATTTCTGAAAGCCTGCGGAAGAATTACAGCAAACATTGTCTTTGTGTGGCTCATTCCAAGCGCAAATCCACCTTCAAACTGACCTTTATCAATAGAAATAATTCCTCCACGGACAGTTTCCGCCATATAAGCTCCGGTATTCATCATCAAAACAATCAAAGAAGCTAAAAATGGAGAAACATCCACTCCAGCATTTTTTAATCCGTAATAAAAAACCATTGCCTGAACCATCATTGGAGTTCCGCGGAAAATTGCAACAAAAACAGAGCAAACAGGCTTTAATACGCTAAAACCTATTTTATGCACTAGATTGTCACTTTTAGAAACCGGTGTAGCCTGAACCAATCCAATGGCAAACCCTAAAACATAACCGAGAATTGTACCGATGATTGCAATTTCAAGAGTAAGAACCGTTCCTTTTAGAAAGTAACTCCAATAATTTTTAAAGATAAACCAAACCCAATAAAAAAGTCCTTTATCGTTCATAAAGACTCCTATAAAAAGTCAAGTTTTTATAACTGTAAAAAAAACGCTTTCAGCGAATTTGCAATTTATTCAGATGGTTGTGCCCGCACTTCGTTTGCATTGGTCTGGGTTGCTACGCAACTTTAACTGTTCTTATCGCACAAAATCTTCACAAATTGCAACTTCGCTTGCGCTTTTATTTAAGGTTTATACGAACCTTAAAAATGGCTGAATCAAGGTTTTGAACTTAAGCGCACCTTAATCAGACATAATCTTTTTTCTAAAAACTCTACTTTTGACCTACAAATAGCAAATTGTGCTGCGAAAATTGACTATTCATCCGTTTTTTACAGCACAAGATTTTTAATTGCTAAATTAGTTGCTCAATGGCTGTGTTTCAATAGCCAACTTCATATATTTGTCCATAAGTTCCTGATTCCAGCCAATTGCGTGCATTGCCTTTTTCAGCGCTTCTACCGCAACTGTATTTCCTTCGATTACAGAAGGCGTGCAGACATCAGAAGCTCCTTCCGGCGTTACAAAATCGTATCCTTTTTCAAGCTGGCAGATAACAACATTTGGATTTGAAAGACAACCTGAATAAGCAGTAGGCCAGTCCATTACACCGCAGTCAACATCGCCCATCGCAACTTTCATAATTACTTCTGTGCAAGTATCTGGATACGGAAGAATTACAGGCTCTGGAACCTGATTAATATATGCAGGCCAGTTCGTGTTTATCTGCGTTGTAAATTTCAAGCCTTTAAATTGTTCAAGCCTTGTGTATTTTTCATAAGGACTTCCTTTTTTTACAACGATAACATTGAACCGGTTGTAGTAAGGATCAATGTAATCAAGAAAAGTATCTCGTTCTTCAGAATAAATACTTCCTGACTCAACAAGGTCATAATCGCCTGCTTTTAAGCCCATCCAGATTGAAGCCCAGTCGTTCTTGTGAATTTCAAGTTTAAGACCCATTTCATCGGCAAGCAATTTTGAAAAAATAACATCGTAACCGTAAGTGTAATCCGCAGAACCATAAATCGGCTCGGCAGTCAGTTCTGGATGCCCGGGAATTTCTTTTGTCGGCTGCGTCCAGTTGAACGGAGCGTAGGCACATTCAATTCCGACTTTCAAGACACCCTTCACTTGATTTGCAAATTCTGCATATTCAGGCTTTCCTGTATATTCATATTTAACTTCCGCTTTTTTCTTGCTGCAAGAATTTAATGCAACTGCCATGCAAACAAGTCCAACACCAAAAATAAAGTTTCTAACTGTCTTTTTCATAGTTCACCTCGCTTTCACGAAAATAAAAAAGCGTCAAAAAATTCCATAAAGCCCATCTTGCCCTTAGGATTCTTTCAACGCCTTTGTTATCAGAATAATAATATTTTTCTTCTTTTTTGAATTGTAAAAAATCGCAATAAAATTTCTACTTAGTGTTGAACTTTGAAAATAGTATTTTATACATCAAATTTTCTTTTTTATTAATTGACCAATCTTAATTCTTTACGATATATTTTATCAAGGTTTATCAATGTTTATGAAGAATCTACAGAATCTTATGACAATAGCACAGGCCGCAGAATATATTGGTGTAACACCTCTTACTTTGCGAAACTGGGATAAGGCAGGAAAATTTCAAGCCGTCCGAAATCCGCTGAACGGCTACAGAATGTACGACAAGGAAGAACTGGACAAGTTCCTTTCACTGTTACAGAAAGGGGAACAAAATGGCTGATGCCCTGGAACTTGAATTAGAAAATCCTCTCCCGATTGACACAATCATAAAGGGAAACTGCATTGAGGAAATGAAAAAACTCCCTTCAAACTCATTTGATGTCGCAATAATTGACCCGCCTTATAACCTTAGCTCTGGCGGAAACTGGTCATGGGACAACTCAGAGAAACTCGCTGGCTTCGGTGGAAACTGGTCTAAGGTAATGGAAAATTGGGATAATATGCCACTCATCGAATATTTCAATTTCTGTTCAGCTTGGATCAGCGAGGTAAAAAGACTTGTGAAGCCGACAGGTTCTTTTTGGATTCACGGAACTTATCACAACATTGGAATCATAAACTTTATCTTACAACTGCAGAACATTGAGATTATCAATGAAGTTGTCTGGTACAAGCGTAACAGTTTTCCAAATCTCTCTGGACGCAGACTCACCGCAAGTCACGAGACAATCTTATGGGGACACACAGGAACTGCAAAAAAACGGGAATATTATTTTGACTATGAAAAATCAAAATCGCTTTCTTTTCCGGAAGATAATTTAAAGCAGGCCGGAAAACAAATGCGTACTGTCTGGGACGTGCCTAACAACAAGTCAAAGGAAGAACTTGCCTACGGAAAACACCCGACACAAAAACCTGTCCGCCTCATTAAGCGTATGCTCGATATTTCAGCAAAAGAGGGCGATACTATTCTGGTTCCTTTCGTCGGAAGCGGAACTGACTGCGTTGCGGCAAAAATGAACGGCTTGCATTATGTGGGATTTGAGCTTGAAGATAAATATATAAAAATCGCGAACGAAAGACTGAATCATTGCAACAATGGACTTTCGCTGTTTGATAGCGTAAGCGAGGAAAATTAGAATGTGTATGCCTGCGAAAGACAAGACGATTCCCTCTCTCATAAAGTGGACTGGAAGCAAGCGAAAACAAGCCCCGCTTATTGCCCGCGAGGCAAAATCTTATAACCGCTATTTAGAGCCGTTTTTGGGTGGCGGTGCTTTGCTTTTTCTTTTCGCACATGAGGGGGCGGTCGCTTCCGATATTTACGAGCCGCTAATAAATCTTTGGAAATTGATTCAATCAGAGCCAGAAGAAGTTATTTCCGACTACACAGAAAAATGGAATGCCCTCAATGTTGAATACAAGCAGTTGCAGTTGAATCATATAAAAAATGCTGACGGCTTGCCGAAAGTTTTTTACGATTGCCGTTCTCGTTTCAATAAAACTCACAATCCGCTTGATTTGAATTTTATAATGCGGACGTGCGTAAATGGCATTGTGCGTTTCAACGGAGAAGGAGAATTCAACAATTCTTTTCATCTTTCAAGACAAGGAATGAAGCCGGATATGTTCGCAAAGAATGTGCGGATTTGGCACGAAAGAATCAAAGGCGTTTATTTTGAATGTCAGAGCTACGAGGAAACTTTAGCACAGGCAAAAGAGGGGGATTTTGTATATTTCGATCCGCCTTATGCCGACAGTCATAACCGCTATATAAAAGATTTGGACTTGCAGAATTTCTTTACTGAACTGGACAAATTGAATTCGAGAAATATTTCTTGGGCTTTGTCTTTTGACGGGTCACGAGCAGGAACGAATTATTTTTCCGATATGCCGAAAGAACTTTATAAACGGAAACTTTCGCTCTCAAATGGAAACTCTGCCGTGAGCAAGATTTTGAATTCAAAGCAGGAAGAAGTGACTGAATCCCTTTACTTAAACTATAACTAAAGAAAGATTTTCAAGAGGACATTCTGCATTGCAGATTGCATCCGCTATTTTCTTTCCAAGTTCAGAATATGAAGAAATTTTGATTGTGCATTTTCCATTATCGCCAAAGTAATATGAGAAAATAATGTCGCAACTAACTTTGTTTTCAACGAGTTCAAAATCTCCTTCTTTCATGAAGATATAGGCAGCCGCAGAAGCGAAGAGAAAATCGCCAGAATCAAGTTTTGTGTCATCATATTTCCATTCGCCTATTGGCAAACTGCGTCTTGCATTCACAGAATAATCCATCAAATCTGTAAGATAACGGTTCAAGTTTTCACCTATATTTTCTTCAAGTGCTCGGGCATTTTCTTTAGATTCTACAGAAAGAATAATGGGTTTTGTTTCAATTCCTGTGATTTCAAAAACATGGTCTGGTCTTTTAGCTCCCGAATGGCTTACGCGCGGAAGCGAGAGCCAGCGGTATTCAAACATATTTGAAAGAACAGAAATTCCGCTCCAGTCGCCGCCAGGAGGGTTGCACATTCCTTCAAAGATTTTTATTTCTGGTGATTTTAACTGCGTGAAGATTGTATGCATAATAGTATCAACATCATTTTCTCCGATTTTTAATGTAGAAGACTTTATTGTTTCATAGATTACTTGTTTTGGAGTTTGCTTGCTGAATTCAGATTTTACAAAAGAAATTTTTTTCATCTCAGAAGTTGCAGAATCGGCGATGACTGCATCTGAAGCTGAGAAAATCGCTTCCCAAATCTCGTTCTTTTCGCCAAGTTTGCGAGGATTTTCTTCCATAATTTTCCAGTTTGCTTTATACGAAGGACCATAAACAAATGTAAGAATGTCGGCTTCTTTTCCTGTAAGCATTCGGGCAAAAGGCACAAGTCCCCGGTCTGGCCGGGCATCGTCTCCTCCATGCTTAAAACCGTTCAAAAGAACAATTACAGGCTGTTCTGAATTTGTAAACCAATTCTTGAATTCCTTTGTGAGATTAGGATAGAGAGTTTTGATTTCAGATAAGAATTTTTCTTTGTTTTCTTTTGGAATCAAACAAAAAGGCAAGTCAGACGATGAAATCCCTATTGCATATTCACAGGTAAGGAAAATGAATTTTCTTGCTGTTTCAGTCGCAATGGTTTTATCCGCAATTTTCTTTTTGTACTTTATCGTATCCGATTTTTCCACGAAATCAAGAAAATGACCGTTATTTTTCAAGGAATCATAGGCATTCTGCCAGTCTTCGGAACAGAAAGTGTTTTTCTTAAGCTCTGCGGAACGAATTTTTACGAACTCCAAATCTTTCTCTTCGATTCTGCTGCATACTTCAGAATAATCTTGTTTTGTCAAAATCTTACCAATAATTTCAGCAAGTTCTTTTTCCGCAAACACATTTTTATAACATTCTTTCGTTATATCATCAGCCCCTGCACTTCTTTCATAAATTGGAAGAACAGGAGAACTTTCATACGAGTATGTCAGATAACTGAACGGAACAGCTGCATTTGGAAGTCATGCAGCTTTTCTCTCCCGTGTGTTTGTATCAAGCTCAAAACCGCCAATTTCTGCGACATAGAGATAAGGCGTTTTTGACATTCCGGCTGAATATCCTCGTCCGCTTCTCTGCCATGCCTGATTACCTGCTGCCAATGCTCCGCAAAATTCGATTGCAATAAGAGGAGTTTCCTTATCATTTTCGATTTCCGTTATCAATATATCAGGTGCTTCTCGAAGTGAATTTTCTGTGCTTTGAATTAGAGAGAGAATATTAAAATTCCAGCGACCATATCCAGGAAAGAAAGTGAAAATAAAATCGTCTGTTTTAGTCGATGCGAAAAATGAAGGGCAAAAGATTGAAGTTCCTTTTACTATTTTAGACTCTTCAACATTCAGGGCTTTTTTGCACAATTTAAATGCTCGCTCGCATTCTACAATATTGTCACCATGAATATTAAACTTTCTTGTCATTATCTTACCCCTGCTTCTATCATCGGTAAGGTTTATGTTTTACTAAATCACAAGCAACTAACAAATCATTCGACTAAAATACAACAGGGAAAGCCTCAACACAATCTGAAGATATTTTTATATAAGTTAAGGTTGTGTGTCAAATTGCAACTTCGCTTACGCTTTTATTTAAGGTTTATACGAACCTTAAAAACATCTGTGTCAAGATCTTGATTGCAAGCGTACCTTGAGCAGACGTATTATTTTTTCTAAAAACTCAACTTTCACCCTAATTAAAAATCAACAATCTTTGTCTTGTACGAACTTTTCCTCACCTGATTCACATATTCCTTTGGGGAAACTCCTGTAAATTCCTTGAACGAATGAACAAAATGGCTTTGATCGTAAAAATCAAACTTGCTGTAAAAATTTGGAAACGAATCAATATTTGAACGGTTCAATTCATTTATAATTGTGTGCATTTTTACGTTTTTGCAGAATTGCTTTGCGCTGCAGCCCAAAAATGTTTCAAACAAAAGATTTATGTAGCGCGAGGAATATCCTGTGTAGTCAATCAATTCGCTGATTTTTAACAAACCATCTTTTTTTACAATCAAATCCACCATCTGAAAAAACAAATGCTTTTGTCCGCTTTCAGTTGTTTTTAGCCAGTTTCGATATTCTTCCATAAAAGTGCACATTCTGTTTGTAAAAGTCTGTTGCTCAGACATTTTTTCTGAAAGATTTTTTAAAATATCAAAATTCTGCAAATTGATTCTTTGACCAACCAAATCTTTTACTTCCTGATTTTCAAAAAACGGATTTGCGCCCGGCTGAAAACGAATTCCAAAGTAATCGCAGTTTCTTTTCAAAGTCAAAGTCTGCAAATTTCCGGAATTGCCAATCAAAAAAGAGTTCATGTTGTTTCCAGAATATTCAAACAAAATGTTCGAGCAACTGTCTTCCAAAAACGGCACTTTTTTTTCTTCATCAGTCTGAAAACTATAAAAATGAGAAATTCCAAAATCAGCCATAATTTTCTGATAAAATTTTTCTGTTTCCATAACCAGATATGACTGAATCGTATGAATATGCAATTTTTCTTCTTTCATAATCCGCCTCGCCAAAATCAGATTTAAAACAAAAAAGACGTCAAAACCCTAGAGTTCTGACGTCTTTGCCATATCTATAAAAACATTAGCAAACGGATTTTATTTTGTCAATATTTTTTTTAACAGGTCAAAAGTCGAGCCTTTTATAACTGTAAAAAAGCTTTCAGCGAAAATGCAATTTATTCAGATGGTTGTGCTCGCACTTCGTTTGCATTGGTTTGGGTTGCTACGCAACCTTAGCCGTTCTTATCGCACAAAATCTTCATAAATTGCAGCTTCGCTTACGTTTTTTTCATTTTTCTAAAAGCCCGATTCACAACTGCTCTCAAAAATCACAACGCAGGCTTAAACCGATTGTAGCGCAAAGTGCTTATGTCCGCAGGGCAAGTTCCTGTGCAAATCAATTCAGAAATATTAAAAGCCGCGCTCGGCCCAATTCCAAATCCGTGTCCTGAAAAACTGCATTCAATATACAAACCCGGAACTTCATCAACCTTGCTTACAGTGCAAACACCATCGCTCGCCAAATCTTCATAGCCAGCCCAAGAACGAACAATTTTTGCATTTGCAAGACGCGGAAAATATCCAAGAATTCCTCTTGCGCACGCGCTTGTAAAATCAGCAGTGCTTGGCGGATATTCATTGCTTTCTAATTCAGGGTTTGCAAAATCTTCATATCCATCGTGTCCGCCAAAAACAAACGAACCATGTTTTGTCTGATGACCATAAAAATCAGCCATTGCCGTTCCCAGCATCTGCCTGAACATCTGTGGCTGCGCTTCCGTTACAAGGCACTGCAACCGCTTTTTTTTCATAGGAATTGTAATTCCAACTGTATTCAAAATCGGGTTGCTTTCGTAACCGGCGGCAACAACCACATTTTCCGCCTCAAAAAATTGCCCTTCAGATTCAACGCCACAAACCTTTCCAGCTTTTAAGACAATTCTAGAAACCGGCGCACCAGTTATAAAATCAGCACCAAGTTTTCTTGCACATTTATAAAAACCCAAAGTTGTAGTAAGCGGATTCGCATGTCCATCAGTTGGACACCAGGAAGCTCCAACAACTGCATCGCTCATATACGGATTGATTTTTTTCACTTCCTCGGCATTAATCATCTTTACATCAACACCGCATTTTACAGCATTGTCTGCAAGTTTTTGCAAAATCTTTAAATGTTCCTCAGTTTTTCCAAGACGAAGATTTCCTTCCTGCGTATATTCAGTGTCAACGCCAAGCTCCGCGCTTAATCCCGGCCAGATATTTTTTACGCCCCAAACCATGAGCGGCAGTTCTTTTACATTTCGCCCGGACTGACGGACGCCTCCTCCATTACGCGAAGAACCGCCATTTCCAATATAGTCGCTCGCTTCAAGGACAATTACGCTTTTTCCTTTTTTGGCAAGATAATACGCCGTGGCATTTCCAACAATTCCAGCTCCAATTACAATAACATCAGCCTTTGTTTTCATATCACAATACCTCGCTTGCTAAAGTGTGCATTTCAGTCGGTCTGATTGGACCTCTGCTTGTTGCCGGATTTACTGTTGCCGGGGTTACTTTTTGTTCAGCGGCAACAATTCCCTTCACAAGTTTTGAACAAGTCTGTCCCTGGCAAAGCCCCATTCCGGCTCGCAAATACCGCCTGATTTCCTGCATTGTAAACATTCCATCGTGAACAGCCCGCCTTATTTCACCTTTCGTTATTTCCTCGCATCGGCAAATCACCAAATCATCATCAGGACCCGAAACAAATTCTCCAATATCGCGCAATCTATCATTCATCATAATTTTTAATCTCCATCATTTTTTTTTTGGGGGGGGCAGGTCTTCCCCTCGGCGGCACTTCGTTGCCACCTACCCCTTCTAACGGGGACACCCCGTAACGCCCCGCCTAGCTCTTTTTCCAAAAGCGGGCTTTATAGCCAAACTCGTTTGGAACTTTCATCGTAAGCAAATACGTGTGGTCAAAAGCGGCTGCCGTTCTTACGCCGACAACTTCAGCATCGCAAAGAACATCTCCACTTCGGCTTAAAGCTTTTCCAACATCCCCTTTTTCTGGAAGCGGCAAAAATTCATACGGAATCGTAATGCTCGTGAACCCCGGCTCAAAATCTTCATCCACAAGAAAAATTGCCTGCCCGGAACAGCTTGCAACACACATTCCGCAGCCTGTACAACCGCAGTTTTGCGCAACCACTGGCAAGGCTGTAATGCACGAGCCAATTTTTATACAATTTTTTCTGCACGCATCTTGGCACGGATTGCAAGGAATATTCTGCGTACATTCAATTACCGGGTGTATTCCTTTTTGATGCGTAACTCCCGGAAAGCGTTCAATCTCATCATCTGCAACAAATCCTTTTGCAAGCAGATTTTTTGAAACCGAAATTCCTTCGTCTGTCTTTTCAATCAGTTTTCCACGGTTGCAAGGAGCAAACATTCCCTGGCGCAAACTGTTCAAATCTTTTTCAAACAAGGATTCGTCTTTTTCCATCAAATTTTCTTCTGCAAATCCTGTTTTATAGGCGGCACGCAAACCTGCCATTCGTCCTTTTATCATCGCAGAACTTGCTTCTTCAATTCCGCTTACATCTCCTGCCGCAAAAAGACAAGGAACAGAAGTTTCGCCATATTCATCAACAACCGGAACTTGCCCGCCCCGCTTTGGATTATCCTCCATTGCACAGCCAGACATTTTCAAAAGCTGGCTCATTGGCGAAAGACCAACCGCAACACAAATTGTATCAACATCAAAATGAATTTCCGTTCCCGGAATAATCTTAAAATGCTCGTCAACCTTGCCGATTGTTACGCCTTCAACTTTTTCAGTTCCTTCAACTTTTTTGATTGTATAACCCAGAAAAAACGGAACTCCAGTTCGGGCAACCTTTGCCGCATGAACACCATAACCGCCGATTCTAGGAGCCGCATCAACAAGCGCAACAACTTCGCAGCCAGCCTGCAGCAGCTGAAAACTAACAACAAGGCCAACGTTTCCGCTTCCAAGCATAAGAATCTTTTTTCCAGGCTTTACACCATGAAGATTCATCATTGTCTGAGCCGCTCCAGCTCCAATAACGCCCGGCAAAGTCCACCCTTCAAAAGGAACCATATTTTCTGCCGCTCCTGTGGCAATAATCACGCTTGAGCCTTTGTAATGATGAATCGCGCCATCGTGATTTACCGTAACTTCCTTGTTTTCAAAAATGCCGGTTACAGTTGCGTCCAGTTTTACCTGAACACCAACTTCTTCCGCTTCTTTTAAAAGCTCTGTTCCAATATTAAATCCACGGATTTTTGCCTTATGTTCTTTTGAACCAAAAAATTTATGAATCTGCTTAAAAAGCTGTCCGCCCGGCTTATGGTTTTCATCAAAAATCATAACATTCATTCCGTGCTTAGCCGCTTCTATTCCTGCGCTAAGACCAGCAGGTCCTGCGCCAATTACAATCAAATCATATCTTTCCATATTTGTTTCCGCCTTACCAAGTTTTTTCAGCCGAACATCCATACTGAGTTTGAACTTTCATTCCGGCTTTTAAAGGAGTTATGCAAGTCCTAGTATTTGGAACGCCATCCACAACCATTACGCAGTCTGTGCAACGCCCAATAGCGCAAAAAATTCCTCTTGGTTTATGCAATTTAGAAGTTTCTCTGTGCTTTAAAATTCCAGCCGCACGCAAGGCCATTGCAATCGGCTCCCCCTCATACCCTTGCATTTCTTTTCCGTCAAATATAAACGTTACGAGTTCCCCTTTTTCTGGAACTCCTAAAATAGGATGTTCTGCTATACGTTCCATGTTCAACCTCACTTTGCAACAATGTAAAACTAAAATTTTTATTTTTCTTGTAAAAATTCGCATTGGAAATTTTTTTTCGGCAAATATAATGAATCAAGATTTTGAAAAATAATTTTCTGAACCACTTTGGAGGTTTTATATGAATGAAAACATTTTTCCTAATATCGACATTCTGTTTCTAAACGAAAAAGATTTGATTAAATGCGGCGTAAAAAACATGAAAAACTGCATCGACGTAATGGAAAAACATTTTTCGCTGATTGGAAATGGAGATTACCGTATGGGCGGCGCAAACGGCAATGAACACGGGCTAAAAATGTCGTTCCCGGAAAGTTCTTCTATAAAGGATTTTCCTCTTAATGGACCTGACTATCGCTTTATGGCAATGCCCGCATATCTGGGCGGAGAATTTCATACTTGCGGAATAAAAACTTACGGTTCAAACCAGAAAAACCGCTCAAAAGGATTGCCTCGCTCTGTTTTAATGCTTCAACTTTTGGATGCGGAAACCGGCGCGCCTTACGCATATATGTCCGCAAACCTTATAAGTTCAATGCGAACGGGAGCCGTTCCAGGACTTGGAATCCGCTATCTTTCCATAAAAGAGCCAAAAATTGCAACAATTGTAGGTCCTGGTGTAATGGGAAGAACAGCAGCCTTAGCAATCGCGACAGAAAAACCTTCTGTAACAACAATAAAAATAAAAGGCCGCTCAGAAAAAGGTATCAATGAATTCATAGATTTTTGCAAGGAATATTGCCCTACATTCAAAGATTTTGTTGTCTGCGATTCAATCGAAAGCGCTGCAAAAGACAGCGACATTATTTATTTTGGAACAACAAATGCCGCAAAATACGAAGACAATCCTTTCCTAAAAGATGAATGGATAAAAAGTGGAGCTTTAGTAATAAGCACAAGCGCTCTTTTAATGAACCACGAAGGCTGGAAAGACACAAAAAAATTCAAACTTGTAAGCGATGACTACAAAATGTACGTCGGCTGGGGAAAAGGAAAGCCCGCACCAACACAAAAGAACGTTTCAACCCTAATTGGAATGGCTTTTTACGACGCAGTTGTAGAAGGCATTGTAAAAGAATCAGACTTGGTAGAAATTGGCGATATTGTAAACAACAAAAAACAAGCACGAGACAGCGATGAGCAAATAATTGTTTACGCAGTCGGCGGAATGCCAACAGAAGACGTTGCCTGGGGAAGATTCTGCTACGACAGTGCAATAAAAAATAAAATCGGCACAAAACTGAACCTTTGGAACACCCCTGAATGGAGCTAAAAAAAGCTTTCTTCTTAGTAATCTAATTATTTTGGTACAAATCCAAAGTTGAACTTGAAATTTGTACCATTTTTTATATAATTTTACTATGCAAACCACAAAACGAGAAATAGAGCCAGAACTAAAGCGTTGTGCCGAATATTTTCCTGTTGTTACAATATTAGGTCCACGTCAATCCGGCAAAACCACGCTTGCAAAAATGTTTTTTCCATCTTATCAATATGTGAACCTTGAAGACCCGGAAATTTTTGCGCTTGCACAAAACGATATAAATGAATTTTTCAATCTTTTTAAGGCACCCTTGATTATTGACGAAATCCAACGAGTTCCTGCCCTGCTAAATAAAATTCAGGTTTTAGTCGATGAAAAAAAACAAAACGGACAGTTCATTCTTACAGGCAGCTTTCAGCAAGGACTGAAATCTGCAATCTCGCAGTCGCTTGCAGGAAGAACCGCTGTCATAAATCTTCTTCCATATTCTATTTCTGAGCTTTTGCGGATTGGACAGAACCTTTCAAAAGATGAGTATTTGTATCAGGGATTCATGCCTCTCCATTATTCGGAAAACCAGCCTGTCGATTTGCTTTACCGCTTTTATTTTCAGACCTATGTGGAGCGGGATGTGCAGTCGCTTTTAAACGTGAAGCACAAAAATCTGTTTGAAAAATTTCTTCGTCTTGTGGCAGGAAGAATCGGCCAGGTTGTGAATTATGAATCGCTTGCAAATGACACTGGAGTTTCTTCAACTACAATTTCTGAATGGATTTCAATTCTTGAGTCATCATTTATCATCTTCCGCCTTGAGCCTTACTTTGAAAATTTTACCAAGCGGCTTGTAAAGTCTCCGAAAATTTATTTTTATGACACAGGATTAGCCTGCTACCTTTTGGGGATAAAAAACGCGGAGCAGGTTTCACGAGATCCGCTTATGGGAAATCTTTTTGAAAACATGACAGTCCTTGAAATATTAAAATCGCAGTACAACAAAGGCGAGGAAAAATCACTGTATTATTTTAGAGACAGC
The DNA here is from genome assembly GCA_002437725.1 of Treponema sp. UBA6367. Classification (GTDB taxonomy): domain Bacteria; phylum Spirochaetota; class Spirochaetia; order Treponematales; family Treponemataceae; genus Treponema_D. The sequence continues at coordinate 128,547 of DJRF01000013.1, forward strand.
AAAGGTTTTGAAATTGACCTGATAATCCAAAATGGGCGGAGCATTGTTCCAGTTGAAATAAAGGCGGCCTCAACTTTCAACACAGAATTCGCTAAAAATCTGAAAAAATTTGCAGGATTTGCAAAAAACGCCGAGAATCCTACCGTCATCTACAGCGGAAACCTTGAATGTGAAAGCGACGGTGTAAAATATCTGAATTTCAAGAACTGCGGAAGTTTGGTGGAATGATAATGGCACATCTCGTATTTTTAACTCTTTACAAAAACATGCACATATAATGCGGAATCGTGATTTTCTTTCCAAGCTGCCCCACATTGCCATTTATTATTTTGTAGCCATATTTTATTTCATCTTTTTTAAGAAGAGAATCCAAAGATGAAGTACTGCCTTTTTTTGACTTCACTTCAATCGGCACAACAGAACATTCTTTTTCAATCAAAAACTCAACCTCGCTAAAACTGTCATCACGCTTAAAATAATAAAGAGGATAATTTTTTTTGACTAAAAAATCGGCAATCAGATTTTCGTAAATCCCGCCCTTTACAGTCCCCGAAAGAGAATCTGTAACAACAGCTTCCTTCATTTGATAGCCGTACATGCAGATTAAAAGCCCTATGTCATTCAGATAAATTCTGAACTGCTCATCCCGAACATAAGCTGCCAGCGGAAATTCTGGCGGAATGCAATTATAACAATAACGCACAAGATTCGCATCGCGCAACCAGTCAAGGGAATTTGCATACTTTCGGGCTGTTCCGCCTTTTTCAACCTCGCTATATTTGAATTTTGTATTTTCCTTTGCAAGCTGGCGCGGAATTGAAAGATAGCAGTTTCTTGCCTTTGGCTTGTCCGCCGTTGAAGCGTATTTTGCGATGTCATTCAAATAATCATTCAGGATTTTCTGCTGCTCCTCGTGAACCACATTGTAATTGCTTGTCTCAAGAAATTTGTTCACAACCTCAGGCATTCCGCCGACAGCCATAAACTCGCGCAGATACTTCTGTATAACCTCATTCGTGGATTTTTCAACCGGGATTTTATTGTCAAAGTTTTCTTTCAGGCTTAAAATCGCGCTCTGCTCAATCCCCAAAGCCCAAAGAAATTCCTCAAAATCAAGGGAATGCATCTCATACTGCCGCTCATAGCCGACCGGAATAGAAGAAATTTCCTTGTAATTTATTCCAAGAAGAGAACCTGTCGCAATCACATCAAAAGTTTCATCCTGCGCCAAAAATTTCAAAGCCGTTCTTGCCTGCGGACAAGACTGAATCTCGTCAAAAAAAAGAAGAGTTTTATGCGGAATAATTTTTATTCCAGGTTTGCGAAGGGAAATTTCCTTTATTATATTTGGAACATCAAGATTTCCGTCAAACGCGGACTTAAGCTCAGGCTCTTTTTCAAAATTAAGTTCAACAAAACTTTCATAGTTTTCTTTCCCAAACTGGCGAACAAGAAAAGTTTTTCCAATCTGCCGCGCGCCTTTTATAAGTAGACATTCATTCTTTTTTGTTTTTCGCCATTCCTCAAGAAAACTGTACGCTCTTCTTTTTAACATAATCAAAGTATGCAGATTTTTAGAACACTTTTCAAGATTAAAGTGCATATTTTTAGAATAATTTTCAAGATATAATTGCAGATTTTTAGAGTTAGAAAAATAACAAAAGTATCAGAACCGAGGACTCTTTTGCGCCTGAATCTCCACGAAACCCTTGAAAACTGATACGAAAACTTTGCCAAAGCCCTCTGACCAAAAGCGCGCTTGCAAAAATGATTTTTCCATCTTATCAATATGTGAACCTTGAAAACTCGGAAATTTTTGAACTTGCACAGAACGATATAAATGAATTTTTAAATCTTTTTAAAGCTCCCTTAATTATTGACGTGTCATCTACAGCGGAAACCTTGAATATGAAAGCAACGGTGTAAAATACCTGAATTTCAAGAACTGCGGAAGTTTGGTTTGAATGATAATGAAACAAGATTGTAAAAAGATAGAAATTCTTTTTGAAAATTTTTGTTCAATTCAATTGATATAATCCATTAATAAAATTTTATTCTATTACAATCTTCTAAATATTGTTCTTGCATAGAAATCTTTTTATTAAAAAGGCGATTATTAAAATAATGTGTTATAGGAAAATCTGTTCCAAATAGAACTTTCTCTTTTACTTTTGAATTCATAAGTTTTTGAATATTTTCTTTGCTTGTATATGCAATATCGGATTTTACATTTTTATATTTTTCAAGTATTGCAACCGTTTCTTCAACTGGATTTGAATGGGCAAGAATAACATTTGTATCTGGAAAATTTTTGAAAAAATCTTCAAATCGATTTGGCATACAACTTTTGTCTTTACCGCAGTGAATTAAAATTGCTTTATTATTATCTATGCAACATTCAAAAATTTCTTCCAATACTTTTTTATGCTTTGAATTAGAAAAATCCCAGTTTTGTGCAAAAGGATGAAGTTTTACTCCGCAATAATCAAATGCCTTTAATGCAAATTTTACGCTGATATTTTGCTCTGCATATTTTGGAACATACCAAAGATAAGGTTTTACACAAAGAGATTTTGAAGAAAATTCCTGGGAATAAGCAATTTCTTCTTCAACCTTACAAAGTTCCACATCATCACGACAAGACGATGTGGAAGAATAATGAATTTCTGTAACTTTGGTTTTTGGCACAGAAAATTCTATCGCCCGAAAAACTTCATAAGCATCATAATAAACTTCATTAAACTGCCCGATGTGAATATGATAATCAATCAATTTTTGTCATTCTTTTTTTCTGTATCTTTCTTTATATCTATTTCAATACATTCATTTTCAGAATCATAACTTGCATCTTCTGGCATAACAATAGTTTCACCATCTATTGTTGCATTTGGTAAATCTAAACAATCTTCATCTTACATATTTTAAACCTTCCAGTTTTTGAATTTTTATTCAATACGTCTAATCAAAAACTTGAACGCAAGTATATCTTGATTAGACATTTTTAAGATTTGAAAAATATAAAATGAAATCTCCCTAAATTCTAAAAAAAACTAGGAGAATAAACTAATTAATCATGTATCCACACATGATTACCAGTTGGGGACTTACTACATGAACCCGTTCCTGTAGGTCTATAATTATTACCATTCCATGCTCCACAACTTGGATGACACATACAGTATTTACAATACCAATCTCTGTCAGTAAGTCCTGCAAACATTCCCTTTCCCAACTTAACTGAGTAGCTAGGCATTTTTACATTTTTTGTTATACTCCAACATAAATTTACGCTCATTTTCTGCGGCACAATCTTTTTTGCTATATGCAAGAACCAAAACAAAATCATTATAAGCACGTTCCGCCCAATACTTTATTGAATAAGAAGCTCCCGTGCACCACTTTGCTCCTTGACCGCCACAATTAAAAGAATTTACATAAACCGCGCCATTGTACGTTAACATTTGAACAAAAAGATATTCTTCGTTTTCTGCAATTATATAAAAGCCGCTGTTTTCAAACTGATATTTTATATCTTTTGATTTGTAGTAATCTGCGTAAATTTTGTCAATTGGCTAAAAAATGTGGTCAATTTGATTTCTGCATTTTAATTTAAAACAAGTTTTACAACAATCAAAAGACAAAAAACCTTACAAAACGCCGAAAAATTTTATTACAACTCGCCGAACAAAATCTTTACAAAACGCCGAAAAGTATAAATAATATAAAACATGAAAAAATACAATAACAGAATTGTAGATTCTATTTTACAAGATAAACTTGAGGCAAAGGGGGCCGTTCTTATAGAAGGTCCAAAATGGTGCGGAAAGACAACTACAGCCTCTCAAAAAGCGGGAAGCATTTTGCATTTGGACAATCCAATAGAAAAAGACCAAAACTTAACTCTTGCAAAATTAAATCCGCTAAGACTTCTAAAAGGAGCTGTCCCACGTCTTATAGATGAATGGCAAATTGCTCCAACATTGTGGGATTCAATCAGATACGAAGTAGACCAAAGAGGAGAGATGGGCCAGTTCATTCTTACCGGTTCTGCTGTTCCTGCTGATACAAAAGAAATAAATCATTCCGGTACAGGAAGATTTTCATGGCTTATGATGAGAACGATGTCATTATATGAATCAAAAGAATCAACTGGAGAAATCAGTTTAAAAGAACTTTTTGATGAAAATACAAATGTAGACGGAGAAAATCCCAATGATATTGAAAAACTTGCTTTTTTGATTTGCCGGGGAGGATGGCCTGGAGCAATAGACTTAAACGAAAAACCCGCGCTGCAACAAGCTTTTGATTATTTAGAGGGTGTTGCAAAGTCGGATATAAACAGAGCAGATGGAATTGAAAAAAACGAGGAGCGTGTAAGACGAATTATGCGTTCTTTTGCAAGAAATCAAGGAAGCCAAACGCCAACCACAGCCATAGCAAACGACATTTTGGCAAATGATTCATCAAGTGTAAACGAAGATACTGTTCAAACATACATAAAGGCACTAAAAAAAATCTTTGTTATTGAAGATATGCCTGCATGGAATCCAAATCTTCGCTCAAAATCTGCAATCAGAACTTCTGACACACGATATTACGTAGATCCATCAATCGCAAGTGCAAGCCTAGGTCTTGGACCAGAAGATTTGCTGAACGATTTAAACACTTTTGGACTTCTTTTTGAAACCATGTGTGTGCGAGATTTACGAATTTTTGCAGAAAGTATAAATGGCACTGTATATCATTATAGGGACAATACAGGGTTAGAATGTGATGCCGTTATTCACCTTAAAAACGGAAAATATAGCCTGATAGAAATAAAACTCGGTGGTGACGATTTAATAGAAGAAGGTGCAAAAACTCTTAAAAAACTAAAAGACTGTATTGATACAACCAAAATGAATAAACCCTCATTCCTTATGGTTTTAACAGGAATTGGAAAATACGCCTACAAACGAGAAGACGGAGTTTTAGTTGTTCCGCTTGGAGTGCTTAAAAATTAAAATAGATTTTAATTTTTACATTAGAGGATAAAAACAATATTCCAACAAAAACATATTTAAAATCACACAACAATAAAAAACAACATCAACAAGAAAAAAAACGGCACAGAACAGAACTTTGTGCCGTTTTAATGTAAAAATCGATTTTCAGTCAAATTTCAGTTATTCCGCATTGCGGGCAAGGCGGAAGCCTATTATATTATATTGATCATCAGAGTTAATGGAGAACTTTTTATCTGGTGCCCAGCATCCACCTTGAACAGTAAATCCATTATGGTAATCAACACACCACTCTCCAACATTTCCTTGCATATCATACAGACCATAGCCGTTTGCTTTTTTGGTTGCAACAGGATGGGTTGTATTTTCGCTGTTATTGCCAAACCAAGCTACTTCGTCAGGATTATCACTACCTGCATATTTAAAATTTTGTCCGCCTTTTACTGCATAGCTCCATTCTTCTGAAGTTAGAAGCCTAAAACCGTTAGCCTCTCCATTAAGTTGAAAAATTTCATAATAAGGATGCTCACTTTTATTAGGCGCATATCCCCATTCGTTCACATCTGTTTCTCCATCCAAAATATAAACAGCGTCCAAACCGCACATCATGCTTAACTTGTTGCAGAAATAAATCGCATCAAAGAAACTTACATTTTCAACAGGATTATTTTTTCCTTTGAATTCACTTGGATTTTCGCCCATAATTGACTCATACAGTTTTTGTGTTACTTCTGTTTTGCCGATTGAATAATCTTTTCCTGGAATTTTTACCATATCTAAACTGCCGTAATTTGAGCGGACAATGCGGAAGCCGGTATTGTAGTTCCTGCCGTAGGCATCTTGAAAGTTCCGCCTATTCACCTTGCAGAGGCTATCATAACTGGCCCAATTACCACCGCAGCTATAGCGGTTGTCGTAACTATCGGAATCCCAACACCACTCATAAACATTTCCGCTCATATCGTACAGTCCGTAACCATTAGGACTTTTCTGTGCAACAGGATGTGTCACATCATTACTGTTATCATCATACCAAGCAACTTTATCAATATCATCGCTTCCTGAATAATCGTAATCCTCGTCGCCTTTTGCCGCATACTGCCACTCTTCAACAGTAGGCAAACGGTAACCGTCCGTAAAAATATTCTGTGTTATCTTGCCATAAATTTCATCGTAATCGTGCGGCTTGTAATCCCACTTACGGACATTAGTTTCTCCGTCCACCGCATAGACAGGCTGCAATCCCTTTTTCGCACTCAGTTTGTTGCAAAAATAAATCGCGTCATACCAGCTTACATTTTCAACCGGATAGTTTTTTGTATTCCTTTTAAGATTTTCCAGTTCATCTTCATCAAGATTTTCATTGTCACGGCAGAAATAGCTTGGATTCTTGAACATTATTGATTCATACAGTTTTTGCGTTACTTCCGTTCTGCTGATTGAATAGTCTTTGCCCGGAACTTTTACCATGACCAGACTTGATTTTCGAGCCTGTTTTACACCAAAGAAAATTCCGCCAGCCAACAGGACGGCACAAACAGAGCCTGCAACAATTGCAATTATCTTTTTTGTTTTTGCACTGAGCGTTTTGCGCGGCTTTTTCTCTTTTTTGGGCTTTTCTTCTTTTGCGGCAGCTGCCGAAATTTCTTCTGTATTTTGAGCGTCTTCTTGATTTTGAGATTCTACAAATTCATCACTGAAAGTGTCTTTATAGAATTTTCCCGGCAAAATATAGTTGAACACCGGCGTTATAAAAATGTTATAAATCAATGCGACTCCAGAAAGAATCAAAGAAAAAATGACTATGCCATTCCGACTTTCTTCTGTACCAAAATCATACAATTTTGAAGAAATAAAATTCATAAGATATGGCAAGGCAAAATAAAATGCCCAATTTTGAAAAACTTCCCACTTTCTGCCTTTTATCATTTCCTTAGACTTGTTTATGGCTTCCCTTGCAGTTATATTAGGATTGTCTGCAAGAATAAAGAATGTCATGGAATATCTAATTGTGGCTATAATTCCCGGAACAATCAAAAGCAACGACCACAAAAATATTTTTATTCCCCATAACCAGCCGGTACGAAACGCAACACCAAAGTCATTGAACCCGGAAAAAAGCGTTGAAACTTTCACTTTTTTTGTTCTTACAAGCTGCAAAATCGCACGGTGAAATCCCAAAAACATCGGGCCAAATATAATGAACGGTCCAACAACAGTCACGCATGATAAAAGCATAATCAGAGCAAAAAGCGCCCCGATTCCAAACATCTTCCAGTAGCAGCCTTTAATTTTTTCTTTGGCTGAAGACAATTCATCAATAAAATTATGATTAAAATATTTAGACATAAATTCTCCTTAAAAAACGTCATAAATTGGGTTTGAAGCGGCATAGTTTATAAAATCTCTTTTTCAGTTAAAACAAGTGCATTATTTTCCACATAAAAAGAAGGTCTAGTTTCTTTATGAAAAAGTTTACTTTTTGCAATACGTTCAAAATCTTCCTTGCAAACATATTTTTTCAAATAAGAATCTTCCAAAATAAATAAACCTGCGATTGCCTTGCATAAATTACCAAAATTTGCTTTTTCATAATTCATTTCACCATTTTCAATACCAGTTCTGTTATGCTTTATGGCATTATAATAATTCCACCAACAAGGAGCAGTTAACTTATTATTATCTATTTTCAAGTCTTTCCAAGGTTTTATCAGACCAATACCTTTAAAATCAACTTCCTGCTCATATATATTTTTTCCATCAATTTCAATATCCTGTATTTCTTTCCACCAATCAGAAATAGTTACATATTTTTTTTCCTGTCCATCTTCCTTTTTTACAAAATCCGGATTTATTTTCTTTGCAAAAATTTTTCCAAATACATCTATTTCACTACAAATTGACAAATACAGTCTCAAGTATTCATTAGAAAATGTTTTATTATTTTTCTCTGAAAAATCCACATACCTAGAAGTCGAATAAAAATCTTCTTCCAAAGCCAGATAAAAATCCCAATATCGTTTTACAAATTCTTTAATTTCATTATTATCCATATTTATCACCTCAAAAATTATCTATTTAAATTTATAACTCTCTCCGTTTTTTCCTAAACTCGCTGTGGCAGTTACGTACCTGTTCCGCTGCGGCTTACCGCCTGCGCTACACTGGTACTACACAGCCACAGCTCGTTTTTACTTGCCTGTAGAGCGGACAAGGCGGAAGCCTATGAAGTCGTACCCGTCGTCGGCATCGCGGTTGTACCGGCTATCCACCCTGCAGCTGCCGTCGCCGCGCCAACTGCCGCCACAGTAATAGCGGCTGTCGCTGCCGAGGGAATCCCAACACCACTCCCACACGTTGCCACTCATATCGTACAGTCCGTAACCATTAGGACTTTTCTGTCCAACCGGATGAGTTGAATTTCCGCTGTTGCTGTTATACCATCCAACATAACCAAGATAATCACTTCCACTGTAACGATAATTTTGTCCACCTTCTGCAGCGTATTGCCATTCTTCAACAGTCGGTAATCGGAATCCGTTTGCATTTTTATTCCAAGTAACAGAATATCCATTTATTGAGTATGCCGGTTCATATCCAAGTTTTTTACTCAATGCATTACAAAATTCAACTGCATCATACCAATTAACATTTTCAACAGGCTTATTTTCCCCTTTAAAATAACTAGGATTTGTTCCCATAATTGACTTATACAGTTTTTGTGTTACTTCCGTTCTGCTGATTGAATAATCTCTGCCAGGAATTTTTATAAAATTTTGTTTATACCAACGTTCCTTTTCATCTTTTTTCTTCACTTCCACTATGGAAGAATTCAAATCTAGCCCTTTTGAAAAGAATACCTTTAAATCTGAAAAAAACTTCCTTTCCTTTTCTGCAACACCGTCCACAATCCTTAAATCCTGTTCTGGCTTCATCGTGCGTGGCTGTTCCCTGTTCAAGTTGCTTGTCTGCGTTACTTTGCCGCCTACGGTGTTTATTACCCTAATCTTGTTAAAATTGAACGTGTACTGGCTTGGCTTGTCGTCCGGCTCGGCACTTACGTTGTAGTCAATCTCAAAGTAGATAATCGGGTCGCCGCGTGTAAGCAAGGAGTTGTACATATCCACGTTGTTTGTGTATTCTTCTATAACTGAATCGTTCAGTTCTGTCGCCATATCAGGGGCTTTTTTGCCGCTAAGCGCGTCGTAATTCACAATAAAGTTGTCCGTATAAAGCAGAACTCCGTCTGAATACAAGCTAAGGTATGCGTTCCAGCCGTTCTGGCTGCCTTCATACGTTCCAAAACTTACCTTAAGCTCGTCACCCATGCTGCTTACAGTACGGATGTTGCCCAGCGCTTTCTGGTCGGTGCGGATTTCCTGCAGAAGGCTCTGCTGCTGCGTCATTGTGCTTTGCTTTACAGCCTCGCAGTCCGTAAAGAATTTGTTCGTAAGGTCTTCGTAGCTCTTCTTTACCTGATTTTCGCGGCGCGTTTTTGCCTGCTCTGTCGGCTGGCCGTCGCTTCCAAGCTCCACGGTTGTGTAGTTTTTATTGCGGATTCTTTCTTCTTCATTCTTGCGGTCCTGAACAAGCTGGTCATAAAGTTCCTGCGAGCGGTGTTTCACATTCTGCCGGATTTCCACCAGAGCCTTTTTCTTGGACTCGATTATGTTTATCTGCCCAAGAACGCCCTGTTTTTCCATCTTTAACTTGCGCACTTCCGCAGCTTTTGCCGCGGCGTCTTTTGCCATCTGGTCACGCTGTGTTTTTAGGGCAATGCTTCGTTCAGCCTCAAGTTTTGCGTCCGCGTCGGCACGTGCCTTTTGTGCTTTAAGTTCTTCCTGGCGTTTTTTTTCAGCATTCTGCTTTTCCAAAAGAAGGGCTTTTTCCGCCTCAATGCGGTTCTTGTTCTGGATAGCGTTTATGTCGTTGCTTGTCATCAGCTTGGAAAGCTCGGCATCGTAGTCGTTCATCATCTTCTGGAACTGAGCTTCGTTCTGCTTTGCAAGGGCAAGCTGGTCGTCAACGCTAAAATTTGAAGAGCCGCTTGCAAGAAGGTTCTTGTTAAGGTCGCTTATCTGAAGCCCAAGTTTTTCGCCAAGCGTAAGGGTTAGCTCGTCTATTGCGCCTGTTGAGCCGTAAAGATATTCGGCTTTTGAATATTCCTTGCTTGTTGCGCTTGCCATCTGCTCGCCGGTTGTAAGGTCGGTAAAATCCACGCTGATTACATAGCCGCTGCCAGTTTTTCTGAGTTTTGTAAAAAGCGCGAACTTTGCGGTTGTGATTTTTCCAAGCTCGATTGCAGTGCTTTCATCGCGGGCGTCGCTTTCGCTTTCCGCTTGAAGTTTTTTTAATGCCGCCTCGGACTTTGAGTCCACAACGGTTTTCATTCCAAGAAATTCCTGCAAGTTGCTTTTCAGTTTGTCCTGAATCTGCCCTGGAAGCCACGCCGCCTCTGCACCGGCAAGGTTTACAACTTCCTGATTCACAACCTGAACAGGAAGTTTTGTAAGGTTTGCAAGCCGTTCAGCTTCTAAGCGGGCTTTTTCTGCCTCTTCCGCCTTTTTGCGTTCTTCTTCCAGCCGGCTGTTATATTGCTCACCCGATTCAATGCCTGCAATATCTGTGATTGCATAAGTTTTTGATGGCAAATCTTTTACTGAAAAAGTCGTTGCAAAATTTGTTTTTTTTGTGTATGCAATGCGTTCTGCAATACTTGTCATATCCATACCGGAAACAACTTTTATCTTGTTCTTTGCAAAAAGAGGCAAGATAATGTTTCCGTCATCAGCAACAGCCATAGAAGTCAAATCAATCTCGCTCACAAAAACAGCGTTGGCGTCCTTGTTCTTTTCAAGAGCTTTTCCAAGTTTTGCCTCTGCAACATTTGTCTGCGCAAAAATGGAAAAGGAAAGGAATGTGGCGATAAGTAAAATTATGTGTTTTTTCATTTAGTATTTCCCTACATCAAAAAATCAGCCAGATTTGCAGCTTCTTCTGTAGCTGCTTTTGTCTGAGCTTCCTGTGCGTCCATTTCTTTTGCTTTTAGAGCGGCTTTTGCTGTCTCGGCGTTGCTTGCGGCTGCGTCAGCATTCGCCTTTGCGCGTTCCGCTTCAAGACGTGCCATCTGTGCCTTGTAAAGAGCCTCTTCCTCGGCTTGCTTTGCAGCGTCCTTTTTGTCTGCGTCTGCTTTCATCTCGCTAAAGAGTGCGCCAACTTTCTTTTGAGTTTCTGTTGTAAGGTCTGCGCCACCCATAACGTCCATCAGATATTTTTTGCACAGGTTGTCCCAAATGCCTTTATCCATTGAATAAACTGTGTAGTAGATATACTGCTCGCTCTGTTCCTTTGTTCCGGCTTTTGTTGTACGAACTTTCTGATAAAAGCCTGTTTCTTCACGCAAGCCTGTCATGTCCGCCTTTGTCTCGCTGGCTGCAACATAAACAGCTTCAAGTTGACCAACATCATTCAAGCCCTGACCTACACGTCCGATTACTTTCTGGCTAAGTTCCGCCGCCTGCGTATAGGCAAATCCTGCACGGCTCAATGCCTGAGCGGTCGCTTCTGTTTTTCCTGTTGCCATACTCACCTTTACAACGCGGTTTGCGTCCGTTCCCCACTGCTGCTTGAACGTATCGGAATTTCCGCGCCGCATATTTTTTAGCCACTGAGGAGCCGCAACTTCTCCCAAAGTCCTGTCCGTCCAATCGATGACAACAACTTTGTCAACATCATCGTCAACATTAACCTTCAAAGTCGGGTCAACAGATTTTGTGCTTGCACAACCTGACATTCCTAAAACAAGTGCAGCTACCGCACATACAACAAATACCTTTTTCATTTTTTCCTCCGAATGAAAATTCTATAATTTAAGGAAGCCGCTCAAATCTTTTTTTATAGCTTCCTCAGTTTCCTTTGCCATTTTTGGAAACGCCTTTTTCTGGGCATTTTCCAGCGTGTATGCAACAGATTTTTCCGCCGCCTGAACTTCACATGAATAAACCGTTTTTTCTTCTTTGTTCTGGATTTTAAGTTCCAGTCCAGGTTTTACTGAAACAGGCTCGCTGCCGGAAACATTCAGTTCTATAAGAACTTCCACAATGTAGTTTGCCTGCTCAATATTTTTAGAAACGCTCAGCCCACAGTCTGCAAATGCGGAAGAAACGGCACTTTCCGCAAGGCGGTTATAGTCGTTTTCTGTCTGAACATATATAGAACAATTCTGCTTGCTTTCCTCAAAAATCACTGGAACTTTGGAGATTTTGTCGCGCTCGCCTTGATAAGCGGCTTCTTCGTTCGGATTTATGATTCTTCCGTACTCAAGCTTTTCCAGAAGTTCCGTTGCACTCTGCCACACCTTGCCGCACATCTTGGCTTTTTCAAAATAATCTTTTTCTGCCTCAAGATTTGCATAAAGTCCGTTAAAACTGTTCTTTTTGATTTCAATCTGAGGTTTGTACTGCTGCCATGCGTCATTGCGGTTCATGTAGACCACGCAATACCACTTTTTTTCCGCCTTGTAGTAGAACGGCTCTGTGTATTCAAGCGCGAAAAGCTCCACCTCGGACTGCACGTTCACGTCGTCCACAACAAGAGTTTTTTCCTCAACGGAATTTTCTGATGTGACAGAAGTCATTGTTGTTGAAAGATTTGCATTCACGCTTGTCTTAAAATAGCGCGAAAGTGCGGCAGTTGCGTCAGTCCTTGCTTTTTCGGCTGAATCACCGCTTCCGCGCTAGGCAAGATATTCAGAAGAAGGAAACGCAGTCCTGTAGTTCTGAACCCATTCCGGCATAGCCGCTTTTTTTGCATAAAGCGGCAACAAACTGGCAAGCACCAGCAAAAAGAAAAAATGTTTAGATTTGCTCCAAAAATAAAAAAGGCATATTTTGCACGCCAAAGCGCACAAAATATGCCTTTTTCATTTTTATTGATTTGTAAAATCTAGAATTCGTATAAAATTCGACTATACCGTCTGAGTTGTTGAGTTGTTGAGTT
>DJRF01000013.1:141632-185763 GCA_002437725.1 Treponema sp. UBA6367
TGAGTTGTTGAGTTGTTGAGTTTAAAATTTTCCAAAATGCTTGTCAACATCATAATTTTATTATAGCACAGAAATTTTTGTATGTAAAATGTCGCTTGAAGTCTTTAAATCAACAAAACAAACTTAATCAAGGCTCTTCTTTTTTCAATCCGTCTGGCATGCCCCTGTTTGTTGCAACCACAAAATCCTCACGCAAGAACCTCTTAAGCAAAAAAGCACAGAAATACGGAATCGTGTAAAAACGTCCATTAAATCCTACGTTTTTATTGCAAAACTTTATTCCAAAAATATGAACAAAATTCAAACAGTATACACACAAAATATGAAGAAAATTCAACCTAGTTATGCACAAAACATGAACATTTTTTCTATACTTAAAATATGCAAATTACATATTCCAAAGGTACTTAAAATATGCAATAATATGTTTATGCAAAGAAAATTCTATAATATTCTTCTGAACTGGAAAAATAAAACAGATAAATTATGTATGCTCGTTCGTGGCGCAAGGCAAATTGGAAAAACCTATATCATCGATTTGTTTGGTCGCACTGAATATGAAAACTACATCTACATCAATTTTGAAGAAAATCCTTCCTATAAAGATATATTTTCCGGCGACTTAGATGTGAATACACTCACAGCTGAAATTTCTCTCAGGGTAAAAGATGCCCATCTTGAAAATGGAAAGACTCTAATCTTTCTCGACGAAATCCAAAGCTGCCCGCAGGCAAGAACTGCACTAAAGTTTTTCTCAATGGACAAAAGATATGATGTGATTGCAAGCGGTTCTCTTTTGGGACTCAACTACAAAGATGTTTCTTCTTACCCGGTAGGTTATGTGCAGGAAGAAAAAATGCATTCAATGGACTTTGAGGAATTTCTTTGGGCATTGGGAGTGTCTTCTGAAACAGTCAGCTATATCCGCTCATTTTATAAAAACTCAAAAAAAATTCCCGATGCCACACACAAAAAGATGATGGAATATTTTAGGCAATATGCGGTTATCGGCGGAATGCCGCAAGTTGTGCAAAGTTTTACGAATGAACACAATTATCAGACTGCATTGAAACTTCAAAGAAATATTCTGCTTAATTACCAGAATGACATTGCAAAATATGCGCCTGTTTCTGAAAAAACAAAAGCAAGGGAATGTTTTCTTTCTATTCCGCGCCAGCTTGCAAAAGAAAACCGTAAATTTCAATACGGCATTGTAGAAGAAAAAGGAACTGCCCGAAAGTTTGCAGGAAGCCTGATGTGGCTTTACGATGCAGGCATAATTGATTTTTGCTACAATATAAATCCGCCAGCTCTTCCGTTTGCAGGAAATGTTGTCTCTTCTTGCTTTAAAATTTATATGCATGACATTGGACTTCTGTGTGCAATGCTGGATGACGGAACCCAGAAAGACATTATTGACGACACATTGAAAATCTATAAAGGCGCTATTTACGAAAATCTTATTGCAGATGTTTTCTCAAAAATGCAAAAGCCGCTTTATTATTATAAAAAAGAAAACTCACAGGGCGAAATTGATTTCTTTATAAGATATAAAGACAATGCAACCCCTGTAGAAGTAAAAAGCGGAAACAAAGGAACTTCCAGTATGGATAATCTGCTTAAGAAGGCTGAATTTCCCTATGGAATAAAACTTTGCAATGGAAACATTGGTTTTGCAAACAAAAAAATTACACTTCCGCTTTACTGCGCCATGTTCTTGAATGAATGACTTTTCGCGTTTTCTAAGCGATTTGCTTAATCCTGCATATTTTTAGAACGCCGCAACACCTTAAGAATTTTCGATTTCATAGCCGGTCATTTCTTCAATGACTTTGTCTGGATAACCGAGCTTTTTTGCCTCAACGTATAATTCTTGGGTAAGTTCGGCAGCTCCGTTTTCAGAAAGTTCAGAACCTTCTTTTATCATCTGGAACGTATCTTCCATTTCAACAAGATTCATAAGTTTGTTCAAGAACCATTCGTCTATCATTGTAACTTTATGGATTTCTTCCACAGTCATAATTCCGCGCTTTAAAGCCTGGAAAACTGCGAACAAACGCAAGTCTGTGCACTGCCCAACGCGTTCAATAATTTTTTCGTTAGATTCTTCTTCAAAAACTTTAAAATTAAGCGAATTAACGCCAATTTCCGCACCGCGAGCAGCCTTCATCAGCGCTTCTTCAAAAGTGCGGCCAATCGCCATAACTTCGCCAGTCGCCTTCATCTGGGTTCCCAGTTTTCTAGCCGCATAAACAAACTTATCAAATGGGAATTTAGGCATTTTTACGACAACGTAATCTAAAACTGGCTCAAAACAAGCCGCCGTCTTTTTTGTAACGAAGTTTGGAATTTCATCAAGATTATAGCCGATGGCAATTAGCGAAGCGACTTTCGCAATCGGGTAGCCGGTAGCCTTAGAAGCCAATGCCGAAGAGCGAGAAACACGTGGATTTACCTCAATAACCGCATATTCAAAAGACTCCGGATTCAATGCGAACTGACAGTTGCAGCCGCCTTCAATTTTCAAAGCAGAAATTATGTTCAGGGCAGCAGAGCGAAGCATCTGGTATTCTTTATCTGCAAGAGTTACCGTCGGAGCAATTACAATTGAATCTCCTGTGTGGACGCCGACTGGATCAAAGTTTTCCATTGAACAAATTGTCAGAACGTTTCCGCTGTGGTCGCGCATAACTTCAAATTCAACTTCTTTCCAGCCGGAAATACATTTTTCCACAAGAATCTGATGAATTGGCGAGCGGTGAAGCCCGTTGTGGGCAATCTCGTCTAACTCTTCATCGTTGTTTACAATGCCGCCACCAGTGCCGCCAAGAGTAAAGGCCGGGCGAATTATTGCAGGAAAACCAATTTCGTTGTGAACAAAATCAACGGCATCTTCATAAGTTGTTACAACTTTAGAAGGAATACAAGGCTCTCCAATTGCAAGCATTGTATCTTTGAACATCTGGCGGTCTTCCGCCTTGTCAATTGTTTCTGGTTTTGCGCCTAAAAGCTGAACTCCATGGCTTGCAAGAAAACCCGACTTTGCAAGTTCCATAGAAAGTGTAAGACCTGTCTGCCCGCCCAAGGTTGAAAGCAAACTATCAGGCTTTTCTTTTTCAATTATTCGCTGAATTACTTCGGGAATAAGAGGCTCAATATAAATTGAATCTGCCATTGAATGGTCTGTCATAAGCGTAGCAGGATTTGAATTGACTAAAACAACTTCAAGTCCTTGTTCTTTTAATGCCTTGCAAGCCTGCGTTCCTGCGTAATCAAATTCTGCCGCCTGCCCAATTACAATCGGACCAGAACCAATTACCATTACTTTGTGGATACTTTTATTTAAAGGCATAGCTTACTCCCGTTCGTTTCTTTTATTGTCGACTTAAAATACGATATTGCATCAACGCGTTCAAATTCTGGCTTAAAATTCTTAAAATAGTTTCTGTCGTTTATAAGATTAATAAAATCATCAAACAAAAAGTTTGTATCCAAAGGACCGCCGCTTGCCTCTGGATGGAACTGAACGCTAAAAGCAGGAATGTCCGTATAAGTTATGCCTTCGCAAGTTCCATCGTTTGTGTTTACAAAACTTAAAAAAGCGCCTTTAGGAAGACTTTCATTGTTTACTGCATAGCCATGGTTTTGAGAAGAAATATAAACTCTTCCTGTTGAAAGCTGCTTTACAGGCTGGTTGCCCCCTCGGTGACCATACTTCAGCTTGCTGGTTTTTGCTCCCCGTGCAAGCGCCAGCATTTGATGCCCCAAACAAATTCCAAAAACTGGAATTCCGCTTTCAGAAATCTTTTTGATATTTTCAATAATTTCAACGTTGTCGGCAGGATCTCCAGGTCCGTTGCTCAGCATAATTCCGTCTGGATTTCTTTTTAAAATATCTTCCGCTTTTGTATCGCAAGCTACAGTTTCAACGTCAACTCCGCGCTTCAGCAATTCCCTGCGGATATTTGCCTTTGCACCAAAATCCCAAAGAACAACTTTTTTTCCTTTTCCATTTTTCATGGCAAGTTCTGGGTCATTTACTTTTAAGCCGTCTTTTGTAACAGGAACAGCGCGATACTCTGCGCTAGTTTTAAAAACAACATCTGCGCTTTGTTCAATTTTATCAGCATTTAAAGTTACAGCTTCTACTGCTTTTTCTATTTTGTATGCTTTTATTTTTTCTAAAAGCTTTTCTTTTTCCAAAGGATTTTCAAGGGCATTAAAACACTCTAAAGCTTCTGCAGAGCTGCCAGAAATTATCATTCCGTTCATGACGCCAGCTTCGCGAAGAACTTTTGTAAGTTTTCTTGTATCTATTCCGCAAAGACCGATTACGTTGCTTTGAACTAAAAAATTATTTAAATTTCCTTTGCAGCGAAAATTAGAAGGTTCTTCGCAAAGGTTGCGAACAATGTATCCACGTACATGACTTTTTTCGCTTTCAAAATCTTCAGGGATTACGCCATAATTTCCAATCAAAGGAAAAGTCTGCGTAACTATTTGACCGTAATAACTGGGATCTGTAAGTGTTTCAAGATAGCCAGTCATTCCTGTTGTAAATACTGCTTCACCGATAACAACACCGGAAGCACCAATACTGTTTCCATTAAATACAAGTCCGTTAGCCAGGACCAGGCAGGCTTTAGAGTTCATTCTAAAAGATAACTATACAGTTTTTATCACATTTTGAACAGTAGGAAGAATATTTATGACAGAGTCAACGGACTCTGTTTTTATGCCTTTGTACAAACCAAAAAGAAAAAACCATATAAAAACCGCAACCGCAACCATTTTAAGACCTGTTCCTAACAAAAAACCTTTGAATGCGCCAAAAGCAGCTTTTAGACATTTATTAAAATCAGAAGAATCGTTTATAAGCTCACCTACCAAAGCTCCGCAAAAAGGTCCTAAAATTATTCCCCAAGGTCCAATGAACATGCCAACTACTAGACCAATCGTAGAACCCCAAGTTCCGGCCTTAGAGCCTCCGCTTTTTTTTGTCATCGCAACAGGAAAAATATTATCTGCAACAGAAACAAAAATCGCCGCCACTGCGCAAATGATTAAAATCACAGGTTTTATAATTACATAATCAGAAAAATATGCTGCTAGCAGTCCAAACCAAGCCAAAGGCGCTCCTGGCAAAACCGGTAAAAATGTTCCTAAAAAACCTAAAAAAAGAAGAACTGCCCCAACAATAACTAAAAATATATTCATATTTCAATGATACTATTTTTTAGGTTATAATCAAGATATGCTAAACACAATTATAATACAGCCGCCAATGCTTCAATTAAACACACCGTATCCAAGCGGAGCATATTTACTTTCCTTTTTTAACAATCTTTATCAGGAAAAGAATATTAATGGCTGCGTTCAA
Organism: Treponema sp. UBA6367; assembly: GCA_002437725.1. Lineage (GTDB taxonomy): Bacteria > Spirochaetota > Spirochaetia > Treponematales > Treponemataceae > Treponema_D. The sequence goes on from DJRF01000013.1 coordinate 147,013, forward strand.
TGGAAAGATTTAAGCATTGCATTATTTCATAAAATTTTTTGCAAAAACGGATTAAAAATCATCTTCGAAAAAACCTCTAAAAAAGCTCTTGAGATTGCTCAAAATTTTGAAAAAAAAGGAGATGAAAATTCTGCTTTTCAACTTAGACGCTATATTTCTCAACAGGAAAGCTGGATAAACTGGATAGATACAATCGTTGCTATAGTTTGCGAAGGAAATAAAAAATCTGGCCGAGAACTGGTGCACGAATTTGTACGTTCAGCTTATGTCCCGCGCGGAAACCGAATGGAATCATACCTAACGTCTTTAGACCGCGATGTCAGCGCAGACGATTCACGCATTTTGGCAAGCCTTGCGCTAGCAGACCTTGCAGACTACATTGCCGTTGCCTATGACAAAAATTTTTCTCTTATTCGCTATGCGGAAAGCCTTGCTACAAGCAAATCTTCTTTTTTTAAAATTGAAAATGCATTAAATTCCCCGGTTTTAGAAGACTTTTTAAAAAATCTTGTTCAAGAAATTTTAGTTCAAAATAAAGAAAATAAAACTCTTTTCTGTATTTCCATTCCTTTTCCTGGAACCTTAGAAGCAGCAATTTTCATCGCCAGAGAAATAAAATCTTTTTCCGCTAAAAGCAAAAATTTTTTTGTTGCTTTTGGCGGCGGCTACGTAAACACAGAACTTAGAAATCTTCAAGAGCAAGGAATTTTCAAATACTGCGATTTTTTAAGTTACGACAAGGGGTATGGAAGTTTTCTTCATATATTTGACAGTCTAAATATTCAAGATCCAGACTTTAGTTCAATTTTTGCAGAAAAACCTTTCTACAAAGTAAAACACTTTTACAACAAAAAAATAATCGACGGAACAAATTTAGAAGAAAACTTTTCAAAAGAGATTATAAACTTGTATGCAAAAAAAGAAATTGATTTCGTTCGTAAAATAGTTCCTGACTTTAGCGCTATTGATTTTTCACTTTACCCTCGGCTTGCAGACGACACAAATCCAATGCACAGAATTTGGAACGATGGAGCATGGCTAAAAGCGTATATGGCTTACGGCTGCTACTGGCATAGGTGCGCCTTTTGCGATACAACCTTGGACTACGTAAAAGGTTTTTGCAACACAAACATTGAAAATCTTTTTTACGGGCTTGAAAAACAAAGCTTAATAACAGGAATAAACGGTATTCATTTTGTGGATGAAGCTTGTCCTCCCGCTCTTATGCAAAAATTTGCGCTTTTAAACCTAAGCAGTTCCATTAAGAACGAAAGGCTTTCTTGGTGGGGAAACATCCGCTTTGAAAAAACATTTTCTAAAGATTTAGCAGATTTGCTCGCCTACGGAGGACTTACCGCAGTTTCCGCAGGAATAGAAATTGCCACAGGAGAAGGCCTGTCTTCAGTAAACAAGGGAACTAGCATGGAACACATAGTTTCCGCATGCTGTGCATTCAAAGAAGCTGGAATCCTTGTCCATTCATACATGATTTTTGGGTTTTGGAATCAAACAAAGCAAGACCTTATTAATTCAATGGAAACTTTAAGGCAAATGTTTAAGGCAGGTCTTTTAGACAGCGCGTTCTGGCACAAATTTTCGCTTACCGTTCATTCAACAGTTTTTAAGGAATGGCACCAAGGACTTCACAAAGAGCTAAAACCTATTTTTCCTAAAGAAAAAACTTTTGCAGAAAACGAAATCCATTTTGAAGGCGAAGAAAAAAGCGAAATCTATTCACAACCTTTAAATGAAGCTTTAGAATTTTGGATGCACGCAGAAAAACTCAACAAAAATGTGGAATCTTTTTTTCCATTTAAAATGCCGAAACCTTCGATTGCGCCAGACTTTATTGAAAGTCTGATAAAAAAATACGAATCAAAATGCAAAAAAGAATTTTCTTCCCTTGCAGCAAAAAAGTTTGTTTGGATTGGCGGAAAACCAATCGTTCTTTCTTCTTCAGATTTTTCTACAGTTCAAATCTGCTGGGCCTATATGGGAAACCTTTTATACGCTGATGTAGAAAAATCACGGGCAAACGAAATTGTTTTTTATCTTGATTCAATTTCTGCTTCAAATTACATAAATTCAGACAAGTCTCTTTTTTTACTTGATAATGCAATTAAAATTTTAGGCAAAACCCTTTTCTTCCAATTAAGAGGAAAAGGGCTTTGCGCTCTTATTTAGCCCGAATGTCGAGTTTTTAGGAAAATGAATAAAAGCGTAAACGAATTTGCAATTTGTGAAGATTTTGTACGATAAGAACTAACCTTGACAAAGCCAAATCGACTTCATCAAAAAAAACGTCAAGGCAATGGAATAGCTGTATAAATTGCCAGCCTAATGAAAGCCGAAGAAAAAATTATGGAGAGTTCTTGCAAATAGTGATATATTATTACTAATCGAGATTCTGAAATAAATTCAGCATGATTGAAAACGAGTCAAGATGGAGATGAAAAGATGATTTATGAATATATGCGTTTACCAGATGACACAGAAATAACACACACAGATGTTCAAAAAGATGGAAGTGTTATTGTTTATATTGAAACACCGGATAAAAAAGACGGATTTCATCATGCCAAATGCATCCTTCCGAAATACGAATGGTCAGACATTTTTGGTTATACAGATAAAGAAATGGCTCATTTTAAAGACATTGTTGAATCTGGAGCGCATTTGATTATTCGTTTTGCAGAATGCGGAGGCTTTAAAAATGCCTCAAATATTTAGAATTGGTTCATACATTATTTATCTATGGTCATTTGAAGGAAACCCATTAGAACCTGTTCATGTTCACATTGCAGAAGGTACACCTCAAGAAAATGCAACAAAAATTTGGATTACTCGAACAGGAAAGGCTATGCTTGCAAATAACAAATCGAAAATTCCAGACCATGAGCTTAATTCGCTTATGAGAATGATTGAAACCCGAAGTTTTGAAATAATCTCCAAATGGAAAGAAAGATTCGGAGAAACCAGTTTCTATTGTTAGTTAATTGCACAATTGTTTTAATGTCATTATCGGGCTGACCCGGTAATCTTTTTATATAGCCCGAATGTCGAGTTTTTAGGAAAATGAATAAAAGCGTAAGCGAATTTGCAATTTGTGAAGATTTTGTGCGATAAGAACAATTAAAGTTGCGTAGCAGCCCAACTCCATTCAAACGAAGCGCGAACACAACCATCTGAATAAATTGAAAATTCGCTGAAAGCTTTTTTTACAATTTATAAAAAAACTCGACATTTGGACTATTTAGATTTTTTTATTCCAAAAAGAACAAATCTTACCACAGGAATACGGCTAAGAAGTTCCCACAGCAAAACGCTTCCTGCAAGGGCTGCAACAAGTTCGATTATGTAAATAACTGCAATCGGAAAATTTTGAGCAACAGGTTTTAAAAGCGTGTTCACAAGCAAAAGCACAAAAATGTGAAGTACAAAAATTCCAAAGCTAGTTTTTGTCATGTAATCTGAAAACTTATTGTGAAAATTCAAAACAGTTTGTGAAACGCCCAAAATTCCCAACGTTGTAAACCAGGCATGAAAAACACTGAGCCAGTTGTTCAAAACGGAATACTCTGCGTAGTAAGTTCCGTAATTTTTCTTAACATAGAAAACGCCGGAAACAATTCCTGCCGCCAAAAACAGCCACCACAACTTTTTCAGCACATCAAGAACGCTTTTGTTTGAAAGCCAGTAATAGCCAATAAAAAACGCCATTGGATAATACAACATTCTGTAGGTTGTAATCTTTGGAACGTTCAAGATTTGAGCCGACCCCCACATTACAAAGAACAAAGCACCTAAAACAACAATATTCAGCCATTGAGATTTTTCGCTAAGATGAGTTATGCGATCGTCTTTGTCAATGCATTTTAAAAGGGCAAGCACAAGGCAGGCAAAGAACAAAACCTGACAGAACCACAAAGCACCAGTTCCACTTGCAACGTAAATTATGTATTTTACAAAACCTGGAATATTTTGAGTTTCCGGGCTGTTCATGTAATTAAAACTGATTAGCCAGCCGCACACCCACTGAACGCATAAAATTCCAAGCGTAGAAGGAACTAAAAGTTTACAAGCGCGATTTTTCAAGAAATCTTTTACGCTCTTTTTCTTTAGGGAAATGTTCGCACAAATTCCGCTTACGGCAAAAAGAAGAACCATAAACCACTGGTAAACGCTGTACTGAAAAATTCCTGCAAAAGAAACTTTTCCATCTTCGTAATCAGGCAGCCTTTGAAACATCGCAGTTGTTCCAATGTTGTTGTAATAAAAAAATATGTGAAACACAACAACGACTAAAATTGTTATCCAGCGAATGTTATCCAAAAAAAACAGGCGTTCTTGCGAAGAACACTTTTCTTGAACAAGTTTTTTTTCCTCAGTTAGATTTTCATTTTCCATAAATTACCTCGTATAATTAATTTTTCTTGTCAAAAATTTTTGCAAAAATTTCATTAAAGGAATTCTTAGGGGGAATCGCTATTCCTTTTTTTATATCTGCTAGAAGAAGCAAGGAATCGCCGCTTTCAATGCCGAACATTTCTCTCATTTCTTTAGGAATAACAATCTGCCCTTTTGTTCCAACCGTAACAGAGCAAGCAAATTTCTTTTTCACAGCATTTTCTTCCACAAAAACCTCCTATACAAAAATTATTGTTATACAAATCATACTTTTCATACTTGGTTAAGTCAAGTTTTTTTTAGAAAATCGAGTTTTTGAAAAAAAATAAAGCGTAAGCGTTTTTAAATTTTCCTAAAAACTCGATTTTCTAAATATCAATAACAACTCGACAAAACTAACCTTTAATGCTAACTTTACGCCATGTATTTCAATGGAATCAGGTAAGATTTTCAAAGCCTGAACTGGATGCGCAACTGTAGCGACCGTTCAAAAAAATTCAATGCAAAATTTGCAAATTCCACTGCAAGCATTTTGTGGGAAGGAAGAATTTTTGGTCGAAGTCAGGAAACTTTGGTACATGTCGAATTTTAAAAGAACTTTCTTTTTATATTCGTGCATTCCGTATGGAAGGCAAACTTTATTTGGAATCTACGCAACTCTGGATTCTGGAGAATATTATGAAAAGCTCTAGCTTTGTTAAACGCGCTGCAAGTCTGTTCAGTGCAATTTTGGTTTTATTTCTTTCATTTAATTTTTCATCTTGTAAAAATGAAAGCGATATTCAATATATTTACTATGATCTTTCAGGCAAATGGAAAGATGATTCTTCTTCCTATTTTGAAATATCAGAAACTGAATTCAAAAACTACGGCGACTCTTATGATTGTTATGCAGGCAATAATCTTTTAATTGCAAAGACTTCAGGTAATTCTGGCTACATCTACATAAAGTATACAAAAGCAATGAATCCAGATTATTCTTATTCAGAAACAGCCCCAGATGTTGGAAAATGGTACGCAATTGCTTTTAAAGATTTAACTTCAGATTCTGTAAAACTTTCTGGAGCTTATAAAGAAAGTGGAAAAACTTCTACAGAAACATTGGAAGAAGCTATAAAAGAATTTACAGTTGAAAACGGATATTTTGGAACTTTCTCCGAATGTACAAAGTAAATTAAAAGCAAATTGATTGAAAGTCGGGCTTTTTATAAATTGTAAAAAAAGTTTTCAGCGCTTTTGTTCATTTGACTAAAAACTCGACTTTCAGTCTATGGATTAAACTATTAAAAAAATAGACTGTACGCAATCTTGAATTACTATGAATAGAAACAAAATCATTCTTTACCTTTTTCCTCTTTTTTTTAATCAATATATTTTTTGCCAAGACGCACAACCTCTTTCAAAAATTACAACTTATGTTGACATCCCAATTGTAGAGCAAAGGCAAGTTTTTACTAACGAAGAAATAAAATCTATGAACATACAAGATGTTCCTTCTTTAATACAGAGCGCAGGAATTCAGTTGCTTTCCTATGGAACTTATGGTTTAGAACAAAAACCTTCTATCAGAGGATTCACTGATGAAACTGTAAGAGTTGTTATCGACGGAATTTGCGTAAACAATCCTCAGTATGGAACTTTTGATTTTTCTAGCATAAACATAAACAGTGTAGAAAAAATTGAAATTGTAAAAGGAGGATTTACAGAAGGAGTTTGTGAAGAAGGTTCCGTTGGTGGAACAATTTATATAACAACAAAAAAACAAAGCCTTGGAAACAGTTTTTTTTCAGATTCAATGTTAAAATCTTTTTTCAATAAAAATCTTCTTATCGACACTTTTTCTCAAATGCTAGGAATGAACTGTCAATTTGGAGAAAACACTTTTTTTAAAGCCTCCGCAAAAGGAAGTTATGCAAAAAATGAGTTTCCCTTCAAAAATTATAAAAATCAAATTGCTATAAGAAAAAATTCTGCCGTGCATGACATTTGTGCCGATTTTAATCTTTCGCATTTTTTTGGAAGCGGCAACTCTTGGACTTTTAACAATATTTCATACACCGGATATAAGCACATTCCTGGTCCAGAAACCGCATCAAAAAATGACATTCAGCAGGACTACAACAATACAGCTTTATTTTCGATGTTCTTTCCTCTATTGAACAACTTAAAAACAAGTTTTTCTTGGATTTCTACAAACAGGCTTTTTGATGAACAAAACAGTAAAAGTATTCATCATGTAAATTCTTTTAAGATTTCTGCTAGCGGATTTATTTTTAAGAATAAAAGCTACACTCAGAATCTAGGATTTTATTTTGACTTTACAAACCTTGATTCCACAGACGATGGAATTCACCAATCATTTTCTGGAACCATAAAAGAAACTTCAAAAATAAAAGTGAACAATTTTATTTCAATAAGCGCACCCTTTGCCCTTTCTTTTGATAATAAAAATTTTGCAGCAATTCCAAAATTTGGACTGAAAATGTCTTTTTCAAAAACAGATTTTCTTTTTAATATTTACAGAATGGTGCAGTTTCCTAACCTAGATGATTTATACTGGAATTCAGCAGGTTTTCACGGAAATATAAACTTAAAGCCAGAAAGCGGATGGGGAACAGAATTCACTCTGAATAATGCAAATTCATTTTTGCCTTTTTCAATATGCGTATTTACAAACTACTACAAAAACAAGATTCAATGGTCTTCTATTTCTGGAACTTGGCAGCCAGAAAATATTGCATCCGCATTTTATTTGGGATTAGATGTTTCATGCGAAAAAAGGTTTCTAAAATATTTTTCATTAAAAGCAAACTTTGAATATCTTTACAATAGACTTTTAGACAAATCAAATACGGCAACTTATGGAAACAGAATAATGTGGACTCCAGACATCGTGGGTTCATTAACTTTTAATGCGAAAACAAAATATTTCAATATTGGAGCAGAACTTTCTTACACCGGGAAACAGTATATTTCAAACTTAAACAAAAGCATAAAAGATGATTATTTTCTTTTTAATATATACGGAACGTTTCTTTTATGGGAAAAAGTTATTCCTTATTTTAGATTAGATAATGTTCTAAACACAAGTTACGAATCAATTCCAGAATATCCCATGCCAGGAATTTCTTTGCAAATTGGAATAAAATGCAATTTTTAATGTGAAAGAAAAGTAAAAATAATTACGAAAGAAACTATAAGACATATTACATAAAATAACGCAAGATAAGCAAAGATTTGAGGAAAAATTTTTGCCATAATTCCACAAAAAATTGTAAGACCTCCAATTCCCAGTGATATATAACCGCAAACCTTTGAAGAATTAATCGATTTTTTATTTTTATCTTCGTTTGTAAAAAGCTTCCCCATAGAAGTTAAAAATTTTCCAGAAAGAAAAATCATTCCAAAAACAAAAAAAATTATTCCAACAAATATAAAAGAAATCATAATTATTAAAACTTTTGTGTTATTCATAAGTAAATTATAGAACAAAAAGATTTCTTTGGTCAATTTTGAAGATGAATCTATTTCCCCTTAGATAGGCTTCTTGTCATTATCGGGCTTGACTCTGCGATGTTTCTAAAAAGAACTCGGTTTATAATCTATTAAAAATCCAAAAGATTCCCCTTTTTCATCACGAGAATGGCACTTAACTTACTGTGCTTATCAAAGTTCGATATTTGAACTGTTTAGTTAACTTACGGTCGTTCGTTAACTATTTTGAAATCAGTGTTTCACGTGAAACCTTAATTGTTCTTATCGCACAAAATCTACACAAGATTATATTTCTCAAATGTCTGAAGTTTGAACTACACAAATATTTTTCTATTTTTTTAATTAAAACATCTTTTTTATCCACATTTAGTTAACAAAATGTGGATAAGTAACTTTTTTTATAAAAGTTATCCACAAAAATTGTTTCACGTGAAACTTTTTTATAAAACAAAATTTTCTAACTTGAATGTTAATTTTAGAAATAGAAAACAATCTTAAAAAAAATTATAAAACTTTTTTCACTACCAAAAAGTTCTGCTTTTGTTTCGTTAAAATTGTTTTAAATTATTATATAATCTTAGTCGTTATTATCATATAAAATATTCACGGTATATTTCAATTTTATTCAAGCATTGAAATTTCTTTCACTTATTTTTTGAATTTACAAAACAGTCTGCCAGTTCTATAGATTTCATTAAAAAACAACAAAAAATTTTAACGCACATACAATTGTTTCACGTGAAACAATTATTAATAAGTTCAATTACAAACATTTATATGTAAAAATCATTCAAATAGTTTATAACATTTTTTATAAGTTTACTAAAATATACAATTTTAAATTCTAAAAAAGTTTCACGTGAAACTTTTTAAACATTATTTTACAACAAACTTATTGGTCATCTGTGAAAATAAAGTTTTATAAACTTAAACTGCTTTAAGTAAAAATAAATCAAATCCAAGAAAACGCCTGGTTAAGGTTCACTTTCTCTCAAAATCTTGAGTCAACCGTATTTATGGCTTATACAAACCTTAAATAAAAACTGCACTTTCCTAAAATGGATTAAACTAAACAACTTGCCTTAATCACTTCTGCAATTCAATTCTGTCAACTCTTAAATAGTCCAAATTTAATTTTTTTATAAATTATGAAAAAAAACACTTTCAGCTCTTTTATTTATTTTTCAAAAAACTCGAAGTTTGGTCTAAATAAATATGTTTCACGTGAAACATATTTATTGAATCATTTCTATAACTAAACTTGGACTTTCCATAAAAAAAACAGTCTCTTTCTCTTACTTATAAAATATGGAATATATATTTTCATTTATAAAATCAAGACTTTTATTTGGAACGCAGTTCTTCCAAAATTTTATTTCAGATATTTTTTAGATTCATACAAGTCTGTAAAAATATAAAAGAGGAGCGAATATTTTCACAAGATTGAGAGTCCATAAAACAACTTATCCACAAAAAGTTAACTTTTTGTGGATAAGTTTACTTAAACAATGAAATTACAGATTTTTCATAAATATGAAAAAAAATCATTTTCAGCAACTTTCCAATTTGCTGCAGATGATTGTACTCGCACTTCGTTTGAATTGGTTTGGGTTGCTATGAAATCTTAATCCTTCTTATCGCACAAAATCTTCACAAATTGTAAATTCGCTTACGCTTTTGTTCTTTTTCCTAAAAACTCGAAGTTCGGGCTATTTACACTCAATCTCTTACCCTCCCCCCTCAAAAAAAACGTTTCACGTGAAACACTTTTGAATAAATTTATAAAAAAACAAAAAGACCATCCAAAATAATTAGAATTAATTCATTCTAATATTTTTGAATGGTCTTTGCCTGATGTTATATTTCCCAGTTGAAAATCAACTACCCTAAAGACAATTATATATTATAAAAAATATTTTGTCATTAAAGATTTTTTATTTTTTCATAGTATTTTATCTAATTCTTTGTATTACAAATAATTAGATAAAATTAATCTTTATTCTCAGGAACAACATCCAGTCCCACAAGATAATCAGGTTCTGTTATTTTTACCACCTTTACACCTGTAGAGCCAGTGCCTTGTTCATTTATAGTATTTGTATTAACCCTTAAAGTTTTTCCGTGACTTGTCATACAAACAATTTCGTCTTTATCTTTTACAGAAAGAACTCCTATTATTTCTCCACGTTCTTCTATATTACCAAATATTCGCTGACCGCCAGTACCTCTTCCGTGTGGATTAAAATCTTCAAAGCGAACTCGTTTTCCATAACCTTTTTCTGTTAATAGTAAAACTTTTTCTCCATTTACAACCTTTACTACTCCAGAAATTTCATCGCCTTCAGAAAGTTTCATTCCTTTTATACCGCTGCTAGCTCGTCCCATGCAGCGAACATCTTTTTCGCTAAAACGCAAAGCTTTTCCACGACGAGTTACAAGAAGAACTTCTGAATCTCCATCGGTTGGAATTGCGCTTATAAGTTTATCTCCATCACGCAACTTAAGGCCAATAATACCTCTTGTCTTTGCATTAGAAAATTCAGATGTTTGAACTTTTTTTACAATTCCGTTGGAAGTTGTCATAAATAAATATTGGTCTTCACGGAATTCACGCAAAGTTACAACTGTTGTAATTTCTTCATCTGCACCAATTGCAATCAAACTTTTAATATTTGTGCCACGTGCATTTTTAGAAGATTCCGGAATTTCATGGACTTTTATCCAATATGCTTTTCCGATATTTGTCACAAACAAAATATGATCATGAGTTGAGCCAATAAAAAGCTGGCTAACATAATCGTCCTCAACAAGAGAAGCACTGTTACTTCCAGTTCCTCCCCTACTCTGCTTTTTATATTGAGTTACAGAAATTCGTTTCATATAACCAAGTTTAGAAATCATGACAACCATGTCTTCTTCCTTAATCATATCTTCAACGTTTATCTGTTCAACTTCATCAGCAACAATATCCGTTCGGCGGTCGTCTCCGTATTTTTCTGCAAGTTTATTAACATCTTCTTTTATAAGATTTAAAATCTTTTCATGATGTTCCAATAAATCTTGTAAATAATCTATCCAAGCCTGAAGCTCTTTTATTTCTTTTTGCAAATCTTCAATTTGCAAATGAGTAAGACGCTTAAGCTGCATATCAACTATAGCTTGTGCCTGCTCATCATCAAAATTAAAACGTTTTTCAAGAGAAAGTTTTGCAATTTCTGTTGTTTCACTTCCGCGAATAATTTTTATTACTTCATCAATATTATTGATTGCCGTAATCAATGCTTCCAAAATATGCATTCGATGTTTTGCAACTTTTAAATCATAAATTGTGCGGCGGGTAATTACTTCATCACGATGAGAAACATAATGACCAATAAGTTGTTTTAAATTTAAAACTTCTGGTTTTAAATAAATCGCAGGAAGAGTTAAATATCCAGGTTCATCATAACGAGGAGGAACTCCTTCTTTTTCCTTAGGAACGAGTGCAAGGTTTATTATACCAAAATTTGACTGCAAGTCTGTTTTTGCAAAAAGCTGGTTCAGCACAAGTTTTGTGACTGTACCTTTTTTTAGTTCAACTACAAGACGCATTCCATCTGTGTCTGAAGATTCATCGTTTGCATCTACAATACCGTCAATTATTTTATTTTCTTTTAAATCATTAATTTTTTTAATGATAGTTGTTGTATTTACACCATAAGGAACTTCTGTAAATACAATTTTTTCACGACCTTTTTTATCTGTTTCAATTGTAAACTTTGAACGAATTGTTACTCTTCCACGACCAGTTCTATAAGCTTTTTTAATACCATCTCGACCATAAATGATTCCGCCTGTTGGAAAGTCAGGACCTTTTATGTATTTCATCAATTCGTCAATTGAAATTTCAGGATTGTCGATATAAGCACAAATTGCAGCCGCTACTTCCCGAAGGTTATGAGTAGGCATATTTGTTGCCATGCCGACTGCAATTCCTGTTGTACCGTTACAAAGCAAGAAAGGAAATGAGCCTGGAAGAACAGCAGGTTCTTTTGTTGTGTCGTCAAAGTTTGGAACCATATCAACGGTATTTTTAGAAATGTCGGAAACCATTTCTTCCGTGATTTTAGACATTTTTGCTTCGGTATAACGGTATGCAGCCGGGGGGTCTCCTCCAATTGAACCAAAGTTTCCTTGAGGAATTACTGTTGTGTAACGCTGTGCGAAATTTTGTCCAAGCCTAACAAGAGCATCGTAAACAGAAGCATCTCCATGTGGATGGTAATGACCAAGAACTTCACCAACAATTGTGGCGCATTTTTTTGTTTTTCCGCCAGAATCAAGATGAAGAGTATCCATCGCATACATAATTCTTCGGTGAACAGGTTTTAATCCGTCACGAACATCCGGCAATGCTCGCTGTACAATTACCGACATTGAATAATCGATATATGCTTTTTTTACTTCTTCTTCAATTGGAATTTTTATTAAAGTTCCGCCTTCCGCGGTTTTTATCTGTTCTAACATTTATGATTTCCGTTTATTGGTCATTGAGCTTGTCAAAATGACCTTTTTAATTTTTAAGAAGTGGCTTCAACAAGCTCAACCACCAAAATATCTTAAGATTTTTCAGAGATTCCCTTAAATATCCAAATTAGCATAGCTTGAATTTGTTTCTATAAACTCACGGCGAGGCTCTACTTCTTCACCCATGCAGACGCTAAAAATCTTGTCAGCAGCTTCTGCATCTGGAATTGTAACAACCCTCATGTGACGGTGGGCTGGATCCATTGTTGTTTCTCGAAGCTGTTTTCCATCCATTTCACCAAGACCTTTATAGCGCTGAACATCTGCTTTGTTACGGTTTTCACCAAGCTCCATAAGAGCATTATCTCTTTCCTGATCTGAATAACAATAAACAGGATCTTTTTTACCAAGCTGAACTTTAAATAGTGGAGGCATCGCAAGATATACATATCCGTTTTCAATAAGCTGCGGCATATACCTAAAGAAAAACGTTAAAAGCAAAGTTCTGATGTGAGAACCGTCAACATCGGCATCCGCCATGATTATAATTTTATGGTATCGAAGTTTTTCTATATTAAAGTCTTTTCCAAAACCTGTTCCAAGAGTATTGATTATAGGTTCAAGTTTTTCATTGCTCATAACTTTATCTGCAGTAACTTTTTCTACATTCAACATTTTTCCCCAAAGAGGCAAAATCGCTTGAGTTTTTGCATCACGTCCCGCTTTTGCAGAACCGCCGGCAGAATCTCCTTCGACAATGTAAACTTCACAAATTTCAGGGTTATCTTTTATTGAACAGTCTGAAAGTTTTTCAGGTTTTTTAAAACCGCTTAAACCAGACTTTTTACGGCTTGCGTCCTTTGCTTTTCTAGCAGCAATTCTTGCAGTTGCTTCTCCAACAGCTTTTTCAAGGACTTTTTCTACAACGTGCGGATTTTGTTCAAAGAAGATAGTAAGTTTTTCTTTTACAAGAGAATCAACTATTCCTCTAACTTCAGGATTTCCAAGTTTATCTTTTGTTTGACCTACAAATTCCGGTTCAGGAACTTTCATTGAAAGAACTGCAACAAGTCCGGCTTTTACGTCATCTCCATTTATTTTTTCGTAAGGGTCTTCTTTTGAATCTAATTTGCCTTCTTTTTTAGGCATTTTTTTCTTAATTTTTTCATTTGAATCAAGAAATTTAGATATAACAAAAAGAAGCGCCGATTTAAATCCATCAAGATGAGTTCCACCGTCTGTTGTTCTAATGTCGTTCACATAAGTGTGAATGTTTTCAGAATAAGTTTCGTTGTATTGAAAAGAAAGTTCTGTAATAACATCATCTTTTTCACCAGTAATATAAATTGGTTCGTCTGGATATTTAAATTTTGCCTTAGAATTAATTTCATTTACGTAGTGAACAATACCACCTTCGTATTTAAGAACTTCTTCTTTAGGATTTTCAAGGCGTTCATCGCGAAAAACAATTGTTATTCCGCTGTTCAAAAAAGCAAGTTCTTTTAAACGCTGAATAAGAATGTCCCAATCATGAGTTGTTACAGTAAAAATTGTTGAATCGGGTTTCCATCGAATCGTTGTTCCGTGAACCGAAGAATCAATATCGCCTATTTTTTCAACTTTTGTTATTGGAACACCACGCGCATATTTCTGCTGATAAATATGACCATCTCGTTTTACAGTTGCTTCCATCCAAACAGAAAGTGCGTTTACACAGGAAACACCGACACCGTGCAAACCTCCGGAAACTTTGTAAGAACCTTTGTCAAATTTTCCACCAGCATGAAGCCGGGTAAGAACAAGTTCCAATGCAGAAATATGTTCTGTAGGATGAATATCAACAGGAATTCCGCGTCCATTGTCTTCTACGCGAACTACATCATCTTTTTCAAGAGCAACAACAATTTTATCGCAATAGCCAGCCATTGCCTCGTCAATAGAATTGTCAACAGTTTCATAAACAAGATGATGAAGACCTCCTGGACCTGTAGAACCAATGTACATTCCAGGACGTTTTCTTACAGCTTCAAGTCCTTTTAAAACTTGAATATTACTTGCACCATATTCTGCAGCCATTATTTTTCCCTGATTTTAATAAATTTAGAAAAGTTCAGAACAAAAAAATTATTTGAAATTCTTTCGCTATTATAGAAAATAAGCGACTATTTCAGAGTATACTTATATTGAAAAAAAAAGTAAAGGCAGTTTATAATCTGTGAATATGAGTGATAATAATTTAAAAGAGATTTGGAATATTTCCATGTCTCAAATTGAAAAAGAATACAAAGAAAAAGGACAAGAAGATCAGTTTAAACTTTGGTTTAATGTGGAATATGTTGAAGATAACATAAAAGAAATAACTGTAAACGTTCCTTCATCTTTTATGTGGCAAACCATGGTTTCTAAAGGAAATATAGGAATCATAAAGGAAAAAATTAAGCAAATATCTGGACTTCCTCAAATAGAAATAAAACCTCTCATAAAAGAAGAATCTGTTATAAAAGATTACGAAAAAGATGAATTTCAAAAAAAAGAAGCTTTAACTCAAAAAGTAGTTTCTAACACTCCAATTATTAAAAAAGAACAAAAAAATCAGAATTCAATGTTTTCAAGTTTAAAGACATCTCAGACATTTGAAAATTTTGTTACAAGAGAAGGAAGCGCAAGTAATTTTGCTTACAAAGTTTCACTTTCTATTGCTAATAATCCTGGAGAAAAAGCAAATCCTTTATTCATATACGGAGGAGTAGGACTTGGAAAAACTCACCTTATGAATGCAATTGGAAACAAAATAAATGAAATAAGCAATTTTTCAAAAAAAATATATTACATTCAGGCAGAATCTTTTTTAAATGAATTTACAGCATCTATAACAACAGGCACTCAAGAAAAGTTTAAAAAAAAGTATAGACACTTGGATGCTCTTTTAATAGACGATATTCAATTTTTACAAGGAAAAACAAGCACACAAGAAGAGCTTTTTTACACATTCGAAGAGCTTCACAAAAATCATGCTCAAATGGTATTCACGTGTGACCGCCCCATAAGCGAAGTTGAAAATATGACGGACAGGCTTGTAAGTCGCTTAGGTTCTGGAATGTGTCTTGACCTTCAACCTCCTGATTTTGAAACAAGAAAAGCTATTATTTACAAAAAACTAGAAAATTCTAACAAATCTCTTCCTGAAGAAGTAATTGATTTTATTGCTCAGAATATTGATACCAATATAAGAGATTTGGAATCCGCTCTCAATAAAATTCTAGCATACACAGAATTTGTAAATCCTTCTATAACTATAGAAATTGCACAAGAACAGCTTTCGGGATTATACAACTCTCCAGATGCAGGAAATGTTTCTGTACCAAATATTCAAAAAATAGTTGCCGAAAAATATGGAATTTCTGTTTCTGATTTAAAAAGCAAAAACAGATCAAAAAAATTTTACGTTCCACGTTCCATAGCTATTTATATTTCAAAAGAAATGACAGAATACACTTATACAGAAATAGGTTATGAATTTGGTGGAAAAGACCATTCTACAGTAATGCACGCTTATAACGATGTATGTGAAAAAGTAAAAATAGATTCTTCTTTAAAATCTAAAATAAAACACATAATGGAAGAAGTTAAAAAATTTAAAAATCAATAAAAACTCGACTTTAGAGTTGATAATATGATAAAATATTGTGGATAAGTTGTTTATATTCTTGATTTTATAAAGAAAATGTTTATTTGTTTATAAAATGTTAATAAAATGTATATTTTTATAAACACTTCAAATCCTTATAAAATAAGAATTTATATATCTTTTCCACTTTAAACACTGTACTATTACTATCATTACTAAATTTATAAATTTAATAAATTTAAGTAAGAAGTTATTTTTGGAGGAATACATGAAATTTTCATTTGATAGAGATGCTATGATAAAAGAAATATGCATAGCCCAGGAAATTATATCTAATAAGAATCCTGTTTCTATTCTTTCTAATGTTCTTTTAATAGCTGAAAACAATACTTTGACTATAAAAGCAACAGATACTTCTGTAAACTTCATAACTCAAATACCTGTAGAAGTTGTAGAAGAAGGAAGCGTTACAATTTTTTGTGATAAATTTATGAGTATACTTTCTTCATCTCCTGCAGGTGAAATAGAATTTTATAATGAAGATATAAATGTAACTATAAAGCCGGTTGCTAAAAAAATAAAATTTCAATTAAAAAGCATTTCAAGTGAAAAATTTGTAGATATTCCTAAAGCTGTAGACGTACCTTTCTTTGAAGTTCCTTCAAAAGAATTTAAAGAAATGATAAAACAAACTATTTTTTCTGTTTCTGATGATCCTAATCGCTATTTTATGACGGGCGTTTATTTTACAAAAAAAGATGACAAATTTGTAATGGTTTCTACAGATGCAAAAAGACTTTCTTACTGTGAAAAATCAATTTCCACAAGCTTAGATTTTTCTTCATCAATAGTTCCTACTAAAATTTTAAAGTGTATTTTAAAAAATGCCCCAGATGAAGGTAATATTTTTCTTTCTATTGTAGACAAACTTATATTCGTAAAGTTTGGAAATTACGAATTTTCTTCTAAACTTCTTGAAGGACAGTTTCCTAATTATCAAAAAGTTATTCCAGAAAATCAAGCTTTTAATTTTGCAGTAAGCAAAGTTGATTTAGAAGCTGCCTTAAAAAGAATTGACATAATGGTTGATAAAAAAGCAAGCAGAATTATATTTAATATAGTTCCGGGAACTCTTACGCTTTATTCACCTGAATCAGAATTAGGAAAAGCTGATGAAGAAATTCCTTGCAGATACGATGATAAAGAAATCACAATAGCACTTAATAGCCGCTACGTTTCTGAACCTCTTAAAACCATCGACACAGAATATGTAGTATTCGAATTTACAGAAGCTATGAAGGCTATTACTATAAGACCTGAACCAGCAGAAGATTTTTTTCACATTGTAATGCCAATGAATCTTGTAAACTAAATTATGCCCTTTCTTAATTTGTCTCTTTGCAATTTTCGCAATTTAAAAAATGACAAAATAGATCTTTTTTCAAAAGAGATTTATTTTGTTGGCGAAAATGGCCAAGGAAAAAGCAATCTTTTAGAATCTCTTTACTATACTGCCTATGGTTCTTCTTTTAGAACTCATTTAGATTCTCAGTTGATAAAAAAAGGAGAAGAAGGTTTTTCTTTATTCAGTTTTTATAAAAATGATGAAAGCGAAAATTCTCAGCAAATAAGAATTTTTTATGATAAAGGAAAAAAAACAATAGAAAAAAATGGTAAAAAAGTTCATGACAGAAAAGAAATTATAAATACAATACCGTGTGTTCTTTTTTGTCATAGCGATTTAAAATTTGCCACAGGAGAACCAGAATTTAGGCGTTTTTTTTTAGATCAATCTCTTACAATGTATGATTCTTTGTATATAGATGATTTAAGAAATTACAGAAAAATATTAAAAAGCAGAAATCTGATTTTAAAAGAATTTAAATATGAAATGTTAGATATTTACGATATGCAATTAGCCCAAAAAGGAATTGAAATTCAGCGAAAAAGAAAAAATGCTATTTTTCAGTTCAATGAAATTTTTGGAAAACTTTATGAATCAGTTTCAGGTATTGAAGGTCTTCAAATAAAATATTGTCCTTCTTGGAAAAAAAAATCAGCAGAACAAAATATTGTTCCATCAATTGATGAAGTAGTTCAATTTCTGAATGAAAAAAGAGATCAAGATAAAATAATGAACACTACACTTTCTGGACCTCATAGGGATAAAATAATTTTTGAAAAAGATGGAAACCAATTTATAAATACAGCTTCTACAGGTCAGTGCAGGCTTATTTCTCTTGTTTTAAGAGTTTGTCAGGCTATTTATTACAACAGAATAACAAGAATAAAACCTGTTCTTCTTATGGATGATGTAATGCTTGAGTTAGATCCTGAAAAAAGACAAAAATTTACGGAATTTCTTCCAGAATATGATCAACTTTTTTGTACTTTTCTACCAGGAGAACCTTATGAAAGATATAAAAAAGATACTACAAGAATTTATAGTTTAAAATCTGGGGAATGGAATGAACTTTAATGAAATAATTTCCTGTCAAAATATGATTTTAAAAACTTTTTCAAATATAGAAAAAAGTACTTATGAAAAAAATAATAAACTTTTAAGTGTTTGGAAAAAAGTTGTTACTAAAGTTAATGGATGTGGTCAAAATCTTTATGAACACACTTCAATTTTAGACGTGAAAAATGGAATTCTTATTGTGGAAACAGATCATCCAGGTTGGAGTCAGCTTCTTCAAATGAATTCTAAATTTATTTTAAAAGGACTTCAAATGTATCTTCCAGAAATAAAAATAAATTCTCTTGCTTATAGAATAAAAAAAGCGAACGATATTTCTTGTCCCGTAGATTATGATTCTATTATTAAAAAAGAAAAAATCCGTATGGAAGAAAAAATGAAGGAAGAATCTGAAAAAATTGAAAAATTTGAGGAAAATTCAAAAAAAGAGGAAAAAAATATTGAATTGCCTCCTGAATTAAAAGATAAATTTGATAGTATAAGAAAAAGTCTGTTGACCAAAAATCAAAATAAATGATATATTTTTTTACTACAATTTGATATTTTATAAACTGTTTAAAATATAAGAAATTAATTTAAAGGAGTATTGTACTTATGTTACGTACATATCAACCAAGTAAAGTTAAAAGAAATAGAAAATTTGGTTTTAGAGCTAGAATGGCTACAAAAGGTGGAAGAAAAGTTCTTGCGCGCAGACGTGCTAAAGGAAGAGCTAAACTTTCTATATCTGATGAAAAGAAACCTTATTGATATTAACTAGGGATGGAAACAGATTTTAAAACAGGATTTTTTAAACGCAAAGAACACATTAAAAATCCTGTAGATTTTAAGAAACTGTTTAAAAACGGAAAAAGGGCAAGTGTTTCGGGTGCAAAAATTTTCTATTTGGAAAATGGCTCTGAAATAAATAGAGTTGGTTTTCCTTTGCCACACGGATACGGTAACGCTGTGCAGAGGAACTTGTCAAAACGTTACAGCCGTGAAGTCTATCGTTTATTAAAAGCACATCTGAACATAGGATATGATATTCTTTTATTAGTTTATCCTAAAAATGACTCGTTCCACACGCGATGTGTTCAATTTCGTACATTGTTTAAAAAGGCAGGATTAATTAAAGAATGAAAAATTTTATTACAAAATTTTTCTGTTTTATTATCCGATTTTATCAAAAATATATTTCTCCTCTGTTTCCTTCTTGTTGTAGATTTACGCCTTCATGCTCTCAATACGCTTTGGAAGCAGTAAAAAAATATGGTCCAGTAAAAGGATTTTTTTTATCTCTAAAAAGAATTTTAAAATGTAATCCTTACTGCAAAGGCGGATATGATCCAGTTCCTTAAATTTTGTGCAAATTGAAGAAATTATGTTTTTAAATTACGTAAAATTGATTTTTTATTAATTTAATATGATTCGGAAAAATTATTTTTAAAATATTTTATTTTGGAGAAAATATGAATAAAAATACTATTTGGGCAATAGTTCTTTCTTCTGCAGTTGTTATAGTTAGTATGGCAATTCAGACAAGACTCTTTCCTTCTAACAGAGTGGAAACAGAAAATTTTTCAGAAACTGTTCAATCAGATGATGAAAATACAGTTCAAAAAGAAGAAAAGAAAATTCTTATAGCTGAAAATGAAACTAATAATTCTTTAAAAGAAGAAAATTTCATTATAAACACTAATAAAGCTGAAATTATTTTTACAAACAAAGGTGGAGATATTATCAGCTATAAGTTAAAAGATGAAAAGTTAAAAGATTTTGACACTGGAGAAGGTGTTCAAATGGTTGATAACGTTTCTGAAATAAATAGAGCTTGTTCTTTATCTTTTGGAGGCATTGAAGAGCCAATTATTAATGACTTTTTTAATTATAAAAAAATTGATGAAAATACAATTTTGTTTACTAAAAAGTTTAAGTACGAAAACAAAGATGGAACAGAAAGCGAGCTTATATTAGGAAAAAAGTATACTTTCAGTCCTGATGAGTATATGTTCAAATTAGAAGTACTTGTTCATGGAAGTGATTTAAAAAATGTAGTTTATACATTAAGAACTTCCCCTCAAATAGGTCCTCATTTTGATTCAAAACTTAACAGATATGAAAACAGACAGTTTGTTTCTTTTAATGGCAGCAAAACTAAAAAAATAATAATAAGTTCTAAAGCAAATCAATTAAAAAACTATGAAAAAGAATATGAATGGAATGGTATTGCAGGAAAATATTTTATAGAGCTTGTAAGACCTGAAAATCCTTCTTCAATGGATAGCTCTTACTATTCAACTCAGATTACAGCAAACAGTTATGCAGATGCGCAAGCCATTCTTGTAAGAAAGCCTTTTAGCAAAGAAGATGTAAATGATACTTATTATGTTTACTACGGTCCTAGAAATGAAAAAGAACTTAAAATATATAATGTAGAAGAACATAACGATTGGAAAGTTAGTAATTATAAACTTAATTATTCGATGCAGAACAGCAGCTGGCTTGGTTGGCTTGAAACTATCTTAAAATGGATTCTTGAACTTCTTAATAAGTTTATAAGAAACTGGGGTGTTTCTATTATTGTAATGACAATTCTTATAAAGGCTCTTCTTTTCCCTCTTACAAAAAAGCAGAGTCTTTCTACGTTAAAAATGCAGGATATTCAGCCAAAAATGCAGGATATTCAAAAAAAATACGCTGATAATCCTAAAAAACAACAAGAAGAAATGGCAAAACTTTACAAAACAGCTGGCTACAATCCTATGAGTGGTTGTTTGCCTCTTATTTTACAGTTTTTGCTTTTGTGGGCAATGTACAACCTCTTTAATAACTATTTTGAATTTAGAGGTGCAAGTTTTATTCCTGGTTGGATTCCTGACCTTTCTGTTGGTGACAGTCTGCACACATTCAGAAAAAACATTCCATTTTTTGGAAACCAATTAAGAATACTTCCTTTTATTTATCTTATAGTTCAACTTGTAAGTGGTAAAGTTACGGGAAGCAATGGTGCTGCAACAAGCGCTCAAACAAAAACTCAGATGAACTTAATGATGTACGGAATGCCAATAATGTTCTTCTTTATATTTTATAATGCGCCATCTGGACTTCTCCTTTATTGGACTGTAAGTTCTTTGTTCCAGATTTTCCAACAGATTTTCATAAATAATATGATGAAGAAAAAGAGAGCAGAAAAAGCTTTAAAAAAATAGATTATTAATAAGAGGTATAAAATGACTTACGAATTTGAAGGCAAAACAGAAAAAGAAGCAATTGAAATTGCAGCAAGAGAACTTGGTCTTGAAAGAGATCAATTCGATGTAGAAATTCTTGAAACTCAGAAAAAGTCGCTTTTTAAAAATGGATATGTAAAAATTTGTGTGCATACCATTGATGATACAAAAAAAATTAATTCTTCTTTTGATATTTCTGCAAAAAATAAAATAAATCCTATTCCTCAAGATGAATTTGAAGAAAAACTTTTGGATTTTATTAAAAATGTAATTGAAAAAATGAACTATGAAGTAAAAGTTAGCATAGTTTTTAGAGAAGAAAATAAAATTGGAATAAAACTTGAATCACCAAGTTCTTCTATACTTATTGGAAGAAAAGGAAAAAATCTTGATGCGCTTCAGCTACTTGCAAATATTTATGCGGGAAGACTTGGTCATGAAGATGTTCGTGTAATTCTTGATACAGAAAACTACAGAATACGCCGCGAAGAGTCTTTAGTTCGTTTAGCTTATACAACAGCCGATAAAGTTCAGCAGAGCCACAAATCAATTTTGCTTGAACCTATGAATCCTTTTGAAAGAAGACTTATTCATACAACTTTGAACGATATTCCTGATATTGAAACAAAATCAGAAGGCGAAGGTCTTTACAAACAGGTAAGAATAATTTACAAAGGTTTTGGAAGATAATAAAATTTTAATATTGACTTTTTATGGGAGCAGAAATGAAAAAAATACAAAAGAAGCTAATTATATTTTTTTTAGTCCTTATTACTTTTTCATATTCATTGGCGGCTCAAGTTGCAAATATTGAAAACCTTTTAAGTGTTGAACATATTGATGAACTAAAAAATAAGGGAACTATACAAGTTATTCACGCACAAGAGGATAAAAGTTTAACTCTTATACCAAAAAATGGATATGAAGAAAAATTAAAAAGTGAATCAATTTATAAAGAGCCAAAAATGATTCCTTTTGTTGCAGAATTTCTTTATCTTATTCCAAAATCTGAATTATTAAAGAATAGTTCAAAAGAAAATATAACTGTAGACGATGTTGCGGTTGTAATGCGTTCCATAAGTAAAATGAAGGGAATGACATACGTTCACGGTTCAAGAAATAAAGTAGACCTGCTTTATTCTGATGCTTACATGATTGAAAGTCCTGATTCTGATGAACCAATTGCAGATATAAATCAAGGCAATGCAGATGGTCAAGTTTCTTATTGTTATCAACATGATCATACTTATGGAGATACAAAATACGTTTTGAACTATTATCAAAAAGATTCTGCTGTTTTAGGAACTTTTGTAAACACTTTGCCATTACAAGCTTTAGGTGTAAAAGCAATTATGCCAAATAACATGAAGATTTGTATAGAAGCTATTGATTGCGGAGACAGTCTTTTGTTATATCTTTCTACGGATTGCAATGCAAAAAATATCGCAATTGTAAATGTTCGAAAACAGATACAAGATTCTATGATGAGCAGAATGAATGCAATTTATAGTTGGTTTTTAAATCAATTCTAAATATAAGTTGGAGAAAAAATGAGTGTAAAAAAAATATTAACATCAACTCTTTTAGGAGTTTTTCTTATAATAAATGGAGCTTGCGCTTCAAAAGGAAAAAATATGGAATCTATAAAAAATAAAGATGGTTTATTTGCTGTAATGGAAACTTCAAAGGGTCCTATCGTTCTTGAATTGTATTATAAAGATGCTCCTTTAACTGTTTGCAATTTTGTTGGACTTGCAGAAGGTACTTTGGATGCAACTTCTGGAAAGAAATTTTATGATGGATTAAAATTTCACCGAGTTATAAAAGATTTTATGATTCAAGGTGGAGATCCTCGCGGAAACGGAACTGGAGGACCTGGTTACAAGTTTGCTGATGAAGAAGTTTCTTATAAATTTGATGAGCCAGGTTATCTTGCAATGGCTAATGCTGGTGCAAATACAAATGGAAGTCAATTTTTTATAACTCACGTTCCTACTGAATGGCTTAATGGAAAACACACTATATTTGGTCATGTAGTTGATTCAAAAAGTCAAGAAGTTGTAAATGCGGTTGAACAAGGTGATTTAATTAAATCTGTTGAAATAATCAGAAACGGTGAAGAAGCGCAGAATTTTAAATGCAGTCAAGCTGATTGGGATAATTTTTCAAAACAAGCTACAGAAAAGGCAGTAGCTGCAAAAAAAGCAAAGTTTAAGGAAACAATTAATTTAATTGAAAAAAAGTTCCCTAATTTTGAACAAACTGTTGACGGAATTTATTTTAAAATCACAAAAGAAGGAAAAGGAAATAAAGCTGGAAAAGGAGTAAAAGTTTCTACAGATTATAAAGGATATTTTCTTGATGATACTGTATTCGACCAGTCAAAAGGAAGAGGACCTCTTGATTTTACAACTGCTATAGGACAAATGATTCCAGGTTTTGACGTTATGGTTCAAGATATGAAAGTTGGCGAAAGCAGAACTTGCGTACTTCCTCCAGATATGGCTTACGGAGAAAGAGGAATTCCTGGTGCAATTCCAGAAAATTGTTATTTAGTTTTTGATATAACATTAAATTCTGCAAACTAGTTTTCATTTAATTTTAATCTTAGGACTTTCGAATTTCTTTTGGAAGTCCAGATTGCTTTTCTTTCTTGCGGAATAGAATCTACTGAATCTGGTTTGAAACCAAGTTTTTCAAACCAGTCAGAAGTTCGTGTTGTTAGCAGGAAAATATTGAAAAAACCGTTTTTAATAGACTTTTTCATAAGAAATTGAATAAGTTTTGGACCTATTCCAAGTTTACTAAAAGATTCATCAACTGCAACCGCATATATTTCTGCTTGTTTTTCAATTGGATAAAAATGAATAGCTGCACAGGCTCTTATGTTGTTGTCAATTTCGTAAACAATATAATCATTTATATTATTTGAAAGCTCATCTTCTGTTCTAGAAAGAAGAATTTTTTCTTTTACAAAAGGTCTCATCAAGCTTAGAACGGAAGCTATGTCTTGTTGAACCATGGAACGAATATTTTCATAGTTCGAGCTATAAATCATAGTTCCAGAACCTAGTTCACTAAAAATTTCGCAAGGAATTGCGCCATCAAACTTTCCGTTTATTATATGGATTCTAGAAACACCTTTTTTACAAGCATTTACAGAAGTCTGCAAGAGTTTTAAAATTTTCTTATGTTCGCTAAAGGAATTTGAATTAATAAAATGCTCTACTTCTTCAAGATTCATAGCAGGAACTTTTTCTTCTTCAGAAAGTCCTATTTCATTAGGTATTTTAAAGTACTTTGAGGAAATTTCTTCATCGTTCATTAAAAAAAATAGCTTATCGGCTTTTAAAGCTATGGCAACTTCCTGCGCAAGCGTAATAGAAGATATATTATAAGGTTTTCCGGTTGAACTCCAACCTATACAAGGAAATATAGGAATAAATCCGTTTTGTAAAATATTTTTTATAGAATCCGTTTGAAGTTTGTCTATTTCGCCAGCAGTTCCAAAGTCGATTCCTTCTATTACTCCTTTTGCACGCGCTCTAACCCAGTTTCCTATTGTTGCCGTTATTTGATTTGCGGCTAAAGACGTCATTACAATGTTTGATGTGTCAAATGCTGCCATTTTTATAAGGGGAATAGCTTCTTCGCAAGTTATGCGTATATCGTTTTCGTATTTCCATTGAATTTTTGAGTTTGAAAGGATTTGGTCAATTCTTTTTCTACAACCAGGGACGATTGCAACTTTTATTCCTGCTTGGTGAAGGAGACTTATATCTCTAATGTGGCTTGAAAAAAGTGGAGAATATATTATTTCATCGTCAATATATATTACAATTATTGCATTTTTAAACTGTTGAATATATTTTATTACAGAACGAATGTTTTGAGCCTTTGAAATTAAAATCTGTTCTTGCATAAAAATTATTATACGTTGTTTTTATTATTTTTTGAATATATGCAGCCGCAATACTGTTGGCGATAAAGGTCGTATTCCTTTGAAAGTTCTAAGCTTCGTTTGAAGCCTCCTCTTTTTTTAAAGTCAGAAGGAAGCCACTTTGTGTTTTTTACGCAGATTTCTTTTCCAAGTGTGTTTATTTTTTCTGAATCCTTAAACGGACTTATGCTTAAGGTTGTGCAAAAGTATTCAAAATTATTTTTACAAGCGTAATTGTACGCATTTTTCATGCGAAACTCATAACAGCGACGGCAACGCTCGCCTTTTTCGGCTTCAAGTGCTAAATGCGGTTCTTGTTTTATTTTTATGGAGTCGTAAAAATCTTGAGGGTTATAATTTTGTTCAACGAGTTTGACCTTATTTTGAAGAGCAGGCGGAAAATCTGGCAAAAAATTTTTAAGTTCTGCAAGACGTCTAAGATATTCTTCTTGTGGATAGATATTTGGATTGTAATAAAAAAGTGTAATTTCAAAAAAAGAAGATAAATATTCTATTACGTAAGAAGAACAAGGAGCACAGCAGGCATGTAAAAGTAAAGAAGGCCGTTCCGTCTTTACAGACAGAATGACCTTTTCTAGTTCTTTTTGATAGTTGAGTTTTTGACCCATCTTATTTTTTAGATTCTATTTTGGATTCTGCTAAAAGAACTTCTTCTAGGTCAAGTTCTCCACCAATAGCTGGAACAGTAATATTCCAATTTTCCAAAACTTGAGGATGAACTTCTCCAAAAACACCAATTTGTTTTCCTTTATAGCAGATAGCTGCTTGTCTTCCGATAATAAAGCGTGAATCAGTAGATTCTTTTACTTCATAAGGCAAGTCCAAAAAATAAAGCAAAGAAGAAACTTCTGAAGCTGCTGTATTAAAGTTTGAATTAGTGCCAGCTGTTAAAAATCCTAAGCATTGGCGAGTGCGAGTTCCTGTGTTTTCTTCTTCGCACAAATAGGCAACTTTGCCAATTTCAAATATTTTATGCGGATAAATTGCGTTTGCAGATTTGCTTTCAGCACGTAAAAGAGAAGAAAGAATATCTGAACGAACAAACTGATAGTTTTCGCTCATAGGATTTGCAATTTCTATTACTTTTGAAGCGTCAATAAGCATATTGTCTATAAAATCTTTTTTAGAGCCGACATAGTTAAAAATCATTTCTTGATAGCCAAGTCCTACCATAAGAGTTTTTGCTTTGCGGCTTAAATAGGTTATAGGAAGAAGGCGACCAATTGTAAAGTCTTTTGGAGTTTCTGGCTTATATGTTTCAAGACAGGTTCCAATCATTACGTCTTCTATAATGTCAACTTCGTGCAAAAAGTCGTTTCTGTAAGGAGCAGGGCTAAGAGTGTATTCATAATCGTCAGCTTGTTTTTCAGAAACAACAGAACTGCCCATTCTTGTAAGAGCGTCTACAACAGTTTCGTTATCAAAGTTTGTTCCAAGCAGCTTATTAATATGGCTTAATTTTGCTTTTGTTGTAGGCTGGAAGTAATATGGGGCAACAACATCTTTTCCAAAGCAGGTTTCGTAAGGATGTTTTACCATAATAGGTTCTATTGAATAACCGCAGTCTGCAAAGTCGCAAGCAACGATATTTGCCGCTAGCATAATGTTTTCCATGTTGTCGCCAGTTATTTCTACCATAAGACCTTTGTCGCCAACTTGAACAGCACCCAAAGTTGCGCTGTTCGTAATAGGTGCCATTGAAAGAATTTCGCCTTTAGAATCTTGAAGAATTGGAAATTTCTTAAAATTATTCAAAATCCAGCCAAAATCTTTTCCTTTTGGATGTTCAGAAAGAATTTGTCTGCAAGTCATGGATTGTTCAAATCCAAGGGGAACAAAACTTACTTTGTCTGGATCTACAGCTTTGTATTCTACAGGAAATTGGATATCTGCGATTCGGTAAACACCCATTGAAAGAGATTTTCGTTTTCTGCCAAAGTTCCAAGCAAGTTTTTCCTGTGTCTGAATAATATCTTTAAGCATGCAATCGTCAATTGGCTTTCCAGAAATTACAAAGGCAATCATGTAAGGGCGAATGTCTTTAAGTTCTGGGTCAACATTTACAATTCTGTTTTTATAATCTTTTATGTCGCCTTTTTTTGAAAGAAACTTAAAATAATCAACTGTTTTTCCGCCTTGATGAATTTTTAGCTGGCGAGCAACTCCGTTTGTAGACCACAAGTCTGGGCGGTTTGTGTCGTTTAGTTCTATTTTTATAACTCTTTCGTTTTCGGGTTGACTCATGTCAGGCTTTTCATCAAGTTCTGCTTTTGCATAAGTCAATTTTTTTTCGAGAGTATCGTAATCGTATTTTGTTCCCAAAAGACTGAAGAACAAGTTTTCATTTACTTCTATTTTTGGCATTTTTGTCCTCTAATTTATTTTTTATTATATTTCAATAATCACTTTTTTTCAATTAAATGCACATCTTGTTCGTTTGTTTTATTTTCCAAGATTTACAGATTTTTCAAAGGCTGATGTAACAGCTTCTATGATTCCGTTTCTAAAGTTATTTTTTTCCAATGAAGCAACTCCTTCTATTGTTGTTCCTGAAGGAGAACATACGGAATCTTTTAGAACTGCTGGATGTTTTTCTGTTTCTAAGACCATAGAGGCGGAACCTTTTACAGTTTGCGCAGCATAAATATATGCTTGTTTTCTAGGCATTCCACAGCGGACTGCGGCATCTGCAAGGGCTTCAATAAACATAAATACAAATGCCGGTCCTGAGCCACTTACAGCTGTAACACAATCCATTAAACTTTCTGGAATAGGTTCAACTTTTCCTGCAGATTTTAAAATTTCTTGTGCAGTAGTAAATTCTGAATCGGTTACTTCAGTGCTTTTTGTTACGGCAATCATTGCTTGTCCGACTTGGGCGCAAACATTGGGCATCATTCGGATAAATCGAGCATTTTCACAAGACAAGGATTTTAGTTTTTCAAGTTTTACACCTGCTGCCATGGAAATAAAAACTTGTTTATCTGATATGTAAGGGTTTATTTCATCAAAAACATCTTTTAAAAACTGTGGCTTTACGGCTAAAAATATAAAATCAGAATCTTTTACAGCTTCGATATTTGACGGAACAAAAATACTTTTTGTTTCTTTTGCAAATTGTTTTGCCATTTCAGAATTTTTGTCAGCAACCTTGATTTTTGAACAGTCGTATTTTTTACATACGGCTTTCATAATAGCTGTGCCCATGGCACCTGTTCCAATGCAAGAAATTTTCATATATTTTCACCTTTATTCTGCAAGAAAAAGTGTTCCTACAGAAGTTCCTTTTATTAAGTTGTCAAGAATATTTTTAGTGCTTCCGTTTGCTAAAAGCAAAGGAATTCCATAAACTGTTGTTTTTTCTGCAGCCTGAATTTTTGTTTCTATTCCGCCAGTTCCAAACGAATTTGTTTCGCCGAATCTTATAGATTTTCGCAGCTGAGAGATATTTTCTACAGTTTCAATAAGTTTTGCGTCTTTGTTTGTTTTTGGGTTATCAGTATAAATGCCATCAATATCGCTAAAAAGAATAAGTAAATCTGCATTCCATAAAATTGCGGTAAGAGCGCTTAGGTTATCATTATCGCCTATTGTGAATTCGTCTATGGCAACTGAGTCGTTTTCGTTTACAATAGGGATAACTCCTTCGTCAACAAGCGTAAAAATTGTGTTTCGAATATTTAAAGAGCGATGAGAATTTTCAAAGTCGTCTTTGGTAAGGAGCAACTGTCCAATGTGAATTCCAAAATTTGAAAAAGCTTTTCTCCATTGAGACATTAGTTCAACTTGTCCTATAGCACAAAGTGCTTGTCTGAAGTGAACATCTTTTTTTCTAGCCCATTCGTTAAGTGTAGAAACTCCGCTAACTTGCGCTCCAGAAGAAACTATGATGATTTGTTTGCCTTCTTTTATTAGATTATTGCACTGTCGGGCTAAGTCTTCCATAAACTCTGTGTTTTGTGTGCCGTCAGGTTTTGCAAGTGTGTTGCTGCCAATTTTTATGACGATTTTATGAGCATTTTGCATAGCATTTGAAATTTGCTGGTTCATAAAAAAATAATACCTTTTATGGAAGTTTTTGTAAATTGGAAGTGAATTTTAGTGAATTTTAGCGAGGTTGGGTAGAAAGTTGTGTTTTATAAATCTTGAAAAACGCTTACAGCGAGTTTTCAATTTGCTGCAGATGGTTGTGCTCAAACTTCGTTTTAATTGTTTTGGGTTACTTTGCAACCTTAATCATTTTTATCGCACAAAATCTTCGCAAATTGTAAATTCGCTTGCGCTTTTGTTCATTTATCTAAAAACTGTTTTATAATTTTCAGACTGGAAACATATAAAAGAAAGAGAAGAACATATATACACTTGCGGAAAGTACAATTAAGTTTCCAATTGCGTGCATAAATTTTACTTTTCTAATGCTACAGAAAATAAGTCCTAAGGTATAAAAAATTCCACTTGTTATTAACATTCCAAAACTTACGTTTGAAATAACGTGGTAAAGTTTTGTGAATATAAAAAGTCCTGACCAACCGAGAGTTGCATAAAAAACTATGTTCACTACGTCAAAGCGGCTACCACCGATTGCGTACATTATTATGCCGACAAGACAAACCGCCCAGACAATAGAACTTAGGATTATTGCATAGTTGAATGCGACAACTTTTGTTGCAATTGCTGTATATACATAAATTGAAAATGCACTTGCAATTATTAGGTAAACGCAAATTCTGCAAAGCCGCTTAAACACTTCTTTTGCGCTTGTATTTGTAAGTGCGTGATGAAGAAGAGATGTTACATAGTTTAAAATTGTTGTTACACCAAAGCAAATGTAAAGAACTCTATAGATTTTTGTGCTTGTTGCGGCAAGTTCTACAGGAAGTTTATTTATTGCTATTACGTTTAACAATGCAGTTGCGGCAATGAACAAACCTGCTCCAATTCCTTGAACAATAGAACTGAAAATTTCCTCGCTAAGCTTAAATGGTCTTAAGTTGCGTTCTTTGCTTAATCGTAATTTTTCTTTTTCAATTGATTTTGCAGCTTTCTTTTTAGCTTTTTCAGATTTTGCGTAATCTTCTGCAGCATATTTTGCTTTTAATCTTTCAGGATCTTCTGCATACTGAATATTTATTTCGCGGATTTTTGCTTCTGTTTCTGCTTTTAACTGTGAAATTCTAAGTTTTCTTTTTGCTTTTAAAGATTTTAGAGTTGAAATTCTAACAGCTTTTGCCGCGATTTCGTCTTCTCGTGTCATAGTGGAAATCCTCCTGACATTTTTTAAAAAAATGTCTAAATAGATTATAACAGTCAATTCTATTTATTTCAATATAAAGCGATATAAAGAATAAGACAAGATTTTAAAATAGGCTTGTTTTGTTTGGCTTATTCTTCCCAGATTTGCAATTCATCAGAAAGCTGAACAAGTTCTTCTTCATATAAATCATAACTGTCAACGGCAATAATATAAGATTTAGTTGAAAACGAAACTTCTTTGTTTTTATCCCAAGTATTAACAAACCAAGAATCTGCATTTTTTACAGATGAAGCGTGGCTTGTTTCTGTTGTTATGTGGGCATCCATAAACATTTGGTGAACTTGTTTTGCATTGTAGTCGTAGTCCAAATCAAAAAAGCTTACAGAAGCAAATTCATCTTCTTGACTAAAAATTGCTTTGGCATTCCAATGACCAACAATAGGAATTGCCCAGTTCGCATAACCTTTTGATTCTGCGTAAGAGTCATCTACTTTTTCAAGCGTAAAAGACAAAAATTTGCGTTCAATTTCAGTTTTTTTAGGCAGAACCAGCAAAGTTCTTCTTATTTGAGGATAAATTAAAAGAGAAGAATCGTTTTCAAAATTGTTCAAAAAAGATTCAAACTGGGATTCCGAGAAATCTTCCGTAGACATAAGAACTGCCAAATCTCTTTTTTCGTTTACACCAAAGAAAATATAATCTTCATCAGATTTAAAAATCAAAGAATTTAAGATGCCGTCTTTTAGTTGAAATTTCATATCCTGAATTTTAAAATCTTCATCTTCTTCTGATGAAGAACTTTCTTGAAAGTCCTTTTTTAAGTCCAAAATATCAGGAAGGGCGTTTTCATCGCTACTGAAAATAATAATTTTCACATTTTTATTAAATAAATCGTCTTTGTAAGATGCAAATGAAACCGCATGAAGTTTTTCGCTGTTTCCAATTATGTTTGAAACTTCATCAAGCGAAGGCAATTCTTTTTCGACTGAACGCAAATTATCAAAATCAAAAATCATAAGATTTTCAAGCGCAAAATTCTTGTTTATAGGAAACTGACGGATTATGTTTACTACCGGAGCGGAATAAATGTCGGGAATTTCATTGTTTCCAAAATCATAAGAAACCGGCTGGGTTTTTATAATTTCATCGTACTTTTGAACTTTTTCCTTTTCTTCTTCGTAATCTGCAATTTTTGTGTCTTCAATTCCGAGCTCCTCAAGTTTTTCCTGCAAAGGTTCGGCTTCTTCTGGAGATTCAAATGCTCCTGAATGTAAATCAAAAGAAAAATAGGATTTTTCATCAAAAGTTTTTAGGATAAAAGAATCGATTTCGTTTTCTTTTAATTGTTTTTTTCCGTTTTCGGCGGCTTGCTCTTCCTTATAGGAATGAACCAAAACTGAATAAGGTTTTTCTTCCGAAACTGGTATCGCATTTTTATTTTCTTCAAGAACTATAGTTTTTTCGGGTTCTTTAATGATTTTTTCAACAGCGTTTTCTACAATTTTCTTGTTCTGTGGTTTCTGTGCCTGGCAAATCCAAAGTCCAGTTAGATTGAGTTTTTTTGCAAAGTCCGCATTTTGTACAGAATTTCTAAAATTTCTTGCTTTTTCCTTTGAATCAAAAGGGTCGGAAAGCAAAACTCTAAATAAAGTTTGATTATTAATCTGCGTTTCAAAAATAAAAGATTCCGCGCCTAAATTTTCAAGATTTTTTACAAGATTTTCTGCATTTTTAGGATTTTTAAACGAGCCTACACAAACAAAAATTTCTTCCGCAAAAGAAAAATTTAACAAAACCGAAAATAAAAGAACTGAAATAAACTTCTTCATAAAACTATTATAAGACAGTAAGGGGGAAATGTATATTGCAAAAAAATCCATGCGGACATTTCGACACTTTCTATGTCCGCATGGATTTAAGATTTATGCAAAATTTGACTTTAACTTTTTAGGTTATTTGAACAAAACTTCGTTATTTTCTGTTAATTCAAAATTTACAGTTATTTCGTTTGATGTGTTGTTTTCAAAATAGAATCTGTCTTCAGTTTCTACGATTTTCCTTTGAACGTTTACGCTTGAAGTTGAATCTTTGGACAAAACTCTAAAAATTGTGATTGGATTTGTAGAGTCCCAAATAGAAGAATCGCACAAAAGAACTTGACCGTTTCCGTTTGTTTTTGCATTAACCGTAAATGAGCCAATATTTTGTGGAGACCACTCGCCATTTATCATTCCGGCAAAATATAAATTCAATGAAGAATCTTCTTTTTTAATGTCAGCTAAGTTTGTGACTTCTGACTTAAAGTTTGAAATTGTTAAGTTGCAAGCAGTTTTTGTTGAAATCCAAACTTGCAAAGTTCTTAAAATTTCATTTTTATTTTGGTAGGCAGGAACGTACATTGTAATTGTTTTAGGCGAGTTTGCGCTAAAAGAAAATTTACTGTTTCCAGAACTTGCTTCTTTGTCTGAATTTGCTTTTACCCAAATATCTACAGCAGGAACAGAAACATCGCTTGTCACATCAAAAGTAACCCTGTGAAGGCAGTTTACGCTAAGTCCTAAAGGATAAATATTTACGCCGCTTGCGTTTTCATTTTTCGAAAAAGTTGCTTTTATTTGATTTTCTGCAGATTCACAAGAGATTAAGTCGCTTTCGCTTGAACGATAGATTGCATAGGCAATTTTTGGCTCAACTTCTTCAACTTTATAGTTTTTGAGGTAAAGTTTTGAAACTGTTCCGCATGCAATCTGGGCAAAACCTAAAGACCAGTCGCTTAAGGCAGTTCCTGTTTCTACAGAATAGGTTTTCCATTCTGTGCCAACCGTATGTTCAATATAAGCTGAATCGTTAGAGGTTGAAAAGTCGCAAGCAGAAAGAATAATTTTTGATTCTTTGTCTGCTTTTAGGTCAAAACTGATTTTGTAGTTTTTGCCTTGCTTTGCTTCCACTGGAATTTTTGAAACCAATATATAATCCCATATTTTTGAATATTCAGAAGAGGCATTTATGTTTGAAACAATAATCTGCGTTTTCTGTTTTTCAATTGAAACTTCGCTTATTTCTTGGACAGAAGAGTCTGAATATCCTTCAAAGGATTCTGAAATTTTATCTTGATTTGCAACTATGAAATTCATTTTTTCAACAATTTCAGCTTCTTTTTTTTCCTTTGCTTTTTCAATTTCAGTTTTTTCTTCTTCGGAAACTTCTGCCTCTTCGATTTTTGTTTTGTCAAAGGTAGAATCTGAACTTATTGCCTCTTTTACAGTAGAATCTGCCGCAACGATTGTTACATCTGCTTCTACAACAATTGTAATGTTTTGGTTTTCAGAATCTGTTGCTGTAGAAACAATTTTTTCAATTTTTGTGTTTCCGGCAAGTTCAAGGTTTTTTACGATGTCTGAAACTATTACATCGCCAAAAGAAGACTCTTTATTTTCTGAATCGAGTTTGCAGTCTTCTAGTATTAATGTTTTTTCTATTTTAGTTGAATTGTCTCCAGAAAGTGCAATTCGAACATCTTTTTTTTGAACAACAAGCTTTTCAACGGTTGTTTTTTCAATGTGAACAGAATTTTGACCGCCACCGTTTACGTAAATTTCGCCTACTGTTTGGCAATTTTTTAGCACAAAATCACCATCGCCAACTTTTTCGTCTACAATAATGCTTTTGATGTCTGTGATATTTTCGAGCGTAACTTTTGTGCTTTCAACAACAAAAGTCGCGTTTTTTATGTTTCCATTTTTGATTGTCAAAGGCTTTGAAATTGTGTAGGAATCGTTTTCTTCAATTTTTAACTCTTCTGAGCCTAAGTCGATTGTGGAGCCATTTTTTGCATCTGCAATTTTTTGTTTAAGCGTGGTCTGACTTGGTGTTTCTGGCGTTGGATTTACAGAAGGATTTTCATCTGTACCCGAAGCATTGTTCTGGCAACCTGTAAACAAGGCAAGAACAACACAAAATGCTAAAAGTAGCTTTTTCATTTTTTTCTCCTGTTAAATTGTAAAATAACAGGTCATTCTACCCCCCCCCCGTCGTTTTGTCTAGTGGTAATGTGGGTAGTGCAATTTGCTTGTTAATTGCAAAAAATCAATGCGGACATTTCGACTAACGCAATGGCCTCATTGACTGTGAAAAAACTACCCCCAAACCTCTTTTGTCGCCAAATCGAGTTCCGCCGTCGTCTGCGCGGAATCTACAACCCAAATGGATTTTCCTTTTCTTAGGAAAAACACAACTTCGTTTTGGGCGTATTTTACAAAATGCGTTCCTTTTGAAAGCGGCGTAATTTGAGGCACACCTTTATCAAGTCCAGCACCTAGTGTGCAGCGAACCATTTTCATATCTTCCGGAAGATAGACATTTCTTCCTGTTGCGTTTGGCCTGTAAACCGGGGCAATCATTATGTCATCATCTAAAAGAAGCTGGTCTTCAGTTTGAAGGGCAATCTCATCATCTGCAAATTCAAACGCAAGCGGCTTAAAGAAAAGCGAACTTTCCGCGCTCGCCTTTTTTAATTTTTCGTAAAGATAAGGAAGAATTCTGTACCTAAAATTTATAATTCCTCTAAAATCTTCTGTATTTTCAAACTGATAACATTCCTGCTCGCGGGTTCCAAGCGCGGAATGGTTTCTCATAAGCGGAGTCCATATTCCAACGCCCAAGAAACGAAGCAAAAGCTCGCGGCTTGTGTTTCCGCCAAAACCGCCCAAATCACAGCCTGTATACAAAAAGCCGCACATATTCAATCCCGGAAGCTGATGGATTAAAAGTTCAATATGATTCCACCAGGAAGCGTTGTCGCCCGTCCAAATGCCACCGTATCTATGCGCTCCAATATACGAAGCCCGGCTAAAAAGAAGCACATCATTTTTGCAGTTTTGCCTAAAAAATTCGCTTGCCGCGCGGGTCATGTTGAAGCCATAAAGATTGTGAACTTTTGAATGTTGAACGGTTGCAATTCCTCCCTGAACAGATTCCGCAAGTCTACCGGCAATATCGGCAGGAACTTTGTGATAAAAACTCTTGTAATCGTCCATTGAATTTTGAACGCCAAGCACTGCATCTTTTAACTTCCAGGTGTCATAAACTTCTGGATTTTTATTGTTGATTACAGAAAGAATTTCTTTATAAGCGTTTTTTAGCCCGTCTTCAGAATAAAAAAGTGCCGGCTCGTTCATATCGTTCCAAAAACCGTCAATTCCCATGTCTGTAAGTTTTTTGTAAAGACCGCCAAACCATTTTCTAGCATCAGGATTTAAAAAATCTGTAAAATGCGAAAGTCCCGGCCAAACGCCTGCTGCAAAAAGAGAACCGTCTGCTTTTTTGCAAAAATAATCATTCTGAACGCCTTCGGAATCAGGCTCTGCGTCTTCTACTTTTATGCCGGCATCAATTATCGGCACAATGTGAATATTTTTTTCCTTGAAATCAGAAACGGTTTTTGAAAAATCGGCAAAATTCTTCTTATTGATAGAAAAATCTCTAAATCCTTCCATATAATCAATGTCCAAAAAAATCGCATCAAGAGGAATATTTTTTTCTTTATAGTTTTCGTAAACTTTTTTTAAGTCTGCTTCAGAGCCATAACCCCAACGGCTTTGCATAAAGCCCAACGACCAAAGTGGCGGAATATAGCTGGTGCCAATCATTTTTCTGAACTGGTTTGCAATGTCTAAAAGGCTGTTTCCTTCTATAAGATACATATTCAGATGCACATCTTCAATTTTTACGCTAACTGTATCAAAACTAGAAAAAGCCGCGTCAATCTGCACCAAGCCCGGATAGTCAAAAAAAAGACCAAACGCATTTTTTGTGTCCGGCTCGTAGAAAACCATAAAATTATGCGCGCCGTAAAGAGAAGTTTTTTCTTCTGTGTGGCTGAATTCGTCCGTGCACCAGCAGTTGTATATTCTGCCTCTTTTGTTGATACCGCCCATAGTCTGCCCAAGCCCGAAAATCATGGTTTTTTCGGAAATTTGGGTTTGAAAACAAAAACCGTTCTTTTTATCTATGGTGATTTTTCCATATTTAAAAGAGCTTGCATCATCTATAAAAATTTTTGCTTCATCAGGAATACAAATCACTGCTTCCGTGTTAAAAGGTTTTCCAAAAATATATTTGCTAATCATGATATTAGTATAATAGTAGAAAATTAGAATGTCGAACTTTTTATGCTATGACGTTTACAGTTTGCAATATGTTTAATCAACTTGCAAAATCGATTTACTTTGACCTTGCTACTGACGTTTAGTATAATGCAAATTATGAAGCTTCCTACAGAAAAATTAAACGCAAAGATTATTGCCTTGGATTTGGACGATACCCTTTTGAACAGCAGTCTAAAAATTTCTCCGCGAACTATATATATTTTGCAAAAAGTAGCTTCCAAAGGAATTTACATAGTTTTATGTTCTGGTCGTGCAGAAAATGCAATTTTACCTTATGTTAGAGCTTTAGATATCGCAGGAAGTCAGCAAGGCAGATATTTAATAGGGATAAATGGAGCTAGCATATTTGACCTGCATTTAAGAAAACCTATTTATTCTGAAAAAATTAGTGGTGATATTTTAAAGTTTGTTTACGAAGAAGCAAAAAACCGAGGACTTCCAGCACAAGTATACGATCCTTCTACGATTTATGCTTCAGAAGATAATGCTTGGACTCAACTTGATGCGCAGATGTGCAAGCTTCGCTTGAAGATTGAAAACAATTTTTCTAAGTTTTTAGAGCAAGGGCATCCAAAAATGGTTATTCCAGCAGAACCTTCCGACGTGGCAAAATTTTTGCCATTTTTAAAAGAACAGCTGGCAGGCCGGGCCGATGTTTTTATATCAAAACCGTATTTTTTAGAAGTAATGCCGTTTGGCTGCGGAAAAGGTTCTTCTGTTTTGTGGTTAGCAAATTATTTGGGAATTCCAAAAGAGCAGACAATGGCTTTTGGAGACAGCATGAACGATGAGTCCATGATAAAGCAGTGTGAGTATGGAATTGCAATGATAAACGGTTTGGATTACATAAAAAATGAAGCAAAATACATTACACGAAAATCTAACGATGAAGATGGAATAGCTGATTTTCTTGAAGAATTTGTTTTATAGGTTGAAAGCGTGTTTTTATGAAAGATTATATTTTTTTTGATTTAGATGGAACTCTTACAGACAGTCAAGAAGGGATTATAAATTCTTTTAAGTTGGCTTTAAGTCATTTTAAAATATCAAAAACAGAAAAAGAATTGCGCAGTTTTATAGGACCTTCTTTGCAGGATACTTTTCAAAAGTCTTTAGGTTTTAACCAGGAAGATTGTAAAACTGCTATCCGCATATTTAGAGAGTATTTTTCAAAAAAAGGTCTTTTTGAAAATAAAGTTTATGAAGGAATTCCAAATCTTCTTGAAGAAATAAAAAAATCTGGCAGGCACAGCGTTATTGCCACCTCAAAGCCTGAAAAATTTGCAAGACAAATCGTGGAGCACTTTGGTCTTAAAGACTTTTTTGAACGTGTTTGCGGAAGTCGAACGGATGAAACTAGGACGGATAAAGCAGAAGTTATAGCTTATGCAAAAAAATGTTGCCACCTTAAAACTGAAGATTCTTCTAGAATTTTAATGGTTGGAGATCGCCAAAACGACGTTGTTGGCTCTCATAAAAATGGAATTCAAGTTGTCGCAGTTCTTTACGGCTACGGTTCCCGTTCAGAACTTGAAAATGCTGGCGCTGATTTTATTGCAGATTCTGTGCAGACTTTAAAAGATTATATTTTAAAATCATAAACTTATTAGCCCAAACTTCGAGTTTTTTGAAAAGTAAACAA
>DJRF01000013.1:185828-230699 GCA_002437725.1 Treponema sp. UBA6367
AACAACTAAGGTTGCGTAGCAACCCAAACCAATGCAAACGAAGTGCGAGCACAACCATCGGTAACAAATTGTAACTTCGTTGAGAGCGTTTTTTTTCACAATTTATAAAAAACTCGAAGTTCGGGCTAAATAATAAACAAAGGATTTTTAAATGAAATATTTTTATTGGACACTGGCATTTGTTTTTAATGCATATTTTGTTGCTCTTCAAATAGCAAGTCCTGGAACTTTTCTTGGAACAATATTTAGTTTCAGTTTTGTTTGGTTCTTGCTTTCCGTTGCATTTATTTTTTTAGGATTTGCAAGCTCAAAAGGACTTTTAAAACGGCTAAAAAGAAATCAAAAAATTGTTTTTGCAACAGTTTTAGCTTTTTTTTGCGCAGTAGCCCTAGGCAATTTTATTGCAATTGCAAATCCTCGTTTAGCAAGCGGCAGTGAAAAAGTAAAATACGTTATTGTCTTGGGCGGAGGAATAACAAAAGACGCTGAACTTACAGATTCAATAAAAGAAAGAATTTCTGTTGCGGCAGATTATATTAAAAATCAGCCAGATGCGATTGCTGTGGTAACTGGAGGAAAAGGACCTTTTTCTCCGTGTCCTGAAAGCGATATTTTAAAACCCGCATTAGTCGCGCAAGGAATTCCTGAAGATTTTGTTCTTGCAGAAAATAAAGCAAAGGATACGATTCAAAACTTTTTGTATTCTGCGCAAATTTTAGCCCAGCATGAAGGCGTTTCTGTTAGTCAGATATTAAATTCGCCAGTTGCGGTAGTTACAAATGATTTTCACCTTGCGCGGGCAGAAAGGCTTGCAAAACGAATGGGATTTTTAGATGTTTATGGCGTTGCCGCAAAGACTCCGGCTTTGTTTAGACTTAATACTTATTGCCGCGAAATATGCTGCTACGTAAAACTTAATCTTAGAATTCTTTTTACAGGAAAGCCAAAAAAAATTGCGTAAGGAGGAGCTATGCTATCTTATTAGGCCAAACTTCGAGTTCAACATTTTGCACAATGCGTTCAATATAAGCGTGTAATCTTATTCGAATTATTGAAGATAACGCAGTTTTAAAGTAAAATTAATGCATGGGAATATCTGTTTTTGGCGAATTATTGATTTTATTTTTAATAGTGCTGAATTGTGTTCGAATTTTTTTTCTTCTATATGGAAAAGTTGATAACCTTACAATTTTAGCTCCAATAAGTTTGTGCCTATGTCTTTTGCAAATATTCGCTTGGGGATTAGATGTTTTTTCTGCTGTTTTATTTGTAATTTCATTATTCGACGTCATTATAAATTTTAGAGCTTTGCTTAGATTTGCCTCTGGACTTTATATCGATTATTATAGCACTGCTTTTAAACTTGGCGCGATATTCGTTTTGCTCCTGTCGATTATAGAAATTGTTTTTATCTTTATTTTTATGCCAGTTAGAATATTGCCTTCTTCTTTTAAATCAAAAGAGCAGAAGGTTCGTGTCGCAGGAAGTTTGGTTAAAGGAATTGAGCGTGCAAGATATTTTGAAAAATCTTGTGGAGAAATAAACATTTTTGAACCAGAAAGCAAAGAAATTGCAAAACCTGAAAAAATAATTTTAATTTCCGACAAAAGAGCAGATACTTTTAATTACGAGCCATATATTTTAAATCTTACGCAAAAGGGATATACAGTTTATTCTGCAGATTTTTATTCTAAAGACTTAAAATGGCTTCATTCTGCTGGAGACTTACGCTTTTTAAGAAAAACTTTTTTTATCTGCAAAAGTCTTTTTGAAAAAGAACATTTTGAATCCGAAAAAGAATTTTTCACTTATAATTCAGGAATAGAATGTAATGCTGTTTTTAATTTTGTTTGCAACGAAAACAAATCAACTCAAGATTCAATTTTTATAGTCAGCGACTGGATGTCAGAAATTGCTGTTCAAGATTTTTACAAATTAAATTCAAAAAAAGTTGCAGGAATTATAAATCTCTGTGATTTTTCAGAATATAAAACACAAGGCTATGGGTTTATAGAACAAACAAATCCTTTATTGGCATTTTATTTAGGCATAAAAAGGGATTCAAAGTTTAGCGCTGCAACTTTTATTGCCAACGAAACAGCAAGAATTATTGAAGATAAAACAAGGTAAGATAAAAACAGCCGGAATGTTGTCAGTTTTTATCTTTCTTATCATCGGGAGTAATTATGACATTAAACGAACTAGATATTTATTTTAGAGAGTTTTTGAAAATTGAAGAATATTCGGCCGATCCATCAAAAAATGGAATTCAAATACAAAATAGTCAGCCGAATTCAAAGCAGATTAAAAAAATAGCGTTTGCAGTCGATGCTTGCGAACAGTCGGCCTTAGAAGCTGCAAGTGCAGGTGCGGACCTTCTATTTGTGCATCACGGACTTTTTTGGGGCGGTTGCGATCCTATAGTCGGTCATACGTATAAAAGATATTCTGCGTTTTTGAACAATGACCTTGCGCTGTATGCGTGCCATATTCCTTTAGATGCGAATAATCCTTATGGAAACAATTACGGTTTGGCTAAAAGACTTGACTTAAAAGATATTCAAAGTTTTGGTACTTGGAAAGGCATGGCCACAGGTGTAAAGGGGCGGCTAAAAGAAATTCTTTCTATACAGGAATTAGAAAAAAAAGTCCTTTTGCCAGGCGAAAAACCAAATATTGTTCTTCCTTTTGGAAAAAAACAAATAGAAACCGTTGGAATAATTTCTGGTGGAGGAGGAGAAGATTATATTCAAGCAGTTGAAGCTGGTCTTGATGCTTTTATAACAGGAGAAGTAGAACATCAACTTTTTCATTATATAAAAGAAAATGAAATAAATGTTATTGCTGCTGGGCATTATCAAACAGAAACAGTAGGAATAAATTTAGTTAGGCAAAAAGTAGAAAAAGAACTTGGATTGGAAACAGTTTTTATTGATATTCCAACCGGACTTTAATAAATTTTATTTAAATAGTCCAAATGTCGAGTTTTTAGGAAAATGAATAAAAGCGTAAGCGAATTTACAATTTGTGAAGATTTTGTGCGATAAGAACAGTAAAGGTTGCACAGCAACCCAAACCAATTCAAACGAAGTGCGAGTACAATCATCTGCAGCAAATTGTAAAGTCGCTGAAAGCATTTTTCGAACTGTATAAAAAAAATCGATATTCGGGCTAAATAGGAAAATTTTATGAAATACGACAAAAAATATTGGATTCCGTTTATTCTTTCAGGAATTGTAATCCTTGCAGACCAAATAACAAAAGCAATGATTGTA
Organism: Treponema sp. UBA6367; assembly: GCA_002437725.1. Lineage (GTDB taxonomy): Bacteria > Spirochaetota > Spirochaetia > Treponematales > Treponemataceae > Treponema_D. Next base: position 189,104 of record DJRF01000013.1, read on the forward strand.
AATTCTATTCCATTAAACACGATAGGATATTCCTTTTTTAATGGTCTTTTAAGAATAGTTCATGTGGCAAATACAGGCGTGGCATTTAGCATAGGTTATTCGTGGCCTTTAGTTATTCGTCGTCTTTGTTTTGGAATTGTTCCTTTAATTGTTATGATTTTGGTGATAATTATTTATTTTAGAAATAAGACTTTTACAAATCTTCAGAGATGGGCAATTTGCGGAATTATTGGCGGCGGAATTGGAAATATAATCGATCGTTTTTTTAGAGCAGAAGGCGTAGTTGATTTTATAGATGTAAAGTTTTTTGGAATTTTTGGCATGGAACGTTGGCCTACTTTTAACGTTGCAGATGCGGCTGTAGTTGTTTGCGGAATTATGCTTTTAATTTCTTTTATTGTGGTAACTTTGCGAGAAAAGAAAACTTCGTAATTTTTAAAATAGCAATTTTAAAGGATTTGTAATTATATGGCAAAAATTGGAATTATTGGTGCAATGGAAGAAGAGGTTTCTATTCTAATAGAAAAAATGAAAGCTTCTGGAACGGTCGAAGATTTTTATGCTGGTGAATTAGTTTTTTATAAAGGTATTATAAACAGCACAGAAGTTATTGTTGTAAAAAGCGGAATAGGAAAAGTAAATGCAGCGCTTTGTGCGCAAAGGTTAATTCTTCAGTTTGGAGCGACCCACATTATAAACACAGGAATTGCAGGTGCTTTGGGCGGTAATTTGAAAATTTTTGATATGGTTGTTTCAACAGATGCAGTTTATCATGATATGGATGCAGTTTTATTTGGATATAAACCTACTCAAATTCCTGGAATGAAAGTAAGTGAGTTTAAAGCAGACGAAAATCTTATACAAATGGCAAAACTTGCTTTTGAAAAAACAAATTCTGTTGATGGTAGAAAAATTCTTGCAGGAAGAGTTGCCACTGGCGACCAGTTTATTGCAGACAAAGAAAAAAAAGAGCATATAAAAAAAATCTGTTCGCCACTTTGTGTGGAAATGGAAGGCGCCGCTGTTGCTCATGCGTGTTTTTTAAATAAGATACCGTATATAATTTTGCGGTGTATTTCTGATATGGCAGATGAAAGCGTTGAAACAACCTATTCCTTTAATGAAGCTGTTGCGGCGCAAGAAAGTGCTAAAGTTGTATTGCAAATACTTAGTGAGTTTAGCACATGTTTATAAACTAAAGGACTGTAAGATAAAAACAGCCGGAAATGACGTCTGTTTTTATAGGAGGAATTATGGAACATTCACAAGGAAATTACAAAGTAGACAGTTTTAATCTCGACCATACAAAGGTAAAGGCTCCTTTTGTTAGACTTGCTTCTAAAAAAACTGGAAAAAAAGGCGATGTTGTTTCAAAGTTTGATATTCGTTTTACTCAGCCGAATAAAGAATTTATGACAACTGGAGCAATTCACACTTTGGAACATTTGGTCGCAGAATATATTCGCGATGAAATTGATGGAGTAATAGATTTTTCTCCTATGGGCTGCAGAACTGGATTTTATTTTACAGTTTTTGGAGATGTTGATGAAGATTTTATTGCAGAACATCTTTTGAACGTGCTAAAAAAGGTAGCAGTTTGGGACAAGCCTATTCCTGCAGCTACAGAAAAAGAATGTGGAAACTATAAAGACCATGACCTTGAAGGAGCAAAAAAGTATGCTGCTTTGTGGGTACAGGGAATAGAATCTGAAGGTTGGAATTGTTATAAATAAAAAGGCAGGAAAAACTGCAAATGGGAGATATTTAGGTGAATATTTTAAGCAAGTTTAAAGAAACTGCTGTTTCTGTAATTCCTATAATGCTTATAGTTTTGTTACTGGGTTTTACAGTTGTTCCGTTAGACAAACTTTTACTGGTTCGTTTTGTTATTGGTGGAATTTTATTGATTTTAGGGCTTACCATTTTCCTTTTAGGTGTGGATTTAGGAATTCATCCTATGGGTGAACGCTGCGGAGCGGAACTTACAAAAAAACGAAGTCTTTCTCTTTTAATGATTTCTGCCTTTTTAATAGGATTTTTAGTAACAGTCGCAGAACCTGATATTCAAGTTTTTGGAGACCAGGTAAAAGGCGTTTTTTCATACCTTCATAAAAACGCTTTTGTTTTTATAATAGGTGCAGGCGTAGGTCTTTTTCTTATGCTGGGGCTTCTTCGCTCCGTTATACATTTTTCGCTTAAAATAACACTGCTTGTTTCGTATATCATTGTTTTTGGAGTGTCCATTTTTGCGTCAACTGAATTTATAGGAATTGCGTTTGATTCTGGAGGAGCAACAACCGGTCCTATGACAGTTCCTTTTATTCTTGCTCTTGGATTGGGAGTTTCGTCTGTCCGTTCAGGTGATAAAGACAGCTTTGGTTTAACGGGCGTTACCTCTGTAGGTCCTGTTCTTGCAGTCTTAATTTATTCTCTGTTTTTAAAATATTCTGGCGCGATGACAAATGCTGTTCAAGTCGCAGAAGCAGCTGAAGTTGCACAAAATTCAATCAGTGGTGGAATTCTTGCGCAGATTTTTGAACCTTTTGGCATGAAGACTTTGAGCACTTTAAAAGAAGCAACACTTTCAATTTTGCCGATTCTATTTTTGTTTGTTGTTTTTCAATTATTTCTTTTTAAGATGTCTGCACGCCAGATTGTCAGAATGTTAATTGGTTTTGTTTACAGTTTTGTGGGTCTTTCAATATTTTTGGTTGGCGTTAATGGCGGCTTTATGCAGGCTGGTCAAGCTTTGGGCGAGCAACTTGGTTCTAAAGCTCTTGAGCTCGGCGGAATCTGGTTTGCCCTTTTAATTTTAGTAGGTCTTATAATAGGCGCAATAATTGTTTGTGCCGAACCTGCCGTTTGGGTTCTTACAGAGCAAGTTGAATCAGTTTCCGGTGGTACTATTAAGCGAAAAGTCTTGCTATTCTTTTTGGCGATGGGAGCTTCCGTTGCAATTGGGCTTGCGCTGTGGCGGGCGGTGTCCGGTTTTAATTTACGGTATATTCTTATTCCTGGATATATAATTGCGCTTTCGCTAATGATATTTTGTCCTCACCTGTTTACAGGAATCGCATTTGACTCTGGTGGTGTTGCAACAGGTCCACTGACATCAACCTTTGTTCTTTCTTTTACATTGGGAGCAACTTCCGGAGGAACAGGAAATGCAGATCCTTTTGGAGTTATTGCGCTTGTAGCAATGATGCCTTTGATAACAATTCAAGTTTTGGGAATTATATTTAAAATTAAGCAAAGCAAGAAGCAAAAGTCGGAGGTAAAATAAAATGAAATTTAAACTTTTAATAAGCATTGTTCCACACAATTCTGGAGAATTGATAACATCGTCTGCAGTAGACGCAGGAGCTCATGGCGGAACGATTGTAATGGGGCGAGGAACGGCTTCTAATAGCATAATTCAGCTTTTGGGATTAGGAGATACTTCAAAAGATATTGTTTTTATTGTTGTAGAAGATTCAAAAGAAGACGCTGTGCGGCAATCTATAATAAATGCTACAGAAATAAAAAAAGCACATTTTGGAATTTTGTTTTCAGTTGATGTGTATAGTTTTGTAAAACAAGCAAACACTTTGCTTTCTGATGTAAAAGGAGAAAACGATATGAACAGTACTTGTAAAATGATAACGGCTATTGTAAATAAAGGTTATGCAGAAGACGCTATGGCTGCGGCGCGAAAAGCCGGAGCTCAGGGTGGAACAATTATTGCGGCGCGAGGAACAGCAAAAGAAGGCGATGCAAAATTTTTTGGAATGGAAATTGTACCCGAAAAAGATATGCTGATAATCCTTGTGGACAATGAAAAATCTGAAGAAGTTCTGGATTCTATAAAAAATCTTACTTGCCTTGCTAAACCTGGTAGCGGAATTGTATTTGAAAGTCCTGCGCAAAATTTTACCTTGCTTGGCAGTAAAAAATAAATGAATAAAAATCAATTGTGGAAAATTGATGGATACAATGTAGAATATTTCGATGTTATTGATTCTACAAACGCAGAATGTCGGCGGCGTTTGGAAAAACTTAAAGACTTTGAGCCTTTGGATAAGACTGTTCTTGTTGCTGCTATGCAAACTGCTGGAAGAGGACGTTTAACTCGCAAATTTTATTCGCCTGCAAAAACGGGTTTGTATTTTTCTTTGATTTATACAGATGGAAATTTTAGCTTTCCTGCTAGTGTCACTGCATCGGCAGCAGTTGCTGTTTGCAGGGCTATAAAAGACGTTTATAACCTGGACTGCAGCATAAAATGGGTAAACGATATTTTTTGCCACGGCAAAAAAATTTGCGGAATTCTTACGGAAGGTTTGATTTCTCATGCACAAGGAAAAATAGGCGCTGTTATAATTGGGATTGGCATAAATCTTTTGTGGAATTCTGAAATTCCGGAAGATTTGCACACTTTTGCAGGTTCATTGTTGCAGGGTAACTTAAAAGATAATTCTTTTGAAGAAAAAAAAATTGTTTTATTTAAAAAAATCGTTTTATACTTGTGCAATATATTAGATAATTTTGATAAAGAACAAAAATCAGTCTTTGAAGAATATAAAAATCGTTCCAACCTTATAGGTCGCCGAATTGAAATTAGTCCTATTATTGGAAACAGAGAAAACAACTACTTTTGCACAGTAGAAGATATTTCTTCAAATGCAAATTTAATTGTCCGCACTGATGATGGAATTTTAAAAGAACTGAATAGCGGAGAGGTTACTCTTCATTCTTCTCTTTTTCAATGATTTTTAAGACCTGTTTTTTTGTTAAAGGTTTGTTTGAATCATAATTTTTGCGGTTTTCTTCAATTTCTTCAAATGTCCAAAGTTTTCCGCTGTTCATTCCAGGACAGTCGGCGGCGCACTCATTCCATGTTTTTTGGTCGCGGATCATCCAAGACCAAAACGGATATGTGGAACACTGAACTGGTCTTGCTTGATAAGCAGAGCAACCTTCCTGCCACAAGATACAGTCGTAGTTCTGTTTTTCAAGCAGAGCTAAAACTTCTTCTCCGTAGTAGTAATCTGCCCAGCGGCAATATTTGTTTACAAAGTCTGTTACGCTCATTTTAAAAAAATCGCATAATTTGTAAAGGTCGCGTTCTGAAAGATAAACAAATCCTGGCGAATGTCCGCAGCAAAAAGAACATCTTTTGCAAGAAAAGTTGAGACCATTTTTATAAAACTCTTTTGATTTTTTTAATTCTTCCATTTTTTTCCTTTTTACAAAAAGAGTATATCACAAAAAACAAAATTATCAGGTCGAAAATTAACAGTCGCTTTTTGTAAAGTTTCTTTTTTTTAATCTATTACAAATTTTCGTAAATTTGCAAAATTTCTTGTGTATACAGACCGGGCTTTTCATATACAATAAGCGGCTTTTCGACTGCAAGCCTAGAAGCAGCGTTCTTTTTTGCCTCTATTAGCACCATGTTTGGTTCTGTTTGCAAAAATGGCTGAACAAGGCGCATTTTTTTTGGTTCAAGCTTGAATTTTATAAGTGTAGAAAATATTTCTACCAGGCGGAAAGGCCGGTGAATCATATAAAATCTGCCATTAGGTTTTAAAAGATATTCTGCTGCGGAAATTACATCATTTAGATTGCATAAAACTTCGTGGCGGGCAATTCGTTTGTATTCGTTTGGGTTTTGTTTTCCGTGTTCATCGAGCATATATGGTGGATTGCAAGTAACAACGTCAAAACTGTGCCTTTTAAAAATTGAACTGACGTTTTTTAAATCGCCGTGAACAATTTTTATCTGATTTTCTAAGCCGTTTATTTCTACAGATTTTTTTGCCATTTCTGCAGAGTCTTTTTGAATTTCAATTGCTGCAAAAGAAGGATTAATTTCCTTCGATTTTCCATGCATGAGAAGGGGAACAATTCCATTGCCAGTGCAGAGGTCAAAGATTTTTTCATTTTTTCGAATTGTTGCATAGTTTGCTAAAAGGACGGCATCTATACCAAACATAAACTTTTCTTTATCTTGAATGATTTTGTAGCCTGAATTTTTAAGTGTATCAATTTGTTCCATAAATAAAATTAAAATTCTTTAAACACGTCTGCTGTGCCATTGTAATTGTGATTGAAATCAAACCAGCCAAGATTTTCACCGTCGCTTTTAAAAGTTTTTGTGCAAATCATATCCGGTTCCCACCAAAAAACGCCGCTTCCGCCAGCTTTTTGCACAACTGAGCACAAAGTTCTTAGATATGCTTTTTGCCCTTCCTGCGTCGGAGGAAACTCTTTTATCAAGGCAGAACCTTCACCGACATTGTTTTTCATATTGTCTTGCCAGTCTAAAGTCCATGGATAATGCGTTTCAACGACGCAAACAGGCTTTGAAAATTTCTTTTTGAGCATTTTTATAGCGTTTTCAGGAACTTTTAAACTTGCTCCGTGCCAATAAGCGTAATAGGAAAGTCCAATAACATCGTAATCCACAGAATACTGCTTTGCTTGGCTAAACCACCACTGTAGCGTTTGATTGTCCGTACAAATTACGTGCAGCATAATCTTTACATTTGGACAAACTGTTCGAGCGGCTTTGCAACCAGTTTGAACTAAGTCCATAAGATTAGAACACTTTTCATTGGAAATTGAACCGAATGGCCAAAGCATTCCATTTATAATTTCATTGCCAATTTGAACCATGTCTGGGGAACAATTTTCTTCTGCAAATTCTTTTAGGACTGAACAAGTGTATTCGTACATGGCATTTTTTATTTGTTCAAAATTCATGTTTTTCCAAGATTTTGGAACGTTTTGCTTTTCAGGATCTGCCCAGTAGTCTGAATAGTGAAAGTCTAAAAGAATTTTAAAGCCGTACGATTTTGCCCTTTTTGCCATATAAATTGTATTCTTTGTAGAGCAATATGCGTTTTGCGGAGAATGCCAAAGCCTAAGCCTTATCCAGTTTACACCAGAATCTTTTAGAATTTCAAAAAGTTCTTTTTTTTGTCCATTTTGAAAAAAATCTGCGCCAGAATTTTCTAATTCATCAAGGTAAGAGATGTCAACGCCTTTAAATTCTAATGATTGACCGTAAACTAAAAGTGAAAAAAGCATGAAAGCAGAAAATATAAATTTCTTTTTCAAAAGCTATACCTATTTTTTAGAGAGGTGATTCGGCAAGAGCGGATTTGAACCGCCGACCTCGCGCTCCCGAAGCGTGTGTTCTAGCCAACTGAACTACTTGCCGTTTAGACTCGATTTTTAATCTAGCAATCTAATATTAATCAGAATTAAGTAGTTTGTCTATTAGGTCAAAAGTCGAGTTTTTTATAAATTGTAAAAAAAAACGCTTTCAACGAATTTATTTTTCTAAAAACATGACTTTTGACCTATTAATCCTGTGATAAAAAACTGATATTATAGAAATAACTTAAAAATGAGTATACAAATAATATCAATTTTAATATATTTTTAAATCAGGTTTGGATAGTGTTTTGTTTTAAGTTTGCGTTGGCAACATTTTTTCCTTTTTATGGTCATGGGAGCTATTTATGAAGAAAAATTCTCTTTTGAAGATTTTAGTTTTATCTATTTTATCGATTTCAATTTTTTCTTGTAGCAAAAAGACTCAAGAGCTTCGAATTTATTCAATAATTCACGATGAAGAAACACGGGCTTTGACTGAACTTTTTACAAAAAAAACGGGAATTCCAGTTTCTTATTTGAGAGCAACAACTGGGGAACTTGTTAATCGTATTATTGCAGAAAAAAATAATCCAAAGGCAGATATTCTTTTGGGAGGCGCCAGTTCTTATCATATTCAGGCGGATAAAGCAGGTGCTCTTGAAAAATATGTTTCTCCAGTAGCAAAAAAAGTTCCTTCGTATGCTCTTTCTGAAAACGGAACTTGGACAGGCTTTTGCGTACTCACTTTGGGAATTGGCGTAAACAAAGAGCGCTTTGCCAAAAAGTTTCCAAATAAGCCCTTCCCTGCAACTTGGGACGACCTTTTGGATAGAGACTTTGCAGGCGAAATTGTAATGACAAATCCTGCGGCTTCTTCAACCGCTTATCTTTTTGTGCAAAATCAATTGCAAAGGCTTGGCTGGGAAAAAGGCTGGGAATATTTAACGGTTCTGTCACAACTTGTAGGACAGTTTCCAGATAGCGGAAGCGCTCCGCCAAAACTTATTGGAACTGGCGAATACGCACTAGGAATTGCCTATCTTCATGCGCTTTCAAAATACAGTGCAGATGGATTTGACATAAAACCAATTGCTCCTCCTCAATCTGTAGGCGATGTTGACTGCATTGCAATTATGAAAAATACGAAAAATCTTGAGATTGCAAAAAAGTTTGTTGACTTTATGCTTTCGCCAGAAGCACAGGAATTAATGAGTTCGATTGATTTTACGGTTCCTGTAAATCCAGATGCAAAAGGCGTAAAAGGTTCAATTCCTCTTTCGCAAATAGATTTAATCGACTACGATGCTAGAAAAGCAGCTTCTCAAAAAGAAGAAGTTCTTGAAAAGTGGCATCAAATAGTAAAATAATATATTTTAGTATGCCAGCCTTTGCAGGTTTTAGATATTTAAAAAAACAGGGACTCCCGCTTATTTTTATTTGGAGCGGTTGTCTTTTGTTTTTTGCAATTTTTACAATTTTTCCTCTAATATTTTCTTTTGCTACGGTGCGTTTTAAAGATTTTTTCACCGTTTTTTGCACTTCGCGTTATAAAGCAGTTATTTTAAATACCATTTATGAATGTCTTGTTTCAACCCTTATTTCAGTTCTTTTTGGATACATTTATGCGTATGCAATTGAGCGTGCAAACATTCCATTTTCTAAATTATTCTCATTGATTCCTTTAATCCATTTGGTAACGCCGCCTTTTGTAGGAGGGCTTTCTTTTATCCTTCTTTTTGGCAAGCAAGGTTTTATAACCCATACGCTTTTGGGACTAGACATTTCGCTTTACGGGTTTCCAGGAATTGTAATTTCTCAAGTTTTTTGCTTCTTTCCTTTAGCTTTTCTAATCTGTTCGCAGACTTTGCGAGGAATTAACCCGCTTTTTGAAAGAGCCGCATTTTCAATGGGGGCAAGCCCCTTAAAAGTGTTCTTTTCAATTACACTGCCGCTTTCCGTTCCTGGTATTCTTTCTTCTGCCCTTTTTATAGCAGTTTCAGTTTTAAGCGATTTTGGAAATCCTTTAATTGTTGGCGGAAGATTTAAAGTTCTTGCGGTGGAAATTTACACACAATTAACAGGTTGGCTAAACGCCCCAACAAGCGTTGCTCTTGGAATTGTTTTAATAGTACCTTCAGTTGTTCTTTTCTTACTGCAAACCAAATTTTTTAGGCAAAACTACATGAAGACTGCTACAGTTGGCGGAAAAGAAACTTATTCAGAAAAAGAGAAAACAAGTCTATGTACGCGGATTTTGCTTACACTGTTTTGTTCAGTGCTTTCTTTTTTAATTTTAAGTCAGTTTATTTCTATAGTCTTTGGAAGTTTTCAAAAATTGTGGGGAATTGACACTTCGTTTACATTTGCGCATATAAAAAGCGTTTGCCGATATGGAAAAGAAATTGCAAATTCTATATGTTTCGCACTTTTGGCAGCCGTCTTAAGCACTGTATTTGCTATTTTAGTGGCTTTTCTTGTGCAAAAAACAAAATGTCCTTTGCGCAGTTATTTTGACATTCTTGCGCAACTTCCGTCAGCAGTTCCAGGAACTCTTTTAGGGCTTTCGTATTCCTTTGCTGCGAATAAAATCGGTTTTAATTGCGCAGCCTTTTTAATAGTTCTTGCTATGACCGTTTCATTTTTGCCGTTTTCGTATAAAATCGTAATGGCGTCATATCTTCAGCAAAAAAACACGCTTGATTATGGGGCGCAATCACTTGGCGCAGGAAAAATTTATTCACTTTTTACGATAACAGTTCCGATTTCCATACAGGGAATATTTTCGTCATTTTTATACGTATTTGTGCGGAGCGTGGGAACCTTAAGCGCAGTTGTTTTCTTAGTTTCATTTAATACAAAACTAGCTTCAGTTTCAATTTTAAATCTTGCGGAACAAGGAGATTGGGGAAAGTCCGCTGCATTGGCACTTGTGTTAACCACCCTGACCTTTTTTATTTTGGGATTAGGAAATTTTTTTGAAAAGAAAATAATAAAAAGAGAGGCTTGTAAATGTTAGAAATACGCAACCTTAATTTTTCTTACAATAAAAATAAAGTTATAAAAGATTTTTCTCTTTTTGTGGAAGAAGGTTCCTTTACCACTTTGTTGGGACCTTCCGGTTGCGGAAAAACAACCTTGCTCAAGCTTATTTCTGGTTTTTTAGAGCCAGATTCTGGAGAAATTTTTATAAACTCAAAGAATATTTGTGGAATTCCGCCAGAAAAACGAAAGGTTGGCATGGTTTTTCAAGATTATGCACTTTTTCCGCATCTTACAGTTGAAAAAAACATAGGTTACGGTCTGAACCTAATTTCTAGACAAAAAGGGGCTTCCAAACAGGAATATAAAAAAGAAAACTATGCATTAGTGTATCAAATTGCAAGAATTTTGGGAATTGCAAATCTTTTAGAACGATTTCCACATGAACTTTCTGGCGGACAGCAACAACGGGTTGCCTTAGCTAGAGCTCTTGTGCTAAAGCCAGGCGTTCTTCTTATGGATGAGCCCCTTTCTTCATTGGATGCAAAATTACGTTCGCAAGTTCGCGAAGAATTAAAAGAAATTCAACAAAAGTTTAAAATAACAACAATTTACGTAACGCATGACCAGGAAGAAGCTCTTTTTCTTTCTGATAAAATTGCAGTCATTAATCATGGCCAGCTATTGCAAGTTGGCAATCCTGCAGAAATTTATTTTTCTCCAAAAGACGCATTTACTGCAAGTTTTATAGGAACGGCGAATTTTTTATCTTTTAAAGACGAAAAAAACAATTCTGAAAAAACCTGCGTAATCCGACCTAGCTGGGCAGAAGTTTTGCCAGTTTCAGATTTTTCTGATAAAGTTCTAGCATCGAATTCTAGTTTTTTATTAAAAAGTGAAGAATCATTAAAAAGCCTTTACGGAACAGTTGTTTCTTCTTCATTTTTTGGAAGTTTCATCAGATATAAAATAAATCTGTTTCCAATTGACGCAATATTTTTTGCAGACGTGCCTTCCACATCTAGCCTTAATTTTTCAAGAGGAGATAAAGTTCAAATTCTTATAAGAAAAAACTATTGGCTTTAAAAACAAACTTCGCTTACGCTTTTATTTAGGGTTTATCAAAAACCTAAAAACGGCTGAGTCAGGTATTGAGCATAAGCGAACCTTGACCAGACGTATTCATTTTCTAAAAGCGCGAAGCTTGAGTTAACTCATATAAAACAATCGAACTCGCTTGGGCTACATTTAAGCTGTCAACAGGGGCTTCTTTTTTGCCGGACTTCATGCCTGCAAAAGGAATTATAACCAGTTCATCGCAAGATTGCCGAACTTCCTCGCTTATTCCTCTCTCTTCGTTGCCAAGAACAACAAGGGCTGGTTTCCCATTGCAAATGCTTTGTATTTCGGAGCAAGTTTTTTTTGCAGATAAATCTGTTCCAATTCTTACCATCTTGCCAGCAATAACTTCCATGAATCTTGAAATAGAGCGAACAGAATAAATATTCACATATTCCATGCCACCCTCTGCAATGCGGTAAGAGCTTGTTGTAATTGCGCTAGTGGAATCGTCTTCAGGAATGACAATATTTTTTATTCCAAAAAAAGCGGCGCTTCTTACGATTGCACCAAAGTTGTTTGCATTTCCAATATGGTCAAGCAAAATAGCATTTTCTTTGTTTTCAATCCATCTGTCTGTAATATCAGAATCCAAAGGTGTTATCTCCGGCATATAAATCATTGCCACAACACCCTGATGGTGAACTGTACCGCTTAATTTTTCAAGTTCCTTAGAATCGTTTACTTTGTTATAAATGCCTTTTCTTTGGGCGATTTTTTTGCAAAGACCGCCGAAAAGTGGGGCAACTTCTTCTGTAAAATAAAGCCTTCTTATTCGTTCGCTATTGTTTTTTTCAAGTTTTTTTACGGCCGCAAAACCGCAAACAGCAAGTTCGTTGTTCTGTTTATTTCTCATAAGTTGATTATATCAAACAGTTTTTAAAGAAAAAAGCCATACAAGCCATTTATTCAGATTATTCCAGAATCGTAATTTCTACACGGCGGTTTCTTGCCTTTCCTTGAGGAGTTTCATTTGAGGCGACAGGTTTTCTGCCGCCACTTCCCTTGCAAATAAATCTGCCAGCTGCAATTCCCCGCTTTGAAAGTTCTGTGGCAATCGTTTTTGCACGTCTTTCAGAAAGTTCCTGTTCTCCTTTTGGATTTCCCGTGCTAGCCGTGTGCCCTTCCACAAGAAATTGCGAATTTGGAACTTCTTTTAAAATCTGTGCAATTTGATTAAGCCGCTGATTTTCGCCAGAAAGAAGTTCATCGCTATCTGCCTTAAACTGAAGATTCTGTATCGTCAGCCGAATACCAGCTTCCGTATTTTCAACAGTAATCGGTTTTTCAGTATCAGAAGGAGAAGGATTATTTAAAGTCGAACTAATTTTTCCAGAAATTGCGCCTTTAGTGCCTTTTGTTTGTGCAGGCTTAGGTTTTGAAATAGATTCAACTTCTTCGCTCGTAAGTTTTGCGACACGCTGCAAAGTCGGTAAAATTTTGCTGCGGTCAACCGCCGGTGGATACTCCGTAAACAGCGAAATTGTTCCCTTAAAAGAAACCTGTTTTCCATCTGCATACAAAAAAGTTTCATCAACAGAGTCGCGAACAACAATGGCATTTCCGCTTTGCTTGCTGATAAACATCGTAGCGGAATGTTTGCCATTCGCACTTTTAAGCTGCTTGTCTCCGCCAAAATCAAAGTAAGAAATTCCGTATCTTGTAGCCCAATTCGCCGCAAGAACGTAAACTTCTTCGCCGTGGAAAGATTCATCTCTAAGGTAGGTGTATTCAATCGTCATAGGAATTTTAGTCATAATTCCTTTGTACAAAGGGTCAACCGCTCGCTCTGCTTTTGAAATCCATTTTTCGCCAATTTTTATTTTTTCGGCAGGAAAAGCCGGAAAACTTCTAAAACTTGGGTAGCCGTTATCTTCAATCATAAAAAGCTGGCCATCGCTCGTTATTCTAAAAGAAGAAGGAATAGAATCATGAATGCCTTCTCCAACATCGTTAAAACCGCGGCGAGTACCTTCTTCCACAAAAAAACTTCCGTCGTAATAGGAATCTAAAGGATTTGCATTTGCAGGTGGCGTCGCCCTTGAAATAAAAGAACGCACCTCGCGGCTTACAAGACCCGTATATTTCCCATTGTCATAGCGGCGCAAATCCGTGCGCTCCACAAGATAGTAATTTCTGCTTCCGTTATAGCTGAATTTTACGCTTTCCCCCATCGTTTGAGCGTACATCCCGTAAAAAACAAAAAAATAAAAAATCCCAAAAAAATAAAATCGCTTCATTTGAAATACCTGTTTTCATTATACTCCAAAAGGCTTATTTTGCTAGGAAAAATCAAATAGAATAAAAAAAGGAGGGGAAAAGCCTTTCCCCTAGGCTCAGCCACTCCGTGTCTTCGCCATACCCCATTCTCCTAGGGGCTGTGCCCCTAAGACCCCCCAGTGCTATAACAGCTCTTGTGTATGAAAAAATAAAACCTTCAACCTATAATCGTCATCATACATGCAGGAGCGTTTTCCAAACTGATGCTGCTTTGGAGACAGCCGCATCTTTACCCTGTTATAGATTATGCGTCTTATAATAGCCATGTTATCGGCTGTGTTCCTGTCAGGGAACGGCTTGGCTGCAAGGACATAATCACAGGATTTCTTTATTATTTTTTCACAAATCGCCTTCAGGCACATCAATCGCGTCTGGCGTGATTACCGCGTTTTTTTATTTTCAGCATACCAAGTACTCAGAACAGCCTGTTATCATATTTGAATTCCTGTGTAAATTTCTTTTCATGCAGAAGACCTGTGTGCCATAATTTGTACGCTTGTTTTTTTATCTGACTAAATTATAATAAAATTATGTCGACTGTTTTAAACGAAAATGGTTACAGATTTTTCTTTTTCTCGAATGAAGGAAATCCTTTAGAGCCTTGTCATATTCATGTTAGAAAACATGGGGCTTTGGCAAAATTTTGGATAGGTGATATTCAATGTTCTTTAGCTGAAAATATCGGTTTCACAGCAAAAGAGTTAAAAGAAATTGAATCTATTGTTAATAAAAATATTTTAAAAATAAAGGGGGTTTGAAATGGATATTTCTTTGAATAATGCTAAGGCTCAAAAGGTTTGGACGGACAAAGAAAATTTATGGCTTCTTTTGGTTGATGGGCGGCAACTTTCAGTTCCTTTAGTTTTTTTTCCAAATCTTTCTGCTGCATCCCAAGAAGATTTGAGTCATTATGAATTGAGCGGTGGTGGACTAGGAATTCATTGGGATTCTTTAGATGAAGATTTGTATGTTCCGAATTTATTGCTGGGAATTACTGATATAAACCGAATTGGAAGAAGAGCCTAATTTTGTTTTAAAGGTGAATTTCTCTAAAAATAAAAAGCAGATATTGAAAAACAATATCTGCTTTTTTAGTCTAACAGCCTGTATACGCTGCAAGCCTTGCGGTTTGCAGCGTGTCATAACTATTTATTAGCTTTAATTACAGCCTGTGCGCCAGCAAGACGAGCAGCTGGTACGCGGAATGGTGAGCATGAAACATAGTTCAAGCCAAGCTTGTAGCAAAGTGCGATAGAAGCTGGGTCACCACCGTGTTCACCACAGATTCCAAGGTGAAGATCTGCTTTTACAGAGCGTCCCTTTTCTTCTGCAAGACCAATCATTACGCCAACACCATCTTCGTCCAAAGTCTTGAATGGATCCTGAAGAAGAATCTTCTGATCCAAGTAAGAATCGATGAACTTAGAGTAGTCATCGCGGCTAAAGCCGAATGTTGTCTGTGTAAGGTCGTTTGTACCGAATGAGAAGAAGTCTGCGTATTCAGCGATTTTGTCTGCTGTCGCTGCGGCACGTGGGAATTCAATCATAGAACCAATCTGGAACTTCAATGAAGTCTTTTCAGATTCGTTTACTTTTGCGATTACAGCTTCAGCCTGAGCGCGAATCTGTTTCAATTCAGCAAAAGTAGTTACGTTTGGAATCATGATGCGAACGTCGTGCTTAAGACCTTCTTTTTCAGCCTGAGCTGTTGCCAAAGCAATAGCTTCAACCTGCATTTCATAGATTTCTGGGTATGTAATTGCAAGACGGCAACCGCGGTGTCCAAGCATTGGGTTGTGTTCGTTCAATTCAGAGTATTTCTTTTCGATGAAGTCAACCTTTACACCAAGTTTTTTAGCCAAAGCTTTTGCCAATGCTGGTGTTTCAGCCTGAACGAATTCGTTCAACGGTGGGTCCAAAAGACGGATTGTTACAGCGCGTCCTTCCATTGTCTTGATGATGTTATAGAAGTCTTTCTTTTGAAGTGGAAGAATTGCAGCAAGATTAGCTTTTCTTTCTTCTGTTGAATCAGAAATAATCATCTTCTGGAAAGAAGTAAGTTTTGGTTCTTCAAAGAACATGTGTTCTGTACGGCAAAGACCAATGCCAGCTGCGCCAAAGCGGAATGCCTGTGGAGCTTCGTTCTGTTCTGCGTTAGCAAGAACTTCGAACCCTTTAACAGTTTTTCCAGATGGAGTTGTGCGAACTGAAGCAGCGCGAACTTCATCAGCCCAGCCAAGGAATGTTTCAAGGTCGCCAGAAACAGCTGCTGGAGTTACAGGAATTACTTCACCATATACGTTACCTGTTGAACCATCGATAGAAATAAAGTCACCTTTCTTGAATTTCTTTCCACCGATTGTAACAGAATCTTTTCCATTGAATACAACATCTGAACAACCGCAAACACAAGGAGTTCCCATACCACGAGCTACAACGGCAGCGTGTGATGTTCGTCCACCTGTAGAAGTCAAGATACCCTGAGCAACGTACATACCTGCGATGTCATCTGGAGAAGTTTCCTTGCGAACAAGCATGACTTTCTTGCCAGCCTTGTCCCATTCAACAGCTTCTTCTGCTGTGAATACAATCTGACCACAACCAGCTCCAGGAGAAGCGTTAAGCGCAGAAGCCAAAGGTTTTGCTGATTTAAGAGCCTTTGAATCAAACTGTGGGTGGAGCAACTGGTCAAGCTGATCTGGCTTTACGCGGAGAAGAGCTTCTTCTTTTGTAATCATTCCTTCGCCAACCATGTCTACAGCCATTTTTACAGCTGCTGGACCTGTTCGTTTACCGTTGCGGCACTGAAGCATGAAGAGTTTTCCTTCCTGAACAGTGAATTCCATGTCCTGCATATCGCGGTAATGAGCTTCAAGTCGGTCGCGGATTGTAGAAATTTCCTTGAAGATTTCTGGCTGCTGTTTTTCAAGGGCAGAAATATCCATTGGAGTGCGGATACCAGCTACAACGTCTTCACCCTGAGCGTTGATAAGGTATTCAGCCATAAAGTGGTTTTCACCAGTAGAAGGGTCGCGAGAGAATGCAACACCAGTTCCAGAAGTTTCACCCATGTTTCCGAAAACCATTGCCATAACAGTTACAGCAGTTCCCTTGATAACATTTTCGTCAATATTGTTGAGTTTGCGGTAAATGATAGCACGTTCGTTCATCCAAGAACCAAATACAGCGCCAATAGCAGCCCACATCTGATCTTTTGGATTCTGAGGGAAATCTTCACCCTTTTCTTTTTTGTACATGTCTTTGTACTTAGAAACGATTGTCTGAAGTTCTTCAGTTGTAAGTTCAGTGTCTTCTTTGATTCCACGAACTGCTTTTACTTCATCAATGATTGCTTCAAATTTGTCGTGGTCAACGCCCATTGCAACGTTTCCGAACATCTGGATAAAGCGGCGGTAAGCGTCCCATGCAAAGCGAGGGTTATTTGTTTTGTTGGCAAGACCAACAACTGATTTATCGTTAAGACCAAGGTTGAGGATTGTATCCATCATACCAGGCATAGATTCAGCGGCACCAGAACGAACTGATACAAGAAGAGGATCGTTTTCATCGCCAAGTTTTTTGCCGAATACAGTTTCGAGTTTGTTAAGATATTCATCAACCTGAGCAGCAAGACCATCAGGATATTTTCTTCCCAATTTGTAATATTCCTGACAAACGTCGATAGAAATTGTAAATCCAGGTGGAACTGGAAGACTTAAAGGAGCCTTTGCCATCTGAGCAAGGTTAGCGCCTTTACCACCAAGGATTGGACGCATTGATTCATCACCTTCAGCGTCACCGTTACCGAAAAAGTAAACATACTTTGTAGCCATTGATTTTTACTCCAAAAGAGATAGATATTTTGATATTTCTAAAAATTAGAAATGTCGTCGAGTTTAAAGTCATTTGAATGGCACGACTAAAAACTTCGCATTTTTTGTATCAATAATAGTACATTTTATACGTTTTACTGTCAATTAGCGGAAAACAAACAATTATAAGCGAGTTTTTTATAGATAGCCCGAACTTCGAGTTTTTAGAAAGAGAATAAAAGCGTAAACGAATTTATAATTTGTGAAGATTTTGTGCGATAAGACCAGTTAAGGTTGCATAGCAACTCAAATCAACCCAAACGAAGTGAGAGCACAACCATCGGTAACAAATTGTAAATTCGTTGAGAGCGTTTTTTTCACAATTTATAAAAAACTCGACATTTGGGCTATTTAGAATTCTTTTTTTGCAAAAGGCTGTTTTTCTTTTCTTCCAAGGAATCTTTAATTTTTTGCTTTATTAATGCAAGGGAATCTTTATAAGTTTTGCTTTTCATGGTTGGAAAGTGTTTCATAAAAGATTCTGCTATGCGA
This sequence comes from Treponema sp. UBA6367, assembly GCA_002437725.1. Taxonomy (GTDB): domain Bacteria; phylum Spirochaetota; class Spirochaetia; order Treponematales; family Treponemataceae; genus Treponema_D. The sequence goes on from DJRF01000013.1 coordinate 206,989, forward strand.
TGATGCCTGCTTGCGTAGTCAAGGTTTGCCAGAAAATTAGAGCTATACTTTTCCCGGTGAAGAGCAACGTTTTCTTTTACAGAATTAATCATGTCTGAAATGCTGGCGCTTTTAAACCATGATTCGTTTTGAAACCTTTCTTTTAGATTTTCTTCAAAATCCTTGATTCTGGCAATGTAAACGCTAAAGTCAACAAGCTTGTGAACAGAAGCGACTAAATCGACAATAAAAACTGCTCCAAAAATATCTCTTGCAAGGTTCAGGTACAAATCTGGAATCATGGAAAGCACTTTTTGAATTAAAGGCTGTACAAAGTAGATTACAAGAACTGCAAGAATTCCAAACATTGTAGAATTTAGCAAGCAAACGCGTCCTTTTATATTCAAAGGAATCGTATGATTTTTTATGGTAATTTTATGGTTTGAATAATCCCACCAGGTTGTGTGGAACATTTTTTCAAGAGCCCAGCCGCCAATGTATTCGACGATTGTGCAAAAAAACATTCCGCTACAAAAAAGAACCCACAGAGGACTTTGCAGGCATTTTGGTAAAGAAAGCATTACAATTCCGCCAAATCCGTAAATTGGACAAAGGGGACCGTGTAAAAATCCTCGGTTTACAAATTTGTGCTCGTGAAAAATGCCGACGTACAGAACTTCGGAAATCCATCCGATTACGCTGAATGTTAAAAAAACTAAAAATGCTTTTGAAAGTTCTACAGATTGATACGGAACTTTTGTGTTGCTTAGCCATTGTGTAAGATTTTCTATCATATCTTACAGTTTAAACACAAAATGTCAGTATTGCAAATAAAAAGTATATAAGGTATTTTTATAATCTGTTTAGTTTGTTGCGAAAAGTTTGCCTTGCAAACTTAATTATGGGAGATTTTATGACCCTTGAGGAAAAAGAAGAGATTCACAAAAAGTACAATCATGATGAACTTCCTGCAATAAAGAATATTTTTTTCTATTTTTATGCATGTTTTATGAAGTTGTTCCTTTTTATCTTTTTTGGAACAGGAAGTGTTATTTTGGCAATTCTTGTTTTTCCTTGGATAAAAATATTTGTTCACCCAAAGCGAAAGTTTCAAACAGAGGCAAGAAAGTTTGTATCTGCGACATTTAGAATGTTCATAAACATGATGCGCGCAATAGGTGTTGTTGTTTTAAAAACAGAAGATAAGGAAGCCTTAAAAAATCTTCATTCAAAAGTAATCGTTGCGAATCATCCTTCGCTTTTGGATTTTGTTTTTATAATGTCCATGGTTCCTAACGCAAATTGTATTGTTCGCGGAGGTCTTACAAAAACTGTCCTTGCAGGTGTAATAAATCAGTGCTATATAGTTAATTCCCTTGATTTTGATGAGCTTTGCAAACTGTGTAGTCAAACTTTACAAGATGGAAATAACGTTATAATTTTTCCAGAAGGAACGCGCACGCCTAGACACGGCCATAACAATTATAAAAAGGGGGCTGCACGCATTGCGTATAATGCAAAGTGCGCAATTCAGCCGATTTTTATTGGTGGCAATGACAAATACGGTCTTGGCAAACACGACCCTTTTTGGTCTTACAATCACACAGAGCGATATATTTACGATATAAAGCTTTTGCCAGAAATTGATGTGAATGAATACCTTGAACTTTCAGAGCCTATTGCGGCAAAGCGTTTAACCGAAAGAATGGAAAAGATTTTAACAGAATATATAGAAGAAAATAGCAAAAAATATGTAACAAATATAGATTAAAGTGCTTTTTAGTCTTTAAGACATTATCTGTGGGTTGATTTTGCTTTTTTATTTTTATATGATATAAATATTCTTATTACTTATATAAAGTATTTTATATTGAGGAAGGTTTAGAAATGTCAAAAGACGAAATTTTTGCAAAACTCAAAGAAATTCTTGTTTCAGAATTTGAAATTGATGAAGGAACAGTAACTCCAGAAGCAACCCTTTTTGATGACTTGGAACTTGATTCTATTGATTCTATTGATTTGATTCAGAAAATGAAGGAATTTATGCCTGCTGGTACAAAGTTTGATCCAGCAATTTTCAAGACAGTAAAGACTGTTCAGGATGTTGTTGATGCACTTGTTCCATACATGGGATAATTAAGGCTGTTTAGATTTCAGATTATTGCTGATTTAAGTCAGGAAAAGCGTCGAAAAAGTCTTTAGACTAAAACGACGCTTTTTTTTCGACTAGAATTTTAAACAGTTTTTAAAATTGGAGAAATTATGGAAACAAATTTTCATAGCATAGAAAATGAAAAAATCCTTGAAAAAGAAGATAATAAGATTGCGCTAGAATTTATTATTCCGGAAGAAAGCGATTTTTTTGACGGGCATTTTCCTGAGTTCAAATTGCTTCCTGCCGTTGCGCAGTTTGAAGTTATAACAAGGTTTTCGCGAAAATATTTTGGAACTCAAAGATATATTCCTTCCATAAAAAGAATAAAGTTTTCAGCGCCTATTAGACCTGATTCAAATATCAGATTGGATTTAGCAAAAAATGTTGCAAAAGGAACTGTTTCTTTCAATATGGCGGATGCCCAAAATGCAGAACACGTGTATTCTTCAGGTTCTTTTAGTATAATAGACGAATAGGGTGTTGAGAATGGAAAAAGTATTTGTTAGCGAAATAACTCCTATCAAAGTGGAATTTTACGATGTTGATGCAATGAACGTTGTTTGGCATGGAAATTACGTAAAATTTTTGGAAGCTGCGCGTTGCGCTCTTCTTGATAAAATAGGTTATGGCTATAAAGAAATGGTTCGCGACGGTTACGCTTTTCCTGTTACAACAATGAATTTAAAATATATAAGGTCTTTACTGTTTGCAGAAAAGGCTGTTGTAAAAACATATTTGGTGGAATATGAAAATCGTATAAAAATCAAGTATGAAATTTATAATGAAAAAGGGGAGCTTTCTACAAAGGCGGAAACAACTCAAATGGCGCTTAACTTAAATACGCATGAGTCCGAATTTGAATGTCCAAAAAAGTTTGTTGAGCTTGTTAAAAAGTTTTCTGATGAATAAAAAGGGTAAAAAATGGCAGATGTCGAACCTAAAAATGTGGCTCAATTTATTGACCACGATGAACTTATAAATTATCTTCCTCACAAAGGAAAGATGTTTTTGCTGAGCCGAGTTACTCAGCATGATGTTGAAAAACACACAATCACAAGCGAATACGATATTACAAAAGATTGTATTTTCTACGAGGAAGAATTTCATGGAGTTCCAACTTGGGCGGGATTTGAGCTTATGGCGCAGGGAATTTCTGCTCTTACAGGAATTACAAATAAAATCAAAGGACGAACGCCGCTTCCAGGAATGATTTTGAGCGTTGTTGATTTTAAGGCTTCTGTTGGATTTTTAAAGAATGGCTCGACTTGCCAGATGAAAATCGCAGAAGATTACCGTGATGAAGAAACTCATACTTATCGCTATTTGTGCAGTCTTTTTGCTGCGGTGGGCGACACAGAACCTGCTGCGACAGCAAAAATTACCGTAATGGAAACAGAAGATATGCTTGCAATGTTTAAAGGTAAGGCTGAATAGGCTGATGTGCTAGGCGAAAGTTTTATAATTTTTTTGGGGGAAATATGAACGAAAATAAGAAAGTTTTAGTAACTGGCGCTTCTGGAGGAATCGGCCGTGCCTGCGCAGTTGAAGCTGCAAAAGCCGGATATTATGTTATTTGCCATTACAATGGAAACAAGGCTCGCGCTGAAGAAACTCTTTCAGAAATAAAAGCTGCCGGCGGAAACGGAGAATTGATTCAGTTCAATGTTGCCGACCGCGAGGATTGCAAGGCAAAACTTGGAGAAATGGTTTCTAAACTTGCAGAAAACGGCGAAATCCTTTGGGGAATTATTAACAATGCAGGAATTACCCGCGACAACACTTTTGTTGGTCTTGAAGACAGCGACTGGGATTCTGTAATCCACACAAATCTGGACAGTTTTTATAACGTTCTAAAACCGCTTGTTATGACTATGGCTAGCCGAAAAAACAAGCGCGGCGGACGAATCATTACAATGGCTTCTGTAAGCGGAATCATTGGAAACCGCGGACAGTCAAACTATTCTGCTTCAAAAGCCGGAATTATTGGCGCGACAAAAGCATTGGCGGTTGAGCTTGCCGGAAGAAATATTACATGCAATGTAATCGCGCCTGGTGCGATTGAAACTGAAATGACTGCAAACATCATTCCAGAGGCAAAAGAAATAATGCTCAGCACAATTCCAATGAAACGCATGGGCAAGCCAGAAGAAATTGCCGCTGCGGCAGTTTTTCTTCTGAGCGAAGGAGCTTCGTACATAACTCGCCAAGTAATCACAGTTGACGGCGGAATGGTTGGATAAGGCGGAGCGAGCCTTGACTAGATGTATTAAAAACACGAATGAAGTGACCGTATGAATTATTCAGCGGTCACTTTTTTTATTTGAGGTTAAATTTTTGTTTTTGAAGAATAAAATCGATTTCAGCATATTATACGTGAAAGGGAGCAAATATATGTTTATTAAAGAGAAATTGAATAGAATTTTGATTTTTTCGTTTTTGTTGTCGACTTTTTTTGCTTCTGCACAATCCATATCAGATTTGAATAAAGAAAAATATTATAAATTGGAAATCAATCAATTTGATCGTGTGGTTCTGAATTCATATCCTCAAACAGTTATCGATATAAAAAGCAAAAAGAATAAATCAATTATAAAATTAAAAACTCATGGAACATTAAATGAATATAATTCAATGAGTAATAATATCAATGATGAAAGTGTTACGGATGCAAAAAAATATTTACAAAGTTCTGATTTAATCGATTACAGCGAAGAAAATATAGGAGTTATTTATAATAAATTACAGCTTTCTGCACTATCAGAATTTCAGTGTGCAAAAACAATATTAAATTTTCTCTCTGCTGTTATAAAATATGACAGAAAACTTGCAGAGGAAATAAGTTCGGGTTCATGTTATGGTAGGTCTGCTTCATGGGTATTAAAAAACCAAAAAGGAACTTGTGGGGAATATGCAAATTTATTTATTGCATTAATGAGATTGAGAGGAATCCCATGCAAATTTATAACAGGAGTGTATTACTCTGAAAGACAGACTACTTTTCATGCATGGGCTGAATTTTATGATAATAGAAAAGGATGGGTTGCGGTAGATCCTCAAGGTGCTATGATAGGAGTAACATCAAATCATATCAAACTAATGGAAGGAATTGATTTAAAAGAAACAAATTTTGATATGGCAAACTGTAATTTCAAAATTAAACAAATAATTAAATGAAACTTATAAAACAATTCGATGAAACAGATTGTGGAGCGGCATGTCTTGCGATGCTGGCAAGCCATTTTGGCAGTCATCTTTCCATAACGAAAATCCGTGAGGTTGCCGGAACAGACAGGGAAGGCACTTCCTTGAAAGGTATGCTTGAGGCAGCTAAAAAACTCAATCTGGATGCAAAAGCGGTAAAAGGGAGCGGACAGATTTTTTCTAAGAAGTTTCCTGTTCCTCTTATTGCACATTTACAGTATCAGAATGGTAACAATCACTTTGTTGTTATTGCAAAAATAAACGAAATACGTGTTTGGATTTATGATCCGGCACTTGGAAAAATTTCTTATAAAAAAGAAGATTTCTTAAAAATCTGGTCAGGTTATTTGATGCTTGTTTCTCCGACTCCAGATTTTGTTATTCAAAAAGATGGACATGCATTAATCTCTATTTCAACCGTAATCTCTGCGCAGGTAATAGCAACTCATATTGTTCTTACCACAGTTTTATAAGGTTATATAGGAAAGCGTTTTTATATAATTTAGTTTTACCTATTTTTTCTTCAATCAAGATTCCGTTTTCAGCAAGTTCATGCAGATACTTGCTTGAAGTATTTCTTGAGATGCTAAGTTTTTCACAAAGATATTCATTCTTTGTATAAAAATCATAAAACAGATGTTCCAGTAATTCCTGTGAATAAATTTTGGGACAACGTTCTTTTATCAGAGTCGAAGCATTGTTCATTGTTTCTATAAATGAATGAATAAAATTCAACGTAAACTCAGACATCTGATATACACCCTCAATCATGAATAATAAATAGTCTTTAATGTTATTCAGGCTTTCTTGTGTGGCATTTAATAGTTCATAGTAACGAGCGCGGTTTTGATTTATATATTTACTAAGGTAAAGAATTGGAATATCAAGTTTTTTAGTAAGGGTAAGAAACAAAATATTCAATATTCGTCCGGTTCGGCCATTTCCATCATAAAAAGGATGTATAGATTCAAACTGAAAATGAATAACTGCCATTTTTAATACTGGGTCAGTGTCTTCTAAATCCTGCATATTTATATATTTTTCAAGATTAGTAAGATAATCGGATATTTCTTCATAGTTCTGTGGTGGAGTATGCAGAACTTTTCCAGTCCTTGTATTCATAATTACAGTGCCAGGAAGTTTGCGTAAATCTCCTGCATCTGGTTCAACAATATGATGAATTTCAATTATTTGATTTGCAGAAATAAAATAGTGTTCTTTTAAAAGTTCATAACCACGAAGCATGGCCTGCCGATAATTTAAAACTTCTTTTGAAGCAGGATTTGATTTTTTGCATGACATTTCCTTAAAAATTTCATCAAAGGTTGTTACTATATTTTCAATTTCGCTGGATTCTTTTGCTTCCCCAAGAGTAATTGCATTAAAAATGATATAAGGGTTTGGTAAAAGGTTTATTGCTCCATTCAATTCTCCAAGCTTGTGGTTTGCCTTGATAAGAGCCTTCAAAATCTGAGAATCATTATAATCAAAATTATAAGGAAGTTTTGTCATACATTAATTTTTGCATTGTTTGTGCATATTGTCAATATATGCACAATATTTAGATATTTTTGTGCATATTTAAAAATAGGCATCTAGGTGGAGGGAGAATATTCAAAACGAACCGCTTTTCTTGTTTATAGAACGCCCGAATCCGATTGTTGACTTTTATTCTGTTGAGAATATTTCAAATGAAAGAGAAACCAAGTCTCTTGCAGAAGCCGCAAAATCTGTAAAAGAGGCAAAACGGTTTATAATCATTACCTATGAAGAAGAAAAAGAGCTGAATGTTGATGATATAAAAATTGAAGTTATTCTAGTCTAGAAATGGTGGTTGGAAGTATGCTTTTTACAAAAAAACAGCAAATAAAGTCTTAGAAAAACTATACAATTGAATCTTGCACAAACTATTCGTTATATAGATTTTTTTTATTTATTACATTAAACTTTTATAGAACTCGCTGAAAGATTTATGCGGGGCGTTACGGGGCGGCGATTGAGCCCCGTTAGAAGGGGTAGGGCGCAACGAAGTGCGCCCGAGGGGAAGGCTTTCCCCAGCAAAAGAAAAATAAAAAAGGAAAATTATATGGATTTTACAAAACCAAACGGAAAGCGTCGTGTTGTGATTACTGGCGCGGGAATGATGAGCGGACTTGGGCAGTCTTGGGAAGAGGCTTTTGCCCAGCTTAAATCTTATAAGAATTGCATTAAAAATATGGAAGAATGGCACGACATTCAGGGAATGAATACTCACCTTGCGTGTCCGGCTAAGGGCGAAATTCCAAAATATCCGCGTAAATTGGTTCGCGGAATGGGGCGGGTTGCTCTTCTTTCTTATCATACTTCGCAGATGGCTTTGCAGATGGCTGGTCTTTTAAACGAAGACGGAACAATTGTTGATGAATGTAAAAACGGCAGAACTGGGGTTGCTTACGGTTCTTCGATGGGTTCTTTTGATTCGATTCAGGAACTTACAAGCGTTATGGAAGACCGCTGCACTGCAAAAGTAAATTCTTCAACTTATATTAAATGTATGCCTCATACTTGCGCTGCAAATATTGAAGTAACTTACCAGCTTAAAGGCCGAATGATTGTAACAAGCGAGGCTTGTACTTCTGGTTCGCAGTCGATTGGTTATGCGTACGAGACAATTGAAAACGGCTTGCAGGATATGATGATTGCCGGCGGTGCGGAAGAGCTTTGTCCGCCGGATGCGGCTATTTTTGACCAGCTTGGTTCAACTTCAATCCGCAATGAGCATCCGGAAACTGCTCCGAGCCCTTTTGACAAAGATCGCGACGGTCTTGTTATTGGCGAAGGCGCAGGAACTTTGATTCTTGAAGATTTGGAACACGCTGTAAAACGTGGCGCAAAAATTTATGCTGAAATTGTCGGCTTTGGTACAAATACGGACGGAACCCACATTACTTCGCCAAACAGCGAGACTATGGGAATTTGTATGCAGCTTGCGCTTGATTCGGCAAATCTTAAGGCTGACGACATTGCTTACGTAAATGCGCACGGAACTTCAACTCACCACGGAGATATTGCGGAAACAACCGCTACAGAGCGCGTTTTTGGTAGGAAAGTTCCGATTTCTTCAACAAAATCATACATCGGTCACACTTTGGGTGCGTGCGGTGCGGTTGAGGCTTGGCTTACAATCAACATGATGAACGAAGGCTGGTTCCATCCAACATTGAATTTAAAGAATGTTGATCCTGAATGTGGCGATTTGGACTACATCAAGGACGAAGGCCGCAAAATCGATGCCGAATATGTGATGAGCAACAACTTCGCGTTTGCCGGAATCAATACATCTTTGATTTTTAAGAAGTGGCACGAATGAAATACGGATTTGACAACGAAAAATATCTAAAGATTCAGTCGGAACACATAAAAGAGCGAATCGCAAAGTTTGGGAACAAACTTTATTTGGAATTTGGCGGAAAGCTCTTTGATGACTATCATGCTTCTCGCGTATTGCCTGGATTTCAGCCGGATAGCAAATTGCGTATGCTTATGCAGCTTGCGGATTGTGCAGAAATCGTAATTGTAATTAGTGCGGTTGACATTGAAAAAAATAAAGTTCGCGGCGATTTAGGCATTACTTATGATATGGATGTTCTTCGTTTGCGCGATGAATTTCAAAAGCGTGGACTTATGGTGGGCAGCGTTGTTATAACGCATTATCAGGGGCAAGGCGCAGCAGATATTTTTCGCAAAAAATTAAAAAAACTTAAGATAAAGACGTATGTTCACTATACGATTCCCGGTTATCCTTCAAACGTTTCCTTAATAAACAGCGATGAAGGATACGGAAAAAATGATTACATAGAAACAACGCGTCCTTTGGTTGTTGTTACAGCTCCTGGCCCTGGAAGCGGAAAAATGGCAACTTGTCTTAGCCAGCTTTACCAGGATAACAGAAGAGGCATAAAGTCTGGGTACGCGAAGTTTGAAACTTTTCCAATTTGGAATCTTCCGCTTAAACATCCTGTAAACATTGCTTATGAAGCCGCAACGGCAGACTTAAACGATGTGAACATGATAGATCCGTGGCATTTAGAGGCCTATGGAAAAACTACTGTAAATTACAATCGCGATATAGAAATTTATCCTGTTCTAAATGCAATTTTTGAAGGCATTTATGGTGAAAATCCTTACAAGTCGCCTACAGATATGGGTGTTAATATGGCAGGGTACTGCATTTTTGACGATGAAGTTTGCTGCGAGGCAAGCCGCCAAGAAATAATCCGCCGTTACTATGATGCTCTTAATCGTCTTGCAGAAGGAAAAGGAACAGAAGAGGAAGTTAATAAGATTGAACTTCTTATGCAGCAGGCAAAAATTTCCACATCGGACAGAAAAGTTACGGTTGCCGCCGTTGAAAGAGGTTCTAAATCTGGCGTTCCTACTGCGGCAATAGAACTTGCAGATGGTACAATAATCACTTCTGAAACAACAGATTTGCTTGGCGCAAGCGCGGCCCTAATTTTGAATGCGACAAAGCACCTTGCAGGAATTGACCACAAGGTAAAACTTATTCCAGCAAGCATGATTGAGCCTATTCAGAATATGAAGGTTACATATCTTAGGGGAAACAATCCTCGTTTGCACACAGATGAGGTTTTAGTCGCTCTTGCAATGCTTTCAAAAGAAGATGAAAACTGCAAGAAGGCTCTTGAAAAGCTTTCGGAACTTAATGGCTGTCAAGTTCATACAACGGTCATGCTTAGCGAAGTTGACAGAAAGATTTTCAAGAAGCTTGGCGTTGAGTTGACTTGCGAGCCTGTTATGAAAAAGATAAAAAGTCTTTAAACCACAGAACTTATGACAGAAAATTTAAAGCTAGAACTTAAGGAATTGGCTGAAAAATATGAAACTTGTTCGTTTGTAAACGAAGATCCAAGTCAATTCCTTAGGTGGTATTCTGAAATAAATGATATAGAAGCAGCCAGTTTTATTGCCGCAATGTTGAGTTTTGGCAGCCGCAAACAGTTTATTCCCAAAATAAAACTTATCTTTGAAACGGCCGATAAATCTGGCGGAATTTGCGAATGGCTGAAATCTGAAGATTATAAAAAGTTTGATGGGCAAGGCAAGTTTTACCGTTTTTATTCTTATTCAGATATGAGGGATTTGTTTAACGTTCTTTGCGACATTCTTCTAAGAGAAAAGACTCTTGGCGATTTTTTGCATTCTAAATGGAATAAAAAAAAATCCGTTTCTTTTGATTTGGCGGATATAATTGGTGAAACTTTTTGCGATGCAAGAATAGTTCCCAAAGGAAAAACTTCTGCAAACAAGCGTGTTTATATGTTTTTGCGCTGGATGGTTCGCACAGATTCACCTGTGGATTTAGGATTGTGGACTTGGTACAATCCAGAAAATCTTGTAATTCCGCTTGATGTTCATGTTTTGCAAGAAAGCATAAGGTTAGGCTTGCTTGCAGAAAATTCAAGGCCAAACAGGAAAACCGCCATGGAACTTACAGAAAAAATGAAAGAGATTTGGCCAAATGACCCTTGCCGCGCAGATTTTGCTCTTTTTGGGCTTGGAGTTGACGGCTCGAAATCTGATTAGCTCAAGTGTTGAATTTTTACAAATTTTGAAAAACGCTATCGTCGAATTTACAATTTGTTCAGACGGTTGTGCTCGCGTTTCACTTGGGCTAATTAGATTTCAAGAAGTTTCTTCAAGGTCGGCGTAATTTGCAATTCATCTTCTAGTTTAAAATTTTGTTCATGTATATTTTTTTCAAAGCTATTGTTCTTTTTTACGGCGCGAATTAAAAGATTTTTTGGAGTGTGTCCTTCGTCGATAAATTCAAGGATTTGAACTGAATAACCGCAGCGTTCAAGGCATTGCGCCCTAAGCGCATCGGTTACAAGCGAACTGAATTTTTCTTTTATAAGACCATATTTTAAAAGCGGAAAAAATGCCGATTCTTCCCCTAATTTTTTTTCTTTTAGATTAACAGAAATCTGCTCATTTATTTCGTGCTGGCAGCATGGAACACTTAAAATTGCTTTGCAATTGTTTTTTATTGCGTAGTTTAAGGCGTAATCTGTAGCTGTATCGCACGCGTGGAGTGTAATTACAATATCTGGCGCGCTTTTGTTGTATTCGGCAATGTCGCCTTTTTTAAATGAAAGACCTTTGCAGCCAAGTTTTTTAGAAATATCGTTGCAGTATTCAATTACGTCTTCTTTTAAGTCAAGTCCAATAATTTCTGTTTCGATGTGCTTTATCTGCGTTAAAAAATGATGTACGGCAAAAGTCAAATAGGATTTTCCGCAGCCAAAATCAATAATTCTAAGGGGACTGCATGTTTGCCGATTCTTTAGAATTTCTGGAATAATATCGTCTATAAATTCAAGAAATCTGTTTATCTGCCTGAATTTGTCGTTTTTGGAATTAATAATTTTGCCTTCTGGGGTCATTATTCCTAAAAGAATTAAGAAAGGAACAGGCGAGCCTTCTTGCAGAATATAATTTTTTTTGTTGAAAGCTGTTTTTTGCGGAATTAAAGAATTTTTTTGCGATTCTGCAAGGTTTTTTACAAGTTTTGAGATTTTGCCTTTTTTGTTTGCAAGATAAGTTATTTGCTGACTTTGGGTTTGAACAAGGCAGTTTTTAAAAGAAATTCCCGCATTGCTTTCAATAAATTTTGCAAGTTCATATTCCGACATCTGCTTATGAAAGGCTTGTTTTTCTGTAAAAAATTCTGCAAAAAAAGAAGTTTTGCCTGCCGTGTTTACGGCTTTTATCTTAATTCTTTGAAAAGGTTGCTCGAAAAAATCTTTTATATTTTTTACAGGTTTTGAAAATGTTGCGGATATTATCATAACTTAATAACTATATACTTAAACTAAAAAAAATGATACATTGAAGTTTATGGGAAAGTGTATCGTTTTCGTTAATCAAAAAGGCGGAGTTGGTAAAACGACTTCTTGCATAAACATCGGTGCATATATTGCCTTAGCTGGCAAAAAAGTGCTGTTAGTGGATTTCGACTCACAGGGGAATATGTCTAGCGGTGTAGGTGTGTCTAAAGACAAGCCTACTATATATGAACTGCTCGCCGGACAAGTAAGTGCTCAAGATGCTGTAAAAAAGTCTAGCGTTCAAGGGCTTGATGTTATAAGCGCGTCTATAGACCTTTCTGGTGCGGCAATTGAACTCGTAGATCAAGAAAATCGTGAATTTTTTCTTAAAAATGCGTTGGCTCCGCTTAAGCCATTGTATGATTACATCCTTATAGATTGTCCTCCTAGCTTGGGGCTTCTTACACTGAATGGTCTTGCGGCTGCAGATTCAGTGCTTGTTCCTATGCAGTGCGAATATTTTGCGCTTGAAGGAATTACGCTCCTTTTAAAATCTGTTGATAAAGTTCAGAAGAGCATAAATCCAAATCTTGTAATAGGCGGAATATTTTTCACCATGTATGACAGTCGTACTAGACTTGCGCAGGATGTAGTTATGCAAGTTAAGTCTTATTTTAAAGATGTTGTTTTCAGTACCATAATTCCGCGTAATGTTAGGCTTTCAGAAGCTCCTTCTCGTGGTCTGCCTATTTGTTCCTATGATCCTGAATGTAATGGTGCTAAAAGTTATGCAAAACTTGCGGAAGAGGTGATGAAACGTGGCTAAAATTGGTGGATTAGGACTAGGAAGAGGGCTTGATGCCCTTATTGGAAATAAAAACCCTTCAAAAGAAGAGAATAATTCTCTTGCAAATACTGAAGTTCAAGGCAATGCTTCTCAAACATCCTTGCAAAATGCAGTTATTCCGTCTGGCATAGAAGTAGATGAAAATGGCGGACTTTGGGCTAATCCAGTTTTACTTGTTCCTAATCCGCATCAGCCGCGAAAAGAATTCAATCAAAAAGACCTTGAAGAACTTGCTGATTCTGTAAGGGAAAACGGTGTTATCGAGCCAATTCTTATAGAAAAAGCTGATGATGGTAAATTCTTTATAATTGCAGGTGAACGCCGTACTCGGGCTGCAAAAATTGCAGGTCTTGAAAAAGTTCCTGTCCAAATTCGAAAATATGATGAAGTAAAAAAACTTGAAGTCGCTTTAATTGAAAATATTCAACGTGCAGATTTAAATCCTATAGAAGAAGCTCAGGCTTATTACAACCTTATGCAGCTTGGAGATTTTGGACAGGAAGAAGTGGCGCGAAGAGTCGGCAAAAAGCGTCCTACTGTTGCAAATGCCATAAGACTTTTAAAACTTCCAGAAGATATGCAAAAGTCTTTAATCGACGGTCAAATTTCTGCGGGGCATGCAAGAGCCTTGCTGCAAGTTGCTAATTCTGCTGACCAAAGAATTCTTTTTGGTAAAATTATTGGCAGCGGAATGAGCGTTCGCGATGCTGAAGAACTTGCTAAGACCTACAATAATGGTGGCAGAGCCGCTAGCAAAAAAGAAAAAAAGAAAGCCGAAAAAAAAGATCCTGACATTGTTGCAATTGAACAAAAGTTTATAGAAGTGTTTGGCACAAAAGTTACTTTAAAAGGAACTTTAGAAAAGGGGTCTATTCAGATTGATTATTTTAGCAAAGAGGATTTAGACCGCTTGTATAACGTTGTTGTAAAATCCGCAGAAAATTAATTTTGGCTAATTTAACGTCTTGCAAAAATCAAAGTTTTTGCAAGGATTAAACTTTTAAAGAGCTAAAGACGTTGCCCAATTTGTCGTGAATGGCAAGTTCCGCTTTTGCATCGTCTGGAACGGGAGTTTTATTTATAATTACAAGATGTTTTCCTGAAAAATAGCGCACAAGCCCCGCCGCTGGATAAACTGTCAAGCTTGTTCCCCCGATTATTAGCGTATCTGCTTGAGAGATGGCATTTATCGCCCCGTTTATGCATTTTTCATCAAGGCTTTCCTCGTAAAGAACTACATCAGGTTTTACAAGTCCTCCGCACTTTGTGCAATGAGGCAGCCCGTCTTTTGAATGTTCGCTAGCTGCTATAAAATCTATGCCATAAAAAGCATGGCAATTCATGCAATAATTTCTTAGAGTGCTTCCGTGCAGCTCAAAAACAACTTTGCTTCCCGCTTTTTGGTGAAGACCATCAATATTCTGTGTAACTATGGCTTTTAATTTTCCAGCTTGTTCCATTTTAGCAAGAACTTTGTGAGTTATGTTTGGTTCAACGTCTTTTATAATTAGTTTTTCACGGTAAAATCTATAAAACTCTTTTGGATTTGCATCAAAAAAGCTTCTGCTGATAATAGCTTCTGGCGGATATTTCCATTTTTGATTGTAAAGACCGTCCTGGCTCCTAAAATCAGGAATTCCGCTTTCTGTAGAAACTCCTGCCCCTCCAAAAAAAACTATATTTGAAGATTCGTCATAAATTTTTTGCAAATGCTCTATTTGATTCATATATAATACCTGGTTTGAAGATTGAGTTTTTTACAAATAATATAGAAAAACGCTTACAGCGAAGTTTTAATTTGTTCAGACAGTTGTGCTCGCGTTTCACTTGGACTGGTTTGGGTTGCTATGCAACCTTAATTGTTCTTATCGCACAAAGTCTTCACAAATTAAAACTTCGCTTACGCTTTTGTTCTTTTTTTTAACTCAATTTTCAATACCGATTTTTATTATAACACAAAAATTTCAGTATTTCAAAAAATATGCCGATAAACAAAGATATAAGTTTGTAAACTTAATAATTGTGGGTTACAATAAATTTATATAAAAAAAATAGGGAGTTATTTTATGGTAGCAAATTCCAAAAAATCAAAAATTTTGCTGGCTTTAGGTCTTTTTCTTTTTGTAACAACTGCATTACCAGCGCACGGAAAAAAGGATGTGGATGAAAAAGATGTTTCCAATTTGCAAAGTTGGCAAGAATCTTTTGACATTACAGGAAAAAAGAAAGGAAAATATAACATTTATGTAACCGCTTCGGATCTTGGAGGAAATAAAACTACCATTGGTCCGTACAATATTTATGTAGATCCAAATTCAGACCTTCCTGTTAGCGGGATAACAAATCCTCATCAAGGAATGAGAATTGTTGGTAATCTAAACATAGTTGGAACGTGTATAGATGATGATGCTGTAGACTATGTTGAATTAATTCTTGATGACGATGAAGAAAATCCAATAAGAGCAGAAGGAAAAGAATTCTGGTCGCATTATCTTGTTACAACGGATTTGGAAGAAGGCCCGCATAAAATAAAAGTTACTGGTGTTGATATAAATGGATTGCGGGGAAATTCAACGGAACTTACTTGGAATCTTGACCGCCGCCAGCCGGTTACAACTGTCACAAATACTCCGATGGGAACTCTTGTTTCTGGAAAGGTAAACTTAAAGGGAACGGTTGAAGATGGAAACGGCATAAAAAGTCTGTCATATTCTTTAGACAATGGAAAAACCTTTTTAGACGCGAAACTTTCAAAAAAAGGAAATCAAAAAGATTTTTCTATTTCTGTTGATACAAAAAAATATAATGATGGCGCTTCTGTAATTTGGTTCAAGGCGACTGATAATTCTGGTTCAATTGGTTATTATTCATTTCTTTACTTTATAGACAATACAAAACCTGATGTAGCAATAATTCAGCCGCAAGAAAAGGAAAGTCAATTTGGAAAGATTGGAATTTCTGGATACGCAAAAGATACAATGGGTATTTCTGAACTTTTGTGGCAATTTGGAACTGAAACAGGAAAATTTGAATTAGTTCCTGGAAATCCTTACTGGGGAATAGAATTTGACCTTGCAGGAACAAAGGAAAAATCAAAGAAATTTACGATTACGGCAAAGGATATTGCGGGGAACGTTGTAAATGTCTCAAGAAATATTTTAATCGACCAAGAGCTTGATAAGCCAATTGTTCAAATTGCCGACCCTGTTGCGGATTCTGTGATTCAAATGAACGATTTTGTGTTTATTCGTGGAATTGCAACTGATATTGATGGCATTGCTTCTGTAAAGTACCGTCTTGATGAAGGCGAATGGATAGAAGAGCAGACAAAAGGTGTTTTTTGTGCAAAACTTGCAGACGAATCTTCGCTTTCGCCAGGAAAACACACTGTAACTGTTGTGGCTACAGATAGGCGAGGTATTGTTAGCAATCCATTTGTGCGGGGTTTTTATGCAAAGGGTACTGTTCCAGAATTCGTCAATGCAGTTATTTCTGGTGGAAGAAATGCAGGTCCTTTTGTAAATGGAGTTTCTGTTCATCCTGAAGAAGGAGCGTCTTTTCAAGTTACAGTAAACAGCAGCGTAGGGCTTTCAAATGTTCATACGGCTGTAGCTGGCGGGAAAAACGTTTCTATAGAAAATGATTTAATCATAAAAGAGGGTTCAACTTCAGCTGTAGTAAGTATTCCTTTAAACACATCTATTGCTGTTGGCATTGTGAAAATTTCTATTTCTGCAACGGATACAGCAGGAAGAACCGTTTATTATAAGGCTTTGGTTGATGTTGAAAATGTTTCTAAGGTTTCTCTGGTAGAGCCTGCAGTTTTGTTTGATGACAGCACTGTAAGCGAAAACGGTTTAATTATAAACAATCAGGAATTTCCTGCTAGCGGCTATTTTGTTGGAGGCGTTGCAAAGAGCGTAGAACTAGTTCCAGCAACACCGTTTGCAAAGGCGGTTCTTAAAGGCAATTCTATTTCGCTAGTTCCTGGCAAGGTACAAGGAATTTCTGAACCGGTTGTCGTTCGAGTTACTACGGACCAGGGATTAAGCTACGATTCAAAAAAGATTGTTTTTAAGTATGACGAATCTGTTCCTGTGCTAAAAATGAATGGAAATTCTGTAATTGATGGCGGCAGTGGAAAAGTTGATATTTCAGGTTCCGTTAAATTCGATGTGGGGCTTTCTTCGTTTTATTATAGAATTTTTTCTTCAAAGGCAGTTGTCGCTTCCAATATACTTTCTGGAATGGAAGGTGTTGTTGCAGGAGAGAAAGTTGATTTAGGAAAAAGCCGCTCTTTTAGTATTCCATTTGATGCTCAGCAGCTCGGCTATGGAATTTATATAATTGAAGTTACAGCAGAATCAATCGGCGGCAAAAAAGCAAGTTCTGCCGTAATGGTAAAGAACCTGCCTAATCTTCCTGAAGTTGATGAAAAAGGAAAACCTGTTTCGCCAAAAACACCTATCATAGTTTGGGCGGATGGAGATGACGTTTACTATGCAGCGGCTTATCAAGGGGAACTTGAAACAGCGTTTGGCTCGTTCCCGCGTGCGCAAATGAAGGCTGAATTAAATCCTCTTTCAATATCTGTTCCTTATGGCGAAGGAAAGATGGTTTCTTCAAAGTATAACGCTACAAAAGTTCCTGCTCTGGAAGCGTATATTTCTTCTGTTAATGGCGAGCAATATGTTAGCGGAATGCCTGTTCAAGTTGCGCCTGGTTCATATGCTGTTATGCAGGTTTACATAGACACAGATGTTTCTGTTGGCTCGGTTTTGTTTGAAGTAACTGGAACTTCTGTGCCTGGCGGTGCAGAAAAACAAACAGGAACTGTAAAGGCTGTAAAAGTCGAAGGAGCGGAAACAAGATGGCTTGCAGAAATACCTCTTTCAGCTTTGCCAGTTCGAGTAAACAATGTGAAGGTTTCTATAAAGGCAGGCTCGGTTTCAAAAGAACTTAGAGGTTCTGTAGAAATTGTTCGCCCTCTTGAAGATTCTATTATTGATGATGAAAGAAAAATTTACACAATGGAAAGTTCTGATGCATTCTTTGATAATGCTACTGGAAATTATGTAATGAATGCATCTTCAAAGTTTTATATGTATGCAAATGTTGCTGCCTTAAAAAAAGCTGAAATTATTTCTGGAGGAGACGGTCTTGCCTTAGAAACCGTTGGCAATTGCATTGTGCTTTCGCCTACAAAGGACGGTTTCTTTAATGGCGTTGTTGTTAGGGCGACAGATTCTAATGGAATTACATATAAATCGCCTGCGGTAAACTTTTTAGTAGACAGAGGAAGTCCTGATTTAAATATTTCTACTCCAGCGCTTCACTCTTGGGTAAAAAAATCTTTAAAAATTTCAGGGACGGCTGCTGATCCAAGCGGAATAAAATCTGTAGAATATTCCATAGACGGCGGTGCAACTTGGAAGCCGATGACGCTTTCCGGACCTAAAGTGGGAGTCACATTTAGCGCGGTTGAAGATATTTCTGCCTTTGAAGACGGGCTTATTAGTGTAGATTTGCGTTCTTATGACGTTGCTGGCAATGTAGCGTATGCAAGAACGGCAGCTTATAAAGATGTAACCCCTCCAGAAGTTAGCGTAATTGTTCCTTTTGAAGAAGCTGTTGTTAATGGTGACAACTACATTGCGTTTAGTGTTTCTGACAACGGAAGTTTTGAAAAGGCTTGTTATGTTGCTCCTCCTGTAAAATCTGAAAAGAAACGCATTGACTTAAAAGATTCTAATGGAATTCTTATAAATGGAAAGTATGTTTCAACTCATATAGGAACTGCAGAGCAGCCAATTGATGACGCAATGTCTTTTGAATTCTATGATGATGCAGGTAACTGTACGGTTGTAGAATCTTGGAAGTTCTTTATTGATACTCAGTCTGATTTGCCAATTGTTGAAATTCACTTGCCTTCTGATAATGAAGTTATTACAAGAGATTTTACAATTTCAGGCGTTGTTTACGATGATGACGGGGCTTGCGATATTTACTACAAAATAGACAAAGGTGAATACGCAAAACTTCCAGAAAAAAGCACAAGTTTTGCAATAGATGTTCCATTTTCTATTATGACTGATAATGAACACGTTATTTCGGTTTATGCAATTGACCTTAATGGCGTAAAAGGTCCGGTATGTGAACGAAAATTCAGAGTTTCAACAGCTGAGCCTAAGGGAGCGGTTACTTCTCCTTCAATTGATAAATCTGTAAAAGGCACAATAACTTTAAAAGGCGTAGCATCTGACAAAAACGGCATAGAAAAAGTTCTAGTATCGCTGGATAACGGAAATTCTTACAACAATGCTATAGGTACAGAGGATTGGAGCTATACGGTAGATTCAAGAGCAATTCCAAACGGAACAAACGTTGTTTTCATCAGGATTTTTGACAAATACGGAATAGAAGGTCTTTATTCAAGCTTGATAAATATTGACAATCAAAAGCCAGAAATGATTCTTGATTATCCGCTTGATGATTCTACAACATCAGGTTCTTTGTTCTTTAGCGGTTATGCATTTGATAATGTTGATATAACAGAGTTATTCGTTCAGGTTCGCAGCTTAGAAGGAAAAGAAATACCTTCAAAGATGAAAAAAATACCATTTAAACTTGAAAGAATTATTTCTAATACGTTGGATGTTTCTTCTTTAGCAAACGGCACCTACAATATTGAGCTTACAGCTTTAGACAAAGCAGGAAATGCAACTAATGTTAGCCGCAATATAACTTTGGATAAAAATAAGCCAGTTGCGAATGTAAGTGTTTTATATCCTCTGAACGGGGAACACAAGCAAGGCGTCTTTAATATTTATGGCGAGGCTGTTTCTGAAAAGAATATAGAAAAACTTTCCCTTTATATTGATAATAAATTTGCAGCGGAAACTCAGCTTACTTCAAGCGGCTATTTTGTATTCAAAGTAGGACCTGAAAATATTTCTTCTGGAATACATGAATACCGGGTAGATGCCATTGTTGAAGGTGGCAGCGCAGTCCGCTCAATGGTTCAAACTGTAGAATACAATCCTGTAGGTCCTTGGGTAACAATAGAAAACTTTACTTACGGTGATTTTGCTGTGAACAGACCTTATATTCAAGGTCACGCTGGCTATTCTTTGGATGAAGAAGAGCTTCTTCGCTCAAAGATGAAACAAGCTACCAAAGAAGAAAAGGCGGTTATTGCCGCTAAAAAAGTTGAAAAGGTTGAAGTAAGTTTTGATAACGGCAAGACTTTTGCTCAGGTTTCTGCAGCAGAAAAATGGATGTACCGCGTTGAAAATCAAGATATTGAACCTGGTTATCATTTTATGTTAGTTAGAGCAACAATGCGCAACGGCGAAACCGCAATAGAACGAGTTATAATTCAAATCGACAATACTGCTCCTGAAATTAGGCTTATAAGTCCTGGCGCGGGAGGAAGATACAACCAAGAGCTTGCATTTAGCGGTCTTTCAAGCGACGATGTTGGTCTTGAAAGCGTAAAAATTGGTCTTAGAAAAGGAGACAAAGCAAGTTACGAAGTTCCTTCGTTCATACAAGGTCTTTATTTAGACTGGCATTTCTGGGGAGCATCTTTATTTGACATAGGTGCGGGGCTTACGTTCTTTGACGATGCCGTAAAACTTCAAGTTCAATGGGGTCAATTTACAGACGCACAGCGCGATGCGGTAAATTCTTTCTTAGGAAAAGAAATTTCGCCTATGCGCTATGGCGGAGACAATATACTTGGAATAAAAATTCTTGCAAATGTTGGACAAGTTCCATTCAGTTATTTCTTTGGTCACGACTTAGAATGGTTAAGCGCAGCTTTTGCAGTAGGCGCTAACTTCTCGCTGTTTAATCAAACGAACAGCGGAAAGCCGCAGATTCTTTCGGCGCTTATTGGACAAGTAGAATTCCCTAGAGTTCACTTTGCAAACATGAAGATGTTCAGTACATTCTCATTGTATTACGAAGCTTCTTTGTGGTTCATTCCTACAGACGTTGCTGGAAACGAAAACGTTGACATAAAGAATATGGTATTCCAAAATTCTATTGGAATTCGAATGAATGTGTTCTAATAAAAGGTTGTTTAAGAGGTGTTGGATGGTTAGAAAATCTTTCTTTATATCAATTTTGTTTTCATTATTTTTGCTGACGGCAATGCCTCTGTATTCAGTTGATACTTATGTTATGCTAGTTTACAAACAGGTGGATGTAGCTTTTATTAATAAGTCTGAAGCAGAGTTGAACGAAGTGCTTGGCGAAAATCATGAAGATAATAATTACTATCTGATTGAAAATTATACAATGAAGAAAATTCGACGCTTAGTTGTTGAAAAAGATTACAATTTTGCTATGAAGGCAAATCTTATTGTAATAGATAACAACCTTGACAATGAAGAAGCTGTTGAACTTTATGCGACAATAGCAAATGCTCTGGAACAACAGAAAGAACAAGAACGAATTCAAAAGGAAAAGGATGCTGCTGTTCTTGCAAAATATGAGGCAGAAAAACAAAAGCAAAAAGCCATTGCGGAAAAAGACTTTAATGTTGTAAAAACAACTTCTGGAGAAGACGTTTTCCTAAAAGATAAAGTTGAAAAATATACTGCAACTTTTTGGGATTTTTACTTTGGATTTGCTGACGTAGGATTCGTAAACGAAACCGCCGCCGGTTATAGTTCAATTAGATACGGCATTAGCGGAGACTTTAATTACGAGTACACATTTGATAATCTTTTAATTGGTGGAGAAGTTGACGCGAGCATGTATATGCTTCCATTTACTAATAACGACGGAACAATCCTTTCTAATATAGATTTAGTTCCAAAAATTGGTTTTGGTAAATTAGGAAGATATTTAACTTTCAGAGCAGGTTTTAGCGCTATTCTTGATATTAAAGATAAGGAAAGCCAGTCATCTTTAAGCGATTCTTTTTATACTCCAGTTTTTGGAGTTGGAGTTAATCACTTAAGTTTGGGAGCATCTACTTTTAGCGCTAGCGCAGATTACTATCTTGGAAGTTTAGCTGTTAAAGATATGCTATTTGCCGCAGGAATGAAGGCTGGATTTACTATTCCTGTTGCAGCAATGGAAAAAGTGCAGTTAAATTTCAATATCGGACTTAAAGATACTATATTTGTAAAATCGGAAAGTATTGAAAATAAACTTGGTGTTGTTCTTGCTATAGGAGTTCAGAATGTTGCGAATTAAAAAAATTATAACAACTTTTTTTGTGGGATTATTGTTCGTTTCATTAGGAGTTTCGCAGAGTTCGGCTAATGCAGAGCTTGCTGAAAAATTTTTACTTCAAGCTAGTGACGCTTTTGAAAATGGCGATATTGAAACTGCGTACAAAAGAGTTAATCAGAGCATGACGCTTTGTATTGCGGGAGATGGGGTTATTCCTCCGAATATCATTATTACGGCAAGGCAAGTGTATAAGCAAAAACTTTTACGGTTGCAAAAAGCATTTGATGAAAAAACTTATATTGAAGTAAAAACAAATCTTGAAAAATTTCAGCCGGTGGTTAATTCAGAGATAACTAAGCTGCAACGCCAAATTGAAGCTGATGTCGTTGCAAAAGATAAGGCAGAAACTCAAAGGCAGACAAGAGAATTTGTTGACACCATAAAAAATTCTCAGGAAGAATTAAAAGACAGCATTATAAAACAGGGAGAACAGCAAATTCAGCAGACTGAAAAACTTGGAACGCTTTTGCACGAGCAAAGTGAAAATACTAATAAAAAGTTTAATCAGATTTTAATTTTGGTCGTTGTTATTGTAGCAATCATCCTTCTTGTTGTGTTCCTTATTGTAATAGTTGTACGTGCGGCCGCAAAACAAAGCCGAATTCAGCAGGCGCAGTACGTAGAAGCTTTTAGGCTTCTTGCTGCAAACCAAAGCCAGACAAATCAGCTTATGATTGGCGGCATAACGGATATTTATGGTAACGGCGGACTAAAAGCCTTAAAATCTGCAGGAAGTTCTCGCTGGGGAATGGACGCTTTGCCAGAACCAGAAGAAACCGAAGAAGAAAAGGCAGAAATAAAGGAGCTTGCCGTAAAATGTGAAGATCTTGGGGCAAAGATTGACCAAATTACAAAGCGCAAAAACAATTCCAAAAATGTAAGCGAATTGGTTTATAAACTTGCTCTAAAACTCGGAATGAATCAGCGGGATGCAATGATTTATTTTTGTGCGGCAATGGTTTATGACGCAGGCTTTCTTGGAATAGATCCTGAAATCTTAAGTTCAGAATCGCTTACAGATGAGCAGCGAGCTCAAATAAACAATCACGTTTCTCTTGCGGAATCGCACTTGCAATTTGTGCCAAAAAGATATTGGGAAATTTTTGACAATGCGGCGCGTTTCCATCACGAAAATATGGATGGTTCTGGTTTGCCAAACGGATTAAAGGGCGACAAAATTCCTGCAATTGCAAGAATTATTCGGGTAGCGGACAGTTTTGTTGCGCTTTCTAGCAAACGCTCTTACCGCGGGGGAACAGACAAGGACACCGCTGTTGAAAAAATGATGGAAATGTCAAATATCTATGATTCTGAGGTTATAGAAGCATTGAAAGACATTATCTAGCCCGAATGTCGAGTTTTCAGAAAAATAAACAGAAGCGTAAGCGAAGTTACAATTTGTGAAGACTTTGTGCGATTAGAACAATTAAGGGGATGTCCCAAAAGTATC
>DJRF01000013.1:230736-251233 GCA_002437725.1 Treponema sp. UBA6367
CCCAAAAGTATCTTTTCTGTCATTTTCGGGCTTGACCCGAAAATCTAAATGCATATATTGCAATCATTTAGAGATTGTCGTATCAAGTACGACAATGACATTTAGAACTTATTAGACATCCCCCAACTCCATTCAAACGAAGTGAGAGCACAACCGTCTGAACAAATTGCAAACTCGCTGAAAGCTTTTTTTTCTAACTGTTATAAAAAACTCGAAGTTCAGGCTATATAGGTCAAACAATCAACAATTTAAACTTTTTGCAAGAATTTGCCGATAAAGGAATTATGATTAAGTTGGTTTTTTCTTTATTATTAGTTCTTTTATCATCGGATTTGGTCTTTGCAAAAAGTGTAAAACCTTTATACAAACTTTCAGATAAAAAGTCAGAAACTGTACAAGTAAATTCTCAGTCAAAAAGCTATATCATAGGTACCGACAAAGGTCTTTTTAGAGTTTCTTCGCCTAATAATGTAGTTCCTATCTGGGCTGGCGGGTCAGTTGAACAAATTTTGCGAATAGAGCTTCCTACTGAAGAAGGAAAAACTGTTGAAAATTGGTATTTTCGCACAAATAAAGGAATTCTTTTTAGTTCGGATCTTCAAATTTTTGAATTGCGAAACGAAGGGCTTCCTTTTCTTACCTTAAAAGATTACGACGGGCAAAATGTTACATTTGAAAAACAGGTTCACACTTTAAAAGATTTAGGGGTAAATCCTTCTAATCCAAAGGAAATGGTAACGGCAACAAAAGATAACGTGTTTTTCAGCCGCGACGGCGGTCTGTCTTGGAAAAACATGGGATCAATGAGCCGTCTTACAAGCGGTATAAAAGCGGTTGCAATTGCTAATATGGATATAGTTCTTGAAGATGGGACAAAGTCTTCAGAACTTGTAATTTTTATGAGCCATCCGATTTTTGGACTTTCCTATATAAAGCCAAATGCGAATAAGCCAGCTTGGTATGACATAACAAAGGGATTTGAAATGATGCCAACGATGACATCTCCCGATGAAATTGCTGATATTTTGCCTGTAAGGAAAATTGCAGATGATGGCTCTGCATTTACAGAAGTGTATCTTACGCAGACATACATTCCTCGCTTATACAGGCTTAATTGGAGCACAAGAAGTGGTGAATGTCTTTACAAGGGAACAGAACCTTGCGAAACGTACGATGGTCTTACAGTTTTAAATGAAAATTTAATTTTTTCTAAAAATGAAGGAATTGGCGCAATTAGCATGGACACGTTTGAAAGTCCTGGAGTTCCAGAAAAATTCGATGAATGGAAGAAAAATTTTGCCGCAGTGCCAGGAATTGTTTCTTGTGCCTGGGTTCCTAAAGAAAGAAGCGGTTTTGACAAAGGGCTGGCTCTGAATGAATTGTGGCTTTTGTATCCGGGTACTATTAATTCTGAATATGCAGAAAAAGCTGACGGCAGAAAGAGCCTTTATGTTTCGGCATATCAGTGTCGTCTTCAAAGTGGAATTGATAAATTTAAAAACATAGTAAAAGAAAACAAGCTTAACAGCATTGTAATTGACATGAAAGATGATTATGGTCTTTTGCGCTATGAAACAAACGATTCGCTTGTAAAATCAAAAGCAAAAATTACACAGTATCATGTAGATTTGGATTTGCTGGTAAGAGAATTCAAGAAAGAAAATGTTTATTTAATTGCAAGAATTGTAACATTTAAAGACAAAAATCTTGTAAATTACGGCGGAAATAAATATGCAGTTTGGAATAAGAATATAAATTCGCCTTGGCTCGGCATAAGAGAATATGAAGATGTTTTAGATCCAGAAACTGGAGAAGTTACAGGCAGAAATGCCATTTATTACGATGAAGCCTGGGTAGACCCCTACTGTCACGAAGTTTGGGAATATAATGTTGCAATTGCAAAAGAACTCGTTGCCCGCGGATTCGACGAAATTCAGTTTGATTATATAAGATTTCCTACAGACGGAACAAATTTACGACAGGCATCTTACCGTTGGAAAGATGAAGGAATGGACAAAGAAAGCGCCCTTGTTTCTTTTTTGCGCTATGCACGTGAAAACATAAATGCCCCAATCGGAATCGATATATACGGGGCAAACGGCTGGTATAGAAGTGGGACTCGCACGGGGCAAGATGTAGAAATGATGGAACCCTACGTTGACGTAATTGCGCCAATGTTTTACCCAAGCCATTTTGAAAATTCTTTTTTAAATTATGCTCCGATAGAGGACCGGCCATACAGAATTTATTTTTACGGAACATATAGAAATACAATTATGGGACGCAACAGAATAATTGTTCGCCCTTGGGTACAGGCTTTCTATTTGAACGTTGCCTACGACAGACAGTTCTATAATGAAAGTTATGTTCAAAAAGAAATTTTTGGCTGTAGAGATGCCGCAAACCATGGTTATATGTATTGGAATAATTCTGGAAACTATACAACCATTCAGCCAGATATAGAAGATAATGCTCCGTTTACAGGAACTGCACCTGAAGCATCTTTAGAATTTAGAAAACCCGCTGTAGGAACTAATAAAAAGCCTGAAATAGCAGAAATCTTAGAACCTGTTGAGGAAAAAAGTTCGTTTTTTTCAAAATTTTTTAAAATGACAAAGAATGATGAAAACGAAAGCGATAAAAAACCATGTCTTCCAAATTCGGAATATGTTTATACGCAGTTTTTGCAAGTTCCGCACATAAATCAAAAGTAACGAGGGAAGATAAAAACAGTCGAAAATGGCGTTTGTTTTTATCTTAAAAGTTTGCGTGTAAACTTATTTATGGGAGGAATAATGTCAAATATAAAATATAGTCCAGAGGAGCCAATTTGCGCAGTAGCAACGGCGCTTGCTCCTGCCGCGCTTGGAATTGTTCGTTGTTCTGGAAAAAACTGCATAGAACTTGTGGCAAAATTGTTTTCCCGTCCAAAGGCATTGCGCCAATCTTTAGGAAATACTGTTGTGTATGGCTGGCTATGCGACGGCGATGTAAAAATTGACGAAGTTATGATTGCTGTTTACAGGGCGCCAAAAAGTTTTACTGGTGAAAACATGGTGGAAATTTTTTGCCACGGTGGACCTGGAGTTGTAATGGCGATTCTTGCATTGCTTATAAAAAATGGTTTTAAGCAGGCAGAGCGTGGAGAATTCACCTTTAGAGCATTTATAAACGGCAAAGCAGATCTTACAAAAGCAGAAGCGGTTCGCGAAATTATCGATAGCAAGACTTTTGAAGGAAGAAGTAGAGCCGCTGGTAGGCTTGCTGGAAATCTTGCCCAAGAAATAAACGAAATTAAAAAATTAATAACAGATACAATTGCTTCCATTGAAGTTGAAATAGAATATCCAGAGGATGAAGAAACCATTGCAGAAAGTTTTAATCATTCTGATTTAGAAACAGCTGCCCAGAGATTAGAAAGCTTGGCAAAAAGTTGGCAGGGCGAAAAGTTGTATCAGGACGGAGCAAGAGTTGTGCTTTGTGGCAGAACAAATGCTGGAAAATCTAGCCTTTTTAATGCAATCTTAAAAGAGGACAGGGCAATTGTTAGTGACATTGAAGGAACAACGCGAGATTGGCTAGAAAGCTTTGTAGATTTTGGCGGAATTCCTATTCGTCTTTTTGATACGGCCGGTCTTCGCCAGACTGACGACGTAATTGAAGCGCATGGAGTAACACTCACACATTCTCTTTCTGAAGATGCAGATGTTGTAGTTTATCTTTGCGACAGTGCAAATTCCATAGCACAAGATGATTTTGATTTTTTGGAATCTTGCAAGGAGCCTATTGTTTTTGCCTGGAATAAGTGCGATGTTATTAAAGGTTTGCCAAATCTTTCGGAGCAGGAAAAAAAGCGTATTCCACTTTTAAAATCTGAAATTCATTTAAGCGCAAAAAATGGCAACGGGTTGAATCTTTTATACGATGCTGTAAAAAAAATCCTGATGAATGGAACTGTGGAAGAGCACGCTCATGCAGGATTAGGGTCTGCAAGACAGAAAACGGCTGTTGAAGAGGCTCTTGAAAGCGTTCGCCATTCATTGCTGGTTGCTCATGATTTTACGCTAGATGCAGTTGTGCAAGACTTAGAAGATGCTCTCAATAGTTTGGGCGAGATTACAGGGGAAGTTACCTCTGATGACGTGCTTGAAAGCATTTTTAGTCGTTTTTGCGTGGGCAAGTAAAACCTATTTTAAGAATGATTTTAGGGCGTTTGCAAAAGAAGTTCTTGTAGATTCGTTTACAAAAAGCTCTGAAAAACCGTAAACAGGAGTGCCTGAAGAAGCAACCCAATAGCGGACGTCATCGGCTTGCTTATCTGGAATTCTGCTTGAGCGGGCAACTGGAGCGAGGCCTGTTTTCATAGAAAGTTCGCCTTGAAGAGAAGTTGCCATTTTTTGTACGGAATTTTTTACAGTTTTATTTTTCTTTAGCTGTATTGCAAGAATTACTGGAGCGCAAAGCCTTCTGTTTGAATTCATAGAAATATCTGCTGGCGGAATAAATATCGAAGAAAATTTTGAAATAGTTTCTCGTTCAAAAGTTCTGTGCTGACTTAAATTCATAAACGAAATTGCAGTTAAATTTGAGGACATAAAATTTTTTATATCATCGTTTGAAAGCTGCAATAAATTTTTTGGCAAAATTTCTATGGCAATCCATTTTTTTAGTAAAGACAAGGCAGCGTATAGTTCAGAACCTTGCGAATCCATTTCTGAGATTAACTTTTGGAATTCGGCTTGAGATATTTTGCCTTGAGATATGTTGTTTCTGATTTTAGAGGCGGCATTTAAATAAGCCTGCGTTCCGGAAGTAGCTTCCACCAAAGCGCCAAAAATGTTTACAAAATCATAAGCGTTGCCTACAGGAATTACAATTGGAGCCATTGTAGAAGATTTTGTTTTTGTTGCAAGCAGTTCTAAATCGCTTAAAGTTTCTATAGCAGGAATTCCGCTCGAAGTAAATTTAGAAAGATTCACGTCAACTTCATAGTGGTCAATCAGTAATGGCACACAGCTGATTTTTTCGTCTGAAACTAAAACGCAGTTTCTTATGGAAGAACTCATCTCGTCTAAAATGGTTGCGTCGAACCCAAGGTGACGTTTTTTGTTTAATGATGCGGCATATTCCGCATTTGCACCATTGTACATAAAGAGCAAATCGGCTTTTTTTGCCTTTTTTAAAGCACTTTCAAGAGATTCCTTGCTATTTAGAACAATAATGTTGTATGGCAGCTTTTTATTCTTTCTAGAATAGGTTGATTGCAAGACCTTTGTGATTTCTGAAACGCTTCTTTCAGAAATTCCGTAGAAAACAGCGGTTGGCTTTTTGTTTTTAATTCCCAAAATTGTAATAGCAATAAGGATTGTAATAACTATAAGCACACTAACTGAAAGAACGATATTTTTTAAAGAGAGTTTTATTTTCATATTCAAAATAATAGTATCATATTTTTTTAATTGCCGATACCCCGCAATTAGCGATTTAGCGATTAGTGCGACAATCCTTTTATTTGCGATAAAGAAGAATATCCCTTTCTTATCATAAAGGATTTTAATCCTTCTATACATTCTATCATTGTCATAGGATTTGCAAATGTATTTGTTCCTACTTCAACAGCATCTGCGCCTGCCATTATGAATTCCACTACATCGTTCCAATTTGAAATTCCACCGATTGCAATTATTGGAACTTGTTTTTCTTTTGGAAGCTTTTTGATTTCTTCAAAAAGTTCATAAATCAATCTTACTGCAATAGGTCGTACTGCAGGACCGCCAAATCCTGCTTTTACTTTTTCAAAAACTGGCCGCCCTGTTTCAATATCTATTGCAACTCCTTGAAATGAATTGCAAAGGCTTATTCCATCTGCGCCGGCTTCAATGCAACTAAGGGCAACAGAGTTTAGTTCTGGCGATTGCGGAGTTAATTTTACTATCAAAGGTTTGGAAGTTTCCTTGCGGACTGCAGAAACAACCGTGTTTGCGCTAGAGCAACTCATTCCAAAAGCTGCGCCCCCAGCGCTTACGTTTGGGCAGCTTATATTTAATTCAATAACAGGAACTTCTGTTTTATCTAAGAGTTTTGCACCTTCTACATAGCTTTCCAAATCTGATCCAGAAAGATTTGCAATTGTTACAGGTTTTAGGGCAAGCATTTGGGGTAGCTCATTTTTAATAAAGTGCGGAATTCCTGGATTTTGCAATCCAATAGAATTCATTAGGCCAGAAGGTGTTTCCCATAGGCGAATTCCGCCATTTCCTTGTCTAGGTTCTAAAGTTAGCCCTTTTGAAGCAATTCCGCCCAGCTTGTTCACATCAAAAACCGATGCGTATTCTGTGCCAAATCCAAATGTTCCAGAACTTGCAATTATTGGATTATTGAATTTTACATTTTTAATAGAAAAACTCATGTCGGGTTCGCTAGTCAATGGAGGATTTGCAGTTTTCTTTTGAGGCTTAGGAAAAGAAAGAATTTTAGAATCGAAAACAGGACCGTCTTTGCAGCAGCGAAGATTTCCTTTTGTTGTGGGAATTACGCAGCCAAGACAAACTCCTACGCCGCATGCCATTCTTGCTTCCATGCTCAGCCAACATTGAATACCAGCTTTTTCGCAAATGTCTTTTATGTAAGCGAGCATCGGACCTGGACCGCACGCGTAAACGGCAGAATAGTTTTCATTTTTTAAAATTTTTTCATCAACTGCAACTGGCAACATTCCGCAAATGCCAACGCTTCCGTCGTCTGTGGTTATGGTTAGTTTTTTTGGCTTTATGTTTTCAAGACCGTAACAGCCGCTTTTGAAGCTTGCAAAAAAATCATAGGAAAGGGGTGGCAGTGATTCTGCAAAACCTGCTACAGGAGCTATACCAATTCCTCCTCCAATTATACAGACTTTTTGTCCTTCTTTTGGGGATGGAAAAATATTTCCTAAGGGACCTAAAACAGTAATTTTATCGCCTTGTTCAAGATTGCAAAGTTCAGAAGTACCTTTTCCTTTTTGAAGAATTAAAAAAGAAAGTTCAATGCAATCAGAAAATTTTTGAGCATGAAAAACACTGATTGGTCTTGCAAGAAGGCAGCCAGATTTTTCGCTGCGAAGCATAAAGAATTGACCAGGAAGAGGCATTTGCGCTGATTCTGCACAAACTTTTATTTTCAATTTGTAAACAGACTTTTCAGGTTTTGCGCCTTTTGCCTGCTCACAACTAGATACAGTTCCCATTGAATAAATGGGATAGGGAATTCCATTACAGTCAGTTGCATTAGTCATAAACACCTCTTACAAAAAGTTATTTAGGTCGAATGTCGTGTTTTTAGAAAAATGAATAAAAGCGTAAGCGTCTTTTTTTACAGTTATAAAAAACTCGGCTTTCGACCATTTATTCTAATTTAAAGAATTTTTTGCGTTGAGCAAATCTTTTTTTGCTTCGATTGCTGCTTTTGCTGCAGAGTCGGCTATGTCTGCAAGGCTAAGGCTTTGATTTTCTCGCTTTGAAGCTAAATCTTCATCTTTTTTCCAGGCGCATAAAATTCCTCTGCTAGAATTTACAGTTCCGCCAGCTTTATTTAGAAGAGTTGCGGCAATTCGAGCTTCGCCGCCTTGCGCTCCATATCCTGGGATTAAGAAGAACATTTCTGGGTAAGCGTTTCGTAGAACTTTAGCATCGCTTTCTTCTGTGCAACCTACAACCGCGCCAAAAGGAAGAGTTGTTTGCTCTGGAAAAAACGATTTATATTCATTTCCTAAGGCGGCAATGGCTTTTCCAACCTTATCTAGGACTCTTTCGCCTGATTTTAATTCTTGCTGTTCAATATCTACCATTCCTGGATTTGAAGTTCGCAGAAGCACAAACATTCCTTTTGCCCCCTTAGCAGGCTCTGCATATTTTGCAAAAGGAACTAGCGTGTCAAATCCCATATATGGATTTATAGTTATAATATCGGTTTCAAAGTCGCCAGAAAAATGGGCTTTTGCGTAAGCGTCAGCGGTTGCTGCAATATCTCCGCGCTTTATGTCAGAAATTGCAATTAATCCTGCCTCTTTTACCATTTTTAAGGTTTTTGCATAGACTTCAAGCCCTTTTAGACCCATTGCCTCGTAATAAGCAATTTGAACTTTGCAGCAGCACGCGCTTTTGTCTGCGCAAATTCGGTGAATAATTTCTCTATTGTAAGTTAATACCGCTTCTTCTTTTGAGCCTATGTTTTTTATAATGGGCTCTGGAATATAAGAAGGGTCGGTATCAAGACCTACGCATAAAGGTCCTGATTTTGTAGAAAGTTCTTGCAATTCTTGCATCTTATGTTTTTCTGTCATAAAATTTCCTATCGATAAATTGTTGATAAATCGGGCAGATTTTTTATCTATTTTTTTAGAAGAGCGGCAAAAGGATTGTATGTTTCGCCGTCATCTTGAGAATTCAAATATTTAGAAGCAGAATTGTCCTGCTCTACGCTTGTTGCTGGAACAAGCGAAATTCTCTTGTTTTTTGCATCGATTTCTTTTATTACGACAGACATTGTTTGCCCTGCCGAAAACTTTTTTTTCAGATTTGTGTTTTTATCGACGTCGTTTAAAGCCGAAACGTGAACTAGTCCGTCAATTCCTTTGCCAATCTCAACAAAAAGACCAAAATCTGCAATTCTTGAAATTTTTCCGTCGAATTTTTCGCCTATTTTATACTTTTGAGTAGCTTCGTCCCATGGATTTTTTTCAAGGGCTTTTAAGCTGATTGAAACTTTGCGGTTTTTCCAATCGGCATTTATAACTTTCGCAGTAATTTTTTGTCCAGCAGAAAGCACGTCCGCAAGGTTGTTTACTCTTTCAAAACTAACTTCGCTTATTGGAAGAAGGGCTTGGAATCCGTCTACATCAACAAAAGCTCCAAAACTCTGCAAAGATTTTACAGTTCCTTCAACAATAGCTCCTTGCGAAATCTTTTTGCTTAAAGTAACTATTTTTTGTTCGCGTTCGGCTTCAATGACTTTTCTATTTGAAACAAGGATATTTTTTCCGCCTTCTTTAAACTCTGTTACAATAAATGGAAGAACTTTTCCTATATAGGCAGAAGGCTCTTCTTTTTCGCGGCCACCCATTTGCGAATATGGGCAGAATGCTCTAGTTGCGCCAACTTTTACCTCGAATCCACCTTTTATTTCTTTTTCAACATGGCCTTCAATAGGAATTTCTGATTTATATGCATTTTCTATCATTGAAGAATCCGCATTTTCGCTTTTAATTCTTGCGGCGAATTTCATCTCTCCATTTATTTCGCCTACAAAGAAGACTTTAATTTTGTCGCCTTCTTTTACAGTACATTTTCCATTTTCATCCAAAAAGTTTGCAATATTTACAACGCCTTCGCTCTTTGCGTTTAAGTCAATAAAAATTGTATCTGCGTTTATTGCAACTACTGTTGATTCAATTTCTTGTCCTGGTGTAATTTTTTCAAACATATATACCTCTGTTTTAATTTTAATCCAATTTAAGTTCGATTGGTGGCTCGCAAAATAGGCTTCTTGTGGCTTCGTTAATTTTTTTGGCTACATAAGGATTGTTCATTGTGTACAAGTGAATTCCATCTACGCCATTTGTAACTAAGTCGCAAATTTGATCTACGGCATAAGCAATTCCTGCATCTCGGATTGCCTCTGGATTGTCGCCATAGCGTTCCATCATTTTTGTAAACTTCTTAGGAAGAACGGCATTTGTCATTGAAACCATTCTTTCTATTGATTTTTTATTTGTGGCAGGCATGATTCCAGCTTCAATCGGAACATTAATTCCTGCAATTTGGCAACGTTCGCGGAATCTGTAAAATTTTTCGTTATCAAAAAATAATTGACTAAGAAGATGCTGAACTCCGCAGTCGGTTTTTACCTTTAAATTATGAATATCTTCTACAACTGATTTTGAATCAGGGTGGGTTTCCGGGTAGCATGCCGCATAGATTTCAAAGGTCTTTCCGTCTTTTCTAGATAAA
Organism: Treponema sp. UBA6367; assembly: GCA_002437725.1. Classification (GTDB taxonomy): domain Bacteria; phylum Spirochaetota; class Spirochaetia; order Treponematales; family Treponemataceae; genus Treponema_D. Next base: position 240,720 of record DJRF01000013.1, read on the forward strand.
TTAAACTCATTTATAAACCTTATAAGATCGCTAGCATATAAAAAATCTGTGCAAGGAACTCGGCCTTCAATTCGGTCTCCCCGCAGTGCAAGAATGTTTTCTATGCCAGCCTTTTGAAACTGCTCTAGCATAAAATGCGCATCAGATTTTGTCATATTTATGCAAGGAAGATGAACCACACTTTTTACACCGCAAACATCTTTTATTCTTTTTGCAATTTCCAAAGTGTTTGAACAGTTTTCGCTGCCGCCGGCGCCAAAAGTTACACTTATAAAATCTGGTTTTATATCGCTTAATTCTGAAAGTGTCTTATAAACAGTTTCTATATTCATGTTCTTTTTTGGAGGAAATACTTCAAAAGAAAAAACTGTGCGACTAGAAGAAAGTTTTTTATTCATGCCTTAAATATAACATTTTAAAAACAAGAGTTCTACACAAATTGTAAATTCGCTTAAAATGTTTTTTTACATTTACAAAAAGGCGGCTTCTAATCTATTAAAAACCTATTGACTTAATAGGTAAAAGTGGTGTATAAGTTTTATAACCTAGTGTTTTAATAGGTATTTACAGAAGGTAAGACAAAAACAACCGAAAATGCTGTCTGTTTTTATCTTGACTTTTTATAGGAGGTCTTCATGAAAGAGTTTTTTGAAAAACTTGTACGCGAAAATTTTAGAAATGGTGTCATGCGACCTTGCTGTTCTTTTAGTTTTTACAAAAACATTGAAATATTATAGTTAGTCCAAACTTCGAGTTTTTTAAGCAAGAGAGTTTTATCAATTATATTTATTTTTTTAAGGAAATTACTATGGCTACAAAATATAAATTTGAAACATTGCAACTTCATGTAGGACAAGAAACAGCAGATCCAGCTACAGATTCTCGGGCTGTTCCAATTTATCAAACAACATCATATGTTTTTCACAATTCAAAGCATGCGGCGGATAGGTTTGGGCTTGCAGATGCAGGAAATATCTATGGCCGGCTTACAAACTCTACTCAAGACGTTTTTGAAAAGCGCATCGCAGCCTTAGAAGGCGGAGTGGCAGCTCTTGCAGTTGCTTCAGGTGCGGCAGCAATAACTTATACAATAGAAGCTTTAGCTCAAGCAGGTGACCACATAGTTGCTCAAAAGACCATTTATGGAGGAACTTACAATTTACTTGCTCACACATTAAAACAGTTTGGAGTTGAAACAACTTTTGTAGATGCGCATAATCTTTCTGAAGTTGAAAATGCAATAAAACCGAATACAAAGGCAGTTTACTTAGAAACATTAGGAAATCCAAACAGCGATATTCCAAATATTGATGAAATTGCAAAAATAGCCCACAAACATGGGCTTCCTTTGGTTATTGACAACACGTTTGGAACGCCTTATCTTATTCGTCCTATTGAACACGGGGCAGATATAGTTGTTCATTCGGCGACAAAGTTTATTGGAGGACACGGAACAAGCCTTGGCGGGATTATAGTTGATTCTGGAAAATTCGATTGGAAGAAATCTGGAAAGTACGCTCCAATCGCAGAGCCAAATCCAAGTTACCACGGAGTTTCGTTCGCAGATGCTGTAGGTCCTGCCGCATTTGTTACTTATATTAGAGCGATACTTCTTAGAGACCAAGGTGCGGCAATAAGTCCGTTTAATGCGTTTCTTCTCTTGCAGGGTACGGAAACACTTTCTTTAAGAATTGAACGTCACATTGAAAATACAAAAAAGGTTGTGGAATTTCTAAAGAATCATCCATTGGTAAAAAAAGTAAATCATCCATCTTTGCCAGAACATCCTGATCACAGTCTTTATGAAAAATACTTTCCAAATGGAGGTGCAAGCATCTTTACGTTCGAAATAAAAGGCGGAAAAGAAGTCGCTTGGAAATTCATAGACAATCTTAAGATTTTTAGTTTGCTCGCAAACGTCGCTGACGTAAAATCTCTGGTAATTCACCCTGCGACAACAACCCATTCTCAGCTTAGTGATGCAGAACTTGAAGATCAGGGCATAACGCAGAGCACAATTAGGCTTTCAATTGGAACGGAACACATAGATGATATTATTGCTGACCTTCAGGCAGGATTCGATGCGGCGGCATCCGCATAAGAAAGTTGAAAAAATATTGATTTTTCTAAATTTTTTCTATATTTTATCGGCATGACACGAGATTTAACAGAGGGCAATCCATTTTCTTTAATACTCGGTTTTTCGATACCTGTTCTTTTTGGCTTTTTGTTTCAGCAGTTTTATAATGTTGTTGATACAGCGATAGTTGGAAAATTTTTAGGAAAAGAAGCTCTTGCGGCTGTAGGCGCTACCGGTTCGGTAAATTTCCTTGTAATAGGATTCTGCATGGGAATCTGCAATGGATTTGCCATTCCGGTAGCCCAAAAATTCGGGGCAAAAAATTTTACCCTTATGCGTCGCTATGTTATGGCGGCGACCTACCTTTCTATAATTTTTTCCGCAGTCTTGACCATTCTTACAGTAGTATTCTGTCGTCCGCTGCTCATGTTAATGAGAACTCCATCGAATATAATAGACGGTTCAGTAGGCTATATAAGTGTTATTTTTGCAGGAATCCCTGTAATCTTTTTATACAACCTAACGGCAGGAATTATTCGCTCTTTAGGCGATAGCAAAACACCTCTGTACTTTTTAGTATTTGCTTCTATTTTAAACATAGTTTTAGATATAGTTTTTATAACCTGCTTTTCTTGGGGAGTTGTGGGCGCTGCTGTTGCAACAGTTATTTCTCAAGGAATTTCTGGAATCCTTTGCCTTTTTTTTATGGCGAAAAAGTTTGAAATTTTAAAGATGTCTAAAGATGACAGAAAAATCCGTCCAGAACTTTTTCCAGCTCTTTGCGGGCAAGGGGTTCCTATGGGATTGCAATATTCAATTACTGCAATTGGAAGTGTTATTTTACAATCTTCTGTAAACACCTTAGGTTCAGATGCAGTAGCTTCTGTTACAGCCGGCAGCAAACTAAGCATGTTTTTTGCAACTCCTTTCGATGCGCTTGGAACAACAATGGCAACTTGGGGCGGACAAAATGCTGGCGCGGAAAAATATCCTCGTTTAAAACAGGGCTTGCTTGTTAGCTGCGTAATAGGGCTTGCTTATTCACTGGTTGCTTTTGTCGTTATGCTATTTTTTGGCAACGCGCTAGGAAGAATTTTTATAAAGGCTGACGAAGCATTGGTTCTGCAGCAAGCGCATCAATTTTTGCTAATGAATTCTGCGTTTTATTTTCCATTAGCGCTTGTGAATACAGTCCGGTTCTTGATTCAAGGGATGGGATTCAGCAGATTTGCTGTTCTTGCAGGGGTCTTTGAAATGGTTGCAAGAACGTTGGTTGGCGTAGTTTTTGTTCCTAAGTTTGGATATTCAGCAGCCTGCCTTGCTTCGCCTGCAGCATGGATTTTTGCAGACTGCTTTTTAATACCAGCATTTTTTTTGTGCTACAAAAAACTTTCAAAGGGAATTAAGTTGGCACATGAATAATCTCTCGCGGTTTAGAACCGTTCGCAGGTCCAACAATTCCTCTTTCTTCCATTTCTTCTACAAGGCGAGCGGCACGGTTGTAGCCAATTTTTAAGCGGCGTTGAATGTAACTTGCGCTGGCTTTTCCTGCTTGAATTACTATGTCTAAGGCTTGGTCGTATAAAGGGTCGTCTCCGTCGCTAAACATGCTAGGCCCGGTTTCGATTTCTTCATCATCGTCAACAAAAATTTCGTCATCGATATATTCAGGACTTCCAAGCGTTTTTACGTAGTTTACAACTTTTTCAACATCGTTGTCGCTTTCGAAAGTGCCTTGAATCCTTATAGGATAAGGGTCAACTGCGCTTGCGTAAAGCATGTCTCCTTTGCCTAAAAGTTTTTCCGCGCCAACTGCATCGATTATGATATTTGAATCGGTGCGGCTTGCAACCATAAAAGCAATTCTGCTAGGGATATTTGCCTTTATAAGTCCTGTTATAACGTTTACGGAAGGTCTTTGAGTGGCAAGCACAAGATGAATGCCTACAGCACGGCTCATTGCAGCCAGTCTTGCAACGTTAGATTCAAGTTCCTTGCCAGAAGTTGCCATAAGGTCTGCAAATTCATCAATTATAATGACAATGTAAGGCAGTTTTTCTGTGCAAATATTTCGTTCTTCAATACGCTTGTTGTATTCCATTATGTTTCTAACGCCCATTCCGTCTAAAAGCGCGTAGCGGCGTTCCATTTCGCACAAACAATATTGAAGCGCCTGAAGAGCTCTTTTTGGTTCAGTTATTACTGGAGTAAGCAGATGAGGAATGTCGTTGTAAAGCTTTAATTCTACCACCTTTGGATCTACTAAAATAAGTTTTACTTCTTTAGGTGAACGCTTGTACAAGATTGAAAGAATAATTGAATTTACACAAACAGATTTTCCAGCCCCTGTTGCGCCTGCAATTAAAAGATGCGGGGTTTTTGCAATATCAATAATTTGTGACTTTCCTAAGATGTCTTTTCCTAAAATTACAGGAATTGACATCTTTTTAAATTCATCAAGGTCTTGTTCAATCATCTCGCGGAAAGAAACAATCGAGCGCTTTTTGTTTGGAACTTCAATACCTACGGCAGCTTTTCCTGGAATTGGGGCAACGATTCTAACGGAACTTGCCGCAAGGCTTAGCGCAATGTTGTCTTGCAGGCTTACAATTTTGCTAAGCTTTACGCCGGGGGCGGGAGCAAGCTCATACATTGTTACAACAGGTCCTTTTTTTATGCCAATTACTTCAGCTTCTATGCTAAACTGATTTAATGTTTCTTTTAGTTTTAAAGCATCGCTTTTTGTCTGCTCATCTATAATCCAGTACTGGTCGTCTTCGTACTTTTCAAGCAGGTCGGTGGGAACAAAATAAGGTTTTTTAGGTGCCGCCCGATTTGAAACTTGAACACTTTCGGCAATATTGTCCTTGTTAGAAGATGTTAAATTTTCGTCTGAGTTTAAAACTTCTTTTTGCTCAAGCCCTTCGCAGTTTTCTGCTTCTGCAGGATTTTCCTGATAAGAATTTTCAGAAGATTCAAATTCATTTTTTGCATCAAAAGCCATATCCGCAAAAACGTCAGAAGCGACTCCAAAATCTTGCGTTTTATCAAATCTGCTTGGCTTATAATTTTTTTCAGGTTTGCTGCTAGGCTCGCCATCCAAAAAATAGGCTGGCTCTTCTATTGGGTCAGAAAGAAAAGAATCTTGCTCTGAATAAAAAGTTTCATCGTCATCGGCAAAAACTTTTGCATCTTCATAAAGCGTTTCATCTTTATTTTCTTTTTTAGTAATGTCTTCTTGCTCAAAATTGCCATCTTCTTCAGAATTAGAAATTTCTGGCGAATTAATATCTATATCAAAAAAATCTGGCGAAAGAGACTCTGGCGATTTTTCAGAATTTTCTACAGGTTCTTCAAGGTCGCTTGTTTCTTTTGGTTCTGAATGTTCTTGGACGGCTTTATCTTCTTTATTTTCAAAAAGCTCTTCAAAATAAGGGCTTTCTTCTTCAGAGTCGGTTTTGTCTGTATCTTCAGATTTTTTATTTTCGTCTTCTGATAAATCTAAGCCTGTATAATAGGGAGAATCTTCGTCGCACGCTGGCGGAAGTTCATTGTCTTCTTCAGCTTGATTTTTGCTTATTTCAGTTTGATTAATCTGGTTGTTTCCTGCTTGAATTTTAATTTCTTCAGAATCAGGCCAAACAATTTCGTTTTCTTCAGGTTCTTCAGAAGACGTTTCTGCAGTTTCAAGCTCGCTGTTGTCAAAAGCTAAGGCTTCGTATTCTTCCTGCGTAATAATTGAAGCTGGATTTTCGTCAAAAATCGAATTTTCTTCGCTTTCTGTGCTTTCGGCTTCGTCAAAAACGTCTGCAAAAGGGTCGTTTTTTTCTTTAACATCAGATTCAGTATTTTCTGCTTCCGGCAGTGTAGATTCTTGAACAGGTGCCAATTCTGTTGTGTTTTCATCATGAAAGTTTAGACTTTCTTCCGCAGAGTCCGATTCATCTGAATTAGAACTGTCTTCTTTTTTGTATTCTTCAATTTGCGCTTCGTTAAATTCTGAAAGAGGTTTTAAAGATGGAACTGTTTTCTTGTGGAACAGTTTGTTGTTTATTTTATCAGCAATTAGTCCCGCTGCAAGAATTTCAATTACAATCAGCATTGCGCCAATCGTGATTGTAGACCCGAGTTTTACACCTAAAAAGTTTTCGTAAGGGTTTTCAATCATTGCCCGGCATATTTTTTCAACGCCAACAGCTGTAAAAAATGGGACTACAGCAGTAAGCAGACGCATAGATTTTCTGGCGGTCCATTTTGAAGCAAAGCAAGAGATTGCAGCTATGAATAAAAAAAGTGGAATAATCGCGCTTGAAAAGCCGTATACAGAATAAAGAATATTTCCTATGACGTATAAAATATTGCCTTGAGAAGTCCAAAGGCTGCCGAAGTTAAGAGGTTTTAAAATAAGCGATATAGAAAAAAAGGCTGCAAGTAAAAGCAGAACAATGCCTGCGCCTATATTTGGTTTATTCGAAAGTTTCATGGTTCTATTATCGGACTTTGAAGGGGTTGGTATTAGATAAAAATTATGTTTTTATAATCATACTTATTTTTTCTTGCATTTTTTTTGTGCCGCCAAAGCATAAAGATTGAATAAACGGTCTTGCAATAAGAACTTTACTTGCTCCTAAAAACAAAGCGACTTTTACATCAAGAGAATCTCTAATTCCTCCATCTACCCAAACTTCTTTGCAGCAGGATTTAAGGCGAGGAGCATATTCTTTTAAAAATTCCATAGAACTTTTTATTTTATTTTCTACTCTTCCGCCGTGATTTGAAACCACCGCAATTTGCGGACGGACTTTTTCACACAAAGCAACGTCTTCTTCTGTAAAAATTCCTTTAAGGGCAAGCGGCAGTTTAGATTTTTCAGAAAAATCTTTTATCTGGCAAGATTGTTTTTTTTCAAGATTCACTTGATTTCGCATGGTTGCAATGTTGTACGCATCTATATCCATGCCGATTGCCAGTGCGTATTCTTTTACTTTTTCTATGCGCTTAAAAAGAACTTGATTTGGATACGGTTTTAAAAAAAAGAAAGCTTTGGTTTCCAAAGATTTAACGGCTTCAATTCCAAAATCCAATTTTTCATCAGGAAAACCATCGCCGACGCATATTTCTATTCCAGAGTTTTTTGCCGCATAAAAATAGGGAAGATAAAAATCTTGTTCGTTTTTAAAACCAATGTTTTGAACCGCGCCTGTAACGGGAGCAATCGCAATGTTTTTAGATAAGACTTTTATAGAATCAATTTCTGCCTGCACATTTTTAGAACAGCTTGTATAAAATTCTTTCCAGGCAAGGCAGTTTTTTATAAAAATTTCGTTATTAAAAACTCCTCCCATGCCGGGCAGTTCTCCGAGGCAGCCTTTTCCAAGACAAATTTTACAGTTTTTGCACCTGAAATTTTCTTCAGAAAGGCTGAAGTTTCCCTGCACAGAAGGATTTAAAATATTAGTCGCCAAAGCATAAACCTACAGAACGGCCTGTTTGAATAAGCGGGTCGTCAAGAGTAATGTTTTTAACTTTGCCTGCGCACATTTCAAGCGGAATACCAACTATTTTGTTGTTGTTGATTGCAACAAGTTTTCCAAAATCTTCTTTAGCAAGCATATCAGCTGCAGCGGTTCCAAACCTTGTTGCAAGAACTCTGTCGTAAGGGCTAGGGGTTCCGCCTCTTTGCAAGTAGCCCAAAACAGAAACTCTTGATTCTAGGCCAGTCGCATTTTCAAGCTCTTTTGCAACTCTATAGCCAATAGACTGTTCCATATTCATTCTTGCTTTTTTAAAGGCTTTTTTGTCGAGCTTTGCTTCTTCTTTTGAAAGAGCACCTTCTGCAACAACTACAATTGAAAATTCTTTTCCATTGTCGCGCCGTTGAAGTATGTTTTTAGAAACAGAATTTATGTCGTAAGGAATTTCAGGGATAAGACAAACGTCTCCGCCGCCTGCCATTGCAGAATACAAGCCTAACCAGCCGGCTTTGTGACCCATAACCTCAACAATCATAACCCTGCTGTGGCTATGAGCAGTTGTGTGAATGCGGTCAATGGCTTCTGTGGCAACATCTACAGCGGTATGAAAACCAAAAGTTATATCAGTACCAACAATATCGTTGTCAATTGTTTTTGGAAGTCCAATAACGTTGAGCCCTTCTTTTGCAAGCAGGCTGCCAGTGGTATTGGTTCCGTTTCCGCCGAGCACAACAAGGGCGTCGAGCTTCCATTTTTTATAGTTCTTTTTTATGGCTTCAACAGGAAGAAGTCCTGTCTTTGGATCTGGCACGGGATTTTTAAAAGGCTTGTCTCTTGCCGTGCCTAAAATTGTTCCACCGCGAGTTAAAATGCCAGAAATATTTTCGGAAGTTATAGGAAAGGCATCTCCATTTACAAGACCACGATACCCATTTTTAATTCCGATAAATTTCATCCCATAATTTATCATTCCAGATCTGCAAACTCCGCGTATTGCGGCATTTAATCCAGGTGCGTCTCCGCCAGAAGTAAGAATTCCTACTGTTTTTACCGATGTTTTACTCATATTTTGAATTATAGCACATTTTAAAAACAATGGTAGTTTTATTTTTAGGTAGAAAGCTGAGTTTTTTACAAATTGAAACTTCGCTGACAGCGATTCCTTCACGGCTTATATAAAACTCGACATTCGGGCTATAATAATATGGCAAGATTTTATGACCGTAAAAAAGAACTTGAATCGCTTGAGCAAATTGAAGTAAATTCCTTTACAACTGCAAAAATCAATTTAATGCTTTTTGCCTCTTCTTTTTGTTAAAGTCACTAAAAAAAGTGTATTTTAAACTTGAAAACTTGCTACAAAAAGTGTTATATAAAGTTATAAACTCAATTGAAAAAGTGCGTTATAAAAAGGATTTTTTATGTATAAACGAAAGATAATGGATGAACTGATTGCATGGAAAAATAGCACAGGAAAGAAAAAATCTCTTGTTATAAAGGGCATGCGACAGATTGGAAAAACTTATATCGTTCAAGCTTTTGCAAAAGAAAACTATGAAAATGTTGTATATATAAACTTTAAGGATAATGAATCAGCAAAAAAAATTTTCAATGGAGACTTTATTATCAATAGAATTACTGTTGATATTTCTGCTCTTATTCCTGATGTTCATTTTGTTCCAGGAAAAACAATTATTATTTTTGATGAAATACAGGACTGTGCAAACGCTAGATCAAGTATAAAATCATTTATGATTGATGGGCGTTATGATGTTATTGCCACAGGTTCTCTTTTGGGAATTAAAGGCTATAACCGAAAAAAAGGACGTGGAATTCCCACAGGTTTTGAACATATCGTTTATATGAAACCAATGGACTTTGAAGAATTTTTGTGGGCAAAAGGAATTGATGAAGCAGTAATTCAAGAAGTCAAACGCTGCTATAATGAAAGAACCCCCGTAAGTGAAATTCTGCATAAATCAATGCTCAGATACTTTAGGGAATATATTTGTGTTGGAGGACTTCCATATATTGTAGACAGATTTATTTCAACGAATGATATGAATGTAGTCTATGCAGAACAGAAGGATATTCTTGAAGAGTATAAGGATGATTTTGGAAAGCACTTAGATGAAAACGAACAAGAAGAGATAGATATGACGCTTCTTGCTAGAATCAACAGAGTCTTCGACTCAATTCCCGCCCAACTCGCAAAGGAAAATAAAAAATTTACTTATTCTCAGTTAGAAAAGAAAGGACGCTCTGAAAATTATCAAGCTGCAATTCAATGGCTCTACGATGCAGGTATAATCAACATTTGCTATAATCTTTCAAATATCAGTCTTCCGTTAGAAGGAAATAAAATCGATAATATTTTCAAAATTTACATGCAAGATTCTGGCCTTTTTGTGGGAATGCTTGAACAAGGAACCACTTCAGCTTTATTAAATGGTGATTTAGGAATGTATAAAGGTGCAATTTATGAAAATATTATTGCAGATGCATTCTCTAAGATGAATAGACCTTTATATTACTATCATAAAGATTCTGGCTTGGAAATAGACTTTATTACTAGTTATCAAGGAAATGCTGTTTTAGTTGAAGTAAAGGCAAAAAACGGAAATACAAAATCTGCAAATACTGTTCTTAAGAATAAAACTCTGTATGGTGTAAATCTTTGTATAAAATTTGGTGATTGTAATGTAGGTCTAAAAGGCGAAAAGTTGTCTCTTCCATACTATATGGCATTCTTGCTGTAGATTCAAATAACCGCCCCAACGATAGACTTATCCTTTTTTTGTGTTAAAATAATTTTATGGCACAGGAAAAAAGACATATTGTTTCGCATTTGATGTTGGAACGGCTGGTGGGAATCCATAAAAAGATAAAATCCGGATCTTACCCGAATACAAAACAGCTTGCAGAAGAATTTAATAGCGGAAAAGGAATTGCAACAATCA
>DJRF01000023.1 GCA_002437725.1 Treponema sp. UBA6367
TGTCATTGTCGTACTTGATACGACAATCTCTAAATGATTGCAATATATGCATTTAGATTTTCGGGTCAAGCCCGAAAATGACAGAAAAGATACTTTTGGGGCATCCCCCCAACTCCATTCAAACGAAGTGCGAGCACAACCGTCTGAACAAATTGCAAACTCGCTGAAAGCTTTTTTTTCTAACTGTTATAAAAAACTCGAAGTTCAGGCTAAATAAACTGCTGCGGGGCTGTCCAATAAAAACTTAAAGAACAGCCCCTTTTTTTACATTTCTATTTTAGGATTTTTAATTTTATGTCTAATAACAAATACTGGGGAAACTGGTCCTTTTATAAAAGAGCATTGGCTATCGCTTTGCCAATAATGGCTCAACTTTTAATTCAAAACTTTGTTTCGTTAATAGACAACTTTATGGTTGCAGGGCTTGGCGACATAAAAATGGGCGGTGTAAACGTCGCTAATCAGATTAGTTTTATTTTTGTTATAATTATAAACACAATCTGCGCATCTGGCGGAATTTTTATGAGCCAATTCAAAGGTGCAAAAGACAAAGAAGGAATGCAGCAAACATTCCGATTTAAAATTTTTTTAACAGGAATATTTGGACTTCTTTTTGGAACAATTTGCCTTATCGCCCCAAGATGGATCTACGGTCTAATGGTTACAGTAAATTCAGACGCACAAGCTATTATAGACCAAAGCGTGGCCTATTCCAGAGCGGTTGCAATCTCTTGGGTTTTTGCAGTATTCAGCCAAAGCATAGCATCTTCGCTGCGAGAAATTGAACTTGTAAAACCACCTTTAGTTATAAGCATAATTGCAACACTTGTAAATACATTTTTCAACTGGGTTTTTATCTACGGAAATCTTGGTGCTCCTCGCCTAGAAGTCGCTGGCGCAGGATATGCAACAGTAATTGCGCGAGCAACAGAATTAATCATATTTTTGTGCTACATAAAAAAGAAAAAGCCTGACTTTATCTTTAGCCCTAAAAAACTGTTCAATATTGACTTTGCGCTTTCTAAAACAATTATAACTAAAAGCGGAATGATTTTATATTCAGAACTTACCTGGACTCTTTCAGAAACTATTTCAAACGCACTGTACAACACTCGCGGAGGGGCGGAAGTTGTAAGCGGAATGGCATCAGGCTTTGCAGTTGCAAACTTATTCTTTATATGCCTTACAGGGATTTGTACATCTACAGCCGTAATTTTAGGGCAAGAACTTGGAGCCGGCAAACTCGAAGATAGCAGAAGAATGAAAAACTGGATTTTAAATGGCTCTACAGTTTTTGGAACTTTTTTCGCTATTTTAGGACTAGGAACAACTCTTATAGTTCCTTTTGTGTTCAAAAATCTTACTCCACAGGCGCAATCAATTGCAAAAGGGCTTATAATAACCGCTGCAGTCTATTTGCCTCTTTGGGCATATCTAAACGCGCAGTATTCAATAAGCCGCACTGGTGGCGATACAACCATGGGCGTTATCTGCGATACTGTAGGAAACGCGTTATTTATTTTAGGAATGGTTCTTTTAACGTTCCTTACAGATTTTGGTCCAATATTGATGTATGCAATAGTAAAACTTAGCGATATACCAAAATCTGTTATTGCAGCAATTTGGTTAAAAAAAGAGCGCTGGCTAAAAAATCTTACAAACAGGAACTAGAGTTTTTAGAAAAATGAATAACAGCGTAAGCGATTTTTTTCACAATCATAAATTTCAACCATACAAAAGAAAGCCTTCATTCAGTCAGAATAATGTTTTAGTTGTACAAACCCTTATTTTTCAGTATAGTTGAACAGTTCAAAGCGAACAATGTAGTTGTCTAAGAAGTTCAACTACCAAAATTACTTTTTAGACAGCCCATTCATTCCAAAAACTAAGTTAAATCACTTTTTTATGATTTAATTTAGTTTTATATTCATTTATATCGAGGCACAAATGATTACTTGGGCAAATGCAGACTCTCTTTCTTCATGGAAAAAATTACAAGCATTAAAAGGTATGGTTTCCGTTGCGGATGAACTTTCTTCATCAAATGCGGAAAAGAGAATTAAAAACTATTCAATACCTATGGCAGAAGGTTTAACTTACAACTATGCTGCAAAACAGGTAAATGAACAAATAATAAAAACATTGCAGGAACTTTCAGAAGAGTCTCAACTTATAGAAAAGTTTGAAGCCCTTTATAATGGTGAAGTTGTAAACACTGGTGAAAAAAGAATGGTTCTTCATCACCTTACACGTGGACAGCTTGGAAAAGACGTTATTGCAGACAGTGAAAATAAAAGAGATTTTTATATAAACGAACAAAATAAAATCGCGGAATTTGCAAATAATGTTCACGAAGGAAAAATTTTAAACGAAAAAGGTGAAAAATACACTCAAGTTTGCCAAATCGGAATTGGTGGCTCAGATTTAGGACCTAGAGCAATGTACCTTGCACTTGAAAACTGGGCAAAAGCGAACAACACGTTCAAAATGTCAGCGCACTTTATTTCAAATGTAGACCCTGATGACGGAGCAGCAGTTGTAGCCTCTCTTGACCTTGCCCATACAATTTTTATTCTTGTATCAAAATCAGGAACAACGCTCGAAACTCTTACAAACGAATCTTTTGTAAAGGATTTTTTAAAGAAAGAGGGCCTTGAAATTTCAAAGCACATGATAGCCGTGACTTCAGAAACTTCGCCTTTAGCGCACAATCCTGACTATATGCAGGCGTTTTATATGGACGACTACATTGGAGGCAGATATTCTTCATGTTCCGGTGTAGGTGGAGCTGTTCTTTCGCTTGCATTTGGACCAAAAGTATTTGCAGAATTCCTAGACGGAGCCGCAGCAGAAGACAAAACTGCAAAAAATAAAGATATAACAAAAAATCCTGCGCTTATGGATGCCTTAATCGGAATTTATGAACGGAATGTTCAAGAATATCCTTCTACAGCAATTCTGCCTTATTCACAAGCACTTTCAAGATTTCCTGCACACCTTCAACAGTTAGACATGGAATCAAACGGAAAAAGTGTAAACCGCTTTGGAAATCCTATAGACTATCTTACAGGACCTGTAATTTTTGGAGAACCAGGAACAAATGGTCAGCATTCTTTCTACCAACTTTTGCATCAAGGAACAAACATTATTCCACTCCAGTTTATTGCTTTTAGCGAAAATCAAACTGGAAAAGATGTTGTAATTGAAAATTCTACTAGCCAAACAAAGCTTTGCGCGAATGTCGTTGCGCAAATTGTGGCTTTTGCTTGCGGAAAAAAAGATGAAGATCCAAACAAAAGTTTTGCAGGAAACAGGCCTTCAAGCCTTATCTACGGCAAACAGCTTGCCCCAAAAACTTTAGGAGCCCTTCTTGCGCACTACGAAAACAAAGTTATGTTCCAAGGTTTTGTTTGGAATATCAACAGTTTTGACCAAGAAGGTGTACAACTTGGAAAGAAACTTGCAAAAACAGTTTTAGGCGGAACTATGAGCGGAGCTCTAAAAGAGTTTGCAGCCCTTCTTATTAAATAAAACTAAAATCCAAAATAATTTTTTAATGATTAATAAACGACATTTTCCTCCGTTAGAATTATTCTACACTAGAGGAGAGTCGTTTATTTTCATAAGATTATAGCATTTTAGAAATAAACCGTAGGAAATAAAATGTTAAACGAAATAAAAAAAGCCGTTCTTTCTGGCATAATGATTTCAATTGGTGCAAGTGTCTATCTTGCTTGCCTAAACAAGGGGTTAGTTTGGTTAGGGGCATTCCTTTTTTCTGCAGGACTTTTTACAATCTGCGAATATGAATTCAATCTCTACACAGGAAAAGTCGGATACATTGCATTAGATTTCAAAAACTTCAAGTATATTCGGCTCGTTTTTTTAATTCTTCTTGTAAATATTTTTACAACTTGGATTTTAGGAATTCTCTGTTCTTGTGTATTTTCCAACATAAAAAATCCTGCGCTTTCAATATACAGCACAAAAATTTCGCTTCCATTGTGGAAAGTGTTTATTTCAGGAATCTTTTGCGGAATACTTATGTTCCTGGCGGTAGATACTTGGAAAAGAGGAAAAACTATTGGCTGCTTTATATACATACCTGTCTTTATTCTGTGCGGATTTGATCACTGCATTGCAGATGCATTCTATTTTGGAGCCGCAAAAGGTTTTAAAACTATTTTGTCCCTTGAAAATATAATATTTTTACTAGTTGTGGTGCTTGGAAACGGAGCAGGCGGTATGCTAATTCCTCTTCTTACAAAGAGAAATATAAAAGGCTAAAAATACTATTTACAACACATTAAAAAGTATTTTTAGCCTTTTATAAGAATGCCGGGAACCAGACTCGAACTGGCACGACCTTTTAACAGTCGAGGGATTTTAAGTCCCTTGTGTCTACCATTCCACCATCCCGGCATATTTCTTATAGTACCAAAAAAAACATCTTTATTCAATAATCAACAGGCAGTTTTATAACAATTTTGTGGCATTTTTTGCTGCTTTTCTATAAAATGGATTTATGTACTCAGACACTCATTTTCATTTTCAATTATGCTCAGAAAAAAACACACCTTTGGAATCTATAGAAATTTTATCCAAGATGGCTCTAAACAACTGTTTTTTTGGACTAGACATAGGAACAAGCGCAGACGATTTGCTTTCTAGGCAAGCATGCATAGACAAGCTTATATCTCAAATTCAAGATTCTGCAACAGCTGAAAAAGTTAGAAATTTTATCTACTTTTCTGCAGGAATTTGGCCTTCGCCAATGGAAATAGAAAAACGCCACGAACGAATAAAGATTCTAAAATCGCAAATAGAAGAAGCATCATCTTCAAACGATAATGACACACTTCACAGAAAAATAATTGCCATAGGAGAATGTGGTCTAGATCATCATTGGAATCCAGCAGGTCCAGATGGACGCTGCCAAAATGATTTTGATGAGCAAATGTTAGAAAATGAAAAAGAATTATTTATTATGCAGTTAAACTATGCAAAAGAATTACAATTACCTGTTATTGTACATTCTAGGGATGCGTTTGAGGACACTTATAATTGCATACAAAAAACAGGCTACAACAATGGAATAATTCACTGTTTTTCGTATGGAGCAGAAGAAGCCAGTGAATTTATAAAAAAAGGTTGGCATATAAGCCTAAGCGGAAGCGTCACATATACAAAAAAAAATAAAATGGAACAAATGGCTGCGCTTATAAAAAACATTCCAATAAATCAACTGCTCATAGAAACGGACTCTCCATACCTTGCCCCCGTTCCTATGAGAGGAACACAAAACAACCCTATTAATATAGTGCATACATATAAGTTTGTTTCTAAAATATTAGAAATATCGGAAGAAGAATTATGCAGTCAAGTAGACAAAAACATAAAAAAACTATTCAACCTGGCTATATAAACTGCTAATCTCGTTGCGCCAATCGTGATTTTTTTCTCTTTCTTCCCAATCGATTATTTTTTTAATCGTAAAATGCCGTTGATCGCGAGGATTTTCAAAATAAAGAATTCCAAAACGACCTTGACCAATATAACAGATTTTTTCGTTCTGGCCGACTTTTTCTGTCTGTTCCAACTGCGCCATTACACATTCAAAATGTACTGGCTTGCCAGTCTTTTTATCTGCAACGGCGCTTGCAACATCAGTAATTATTTGCCCGCAAGTTGGGCAAATAATTTCCCTTCCCTTAAATTCTTGAATAGCCTCTTCCCTTTTTTGAAGAGCCTCTATATTTTCGTGTGGAATATAATGAAATTTATTGCTTTCTTGGTTTTCTCGAAAATCACGGTTTTTATTCTTAAAAGAAAAACTATTATTATTTCCCCTAACCTTAGAATTATTCCAATTATGACGTTTGCGGTTATTTCTGTTATTTTTTTCCATAATTTTACCTTCAATAAAATACAAAATCGCCGCTAAACAAACGTCAATTTTGAAATTTTAACTCATCTGATTTTTCAACAAGTTTTTTACTTATAACCTGAGCAATTCTTTGAACAGCGTTATTTATGTAGTCTTTATCATGTATTTTTCGACGCAGTTCAAGCACTTTAGAATTGCTACAATTTTCAGTTTCTTCCATCAAAAGAATTTCGACGGCTTTTCTACTCTCTGAAATCATAAAAGCTCCGCAAAAGCATTTTCTATATGATACACAGGTGGGAATCCTGGCATATCAACAACAATCACATCAAATCGAATATAGTTGTTAATATATTGTCGATAAATTGACAGAAAACGTTTAGCAGTTTTAATGATTCTTTTTTGTTTCTTTTCAGAAAGAACGTGAGATAGCAACTCTGGATATCCCTGAGGCAGAGTTTTTACTTCAACAAAAACAAGCGAGTTATCTTTTTGAACAATAATGTCTATTTCACCTTGCCTTGTGCGATAATTTCTAGCAACTATTGAATAGCCATTTTCTTCAAGAAACGAACAAGCCCTGTTTTCTCCTTCTGACCCTGTAACTTTTCGCCTATCGCTCACCGATTTTACAACCTTTTTCTATTTTATATTTAAAATACTACAATTTTTGCTCAGTTTCAATAATACAAGCAAATATCTTTGCAAGAACTTCCCAAGTTTGTTCAGGAACAGCGCTTCCTATTTCTTCAAGTGTAAGCACTTGAGAAAGGACTTTATCTTCAACTACTGGAATTTTATTTTCATGCGCAATTTCAATTATTTTTTTTGCAACTTCGCCCTTTCCTTTTGCACATAAAAAAGGTGCGTCTGCGTTCTTTGGATATTTTAGCGCAACAGCCTTTAATTCATACTTATCTTTCATACTATACCTGTGAAGCAATTCAAGACATCATCATTTACATAAAATTGAAAAAAATCTTCCATACTATAAAAACTAATTTTCACAGAAGAAAAGTTCTTTTCCAAATTTCTGGACAGTTTTAAATAAGACTTATATTCGTTTGAAACAAAAACTTTAATTTCAAACAGTTTGATTAAATCAAACACTAATATAAAAGCCAAGGAAAAATCAGAAAAATCAAAGTGCATGCAAGCTTGATTACACTTACCAGTTTTCCCGTCTAAAAAACAAGAAACAAAACCTGACCCCTCTCTTAAAATATTATTTTTTTCACAGCAATCTATGGACATATCTTCAACTTCAAACTGAAATTCAAAAGGGATTTTTATCCAATTTCCTTTTTGCTCTGCAGAATTAAAATTAAACCCCAAATGATTAAAAAAAGTCAAAATGCCTATAGGATTTTTAAGACTTCTTTCATTTGAAGAGTTAAATAACCTTAAAAAGAAGTCTTTAAAGCTTTTTGAACAGTCTTCCTTAAAATTACTTGAATCTTCTTTTTCACTTTGATTATTTTGTTCCGCCAAGAACGGCAAAACCGTTTGCCCATTAGCAACTATGCCTTTGCTTTCAAGAATGTAAGCTATCTGAGAAACTTCCTTAGGATTTGAAGTTTTTTTTAACTTTTCAGCTACAGCACGAACTTTTTTCATAGTTTCAACAGAAAATGGCAAGCCTAAGCGACGCATTTGCTGAAGCAGGGCTATTGTCGTACCATCCGCAACAAATCCTAATTCATTAAGGATATTCGAAAAGTATTGATTTTCTAAAGTAGATGTATCTTTATTAAACTTTACAAGCCCATTTTTAGAATTTTCTGGAATTCTTTGCAAAAGTACTTTTTTCCCTTCAAACAAAACTTTTGCATAGAAGGAACTTCCATTTTTTAAAGGAATTTTTGAATAAAAGTCGAATTTTTTTCCAAAAACAGAAACTTTATAAGAAAAATCAGAATTTTGCTTGAGTACCTTTACATAAACACAACTGCCCTCGCGAAACACGGTCTCTGAACCAGCTTTAGCGAGGGCAGCATTATGCACAAGTACATTTTTTGTATTCATGCAATGAACTAACTAGTTTTTCTTTGCGGCTTCTGCAGCTTCGTGTTCGGCAGTAGCTTCTTCTTTAAGAGCAACTTCCTGTGCATGAGCAGCAGCTTCTGCAGCTTTATTTTGTTCATTGATAAAGGCAGAGATTTTTCCTCCAAGGAGCTCCTTAACTTTTTTGTCTTTGCCAATTTTGTCGCGTAGGTAATAAAGTTTTGAACGGCGAACTTTTCCAGCTCGTACAATTTCTACTTTTACAATACGTGGTGAATTTACAGGGAAAACACGTTCAACACCAACACCATAAGAATCTTTTCTAACGGTAAAAGTTTTTCTTGCACCTGAATTTTTTATACAGATTACAATACCTTCATAAACCTGAATTCGTTCTGTTTTTCCTTCAATAATTTTAAAGAAAACTTTTACAGTATCACCAACTTTAAACTGAGTTGTAAAAGGTCTTTTTTGACCTTCTTCAATTGCTTTAATAAGATCCATTGTAAATCTCCATACAAAATATACGAACTATTATGAAAATCCTAATAAAAAATCAACTTTTCTTTTTTTTCCGATTTTTTACAGTAGTTCGTTCTGTTATTTCCTCAATCATCTTTTCGGCTTCTAAAGAAAGAATTCCTGCTTTTCTTGCATTCCAAATCATATCAGGTCTGACATACAAGGTTTTTTCAAGTCTTTTCTTTAATCGCCACTTTCGAATAAGTTCATGATTCCCTGAAAGAAGAATTTCAGGAACTTTCATGCCTTTGTATACTTCTGGCCTAGTATACTGCGGATATTCCAAAAGTCCGTCGCTATGACTCTCTTCAACTAAAGATTCGCTAGAAATTACGCCATCAACCAATCTGTAGATTGTGTCTATCATAACTTCTGCTGCAACTTCGCCACTAGACATTACATAGTCGCCGATAGAAATTTCGTCATCTACGTAATAGTCTATAATTCGCTGATCGATACCTTCGTAACGACCGCAAATAAATACAAGTTCATCTTCGCGACTAAATTCGCACGCTTTTTTCTGAGTAAACGGCTTGCCGCCAGGCGTAAGATAAATTACGCGTTTGCGTTTAGCATTCACACTGTCTAAAGCTCTGCTCAATGGTTCGGTCATCATAAGCTGACCAGGTCCACCACCATAAGGAGCGTCATCACATTTTCTGTGTTTATCTAAGGCAAAATCCCTGATATTCACTAGATCGTAGGCAATAATTTCCTTTTCTACAGCTTTGGCCATGATTGAGTTTTCAAAATATGCCTTCAGTATTTCAGGAAACAAGGTCAGCACAGTAAATTTCATGGACTACTCCAGAATCCAGAGGTGCATCAGTTGAATCGTTCTAGCAGTTACATCTACTTCACTGATATAATGAAAATTAAAAGGAATTAAAACCTTTCTAATTTTTCCAGAAACAGTGAATTTAACATCTTCTGAAAGAACATCACAACTCTCGGAGAGCAATACTTCAAGCAAGTAACCTGCTCCGCCTTCCAATACGTCTGTGATTGTACCAACAACTTGTGCTGGTGCAGTTTTAGCTGCCGTTCCGCCGTTCCAAACTAGAGAACAGCCTTTTAAATCTTCGATATACCACTCATTTTCCCCAAGAGGATGGGCATATTCGCGAGGCACAACCAGTTCCCAATTTCTGAATTTTTTAACTTCTTCAGGAGAATTGATTTCTGCCAATTTCATAAACAAGGAATTTCCACCAAGCCTAGTAGATTCAACTCTACACGTTTTTAAAGTAGAACCATTCCTTAAAGTTACTTCTTTTAAAAGCTCAATATGATTGTAATATCCAGAAGCACTTTCCACTTTAAATTCACCCGAAACTCCATGCGAGCCACGGACAAAACCAACAATAAGCTGCTCTTCATTCATCAGCAAAACTAATCCAAAATATCAAGACTGTAGCGCTTTCCATCTTTTGAAGCGGAAGCACTCAGAACTGTTCGCATAGCCTTTGCAATGCGGCCATATTTTCCGATTACCTTGCCAATATCGTTTTCAGCAACTTTTAGTTGAAGAACCATACCTTTTTCGCCTTCAGTTTCATCTACAGAAACAGCAGATGGATCATCGACCAATGATTTTGCAATGTATTCGATCAGGTCTTTTTCCATTTTTAGCTCCTTAGACTAGTTTGACTGCTTTTTTGCCTGTAAGTTAATCAACTTAGCAACAGTATCAGATGGCTGCGCGCCAACGCTAAGCCAATACTTTGCGCGATCCATATCGATTGAAACCTGCTTTTCTTCAGCCTCTACAGGCATGAAAGTACCGATTTCTTCAATACAAACACCGTCACGTGGCTTGCGTGAATCCTGAACTACAACGCGGTAGTAAGGACGCTTCTGAGTACCGAATCTCTTAAGTCTTATTTTGACCACTTTATAACCTCCACAGAACTCAACCGGGTTTAGTCAAGTTCCGAAATTTTTCTAAAATACATAATTCACCGCATTTTGAGCGTGAGTAAATATGATACAAAAATACAGTCTTTCAGTCAATAGCTCGACATAGCTCTACATTGAAGCTATTTATTTGAAAATCTTGAAAGAAACGCTTTAGTTCTTTCTTGAACAGGATTTTCTATAACTTGCTCAGGACTTCCATCTTCAACAATTGCTCCCCTATCCATAAAAATAATGCGATTGCTGACATCTCTTGCAAAAGCCATTTCGTGGGTAACAATAACCATAGTTATCTTATCTTTTGCCAAATCCTTTATTACAGAAAGTATTTCGCCTGTTAATTCTGGATCAAGCGCGCTTGTAGGCTCATCAAACAAAAGAACTTCAGGTTTTAACGCAAGAGCCCTAGCGATGCTGACGCGCTGCTGCTGACCGCCGCTTAGCTGGCACGGATAAGCATTTGCTTTGTCGGCCAAGCCCATTCTTTCTAAAAGAGAAAAAGCAAGACTTTCTGCATCTTCCTTTGATTTTTTTAAAACATGAATTTGAGCATCTGCAACATTCTTCAAAACTGAAAAATGCGGGAACAGATTAAAATTCTGAAAAACAAGTCCGCTTTTTAAACCAATTTCTTGCATCTTTTGCTTTGAGCAATACTGTCCATCTTTAACTAAAGATTGTCCGCAAATACTTATGGAACCGGAATCAACTTTTTCAAGCTGGCATACACACCTGAGCATTGTTGATTTTCCAGAACCGCTGGGTCCTATTACGCTTAGAACTTCGCCTTTTTTTACAGAAAATGAAATTCCTTTTAAAATATGAAGTTCTCCAAATGACTTATGAATCTTTTCAACTTTTACAATTTCTTGATTTTCAAACTGCATGACAAGACCTTATTTATAGTAGGAAAGTTTTTTTTCAAGGTATCTAAACACAATGGAAACAACCCAGTTCATTACAAAATAAAAAACACCAGCAATAAACAGAGGTATAAAAGAAAACAATGCGCTTTGCCGCTCTCTTGCAACAAACATAAGTTCTGCCACACCGATTACAGAAACTAAAGCCGTATCTTTTACTAAAGTTATTACTTCATTCCCCATTGCGGGAATTATTCGTTTCACGACCTGAGGAATAATTATTCTAAAAAAAGTTTGGGTTGAAGAATAGCCTAAAACTTTTGCAGCTTCATATTGACCAACAGGAATGGACTCTATGCCACCTCTGTAGATTTCTGCAAAATATGCCGCATAGTTTACGGAAAGCGCGACAATTCCTGCAGGGAAACGTTCCCAACGCAGATGGGCTTCTATTCCAAAAGAATTTCGCAACCAATTTACAAAAAGTCCAGGTCCAAAATAAACAATAAGCAACTGAAGCATTAATGGAGTACCACGAATAATAAGCAAGAAAACATTAACTGTTCCAGAAAGTGCCTTGTTTTTAGACATTCTTCCTATAGCAATTGGAAGAGCAAGCGGAATTGCAAAAATAAGAGTAAGAAAGAAAACTTCAAGCGATGTTGCAGAACCTAAAAACATCGCTTTAATCATTTTTAAGAATCTAATATTCATAGAATAAAATGATAAGAACGTCCAATCTTTTTTAGGTAAAACAACCTAGCAGACGGACGTTCATTTTAACCTATTTTGAAATAACAGAAATATTGCTGCCAAACCATTTTGTAGAAATGTTAGCAACAGTTCCATCCTGCTCCATTTCATCAAGAATCTTTTGAACTTCATCGCGAAGTTTTACATCGTTTTTGCGAAAGCCAACTCCATAAGACTCTTTTGCAAGAGATTCGCTAAGCAATCTTAACGGCTTTTTTGTCTGAGCAATGCTGTAATTTGCAACGACACTATCCATTACAACAGCATCTATTCCACCTACAGCAAGATCATTCAAAGCAGTCATATTATCTTTAAAGTAAACTAATTCCTTAAGAGAGTTTTTAAATTCTTCGTTACCTTCAACTGCGTCTTGCGCGCTAGAACCAGTTTGCAAACCAACTTTTTTGCCAGCTAAATCTTTAAGATTGTTAAAAACGCTGTCTTTTTTTACAACGACTACCTGGTCATTTGCAAGATACGGACGCGTAAATGCAAGAGCTTTTGAACGTTCTTCTGACATTGTAAATCCGTTCCAAATGCAGTCAATTTTTCCTGTAGAAAGCTCCATTTCTTTCGCATCCCAGTCGATTGGCTGGGCTTTGAATTCTACGCCTAGCCGAGAAGCAACTTCTTTTGCAAGGTCAATATCGTAACCAATGATATTTCCATCATCGTCTGTGTATCCCATAGGCGGGAAAGATGCATCAAGACCGAGCACAAAAACACCGCGTTCTTTTAATGCGTTCAAAGAATCGTCAACTTTCTCAACCTTTTTGCAGGCAGAAAAAGACAAAGCCAATGTAGCGAAAGCCGCAACTACCATTACAATTTTTTTCATAACAAGCTCCAGTTTAACCTTTTTATATAAATACGCATTTTTGCGATTTATTGCATTTTTAAAAATTTCTTCAGCTCATCAATCTGTTCCAAAACTTTGCTTTTTGCAGGTCCGCCATCGGTAAGCCTTGCATTCACACAAACTTCTGGAGCAATAAAGTCAAAAATATCCTTTTCAAAAAAATCGCTGCAAGATTTAAAATCATTTAGTGAAAGTTCCTCAAGTTTGCAGCCTTTTTCTATTGCCAGTCGAACAGTTCTTGCGCTAACTCCATGCGCTGTTCTAAAAGGCATTCCTTTGCGAACCAAATAGTCGGCAACATCGGTTGCATTTAAAAAGCCGTCTTTGCAGGCATCGCTCATTTTTTTTGTATTCCACTTTGCAGAAGAAATCATGTATGTAAAAACATGAAGGCAAGAAAGAACAATATCGCAAGCGTCAAATAAAGACTGCTTATCTTCCTGCATATCTCTGTCATAAGCGAGAGGAAGTCCTTTCATCATTGTAAGAAGAGCGATTAAATCTCCGTAAACGCGGCCAGTGCGGCCTCTGATTAACTCTGCAAAATCAGGATTTTTTTTCTGCGGCATAATTGAAGAACCCGTAGACCACCTTTCGCTTAAATCGATAAAAGCAAATTCTGTTGTAGACCAAAGCACTATCTCTTCGCAAAACCTAGAAAGATGCATTTGCAAAATTGAAAGATTTGAAGCAACTTCAATGCAGTAATCTCTGTCGCTTACGCTATCAAGGCTATTTTGAGTAATCTTTTCAAAACCTAAGAGGGATGCTTCATATTTTCTATCTAAAGGAAGCCCCGAACCTGCTAAAGCACAAGAACCAATCGGACTAACTTTTATTCTTTTTAAGGAATCTGAAAATCGCTCATAATCCCGGACAAGCATCCAAGACCAAGCACACAGATGATGAGCTAAGGTTACTGGCTGCGCGTGCTGCATATGAGTAAAACCAGGCATAATGTCATCAAGATGCTTTTCAGCTTCTAGGGTTAAAGTTTTTATTAAGGAAATCAAGTTTTCTTGCAAATCCGAAACATAGCGAACAAGATACAACCTTTCATCAAGGGCGATTTGATCATTTCGACTGCGTCCTGTATGAACTTTTTTGCCAGCCTCGCCAATTCTATCTGTAAGGCTAGCTTCTATAAAAGAATGAATATCTTCTGCGCTTTTATCAATAGAAAGTTTTCCAGAAAGCAAATCTTTTTCAATAGAATCTAATCCTTGAACAATTTGTTCTGATTCTTGCAAAGTAATTATTCCTGCTCTGCTAAGCATTTTTGCATGAGCCTTGCTGCCCTTTATATCATCAAGAGCCATTCGCTCATCTACATTTATAGAAGTCTCAAATGCAACTGCAGCCGCATCAGGACCTTCTTCAAAACGGCCGTGCCACAAAGCTGCGTGATTATCAGATGTAAGTGTTCCGTGTTCCATAACAAAAGAATTATATAGAAATAAACAGATGAATTCAATGAGTTATATTCTTCAGTTATTCTGCATCCAGGTTTTGATTCCTTCTACAATATCAGAATCAATTACATGTTCTACGCGGCAAGCGTTTTTTTCTGCTTGGGAATGGTCAACCCCTGTAATTTTTTCAAGAAAATCAGTAAGCAAGCGATGCCTTTCGTAAACGCTTTCAGCCTTTGCCCTTCCCTTTTCTGTAAAATTAATGTGCTGATTTTCGTCAAAAAAAATATAACCGTCTTCTTTTAGAATTCCCATTGCCCGGCTTACGCTAGGCTTTGAAACTAAAAGTTTTCGTGCAACGTCAACAGAATGACATTCACCTTTTTCGTTTTGAATCATCAAAACTGCTTCAAGATAATCTTCACCAGATTCATACATAAGCTAATCTTCCATCATTTCTTTAGAAAGTTCCATTATCATATTATAAATGGCGTTTCCTCCTGGAACCATAGGAAGAACCATTTCATCTTTGTCTACCTTAGCATCAATCACACAAGGTTTGCAACTTTTAAACGCTTCTGTAAAAACTTTCTCAAATTCTTTTGCGTTTGAAGCTCTGTAACCTTTTATGCCGTAAGACTGGGCGAGCAAAACCCAATCTGGTCCAAAATCCAAAGTAGTTTGACTAAATCTTTTTCCGTAGAAAAGGCGTTGCCACATGCGAACATTTCCCAGTGCATTGTTATTTTCCACGACTATTACAATTGGAAGATTGTAGTGAGAAATTGTTGCCAACTCGTTGCAGTTCATGCGGAAAGAACCGTCACCTGCAATGTGAACAACGCGTGCGTTTGGATTTGCAACTTGAATTCCAATTGCAGCTCCTGTTCCAAATCCCATAGTTCCAAGCCCCCCAGAAGTAATAAACGTGCGAGGATTTTTAAAAGGATAAAACTGAGCCGTCCACATCTGGTGCTGACCTACTTCAGTCGTAATAAAAGTGTCATCTCCTGCAACTTTGTTTACACATTCACATATAAACTTAGGATTTATTGAATCTTTTGGATTTTTGTCATAGCAAGAAGGATACTCTTTTTTCCAATCCTGAATTTTTTTATTCCATTCTGCATGGCTTTTTTTAGAAATCATTGGAGTAAGCTTTTTTAAGACTTGCTTTACGTCGCCTATAATACTTGCGCTTGTTGCAATGTTTTTATTTATTTCAGCTGGATCAATATCAATTTGAAGAATTTTCGCATTGACTGCAAACTTGGAAGCATCGCTAAGAACTCTATCGCTAAAACGGGCGCCTATAGCAATAACAAGGTCGCTTTCAGTTATCGCCATATTGCTAGCTCTTGTGCCATGCATGCCAACCATCCAAGTACACAAAGGATGATTAGATGGAAAACAGTCACGAGCCATAAGGCTTTCGCTTACAGGTATACCGGCTTTTTCGGCAAAATCTAAAAGCTCTTTTTCTGCATTGCTGATTTTTACCCCGCCGCCAGCATAAATTATAGGACGTTCACAACTTTCTATAAGCTCGCACGCTTTTTGCAATTGCTCTAATTTTGGTTCTGGAACAGTTAGTGTTCTTCTTACATTTGGATGCGTTATTACCAAATCTGATATATTTCCAGGATTTTTTAAAGGTTCAAATTCACACATATTTGAAGGAGCTGTTACATCTTTTAGAATATCTATTAAGACAGGTCCTGGTCTTCCAGTTTTTGCGATTATAAAAGCTTCTCGAATTGTTTGAGCGAGGTTATTTATATCGGAAACAAGAAAATTATGTTTTGTAATAGGCATTGTAACACCAGTTATGTCTATTTCTTGAAAAGAATCTTTTCCAAGCAGTGATTTGCCAACATTGCAAGTGATTGCCACTAATGGAACGGAATCCATATAAGCGGTCGCAATTCCTGTTACAAGGTTTGTCGCGCCAGGACCGCTAGTTGCCATGCAAACACCAACTTTCCCGGTAGAACGAGCATAACCGTCAGCAGCATGGCAAGCTCCCTGCTCGTGCGCTGTTAAATAATGAGTTATTCTGTTCGAGTTTTTGTATAACTCATCGTAAATATTTAGTATACAGCCACCAGGATAGCCAAAGACCTTATTAACTCCTTGTTCTAATAGACATTCAATTACAATTTGAGAACCATTTAATAACATAACAATTCCTATTTAGTTTTTTTTATTTTCGGCAGCATTTTTTTCAGCTACCCACTGCGCTTTTTGGCAATATTCTACAAAAATTTTTTTATTTTCTTCATTTGCTTTTAAAATAGAATAATTGGCATAGTTTTCTATAAGCCAGTTATCGTATTCAGTCCAATCTGAAAATTCTTTTTTTATTATTTCCATAAAATTTCCATAAAACCTACTGCAACATCGCTCCTTTGTCTGGTCGCAGCCTACGGCTACTTACCGAGTTTATCTTTCGATAAACTCGCAAAACACTAGCTACTGCAATATCGCGCCTTTGTCTGCGCTGCTTACGAGCTTAGCATAGCGAGCCAGATAGCCGGTTTTTACTTTTGGCTCAGGGGCAACCCATTTTGCCTTGCGCGCGGCAAGCTCCTCGTCGCTTACTTCAAGATGGATTTTATAGTTGTTTATATCCAAAGTAATTTTGTCGCCTTCCTGAACAAGCGCAATCGGACCGCCGACAGCCGCTTCAGGCGAACAGTGTCCAAGAGAAGCGCCGCGTGTAGCGCCGCTGAAACGCCCGTCGGTGATAAGCGCAACCTGCTTGTCCAAGCCCTGGCCTGCAAGAGCCGCTGTAACCGCAAGCATCTCGCGCATTCCTGGACCACCTTTCGGTCCTTCGTAGCGGATTACAACAACATCGCCCGGCTTAATTTGGGACTTCTGGACAGCTTCCATCGCCTCGCTTTCATCGTTGAACACGCGCGCAGGTCCTGTGTGGTGCATAAGCTCAGGAGCGCAGGCTGAACGTTTTACAACTGTTCCGTTCGGGGCAAGATTTCCGAACAGAATCGCAATTCCGCCGTTGTCGCTGAACGGATTTTCAATCGGGCGAAGAATTTCAGGATTGCGGTTTTTAACGCCGGCAATATTTTCCGCGATTGTTTTTCCTGTGGCGGTAATCAAAGAGGTATTTATAAGGTTCTTTTTTGCAAGCTCTGCCAAAACCGCCTGAACACCGCCCGCATCATCCAGCTCGCACATAAAAGTGTGGCCTGCAGGAGCCAAGTGGCAAAGATTTGGAGTCCGCTCAGAAATTTTATTAACCTCGTGCAAGTCAATGTCAATTCCAGCCTCGTGCGCAATGGCCGGAACGTGCAGCATTGTGTTGGAAGAGCAGCCGAGCGCCATGTCCGCAGTCAACGCATTGCGGAAATTTTCAGCCGTCATCATCGCCCGGGCGGTAATTCCTTTTTTATACAAATTCATAACAGCCATACCAGCGTGCTTTGCAAGCGCGATTCTTTCGCCAGTTACGGCAGGAATTGTTCCGTTTCCAGGAAGTCCAAGCCCCAAAACTTCAGTAAGGCAGTTCATTGAGTTCGCGGTGAACATTCCAGAGCAAGCTCCGCAGCCCGGACAAGCGCGGTGCTCCATTTCCTTAAGCTGCTCCTCGGTGATTTTTCCGACCGCAAGACCGCCGACAGCCTCGAACATATCAGTCAAAGAAAGATTTTTTCCGCTGTACGGATTCGATTTGTCATTTTCAGGAAGATGTCCCGGCATCATCGGACCGCCGGAAACAAAAACGGTCGGCAAGTCAAGGCGCGCGGCAGCCATCAGCATTCCTGGAACAATCTTGTCGCAGTTCGGAATCATAACAAGAGCGTCAAACTGGTGAGCTTTTGCAATACATTCAACGCTGTCGGCAATAAGCTCGCGTGTTACAAGCGAATATTTCATTCCCTCGTGTCCCATCGCAATTCCATCACAGACGCCAATCGCAGGAAATTCAATCGGAGTTCCGCCAGCCATTCTAACGCCAGTCTTAACAGCCTCCGCAATCCGGTCAAGCTCAATATGCCCCGGAATAAGTTCATTTTTTGCGCAGATAACACCAACCAGCGGCTGATTCAATTCCTCATCAGTATAACCAGAAGCATAAAAAAGGGAACGGTGCGGCGCGCGGGCAACACCCTTACAAGCATTATCACTTTTTTTTGACATATTATAACCTCACCACAAAAAAAACAGGAGTCAACATCATTGTTTTTAATTATATTAAATTTATTAATTACCAATATACTATTTTATCTTGTCTTGAACAAGAAGCTTTAAACACTCTGCATTTGGATTCTTTGAATCCTTTAATTGCTGCTCAAGACTTTCCTTAGTGTAGCCAATTCCAAGACAATCTAAAAAGTCGCGGGTATTGTCATCTAAAAGAGAAAGATAATCTGCGCTTACCGCATAGACTACATCTCTGTTCATCATAAACATTGAAAGCTGATTTCTAAACTTTCTTGTATCAATTCTTGTTCCATAAAAGAAATAAATGCTCGTAAAGGAATGTATCTTTGCAAGGCGATTACAGCAGTTTATCAACGAAGCTGAAAACTTTTTACCAAGCTTTGTGTCGCAAAGAGTTTGAGTGAACACATAAAGAATTCTTTTTTTATCTGCAGCAATGCCTGTATTCTTTTGCTCTACTTTTTGAGACTCAAAGAAGATGTTGTTCATAATCGCGTTGTCATCTTCTTCTGAATTTTTACATTCAAAAGACTTTTGTGAATCTTGCAAGTTATTCTCAGTTTCATTCGCAGCAGCAATTTCTTCTGAAGGCTGATTTTGTTCAATTGATTCTTGAGTTTCTTGAAGATTTTGCTCCATTTTAACCTGTTCATTTATAGAACCATCGCTTTGCTCAAGCTTTGAAGATTCAATTTCCTGTTCAGATGCCTCTGGAATATCTGCAATAGAAAAATCGTCTGAGCCAAAGGAATTTTGACCTAGTATTTCTGCCAACTTTTCGTTCATGCTATTGTTTTCTTCATTCATATTTTTATCCTCTTTTTTTGATGCAAGTTCATTTTCTCTATCCGAATATATTTGCGGATTCGTATTATTTTCAGAAACTTCAGCAGAATCTGACAACGAAGACAATTCTTCTTTTGAAGCAAAAAGAACTACATCGTCATCGCTTTCGTCCTGTAATTCATTATAATCTATTATTGAAGGATTTTCATCTTCTCCAAGTTCTTTAAATGAAGGAATGTATTCTTTTTCTTTTAAAGGAACTTCGAAAACTGCTGTTTTAGTTCCATCTTGTTCTATTTTATATAAAACTGAAAATTTTTCATCAGTGCAAAAAGTCTTATTGTCTTCTGAAATGCGGATATGACTCAGACTTGGACAATTTTCAACTGCGTCTTGCTCAAAAACTTTTAAATCCGCAGGAAGAACTATAGACTTTAGAGAGAAACAATCTTTTATCGAGCCACAACAAATTTTCTCTACGGAATCTGGAATAACTAAAGATGTAATACTTGAACAGCCTGCAATAACGCCTTGCAAAAGAACTTTTATTCCATATCTAAAGGGAATTTCTTTTAATGAAGAGCATCCGTAAAAAAGATATGATGAAAAACCGTGTAAATTCAAAGGCAAATGTATTTTTAAAAGCTTTTTGCAATTATAAAACGCAGCATTTCCAATAGAATTTACAGTATCTGGAAGTTCTATATAAGTTAAGTCAGAATCTGCAAACGCTTCGTCCTGTATATTTTCAACACCATAAGGAACAATTCCTTTAAACTCATCTGATTCGTGATTAATTCCAATAAGCGTTTTTAAATCTTTTGAATAAATAAGTCCGTTCTTTTTTGTGGCATTGCTTTCCATAAAGATTATTCTAAAATCGTTTTTGCTATTAGGCAAGTGGAATAAGCAAAAACTATGCAATCTAGCCCATTGCCGTTTTTTAAGGCTCTTATAAACCTTGAATAAAAACTCGACTTCCGACCTATAAGCTTGAGCCCTGGAAGCCATTGAAACTGTCAAAATCGGCAAGCACGACAGGCAATGGTGACTACCCTATGCACGCAAGTTTCGGCAAGATTAGTCACCATGTTTTTTTACTTCCAGGACATCCACTCTATTTGTTCAAATATTCAACAACAAGTTCGCCCATCTTCTTTGTGCCAACAAGTTTTCCGGCTGCTTTTACTTCTGCAATATGAGATCCGGCAATATCACCAGTTCGCCAGCCGTCATCAAGAACAGCGTTTACTGCATTTTCAATAGCCTTTGCCTCTGTTTCAAGCTTAAAGCTGTAGCGTAAAAGCATAGCTGCAGAAAGAATTGTAGCCAACGGATTAGCCAAATCTTTTCCTGCAATGTCCGGCGCAGAACCGTGGATTGGCTCATACAGACCAGGACCAGTTCCATCTCCAAGAGAAGCGGAAGCCAGCATACCAATTGAACCTGTAATCTGGCTAGCTTCATCAGACATAATGTCGCCAAACATATTGCTTGTTGCGATTACGTCAAACTGCTTTGGATTTCTGACAAGCTGCATAGAAGCGTTGTCAATATATAAGTAAGAAAGCTCAACTTCCGGATAATCTTTTTTAATATCTTCTGTAACGCGGCGCCACAACTGACTGGAATTCAAGATATTAGCCTTGTCAACAACGCAAAGCTTCTTTCTGCGGCTCATAGCGTATTCAAATCCCATTCGGACAATTCGTTCAATTTCCGGGCGTGTATATTTTTCTGTATCCCAGGCAGTATTTCCATCCGCAGAAGTTCCGCGCTCACCAAAATAAATACCACCAGTCAATTCACGGACGATAAGAATATCAAGACCGTCGCCAACAATCTCATCTTTTAAAGGACAAGCGTCTTTCAACTGCTTCCACATTACAGCAGGACGAAGATTTGCAAAAACTTTCATTCCACCGCGAAGACCAAGCAGAGCTTTTTCAGGTCGGATTTCAGAAGGCAAGTTGTCCCACTTTGGACCACCAACAGCACCGAGCAAAGCCGCATCAGATTTCAAGCAAATATCAAGCTGATCCTGCGGGAGCGGTTTTCCGAATTTATCAATTGCGCAGCCGCCAGCCAAAACGTCAGTGTATTTCCACTTGTGGCCGTATTTTTTTGCAACAGCATCAAGCACATTTACAGCTTCTGCCACAACATCAGGACCGATTCCGTCCCCTGGAATCAAAGCAATAGTCTTTTCCATGTTATATACCTCTAAAAAGGGGATGTCCCAAAAGTATC
>DJRF01000011.1:0-2205 GCA_002437725.1 Treponema sp. UBA6367
GAACTTATTAGACATCCCCTTACAGTTTGCTCAAGCGTTGCTTTCGCAAACTGTGATTTTCGCCATCCAAGGCTCTTGTTTTACGTACTAACATGGAGTTTTATAAGGAAAAAGAATGAAAGAACAGATTTTGGCTGTCCAGAGGATGCAGGATTATATCGAAAAGAATAATACGGAAGAAATCAGCTTGTCGGATTTGGCGCGCGCGTCGCTGTTTTCTCCCTGGTATTCTTACCGGTTGTTCCGGGCTGCCCTTGGACTTACGCCCACGGAATATATCCGCAAGTACCGGCTCACGCAGGCGGCAAAAAAGCTTCAAAGCGGAAATGTCAAGGTGACGGACGCGGCATTCGATGCAGGCTTTTCCAATGTGGACACGTTTACGAGGGCGTTTTTCCGCGAGTTCGGCTTGAATCCGAGCGACTATGTGAAAAATCCAGTTCCTGTTCCGTTCTTCGTTCCTTATGGCGCAAAATACCGTGAATTACGAAAGGAGAACATCGACATGTCTAACATTCAACCAATTTTTATACAGGCCGTCCAAAAGCCGGAACGCCTGTGCATTATCAAACGCGGCAAGCAGGCGGAAGATTATTTTCCCTACTGCGAGGAAGTCGGCTGCGACGTTTGGGGAATTCTTATGAGCATGAAGTCGCTCTGCGGAGAACCGGTCGCAATGTGGCTGCCCGAAAAGTACAAGAAGCCGGGAACTTCAACCTACGTTCAGGGAGTGGAAGTCGAAACCGGCTACATGGGAATGATTCCCGAAGGCTTCGATACGATTCATCTGCCAAAAGCGGAATATCTGATGTTTCAAGGCCAGCCATTCCGCGAGGAGGATTACTGCGAGGCAATCCGCACGGTGCAGGCGGCAATGAATAGCTACAATCCGTCCGTCATCGGCTACCAGTGGGACGACGAAAATCCGCGAATTCAGCTGGAGCCACGGGGCGAGCGCGGATATATCGAGCTTCGGGCAGTCAGGAGGATTGAAAAATGAGCGAGGCGATTTTTGTTGAAGGACTTACAAAATCTTACGGGGAGAAAACCGTTGTAAATCACTTGAACCTTTCGGTAAAAAGCGGAACTGTGTTCGGGCTGCTCGGCGCAAACGGGGCTGGAAAAAGCACGACGATTGAATGTATACTCGGCACAAAACAGGCGGACAGCGGAACAGTCCGGCTTCTGGGGCAAGACCCGAAAAAATGCCGCCGCGAGCTTTTCCAGAAAATCGGCGTGCAGTTCCAGGAAGGCGACTATCATAAGGAAATCAAGGTCTGTGAACTTTGCGAAGAAACTGCAAGCCTTTACCGCAAAAGCGCCGACTGGCGCAAATTGTGCGGGCAGTTTGGAATCGGAGACAAGGCAAAAACTGCGGTGAAAAGTCTTTCGGGCGGAGAGCGTCAGCGGCTTTTCATCGTGCTGGCACTGATCGGGCAACCGCATCTTGTTTTTCTTGACGAGCTTACAACCGGGCTTGATGCAAAGGCACGGCGCGGCGTGTGGAAAACTCTTGAGTCGCTTAAAGAACAGGGGCTTACGATTTTTCTGACCTCGCACTTTATGGATGAAGTCGAGGCGTTGTGCGATGAAATCTGCATTCTGAAAAAAGGAACGGCCGTTTTCCGCGGAACTGTCGAGCAGGCAAAGGCGCAGTGTGGCTGTGAACATTTTGAAGACGCATACTTAAAACTTTCGGACGAGGAGGCGGACGAATGAAACGATTTTTTACTTTTTTGAAAACCGAGCTGAAGCTCAGCCTGCGGGACATGAACATGGTGATTTTTGCCGTAATCATGCCGCTTGTCGTGTTCGTAATTTTCGGCATTATATATGGAAGAAAACCCGCTTATGACGGCGCGGATTATACTTTCTTGGAGCAGTCTTTCGGGGCGGTCGGCGCGATTGCAATCTGCGCAGGCGGACTGATGGGGCTGCCGCTGGCGGTTTCGGGCTTGCGGGAAATGAAGATTCTCAAGCGGCTGCGAGTTACGCCGGTAAGTCCAGTGTTCATTCTGGGAGTGGAGTTTGCGATGTATGTTGTCTACTGCGCAGCATCCCTTGCGACGCTTTCTGCCACGGCTCTTTTGTGGGGCGTAAGACTGCACGGCTCGCTTTGGGCATTTCTCGGCAGCTGGGCGCTTACCATGTTTTCAACTCTTTCCATCGGAATGCTGGTGGGAGGCGTGGCGAAGGACACCAAGC
>DJRF01000011.1:2233-2531 GCA_002437725.1 Treponema sp. UBA6367
AGGACACCAAGCAGGCAAGCGTAATCGCATGTGTCCTTTATTTTCCCATGCTTGTCTTTTCCGGCACGACGCTTCCACTTGAAGTTATGCCCAAAGCGATGCGGAATCTTGTAAACTTTTTTCCTTTGACGCAGGGAATAACGATGATGAAAAACACGTTTCTCGGAATCGGAGGTGAAGGCGTTCTGCTGCCGGTCTGCGTAATGCTTGCAGTCGGCGCGCTCTGCACGGCTCTTTCCGCCTGCTTCTTCCGCTGGGAATAAAACGTTTTTTGTCGGGGATGTCTAATAAGTTCTAA
>DJRF01000011.1:2653-49178 GCA_002437725.1 Treponema sp. UBA6367
AAGATACTTTTGGGACATCCCCCTCACGTGCAGAGATTCCTGACCGAGTTTGCTACGCAAACATCGCAGCATCAAGTGTGGGAATGACATGAAACCAGCCTGCCATTGCAGGACTTGCACTTTTGCCATTGCCGGACGTGAAAATTAAGTGTCATTGCCGTGCAGCGACACGGCAATCTTCCGTGTCATTTCCAGTCATAACCCCACGACATTTGCGGAACAAAACTGCGATTTGTGATACACTTACTGCGAATCGCTCAAATCTTCAAAATCAAAGAAGGTAAAAAATGTCGGGAGAAAAAATCTTTCAAAAAATATTCATCTGGTGCAAAAAGGAAATCGTCTTTTGCGTCACGTTTTTGTTCGCGCTCATCTCAACTTTTTTTGTAAAGCCGGATGCAAAATATATTTCTTACATCGACTTCGGAACGCTTCTGACTCTTTTCTCGCTCATGGCGGTTGTCGCGGGCTGGAGACGGACAGGACTTTTCGACGCTCTTGGAAAAACAGTATGCCGCAAAGTTCACGGTCAGCGCGCTCTTTGCCTTACTCTCGTTCTGCTCTGCTTTTTTACAAGCATGGTTATCACAAATGACGTCGCGCTTCTTACGTTTGTTCCGTTTGCTGTAGTCCTGCTTTCAAAAACTGATTCTTTTGTTCTATTATATACCGTTGTTCTTCAGACTCTTGCGGCGAACCTCGGAAGCATGATTACGCCAATTGGAAATCCGCAGAACATTTTTTTGTTTTCAAAAATGCAGCTCGGCACAGTTCGCTTTATGAAAATTCTTTTTCCGTACACACTGCTTTCCCTCGCGCTTCTGATTCTTTCAACCCTGATAATAAAAAATGAAAAAATCCAGATTGAGCGGCAGGAAACAGAATCCGGCAAATCAGGCTGCAAAGGAAAAAACATTTTATACACGGCGCTTTTTATTCTGTGTCTGCTTTCGGTCGTTAACGTGATTCCAAAATGGGCGGCGGCAGTTCTTGTCGCGCTTTGCGTTCTTGTTTCAGACAGAAAAATTTTTTGCAACATCGATTTTATGCTGCTTCTTACATTCACGGCGTTTTTTATTTTTACCGGAAACATCGCGCGGCTTGAAAGCGTGGACAGTTTTCTAAAGAGGATAACAGGAGGAAATGAATTTGCCGTAAGCCTTGCGTTCAGCCAGGTGATAAGCAATGTTCCCGCAACGCTTTTGCTACATCCGTTCGCGCAGGACACAAAGGAGCTTCTGCTTGGCGTGGACATCGGCGGACTTGGAACACCGGTTGCATCCCTTGCAAGCCTCATAAGCCTGAAGCTCTACACGCAGGAAAAAGGCGGAACCGCAAAATTCCTCGCAGTCTTTACGCTGATGAACATCATTTTTCTTGCCGCCCTGTGCGCAATGAAAGTGGTTTTGCAGGGACTTTAGCTTCTGGGCGTGCTAACTCCGCTGTTGCCTCAAGTTTTTTTAAAACTTGGTAAGCAAACAATTTTGTTTGCACCTTCACTCACTTCGTTCGCTCCAGTGGACTGATTCGCAGGTGCTCCATAGCCTCACGCATTAAGAAAAAAGGAAATGACATTTAAAGTTTGTCATTGCCGTGCCACTCTGTCATCCTCCGGCTCGACCAAAGAATCTTTTAAAAGCACACAAATTCCTGCAAAATTTCCCGCTTTTTTTGTCATTTGCCGTGTTTTTTATTTTTCTGTACGTTATAATAGTAGGAATAACAAATTATTCTACATTTTAAGGATTTTACAGGAAAAAGAAATGAAAATTCATAACAGGTTCTTTACCCCCCCCACCTAATTTTTACGTTGCTTTTAGCATTATCAGCAGTGATTGCAGGCTGTAAGATTGACAGCGATTCAACAACGGAATACACGCTCACTTTCAATTCAAACGGCGGAAGCGGCGAGATGAATCCGCAGACCGCAGAAGAGGGTGCGGAAATCACCATTGCGCAAAATGCGTTCACCTACGACGGCTACGACTTTACCAGCTGGAACACTGCCGCCGACGGAAGCGGCACAAGTTACAAAGCAGGCGAAAAGCTCACGCTGACCGCCGACATTACGCTCTACGCCCAGTGGGAAAAAATTATTTTCTGCACTATCAAGTTTGACGCAAACGGCGGCGAAGGAAAAGTTCCGGACGACATCTCTGCACCTTCCGGCAAACAGACTACGCTTCCTGCGGTGGAGCTTACAAAAGACGGCTACATCTTTGCAGGCTGGAACACCGCCACAGACGGAAGCGGCGCAAACTATGAAGACAAGGCATCAATCACGCCAAACGCCAGCATCACGCTCTACGCAAAATGGGCAATATCGGCAGCCTCTGTTTCCAGCACAATCAAAAGTCTTTCTGCTGACGGCGTTGTGCATACAGTCGCCCTTGCCGGTCTGATTACAAAAGATGTAATCACAATGATTCGCGATACACTTGCTGAAAATCCCGATATAAAAGTGAACCTTGACCTTAGCGCGACAACGGGGCTTACAGAAATTCCGGACAACGCATTCTATTTTTATAGCTATAATGAATCTGATGGCTCTGAGACTGCGATTATATGCGCCAACCTTGTTGGAATAGTGCTGCCAAAAAATATCACTTCAATCGGATATTACGCATTTGGCTTTACAGGTATTTCAGAAATTATTATACCAGACAGTGTAACTAAAATTGGAGAAGGTGCTTTTTCTGACACAAAACTTACTCAAATCACCATACCAGAAAGTGTGACGGAAATCGGGGGATACGCTTTTAGATACACAGATATTTCCGAAGTTGTCATACCGAGCGGTGTCACTAAGATTGAGAATGGTGTTTTCATGGAAACAAAACTTAAAGAAATAACCATTCCTGACACTGTAAAGGAAATAGGTGATTATGCATTCAGCTTAAGCAGTCTTACAACCGTAAAGCTTGGAAGCGGAGTCGAGCATATAGGTGAAGATGCTTTCTGCCGCTGTGACTCCCTTACAAAAGTAACTGTTCCGGGCAATGTAAAGACAATCGGAAATATGGCTTTTTATTACTGCAATAATCTTGAGGAGATTGTGCTTGAGGAAGGTGTGCAGACTATAGGAGATATGGCGTTTAATAGCTGTAAAAAGCTTGCGACAGTAACAATTCCAAAAAGCATTACATCAATTGAAAAAGATGCGTTCTACAACTGTTCGGGTATTACACGCGTGAACTACAACGGCACAAAAAAAGAATGGGCAGCCTTACTTTCATCGGGAAAAATTGACGGCTCGAACAATGAACTGACCAATGGGCCTGTTTATTGCACCGACGGCGTTTTATACTCCGCCTCTGCTGTTCCGGACGCGATTAAGAGCGTTTCTGCAGACGGCAATATGCACACATTGGAATTTGCAGGACCATTTCCGTCGCTTGGCGTCACGTTTGAAAATATAAAAGCTGCTCTTGAAGAAAACTCCGGTGCAAAAATCTGTTTCGACATGAGCTTAACGACCGGTATGGATATGAACCTCATGCAATCTTACGGCAATAGTTCTTCCCTTGTGGGATTTGTGCTGCCTGAAGATTGCACTATTATCTGCGATTACGCTTTTGGGGATTGGGCATACCTTGAAAGTTTTGTAATCAGTAACAAGATTACAGCTATCGGCAGTGCTGCGTTCTACGGCTGCAGCAGCCTGAAAAGCATTGTAATCCCTGACACTGTAACTGAAATCGGCAGCTACGCTTTTTATGGTTCAGGGCTTGAGAGCGTTGTTATTGGAAAGGGGATTGAAACTATAGGCGACAGTGTTTTTTCTAACTGTAACTCCCTTGCAAAAGTGACTGTTCCGGGCAATGTAAAGACAATCGGAAATATGGCTTTTTATTTATGCAACAACCTTGAGGAGATTGTGCTTGAGGAAGGTGTTGAATATATCAATGAGAGTTCATTTAGAGACTGCCCAAATCTAAAGACTGTTGCAATTCCAAAAACCGTGCAGAAGATAGAAATTGCCGCATTCTACAACTGTTCGGGCATTACAGGCGTAACCTACGGCGGCACAAAGGCAGAATGGAAAGCCTTTGTTGCGGATACAGAAAGATTCGGCAGCAACAATGAGTGTCTCACAAACGTTTCAATAAAGTGTTCAGACGGCACTATTACAAATATTCCTTTTGTAATCAAAAATCTTACGGAAGGCACGCACACGGTTACCGTAACCGGTGAAATAACAGAGGAAGATTTAAAGAATATAGTAAAAGCAATCCTCAGCAATGAAAACGCAAATGTTATCCTTGACATGACAAGCGCAACAGGGCTTACAAGAATACCGGATAATATGTCCCAAGGTGCAGATAATCTTGTTGAAATCATGCTGCCACAGGGTGTAACCTCAATCGGAGAAAATGCGTTTAGCCGCTCAGGACTTTCTGAGATTGTCATGCTGGACAGCCTTGCCGAAATTGGTGATTACGCTTTTTACGAGTGTACCGGTCTTACAAGCGTAATAATTCCAGACGGTGTAACGACTATTGGCAAAGAGGCCTTTAGGAATTGTTCCTCATTAAAGACCATGACAATTCCTGCAAGCGTTGCAACTATCGGCGACAATGCCGTATCAAGCAATGGCACTGGCACGATACAAGGCTTTGAAGTAACCTACAAGGGAACAATAGCGCAGTGGAAAACACTTAGAGAAGAATTTACTTCCGATAGTAAGAGCAATTATACGCTCAGCAAAGCCATTGTCCGTTGTACCGACGGAGTTTTCTGCACCGCAGACAATGCGCCTTCCGTAATCAGCGCGCTTGCTGAAGGCACGCACACTGTAGCGGTTACAGACGATACTATTATGGAGCCTGATTATACAGCGACAGGAGAGGCAATCAGAAACAATTCAGCGGCAAAAATCATCCTTGACATGAGCGGTACTTCTTTCACATCTGGTATTGCCCAAACATTCCAAAACTGCACGAACCTTGCCGGCATTCTTCTGTCAGACAGCAGGAAAAGTATAGGAAAATCTGAATTTGCAGGCTGCACAGGGCTGACTTCCATATCTATTCCTGAAAATGTAACAGATATAAATGACAGTGCATTTGCAGGCTGCACAGAACTGGTCTCTGTATCTATTCCTGCATCTGTAACGGATATTGGGCAAAGTGCCTTTGAAAACTGTGCAAAACTGACATCTGTATCTATTCCTGAAAAAGTTACATCTATACAAACACAGATTTTCAAGGGCTGTACGGCTCTCGAAAGCGTTTCTATTCCTGAAGGTATCAAAAATATATTGGATGAAGCATTTGCAAACTGCACAAGCTTAAAGGAAATCACGATTCCGTCCCAGCCTGAGCTATTAAAAGAATCTGCATTTGACGGCTGCACATCATTGCAAACCGTAACTTACGGCAGGGACGGTCTTGTCCTTGATTGTGGTGGCGACACTGAAGGGTATATTGTATCAAGTAAAATAGCATACTTGATTAAATCTCTTGGCAATGACGGATGCACGGTCAAATTCAGGGGAACGGCTGACGGAACTACAGTCAAATGCATAAGCGCAGGACTAAAAAATAACACGACCGGCGCAAAATTCAACATAGACATTACTGGACTGGCAAGCCTTACCGATATACCTGACCTTGCGCTCAGAAACTGCACTGCTCTTGAAAGCATTGCGCTTCCTGCAACCATAACTTCGATAGGAGACTCCGCATTTGACGGCTGCACAAACCTTACCACAGTGTACTATGCCGGCACAAAGAAACAGTGGGAGGCGGTTACCATCGGCGAGGAGAACGCATCGCTTAGCAGCGCGACAATCCGCTGCTCGGATGGGGATATAACACCAAGCGGCAACTAGGTCTTATTCTGCTTGTCATTGCCGGACTTGATACTTTGTCATCCTCCGGCTTGCCCTTTCGTGTCATTGCCGGGGCTAGACACGTAAGATGTGCAGAAAGCCCGACCGGCGCGGCAATTGAAACAGTTGACGGAGTTTCCTCTCCTACACTTGGCGAAACTGGCGCACTCTCACGCCCAAGTTTTCTAAATTATAAATTCTAGCAGCCCAGCACTTGACAATAAAAACTTTGTATTCTACATTGTTTTTAAATTTCACAAAATCAAACTTGCTTGCTACAAAGCCCAAACTTCGAGTTTTTTATAACTACTAGAAAAATGCTTTCAGCGACTTTCCAATTTGTTGCAGATGGTTGTGCTCGCACTTCGCTTGAATTGGTTTGGGTTGCTATGCAACCTTGACTGTACTTATCGCACAAAATCTTCACAACTTGTAAATTCGCTTACGCTTTTGTTTATTTTTCTAAAAACTCGAAGTTTAGACTACGAAGGTATTTATTCTTATGAAAATAAAACAGCAAAAACAAATAAAGTCCTTTTTAACAGAAGAATTTGGAATTGATAAAGGCCTTGAATTGTTTGGGCGGCAGTCTAAAATACTTGGCACAATCATTGCAAATACAAAAGGCAAATCAAAAAATCAGAAGAAAACTCTTGTTCAGACAATTCTTCCGCGAGTCTCACTGTTCAAGGCTTTGCAGGAAGGCGGATTTTCTGAAGACGACACCTATGAGCGCATGAGGAAATACATGACCGGAAAAGTAGCGGCACAGAAACATTCATTTACGGCAAGAATGGAAATCATACCAGGATTTTTCGACATATACAAAAAAATTTTTCTTAAAATCATGCGCACGAGCGACCTTTGGGAAAGCAGACAAAAATACGGTGATGATTTTTTTGATGCCGACATAACAAAATGCCTTTGGCACACGGCTTGCTTAGAAAACGGCTGCCCCGAACTTTGCCGCCTGTTCTGCGATGTTGACGACATCACCTACGGCGGACTAAAAAAAATGGGATTCAGCCGCACAAAAACCTTAGGCTACGGTGGCGACTGCTGCGATTTCCATTTTTTTAGGAAATGAACTTTACAGCACGGACTAAATGCCATATTTTACAAGAAAAACTTGGCGCAAACTTGACAACGACTTTACACACGGACAGAAAATGATAGGACTTGGAACAATTATAAACACTGCAAGCATCGCAGCTGGCGGATTAATCGGACATTTTGCCGGAAAGTTTTTCAAACCGGAGCAGCAGCAATCCCTGAACAAAGCCTGCGGAATCAGCGTAATTTTTATTGCGGTCGCAGGAGCTATGCAGGGAATGTTAAAAATCGATGGCGTAAAACTTATTGCCGGAAAATCCATGCTTGTAGTTCTCTGTCTCGCGCTTGGAACGGTCATCGGCGAGCTTTTCGGCATTGAAAAAGGATTCGAAAATTTTGGTGATTGGCTCAAAAGAAAAACTGGAAACAGCGGAGATTCAAGTTTTGTGAACGCTTTTGTAACGGCGTCGCTTACGGTCTCAATCGGAGCTATGGCAATTGTGGGCGCTATTCAGGACGGCTTGCTTGGAGACTTTTCTACCCTAGCGGTAAAATCAGTCTTGGATTTTATAATCATTGCAGTCATGACTTCCACAATGGGAAAAGGCGCTATTTTTTCCGCTGTTCCAGTTTTTATCTTTGAAGGAATCATTACCCTGCTTGCAAAACTTGTTTCTCCGGTGATGACCACGGCTGCGGTTGAATATCTTTCGCTCATCGGCTCAGTCCTGATTTTCTGCATCGGCGTGAATCTTGTCTGGGGCAAAAAGCTGAACGTCGCGAACATGCTTCCGTCCGTGATTTTGGCAGTTGCCGCGGCGTACATTCCGTGGAGTTTTTAATGCCTAGCATCACAAACTTACGCCTGCGGCAGTTGGTAGAATTTTCTACTGCCGCTCTACTCTCCTCTCTGTACTCCGTTCACTGACTTTTTTGCAAAATCAACTAACGGTATGTGTACTTTTGCGGATGTTACGTTTATGATGACCGCATAAGGGACAAAGGCAATTTTCCGCCTTGCCGCAAAATCACGCCAACAAAGCGGAAAGTGCAATTTCCTCATCAACTTTTTACAGGAGATTTAATTATGAACCAAATCAAAATCGGCGAATTCATTTCCTCGCAAAGAAAACTCAAGAACCTTACGCAAATGGCTCTCGCTGAAAAACTGAACATAACGGACAGAGCGGTTTCAAAATGGGAACGCGGAAAAAGCCTGCCCGATGCCGCACTTATGATTCCTTTATGCAAAATTCTTGACATCACTGTAAACGAACTTTTATGCGGAGAAAAAAATACTATGGAAAATGAAAGTAAAATGGACGAAAAGCTTTTGCTTGAATTTGCAAAAGAACTGGAACAAAAAAACAAGACTATATGGACTTCCATGTGGGTGATTATGATTGTAAGCATAACTGCAATGATTTCCGGTATTTTTCTTGCAAAGTCATTCTTATCTGAAGGAATTTTGCAAACCAGCATACTGATTGGAATAACAGTTCTATTTTTAATGCCGTGCTTTTATGCGTTAAAGCTGGAAGTCAGCGTAGGCGCATACAAGTGCAAAATTTGCGGTCAAGAAATAGAGCCAGCTTATTCACAAGCGCTGTGGGCAATGCACATGGGAACTACACGATACCTTAAATGCCCGAACTGCGGAAAACATTCCTGGTGCAAAAAAATACTGAAGAAGTAAATCTCAAATTTGGTTACATACTCTTAATTTCGAGTTTTATGATTTAATGTCATACTCTGATTATGGCTTATACCGTAACGTTCGGGTTCGTGTATTGGCCATGTTTCTTAGTGTTCTTGCCATACTGAATGGCGAACTTCGGACATCGGTGCAGGCATCCCAGGCACATGACACATTTTTCCTTGCTCCAGACAGGTTTTTTGTTCTGCATTTCGATGGCCTGCACAGGGCATTTTTTTGCACAGAATCCGCAGCCTACACAGGTATCCTCTACACGAAAATGCACTGTACGGCGTGCCTTGTTATTATAAATAGGTTCGGCAATCCACTCTGAGATAAGCAGCGGAGTGCGATGCAACATACGGCGATTTTTATGAAGAACTCTGACATTGCGGATGATGCTGTTGATTTCGCTCTCCGTGTTTTTGGTATATCTGGCAACTTTTTCTGGAGCTGAAAGGTCAAAGATGGGTGTCCAAGTATCCGCCATTCGGACGGAATAGTAGGCGTCTATTTTCCGGCCTTGAATAGCCTTATTTGCCATTTTGCCGGATGCGCCGGGCGTTGTTCCGTAGGTAGCAACATAGTACAGATATTCTGTCTGGAAAGAAGCCTTTTCAAGAAATTCTTTTACAATACTTGGCAGCCCCCAATAATAAGTAGGTGAAATAATCCCGATTGTTTTATCGGAAAACACATATCGGTCATTCCGAATACAGTCCACTATAGATAGCATCTCCTGTTTTGCAGACTGTACAAGCCGGGTTGCAACATATTTGCAGTTTCCTGTCGCAGAAAAATAAAGAATCATTTATTAACCTCCACTATAAGTTTCAGATTTCAGATTCACAAGACTGATTTCAGAAAATCGTCAACAGCCAGATTGAATTCTTTAGGTCTGTTGCTTGCGATAAAATGATTTCCCCTGATGATTTTAAGTTTTGCGCCGGGGATGTTTGCCGCAATTTCTTTTGAGTGGGATTTCTTTATCATGTCTTTTGTTCCGCAGATTACAAGCGTCGGCATTGTGATTTTTGAAAGTTCAGACGGCTTGATGTTCGGCTCTTTCACCATCAGTCCAAGCAGCTCCGCGTTTCTTTTTGCTTCCGGCGATTTTTCGGCAAAGAGTTTCGCTATTTTGTAGCCTATCTCAATCGGAATCTGTGTTGTCCGCTTTACGCCTTTTGAATTTAGGTTTCCGCCGTTTAAAATCAAAGCCTTTACCATTTCAGGATGGCTCATTGCAAATTTCATGGCGATGTTTGCTCCGTCCGAAAATCCCAAAATCACCGCGCGTGGAATCTGACGGGCATTCATAAAACCGTATAAGTCGCAGGAAAACTGTTCTATGGTAAACGG
Source organism: Treponema sp. UBA6367 (assembly GCA_002437725.1). Taxonomy (GTDB): domain Bacteria; phylum Spirochaetota; class Spirochaetia; order Treponematales; family Treponemataceae; genus Treponema_D. The sequence continues at coordinate 12,595 of DJRF01000011.1, forward strand.
AGAGCTGCCTCTTGGGGACTTGCCGTGTCCTCTTGTGTCCAATGCAATAACACGGAATTTTTCTTTAAAATAATCCATCTGGTTTTTGAAGTAGGAACAGTCTTCGCCGTTTCCGTGAAGAAACACAAACGGCTCGCCGCTCCCTTTTTCCTGATAATGCAATTCTATGTCCATAAGTTTCCTTCGTTCTGATTATCCTAGCATGATTTTGGAAAAAATGCAGTGGAAAGTCATTTCGATAGGCTCAATGGTCAGATTTCTGCAAGCGCAATTAATTTTTGAACTTTCTAAATTCTCATTTTTCTTCTATAATAAATCTGTTTTATTTATCGTCTTTTATTTGGAGTATTTTATGTCCGGCATACAGCAGAGAGCGGAATTACAGGCGCAGATTTGGAAGATTGCAAACGAGGTTCGGGGCGCGGTTGACGGCTGGGATTTCAAGCAGTTTGTTTTGGGAACGCTTTTCTATCGTTTTATAAGCGAGAATTTTTCAGATTACTTTGAGGCGGACGACGAAAGCATTGTTTATGCCAACCTTGACGATTCAGTCATTACCCAGGAGATAAAGGACGATGCGGTAAAGACAAAAGGATATTTTATCTATCCGAGCCAGCTTTTTGTTAATGTCGCAAAAAACGCTTATGACAATGAAGCCTTGAACACGGACTTGGCGAGGATTTTCTCCGAGATTGAAAAATCCGCCGTTGGCTATGATTCTGAGCAGAATATAAAAGGACTTTTTGCCGATTTTGACACAACGAGCAACCGGCTTGGAAACACCGTAAAAGAAAAGAACACGCGGCTTGCAATGCACAAGCAGGAAAATGTGAACAAGATTTATGACCCGGCCTGCGGCTCAGGCTCGCTTCTTTTGCAGGCAAAAAAGCAGTTCGAGGAAAACAAAATAGAGGACGGATTTTTCGGGCAGGAGATAAACCACACAACATACAACCTTGCCCGGATGAATATGTTTCTGCACAACATAAACTACAGCAAGTTCAAGATTTCCTTGGGCGACACTCTGATAAATCCGCAGTTTAGGGACGACAAGCCGTTTGACGCGATTGTCTCGAATCCGCCGTATTCAATCAACTGGATTGGAAGCGACGACCCCACATTGATAAACGACGACCGCTTTGCTCCTGCAGGAGTTCTGGTCCCGAAATCAAAGGCGGATTTTGCGTTCATTCTTCATTCGCTGAGCTATCTTTCAAGCAAAGGGAGGGCTGCGATTGTATGTTTTCCCGGAATTTTCTACCGTGGCGGCGCGGAGCAGAAAATCAGAAAATATCTTGTGGACTCAAACTTTGTGGAAACCGTAATCTCGCTTGCTCCGAATCTTTTCTACGGAACTTCAATCGCCGTGAATATTCTTGTCCTTTCAAAGCACAAGACCGACAGCAAAATCCAGTTTATAGAAGCCGGCGAGCTTTACAAAAAGGAGACAAACAACAACGTTCTGACCGACGAGCATATCAATAAAATCATAGAGGCGTTTGATTCAAAAAAGGACATCCAGTATTTTGCAAAATCGGCGGAGCTTGAGGAAGTCGCAAAAAATGACTACAACCTTTCCGTTTCAAGCTACGTTGAAGCCAAGGACACCCGCGAAAAAATCGACATCAAGGAACTGAACTCAAAAATCAAGGAAATTGTCGCAAAGGAAAATGCACTCCGCACAGAAATTGACAAGATTGTCGCGGAGATTGACGCTTCGGCAGGCTCAGCGACCAACTGATATTATGGAGAATAGATGAACGAATCAAAAATTATCACGGCAAATAACGAATACAAAAAATGGATTGCTGACGTAAAAAGACTGATAAAATCCACTCAGATAAAAGCCTCGGTTGCGGTCAATGAAGAAATGCTTGAACTTTATTGGAGCATAGGGCATGACATAAGCGAAAAACAACTTGATTCAAAATACGGAAGCAAATTTTTTGAGACTCTTACTGCGGAAATAAGAAAAGATTTTCCTAATACACAGGGATTTTCAGAGCGAAATCTGCGCTATATGAAACAGTTTTATATTTTTTATAAAGATATTCTGCACCAACTTGGTGCAGAATTTGAAAGCAGAATATTCACAATTCCCTGGCGGCATCATATTGAAATTTTCACCCGTTCAAAAAGCACGGAAGAAGCCCTGTTTTTTATTGAAAAAACTAAGCAGAACGGCTGGAGCCGTGCAATGCTCATCAATATGATGGACACGAAAATTTTTGAAACTCGCGGTAATACAGTTAATAATTTCTCTCTTACTTTGCCAAAAGAGGACAGCGAATGTGCTAAGCAAATTTTACAGGATTCTTATAAACTGGATTTTTTGACTCTCCGGGAAGAATACGAGGAAAAAGATCTCCATAAGGCTTTGGAACAGAATATCACGCAATTTCTGCTGAAACTTGGAAAGGGCTTTGCCTATGTCGGAAGCCATGTTCCGTTTGTTGTAAATGGAGATGAGTTCGAATGTGATTTGCTTTTTTATAATCTGAAACTTAGGCGCTACATTGTCGTTGAACTTAAGGTCGTTAAGTTTGAGCCGGAATTTGTGAGCAAACTGAATTTTTACTGCAATGCGGTAAATCACTTGATGAAAGAAAAAATAGACAAAGATACAATCGGGCTTCTGATTTGCAAGGAAAAGAATGATGTTGTGGCGCAATGGACAGTAGAAAAAAGCAATGAGCCGATTGGAATCTCAACTTATGAGCTTGCAAGCATAATTCCGCAGGCGAAAGACATTCTTCCGGACACAAAAGATATAGAAAAATCTCTTCTGACAGAGGAAACTGACAGATGACCGGACTGAATGACCTAATAAACGAAAAAGAGTATTTGGATTTGCTTAATACTGCTGTAACTCAGATAAATGCTGCAAGAAATTCGATTGCCTTGCAGATAAACACAACCGTAACTTCTTCTTATTGGAATCTAGGCAAACTTTTACATGATAAAAAGGTTGAAAACGGTTATGGCTCAAACACAATAAATCGTCTTTCAGTTGACTTGAAGAATCAATTTCCTGATATGGGATTGTCCCCAAGAAATTTATGGAACATGAAGCTTTTTTATGAAAGATATGAAAACGCATCTCAAAAACTGCTACAGGCTGTAGCAGTTTTACAGTGGGGGCATAATCTTTTATTGATTAACAAAAAATTGTCTGATGAGGAAACATTTTATTACGCCACAGAATGTATCTCAAAAAAATGGAACAGAGATTTGCTTCTGAATGCCATAAAAATGAATTCCTATGCTCTTAACAAAAACAAATTCAAAGATAATAATTTTTCTAAAACCCTGCCCGCAATCCAGGCTGAACGAGCAAATGAAATTCTTAAGGATTCCTACAATCTGGGATTTTTGGGAATAACAGAACCTGTCGCAGAACTGGAGCTTGAAAAACGCCTTATAGAAAAGATAAAGACTTTCATGCTTGAACTTGGCAGAGGCTTCGCGTTTATAGGAAATCAGTATAGATTGGAATACAACGGCAAAGAATATTTTGTGGATATGCTCTTTTCAAACAGAAAACTGAACTGCCTTGTCGCACTCGAATTGAAAATTGGCGAATTCAAAAGCGAGTATGTCGGAAAAATGAATATGTATCTTTCTTTGCTGGATAAACTGGAAAAAGAGGAAACCGAAAATCAGTCCATCGGAATTATACTCTGTGCGGAAAAAGACCATCTTGATGTGGAGCTTGCATTGCAAGATATAAACAAGCCGATTGCAGTAAGCGACTATGAACTTTTCATTCCTAAAAAAGAACTGCAAGCCTTGATTCTTGAAGAGATGAATAAAACTCAAATCGATAGAAAGGAAACTGACAAATGACCAACACAAATGAACTTTTATATGTGAAGACTGGCAGCCTTTTAAATGATGCCCGTAGAATTATTGAATCATCTAGTGCAAATGCGGTAAGAAGCATTGATTTCTGCCGTGTTCAAATGTATTGGAATTTAGGAAAAAGAATATTTGAGGAAGAGCAAAACGGAAAAGAGCGAGCGGAGTACGGCGCATATATTATAAAAAATCTTTCAGAAAAACTTGAAAAAGAATTTGGCAGTGGATTTGGAAAACGCCAGCTTGAACAGAGCCGTCAGTTTTATCGCACCTATCCAATTGCGAACGCATTGCGTTCGCAATTAAACTGGACTCAATATCGTTTGTTAATTCAAATTCCAAATCCTGAAAAACGTGAATATTATGAACTAGAGGCAGTAAACAACGGCTGGACAGGCCGCGAGCTTGAACGGCAGATAAATTCTCTTCTATATGAAAGGCTTTTAAAAAGCAATAATAAAGAAAATGTCCTGGCTGTTGCAAAGAAGGAACGAATTCCAGAAAGTCCTTTGGAAATTATAAAAGACCCGATGATTCTTGAATTTTTAGGACTTGAGAAAAAGCCTGAATATTACGAGAAAGATTTTGAAAGTGCGCTGATTGAACACCTTCAGCAGTTTTTGCTTGAACTTGGAAACGGTTTTAGCTTTGTAGCAAGGCAGAAAAGACTTCTTATAGAAGATGATGAATATTTTGCAGATTTGGTTTTCTATAATCGGCTTCTGAAATGCTTTGTTGTAATAGAATTGAAGACGCATAAAATAACTCATGAAGATTTAGGACAGCTTCAAATGTATGTAAACTACTTTGACAGAAATGAGAAGCTCCCCGAAGAAAATAATACAATCGGAATTCTTTTGTGCACGGCAAAAAATGATGAAATGGTAAAAATGACTTTGCCTGAACAGAATAAAACAATTCTTGCAAGTAAATATGAGCTTTATCTTCCGTCTGAAGAAAAACTAAAGGAAGAACTTAAGAAACTGGCAGTGGCACAGGATAAATTAGGAAAGCTTTTAGAGGAAACTGACAAATGACTAGACTGAACGAACTGATAAATGAACTTTGCCCGGATGGTGTGGAATACTATTCTTTTCAGATATTTTTTGATGAAATAAAAGGAATGGGAGGTGTTTCAAATAAATGGGCAGAAAAAGGTAACTGTAGATTTATTGATTATTTAAACGCATATAAAAATTTAAGCATAGATGTTAATAATTTACCATATGCAACAGTAAAGAATTCAAATCAGGATACTCTTAAAAAAGGTGATATTCTTTTTACTTCGGCATCAGAAGTACCAGATGAATGTGCTATTGCATCAGCAATAGAGAATGATATTGAAGAAGGTATATTTCTTGATGATCATTTGTTTGGACTTAGACCTAAAATTGAATTTTCGTCTAAAATTATTACTGGATATTTAAAACATTATTTTCATACAATTGAATATCGTAAGGCTGTATTAAAAGCAGTTAGAGGTGTAACTAGATTTTATATTTCTAAACCTGATTTTATGAAAATTGTATTCCCTGTGCCGCCTCTTCCGGTTCAGGAGGAAATCGTGCGGATTCTTGACAAATTCACGTCGCTAGAAGCGGAGCTAGAAGCTCGCCGCGTTCAGTATGAATACTACCGCGATGAGTTTCTAAAGCCAAAACTGAAAATCCCGGTTGTGAAGCTGAAGGACATTGCAACAGACTTTTACAGAGGTTCCGGAATCAGGCGTGACGAAATCACAGCGGAAGGCGTTCCGTGCGTGCGCTACGGCGAAATCTACACGACCTACAACATCAGCTTTGATAAGTGCGTTTCGCACACAAAACTTGAATATGTCCAGTCGCCGAAATATTTTGAGCATGGGGACATTCTCTTTGCAATTACCGGCGAGAATATCGAGGACATCGCAAAGTCGGTCGCCTACACAGGAAACGAAAAATGTCTTGCCGGCGGAGATATTGTCGTGATGAAGCACAATCAGAATCCAAGATATTTGGCGCACGTTCTTGCTACAACAGAAGCAAGAATTCAAAAAGGCAAGGGAAAGGTAAAAAGCAAGGTTGTTCATTCAAGCATTCCGTCTATTCAGGAAATTGAAATTCCGCTTCCGCCGCTTGACGTGCAGGAACGCTGGGCAAACGTCCTCGACAACTTTGACGCAATCTGCTCCGACCTTAAAATCGGGCTTCCGGTGGAAATCGACGCGCGCAAAAAACAATATGAATATTATCGTGATTTGCTCTTGACATTCGCAGAACGCGGCAACACAATCCTCACAGAACAGAACAGAACAGAACAGATGAGATAAGACTGCTCCAGTATGTTTTTGGATATGCTGTTGTTCGGCTGGGAGAAATTGCAACAGTCGTTCGTGGCGGAAATTTCCAGAAAAAAGATTTTGTTGAAGAGGGCAAGCCTTGTATTCATTACGGTCAGATGTATACGCATTTTAGGACTTATGCGGATAAAGTTTTGACTTATATTTCAGAAGATGTTTTCAAGAAATCAAAAATTGCAACAAAAAATGACATTATTATGGCTGTAACAAGCGAAAATGTTGAAGACGTTTGCAGTTGTGTTGCTTGGCTTGGAAATGAAGCTGTTGCAGTAAGCGGTCATACGGCTATTATTCATCATAATCAGAGCGCAAAATTTCTTTCATATTACTTTCATTCAAATAATTTTTTTGAGCAAAAGAAAAAACTTGCACACGGCACAAAAGTAATAGAAGTTACTCCGTCAGCATTAAATGACATAAAAATCCCTCTTCCCCCGCTCACCGAGCAGGATCGGATTGTGAAAATCCTCGACCGCTTTGAAAGCCTCTGCAATGACATTTCTTCAGGGCTTCCGGCAGAAATCAAAATGCGCAGAAAACAGTACGAGTTTTACAGGGATAAGCTGCTGAGCTTCAAGGAAAAAAGTTGAAAATAATACAATTGCATAGTATATTTGTTGTACGGAGGTTTTTATGACTTTAGCGAACCAAAAATATTATACGATAGATGACATTCCTGATTCTCCCGGAAAAAGAGTTCTTCTGAAAATTCTTAATTCTCCAAAAGCTGATGTTGAAAAGCTTCGGAAAATTGCGTTTGACTACGAGAAAACAGCTCTTGAAATGATGAAAAAAGAAAAAACGGAAGCAAAAAAATGATTTTTTTACCGATTGAAACAGAACTGTTTTATTATGAGCATTTACTGGATTCTTCTGATAATTTAAGGTGGATACAAAAATTTTATGTGGAAAATGAATCTGGTTATGGGCTTGAGAGGTATTTAAAAGAATTTGCTAAAATTGATGAAGAAAATGGTTCTGCAAGGACATATCTTGTAAAAGATAAGATTACCCATGAACTTGTTGCTTATTATTCTTTGAAAACAGGTCTTTTTACTGTAGATGCTGGAGATGATTATTTTTATTCAATTTCAGCAGTCGAGTTATCTAATTTTGCTGTAAATTCTTCGTACCGAAAGAATCACCCAAATGCAAAAAATTTAGGCTCCACAGTTTTTTGGGAATTTATTTTGCCATTGATAAAGTACTTAAAGACTTTTGTCGGCATTCAGGCTGTTTATATTTATGCACTTCCAGAAAACAAATTGATAGAGCATTATAAAACAATGGGATTTAACAGGCTTGACGTTCAGGATGAAAAATTCGTTCATTCTCACGTAAAACCAAAATATGACGAAGGTTGTATTTTTATGTATCAAACATTGTAAGACTCTTGTGTTAAGGAAATTATCAAAGAGGCTTAATATGGACTAGTGCAATGGGAAAGAAAATCGCAGTTTCGATAATCTGAAACAAGAAAACAGTGGTATAATATTCAAAGTGGAGGCGGACTATGATAAATACTAAAAACTCAAAGATTATCACAGATTCTGTTTTTTCTGTTGTGAATCCAACTTCTATTATTCTTTTTGGGTCTTATGCAAAAAATTTGGAAACTAAAGACAGTGATATGGATATTTGTGTAATAACAGAAGAAAATAAAAATCCGTTTGATATAATGACAGCTCTGCGGTTAAAGCTTTTTGATAAATTGAATGAAGCTGTTGATATCGTTGTTTATGACAAAAATTCTTTCGATTCAAGAAAAACTGTTGTCAACACCTTTGAACATGAAATTTATTCTACAGGAGTAAAACTGTATGGATGATTTTAATGAATGGATTAGCTATGCAAAAAAAGATTTGGAAGCCGCAAAGTTTTTGACAAATATGCATCCTCAGCCATTGGAAATTATTTGCTATCATTGCCAGCAGTCTGCGGAAAAATCAGTAAAGGCATTGATTATAAAAAACGGCATTCAGATTAAGAAAACTCATGATTTGCTTTTGCTGTTGCAAGATTTGAAAAATAAAATTGATATAAATCCTATAAAAATAGATTGTGCGGAATTAACAAATTATTCTGTAATTACAAGGTATCCATATAATTTTGGTGACAGTATTGATGAACCGCGAATGAAAAGGGCAATTTGTTCTGCAGAAAAGGTATTAAACTTTGTTTTGGGTAATGCTTTGTAGAATTGCAGTAATTACATTTGATAATGATGATGCAACAAGTTCGATAATTACATAAAAATAAAAACTAAGGAATCCCAGAAATGACAGAATACAGGACAATCGCCGAGTCTCCGAATTACATTGTTTTGGACAAATACGAAAAGCCGCTTATTGTCTGCGAGAACGGCTACCAGTCGGAATTTGACTTGGAACGTGAGCTTGTGGGCGACCTGAAGAATCTTGGCTATGAATATCTTCCGGACGTGAAAAATTCCTCTGCTTTGCTTTCAAATGCTCGCACGCAGATTGAGGAGCTGAACAATATTCACTTTCTTGACAGCGAATGGGAACGCTACGTTCAGACTTATCTTGACAAGCCCAGCGACACAATGGACGACAAGGCGCGCAAGATTCATGACGATTACATTTGCGATTTTGTCTTTGACGACGGGCATATTCAGAACATCTATCTTATAGACAAGGAAAAACTGCTTCGTAACAAGGTTCAGGTAATCCGCCAGTTTGAGCAGACAGGCGCTCATCAGAACCGCTACGATGTCACAATTCTTGTGAACGGAATTCCTATGGTTCAGGTGGAGCTGAAAAAACGCGGCGTTGCAATCCGCGAGGCGTTCAATCAGGTTCACCGCTACAGCAAGGAAAGCTTCAATTCTGAACATTCGCTTTACAAATATCTTCAGGTTTTTGTGATTTCCAACGGAACTGACACACGCTATTTTGCGAACACAACAAAACGCAACAAGAACAGCTTTGACTTCACAATGAACTGGGCAAAGTCCGACAACTCGCTCATAAAAGACTTGTCCGACTTTACGCAGACATTCTTTCAGAAGAACACGCTGCTCAATATTCTTTTCACTTATTCGGTTTTTGACACAACAAACACGCTTCTTGTAATGCGGCCTTATCAGATTGCGGCGACAGAACGGCTTCTGTGGAAAATAAAAAGCTCGTACATTGCAAAAAACTGGAGCTGTACGGAAAGCGGAGGCTACATCTGGCACACGACCGGCTCCGGCAAGACGCTTACGAGCTTCAAGGCGGCCCAGCTTGCGACTCGGCTTGAATTTATTGACAAGGTTTTCTTTGTTGTTGACCGCAAGGATTTGGATTATCAGACGATGAAGGAATACCAGCGTTTTTCGCCTGACAGCGTGAACGGCTCGGAAAGCACCGCGGGACTTAAGCGCAACATTGAAAAAGACGACAACAAAATCATTGTCACGACAATTCAGAAACTCAACAATCTGATGAAAAGCGAGGATAGCCTTGAAATCTACCGCAAGCAGGTTGTCTTTATTTTTGATGAGTGCCACCGCTCTCAGTTCGGCGAGGCTCAGAAAAATCTTAAAAAGAAGTTCAAGTTTTATTATCAGTTCGGATTCACAGGAACACCGATTTTCACTGAAAATGCTCTTGGCGCGGAAACTACGGCCTCAGTTTTTGGCAGGCAGCTTCATTCCTACATTATTACAGACGCAATCCGTGATGAGAAAGTCCTAAAATTCAAGGTTGACTACAATGATGTTCGTCCGAAATTCAAGGAGATAGAATCTGAGCAGGATGAGAAGAAGCTTTCCGCGTCGGAAAACAGGGAGGCTCTTCTTCATCCTGACAGAATAAAGGAAATCACGCAGTATATTCTTGAGAAATTCAACCAGAAAACGCACAGGACTTTTGGAAGCGCGAACGGATTCAACGCGATGTTCGCAGTGAGCAGTGTTGAAGCCGCAAAAATGTATTACGAGTCGTTCAAGAATTTGCAGAAGAATAAAGAAAAGCCGCTGAAAGTCGCCACGATTTTTTCATTTGCGGCGAACGAGGAGCAGAACGCAATCGGCGAGATTCAGGACGAAAGTTTTGAGACAAGCGCAATGGATTCAAGCTCAAAGGAATTTCTGGATTCCGCAATTGGCGATTACAATAATCTTTTCAAGACAAATTTCAGCACGGAAGGAAAAAACTTTCAGAATTACTACCGGGACCTTTCTAACCGCGTAAAAAATCAGGAAGTTGATTTGCTGCTCGTTGTCGGAATGTTTCTCACCGGTTTTGACGCGCCGCGCCTCAACACGCTTTTCGTCGACAAGAATCTGCGTTACCACGGGCTGATTCAGGCTTACTCGCGCACGAACCGCATTTTTGATTCCACAAAGACATTCGGAAACATCGTTACTTTCAGGGATTTGGAGCAGGCGACGGTGGACGCAATCAAGCTTTTCGGGGCCACAAATCACATAATCCTTGAAAAAAGCTATTCGGAATATATGAATGGATTCAAAGACAAGGAGACCGGCGAAACTTGCCGGGGCTACATTGAGGTTGCAAAGGAGCTTGAGGAAAAGTTCCCGAATCCTGATGAAATCATAACCGAAAAGCAGAAAGTCGAATTTACAAGATTGTTCGGAGAATACCTGCGTATTGAAAATGTCCTGCAGAATTATGATGAGTTTGCAGGGCTGAAGGCGTTTCAGAGAATTGACCAGAACGATGAGAAGGCCGTTGAGGAATTCAAGGCAAAATATTATCTGAACGATGAGACTGTCGCTGCGATGAAGGACGTAAAAATTCCTTCCGACCGTGCAATTCAGAATTACAAGTCAACTTACAATGACATACGCGACTGGCTTCGCAATCAGAAAGAATCCGACAAAAAAGACGCGCTGAAAATCGACTGGAGCGATGTTGTCTTTGAAGTTGACCTTTTGAAATCTCAGGAAATAAATCTTGACTATATTCTTGAGCTGATTTTTGAGAACAACAAAAGAAATCAGAACAAGGAAACGCTTGTTGAGGACGCGCGCCGCCTTATACGCTCAAGCATTGGAAACCGCGCAAAGGAAAGTCTGCTCGTGGAATTTATTAACAAGACGAATCTTGATGAAATAAGCGACAAGGCGGCTCTTATAGATTCATTCTTCAAATACGCGCAGGCGGAACAGCTCCGTGAAGTGGACGAGCTGATTGCGGAAGAAAAACTGAACCCGGAAAAGGCAAGGCACTATATCGCAGTTTCATTGAAAAAAGAATTCGCAAGCGAAAACGGAACAGAGCTGAATTCGATTCTTCCAAAAATGAGTCCGCTGAATCCGAACTATCTGACAAAAAAACACACGGTTTTTCAGAAGATAACGGCACTGGTGGAAAAGTTCAAAGGCGTGGGCGGAAGCGTGTAACGGTCATTTCGGCAGGCTCAATGGCCACATTCTCGGCTATGATTTTCTTCACTTCCCCGCGACAATCTTTCTGTGCGCCTTCAGTTTCTTTAGCGCCCAGTCGTAGTGGCTGCTGGTCGTGCTGATGAAATATGCGCCGAGGTTCGTTGTTCCTGTCCAGGAAAAATGCTTTTTTGCAAAAAGTTCCTCATCGGAAAAGGAGCGTGCAAGTTCCAAGATTTTTTCGTGCGACCCGGCAAAGTCGGCAAGGGCTTTTTCTGTTGTAATATTCTGGCAGTTCTGCCAGATTGCGCGGTTCATGTCGCCGTAGTTTTTCCAGTTGTATGGTTCGGGCAAAAACTGGTACACAATCGCAGGCTTTTTGTTTTCGGATTTTCCGCCCTTTTCGCCTTTCATATTTTCTGCGACGAATTTCAATAGCAGCTTGTGCCATTCGGTCAGGTGGCAAATCACATCGCGCACGTTCCTGTCGCGGCTCCAGTGCGCCTCCTTTTTGTTCAGCGAAGAAAAATCAAACGGCGTGTTTTTCTCATCTTCGCTCATCGAATCGATGAATTTTAAAAGCTCATCGTATTTTTTTTCTGCAAGTGCAATCAGGTCATTTTTGTTCTGCGGTCTTGGCATTTTTACTTCCTTAAAACTAATTTAGTTAGTTATTATATAACGAAAGTGTTTTACTTTGCAAGATTCCAGCTTTCATCTATTTTTTTGCAGATTTTATCAAAAGAAACCGAGCCGTCAAGAATGATTGTGAACCAGTGCATTTTGTTCATGTGCCAGCCCGGAAAGATTTTTTTGCCGTCAACCAGTGCCGCAATATTTTCAGGCTGAGCCCGCAAATCAACGATTTCAACGATTTCGTCCGAATGCATTCCGAGCTTTCGGCGGGAAACCGTGAGAAGAACCGCGAACCATTTTTCAGTGTCCTTTCTGCGAAAAACCGCATTGTCCGAAAATTTTTCCCAAAGAAATTCCGGCTCTGTGCTGTATTTTTCACGCACGTATTTAATCAGGTCGATTGTCTGCCCGCTTTTAAAAATTGCGGTGTCAAAGCATTTTTCTGCGATTTCGCTAAGTTTTTTTTCAATTTCACTGCGGACATTTCCCACGAATTCTCCGCTCGCCTTTGTCTTATATAAAATGTATTCCTCGCCTGTCGATTTTTCCGTAAGCGTCGTGTCCAGTTTTCCGTTTTTGTCCAGAACAATTTCAAGCTGGAATTCGCCGTTCAGAATTTCAGTGGTGAATTTGTATCCGCCGTCTTGCTCCGAAAATCCGTAGGCCTTGAGTTTTTCAAGATTAAGTTTTTTGTGAGTGAAAATTTCTTCAAGCATTTTGCTTTCCGGTTTTAATTCACCTTTGAAAACACAATTTTCTTGTCCTTCAGTTTTATTTTTTCGACTTTATAGCCGTAATTCAAAAGCTCTTTTTTGCAGTTTAGAAACGAATGGTCAAGCTCAATTCCCGCAGCGTCCTTTATCTGGCTGAAAGACAGTTCCAGTTTTTCTTTGCCTGTCTGCTTGAAAATCAAATCAACATAAATCCATAAATCGTTGTACTTGCTCATTATTTTTTGTCCGTAGCATACTGCTTTATTGAGAGCTTTTTATATTTATATTCTTTTATGTCGGGATTTTCAATTATCTCAAATAGCTTTTTGGATATTTTTTCCGGAGAGACGGCGAGCCGCGGATGGCTCCATAACTAATATAGCACACGAAAGGCGAACTGTCTTTATAAAAAATCCAACAGTTTAAGCTGTCATTTTCGGGCTCGCCCTTGCGACGTTTATGAAAGAAACTCGTTTGATAATTCCATGTAGAGAGATTCCCTTGTCAAGCAAGGCAATGATAATAAAAAACAAGTGTGGGAATGACATTGAAATCAAGCATATCAATGACAGGTTGCAACTCTCGAGCATTTCGGTAAGTTCAATAAACACGCTGCAATTATTCAATATCAAAACTTTTCGTTTTCAAATCGCAATAATATCTGCCGCTTGTTGCTGTGAATTTTAAAACGCAATAATCCGGGTCAGTTACGCCTTTTTTATAAAAAATCGTATCGCCGGCTTTCCAAATCATATTTTTAGTTTCTTGGTCTGTCAGGACTTCCATTTTTCCTTTTAGCATAACGCCAACATACTTGATTAGCCCTTTGTGGTAAAAATAAATGCTGGCATTCGGATTATTTTTATACTGGCTAACTCGCATAGATGAAGTATTTGTAGAAAAGTAAAATTCTTTTAATCCGATTCTTTTTCTAGGTTTTAGCATTGCCTTTACATTTGGGCAATTTTCATCATCAATAGAACATATAAAGCTAACTTTCTGTTTATCAATAAACTTTTCGATTTTCGTTAAATCCATAATGTTTCACCTCGCTTTGAAATTACAATTTTCTTTTCTGATTTTAGTTCACCTTTGAAAATACAATTTTCTTGTCCATCAGTTTGATTTTCTCAACTTTATAGCCGTATTCCAAAAGCTCTTTTTTTGCAGTTTAGAAACGAATGGTCAAGCTCAATTCCAGCTGCGTCCTTTATCTGGCTGAAAGACAGTTCCAGTTTTTCTTTGCCTGTCTGCCTGAAAATCAAATCAACATAAATCCATAAATCGTTGTACTTGCTCATTTCTGCACGCTCCGGATTTCTGAATTAATCATGTATCTTCCTAATTTTCCCCAAGTCACCGCTGCACAGGGCTTCCATGTTGTGGAAAATCTTTTCAGCATCCCAGTTCCACCATTTCAGGTTCAGAAGATATTCCGTTAACTCGTCGTCGAACCTTTTGCGTATGACTTTGCACGGATTTCCGCCTGCGACGCAATAAGGCGGAATATCCTTAGCCACCACCGAATTCGCCGCGATAATCGCTCCGTCGCCGATGTGAACGCCCGGCATCACCGTCACGTTCTGCCCGATCCACACATCGTTTCCAACGACCGTGTCGCCCTTGAACGGCAAGTCCTTCAGTTCCGGCGAAAACTTTTCCCATCCGCCGCCCATTATATTGAACGGATAAGTCGTCACGCTGCACATCCTATGATTTGCTCCGTTCATCACGAACTCGATTCCCCGCGCAATCGCGCAGAATTTTCCGATAATCAGCCTGTCTCCCAGAAAATCGTAATGGTGCGTCACGTGCTCCTCGAACTTTTCCGCACCGTCCACGTCGTCGTAGTAAGTGTAGTCGCCCACCACGATGTTCGCCCGTTTCACGACATTCTTGATAAACACAATCTGATGAATATTCTCGTTCGGATAAACTTTATTCGGGTCTGGTCCTGTCATTTTGATTTCCTCCGAATTGTAATTTATTTAATTAAATATTTTTTTCTAATAATCTTTGTTATTTATGCAATTTTCAGTCATCGATGTTTTCCAGAACTTTCAGCCGCAGAGAAAGAACAAGAGTTCGGGAAGAAATAAAAGCAATTGAAAATATTTTACTTCAAATCTTCTAATTTATGCAGGAAATCCGCAACTGTCACAATTTTTATGTCCGTATAACTTCCAAGCGAAAGCAAATCATTATCACCACTTACGATATACAAGCATTCCGCCTCGTAAGCACATTCGATAAATTTGTCATCATCTTTATCACGGCAGGCTGAAATTATTTTCTTGGGCTCAACATTCCTGCAAGATGAAACAAAAATATCCAGAGGAAATTTCTTTGGGCGGTTAGGATATTTTTCTGCAATTCTTGCAGCTACTTCTGTATACTCATCAACAATTTCTTTTGAAACAAAAACTTCCAGCTCATTCTTTATCGCATACTGAAGAAGTCTATTCGGTTCACCGCCAAAGAAAATTCCTGAAATGACAACATTTGTGTCGATTACAATTTTCATTTTGATTTTTTCTCTGCACGGACACTTTTTATTGAATCTTTAATATCGTTTTCGGTTATATTATTTTCTTTTGCCCAAGACTGGCTTTCTTCACAAAGCAGATTGAATTCTTTCATTTTTGACTGATTGCTGTATTTTTCATTGTAACGAAAAATGATGTAATCAATGAATTCCGAAATTTCATCAAGACAAGATTCCGGCACAGTCTTTACTTTTTCCATAACTGTTTCATAACTCATAGTTTTTCCTCCGTTTTTGTTTATAATATAACACACTTCTGATAGCAATGATACAGCTTAGATTTTTTATTCCACAAACAATTTTCTGTCATCGATGTTTTCCAGAACTTTCATCTGCTGGATTGCAATCTTGTTCTGTTTTTCAAGGCGGACGCTTTGAGCCAAGCCTTAATTTATAAAAACAGCGTTCAGATTTTCCATATTTGAAAGGCATATAAGCTGGTTTATTGTCGCATAGTCGCGGACGTTGCCCTTTAAGCCAGGATTTTCATCCCGCCACTGTTTTGCTGTCATTCCGAACATCGCGACATTTAGCATATCAGCCTCGTCAGCATAGACGAAAGATTTTTGCGCAGCCGTTAGTTTCTGCGGAATCAGGTTCTGTTTTATCGCGTCTGTATGGATTCGATAGTTGATTTTCGCAAGTTCCCGTTTTGCAGACCAGCCGAGCTGTTTCTGCTCTTCTTCTTTTAACCGCTGGAATTCCTTTACAATATATATTTTAAATTCCGGGCTTATCCACATTGCAAATTCAAAAGCTATATCTTTATGCGCATAAGTTCCACCATAACGCCCGGCTTTCGCCCGCAAAGAAATTGCATTCGTTCTTTCAACAAACTCTTTTACACTGATTTTAAAATTGTTCAATCCAGACTTACTTTTAATTATGGCGAATTCGCCATAATTAAAAGCGGGGTTATAGATTTTTTCCCAAATTCCTATATATTCAAGAGTATTTCTGTTTCTTAGCCAATCTGTAATAAAGAAGTCTCCGTCTTTTGCTTTTATCATATCTGTAAGGCAAAGATAATCTTCATTATTAACCTTTGTTATTGTTACTTCTGTATTCTGAACATTTATTTTTGCCATAAAATCCCCTTATAAAACACCGCGTTAGCGGCGAGCCACGGATGTCTCCTTAATTATGCTCCGCGGCTTTCAAAACGCAAAACCCTTCGAATATTTTATAGCCAGACGGATTTTTGTGGACTGTATGTTTTTTTAACGAGTTTTTTCCTCTTCAAACCTGTCTGCGATATATCAGGCAGATTCGGTCCAAAGTGCATTCTCCGGCATACACGCTCCTATATCCGCCTGCTTACTCATTTTGTCCCCATTTATTTAACCAAAATTATACCACAAATCCGGCTTGTTTGCCTCATTGTTATTATCCGGCTTTTCCCACAACGTTTGCAAAGCGAACTCGGTTGACAATCTATCTCATGTCAAAACACTTCAATACCGTATTTTTCCTATTCTTCATGCTTCCCGGTGATTTCAATCGGATTGCCGTCGGGATCTAGGAATGTAAAATACCAGTATGGGGAAAACACGTTCAAATATCTGATTGGAGTAAGATTTTCGGCAATTTTCAGGCTTCGAATCCGCTCGTATTCCTTGTCTAAATCTTCAACGCCAAGATTGATGAAAACTTTTTTTGAGTTGGCGGAATCGGCGATTTTGCTAGTGTCATCATATTCCGGGAACGGTGCTCCCTTTGTTTCCATCTGTTCAGGATGCTGCGCGTCGTAATATCCGTTCAAAAGGCAAAGATTCAGCCCTTCATTATTGAAAACAGCAAAACGTTTTCCGTTCGTGGCACTCACTTTCATGTCAAAGACTTTTTCGTAAAAGTCCAGCGACCTGTCAAAATCCTTTACCACAAGATAAATTGAACCGTATCTCATAATTTCAAGTTTTCTCCTATTTTTACGTTGCCTAGCCTTTAAGTTTTCAAGCCGATTTTACAATTTATACTGCATGAAGTTCTGATTATGAACGAAGCCGAAATCCGTGTACAGTTTTACGCCCATATCTGATGCTGTTATCTGAACTGTTTTGCAGCCGTAGTCTTTTGCTTCTTTTACGACGCGGCTCAAAAGTTCTTTTGCGATTCCTTTTCTTCGGTAATCGGGATTTGTGAACATGCTCGAAAGCAGAGCGATTTTTCCGCTTGGGCAGGCAAAATACGGCGGCTTTTCCACAAAAGACATTCCGCTTGTTCCCACAATTTTTTCTCCGTCAAACGCAAGATAGGAAACAAAAGTTCCGCCCGCAAGGTGTCGAAGATAATAATCTTTAAGTGCAGGTCGCAAATCAATGTCTTCCGTCGCACCTTCTTCCCGAAGCTGATTGATTCTCATCTCGATAAAAGTGTCCAGTTCTTTTTTTGTAAGTCGTTTGTATTCTATTTGCATTTTGGGTTTCTCCTACTATAAAAGTCAATTTCAATTATAGCAAAAATCATAGAACTGTGATATTTTCAAACTATGGAATTTTTGCCATTTTTGTTTTTTGTTGCCTTGCTTGCATTTTTCATTTTTCTTGCGAGAAATCGTGCAAAAATAAAAGGCAGAATCGGAGAAATCGGCATTGCAAACCGTCTGAATTCGCTGAATCATAATGACTATAAAATCCTGAACAATGTTATTCTACAGACTAAAAACGGCGGAACAGTTCAGATTGACCATATTATTGTTTCGATTTATGAATTTTCGTGATTGAGACGAAAAATTACAAAGGCTGGATTTTCGGAAATGAAAACGCGGAAAACTGGATGCAGGTCATTTATAAAGAAAAAAATCAGTTCAGAAATCCCATAAAGCAAAACTGGGCTCACGTTTACGCACTGAAAAATTTGCTTGCTGATTTTCCAAACGCGAAGTTTATTCCGATTGTCGTTTTTACAGGAAGCGGAATCCTAAAGGAAATATCCGCAAGCAGCATTGTTGTTTATGACACAAGACTTTTGCGGGCGATAAAAAATGAATCAAGGGAAGAAAATCTTTCGCCGAAAGAAGTTTACGATATTATTCAGGTGATTGAATCACACAACATTCAGGACAGAAAAAACGAAAAGCAGCACGTTGAAAACATCCACAAAACCATATTTGAAAACCGCCAAAAAGTGAAAAATCAGATTTGCCCAAAATGCGGCAATGAACTGAAACTTAGAAGCGGAAAATACGGAAAATTTTACGGCTGCTCAAACTATCCGTACTGCAAATTTACGATGAAATGTTAAAGTTTATTATTATTACCCACCAACAAAATTCGAACTCAATTTGACAAACCGAATCTTACGGACAGTTTTTTGACATACATAAAATGGATCATAAAGAAGTAATTGAAAGATAACTAGCGTTCAAAAATTAATATGTTTGATTCATCTTTGAGGAATCTGTTCCAAAGCTTTCTTCAATGCATGATTTAAATCTGATTGAATGCCAAATCCTAAACCATATCTTCCTTCTGAAGTAAATAAAAGTTCATTTGTCGATTTATTATAAAACGCTAAAATTACGTCAGTATAGAATTCATTTGTGGTGTAACCGCCAAGCATTAAAATATCTGCATCATCTATATTGTTTACTACTTTATAGCCTTTATAATTTAACTCGGTCTGAATAGTTATTCTATTCTTTATAGTATCTAAAACGGCTTCACTTGATGAACTTGGAATATATGTCATGGAATTATTTGCGTAAGACAAATAACCTCCACTTGTAAGTGTGGTTTTATTTGAATCTAAACTAATAAAAATATTTTCATATTCTTGTGGTATGATTGCATAATTAGAGGACTTAGAAGAAACGCAAGACGAAAACATAAAAACTGTAAAAATCATAATGAATAGATATATAATTTTTTTCATATTAATCTCCAAAAAACTCAAAATTATTATATCTCGGAATTTATTCTTTTTCTATACGATAATATTGTAAATTATAACTTTCGTTTGCTGAGCATAATTTTGTTTATGGCAAATGACGAGGTAAAACGACGAATAACAGAGAAAATAAAAAAAATAGCTTCTGCCGCAAAGCAGAAACTGACTAAGATGAATTGTCTTTTTTATCCGATAATTTTTCTATTCCTGCATTAAATTTATTAAATCGAAATACATAAGTTGCGTAGGATTTTCATCTTTTTTTACAAGAAATTCAAATCCGTTTCTTTCATAAAATGGAATAGCGGCGTTGTATGCATCAACAGTAATAAAACGACAACCAGTCTTATTGTCTTCCAAGAAATACAGTTTTATAAAATCAATTATATTTGTGCCAATTCCCAGCCCATGCAATTCTTTTGAAATTCCAAGCCTGCCTATCTTTACAGACGGATAACTTCTTAAATATTTTTCCCTATTGAAGTTTTTCTTTTTAAATTTATTGAACTGACTGTTTGATGCAAACTCTGTAACTGAAATCTTATCATTGGAAAGTGTAAAATATGCCAAGATATTTTCAGCATTTTCTTTTTCAACAACGATATACGGCATTGCAATCAACTGCTCTTTATAAAACTGAACTTCATTTTTTATAAAGTCATTCAAATCTTCATCGCCGCAGTCAAATTTCTCTGCCGATATGTCGTTTTCAAATTTTTGAATATCGTACTGCTCAAAAAAATTTAAACTCACCTCGTTGTTGCTCCAGTTTTATGTGCCAAGCGAATTTTTCTTGCAGCTTCACCTCTTTCAAGGCTTGCTAAAACTGACTTGTAATGAGAATGCATAACAGCATACTGTTCCGGAGTTACAGTGCATTTGGC
Source organism: Treponema sp. UBA6367 (assembly GCA_002437725.1). Lineage (GTDB taxonomy): Bacteria > Spirochaetota > Spirochaetia > Treponematales > Treponemataceae > Treponema_D. Next base: position 32,813 of record DJRF01000011.1, read on the forward strand.
ATTACGCATTTTTTCTTCAAAACGCCTGCCATCTTCACCGAACAGAATCGGTGTCTCTCTGATTGGTCTAGCCATAGTAAAACTCCTTTGATTTAGTATATTGCTTTTTAACAAAAAAATCTATGTTTTATAAACTGCTATTCAAGCCATTGAATAAACGCGGTTTTGTCGGTGCTGTTGTAGCCGGCGTGCTCGTAGAAGTTTTTAGTGGAATCTTTTTTTGAGCCGGTGAGGAGCATCATTTTGTAGCAGTTTTCGGCTTTTGCGATTTCTTTTGCGTGGTCAAGGCATTCGGTTGCGTAGCCTTTTGCACGGTAATCTTTATGCGTTACGACGTTTTCAATAAAGGCGTAGGGACGCACGTTTCTTGTAAGGTTTGGAATGATGACGCACACGCATGAAGAAACGATTTTTCCGTCAATAAAGTTTACGATTATGTGATGATTTTTGTCCTGAACGATAGTTTTCCAAGTGCTTCTCAAATGCTCCGACATTGCCGGAACAGAATCCTCGTGCAGGTGCAGATACAATTCCAAAAGCTCATTCAACTCGTTTTCAAAAATTTCCCGAACCAATTTTTTCTCCCATAAAAAGTCAATTTTAAGTTATTTCACAACTAAGTGAACTCGCAACACAAGTTTCCAGCGGAAACAACAATTGATAAGAAAGTTTGCAACGCAAACTTATGAATAAAAACTTTGATGTCATTTTAGACAAAGTTTTTATTACACTCTTCTGATAATAAAATTTTCAATATAATTTTTTTGTTATCGCCTCAACTTCATGAATTAAAAATGTTACCCGTCAATTCATAGAAATCCGTGTGAAAAATCACTTTTTTTCCGTGCGTTTGGGCAAAGTCGATTTCCTTTTTTACTTGCTCGCCGATGTAGCCGTTAAGGTTGACCAGGTAAATCGCGTCCGAAAGCTCAATTTTTCTAAAATGTGCCGAATTCAATGCGGCAATTTCTTTTTCGCTCAGTTTTGACTTTTCCTCATTGTAGACGCATTGCAGAACGCACATATTGTGTTTCGTTTCCAAGTCGAAGGCGATTTTTTTCATTTCATTTTCAAATTTCATGCTTCCGCAGATTGTTACAATTTTCAAGTTTTCTCCTCTTGTAAAAAGTCTTGCCAGGATTATCCCGACAACAACGCAACGTTCAGGGCAATCAAACCAATTTACACAACGCAGTGTACTCTCTAAAATACATTCCTCTTCGCATTTCATCCGTGCCGGCGTATGAATTGAGCTTTGAAAATATGTTCTTAGCTTCATCAACAGAAATCCATCTTGCTTCCATTCCGGCTTTCCGTTCCCTTTCGGTCAGTTTTGGTTCGGTAGTTCCTTTCACTTTGCAGAAAAAATATTTGTTAATCCATTTGCAGTTTTCGTAGTATTCATCAATTTCAAGCAGACATTCAGAAGTGTCAACCAGTGTTCCGGTTTCTTCCGCAACTTCGCGAATGCAGCATTCCGCTTCGCTTTCGCCTTCTTCCAAGCCGCCGCCGGGAATCATCCATTGGCCGGTTACGGTTTCGTATGAAAGCAGAATTTTTGAATTTTCAATTACGATTCCTCTGCAGGCTGTTCTGGTTTTGTCCCATTTGCCCAAATAATTGTCTCCAACAATATCAATAATTTTCATCGAATCATCCTTTCGCGGACTTGAATCATACAAATCCTCTTTTTTGCGCCTCCTTTATCAATTTAGACTGAATCAGCGGATATGTCCAGTTTTCCACCAGTTCATCTGTAAGAATTATTTTTTCTATTTCGCTCCAAGTTTAGATACAAAAAAATACTTAGGTAAACCGGAAAAAAAACTTATTCATTTGGTATACATATACCTTATGAAAAAGAAGAAAAAGGATATGCTTTTCAGTTATGCTATAATGAAAAAAAAGAATTAGATTTAGTATGGGCTGTTGGAAATAATGAAGGATGGGTTTCTGCAGAAACATACGAATACAATTAAAAAAATGAAGGTGAACATTCAGATTTTTTTGTAAAAATATTTCGCCTTGCAGTAAATATTATTGCATATACATTAGATATTTCAGAAAAAGTAATAGAACCTTTTACAAATCAAGATTCAGTAAAAACTGTTGTTCCGCATTTCCGAAAAGGATACCTAAAAAGGCTTTCATCTGATTATTATACGCATAAGAAAGGACAGATAATTTTTGTTTCAGAAACAATGGTGAATGGAATTGCTAAAACTGTTGAAAAATCTCAAAATGAAAATAAATTAAAGGAGTTTGCAGAAAACACATATCAAAGCTTCAAAGCCGACAAACCGGTCAAGCCAGTTTGCGGTTTAAGCAATTGTTATGTGGACGCCCGCACTGGGGCGCATTTTGTGATATACTACACTTATGAACTACAGGCAAAAAAATATCTATTTTCCTCTGCTTATACTTTTTTCTTCGGTGCTGAATATTGCAGGCTCGATTCTGGCAGGTGAAAGCTCCTTCCCTCTTTATATAGACAGTTTTGCAACGATTGCCATTGCTGCGATGGGTGGATTTGTTCCGTCTGTAATAGTTGCGACTCTTACAAACTGGACTTTGTTTTTGCTTGGAAGGCTCAAGCTGATTTTTATTTTGTGTCAGCTTATGACGGCTCTTGGTTCTGCTGTTATTTTTGCTCTTGCAAAGAAAAATGGTGAAGAAAAGATAAGCCTTGATTCTTTTATGACGGCAGGAATTTTAAGTGCTTTTACTAACGGCATTTTCGGCTCGCTTTTTGCGGCATTTTACCATTACAATCTTACGGCAATTGAGCAGGGAATTTTATTTGTAACGAACAATGTGATTGCGGCAAATCTTATTGGCGGGTTTCTGCTGAATCTTTTGGACAAGGCTTTTGCGGCTTTTATTGCCTATGGAATGTATCTTCTGATTCTGAAAAAATGCGAAAGGGCATGGAGCAGTTGCGAAGCAAGCCACTGGACTGAGGAGCGAACGAAAGAGAGCGACGAGGGAAGCGGCCGAGCGTTAGTGAGCTGTGGAACGCCCGACCGCCGCTTGCCGACGGTTTCGCCCTCATTAAAAATAAAACCTGAATACATTTTTTTGATAATCGCATTCCTCACTTTTGCAATGGCAATTGGATTCAAGAAAACGGCAGACAGGAAATTCAGCGAAGACTACGAAAATAAAATAGAAAGCTCGCAGTTTGAAGCGCTTGAAGAAAAACGTTCGGAGGAAGAATTCATCAACAAGGGCTTTGACTCGGTTTTGTACACGACTTTCATTCTTGCAGCCATTTCGTTTTTAATAATGCAGGTGCGATTGGGCGAGGAGAAAAACAAAATCAGGATTCAGAAAGCAAGGGAAGAAACGCAGATGGCATTTTCCCGCGATTTGCACGACGGGGCAATTCAGACTCTTGCGGCGCTTAAGATTTGTCTTTCGGAAAGTGAGGATGAAAGGGCAAAAAATCTTACAGAGGACGCAATCACTCAGGCACGGGAACTTCTGGCTTTTTCGCGGATTGATTTGTCTTCTGATTTGATTGCTCTTGTGCGCGAAACGGCGAAAGTGTTTGAGGAAAATTATAAAACAAAAATTGCTTTTTATGAGGCAAGCGATGTGGCGCAAAATTTTTCTTCAGATGCAAAAGTGCAAATCCTGAAGATTTTACAGGAAGCCCTGCGAAATGCCCTGAAGCACAGCAGGGCGGATAAAATTGAAATAAAGATGATTGACACAATGAATGATTTTATCCTTTCGGTGTGCGACAATGGCTCTGGTTTTGATGTGGAAAAGCCTGGTGAAAAAGCGGGACATGCCGGCCTTAAAATCATGGAAGAGAGGGCAATTGCTTTGGGCGGACATCTTGCTATAAAATCTGGTAAAGACGGAACGAATGTAAGCCTGATTTTGCCGATAGGAGTTTTTTGATGAAAGTTCTTTTGATTGATGACCACAACATGATCCGGGAAAGTCTTGTCCTTGCCCTTAAAAAAGAATGTCCTGATTTTGATTTTTTGCAGGCGTCGACAGGAGACGAGGCAAAAGAAATTCTTGTTAAAAATGATGACTGAAAGATGATTATTCTGGACCTGCAGGTTGGAAAAGAAAACGGGCTTTTTATTTTAAGTGAGCTTAGGGCTGTAAGGCCTGAAATTAAAACTCTTGTATGCTCTGCTTTTTCTGAGCCGCTGACGGTTGAAAACGCAATCAGCGCTAAAGTTCAGGGCTATATTACAAAAACATCTGACCTTTCGGAAATTGCCCTTGCGGTAAAAATGGTTGCATCTGGAAAAGAATATTTTTGTACGGAAGCCCTTAATGTAATGAAGGCAAATGTAAACGCCTCAAAAATTGCAAGCGGACTCCTTGATTCTCCTGACCGGACTACAAGACTTTTTGCAAATTACAAAAAACTTTCTCCAAAGGAAAAAGAGTGTTTTGGGCTTTTGGCACAAGGTTTTTCCGTCTCTGAAATTGCCCAAAAACTTGGAAAATCCATAAAGACCGTAGAAAATCAGCGGACGGCAGTTTATGAAAAAATGGAGATTCACGGAATGGGAGATCTTGTTGAAGGAGCCAGGATACTGGGATATTACTGATTCAGCCAGTGGTTGATTTCTTTAATCAACTCGTCTTCAGTTAATTTTGATATTTTATCGCTTTCAAACAATTTTTTAGATATGCTGTTGTATTTTTCACCCAGACCGTTACAGATATTTTCTCTTATTTGTTCATTAGTACAAAACCTGTAATAATCATCGTCTTCGGTTGCTAATATCCATCGTAAATTTGACTCAAAATATGCGAATTTTCCTTTTAAAATTTCGATTTGAAAACCTTTTCCATCTTCTGAACCAGTTCCCAAGCGTAGGTGACTTTTCTTAAAAAACTTAAGTTCGATAAAGAAGAGTTTTTGGGGTTTGTCATTAAGGATTACAATATCAACGACATCTTTATTTTCAAGGAGAATGAAATCAGTATCAGAGAACAAATCTTTCAAATTATTTCTGATTCTGATTTCCAAATCTTTTTCAGATTCAATTTCTTCCATTATTTTAATTTGTCATATTTCTTTTGGAAGAAATCTGCCTCAGCAGCGGCTCCACTGGAATTCAGTTTCATGATTCCAAATTCCAGTTTTTCTTTAATTGCATTGTATAAGGCTTTTTGCTCGGGTGTTTTAAATCTTGGTAATGCAGAAATCTGTGTAAATAGGTTTTGAATCTGATTCTGCAGTTCATTCTTATCAGTAGCAAACTGAAGATTTACAATTTCTTCAGTTTTAGCCTTGTTTTCTTTCTTTTCATTAAACATTGACTTCATTTCTTCGCCAGTAGAAGAAAAAATATCACCAAACATTTTGCCAATTCCTCCCAAGGAACCACCATTTGATTCTTGAACACTTGATTCTTTTCCAAAACTTTCTGTATTGGAAGAATTGCATCCGTTTTTAGAATTTTCATATGCCAATTTACATTGCTTACTGCAAAAATTTCGCTTTCCTGCAAGCCTTGCAATACCACCGATAGCTTTTACTCCAATAGTCAAGCCCATTGCATCTGCAAAAGCATTTCCAGCATCCCTGTCTGCTGAAAACATCGGTTTATAACTTCTTCCACACCAATCACAAGTTTTATAAGCCATCTATAGGCCTCCTTTTCTATATACTTTGATACATAATTTTACTCTTCCATGAATGTTTTGTCTTGAAGTCCTTAATTCAAAGCTCCTGGGAATTTTTCCCAAAAGCAATAACAACAAATTTGACAATAAATAAGTTGTAATATATAATACAAATAGTTACTGGAGGTGGCATTATGAAAGCAATGAACGTGCTTGATTCTATAATTCCCATAAGTCTTTTTAATAAGGGACAGGCAAACAAGATTTTTGCTGATGTAAAGAAATTTGGAACTCGTATTGTTGTAAAAAACAATGCACCTGAATGCATTCTGATGAGTCCGCAAAGCTATCAGCAGATGATGGAAGAATATGAAAACGCCATTCTTGCGGCTGAGGCTGAGAACCGTCTGACAAAAAACAGTGAATATATTTCGCATGATGCTGTTATGAAAGAATTTGGTCTTGAGGAGTCGGACTTAGACGATGTAGATGTGAATCTGGAGTAAGAGATGGCTTGGGAAATAAAGTATCATCCGCTTGCAAAAGAGGAACTTGCACGCCTTGACGGTTCTGTCCGTAAGATAGTTTTAAAAGGAATTATTAAAGTCTCTGCTAATCCAAAACCCCAAAGTGAAGGTGGCTATGGGAAGCCTTTAGGGAACAAAGCCGGTAATGATTTATCAGGACTGTTAAAGATAAAATACCACGACATTGGAATCAGGGTTGTTTATAAACTTGTGGAAGATGAAAAAACGCATAACATGTATATTCTTGTAATTTCTGCACGAGCAGACAACGAAGTTTACGATTTGGCTGGAAAAAGAAATAGCACATAACATAAAATTCAAAGCCGACAACGACTTTCGTCGTTGCGGTTTAATTTTTTAGTTATGACGACAGGCACACTGGCCTGCCCTTTTTTAGGAAGGAAAAATGAAAGAAGAAAATATTCCAAATCCTAATTTAGTATTCCCCATTAAAAATTTAAATTCAATTACTTATGTAAAACCATCCGTAAAAAATCCCAATATAATTGTCGGGGATTTTACATATTTTGCCGACAAGGATTTTGAAAAACATGTTACACATCATTATGATTTTATCGGGGACAAATTAATAATCGGAAAATTCTGTCAGATAGCCGCAGGCGTAGAATTTATAATGAATGGTGCAAATCATCAGATGAATGCAGTTTCCACATATCCGTTTTACATTTTCGGAACATGGGAACAATCTACTCCTGATAAAAAAGATTTACCTTTAAAAGGTAATACAATCATAGGTAATGATGTCTGGATTGGCCAGAATGTAACAATCCTTCCTGGTGTCCATATTGGTGACGGAGTAATAATCGGAGCAAACAGCGTTGTAGGTAATAATGTTGAACCATATACAATTATTGCTTGAAATCCTGCAAAAGAAATCAGGAAACGACTTGACCCAGAATTAATTGAAATAATGGAAAAAGTCATCTACCACCACCAAAGGTGGTGGCTTGAAATGGAACCGCTCAAAGCGGTTAGTTTCTATTCCAGTTCCGGGAACAGTCCCAAATCCTGATCCGTTTTCTTGTCCTCGTTTTCCTGATTCCGTATATACTTCCGCATCACTTCCTCATTCATTCCGACTGTTGAAACAAAATATCCGCGCGCCCATATATACTGCCCGCTGAAATATTTTTCTCTTCCTCCGTATTTTCTTGTCACATAAATCGCGCTTTCACGGCATTCCGCAAGCCACCTTATCTCTCCGCTCAAGTCTATCCGTATTTTTTCATGCAGCTTTTTCTTCCGGTATTTTGGTATCCATACGATATGGTACTTGCAATCCCATGTCGTATGGTTTAAACTTTCGTAGTCGGGCATATTTTCCTCCAGTGTGTTGCTTTGATCGGTTCACACTGTGATTATATGTCCCTTCTCTTTTATTTACATTCCAGGAACTGTCAAACTTTGCCAGACTGCCAACTACAGCTGGCGGATTTCCCGGAGATTAATCCGTTGTGATTTTACTGTCATTCCCACACTTGAGTTCTTATGTCATTGCCCGATGCCGCTCGTCAGAAGTTTTTGAATCCAAAAGAATCTTCTCCAGCTCACGCAGCAGTTTTTCTTTCATCGTTTTAAGCTCATCTTCTGAAGGACGGTTTTCATCGCTGTACATTTTTTCCATCGGATACCACCAAACCGGTCCTTTTCCGTTGTTTCCGTAATTTTCAATGTCGCCAGTTTTTCGCGGAAACAAATGCCAGTGCAAGTGTGCGTCGCCCATTCCCAAAAGCTCGTAATTCATTTTTTCCGCCCCGAAAGCGTTTGCCGCCGCCTGTGCAACAATCGACATTTCTTCCAAAAACTTCATCTTTTCCGTCTTTTCAAGCTGAAAAAGTTCCGTCTTATCATGATTTTTATACAGAAAAAGCGTGTAACCGTAAAAATGCTGGTTGTCGCCAAGCACAACATAGCCTGTCTGCAGCTCCTTTACAAAATACGGATTCTGAGCATTTTTTATCATTTCGATTCTTTCGCAAATTAAACACATTTTTCCACATTCCCCTGACTTTTCTTTTGGGCGTTCCGGTCGCTTTGGTTGCTTCGCGCCTTCGGACGGTAAACTCAACCGCCGCGACCGTCGGGCTTTGCGTGGTTACGCTATCGCTTCATTGTTTTGCACTGTGATTTCGACAAGCTCAATCACCGCACAAAACAACAGCTACGCTGCCACTACAATCCCTAACGTGCGTTCGCGCCGTCTGCTTTGCAGACTCTGCTCACTACCTAGTTTTTACAAAGCAAAAACTCGCACTTCTCATTTTCAATCTGCTGCGTCTGGCAGCAAGATTTTATAGATTCATTTCCTATAAATATTTTAAAATATCAGATAAGTCATTAACTTCAATATCTGCTTTTTCACTTTCATCTGTTATATTCCACAAGCTTCCAAAGCCCTGTTTTACCCATATAGTTTTCATACCCAACTGTTTTGCTGGTACAATATCATTGTCAATACGATCGCCAATCATGACTGCATTCTCTGGCTTGCAACCGCTCCTTTCCAATGCAATTTCAAATATGCGCCTATCCGGTTTTGAAACGCCTTCTTCTGCTGATGCGATGACTAAATCAATATATTTTCGTATTCCAAAATTTTCCAGTCTCTTAGAAGTTCCTAATGATTGATTTGCTATTACACCAATTTTATAAATTCTGCTTAACTTTTTCAAACAATCTTTGGTATCTGTATACAGCCTCTCGTATTTCGATTTCCATTTAGGTAATTCCACACCCAATCGCCTTGCCACCTCTAAATCTCCTTTTTTGTTTTCTTTATAAAACGACATAGCATATTCATAAATTTGCTCATAAGTTAAACCCGATAATTCCGCTATCCTTTTCATCCTGTCTTCATAAACTTTGGTTTCATCAACCAATGTCGAACCGACATCAAAAAATAGCCATTTTATTTCGTTTCCAGTCATTTTGATTTTCTCCGCCGAAATTTTGTCCGGCATTTTTATCATTTGTGATAATGAGTTCCGCACTGGGCGATTTCAATGTATTTTTCACCGTCTTTTTCGATTATCCGGTAGACAATGCGGTTAAAAAGGTCAATTCTGCGGCTCCAGAATCTGGACAAATCTCCAGTAAGAGCCTAGGGCTTTCCGATTCCGTCGTAATGATTGAGCTCAATGTCCTTCAGAATGGCATTCGCTTTTTTCAGCAGTTTCTTGTCTTCAGTTTGCAGTTTAAGGTAGTCTTCCCACGCAAGGTCGTACCAAAGTTTTTTCATCAGTCAACCTCAATAAGTTCGTGTTCGGAAACATTCACTCCATTTTTTATGTCGGTGACCGCCTTTTTCAGGAAAGCCTGATTCTCTTCGCTCCAGAAAGGGTCTGGTTCGCAGATTTTGAACGGAATTTCGTGCGTGCTCACAACTTTTTTTGCAAAAAGATTCACTGCGGCGGAAACTGTAAGCCCGACCGAATCGCAGAAGTTTTCAAATGAGTTTTTTGTCTTGTCATCCATTCTTATGCTAAGCGTTGCCATACAAATCTCCAAAATTGTAACATATATTACATACAATGTAATACACACAAAGTCTGATGTCAAGGAAACAAGCACATTTCCTGCTTTCCCTCAAACTGTTCCATGCCCTTTATCATCACGTCGAGCGAAAGGTCAAAACTTTCTTCTATTGAAATCGGGTTTCCGAACGAGTTGTGAATCACAAGAAGCGAAAATCCTTCCAAAAAAGCGCGGTATGTCCGCAAAAGATGATTGGCGGCTTCCCGGCTGATTTTAAGCTTGTCGGTCTGGGCAAAAAAGAAGCCGTAAAGTTTTTCGGTTGCCTGAACAAGCTCTTCGCTTTCGTACTTGTTGTACCAGAGCATAGCCTCAAAAACACCGGGATTTTTAAGCGCATATTTATAGAAGAGACTTGCATACTGGCGCAAAGCCTCGTGCGCGTCGTCAGTTTTAATCTGCTCGGAAAGCGGCTCGATTCCGTGCGTCCAGCCGTAAATCATCAGCGACTTCTGTATGTCCTCCTGGCTTTCAATGTGGTTGTAAAGCGACGGCTTTTTTATTCCAAAATGCTCGGCAAGCGTCGTGATTGTAACGTAACCCAGGCCGCGCTCGTTCGCAAGCTTGGCCGCCGCCTCAATAACTTTTTCCCTTGTAAGACCCGCACGCGGCATAATTTTCTCCTATTAGACTAATTTTATTAGTAATTTTATAGCGGCAGAGAATTTTTTGTCAAGGCGAATGAAAGCGCGCTTTATTTGCTCAACGAATTGTAAAGCTCTTCCAGTTTCGGGCGGCAGGAAATAAATATTTTTCCTAAGACAGGGTCAAAATGGCTTCCAAGTGACTCTTCTATTATAGAAAAAGCCTTGTCGTAAGAAAATGTGTCCTTGTAGCAGCGTTTGCTTACAAGCGCGTCAAACACATCGGCAAGCGCCATTATGCGGGCTTCAAGCGGAATCTGCGTTTCTTTCAATCCATCGGGATAACCTTGTCCGTTGTATTTTTCGTGATGAAAATGCGCTATGTTTTTCGCAATCTGCTTAAATTCTTCATCGTCAACTTCTGAAAGAACATTTTCTATGATTCTGGCTCCTTCTGCGGAATGTTTTTTCATTATTTCATACTCTTCATCAGTAAATTTTCCAGGCTTCCGCAAGATTGCATCATCAACAGCGATTTTTCCCAAATCATGCATTGGAGCCGCTTTTATTACATCCTGACAAAATGAAGGAGCAAGGTTTTTGAACTGCTCGGTATTTTTCAGCTCTTCAATAAAAACTTTTACACATTCGCTAGTGCGTTTAATGTGTCCGCCGGTACTGTTGTCACGGCTTTCTACCATTACCGCCATTCCTGTAATTATCGAATCTTGAATTTTATAAATACGTTTTGTTTTCTCATCAAGTGAAGATGTCATATCATTGAATGCATCCGCAAGAATTCCAAATGAGTCGTTTGAAACAATATTGACCTTTTGGGAGTAGTCTCCGTCTGCAATAACTTCCGCGCCTTTTTTAAGTTTTTTCAGCGGAGATTTAAAATAGTCGGAGAAAATCATAAAAAGTAAAATACCGAAGAAAAACACTATAAAAAATACAATCATAGAGCTTTTGTCAATCGCAATCGAATAATTCAGATTAGTTGTAATAATTACAGACAAAAGATAGAAAACAGGGAACAGCACGGTAGAAACGTAAAGTATTGTAAATAGAAACTTTAATGACGGAGTAAAAGTTCCTTGTATCTTGCTTAAATTCCCATTTGGAAAAAACTTTGGAAGAATTTTTTTGCGGTGGAGCGTTTCCATCACAAAGTAAGAAATTGTAAAACTCAGTATACATTCGAGAATTATATACATTGAGGATGTAAGAATAATCGGAAGAATATTAATATTATACGGTTTTCGTATTAAAAACAGGATTGCAACTTCTGCTATAAAATAAGTCAGCCAGCCTGTAGTTCCTATGAGTGAGTATGCAATCGGAAGATTTATAAAACGACCGTTGAATTTTTCATCTTTTTTTCTGACTGCATACACGAAACACAGAATAGTTGGCACTAAGAAAGTCGTAAATGTAACAATATTAGTAAATGCAGAATATTTTTCCAGGAAAGTCATCCAGCCATTTAAATAGAGACTTTGCAATGCCGGAGTGGAAAAAGTAATAGGAATTATTGATGAAACAAAATTTGCAAGCCCGGTTATGCAGGCGTATAGCACAGTTATGCCGATTCGATTTTTTCTTGAAAGTTCCATTCAACTATTATCATGGAAAATAATAAGTATTGCAACTAATATTAAAGAAAGTTAAGTGAACAGAAGCCATAGCCTCAGTGGACACCCGCTTGATGACAGGGCATCTCAGAGAGATGCCTTATTTTTTTTACCACGTTACAACCGCATCGACAATATTTTGCTGCTCGCTGGCAGTTTTTCTAAGGTAAATGCGGGTAGTTTCAATACTTTCGTGTCCCATCAGGTCTGCCAAAAGAGCAATATCATTGTATTTTTCAAGAAAGTTCTTTGCATAGCGATGACGGAAAGAATGGGGATAAACGACCTTTTCATCAAGCCCGTATTTTCTGGCATAATTTTTAAGCTGCTGTGCGATTCCTCTTGTTGTGATTCTTTCTCCAAAACGGTTCAGGAATAAATAGCCGAAGTTTCTGTTTATTGACTCTAGCCACTCCAGCGCCTCATCTTTTAACACGGCTGGAATGTATAGGCGGCGAAGTTTTCCGCCTTTGCAGTACAAATCAAAGTACCCGGCCTTAACGTGCTCAACTTTTATCTGAACAAGCTCGCTTACGCGCGCGCCGGTTGCGGCAAGAAACCAGACAGCAAAATACCATTCTAAATTTCCGTCGGCTTTCAGCTTTGACTTTAAGAACTGATAGTCAGCATTGCTGATTACATTCTCTAAAAAGTTCTTTTGCTGGACTTTTACAAACTTTAGCTGCAGCTTTTCTTTTCCAATAAAGCGCAGATACTTGTTTATTCCCTGAATCCTAAGATTTACAGTTTTTGCTTTGTAATATTCCAGCAAGTAGCCTTTGTAGGCAAGAAGATTTTCTTTGTTCGCGCAGTCATAATGCTCTGTAAAATATTTTACTGTCCAAAGATAAGAAGCCAGAGTATTCTTTGAAAGGTTTTCTTTCTTCAAATACTCCTCAAAAGTTCTGCCGTTTTCCATAACGACCTCCAATAAGTTGAATTTGCGTTTCCGCTTATTGGAATTATCCAAGGGATTGAATGTCAAGTTTTGCTAGGACAATTTACAAAACTGTCATTACCGTGCCAGCAAAACTGTCATTGCCGTACTTGACACGGCAATCTGTTTGCAGTGGGATTATCGGGTCAAGCCCGATAATGACAGTAAAATTTAAGACTCGAAACTGAACATGCTAAATATTCATTGCCTCTTCATTTTTTTTGCTTAAAGATATTTCTGTCCTTGTGCAAGTTGCAACAGAATTATCATCTTCATCTGACCATTCACAGACAATCTGCTCAACTGAATAAATGTCCCGCAGATAATCAGTGGTTTTTACAATAATCATTTCTTCTTCAAGACTCCATTCACGAGAAATGGCATAAACAGATTTTTCTGTTTTTATGATTATTGCATCATCCATAGAGATTTCATAAATCGTATTGCCAGCAGAGTTTTTCACAGTAATCATATCACGAATAATCGAGATGCCAATGATTGTTTCATTTATTGGCATCTCCTCTATTGGCAGCACGACCATTGGCTCAAAGCATTCTTTGCTCTCTAGCTTTTTAACATAAAACCTAGAAACATCTTCTTTGCCGCCGAAATAATCAATAACTGTCAGTTCATTTCTAATTTCATAAAAATGACTGCCGACATTAATTGCTATATTGCCGAAAACTCTGTTATATGAATCTTTTTCAGTTCTTATTACAGAAATTAAAGACTTTCCTATAAAAGAAGACAATAGTTGCAGTTCTTGATTTGTCAATGTTGAGTTTATCATATTTTTTCCTTATTTTTTTACAAAATGAATTTTTTGATATTGTTTTAACTGCGGATGCAAACCTTTTACATTAATTTCTACGGCAGGGCTATCTTTTGATGAAGTTTTTATTCTCATCGTAATCTTCGTACCATCTGGCATTTCGACTGCAATCCCTTTGAATTTACTTAAAGTAATAGACTTGCCACCCTCAGATATTTTATCAAAAAAATTACCAGCTTCTAGAATAGGATTGGAAGAATGTATTTCTCTAATCCATCCTCTTGTACCTTTTGAACCAAAATATCCATTTGTATGTAATTCATATTCTTTGGTAACATAATGAATATTATTGTCCAATTTATTTACCGGAAATAATCCACTATTTGGCTTGCTCACTGGACATCACCGGCATTAGCCTTCTTTTTATTCCGTCTACTTGGAAAAGAAACAATCTTTATGCCAGATGTCCATAAGCTTTTGAAACATTCGTAATTTTTTGAACCATAAACAATAATGGTATGAGGCTGCAATTTCTCAACCATTCTTATAAAATATTGTTCAAAATCACTGCGATTTTTCAAATATTTTAAGCGACTTGCAACTGCACCAATAGCAACAATTCCATTTTTGGGAATTCCTTGATAGCAAATATCAAGAGTATCTTTACTCCAGCGAACATTATTGATTACATTAATTCCTAATGTTGTACACCAGAATCCAAATGCTCGCATTCTGTAAATATTCCACAACTTTAACGGTAATGGAAAGTCTTCATAAATACTAAAATCTGGAGTAATTATTCCTGCAAAATGTTTTATAATTTCGTAGGCTTTATTATAATCAAACCAAACTCCATGAATTCCGTCAAACAGAAAATCATCAAGATAAAAATGAATATAGGCTTGATGTAAAAAATTTTTATCTTTTCTAATATTATTCTTGAAGATTGATTTTGCCTCTTTCCAGTTAATTAAATCTTCAGGAATCTCATCTTTCAAAGTTCTACAGAAAGGAATATTATTTTTATCCCATTCTATACAGTTTTTTACCATAAAGGCATTCCACCAAATATCTATAATACTTGGTCTATTGCCATAGTTTTTAATCCGTTTCATAAGCGGTACCTCTTTTCAGAGAAAACAACTCCATTTTCTACGGTTGTAAAATGCAAACTGCATCAATTCAACCAGGAGAAGCGTCAATAAATTTTTCTTGACGAAAGCACCGTTTTAGGATTAATATTCAATTACCACATCGAAATAGCCTAAACGGATGTTTCGTCTATTTAGTTCCATTACTAGAGGAACTAGGCATATGACTTATGCCAATTATAGGTCTGTTTTGATTCATACTCAAAGCAGACCTTTTTTATTTTAAAAACAATCATAGGCAATTCCTCCTTTTAATTAGAGTATTCTTTTATACAAACAGAAAAAGATTTATTTTTAAATATACTAGAGTAATCAAAATACTTATGCCCATTTGCATTTTGTAATGCAGTATAGGCTGCTGAATTTGAAACTCCACAATGGAAAGCAATATCCTCTTCAGAAAGATTTTTTATACAATCTGGTTCACACAATAAATAATTTGCAACAACATCCGCCTGCCATTCAGGATCAATAGAATGAAGTTTTGGAGCTGAATAATACATAACTTTTTCCCAATCCTCAAAATATGGAATACCTAGTATTTGAAATAAGAAGTAATGTGCAATTTCATGAGCTATTGTAAATCTTGCTCTTCCATCTTCATCTAATGCTTTTTCATAAACATCAGAACGAATATATATACAATTTTTTTTAGGAGAGAAAGACGCTTCTTTGCTAGTATTTATTGTTTTCTCGAAAATTTCATAGTGAAAATTACAATCAAGTTTTGGAATAAGTATTTCAAGACAATATAAAATATTGACAAATAACTGATTTCTATCAATGCCTAATTTTTCACGAATTTGTTTTGTAATTTTTTTTAGGTTTTCCCTTGATCTAGGTTTAGTTATTCGCACTCTAATTTGATTTTCATTTTCAATACAAAAAACCATTAATTACCTCTATTTTTCATTTCTTCATAAAGTTTTCTTATTTCTTTAGGTGTCATATTCTTAATCTCTCTTGCAAACATTACAGTTGCTTCTACTTGTTCATTACTTGCTCCTTCTAAATCAATTGTCAATGCTTGATTCGTATCAACTTCTGCTTTCAATAATTTATCAGCATCATCTGTAGTAAGATTATAAACATTTATAACCTTCGCAGTTAAATCAACAGGAATAGCTCGAGTTCCTGTTTCTATAGATGACAAATATGCAGGAGAGAGACCTAGCTTTTCTGCCATCGTTCCCAACAATTCAGATAAATCTAACCTTAGATGTCTTAATTGTTTACCGTAGTTTGTCACTGCTCCCATAAAAATACCCCTTATACTAATCTTTGCTATAGGTATATCACTTACATTTCAATTTGTAAATATATTTTACAAATTGTAAAAATAAATTCTAAATAAAAGCACTTCTTACACTTTAAGAAATGCTTTTAACTACATTTGTACTATAACACACCACATATAGTGCTGTCAAATTTAATTATAATAATTTTTCCACTATTCTATCCAATTTTTTGAAAGGTTTTCTTTTTTCAAAAACTCCTCCAAAGTTATGCCGTTTTCCATAACGACCTCCAATAAGTTGAATTTGCGTTTCCGCTTATTGGAATTATCCAAGAATATGTGCCTAATTTTGCCATTATGAGAAGTTC
>DJRF01000020.1 GCA_002437725.1 Treponema sp. UBA6367
TTGTACTTCATTATGGTACCAGTTTTTTTTGCAGAAATATGAATAATCCGCAATCAATAAAAAAGAGTACTAGTTTTCTTCACAATTTATAAAAACTCCAAATTCGACATTCTGTCTAAAAAAACACACATAAAATAAATTCTAACTTTAATTCAAATCTTTTACATAATATTCATACTCAACACGAATACATAATTTATATATTTTTATATCAACAATAATCTATACATAAAAAAATAGCAAAAGTTTTCTTAACCTCATTTAGTATATTCACAACATTTATGGAAAAACTCAAAAAAAATGCTTCCAAACGAACTTGTTCAGAAGCAATAAAATTACAAAAACATAAAATAAAATCTAAAAGCTAAGTTTATACTCATAACCTAAACTTAAAGAAAGCATTCGTCTATAAATATATTCTTGCGTTACAGAAACACTTCCTTGCGTTGCTTTTATTTTTGTAGGTGAGCAGTCAAGGAAATACCTAGCATCAACATTCATAAATCCTTTTCCAATCTTGTATCCGAAATTTGCATTAAATGCAAACCCAAAATTTATACCATCAAAAGAAACTTTTACGCCGTCATGCTCTTTTCCATCAACATATTGTGTAGTTTCAACACCTGCATAATCTACAACAATTTGTTCTCCATACAATGGAATTGAAATATATGGTCCAATGCCTAATCCCAAGCGCACAGTCTTAAAAGTTTCTTTATATGTAAGAAAAACTGGAATATCCATAGTATGATTAAAAAGGCTGAGTTTCACTTCTTCAGAAGCACTCGATGAAGAATATTTTAATGTATACTTAAGACCGTTTCTAAAATTAAAATCAATTTCCGGCTGAATTCCCAATACCGATTTTCCTGTTTCGAATAAGCCAAAATTAGCATAAATTCCAAATCCCCCTCCAACAAGAGGAACTTTCTTGTCAGAAACGTCAAGACCTGAAGATACTAGATTTTTTTTCAAATCTTCCAAACTATCTTTTTGATTAGACGAAAAATCAGTACCTAAACTGGCATTAAAATTACCAAATGCCCCAACAGAAAAATCGACTGCACTCACACTTGTAATAAAAACACAGATAGCTACAATTCCTGTAATAATTTTTTTCATTACATTCTCCAAAAAACTTGAACTGACTATCAGTTCAAAATATATTACAGAAATTGTACCCCCCCCCCGATAATTTTTGTCAATACCAATATTTAATTTAAAGCAAAAAAAACCGCCCCATTTTTAGGGCGGTTTATGTCAGAAAGTAAAATTACTGAGCGTCTGCACTTGATTCAGTAGAAGCAGGAGCTTCCTCTGCAGCAGGAACTGCAGCAGCCGCATTTTTTGCTTCAATTCTAGCTTTATTTTTCAATGCAGCTTTGCAAACTTTACAAATATTTACAGTCTTTCCGTCTACTTCCTGTTCATAAAGGCACTTTACACCATCTCTCTTACAGATAGGGCAAGTTGCTCTTCCATGTGCAGGAAGCGTTCTTATTCCAGTTCCACGATGGTTCTTAGACATATCTTACTCCTTATCTGCAACAGCATCTGCTTTTGGTGCATCAGCTTTCTTTGCAGTAGATTTCTTAGCAGCAGGCTTTTTTTCTGCTGTTGCCTTTGTAGCAGTTGCTTTTTTAGCAGCAGTTTTCTTTTCAGAAGCAGGCTTCTCTGGAGCAGCTTTTTTAGCAGAGCCAGATTTCTTTTCTTCTGTTTCAGATTTATCCTCAAGTTTGTAGTCTACAAGTTCAAGAATAACCATGTCAGCAGCATCGCCCTGTCGGAATCCGAGTTTAAGAACACGAGTATAACCACCATTGCGATCTTTCATTCTAGGAGCTATTTCTGTAAACAATTTATTCAAAATCTTTTCATCCTGAATAAATTTTGCAACCTCACGGCGATTATGAACAGAATCTATTTTGCCTCTAGTAATTAATTTTTCAGCAGCCTTTCTAACTTCAAGAGCTTTAGATTTTGTAGTTGTAATACGTTCAAATCTAAAAAGAGAAGTTACCATATTGCGAGACATAGCCCGTCGATGTGCTGTTGTGCGTGAAAGCGGATTAAAACCATTTCTATGATTCATCTGTTTCTTCCTTCTGCTTTGTTTTATTTACAGCATTCTTCAGATGACTGTAATCTGTCATTCCTAGTGTAAGTCCCCATTCCTGAAGTTTTTCTTTTATTTCAGTAAGGCTTTTCTTACCAAAGTTTCTAGTCTTGGCAATGTCATCTTCCGTCTTTTTTGTTAATTCACCGATAGTGCGAATATTTGCATTCTTCAAACAATTTGAAGAACGTACAGAAAGTTCAAGTTCTTCTACAGGAGTATTAAGGATTTCCCCAATTCTTGCATCAACTTCATCACTTTCATCACTACCAGAGATTTCACTGTCGTTGAAGTTTACAAAGATTGAAAAATGATCTTTTGCTATCTTTGCAGCTTCAGCCAATGCATCTTCAGGTGCAATTGTTCCGTCAGTCCAAATTTCCAAAATAAGTTTATCGTAATCATTTCGCTGTCCAACACGACAAGGTTCAATTGAATACTTAACTTTTGGAACTGGAGTAAAAATCGCATCCATTGGAATCGTTCCAACAATTTCAATGTAATGTTCATTTACTTCAGCAGGAACATAGCCTCTTCCAAGATCTACTTGTAGTTCTATGTCCAAACGAGCATCTTCCATCATGGTAAAAAGAAGCATATCTTTTGTCATGATTTCAAGCTCATCACCTCTTGCAAGGTCATCGCTCTTTACAACACCTGGTCCTTTAAATTCATAAAGGAAAGTATTCTGTTCAACGTCGTTAGGCAGACGCAAGCGGATCTGTTTCAGACTATTGATTATTTCCAGAGTATCTTCGGAAACATTTGGAATTGCTTCAAATTCACTGGAGATAACATGAGGAACACCATCAGCATCGTATGAAGTAATTCGAATTGAAGTTACCGCATATCCCTGAATCGAAGATAAGAGCACACGTCGTAATGTATTACCAACGGTTGTACCAAATCCTGTTTCAAAAGGATAAGCTGTAAACTTACCGTAATTCGGATTGTTTTCAAGATGCTCAAAAGTAATACCCTTAGGTTTTTTAAAACCTTTAAGCAGATTTTTGCGAGCCATCTGAACTCCTTATTATTTTGAATAGAACTCGACAATAAGGCGTTCTTCAACTGCATAATCAATGTCGCTTCTTGCAGCCAAATTTAATACCTTACCAGAGAAATTTGCTTTATCAGCTTCAAGCCAAGAAGGAACCTTTCTGTTTTCATTCTTGATAACACTAGTTTTAATTCCTGACAATGAGCGACTTGACTCTCTAATAGAAATAACATCACCTGCTTTTACAAGGTAAGATGGAATATCTACTTTTGAACCATTAACTTCTATGTGACCGTGACTTACCATTTGTCTAGCCTCATTTCGAGTCTTCGAAAATCCAAGTCGGAAAACAACATTGTCAAGTCTTGATTCAAGAATTTGAAGAAGCATTTCACCTGTTACGCCATTTTTCTTTGTTGCCATAACATAGTATTTTTTAAACTGCTTTTCCAAAAGACCATAGATGAATTTCACCTTTTGCTTTTCGTTAAGCTGAATTCCGTATTCAGACTTTTTTCTTCTAGTCTGTTTTTGGTTTCTATTGGTTTCCTTATCATAACCCATTACAGTAGGGCTAATTCCCAAAGCTTTGCATCGCTTCAAAATTGGAAGTGTACTTCTACCCATTACTTAAATCTCCTTACATACGGCGTGTTTTGCGAGGGCGACATCCGTTATGAGGAATAGGAGTAACATCGTGAATAGATTTTACTCTAAGACCCATAACACCAAGAGAGCGAATTGCATTTTCGCGTCCCATTCCAGGTCCCTTTACATAAACATTAACTTCGCGCAAGCCGTAGCTTACTGCCTTCTGAACAGCAGTTTCAGCAACTGTCTGAGCGGCAAATGGAGTAGACTTTTTTGCTCCACGGAAACCAAGACCACCCGATGATGCCCATGCAAGAGCATTACCGTTCAAGTCTGTAATAGTTACGATAGTATTGTTAAACGTTGCCTGAATGTAAACATTACCTTCAAAAACGCTTTTCTTTTCCTTTCGCTTTTTAACTGTAGCCATTGAATTCCTCCGCCTTAAGCCTTCTTCTTGTTAGCAACAGTCTTCTTTTTACCTTTGCGAGTACGTGCATTGGTGCGTGTTCTCTGTCCACGAACTGGAAGACCTCGCTTGTGTCTAAGACCACGATAGCAGCCAATATCCATCAAGCGTTTAAGATTAAGACCGATTTCTGTACGGAGACGGCCTTCAACTTTGTAATTTTTATCAATGATATCACGAATCTGTGCAATTTCATCCTGTGTAAGATCGTTAGCCATCTTCATAGGATCAAGTTTTGCTTCTTCACAAATCTTTTTTGCTACAGAGTTACCAATACCATAAATGTAAGTTAAAGCAACACATAAGTGTTTGTTTGGGATATCAACCCCAGATATTCGAGCCATCTGTTACTCCTTAGCCCTGTCTCTGCTTGTGTTTTGGATTTGTACAAATAATACGGATAACACCGTTTCTTTTAATAACCTTACACTTGTCACAGATAGGTTTTACACTGGTTCGTACTTTCATAAAAGACCCCCTGAGAATATACATTCTCACCGAATCCTGGCACCTCGCAATGAGAGACAATTCGGTGAGAAGTAATATAGCATATATTCCCAATCTTTTTCTACTACTAATTCACGATTTTTTACAAATTTCGTGATCTGATTTTACCCTTTTTAGTAAGACCGTCTTGATGATGCATTTTCAAAAGAGCTTCTATCTGACTCATAGTATCCAAGTCAACACCTACCATAATGATAAGTGAAGTTCCTCCCATCAGCATCGAAATTGACTGAGGGAAATGGAAAAGATTCTGAACAACGGTAGGAATAATCGCTATCATTGCTAAGAATAATGAACCTGGAAGAATAAGTCGATTCAATATCTTCTGAAGGTATTCCTCTGTTTTATCAGTACGCACACCAGGAATCGAGCCGCCGTTTTCCCGGATATTCTTTGCGATTTCTGTAGGGTTCAGAGTAACCTGAGTGTAGAAGTATGCAAAGAACACGATAAGAATAACCAACAAAATATTATACCAGAGTCCGTTAGGTGAAAGTATAGTAGAAAGCTTTACTATCCACCTTGGAGAATCCTGATTATTTCCCATCATTGAAAAAAGCTGAAGCGGCAAAGTAAGAAGAGAGTTTGCAAAAATCAATGGAATTACGTTAGACGGATTAATTTTGAAAGGAATATAAGTGTTTTGACCACCATACATTTTTCTTCCAATAACACGCTTTGCGTAATGCACAGGAATTTTGCGTTCTCCTGACTCTTCATAAATTACCAATGCTACAATAACAAGGAACATAAGAATCACAACAATTACAAATACCAACTGGATTTCTCCAGAAGATACTTTTTGAACTAGTTCCATAATTGCACTTGGAAGCCGAGCAACAATACCGGCAAAAATCATCATAGAAATTCCGTTGCCAATACCGTTTGCAGTAATCTGATCACCAAGCCAAATTGTTATCATAGACCCTGTTGTTACAGTCAACATAGCTAGAGCATTAAACTTCCAGCGTGGGTCAAGCATAATACAGCCAGGAATACTAGCAGCATAAACTGTAACTGCATAAGACTGAAGAATACATACAAAAATTGTACCTATCCTAGTCCATGCAGCCATTTTACGCTGCCCACCGTCTTCCTGTACTGCACGTTTCAAAGAAGGGAAAATAACCACAGCAAGCTGCATAATAATCTGCGTAGAAATATAGGGCATAACTCCCAACATAAAAATTGAGAAATTTGAAAATGCTCCACCTACAAAGAAATCCATATAACTTGCAAACGCATTTTTATTTTGCGAAGCCAAGTCGTCAAAGTACTTTAACAACACATTTGCATCAATTCCAGGAATGGTTATAACACTTCCGAGTCGGAAGATAGCCAAAATAAGGAATGTAAAAAGCATACGGCTGCGAAGCTCTTTAACTTTAAACATATTTACAATAGGATTGCTTGCCATGCTTTACTCCCTGAACTTATTTAGATTCTTCAGCTTTTTCAGCAGTTTTTACAGAACCGCCAGCTTTTTCAATCTTAGCTTTTGCAGAAGCAGAAATCTTATCTACTTCAACTGTAAGTTTCTTTGTAACATCTCCGTTACCAAGAACTTTTACAAGCACAGGGGATGTAACTGAAATAAAACCTTTTTCAGAAAGAGTTTTCTTATTTACAGTTTCACCATCAGCATATTTTGCTTCAAGCTGATCCAAATTAATGCAAACATATTCCTTTTTAAAAGGATAGTTTGAAAAACCACGAATCGCAATACGTCTGTAAAGTGGCATCTGTCCACCTTCAAAACCTACGTATACTTTTCCACCAGAGCGAGATTGCTGTCCCTTATTACCTTTACCTGCAGTTGAACCAAGTCCTGAAGAAGAACCTCGTCCTACACGCTTAGGCTTTTTATTAGCTCCTTCTGGAGCTCTGAGTACCGGATTGTAATCAGACATTATTTTGCCTCCTCTACTTTTACAAGATGAGAAACAGAAGCTATCATACCGCGAACTGAATCACTATCGTCCTGTATTACAGAAGAGTTAATCTTCTTCAACCCAAGGCTGCGAACTGTGGCAACTTTGGCAGGTTTCTGTCCGATTGTACTTCTTACAAGTGTAATCTTTAACTGTTTTGCCTTAGCCATGATTAACCCCACAATTCATCAAGTGTCTTTCCACGTGCAGCTGCAACAGC
The DNA here is from genome assembly GCA_002437725.1 of Treponema sp. UBA6367. GTDB lineage: Bacteria > Spirochaetota > Spirochaetia > Treponematales > Treponemataceae > Treponema_D. Next base: position 6,835 of record DJRF01000020.1, read on the forward strand.
TTTTGCATCCATAAGATTCTGGATAGCATTAAATGTTGCACGAACAACGTTTACAGATGAACTTGAGCCCAAAGATTTTGAAATAACATCTGTAGCTCCTACAGCATCCATTACAGAACGAACTGCACCACCAGCTTTAATTCCTGTACCAGAACAAGCAGGTTTTAGGAGAACTGAAGAACTCTTGTATTTTCCAATAATTTCATGTGGCAAAGTACCGTTTTTCATAGGCATTACAACCATATTACGTTTAGCTTTGTCAATGCTCTTTTTAATAGCTTCGGAAACGTCATTTGCCTTTCCAAAACCGTAACCTACACGACCTTTTTGATCACCTACAACTGTAAGAGCAGAGAAAGACATTCTTCGTCCACCCTTTACTGTCTTTGATGTTCTATTAAGAGTAACTAATTTTTCAACAAATTCTTTCTCTTTTGGGTCTTTATCAAATTTCTGGCGTTCCATTTTAACTCCTAGAATACAATCCCGGCTTTGCGGGTTCCGTCTGCAAGGGCTTTTACAACACCGTGATAAAGATAACCATTTCTATCAAAAACTACAGTTGTAATCTTTTTATCCTTAAGGCGTGCACCAAATGCTTCACCAAGTTTTTCTGCATCTGCAACAGTTGTCTTTAGAGCAGAAAATTCTTTTTCCATAGTAGAAATTGAAGCAAGAGTTTTTCCCTCGTCATCATTGATAACCTGAACATAAAGATTCTTATTGCTGCGGGTTACAGTCATTCTTGGACGTTCTGCAGTTCCGTAAATACTTTTACGAATATGAACCTTTCTGTGAAGGCGTTTTCTGTCTTTATCGTTTAGTTTCTTAAACATTGCGCTCCACCTTATTTAACACCAGTCTTTCCGACTTTGCGTCTGATAACTTCATTATCGTAGCGGATACCTTTTCCTTTATAAGGTTCAGGCAAGCGAAGCTTACGAATCTGAGCACTGAATTCACCAACGAGCTGTTTGTCAGCACCAGAAATAGTCAATTTACCAGTTGGATCTGCAACAGCAGTAAGCCCTGTAGGAATTGAAACAAAAAAGTCATTTGAATATCCAAGATTCATCATCAAGGTATCACCTTTAACTTCTGCTCGATAACCTACACCAGTAATAACTAATGTTTTAGAAAATCCAGTTGTTACACCCAAAACCATATTGTGTATAAGGTTTCTATAAAGACCGTGGTCAGCATTAGCTTGTTTTGTAGAACCTACAGATTCAACAATAACTTCTGAACCTTTTACTTCAACCTTCACATTATCACTGAAAGACTGTTTCAGTTCGCCTTTTGGACCTTTTACAGTAACTTCGTTTCCGTTTACTGTTACAGTTGCTCCTGCTGGAATAGCTACAGGAAGTTTACCTAATTTAGACATTTCTTCCTCCTACTACCAAATAGAGCAAATCAATTCACCGCCAACCATTTTTTCAGAAGCCTTCTTACCAGTTGTAACACCAGCAGAAGTAGAAACTATGATTGTTCCGTAGCCATTGAAGACACGTGGCAAATCTTTATAACCAGAATAAACTCGACGACCCGGTGTAGAAATCTTCTTTACACCGTGAATCACAGGATTATTTCTGTCATCATATTTCAGAATGATACGGATAACTGAATGTCCGTCTTCCTGAACCTTTTTAAAGTTTTTGATATATCCTTCAGTCTTAAGAATTTTTATAATTTCCAACTTAAGCTTTGAAGCAGGAATATCAACTTTTTCGTGGCGGGCTACAGCCGCATTGCGAACCTTAGTAAGCATATCTGCTACTGGATCTGATGCACTCATTTTATTCTCCTACCACTCTACCAACTAGATTTTGCGATGCCTGGAAGAAGGCCTTCGCTTGCTAATTTACGGAAGCAAAGACGACACATCTTATACTTGCGCAAATATCCGCGTGGACGACCGCAAAGCTGACAGCGATTGTACTGTCTTGTTTCATATTTTTGCTTGCGAGCGGCTTTTATGATTAAAGATTTCTTAGCCATGTATTCCTCACTCTACTTACGGAACGGCATATTAAACTTGGTAAGCAAAGATTTTGCTTCTGCATCTGTCTTTGCACTTGTTACAATAGTAATATTCATACCAGCAATTTTTGTGATTTTATCAAAATCAATTTCTGGGAATATAATCTGCTCTGTAATACCAAGAGAAAAATTTCCATGTCCATCAAAGCCAGTTGCTTTGACACCGCGGAAATCCTTTACACGAGGAAGTGCAACATTAATCAAGCGATCCAAAAATTCATACATTATTGTTCCGCGCAAAGTAACCATTGCACCAACTTCATTGCCCTCACGCAACTTAAAGTTAGCGATACTCTTTTTTGCTCTAGTTTTTACAGCTTTCTGACCTGTTATCTGTGTCAAGTCAGCAACTGCGGCATCAAGGAGTTTCTTATTCGTGAGTGCTTCGCCTACACCCATACTTACAACAATTTTTTTGACAGCAGGGATTTGCATTGGTGTAGAATAGTTAAATTCCTTTACCATTGCAGGGGCGATTGTGTCCTTATAGACTTTCTTAAGCCGAGGTACGTAATTAGCCATTACAGTATATCTCCACATTTTCGACAGATGCGAACTTTTTTATCGCCATCTATCTTATAACCGATTTTTACAGGACGACCACATTTCTTACATACAATTGCTACGTTTGAAATGTTGAGTGGAGCTTCAACTTCTGCAATTCCACCCTGATCCTGCTCGCTTCGTTTTTTCATTGCTTTTTTAACAATGTTTACACCAGACACAATTACAGCATCTTTTTTAGGAAGGATTTTGATAATAGTTCCTCTTTTACCTTTGTCCTTTCCAGCGATAACTTCAACTGTGTCATCTTTCTTAATTCTGAACTTCTTTTCCATACCCATAACTCCTTAGAGAACCTCTGGAGCCAAAGATACGATCTTCATAAAGTCCATATCGCGAAGCTCACGAGCAACAGGTCCGAAGATGCGTTTTCCCTTAGGATTCTTGTTATCGTCAACAATAACGCAAGCGTTATCATCAAAACGAATATAAGTTCCATCAGGACGGCGATATTCTTTTGCCTGACGCACGATTACCGCTTTCTGAACAGCACCTTTTTTTATTGTAGATGTAGGAATAGCATCTTTAATTGCTACGACTACGATGTCGCCAATTCCGGCATAGCGGCGGTGAGAACCACCAAGCACTTTGATACACTGAGCGATCTTAGCACCGGAGTTATCAGCAACTGTCATACAAGACTGCATCTGAATCATTTTCTAACTCCTTATACCTTATTTAGCGCGTTCTACAATTTCAGCTAGACGCCAGCACTTATTTTTGCTGAGCGGTCTACATTCCACGATGCGAACTGTATCACCAATGTGAGCATCATTCTTTTCATCATGGGCCATATATTTCTTTGAACGAGTAACATATTTTTTGTAAAGACGATCCATTTTCTTAGTTGTAACAGTAACAACAACGGTTTTGTCCATCTTATCGCTTGTTACAAGACCTACAAATGAACGTTTTGTAGTCTTTACAGCCTGAACAGCATTTTCTTCCACAGTTCAGCTCCTACTTGTTTTCTCCAGCATTTTTTTTCTGCTGGATGAACGTATTCAAGCGTGCAATTTCTCGACGCATTGTACGTTTCTGCATTGGATTATCTACATGGGAAATCACCATTTTAAAACGGAGATCCATGTACTTCTTTTTAAGCTCATCACGTTTTGCAACAAGTTCAGAATAAGACATTTCTTTATCTGATTTTTTCTTTGATTCAGCCATCTTATTCCTCCTTAGTCTTGTGTTGGCTTATAAGCTATTTTTGTTACGATTGGGAGTTTATCCGCAGCAAGCTCAAGAGCTCTGTGCGCTATAGTCATATCAACTCCATCAACTTCAAACAAAATCATACCTGGTTTGATAACGGCTGCCCAAGATTCTGGAGCACCCTTACCCTTACCCATGCGGACTTCAGCAGGTTTTTTAGAAATCGGTTTATCAGGGAAAACTCGAATCCAAACCTGTCCCTTACGGTCAAGCTTACGGTTGATAGCAACGCGGGCTGCTTCAATAACGCGAGCGCTTAACCAAGTAGGTTCCATTGCAACAAGAGCAATTTTACCGAAGTCGATAGTATTATCGCGGGTAGCGTTACCTTTTTCTCTACCGCGCTGCACCTTACGGTGCATAACTCTTTTTGGACTTAATGGCATAACTTAGCTCCTTTCCTTAGCAGAAGGTTCTGATTTTTCAGCCTTATCTGCAGCAGGGCGCTGAGAACGGTCACGACGTGGCTTGCGGACAAGCTGACCAGCATCTTCATTCTGCTCAATGCCATAGTTCATACCGTTGTAAACCCATACTTTTACACCAATTTTGCCGTAAGTTGTATGAGCTTCGTATGTACTATAGTCTATGTTTGCACGAAGAGTATGAAGTGGTACGCGTCCTTCCTTATGCTCTTCTGTACGAGTCATATCAGCACCGCCAAGACGACCTGAAAGACGAATCTTAATACCTTTTGCACCAGCACGCATTGCGTTGCTTACTGCCTGTTTCAAAGCCTTTCGGAATGAACCGTGACCTTGAAGCTGTCGACCAACATTTTGAGCAATCAAACTTGCATTTACATCTGCATGTTTTACTTCTTTAATCTTGATCTGAACTTTTTTAGTCAGCTGTGACTGAATGTCTGCACTGATTTTTTCAATTGTAGCACCTTTTACACCGATGATAACACCAGGTCTAGCAGTGTGAATTACGATTGTAACACGCTGAGGGTGGCGCACAATTTCAATTTCTGCAATGTCGGCATTCTTACATTCTGGAAGATCCATAACCATCTTTCTGATTTTTACATCTTCCAAAACCAAATCTGCATATTCTCTTGAATCTGCATACCAACGTGACTGCCATGTTTTGTTTACGCCCAAGCGCAAACCGATTGGATTAACTTTCTGACCCACTTTATTCCCCCGCCTTCTCGTCAACGATGACGGTAATATGACACATACGTTTTAAAAGTTGATCAGCACGTCCACGAGCACGGAACCAAACTCTTTTAAGTCTAGGACCTTCGTCAACTCTGATTTCCTTTACGTAAAGCATATCTTCATCTAGCTTACTGTTCTGATTCAATGCATTTGCAATTGCAGACTTAAGAGTTGCAGATATAAGAACTGCACCCTTCTGTGGCATATTGGCTAGAATTGCCAAAGCCTTTGAACATGGCTGCTGATTTATTACATGAGCAACCGGTCGAACCTTAGTAGGTGAAGCTATAAGGAACTTAGAAGTGGCTACATAACCTTTTCTTTCAGACATGATACCCACCTATTATTTTCCAGCCGAAGCTGATTTATCCGTAGCACCATGGCCGCGATATGTTCTAGTTGGAGCGAACTCACCGAGTTTGTGACCAACCAAGTTTTCAGTAACATATACAGGAATCCATGATTTTCCATTGTACACAGAAATAGTATTACCTACCATTTCTGGTATGATTGTAGAGCAGCGGGAATAAGTTTTAATCATCTTCCTATCTGCTTCTTTATTCATTGCTATTACCTTTTTGTAAAGGCTTTTCTCTACAAAAGGACCTTTTTTAACAGATCTTGACACAGTTATCTCCTATGCAACTACTTCTTTCTGCGTGAAACAATAAAATTGTTAGACGGCTTGCGCTTGTTGCGAGTTTTGTAACCTTTGCAAGGCTGTCCCCATGGAGTAACAGGGTTACGTCCTTTTCCAGCACCTTCACCACCACCAAGCGGATGGTCAACAGGGTTCATAGCCATACCACGGACTGTAGGTCGAATACCAAGCCATCGTTTATGACCAGCTTTTCCAAGCTGAACATTCATGTGTTCTTCGTTTCCTACCACACCAATTGTAGCGTAGCATTTTCCGTTTACACGGCGCATTTCTCCTGAAGGAAGACGAACAATAATATATTCACCTTCGCTACCAGCGATAAGAGCACTTGCACCTGCAGAACGAACCATCTGGCCACCACGACCAAGTGTAAGTTCTACATTATGAATTGTAAAACCAACAGGAATTTTTTCCAATGGAAGTGCATTACCAACAGTTGGAGTAGCATTTTCACCAGACATAATTTTCTGTCCAATTTGCAATCCTTTTGGCGCAATAATATAACGTTTATCACCATCAGCATAGAAAACCAAAGCGATGTTAGCACTGCGGTTTGGATCATATTCAATCGTTTTAACAGTTCCAGGAATGCCGTGCTTGTCGCGTTTGAAATCTATATCGCGATAGCGTCTTTTGTGTCCGCCGCCCTGATGTCGCACAGAAATACGGCCACCAGCTCCGCGTCCACCATTAGACTTTTTACCTGACACCAATGTTTTTTCGGGTCTATCGGTTGTCAGTTCTTCTCTGACTAGGTCAACGCGTCCGCGTGTACCTGCAGTCATTGGCTTAAATACTTTAAGAGCCATTTTCTAATTCCCCTTAGTCTATGCGAACTTATACGCCTTCAAAAGCCTGGATTGTTTCTCCAGCAGCGAGTCGTACAATCGCCTTTTTGTATGAGCTTGTTCTTCCTGGTTTACCACGAAGTCTTTTCATCTTGCCCATAACATTAACAGTTGTGCAGTTTATTACTTTTACATTAAAAAGTCTTTTTACCGCTTCTTTTATCTCTGTCTTTGAAGCAGAAGGATGTACTATAAATACATATTTATTCTGTTCTCTAAGAGCATTTGCCTTCTCTGAAACTACAGGCTTAATAAGAATATCTGTGTAATCCATTATTTAGCCTCCTTGTCTTCAGCATAAAAATCTGAAAGATTTTTTACAGCACTTTCAAGAATAACAATTTTGCGAGCATAGAATAAATCGTGAGCTCTAAGACGATTATATGAAAGGAATGAAACTGTTGGAATATTTTTTCCGGCTCGTTTAATCTTTGCGTCATCATCTTTAAGAACTATAACAGTTCTTTCATTATTAGCAAAATTGCTAAGAATTTTTACTAAATCCTTTGTTTTACCGCTTTCAATAGTAAAATCTTCAACTACTGTAAATCTATCACTTTGCGCTTGCATAGAAAGAATTGATTTCATCGCAAGACGTTTTGCTTTCTTTGGCATTGCATAGCTAAAATCACGTGGTTTTGGTCCAAAAATTGTACCACCGCCAACCATAATAGGAGACTTTTTATCACCACGGCGGGCATTACCAGTTCCCTTTTGTTTATATGGCTTTGCATTGCTTCCATGAACTTCAGCACGACCTTTTGTACATGCTGTGCCAACACGCATATTTGCAAGTTCATTAGTGATAGCATAATAGATAACGTCATCATTTACTGGAAGACCGAATACTTTGTCATCAAGAGTGATAGTACGCAGTTCTTTTCCAGAAGTTGAATATACTTTCTTTTCCATATCCTAATCTCCTAGTTCTTCTTTACTGCGGACTTCACGATAAGTGTGCAGTCTTTGTTTCCAGGAACAGCACCACGAACCAAAATTACATTCAATTCAGGGTCAATTTTAACAACTTTGAGATTCTGTACGGTAACTCGCTTGAATCCCATGTGTCCTGGCATTTTGATGTTTTTAAAGCAGTGTCCTGGAGTTGTACAAGCTCCTGTACCACCAGCTTCTCGATGGAATTTAGAACCGTGAGTAGCGCGTCCACCATGGAAGCCCCATCTCTTCATAACGCCCTGGAAGCCTTTACCTTTTGAAGTAGCGGTAACGTCCAAGAAACGTGTTTCGTTGAAAAGTTCCAAACCTACAGAATCGCCAACTTTTACTTCGCCTTCAAAGTCGCGGAATTCTTTTAAAGTACGTTTTGGTGAAACGTTTTCTGGGAAAATGCCTGCGTATGCTTTATTTGCCTTGTTGGTCTTCATATCGTCCACACCAAGAACAACAGCATCGTATCCGCATGTTTCCTTTGTTTTTGTAGCAACAACAGTGTTTGGTTCAACGCGGATCACAGTAACAGGTGTTAAGTTACCGGCATCGTCGAAAACCTGTGTCATTCCTACTTTTTTTGCAATCAGACCTTTCATTCTGATATTCTCCTATTAGGACTTTTAGTCCTTTTCTTTTGGCCGCCAACCCAGATCCGGAGGGTCCGTACCATATTTTTACAGCAGCGCGAGGACTACTGTTTAATTTCTACAGCTACACCTGCAGGAAGTTCAAGCTTCATCAAAGAATCCATTACATCTGTTGTTGGATTCATGATGTCAATAAGGCGTTTGTGAGTTCTCATTTCGAACTGCTCACGTGACTTTTTATTTACGTGTGGCGAACGAAGAACTGTCACCTTATTAATTTTTGTTGGAAGAGGGATAGGTCCTGAAACCTTTGCTCCCGCTTTCTGAACAGCCTGTACGATGGCTTTAGCACTCTGATCGATCAGTTCAACATCAAATGCACGAAGTCGAACACGAATCTTTCCATTTGCCATGAATTTAATCCTCCAAGGATTAACAGATGCCTATAATCTTTTGTAAAAGAATTAGCTAGGCATCCGTTACCTTTAACTATTCGATAATCTTTGTTACCTGTCCAGAAGCGATTGTTCTACCGCCTTCACGGATAGCAAGTTTAAGACCTTCATCCATAGCAACTGGGTGAATAAGTTCACCAATAATCTTAACATTATCACCTGGGTTTACCATTTCTACGCCATCAGCAAGAGTTACAGTACCAGTGATGTCAGTTGTTCTGAAGTAGAACTGTGGGCGATAACCATTGCGGAATGATGAGTGACGTCCACCTTCAGCTTCTGTAAGAACGTAAAGCTGAGCTTCGAACTTTGTATGTGGATGGATTGAACCTGGCTTTGCAAGAACCTGTCCACGAACAACGTCTTTCTTTTCAATACCGCGAAGAAGGATACCAACGTTATCACCAGCAATACCCTGATCAAGAGTTTTCTGGAACATTTCGATACCTGTTACTGTAGAAGACTGTGTTGGGCGAATACCAACCAATTCTACTGGATCGTTCATGTTTACAACACCGCGTTCGATACGTCCTGTTACTACAGTACCACGACCAGAAATAGTGAAGATGTCTTCAATTGGCATAAGGAATGGTTTGTCTTCTGCGCGAACAGGATCGTCAAACCATGTATCCATTGCTGTAAGAAGTTCTTCGATACATTTTGTGTTTTCTGGATTAGAAGCTTCGTTCAAAGCTTTGAATGCAGAACCTTTGATAATTGGTGTATCTTCAGAGAAACCATAAGTTTTAAGAGTATCTTTAATATCTTCTTCACAAAGTTCAAGCATGTCTGGGTCAGCAATATCAGCTTTGTTCAAGAATACGATAATCTTTGGTACACCTACCTGGCGAGCAAGCAAAAGGTGTTCACGAGTCTGAGGCATAACACCGTCAGTTCCTGCTACTACAAGAATAGCACCATCCATCTGTGCTGCACCAGTAATCATGTTTTTAATATAGTCAGCGTGTCCTGGACAGTCGATATGAGCATAGTGTCTCTTGTCTGACTGATATTCCAAGTGACGAGTATTGATTGTAATACCACGTTCCTTTTCTTCCGGAGCGTTATCAATTTCGTCATACTTAAGAGCCTTATCACCATATTTGTTTGCACAATATGAAGTGATTGCTGCAGAAAGAGTTGTCTTACCATGGTCAACGTGACCAATAGTACCAACGTTCATGTGAGGTTTAGTTCGAACGAACTTCTCCTTTGCCATGTTTTTCTCCTTGCTAGTTTTTAATTTTTCCCAAAACCAGCATTTTTATTTTAATGTGCTGCACTTTAAACCAGAATATTTTCTATAACAACAGCTACAGAACAATATTCGCATACACACTTTTGTGAAACTTGAGAACAATGAATAATGTGATTAATCGGACTAAAAAAGTTCATAACTTTCACGATATTCCATATTTTTTTCGAAATATCACGGCCGGTTACCACCAATCATTATCAAACAAGTGTTTAGACAACTGGTATGGCATCCAAGAGCCTGATCTGTTCCGCAGATCCGTCAAAACCCTTTTCTGTATAGAAGTTGTCAATTGCTACTTTCAACGAAAGCAGCGATACGCAAGGGCCGTATGTGCCTGAAAATTGATATTCAATTAACTTTACGGACATACCGAATATCTCTTAATATTCGTTGACTTTACAAAGAACCCTGACCATAGACCGCATTTATAGCAGTATAGGTTTTATCTTTATACACTTTTTATAAATAAATTGCAAGAGAGTTTGATTTTTTTATTAGGCTGAAAGCCAAGTTTTTTTTCAACTGTAAAAAAAGGCCTTGATTCTAAAAGAACCAAAGCCTTTTCACAAAAAACTGTTTTATATAGAAAGAACTACCATCTAAAATGAGCAAAAGCTTTATTTGCTTCTGCCATTCTGTGTGTATCTTCCTTCTTTTTGAAAGCAGATCCTGTATTGTTAAAAGCGTCAAGCAATTCTGCAGAAAGTGTATCTGCCATTCCATGACCGCTTCTGTTTCTTGCAGCTTCGATAATCCAGCGCATTGCAAGAGCTTCGCGACGAGAATCGCGAATTTCTACTGGAACCTGATAAGTAGCACCACCAACGCGACGAGACTTTACTTCCACAACAGGCTTTACATTTTCAAGAGCCTTAAGAAGAACTTCAAGAGGATCTTTTTCAGTTTTTGCCTTTAGTTTATCCATTGCATCATAAAGTACATTTGTGCAAATAGATTTTTTACCATCAAGCATCATGCGTGTAACAAATTTTGAAACAACTTTGCTATTATATTTAACGTCCGGCATACATGGACGGTCAACAGACTTCTTATGTCTTCCCATCTTATTCCTCCGTCCTTAAGCCTTAGGCCTTTTTGCACCGTACTTAGAGCGACCACGTTTGCGATCTTCTACACCAAGTGTATCCTTTGTACCACGGATAATATGATAGCGAACACCAGGAAGGTCCTTTACACGACCACCGCGGATTAAAACTACTGAGTGTTCCTGAAGATTGTGTCCAATTCCAGGAATATATGCAGTTACTTCAATACCATTAGACAAGCGAACACGGGCAACTTTTCTAAGAGCCGAGTTCGGTTTTTTTGGAGTTACAGTCATAACACGAGTGCAAACACCCCTTTTCTGCGGGCAAGACTGAAGTGCGGGAGACTTAGTTCTATTTGCCACTGACTGACGTCCCTGACGAATTAATTGATTGATTGTAGGCATCGCCTATTCTCCTATTTTATTCCGGTCAGCACCCCGGAAGATTTGAAAAAAAAACACCTTTAAACACAGGTCTGTCAATTCTAATGAATTCAAAGAATGAATTCAATAGCAGAATTGATATTTTGTCTAAGAGCAATTGATTTATATGAAGAGCACATAATCTCTGCAATTTCTTATTGAAAAATAAATTAAAAACAAGAAAGAGATTATAATTTTAAAATTTAGCCATTCGCTTTTTTCTTTATGCTGAAGTATAAATGTTTTTACACCTTCAACTACAAGTACAATCGCAAGAACAGCCATTGCTGTAGCAAAAAGCAACTGAACCCAGTTTCCCCAAAACATTGCGTTTGGAACATGCTAAATCATAGCGGAAAGCTTTCCAACGATAGTAAAAACAAGCTGAGTCAATGTTGCGCAAAGCATAAATGCCATTGGAATAAAGAACGTCTTGCTTTTTTTTGCCAACTTTTCCAAGCCATGCCGCAACAGCAGGAAGAGTTTTTATACCAAACCGATTAGTAACTAATCCATAAATTACAGCAAGAATTATAAAGCAAACAGAAATCATCGCAGTTGTCTGATTTTCTGTAGGATGCAAAAAGACCAGTAGCTTTAGCACCTTCGGCAATATGCTGTGCAGTAAGGACCGGGGCAAAGAATGCACTTGCAACAATATTTACAAATGAAACAATTACAAGAATCAAAACAAGAAGAGAAAAATGATAAACAATTATTTAGCAAATTTTCCCATTGAAGTCTTAATGATTTCACCGATAGATTTACCTTCATTTCGGATTGAAGCAAAAAGCGAACCATAAAAAACATATCCAGCAAAAAGCAATAAAATAGCAGCAAGAATAATCAGTAACGCTGTCATAAAATTTCTTTTCCTCATTGGAAAAACATCTTGAAAAAATCCGTAAAACCAAAAGGCTAAAAAACGGATTTTTTTCTTAATTAAATTATTTGCTTAAAGACTTTATTCAAATGACCTGCGAATCTATTCACCGCAAAGCAACCTTCATGTTGAGTTCTATTTACCGAGCAAAAATCAGAGTTATTTCAAAAACAGAAATATTTAGTAAACCAAAAATCACTCTATCACAATTTGATAGATATACTGATGTAAGATATCCGCAAAACAGAAAAAGGAAGGTGTTTTATGAAGAAGAATTTTATTTTGGTTTTGATGATGTTGGTTGGATTTTCGGCTTTTGCGGAAGAAAAAACTTTTAGGTATTTGCAGATTATAGAAGACCAGCAATACAACACAATGACATTGGCAATATGTGATATTAATTCTGACATCGGAGTGGACTTTGACACAAGCAGACCTGGAGCAATAATTGCACGGTTAAACAGAAAAAATGCCCGGCTGCTTAAAAATTCAATTCTCCCGAATCTTGAATCTTCTTGGTATGGGTACACTTCTTATATTTACTTGAGGCCTGAAAAAGATGCGGAGGCGGAAATTCTTTCTGCAGAAGAATTTGAAGATTATCTGGACGAAGCGATTAGGCAGGCTAATTAGCTTAAACTTCGAGTTTTTGAAAAAAAATAAAGCGTAAGCGGATTTGCAATTTGTGAAGATTTTGTGCGATAAGAACAACTAACGTTGCATAGCAACCCAAAACAATACAAACGAAGTGCGAGCACAACCATCTGAGCAAATTGAAAAGTCGCTGAAAGCGTTTTTTGAAAGTTTATAAAAAACTCGAAGTTTGGATTAATTAATCTGTTCGGCAGTCAGAAAAATCATGGACGGCTTGATTTTTAATGCGGCGGCAAGTTTTTCGAGCGATTTTACAGTTGGACTTGCAAGATTATTTTCTATTTTATACATATAATGCCTGGAAACGCCAGCATCAAAAGCAAGCTGCTCCTGACTAAGCCCATTGCGCTTACGCAACTCAACAATCGCCTTTCCTAAATCCATAGGAAAATTATATTTTATCAAACCCTATAATAACACGCTTTTTAGTTACACGCACTATAGTTTGCATAAATTTGGAAGCGGTGGTATACTATCGGGAAAGAAAATGATAAGGAGATGGAATTTATGTCTTATTATGATGGAAATGGCAATAACAACAAAGGTTCGATTATAGGTGATATAATCGGAGGTGCACTATGTTTGCTAGGAATTGGAGGAATAATCAGTTCTGTAGCAAAAAATACAGCACCTAAACCTGCTCTTCCTTATAATCCAAATGATAATTACGATTGTGAAAATTATAATTGTACTAACGATGAAGATAACTGCAATGTGCAATATTCAAAAGCAAGAGTAATGGATTTTTCCATGAGAAATAATCAGATATTTATAAATCTATGTGTCTATGAACCTAGAAAAAAACATATTTCTATAAATATTACCCATGCCTTGCATTTTGATTTATCTTCCAAGGAATATTTTTTCCGTCTAAATAGAAATAATAATGGAAAGAAAATTGAAATGTATTTAGATGAAGATGGTTACTGGCAAATTGCTGATTGGGATGAACTTGATTTGGAATAGAAAATGGAGACTAATATGATAATGAAATATATAAAAAAAATATTTTTACTAGCTGTAATTTTTACATTAAATACGCTTTTTGCTCAGACAAAAAATATTGGTGAAGATGAAAAAATTCAGCTTGCCATGTTAATGAACCAAATTCAGTATACAACATCAAATATCATTCAAAATAAAGATAGGGAAATATTAAATCAAGAATTCGATTTTATAATAAATCAGATTGATAAATCTAAATTATATGATTATACAATAAAAAGTTCTTATATAGATTTACTAGATACAATTAAGCAATTGAAGTTAACAGAAAATGAAAAAAAATTTGTTATAGAAATGAATACACAGGAAAGAAAACAAGCTTATACAAAAGCATTTTCATCATTTGGTTCCGTATTTAATGGAGGTTTTTCACCCATTTCATTGGTAACATCATTAGCTTATACAGGGATTTCAGCTGGATTGAACATTACATCTGCAAAATATGATGCTAATAATAAATTAAAAGAGCAATTATTTAAATTAGATCAAAAAGAACTAAATTTAATAGATGATTCAAGAATAAATCTTTTTAGTGCTTATAGTGATATTATTACTTCCTATAAAATTCCTTCTAAATATGAAATTTCTGAAACAGAGATGAAAGATTTTATTAAACAATTAGCTGAAAAAAAAGACAACCATAAAGATTTAATCAGAATTCTAGAAAATAAAAAACATATATTTGAATATTTTCCTGTATTTTGGTATCAGCTAGGAGCACAATATCAATTAAATTCAAATTTTTCCAAAGCTATAGAATGTTATAATAAATATGAGCTATTAAAAAAGAACTATTCATATTTAAAAACAGATCCATACTATATTTGTGTTGCAAAAAATATGATCCAAATTTTATTAGAAAAAAATACAAATGCCAATATTCCTTTAATTATTAACTATCTAAAAATAATTGAAAATAATATAGTTCCTGAAAATGAATCTGAAAATAGAATATTTTTAGCTGGCATATATTTTAAATTAGGTCAAAATGAAAAAGCAAAATCATTACTCAAATTAAATCTTGCACGAAGAGAATTTTATTCTATAGCTTCAGATATGTTAGCATTAATTGAATATGAAGAAAATTCAAAAAGCAACACTCTGAATCCTGCATTACTATTCGAACTTAATGCAATTGATATGCATATAAATATTGAAAAAGATAAAAACCTTACAGTTTTAATTCCGGCAAAATTTGCTCTAGATAAATTTGTCTATATTATTGTCAATAATAAAATCTATCAAACTCCACTACCACCAGAGTCTGATTCAAAAAATTGTAAAATTTCTTATAAAATTGATTTAGAACAAAAAGGAATATATGAATTAATTTTAGGAATCATTAATAAAAACAATCAAATAATAGAATTAAAATATGATTGTTCTTTCATAAAAAATAACTCAAAAGTAATCCAATTATTATCAGATGTTCAAGTTACCCCTAATGAAATAGAATCTTGTTTACTTCCTGATTTATATAAACAATTAGATAATTTTTCATATGATGCAAAAAAAGACACAGAATATACAAGTTTATTAGAAAATCATAAAAAGCAAATTTCAAAACAAACCTCAACAGAACAAAAAAAGGTTTTTGAAAAGGAAGAAAAAGAAAAATTAGATACATTAAAAATTTCAGGAAGATTAAAAGCGATAACTGATGAAATCACAAATTCAACAAAAGAATTACCTAACAAACCATATTTTTGCTCAAAACTCTCAATTAATAATAAAAAGGATATGTTTTGTTATTCTTTAAAAGAAGCAAAATATTTTTCAGATTTTTATAAGTTTGAACAATTTGGCATTGTAACAAAAAATCCTATTGAAAAAACTATTTATGCTCCAGAAGTAAATAATTTACTAAAATTAGCCTCAACCAGTGACAACGTAGCCCAATACGAGTTATTTAAATGTTTCTTAACAGGAAACAACGTTGAAAGAGATGTATTTTCTTCATATAAGATGCTTGTACTTGCAGCTATGAATAATAATGTAATAGCACAATATGAATTAGCAACTTTATATGATAATGGCAATTCAAAACTTTTCAAATATTTTTCTGATGCTGGAATTATAATTTCTGACATAGGAATTATACCATTTATAAAAAGTGAAAAAGAATATATATCTTCATATTGGTATAAAAAATCTGCTGATAATGGTAATGCACAAGCAACCTTAGAAATTGCAAAAAGATATGAATCTGGAATAGGAGTAGAAAAAAACATAGATTTAGCAAAAGAATACTATTCAAAAGCTTTTTATTCTTATGGAATGCTCGATGCTGAAAAGAAAGTTAGTCAATAAATATATATTTATAGTTCTTTTGATAGTTAATATTTTTTCTCAAAAAACTTTCGCCAAAATTGGTGAAGATCATTCATGGGATATGTTAGCAGTTATTGGTTTATATTCTGAAAATGATTTTTCAGTTTCATATGTAAACAAGCAAAAATTAGATTATTTATTTGCAAGTATAAATTCCTATATTGATAAATACAACCAAGATAATTTTTATAATAATTTAAAAGCTGAATTTCCATATTTTAACTGGGGAGAGTATGGTCACCGACTTATAAATCATTGGGGATTTGATATTGATATTGATTTAGATTCAGAAGGAACTCCTTCTGATCGACAATATCCAGAAGCTTTAAAATCTACATTTCAAGAAAAATTTGAATACTACTATGGAAATGAGACGACTTTTCTTATTTCTGATTGGAATAGATTTTTAAAATATATAAGAGATACACAAAAAGAAAGAAATTTCCAAATAATTAATTCTATAAAAACAAATCTTGGTATTAGAGCAAACGACTCAAGGGATATTGGAGCGATACTATATTACACTCATTTATTAGGAGATCATGTAGAACACGAAGGGAATCTTACTGGTCTATCAGTTCTTGAAATAGATAAAATATTATTAAATATTAATTTACATATAAAAAATTTGTCAAAACAAAACAAAGGAATTTATACACTATATAAAAACGCAATTAATAGTATTAGACAAACAAATGAAACTGATTATGCAGAGGAAATTTTAAATTATATGAAAATTTATATTCCAAAAATTATAAAACAAAATTTTTCTACTCAATTTGCAAATAAAGGTTTAATATTTTGTTTTGAAGAAGAACTATTGAAGGTTTCTTAAAGAAATAATTTAGGAGGAACTCCTCATGCCCTACACTCTTTCATCCGAACAAAAACTTGATACAGAAATTTCAGCTCTTCTTTCTGAATGGAAAAAAATTGTGTGCACAGAAAAATCATCTTCAGAGCTTTTTGTGGAAGATGGATTCTACCCTTTTTACACTCAGCAGCCTGTGAAAATTCTTTTTGTTGGGCGTGAAGCTTTAGGGATGGCTGGGTTGAATTATGTAAAAACTCTTTTTGAAGCGTACAAGGCAAAGTCTGTTGGCGGAAAATCTCTTGATGAATACAAATTTCATCGGCTTTTATTTTATATTGCCTACGGAATAATCCACCGCGAGACTGACTGGGAAAAAACTCCTTATGCCAGCGAGCTTGCAGCTAATTTTGGAACACAAAATGGAATCAGTTTTGCATTTATGAATCTTTCAAAGTTTTCAAATGAAAGTGATTCATGGGAAGCGGACAATCTTCTAATCGATTCATTTTTAGAAAAGTCTCAAAAATCAAAAGAAAATCTTTTTAACAAAGAAATCGAGCTTTTGTCGCCAGATTTGATTATCACAATGAATTTTGAAGGCCGGATAAATTTTCTTGGCGAAATCACAGAGCGTCAAAACGGAAACGATGTTGACTTTATGAAGCTAAAAGCCGGTTCAAGGCAAATCCCGCTTTTGAATACCTGGCATTTTGCCTCTCCAAACAAAAGCGAATACCAAAACTATTACAAGCCGATTGTTGAAACTTTGCAAAGACATGAGCTTTTTAGATTTTCCAACGAATAATAAATTTCATCTTGAAAATTTTATAGCTTTGTACTAATATAATCATCATTAAGTTAATGGTGATTATATTAAATGATGAAATTTTATGACCGAAAAAAAGAACTTGAATCGCTTGAACAAATTGAAAAAAATTCTTTTACAAACGCAAATTTCACTTTAATAACTGGGCGAAGAAGAATTGGTAAAACAACGTTGCTCAAAAAATTTATTGAGGGCAAAAAAAGTTGTTATTTGTTTACAACACGTTGCTCCGAAACGCTTTTATGTCAACAGTGGCAAAAACAACTTGAAGAATCGATTGGGTTAAAAATATTCGGAAATATTACAAAACTTTCCGTGCTCTTTGAACAGGTAATGCAGTTTTCAAAACAGCAGCATTTTATTTTGATTATTGACGAATTTCAGGATTTACAAACAATAAATTCTGCCTTTTTTAGTGAAATGCAAAATATTTGGGACGCGAACAAAAATAACTCTAAAATCAACTTTATTGTATGTGGTTCAGTTTATTCAATGATGATAAAGATTTTTGAAGATTCGAAAGAGCCTTTGTTCGGACGTGCGACTGCAAAAATCAATTTAATGCCATTTGCACCTTCTATATGCAAAGAAATTTTAAAGGATTTTAATCCAGCTTTCACAAATGAAGATTTGCTATGCCTTTATATGCTTAGTGGCGGAGTTGCAAAATACATTTTTTTGCTCATGGAATCTGGTTGCACAACAAAAAATCAGATGATTGACTTTGTAACAGGAATCACTTCTCCGTTCTTAATCGATGGCAAAGATGTTTTGGTAAGCGAAATGGGAAAAGATTACGGAATTTATTTTTCCATACTGTCACTAATTTCAAAAGGAATGACAACTCAAAGTGAAATTGATTTTATAATTCAAAAGAATACTGGAACATATCTTTCAAATCTTTATAAAGTTTACAATGTGATAAAACCTATAAGACCTCTTTATTCAAAAGCCGAAAGTAGAAATGTTCGCTGGCAAATTACGGATTGTTATCTGCGGTTTTATTTTTGGTTCATTTATTCCAACCAGAATTTAATTGAACTTGGGCAATACGATTTATTGAAAACTTTAATCTTGCGGGATTATGAAACTTTTACCGGCAAAACCCTTGAGCAATATTTGACAGAAAAAATAAAAGAAGAAACGCAATTGACTTTGCTTGGTGGCTGGTGGGATAAAAAATCTCAAAACGAAATTGACATCATTGCCATAAACGGTTTTTCAAAAATATGTAACATTTACGAAGTTAAACGTAAAGCCGAAAAAATAAATCTTAAACTGCTTGAAGAAAAAGCAAATGTATTCAAGAAAAATATTCCTGGCTTTTCTATAAATCTTAGTGGCTTAAGCATTGACGATATGTGATTTTCGCTTTTTGTGTTAAAATAATTTTATGGCACAGGAAAAAAGACATATTGTTTCGCATTTGATGCTGGAACGGCTGGTGGGAATTCATAAAAAGATAAAATCGGGAACTTATCCGAATACAAAACAACTTGCAGAAGAGTTTAACAGTGGAAAAGGAATTGCAACAATCA
>DJRF01000022.1 GCA_002437725.1 Treponema sp. UBA6367
ACTTTTTTTTGATTTTTTTTTAGAAAAAAAAGTTGTATAAACATTAAAAGAAATGACTTTTGGTCTTTTAGGTTCAATTTCGAGTTTTACTGCCATTATCAGGCTTAGCCCGATAATCCGTTGAAAAATTCCAGCAGATTGCAGTGTCAAGCACAGCAATGGCGACCTTGTTAGGTTTGTAAACTGTTTTTTCGAAATTTGACATTCGCCATTTTAGTCTATTTTTCTTCTATTGTATAAATCCAGAAGTTGCTTAGAGGCTTTATATTTGCAATTCCTTTAGCTTTATAAATAGAACCGATTTTTGCAGAAAGAAGTTTGTCATTGTTTGAATAGATAGAAATTGTATATGGCTCTGTTATTACAAATCCAGAATCTGCGCTTTTTACAATTTCCACGGAACCTACTGCCTTGTATTGCAACTGTTCCGGTTCTTTTGTAATAGGATTTAAGTTTTCATCAATTGAACTAAGCGTAACTTCTAATTCAACGTTTTTTCCATTTACATTTTTTTCAAAAAATTTTGTCGCGTACAGTTTTGATGCAGTTTTTGAAAGCTGATAAACAAATTCTGGATAAGAACAAGCCTTTAAATTCTTTTCTTCATATTCTTCATCAGACCATTGAGAAATTCTTTTTACCAAATCTTCTTTTATTAATGAAGCAAGCTTTGTTTCTGTTGAAGATGGATTTTTTATAACACTGGCTTTAGATAAAACAGCTCCTTCCTTATTGCAAGCAACTGAGTTCATATCGCTAACAGAAACATTTAGTTCATTTTCTGATTTAGAAATTGTTACCACGTATGATTGCTTTACATAGCCAATTATATTTTTTTGAACGACATAGCCGCTTACAGAATATTCTTCATTCATTGGGTCAACTTTTACCAAGTTGCTTTCTGTCCAAGAATTTTTGTCAGTTGCAAAATCTACAACAAGAGCAGGCAAATTTCGTCCTTCAGGTATTTTCTGGGCAAAAACTGCTAACCCTAAGAAAACTGTAAACAACATTCCACTGATTAATTTTTTCATAAAAACTCCTATAATAGCCCAAACTTCGAGTTTTTTATAACAGTTAGGAAAAAAGGCTTTCAGCGAATTTTCAATTTGTTCAGACGGTTGTGCTCGCACTTCGTTTGAATTGAACTGGGTTGCTACGCAACTTTAATTGTTCTAACCGCACAAAGTCTTCACAAATTGCAACTTCGCTTACGCTTTTGTTTATTTTTCCAAAAACTCGAAGTTTGGGCTATATAGGGAATTATACCCCCCCCCTAAATTTGTCAAGATGTTTAAAATATGGTGCAAAATGCGGTAGTGCTGGGAACCCCGAAGTTCTGCGGTGATTGAGCGTGGCGAAATTACCGCAGAATGAGCGTTAGCGAAGGGTGGACATAACGACTGTCTCTGTCTAAAAAGCAAAGCACGGTACATCTATGCTTCTTCTAAAAAACAGGTTCAGAAACAGCATAGAAATTTTGCATGGAAATACTTTTTAGACAGAGACAGGACCGCCCGGATAAATTTTAACTTTTAAAACTCTAGATTTGGACTATTTGCCTTTTTTTAGAACTGATGAAAATGTTTTTATGTAATCTATAAATGAAAGGTAACTTAAAACAACGCATATAGAAAATAAAACTAAGGCTATGCACTTTAAAGTTCCTATGATAGGCGCAAGCTGGTCGTAAAAACCAAGCCTTACAGCGCTTTCTATTGCCAGCATATAAAAACCTGATGTAATATAGAAAACTGTTTTAAATTTGCCGCCTTTTCTTGCGGCTATTGCGGTACCGTGCGAAACTGCGACCATTCTTATAAAATTCATGGTAAACTCCCTGTACAAAATTAGCACGAAAAGAGCTATTGGCATGTAACGAAGCCCCGCATTGTATGAGCTTTGCGCACACACGAACAATGTAAGATTAAGCATTACATCTGCAAACGGGTCAAAAAGCTTTCCGAAATCGCTAACTTCGCCGTATTTTCTTGCAAAGTGACCATCAAAATAATCTGTAAGCTGAGCAATGGCGAGCAAAGGAATCATAGCATAGGCAGAAACCTTTGCCAGCATTTCATTTTGCAACCATATTGGCAAATAGTATAAAGCAAAAAAAATTGGAGCAAAAACAACTCTAGCTAATGTAATTTTGTTTGAAAGTTTCATAATATTCTTTAGTATTTCCTTTTAATCAGTAAAAGTCAACTATTGGCACGCTAACTTGACAAGTTTTTAATTTGCTTATTATAAAAAAATACAAAAGCAAATTAAACTTGAAGGTGAGCTTTATAATCTTGAACGATACTAATTGAAGATGTCACGTTGTATTCTGGCAATTCTGACGCAGCGATTTTTACAGCTCTTTCTACAAGAACCAAAGAATCTGCAACGCCTTGAAGAATCAAATTATTATCTTGTATTACAGCTCTTAAAAATTCTATGTTCAACTTGTAGTCGAAAATCAGTTTGTTTACCAAATGCTGGCACTTTAACAATTCTTCTAAGCGTTTCTTTCCTTCCGCTTCTTTTTCTGGATTTATCAAAGACTTTTCGATTGCAACTATAGTATCTGAGGCTGATTCAACATCGAAAGCGCCTGTGTTCATTACCATCAAATAATGAGAAGGTTCGTCTATTTCGATGTTGAAAAAGCTTTTATGGAATCCCCTGCGGTTTGTGTCGCTTTCATTAATTCTTTGCAGAGCCTGTTTTTCGTTCCATGAAAATTCATTCATAAGACGCTTTATGCGAATTTCTTCTTTTGCAACCAAACGAAGGGAAATGAGGTTTGGCAGATTTTCCAGGATTACAAAAGCACCGCGGCCGATTAAAATACAATTTCCATCCTGCGCGGCTTCAAGAACCGCTGTTTGAAGATAGTTTAAATATTCATCCCGGTCTTTTACAAGAGATGCAAAAAAACCTGGCTTTTTTTCATCGTATTTTTTTAATTTATCTGCAGAAAATCCAAGTTCCACAATTCTTTTTTCAATTTCCTGCCGATTTATAAACTTATAACCAAGTTTTTTAGCGACAGCAGAAGAAATTTCGTCTCCAAGTGCAGCAACCTGTCTTGAAATTGCAATAACAGCCATAGATACCTCCCAGTTTGCAGCGCAAATATTACGTATTTTTTTTATTTTGATGTAAAAGTTCTTATAGAAATAATACGTCGATTTTTGAATTCTGTCAAAATCAAAAAAAAGAAAAAAAAGGGCCGCCTCAAAATTATTGGCAACCCTTGAAAAAATTAAAATCCTAAAAAACAGAACACTATTTAGAAGCTCCATAAGATTCATATTTTTTAGAAGAACTATAGATTCCTTCGCGATATTCTCCAGTTAAGCTTGGAATTTTCATCTTCATCCCAGGCATTATTAGATTTGGATTTTCTGGTTTTGGCATTGAGTTTTTATTTGCTTGATAGAGATTTTCCCAAAGCAAAGGATTATTGTAAATGTAAGGTCTGCCAGAAATGTTCCAATAGCAGTCTTTTGTTTCTGCCCAAGGTCGAACAATATAATATTCCGGAAGAGGCGTCACTTCGTAAACACCGTCAAGGGCGGCAAGACTCTGTTTAGCATAATCTAAAGTTGCTGTAAAATCTTCTTTAGAAAAAGAAGATTCTGCATTGTCATACGCTTCTTTTGCAGCAGTGTATGCCATTGGAAAAGTTTTTGGAGCATTAACCTTTTCCGCCCAGTCCAACTTATTTTTAGCCAGTTTTAACTGACTTTCCGCATTGCTTCGAGCAAGCATCATATCTATATACGCTTTTGAAAGCTCAGCATTTTCAGCAGCTTTTTTAGAATACTCTACGGCATCGTCATAGGCACCAGCATCAAATGCAACCTGAGCTTTTTTGTTGTATTCATCTGCGAGCTTCTGGTATGTATTATTTTTATAGCTTGCTGAAAAAACAAAAGCAGAAGCAAAGAGCAACGCAATTAATGTAAATATTTTTTTCATTCCCCAGCCTCCTGTGAACTATCTTCAGAAATTTCTTCAGAAATATTTGCTACAGCATCTTCTGGAGCAGAATAGTTATCGTCTTCCAAAAGTTTTGCGTCTTCAGCTTCGATTCCTTGAACATTTTCGCCTGTTAG
This sequence comes from Treponema sp. UBA6367, assembly GCA_002437725.1. GTDB lineage: Bacteria > Spirochaetota > Spirochaetia > Treponematales > Treponemataceae > Treponema_D. Next base: position 4,110 of record DJRF01000022.1, read on the forward strand.
AGGAAGTTCTGAATCCGCTGTAAGCGCGTAACTTTGACTTTCTGCAACTTTTGCCTTAGCTTCTTCCATTGCTTTTGAAGCGGCTTCTCGTTTTGCAGAAACGTCTTTAAAAATAGATGCAAACATTTTTTCAGATTCTTCATAGTGATTGTATGCGGCCTCTGGATTTTGCATTGAATAACTTGAATCTCCTGAGCGGAATTCTTGAACAGCCTTAGAATAGTCTTCTTTTGCGGCAACGCCGGCTTTTACACTGTCAGCATTTTTTTTGGCGACAAACGCATTTGAACGGCTTTCCTTTGCCTTTACCTTAAACCCTGCATGAAGAACATTTTTAAACTGGCCAGAGGCTAAAGAAGCTTTTTCAAGCATTGTAGAGCCAAGCACATCTGTTGCCTTTGAAAGTTCGCTAAAACTTTCCAAAGCAGCGCATCCGTCATCGTAGGATTTTTTATCAAAAGAAGAAAAGGAAAGTTCGTCTATACGATTTTTTGAGCTAACTGCAGAAGAATATTCTGCCAAAGCCAAATATCTTTTTTGCAAATCCGCATAAGCCAAAGAATTTTTAGCATCCTCTTCTGAACTTGCCTTTAGAAGATTATAAATTGTTTCTGCCGCTGCAAACTGTTCTGGAGCGTTTTTTTCTGCCCCAGCTTCAACAGCAGACTGCCTTGCAAGTTCAATCTGCTCCATTGTTACTGTTTCAGTAATTTGCTCAACAACACTTTCCTTAGCGCCATCTGCTTCTTTAACAATTTCGTCAACTTTAGGTGTTTCTTCAGCCTTAGGAGTAGATGCACAAGACGCAAAAATTACAGAAAAAATTGTTGTGCATAAAATTAGAATACGAGTCTTTTTCAAAATAACCTCCAACTTTTTTGGTATAACAAGTTATATTTTACATTAAGATTACAAAGCTAGCAAGACACAAAACTGGACACTTCTGGCATTTACTGCACTTTATAAAAATCAATATTTAGGATATTATAGAAACAACTGAGTTATATCTGAACATCCTAAAGCTCGACTTTTTAAGTTTGCGTTGAAAACTTTCTTATAGGAGGAATAAAATGGCGGAAGATTTTTCATTTGAAATTCAACAGACTCTCGGAATTATTTCCACTAGCAAAAGTGGATGGAACCTTGAACTAAACAAGGTAAGCTGGGGCGGAAGACCTGCGAAGTTTGATTTAAGAAGCTGGTCTCCAGATCATCAAAAGATGGGGAAAGGCATAACATTAACCGACGAAGAACTGACTAATTTGGGCAAACTTATCGCAAGCCTTTAAAATCGTAGCTAGCAGAACTGGCGCCTTTTTTTAGAACAATTTCGTAAATCAATTTTTGAAGAAAAACATCTTCAAAAGTTGTTCCCGAAGAACGTATTTCCATATCTGTACTAGCTAAAATTGCAAGAATTGCAGTGGTCTGACCTAAAGTCCAAACTTTTGAAGCCGAACTATACTGATTCTTTTGTTTTTTGCTTGAAATTCCGTTTATTTTTAAATTAAAATCGTCAAGTTTACCTTCGGCTTTTAGTTTAAACCAAACAGAAAGTTTCCTAAAGCACGAGGTAAGTCCCGCAATTATCATTACGGAAGAATTTTCCTTGGAAAGTCTTATTTTTTGCAGGATTTCTAAAGATTTTTCAAGACATTTTTGAGGCTCTATCGAAAAATCTGCCATCTGATTAAAAAGAGTAAAGGCGTTTTCTTCGCGGTTATGCGCCAGAACTGCGTAAACATCATCTTCTGTTATTTGATGTTCAGGCGAAAAGCAAGAAAAAAATCGCGAACATTCAGAACTTAAAACCAAGGTGTTGTTTTCAACTAAATCAAGAATCGCACAGACGGCATCTTCGGAAATTTTGTATTTTTTTTCTGTAAAAAACTTTTTTACCCAAAGATTTTTTTGTTCTGGCGACATTTCCCAAAAAGTTTTTTTATGAGAAGCAGGAACTTCTTTTGAAATTTTAGAATCTATTGAATAAGTTTCTGTAACAAGAATTAAAACGTTTGAATCAGCTGCGCAATTAGAAGCCCATTTTACAATCTGGTCTACATCGTCCTTTTTTTTGATTAGCTCCGCATTTTTTACGACTACACAGCAGCAAGAAGAAAACAAAGATTCGTTTTGAAGAACTGTAAGAATTTCTTGAACAGCCGTTTCCGCAGCATAATAAAGATATTCCTCAATCTGTCCGAATTTCTTTTTAAGAGAATCCTTTACTGATTTAATAGCCTGTTCACATTCCCCTAATTCGGGACCCGCAAAAAAATAAATAGGAGCGTCCATAAAATTTAACCTAAAACTATATGGAATACTGTTTAATATGTGCGAACAATGCTAGAAAGTGTTCCTACAATTCTAAGGTCACGGCAATAAATTGGCTTAAAATCAGGATTTTCTGGCTGAAGCCTTACCCTGTCCATTTCCTTGTAATAACGCTTTAGAGTAATTGCGTTGTCTATAACAGCAACAACAATTTGACCATCTGTAGCAACATCGCACTGTTCTATAACAGCGAGGTCGCCTTCGAGAATTCCTGCATTTATCATGCTTGTGCCGCGAACACGCAATGCAAAATACTTTTTACCAGGATGAATAAAAGGTTCTGTAAGATTAACAAAGCCATCAAGATTTTCTTCGCATAAGAGAGGTTTTCCTGCGGCTATTGTTCCTAAAAGCGGGATTTTTTCCATAAAAACTTTAGGCTCTTTTTGCCTTTCGTCCACAAGGACTCTTATAGAGCGAGAACGCTTTTGCTCCGTTGAAAGATAGCCTTTTTTTTGCAAAGCAGCTAAATGATCCTGCACAGCTCTAAGAGAAATGTCAAAATGGTCGCTAATTTCGCGAACTGTAGGAGGATATACATTTTGCTCTGTAAAATCTGCAATAAACATAAGAACTTCTTTTTGACGCTCTGTAATCTGTTTCATGATTATTCCTCCTCGAACTTAGAATCAAACAAAGATTGAATTGCTGAAGCTGCTTCTTTTTCGTCAGAACCTTCTGTCCTAAGTGTTAAAACAGTATTGTAGCCAGCGGCCATTGTAATAACACCCATAATAGACTTAGCGTTTACAGTGGTATCATCTCTGGAAAGAGTGATTTCGCAGTCAAACTTGTTTGCAGTCTGCGCAATTATCGCTGCTGGCCTTGCATGAATTCCAGCCCTATTTTTTACAGTAAGCAATTTTTCAACCATTTTTATTTCCTTTTATTATTTTATTATTGCTAATATTTATCTTCATTAAGAGAAAACGAAGTTTGAGCTTCTCCATTTTCAATCCATTTTAAAACGTTTTGGTTAAAATCGCGAGCAGAATTGTATCCCATATTCTTTAACCTTTCGTTCATTGCAGCTGCTTCAATTATGATAGGAAGATTTCTTCCTGGTCGAACAGGAATGTCTATCGCAGGCACTTTTACACCAAGTATATCCATATAAACTTGATCAACACCTAATCTATCATACATTTTGTTTTTATCCCATTCTTCAAGTTTTACGACTAGCTGAATTTCTTTTTGGTCGATTACGGCGCCAACTCCATACAATTTAGAAATATTTATAATTCCTAAGCCTCTTATTTCCATGTGATGGCTTATAAGGGAATTTGCGCCTTTGCCAAGGACTTCGTTTCCATTTACACAACGAACTTCAACTATGTCGTCTGCCACAAGGCGGTGTCCTCGCTCAACAAGTTCAAGCGCAGTTTCGCTTTTTCCAACGCCAGAATGCCCCGTAAGAAGAATTCCTACACCATAAACTTCTACCAAAACACCGTGCAAGGTCTTTTTAGGAGCAAAAATATTTGAAAACACGCGTATAAGCCTGGTCGAAAGGTCTGTGGTATCAAGGGAAGTCTGCAAGATAGGACAGCAAGCTTCTTCTGCGAACGACAAAAACTCTTCTGTAGGATAACGGCTGCTTGAAAAAATGCAGCACGGAATTTTATAGCCAAAAAGAGTTTTTAAAGTGTCTGTTTTATTTTCGCTGTGAAGTTTTGCAAGATACGAATTTTCACCGCGTCCAAAAAGTTGCACACGTTTGAATGCGAATGAATCGAAAAAACCTGAAAGAGCAAGTCCTGGCCTATTTATATCAGGAACGGAAATGTCGCGCGGAAGCCCTCTTCTTCCGGCGATACACCTTAACTCAAGCGCATCGTGACCAGAAAGGTCTAAATCCAATAAATCCAGAACTGTAAACTTCTTTTCAGCCATACAAGCCACTATACACATAAAACGTGTTATTTTCAACTGTAAAAAAATGCTTTGTGAAAAAAAATACATATTTTTGAATTTGCCTTTTTACCACTAGCATTGTATTATTTAATTAATCATTTGAATTGCAAACTTACTTACTGTTAGGAGGAAATTATGACAACATCGGTAAAAGCAATTGGGTTTACAATGGACCAAAAACAACAAGATTTAGTTGATACAAAAATCAAACGAATTTCATACGCTGAAGATTTAATTGTAGATTTAAAAATAACAATCAAGCTTGATAAAGAATTCAGTGTAGAAACAACTGCAAACTTTCGCTGGGGAACTCAGGCTCACGTAAGTGCAAAAGATTACGATTTTGCAGCAGCTTTTAACTCTATGATGGACGTTCTTGACAACAAAATCAAAAAAGAAAAAGATAAAATCCAGGAAAAGTAAATGTGTCTGATAAAGGCTTGAGCGCGCTCAAGACCTTGGCCCAGCCGTTTTTAAGGTCTGCATAAACCTTAAATAAAATACCGAACTTTTTTTTCGCAACTAAAAATGCAAAAAGCCCGGCAAAATTACACGCGTTCGTAGCTAGAACCAATCATTAGCTGCGAACGATATTTTGAAACTGTTCGCCTTGCAATCTTATAGCCTTTTTCGGCAAGCAAATCGGCAATTTTTTGATCAGAAAGTTTTTTTCCTTCGCTATTGTTTTTAAGAATATTTTCAATTTCTATTCTTACAGTATCTGAAGAAACTGAATTTGATTCACCCGCATCATCTTCCACCTTATCTTTTTTAATTGCAGAAGAAAAAAAGTATTTCAAAGGAAAAGTTCCCCAATCACACTGAATAAATTTGCTGTTTGCCAAACGGCTAACGGTAGATTCGTGAACGCCAAGCTCTTTTGCAAATTGCCGCTGACTCAAGGGAACAAGATTTCCATATCCTTTCGAAAAAAACAATTTCTGGGCATGAACAAGATTGCTGCAAGATTCTATTATGGCTTGATAACGGAAATCCAACGCTCCTAAAAAAAATTCTGCATTTTTTAGCTGAGTTTTTATAAACTGCTGTTCTTTCTTAGATTGATTTTTTTCGTCTAATTTTTCTTCATTAAAATCTTTAGAAAGCCGAACAACAGGAACACTGTCCTTGGAAATAACAACCCTAAAAAATGAGTTCGAATCATTTTTTACAAGTCCGATTGAAAAATCATCGCTATCAATTGCGCCGCTGCAGCGAACAACATAAACATCAGGGCTTATAAAATGCTGCGAACTAGAACTGTTAAATTCTGCTGCTGGATATGGATTTAACGACTGTATAATAGAAATTGCTTTTTGAACGTTTTTTTCCGTTACAGTTTTAAAATCCGGCAAGAAGTCTTTTTGTTTTTCAGATTGAAAAGAAAGTGTTTTTTGCTGCAATAGCCAACCCTGAACTTTTTTGCAAACTTTTTCTGCTATTGGAGGATTTAAAAAATCCAAATGAGAATCAAGAAAAAAATATACAAGTTTAGAAATTTCATTTTTTTTTGCTAAACTAATATTTTGGGAATCAGAATTCATTTTTAAATCAAACTGAACTTTTAAACTTTCAGAAAGATTTTGAACACAAATTCCAGGAGGATCAAAGTGCCTGACAATCGAAATGCAGTGATTTAAAAAACTTTTACTTTGAGAATCCTCTTTTGAATCTAACAAAGAAATTGGAGCAAGCACGTAAAATCCGTTTTCGTCCAGATTTTCTATAAGTTTTTTGCAAAGAACGTTCTCTGAACTAGAAAGATTGCTCATGTTAAGCTGATGAATTAAATGGTCTTGCAAGGTTTCTCTGTTATCCGGAGAACTTTCAAGCATAAGCTGAAAATTATCAGATTCAAGCTGCCCCTTTGAAGAAGATTTTCCTACTCGAGCACCGCTTGCAAGATTGCTATTTTTTACAGAAACATCTACTCCGTCTGAAAACGGATCTTTTACAAGCTCCAAAGCAGGATTTTCATCGATTTTTGCCAATATTTCATCTCTAAGTTCCTGGCTGCTCATTCCAAGCATTTTTATTGCCATAATTTGCTGGCTAGACATCACCTGAGACTGCGAAGCTTTCTGCTGCTGGTTCAACTTATTATCTGGCATAGCGATATTATAGCATAAACAAAAAAAATCCGTTATATTTTTTATATGAAAACTTTTGAACAATTCGGAATCAAAATCCCTAAAATTCTTTTGCCAAAAAAACTTGATACAGAAACCTGGGCAACAGTTGCCTGCGACCAATACACTCAAGACCGTGAATATTGGAAAAAAGCTGAAGAATGTGCAAAGTCTAAACCTTCCACGCTGAACTTAATTCTTCCTGAAGTTTATTTAAATGACAAAGATAAAAATGAAAAAATTCTAAAAATCAGAAAAACCATGCAGACCTATCTTAAGGAAGGAATTTTTGAGCCAGAAAAAGAAGAGTTTATATATATAGAAAGAACTACTTCCCACGGAAGGACAAGAAAAGGACTTATAGTTGCAATCGACCTTGAAAAATATGAATGGAAGCCTTTTAGCACAGCTTTAATCAGGGCGACAGAGGCAACGATTGTAGAAAGAATTCCTCCTAGGATGGAAATTCGCGACGGAGCGCCTTTGGAACTGCCTCATATAATGCTTTTAGTAAACGATCCTGAAAAATTGCTAGTAGAAGAAACTGGAATTTTAGCAAAAAAGCAAAACGAACAATTATACAGCGGAAAATTAATGCTTGGAGGCGGAAGCATTAAAGGCTGGGAGGTTTCAACTCAAGAAGAAATGGACAGAATTGAAAAATCTCTTGAAAAGCTTTCTGCTCAAAACACCTGTTCTGACGGTTCTGTATTTTTATTTGCAGTTGGCGACGGAAACCATTCTTTGGCAACAGCAAAATCCGTTTGGGAAAAGTACAAAACTGAACATCCAGAATCGGCAAATGACGTTGAAAATCCTGTGCGGTACGCTCTTGTGGAGATTGTAAACATTTACGACGAAGGTCTAACCTTTGAGCCAATTCATAGAGTTTTATTCAACATAGATTCCAAAGAACTCATAAAAGATTTGTGCACAAAGCTAGAAGGAACAACTGAAAAAATTAACACACAAAAAGAGCTAGAAGAAAGCGTAAAAAACAGCAGTTCCGATTTCGGCTTTACTTTTATGGAAAATGGAAAGCAAAGTTTTGTACTTTTAAAAACAGATATAAAGGAGCTCGCTGTAAGCCGCCTTCAGCCAGCTTTAGATGATTTTTTAAAGACGGCGCCAAAAAGTCATATTTGCGACGAAAAAGGCTGCCGCCTAATCAAAGCAGAAATAGACTACATACATGGTTCTGACGAAATTTTTAGGCTAGGAAAGCAAGAAAACACCACAGGAATTCTTTTGCCGCCAGTAGCAAAGGACAGTTTTTTTGCTACTATAAGCGCAAGAGGTCCTTTGCCTAGAAAAAGTTTTAGCATGGGCGAAGCCGACGAAAAAAGATTTTACCTAGAATGTAGAAAACTCTTTTCTTAATTTTATTTGCCAGAAACAAGGCGAAGAATGGCATCTCCTATTTTTTCAGCCTTTACTTCTCCTATTCCAAAGACCTTTAAAAGCTCCGCCTTTGTGCGGGGCTTTTTTTCTACCAGTTCTTCTAGCGTTTTGTCGCCAAAAATAACGTAAGGAGGAACATTCATTTCTTCCGCAAGATTTTTTCGCCAAACTTTTATGTCATTGTATAAGATTAAATCTTGTTCGCACAAATTTCTTGCAAAATCACCTTTTTTATGAATTGCGGATTCTGCTTTTTTAGGAACAACTTGATTCAGAACCTTTAACTGATGAATCACTACAGGAAGTTTTATGCACTCCCGCGAGGAAAGAGCAATTTTTCCCGAATCAGAAAGCTTCAGGACATTGTATTCGCCGCTTTTAAAAATGAAACCTGCATCAATCAACGCGTCTGAAAGCGAAAACCAGTCTTCCTTGGAAAGTTCTTTTCCGATTCCCCAGGTTGAAAGTGTTTCGTGATGATTATCAAGAATTCTTTTTTGGCGGGAACCCATTAGCACATCAATTATGTAAGAAACCCCGTATCGCTGACCGGTACGAAGAATACAGCACATAAATTTCTGAGACGGAATTGTAACATCAAAATTTAAATTTGTTTTAGATGAGCAAATATCGCAGCAGTTTTCAGAAGATTTTTTTTCTGGCAAAAAATTTTCTCCAAAATAGCTTAGAAGAACTTTTCTGCGGCACTGTCTCGAAGTGGCATAATTTATCATGCTTTTCAGCAAATTTTCTGACTTTTGAGAATCCGCGGAATCTTCAAAGAAAAATCTAATTTTATGAATATCTGCGCCGCTATAGAATAAAATTGCAGTTGACGGCAAACCATCTCGCCCCGCTCTTCCAATTTCTTGATAGTATTCTTCAAGAGACTTTGGAATATCGTAATGCATAACAAATCTGACGTTTGGCTTATTAATTCCCATTCCAAAGGCTACTGTGGCGACCATTATTTGAACTTTATCAGTAATAAACAAGTTTTGATTTTCAACGCGCTCCTTGTCATCTAAGCCTGCATGATATTTTTCTACAGAAAAGCCTTTTTCGCTTAGCGACTGAGTAAGCTGATCCACTTGCTTTCTTGAAAAACAATAAATAATCCCGCTTTCTTCTTGATGAGCATTTAAATACTCGCAAATCTGTTGCAGCGCATTTTTTTTAGGTCTTACTTCAAGAAAAATATTTTCCCGATTAAAACTGGAAACAAACACGCTAGGATTTTTCATCTTAAGATTTTTTATAATATCTTGCCGGACTTGAGCGGTTGCTGTCGCCGTAAGAGCTAGGCAGACGGCATTAGGAAAGCGTTCACGGACAGAAAAAATATCAAGGTAGTCTGGTCTAAAATCGTGCCCCCATTCACTTACGCAGTGAGCCTCGTCAACAGTTATGCAGCTGACAGACTTCTCTGCTTCCTGCAAAATATCAAGGATTTTTCCTGTGGCAAGCCCTTCAGGAGAAATATACACAATTTTAGCAGAACCTTTTTTGATGCTATTTATAGCATTAAAATATTCTTCCCTCTCAAGGGAGCTATTTAAAAACACCGACTCAACACCATTTTCTTTTAAAGATGCAACTTGGTCTTGCATTAAAGAAATTAAAGGAGAAACAACAAGGGTAACCCCTTCAAACACAAGAGCTGGAATTTGACAGCAAACTGACTTTCCGCCTCCAGTTGGCATTATGGCAAGAGTGTCTTTTCCAGAAAGAACACTTTTTATAACATCCAGCTGCATTGGTCTAAAAGAGTCGTAACCGAATACGTTTCTTAAGATTTTTTCACATTTATCTTCAATATTTTTCATTTTTTTCTAGTTTTCTTATTATATCGGGTTACAACTACTTGAAAAAGGCTTTTTTTTCTGTTAATATCAAATCATTCGCCGGAGTGGTGGAATGGTAGACACGAAAGACTCAAAATCTTTTGCGGGCGACTGCGTAAGAGTTCAAGTCTCTTCTCCGGTAAAAAAGGCTGCTCATTTTTGAGCAGCCTTTTTTATTTAAGGTTTATGCAAACGTTAAAAACGGCTGATTCAAGATTTAATCGCAAGCGTATCTTGGACAGACATATTTTTTCGTCTCCCCCCCCCACACAAAAAAAAAAAAAAAACGCAAAGCCGTCCAAAAAAAAGCCTACAGGCTTCCATCCATAAAATCAATTTTTCTGAATTCTATAGCAGATTTTAAATCTTCTGCGCGGATACCTTTTGAACAGTCAATATCTGCGAAAGTTCTTGCAACTTTTAAAATGCTAGAAACCGCACGCGGAGAAAATCCATAACGCTCAACAGATTTTTCTAGCAAATTTTTAAGAGATGCATCCAAAGCGCAAAAATCTGCAATTTCAGAAGGACTAAGAAAAGCATTTTTTTTGCCTTGCCGAACCCGCTGAGCTTTTACAGCATTTGCAATGCCTTTTCGGAGTTCGGCAGTAGAAACGCTTGTTTTTCCATCAAAAAAATTAAAAGATTCGTTTTTTGTGTCCTTATCTGAAAGATCGTTTTCGTTTACCACATGAACTCTAAGATCAACTCTGTCTAAAAGCGGAGCCGAAAACTTCTTCCAGAACAAATCAATAGCCCTTGCGCTGCAAAGACAAACTTTTGAAGGAGAACCGTAATTTCCGCAAGGACAGGGATTTGTTGCCATAAGAAGCTGAAATCTTGCAGGAAAAACTGTAGAACGCCCCGCACGGCTTAGGGTTATTTGACCATTTTCAAGAGGAACTCTCAACATCTGCAAAACGCTAGTTCTAAATTCAGAAGCCTCGTCCAAAAACAAAACTCCGTTGTGAGCAAGAGAAACTTCTCCTGGTCTGCAATGAGGGCCGCCTCCACAAATGCCTTCAATAGAAGCAGTCTGATGAGGCATTCTAAACGGCGGAATTCTATTTGGAGCAGAATCTGTTCTAAGCAAGCCCGCAAGGCTTAATATTCTTGTTACAGGCTGAGCTTCTTCTATTGTAAGCAGCGGCAAAAGTCCTAGAAATTTTTGAATCGCCATTGTTTTTCCGCATCCAGGAGCGCCTACTGCAATTAGATTGTGGCCGCCCGCAGCGGCGATTTGCAAAGCCTTTACGAGCAGACTTTGCCCGCGAACTTCTGAAAATTCTAATTCCGGCTTAACTTTTTGAAACAAAACGCCTTCAATATTTTCGCAGTCTTCTGGGATTTCTGTAAAATCAAACTGTTTTTCAGCTTGCGCAGCAAAAACTTCTGGATTTTCAAGAGCAGAAAAAGCATCTTCTAGAGTTTTTGCTCCAAAAACTTTCATTCCGCCAACGTCGCGGGCTTCTTCGCAATTTGCTTCAGGAACGATGCACCTTGTAATTCCAAATGCCACTGCCGTGCTTGCGGCAGCATGAACACCTTTTACAGGGCGGACCCTTCCAGAAAGCTCTAGCTCGCCCATTACCAAAACAGGAGAATTATCCTTTTGAGAAAACTTTTCTTTAGCTTGAGAAAAAAGAACGCTTAGCGCAATTGGCAAATCAAAACCCGCGCCTTCCTTTTTTAAATCTGCAGGAGAAAGACTTATAAGGACTCGCTCAGAAGGATAATCAAATCCAGAATTGCGAATAGCCGCCTGCATTCGTTCGCGGGCTTCTTTTACCGCGCTATCTGCAAGACCTACAAGATCTGTAGCAGGAATTCCCCGCCGCAAATCAACCTCAACAGAAACAAGAGAACCTTCATACCCAAAAGGAGAAAATGAATAAATTTGCATAAGCCACCTAATTCAAAAGTAGAATCATATATTTAATAGCTGCGGCTTATGCGTTTTCTGAATTTTTTTTACACTTTTTTTTATTTTTAAAGGCAGGGAAGGGATATAATCTATTCTGACTGACCTTTTTCCAAAGCGGGCTTTAATTCTTCAAACCAAAACCTGTCTTCAATTTTTTTATCTCCACAAGTATGGCCCGGCCGCCTGTCGCTGCGAATCTTTTCCCCATGAAAGTCGCTGCCTGCTGTAACAATCATTCCAAGTTTGCGAGCCATTTCTTCAAGACGCAAGCACTCAGTGACTCTTGCACCTGGATGAAAACATTCCATTCCAGCAACTCCACGGCTTTTAAAATCTTCCATAACGGGTTCAAGCTTTGTCCAAGAAAGATAAAGCGACAGCGGATGGGCTACAACAGGAACTCCTCCAGAATCATAAATCGCTTGAATAGCGACATCAAGATTTATTCCTGTTCTTTCAACATACCAAGGTCTTCCCCTTCCTAAATATTTATCAAACGCTTGCTGAACGTTTTTTACAATTCCTTTTTTTTCAAGCCACTTTGCAATATGCGGACGACCCAATGACTTTGTGGGAAATTCAGACTGAAGCTCTTCTATAGAAACTGAATAGCCGTCGGTATTCATTTTTTCGACCATTTCCAAGTTTCGTTTAGCTCTACTTTTTGCCAAAAAATCAGAAGCTTCTATTAAACTTTTTGAAACATTGTACAAACCCAATCCAAGCAGATGAAATTCGCAGTTAGGACGTTCTATATTAAATTCTATTCCGGGAACAAAAGTTATTCCAAACCTTCTTGCAGCCTCTTCTCCTTCTTTTAGGCCGGCTACCGTATCGTGATCAGTAATTGCAAGAACAGAAATTCCTTTAGAAGCGGCTTTTTCAACAAGCTGGCTAGGAGAATACTGACCGTCGGAAGCAGTTGTATGGGTATGTAAATCAATCATAAATTGAGAATAGCACAAATATTTTTTTTATGATATAATGTTTTTTTGAGATAACAAGACTGTTTTACTTTTTATGGGAGAAGTTATGCCAAAGGTAATTCAATATTCAAAAGGTTCAATTCCTTATTTTGCAGGCGACTGCGACGACCGCGTATTTATTCTTCAAAAAGGAATAATGATTCTTAGCAGCATCGATCCAGAAACTAATGGCACAGTAACAGAACAAGTAAAATCTGGTGAATTTTTTGGTGTAAAATCAGCATTGGGACACTATCCTAGAGAGGAAACTGCAAATGCTCTTTCAGACAGCACAGTTGTCGCTCTTACAGTTCCTGAATTTGAACAGCTTGTAAGCGGCAACAAACAAATTCTTATGAAAATGCTGCGGGTGTTTTCAAATCAGTTGCGGCAAATTCACAAAAAAACAGAATCTATATTAAACAAGATGCCGGAAGACCAGCAAACCGGCATGTTTACAGTAGCAAAAACTTTCTATGAAGAAGAACAATACCGTTCATGCTACGACGTTTGCTACAAATTTCTTAAAAGATTCCCTAATTCAAAATATCAGGGTGACGTCATAAAACTTTTTGAAGAAGTTAGAAAACTTGCCGCAAAAGACTTAAAAGAAGAATATTCGGATCCGGCAGATTCCATTGGAAATTCGCTAAGGCAGTTTTCATTGCCAGTTTTTGAAAGATTTGCAAAAAAATATGTGCATGGGCAGGTTATAATTTCTGAATACGAACCTGGCGACACTTTTTATTTGATACAGACAGGGACTGTGCAACTTTTAAAATGTGTAAATGGAACGCAAAAAAATCTTGACATTTTAAAACCTGGCGAATTTTTCGGCGAAATGGCCATTCTTGACAATTCGCCACGTTCGGCAACTTGCACTGCAAAAACGAATGTAAAATGCCTTGAATTCAGCAAAGAAAACTTTGAAACTTTGGTAACAGGAAATCCTCAGCTTGCAATTAATTTGCTAAAACTTTTTTGCAAAAGAATTAACGACCAAAAACGAAGATTTAAAATTCTTGTAATTGATGATTTACAAATCAGAATAAGCGATGTATTTCTTTTATTCAACGAAATGTATCCGCCTCTTTCCCCAAACGAAAAATCCCGCAAGTTCAATGTAACTGTAAACGACATAGCCCACTGGGCGGGACTTTCTCCTGAAGTTGCAAGGGAAGAAATAAACAAGCTAGTTGACAGAAGAAAGATTGAACTTTATGATAACTACATCGAAGTAAACAACCTTGCCGACATGAAACGCCTGGTAGAAAACCACGTAAACAACCGGCAAACAATTAAACAGTAATCAATCGCCAACTTAGCTCACCTGGTAGAGCAGCGCCCTCGTAACGCGCAGGTACTCGGTTCAAGTCCGGGAGTTGGCTTTTTTTTACAAGGTATTTTCCAAAACGAAAATACCTTTTTTATTTTAAACCAATTTGAACCGAGTAGCGAAGCGAACGCCGAGCTTGCGAGGAAAAGCCGACACGATGTCGGCGGCAGTGAGCGAAGACGCCATTCAGTCGAAAACACGATGTTTGAGACTGAATGGCTCGGTTCAAGTCCGGGAGTTGGCTTTTTTTTTACAAGGTATTTTCCCAAAACGAAAATACCTTTTTTTTATTTAGACCAAACTTCGAGTCTTCAGAAAAATAAACAAAAGCGTAAGCGAAGTTACAATTTGTAAAGATTTTGTGCGATTAGAGCAATTAAAGCTGTACAGCAACCCAAACCAATTCAAGCGAAGCGCGAGCATAACCGTCTGAACAAAGCGCAGCTTCGAAGAAAGCATTTTTTTCTAAAAAAACACTTTAAATGTAATATATTTTTCAGTATATTAGTCTTGTTAAAAATCGGAGAGCATGAAAACAGCAGCCAAAACAGGATATAAATTATGAACTGCGATTTTATAAAAAAACTTGCAAATCCGATAGAAATAAAAGAAATGTTTCCAGTAACAAAAGAAATGGAAACAACCGTTGCCGAACGCCAAAAACAAATTGAAAATATTTTTGAAGGAAAAGACAACCGCAAATTGTTAATAATTGGACCTTGTTCAGCAGACAACGAAGACAGCGTCCTTGACTATATTTCAAGGCTCGTAAAAGTGCAAGAAAAAGTAAAAGACAAAATCTTTATAATTCCTAGAATTTATACAAACAAGCCGCGCACAACTGGCGAAGGCTACAAAGGAATGCTTCATCAGCCAAACCCGACAGAAAAGCCTGATTTAGTAAAGGGAATAATAGCAACTCGCCACATGCACATGAGAGCCTTGCAAGAAACAGGATTTTCTTGCGCAGACGAAATGCTCTACCCAGAAAACTACAACTATCTTGACGATATCTTAGCGTATGTTGCAATTGGTGCCCGCTCTGTAGAAGATCAGCAGCATCGCCTTGTAGCAAGCGGAATTAACGTTCCTGTGGGAATGAAAAATCCTACTTCTGGCGACTATTCCGTAATGATGAATGCAATTCACGCCGCGCAAGGACACCACACGTTTATCTACAGAGGCTGGGAAGTACATTCTCATGGGAATGCCCACTGCCATGCAATCCTTCGCGGTTACACAAATAAAATGGGGCAGTCAAGACCGAACTATCATTACGAAGATTTAATCCGGCTCTGCGATGATTACGATTCCAGCAAGGGACTTAAAAATCCAGCTGTGATAGTTGACTGCAACCACGCTAATTCAGCAAAAAATCCTTTTGAACAGCCTAGAATTGTGAATGATGTTTTAAATTCAGCAAAGCATAGCGACCGAATTGCTAAACTGGTTAAAGGATTTATGATTGAAAGTTACATTGAAGACGGAAATCAAAAGCCAGGCGACGGCTGCTACGGAAAATCAATAACAGATGCTTGCCTTGGCTGGCAGAAATCCGAACAAATGATTTACAGCATTGCAGAAAGTTTGTAATAGCATGAATATTATACTATAATCTTAATGCAATGGCCGTTGAACTAACTTGGAACGATTTTATAGAAGAAACAGACAAAAAGCAGTACAAACTTGAAAAAGAATTATCTTTAAAAAAAAGACCGTCTTACTTTTTGATAAGCGAAGACAATTATCCTGCCTTAAAGGCATTAGCGCAGTTCAAAAAAGAGTTTGTAAACTTAATATATATCGATCCTCCGTACAATACTGGAAAAAAAATATTCACATACAACGATAATTTTATTTCCAAAAAGAAAAAAACTGAGCAGGATTCCGACCGCCATTCCATTTGGCTAAGCTTTATGCAAAGAAGGCTTAGTCTTGCACAAGAATTACTTTCCAAAGACGGCTGCATTTTTATTTCAATCGGGCAGGAAGAACTTTACGTTTTAAAACTTTTGTGCGACAAAATTTTTGGCGAAGAAAATTTTATCAACGATTTTATGTACCTTCACGGAAAAGGAAAAAAAGACCTTTTCAGCAGAACCCTTCAGCAGTCAACCCTTTGCTACGCAAAAGATAAAAAAAATCTAAAGCCATTTTGCGACTGCAAAGAATCTAATTGGGCAAAGAACAACCTTGATAACGATAAACGAGGCAATTGGTTTAGCGGAAGCATTAGTTTTTCTGAAAAGCGTTCAAACAAGAATCACAAAAATTACTACCAAATTAAAAGCCCTTCAGGAATAGCATGGCTTAGGCAATGGTTTTATTCAGAAGAAAAAATGAAAAAACTTATTGAGCAAAATAAGATTTATTGGGGAAAAGCTCCCGAATACGAACAAGTTCCCCGCGAAAAAATCTTTAATGGAGAAAAAAAAGAAATTATTCCGCAAAATATAATTGATACTGTTCAAAGCACAAGGAATGCGCAGAATTATTTAGACAACCTTTTAGAAGAAAAGAACGCTTTTGACAATCCCAAACCAGTTGATTTAATAGAGCACCTAATCAAAATAACAAATATGAAAAAAAACATTACGGTTTTAGATTTTTTTGCAGGCAGCGGAACAACTTTGGAAGCGGTTTTTAATCTGAACAAAAAAGACGGCGGAAACAGAAATTGCATTTTAATTCAAAAACCCGAACCGATTTCAAATGCTAAAAGCCGTTATAAAAACATTGCAGAACTTTGCAAAGCAAGAGCTTTAAAAGTTCTTGAAAATTCAAATATTCTGCAAGAATGTATTATAAAAGAAGTTAAAGATTAAACGGCGGAAAGAGCCTTTTTTAAGTCTTCTATTATATCATCAACATCTTCAAGCCCTACGCTGATTCTAACCATTCCGCCGTCAATGCCGGCCGCAACAAGCTGCTCATCAGAAAGCTGGCGATGAGTCGCGCTAGCTGGGTGCAGGACGCACGTCCTTATGTCGGCGACGTGAACTTCATCGCTTGCAAGTTTTAAAGAATCCATAAAACGCATCGCCGCAGCTCGACCGCCTTTTATGCTTACAGAAATTACGCCGCACATTCCATTTGGCAAATACTTTCTTGCAAGCTCATAATACCGGTCGTCTTCAAGAGCAGGATAGCAAATAGATTCTATTTTTTCGTTTTTGCTCAAAAAGCTTGCCACACTAAGAGCGTTTTTTGAATAGCGTTCCATTCTTACAGCAAGAGTTTCTAGCCCCATATTCAAATAAAAAGCGCTTTGCGCCGCAGGATAGCAACCAAAATCCCGCATAAGCTGCGTTCGAGCCTTTACGATATACGCGCTTTTTCCAAAATCTTTAACGTAGCAAAGTCCGTGATAACTAGAATCAGGTTCAACCATATCTGAAAATTTTCCAGTTTCAGAATACGCTTTTTGCCAGTCAAAATTGCCGCTGTCTACAATTGCTCCGCCGCACTGAACCGCATGGCCGTCCATATACTTTGTGGTAGAGTGAGTAACAATGTCCGTTCCCCATTCAAAAGGCCTGCAAAAAACAGGAGTTGCAAAAGTGTTGTCAACAATTAAAGGCACATTGTTTTGATGGGCAGCCTTCCCCCATTTTTCAAAGTCAAAAACTGTCAAAGCAGGATTTGCAATTGTTTCTCCAAAAACGCACTTTGTATTCGGTTTAAAAGACTTGCAAATTTCTTCATAAGAAGCGTTTACATCGACCCAAATTACTTCAATTCCGAGTTTTCTTAATGTAAAGCCAAAAAGATTTATAGTTCCGCCATAAATTGAAGATGAAGCAATAAAACTGTCTCCTGCACTGCAAAGATTTAGAATTGCAAGCAAGTTTGCAGCTTGGCCGCTAGAAGTCAGCATACAACCTACTCCACCTTCAAGGGCGGCAATTTTCTTTTCAACAGCATCGCAAGTAGGATTTGCAAAACGGCTGTACATAAATTCCGTAGGCTTGTCAAAAAGCTCTGCCACGTGATTGCAAGAATCAAAGCGGTATGTTGTGCTTTGAACAATAGGTATCTGGCTTGGCTCGCCGTTTTTTGGCGTATAACCAGAATGTAAACATTTTGTAGCTAACTTCATATAAACCTCACTTAGCTTGATAAATAATACATTTTTTTAATATGAATGTATATAGTTTTAATTTTACAAACCTCGACATTCTTTCTATATTAAAGTATTCTAGCATTATGAACGAACTACAATTAAAATACGGATGCAACCCGAACCAGAAGCCGGCAAGGGTTTTTATGGAAGACGGAGCTGATTTGCCAATCACAGTTTTAAACGGAAAACCCGGATATATCAATCTGCTGGACGCATTGAACGGATGGCAGCTTGTAAAGGAATTAAAGGAAGCAACAGGTCTTCCTGCCGCAACATCATTCAAGCACGTTTCTCCGGCCGGAGCCGCAGTCGGAAAACCTCTTTCAGACACTTTGAAGAAAATCTATTTTACGGACGGAGTCGAGCTTTCTCCCTTGGCCTCGGCCTATGCGCGCGCCCGCGGGGCGGACAGAATGTCCAGCTTTGGCGATTTTATCTCCCTTTCAGACGAATGTGACGAGGCTACCGCCCTTCTTATAAAGAAAGAAGTTTCAGACGGAATAATCGCGCCGGGCTATTCGGAAAAAGCACTGGAAATCCTTAAGGCAAAGAAAAACGGAAACTACTGCGTAATCCAGATTGACGCAAACTACGTTCCAGCCGCACTTGAAAAAAAGCAGGTTTTTGGCGTTACTTTTGAACAGGGACACAACTTCCTTAAAATCGACGGAAGCTGCCTTTCAAATATCGTTACAAAAAACAAGAATATGAGCGAAGAAGACAAAATGAACCTTGTGATTTCGCTGATAATTCTAAAGTACACACAGTCAAATTCAGTTTGCTACGTAAAAGACGGCCAGGCAATCGGAATCGGAGCCGGTCAGCAAAGCCGCGTTCACTGCACACGCCTTGCAGGACAAAAAGCGGACAACTGGTGGCTGCGCCAAAGCCCGCAGGTTCTTGGACTTGAATTTGTTGACGGAATCAAGCGCGCAGACCGCGACAATACAATCGACGTATACATCGGCGAAGAATATGAGGACGTTCTTGCAGAAGGAAAATGGCAGAAATTCTTCAAGACAAAACCGGCTGTTTTCACACGCGAAGAAAAACGCGCATGGCTCGATAAAAACACAGACGTTGCAATCGGCTCGGATGCATTCTTCCCGTTTGGAGACAACATTGAGCGCGCGCGCAAATCCGGCGTAACAGTGGTTGCCCAGCCAGGCGGCTCAGTCCGCGACGACCAGGTAATCCAGACCGCAGACAGCTACGGAATAGCAATGGCGTTCACAGGAATCAGACTGTTCCATCATTAATTTGAAAACAGGCTGAATTACATTTTGACAAACCGTGATTTGACAAATTGCGATTTGTCAAAATAGGAACTTTTAGTTTTCAACCATTTTCTTTACAAATGCAACCTTTTAACATATATTGTAAATATGAACACAGTAGCGATGAACATAAGAGTTGACAAAAATCTCAAGGAACAGGCGACGGAGCTTTACAACGATTTGGGGCTTTCGCTTTCGAGCGCAATCAATATGTTTTTGCGGCAGTCAGTCAGGGAAAATGGACTGCCGTTCAAGCCGCAGCGGACAAGACGCAAGAGCGAAATTGAGCTTGCATCTGAAGAAGCCGACCAGCTTATGAACGATTCGAATGCGAAAACGTACGAAACGCCTCAGGAACTTTGGGATGAAATCGGTTTATGAGCGAAAATTTCTACAAATATAAAACGCGAGCCACAAAGCGATTCTAAAAACACGCGAAACTCATTAAGAAACGCAGTGTGAAAGATTCTGAAAAACTGAAAGCCGCAATCGAAATTCTTGCAAAAGGCGAAAAACTTCCCGAACGATTCCGCGACCACGAGCTTACAGGAAACTTAAAAGGCAACCGTGAATGTCACATTCTGCCGGATTTGCTTTTAATTTACAGAATCTTCAACGACATTCTGATTCTTGAGCTTGTAGACACCGGTAGCCACGCGGATTTGTTTGGAATGTAAAATTTATATGCGGGCGAGTTTATTTTTTCATAAGTTTTCAATGAAATATTTTTTGAAATCTTGAAAAACGGTCTAGAAAGGACTTCTTTGTATTTTTCAAGAATTTCATCATTAAAAATTGGAATTATTTTATTTTTATCATCAAGAATGACTTTTAACACCTAAAAAGTTGTGGAACCCTCAAGATTTGAATAATTTTGCACAGAAAGAAATGCGGATACAATGACATTTGTATCTATGACGGCATAACATTTCACCTGCCGCTCCTATAGGCTTTGATTTCTGCATTTATTTCGTCAAGAGTGATAGGGTCTGTTCCATTTTTTACAGAATCATTTCTTGTCTAAACAATATTTGAGAGTGCCGAATTAAAACCATAAGATTTTTCATTGCTTACAGAAAATGGAATTCCGCCAACCTGAACAGACCTTTAAAAAAACATTCTTACAGCAGAGGATAAGTCTAGTCCTAGATTTTCATAAACTTTGGAAACTTCTTTTTCTAATTTTTCATCGATACGAACCTGCACAACAGAACCAGCCATAAGGTCTCCTATTTGTAATTCAGTATAATACAGTTGAAGTACAGGAATCAAGTATTTTGATTATTTAATTTCCATTTTATAAAACCGATGATTCTTGTCTAAAAACACAATATAAAAAATATCTGTTGAAAGACAAAACTTTGCCGCTTCATTTTCGTTAACAAAAAATCCAATCAAGCGAACCGCACTTTCCATTCTAAATCTTGCCCATTTTACATTTTCGGGAACATGAGAAGGATAAGTAAAATCAGAATTACGAGGAAAATTCCCGTAAATTTCCAATATTTTTAATCCGCCACCACCAATTCTTTGGTTTAGCCAATATTTTTTATCCTCGCGAGAATAATCACGAAGTTTATTTAAAAGCTGATTTTTCTGCTCATCTGTCCAGTCCTTAAAAACTTGTCCCGCTTCTTGGCTTGAGTCAAAATATTTAAAGCTGAATGAAATTTTTCCTTTCACATCAGCGATATTAGAAACATGCATATCATTTGGAAGAGAATTTAGAAACTTGTCCTTTCGGGGATTATTTTTCTTTACTGCCAATTTTAGGGAATCCTCCAATTAAATGCCTTTTGTATGGAACAGAAACAGGCCGGTCGTTTCTTAAGCTGGGCGATTTTGGCTCATCTAAACGATAGCAGAAACTTTCATTATTTTCTTTTTCAAAAATGTAAGTTCTGTAGCGACCAAGAATATCCATGATTTCTGTGTTATGCGATGTGAAAATAAGCTGTGCATTTTTAGGATTGTTTTCTTTTACAAGGAACAAATCCAAAAGACAAGGAAGAATATCTGGATGCAAATTAATGTCAAACTCATCAAGAACAAGAATTCCACCCTCTGAAAGAACACTGTAATAATTCATAAGAGTTCCGAACAAAGCCTTTGTTCCGCTAGATTCCGCATCGTACAACAACGGAAGATTTTTTCCATTTTCTATTTTGTGATAAAAAACTGGATAATAAAATATCTGGTTGTATTCATTTGTCTTTGATTTTATTTCTATTTTATTTATGCCTGTGTCAAACTGTTCAATTTTTTTTGCTGTAAAAGCAAGATGTTCCGGATGTATTGAATAAAAACTAGAAGTACCAAATTGGTCATCATATCCTTTATTTGACAAACCTGTATAAACTACATTCACAACAATATGAAAAAAGAAAGAAAAAATATCTTTGATTTCTGGAATATTGTATTGATTAAGAGTGCAAATGAATGAGGCATTGTTTCTAAAAAGAATATCAGAATGACCTTTGTACAAAGTGTTTTTTGTAATTAAGTTTCCTTCGCGTGCAAAAATTTCAGTTTCTCTTGAACCTTCTTCTGCTTTTTTTCTGAACAGCTTTTCTGATATTACAGATTTTCGAGTGTTTTTTAACTCATATCTATAATAAATATCGTTTTGTGTAAATTCAATATAAAATTCAGCCTCTTCATCTTGATAAAAATATGGATCGAACAAAATCATATCATCTGGCTTAGTCTGAAAACTAAACTGAGCAAAATAGTTTATAAATGCTAATACTTTTAGACCGTTTGTTTTACCGGAAGCATTTGCTCCTTTGAAACACATAGCTGTAGAAGCCGGCAGGTTCATAGAAATATCAGCAGGAACAGAACCATCAAGTTCCAAACTTACTTGCATCCAATCTTTAAAACCCCAGCAGTTTCTTGCACCATATCCTAACAACATAACTTGCCCCTTAACTTGCCTAAAATATAGTTTAAACAGTATTATTTGTCAAGTTTTGACAAATAAATTAAATTAACAACTATTACAGATTTTTTATAAGCTAGCCAAAATATTCGCCGCAGCAAACTGCTTGCCGAATTTGCTACGCAAAATACTCCTGCATAAGCGATTTATACAAGGTTTCCGCCTTTTCAAGCGATTTCTGCACGGTAAATTTTGATTTGTCGATTTGTTGGACGAAGGCGGCGAAAGAGTTTTGGAGTTCAATTGGCGGATTTGCAATTTCGTAATTAAGAATATCGGAATCCTTGATTGCTGGATAATTAGCACCTGTAGTTACAGCTACCATATCATTTGTAAACTTATCTTGTAATACTGCTAAAAATAAATATTCTGGTACATATTTAGGTCTAAGGACACAGAAGCCACTAGATGCAACAGTTTCTGTATATGGCAATTTATTTATTGCAATATTTTTTAAATTTGGACGTACTGTTGAAATTAAAATATCGTTCTGTCGAATATGTTGTTGTGCTCTTGATGGAGCTTCTTCAAAAACACATTCAGTATAACCAATGATTTCATTAATTTTGTTATCTACAGAAGATATGTCTATATATTTTATTTCATCTTTTTTGTCAAATATTTTTTTTGCACTGTCAACTTTTCCTTCAACCATATCAGAAATATGAATCTTTGGATATTTATCATCTCCAAACATCTCAATAAATCTAGATTTGATAAGCAAGTCATATTTTACAAGTAACTCTTTATTTTCAGCAATTATCTTGGAAACTTTATCGAGCATGGTAGCAATTTGTTTTTGCGTTTCGATTGAAAATATTTTTATTTTTACATTTGAAAGGCTTTCTCTTGTAATCTGTGGTTGTGCCGAACCAGTGATTATTTTAGAAAAATCATAGTTTTTTAAGAAATGTTCTAAATATGTTATATATACGTCATCTCTTAAATTATCTAAACACATTGCATTGCCATTAATCCATGACTTTGGCTCTGAAATATTTATAGAACCACAAGTTGCACCTCTACAAGTAATCATCAAAGTTTTCTCTTCATGATTATATTCTGAATAAAAACCTATTTTTCCATTTGCTCCATAAACAGGAAATCCAGAAGTTTGTAATTGCTCCATAGAAAGTGTTTTCCATTGCTTTGGAGTGCAAATTTCAGTAAGTTTTTTTATTTCCATATATTATCAAATTCCTCTAATCCAAATCTTTTCCAAAACAGTCAAATCCGACCGCTTTAAAATCTGGATTCATTCTTTTGTAAGTATATCATATCACAGATTTTCTTTTTTATTGTCCTTATTAATACTTAAAAAAAGAAAGATTTTAAAATTTTTCTTTTGAAGTGATTTTTTTTTAATCTAAAAACTTTTATAATAGAAGCGATTGAACGGGGCATTGCACAAAAACTACCGAGTTTGCTTTACAGACTCGCAGGCTTTTCCCCTCCTTTAAATAAAATGCAAATAAACCAGAGGAAAATATGAGCGTAAAAGTTTTTATAGATGGAAAAGAAGGCACTACAGGACTTAAGATTTTTGAGCGTTTCGCAAAGCGGAATGACATTGAGATTCTGCAGATTGACGAGGAAAAACGAAAAGACGCCAGCGAGCGCGCAAAAATGATTAATTCGAGCGATTTTACTTTTTTGTGCCTGCCGGATGCGGCGGCTGTTGAATCGGCTGAACTTTGCACAAATCCAAAAACTGTGATTATCGACGCTTCCACGGCGCACAGAACAAATCCAGCTTGGGCGTACGGATTTCCAGAACTGGACAAATCGTTCCGCGAAAAGATTATGACTTCAAACCGAATTGCAGTTCCGGGCTGCTACGCTTCGGGCTTTGTGGCTTTGGGCTATCCGCTTGTAAAATCCGGAATCATGCCGGCAGACTATCCAGTTGTGATTCATGCGGTTTCCGGCTATTCCGGAGCGGGGAAAAAAGCAATCGCGCAGTACGAAGCGGCAAACAGAAATCCTGAATTGGATTCACCGCGCCTTTACGCACTAACGCAGGCACACAAACATCTTCCAGAAATGAAGAAAATCGCCGGCCTTGACTTTGAGCCGATTTTTAACCCTTACGTCTGCGACTATTTTCAGGGAATGACTGTAACAGTCGGACTTCACGCGCGCCTTTTGGCTAAAAAAGTTTCCGCGCACGATGTGTGGGAAATGATGAGCGAACACTACAAAAACTGCAATTTTGTAAAAGTTCCAGGATTTATGGGAGAAGGCACGCTTACTGAGCAGTTTATCGCCGCAAACACTTTGGCTGGCACAAACTACATGCAAATTTTTGTCTATGGAAATGATGAAAGAATCATGCTTACAAGCCGTTTTGACAATCTTGGAAAAGGAGCGAGCGGCGCGGCTGTGCAGTGCCTGAACATCAGAATGGGAATCGACGAGACAACTTCGTTAATTTAAAAACACGTCTAGTCAAGGCACGCTTATACTCAAGACCTTGACTCCTCCGTTTTTAAGGCTTGTTTAAAACTTAGATTAAAATCCACATTCAAACTAAACGCAGAGCAAATAGCTGCGGCAGTCGCCTACGCCTTTTACTTCTATGTGTTCTCTACATTCAAAATTGTAAGAATCTTTTAGTTTCTGATAAATTGATTCAGAAACTTGAATTCTTCCAGGAATTCCTGTAGATTCCATTCTGGAAGCGAAGTTTACAGTTTCGCCCCACATATCGTAAATGTATTTTTTCTTGCCGATAACGCCAGCTACCGCAGGACCGCAGTTCATTCCGATTCTAATTTTTATGTCTGTATTGTTGCGCAAGTTAAAATACTTCATATAGCGAAGAACATCTAACATAAAAAGCATAAGCTGCTCGCTGTGGTCTTCATAAACATCCGGCAAGCCGCTGGCAACCATGTAGGCATCGCCAATTGTTTTTATTTTTTCGATTTTATACTTATCCACAAGCATGTCAATCTCGCTAAAAAGCTGATTTAAAAGATTCACCAGCTTTTCCGCACCTATTTTTGCCGACATTTTTGTAAAATCTACAATATCTATAAAACCAACAGAAACGTCTTCATAACTCCTTGTAATTGGCTTTGAAACGACTCTAAGACTAGAAACTATGCTCGCAGGAAAAATATTCAGTAAAAGCTCTTCAGAACGTTTGTTCGCCGCGTTTAGCTTGGCAATCATATCCATATCAGGATTTTCCATAGTCATGTACATAAGAAAAATGCAGATTGCCGTTCCTATTCCTAAAAGCAAAAGTTCTTTGAACTGCATTTGAATCAATGCGACAGAACCTTCCATTATTGTAAAGCAAAGAGTTGGAACTTTTCTGTCAAATGAAATCTTTTTAAAATTTATAATAAACAAGGTGATTGCAATAATCACGCACGCAACAGAAAAAATGTACGTTATTGTAGAAGGAATTCCATAAGAATAAACGTAGCGCCCGCTTCCTCCATATAGTATAGGATAAATTAGAACGAAAACAACGCATACAAGAAGAGAAACAAATATTGTCCCTAGTAAAATCTTTTTTAACTTGTGTTCTGTTTCTGACATGCCTTCGTAGTAAGTATTTGCCACAATATAAGTCATAGCAGTCGCAATCCAAAACAGCATGGCAACTATGTACCCTTTTGAAAAAAAGTCATTCACCCAGCTAGGAATTACATCCCTCTTTGAAATTGTAATAACACTGACGATGTCAAAAAAAAGTTCAATCCAGGTAGCAAACATAAGAACTCTGAACACAGAATTTTGCACAGACTTCCAGCGCGGCTTTGAAAAAAATACCACAATTATAATAGAAACAAAAATTAAACCTGCTATTTGAAATTCAATATTAAATGGCATTTTTATCTTCACTCCCTTAAAAAGTCAGGAAGAAAGTTTCAACTTTCGATTTGACTTTTTAAGTTGTTTCGCAACGAAGTGAGAAACAACATTTGATAAATAAGTTTGCAACGCAAACTTTTAAGATAAAAACAGACGCCATTTCCGGCTGTTTTTATCTTCGCTCCCTTAAAAAGTCAGGAAGAAAGTTTCAACTTTCAACCTTATAGACTTACATTATACCACAAATAATCAAAATATTTTATTTTTTTTCTATATAATTAGAAAAACCATGATATAATTTTAGAAACAAGGCGGACGAGAACTTAAATCTTTTTAACTGAAATATCAAAACTCATATATGCAAAAATACAATCTTTTAGTCGTAAGTTCATCATCTCTTAAAAATCTTTTTTCAAAAGCAGAGTTAAGTTCTGAATACAATATTTCTTGGTGCTCGGTTGAAAACCTTGAATACTTTAAGTTTCAACTTCAAAATTCTATAGATTTAATAGTTTTAGACGAATCGTTCGCTTCTCCGGGAAAAATGGTTATAGCAAATCAGTTTAGCGTGTCTAAAATCATTGTTTCAGAAAAACTTGCAAAAGACCAGGAACTGTTTTTTCTTGAACAGAATATTGTTCAAATTATAAAAGATGTAAAAGACTGCCAGATTTTAATTCATTCAATAAACAACATAATCAAAAACGAAAAAAAAATTCAAGAAAAAATAAAACGCATGGAAACCCAGTTCCAGCACGATAAAATTGCCATATCTCAAATAGATGAAAAAACAGGAATCTACAACGAAACAACTTTTTCCATAAAAACAAAGGAAATGCTTTTAAGAAATCCAGAAGTCACTTACATGCTTTTACGGTTCGACATAGACCATTTCAAGGCTTTTAATGAATCTTACGGATTTGCAGAAGGCGACAACCTGCTCTACCAAATTGGACAAGCGTTTATACGCACAAAAGAGCCTTCTAAGACATTCGGACATATTCGCGGCGACCACTTTGTAGTCTGCATGCCTTATGAAAACTTTGATCCCGAATCAGAAATATCTAAAATAACGGATTTTTTAAAATCACTTTATCCTGATTTTTATTTTATAGTGCGAATGGGCATTTATATTTTTGAAAATCCGCAGGAAGATGTTCCTTTGGCAATTTCAAGGACGCTATTAACACTTTACTCTGCAAAAAATTCTTACAACAAGCACTTTGCCTTTTACGACAAAAAACTTAGCAACAAACTTTTAGATGAGCAAGAATTTACAAGCGAAATGTCGCAGGCTCTTGAAAGAGAGAACTTTGCAGTTTATTTTCAGCCTCAATACGACTACACAACAGAAAGCCTTTCTGGAGCAGAAGCTCTTGTTCGCTGGCAGCATCCAATACGAGGATTAATTAGTCCCGGTCTTTTTATTCCTCTTTTTGAGCAAAACGGATTTATTACAAAACTTGACGAATTCATGTGGGACAAATCCTGCAGTTATATGAGAAAATGGATTGACCAGGGTTTAAATCCTGTTCCAGTTTCTGTAAATATTTCTAGAAGAGACATTTACAATCCAAACCTTGTGGAACATTTTAAAAACTTGCTGAAAAAATATAATCTTTCTCCAAAAAATCTCCGCTTAGAAATAACAGAATCTGCCTACATGGAAAACCCTGAACAACTTATAAGCGTTGTAAAGCAGCTTCAAAAAACAGGTTTTTTAATTGAAATGGATGACTTTGGAAGCGGCTACTCTTCCTTAAACACATTAAAAGATGTTCCTGTAGATATTTTAAAGCTTGACATGAAGTTCATAGAATCAAACTCTGAAAGCGAATCAGGAATAAATAAAGAATCCCGCGGAGGAAGCATATTAAGTTCAATTGTTCGCATGGCAAACTGGCTAAAACTGCCTGTTATAGCGGAAGGAATAGAAACAAAAAGCCAAGCCGATTTTTTAAAAAGCATCGGCTGCTTTAATATGCAAGGTTTCTTTTTTGCAAAACCGATGCCAGCGGAAAAGTATGAAGAACTTCTTTCAACCTTGCCATCCATAGACGAAAAAGTTTTTGTTGATTCAGAGTTTTTTAGCGCCATTAATTTTCTTGATGCCACAAATCAAAATGCGCTTTTGTTCAACAGTTTTGTAGGTGCGGCTGCAATAATTGAATGGACAGGAACGACTATTGAAACAATCAGAATTAACGACCAGTATTTTGAAGAATTAAACACGACTAGGGATTCCTATGCGCACTTTAACAAAGACTTTTTAGGCAGGCTAGACAAGTCTAGCAGAAATATTTTTCTTTCAACATTGGCAGAGGCAAAGCGTTCTAAAAAAGAATCTTTTTGCGAAATTCAGTGTTTGCCAACTTACAATGGAGGCGAAAAATTTTGGATCCGCGCAAGGATTCGATATCTTGCAAAGACAGTGACGAGCGACATTTACTACCTTGCAATTGAAAATATTGATTTTAGAATGAAGCTTCTGGATATGAACACAAATTTAAGCGAACAGCTTTCTTCAATTATGGAAACTGTTCCTTGCGGCATTCTGATTTTATGCTGGGCAGAAAATCCTAAAGTCACATTTGTGAACGAAAAATTTGCTTCTATGATTGGATACAGCATAATCGAACTGAACAAAATTATAAATGACAAACCTTTTTCTGTAATTCCTGAAAAAAACAAAAAAAAGATAAAACAGACAATAAAAAACAACCTTGAAATGAAAATCAATGACTTTTCAATGGAAATTAACTTTGTTTGCAAGAATGGCTCAGAAAAAAAATTAAGCATAAGATTTCAGACAAACGAGCGCTCAAACGGAACTTTATTCATGAACCTAATTGCTTTAGAAAATTAAAAATCTGGAGAACTTTGAAATTTCATCTTTTTTCCAGTTATAGGATGAGCAAATTCCAATAAATGCGCGTGAAGCATCAAGCGTTCATTTGGCAAACGGGCGCCATACAAACTATCGCCAATAATCGGCATTCCAAATCCATGCGAATCCGCTGCTGCAAGCCTTAACTGATGAGTTCTTCCCGTATGAGGAATAAAGAGAACCCTTGAAACATAGCGGCTTGTTCCATCGGGGGCAAAGTACTTCTGAATTCCTAGAACTTGCCACTGAGTAATGGCTTCCTTGCCATTTACGCTGTCCCAAATTTGATGAGGCCTGTTTTCTACATCCAATCTAAAGTAAAGCTTCATTGAACCTTGTTGTTTTTTGCCTAAAAGCTTGCCGTCAACTAAGGCTATGTACTCTTTATAGACTTTTCTGTTTTCAAATTGCCGGTTTAATTCTCTATGGGCTTCTTTGTCTAATGCAAGAACCATTAAACCGCTAGTTTCCATATCAAGCCTGTGAACCGCAGGCTGCGCAATACATTCAGGAAAGAGCGTCTTTAAGCGATTTACAACGCAATCTTGTTTTTCAATGCCTCTGCCAGGCACGCTAAGAAGCCCTGAAGGCTTATTTACAACCACAATAAAATCGTCTTTGTAAAGAATGTTTAATCCAAGAATAGTCGGCAAAATCAAGGAACACCGCTCATCGCAAGGAGCGTAAAGTTTTCCTTGAGCTTTGCTTGAATTCGACTTGCCGTAAAAAGTTTCTGCCATTGAAACTACTCTAAAACCGTTAGAATAAGCGTAGTTTAATAGTTTTGGAGCGCAGCAGTCGCCAGTTCCTGTTGGGGGCAAAGAACTTTTGCAAATATCTGTTAGTTTTGCAACTTTTCCATTTGAACAAAAAAATGAATATAATGAAAAAACAGATTTTAAACTTTCATCGCACAAGCGCAAACGTTTTTTTCTAAGGAAACTTTCTTCAGACTTTTCTTCAAACTCTATTTTTTCTGCAAGACGCCTTTGCTTCAATAAATCTATTTGTTCTGTAAGCAAATGAATCTGTTCATCGTTTTTTTTAGTTGCTTTTTGAATTTCGCAAGCAGAAACAATTGGAGGCACAATTATATTTCCAGAATCTTCAAATTCGTTTTTAAAATCTTCAGAAACAAAAAGCTGCCTAGCAAGTCCGGAAACTGCAAAAAGATTTTTTTTATACTCTTTTCCGTCAAAAAAGCAAGCGCAGACTGCGCAGCCGACCATTATTCCGTTTTCCACGCGTTCCTTGCTAGGTTGCGCAAGCTGCTTTAATTCTATTTTTCCGCACTCTAAAAAATCTATAAGCTCAAGGCATTTCTTAAACGCTTCTTGTGTGTCAAAAGGTGAAACCATTTTATCTTTTTGTAAAATTGTAAATCAGTCTAAATGCGAAGTTTAAAGGCGTTAGACTTAGCGACCTAATATTTCTACAGAACCATCGGCTCTTGCAATAAACGCAACCGGTTTATTCTTTGTAAAAAAGCCAGTTTCCACAACTCCTGTAATATCGTTTATAAAATCTTCCATTTCTGAAGGATTAACAGGATTTTTCCACAAGCAGTCAATGATTTGGTTGCCGTTATCTGTGATTACAGGACCGCATTTTTTTACACCTTCGCGAAGAACTACTTGCGCGCCTGTTTTTTCAAGAGTTTTCTTAATAGGAATATATGCTTCTGGAATTATTTCAACTGGAAGAGCAAATTTTGTTCCTAAGGTTTGAACAGCTTTTGAACTATCAGCGACAATAACAAACTTTTTTGAATTGTAGGCAACAATTTTTTCGCGCAAAAGGGCAGCTCCTCCGCCTTTTATGCAATTACATTCAGAATCTATTTCATCAGCGCCATCTATTGCAAGGTCAAGCTCCCCGTCAATAATTCTATTTCTAAAAGAATAAACAGGTATTCCCCAGTCTGTGCAAGCGTTTTCTGTTTGAAAACTTGTAGCCACCGCTTTTATATCTTTTAAAGTTCCATCTGCAATATATTCGCTTAAACGCTTTACAGCTGGCAAGGCAGTAGAACCAGTTCCAAGTCCGATTTTCATTCCGCTAAAAATAAGCCCTTCTTTAAGAAGAGTTTCAACTGCGGTTACAGCTGCAAGTTTTTTTTGTTCATTCTGAGAAAGTTCTTTCATAATCGACTCCTGTAAAATATTTGAACTGCCTATACCCTTGATAAGTTAACATTTTAAACCCATTGCAAACATTGCAACCTGCGGCTCTTGCGACTTTCATTACAGGAGTTACTTCAGGGGTATAAACTATGTCAAAAAGATTTTCTGTGCCCTTAAATTGATAAAACCAAATCGGATTGTTTTCTTTATTAGGATTTTCCGCGCTATTCATTCCAACATTTGTAGTTTGGACTATTATATCAGAATATCGGTCTAAAAGACCCGCGCTCTGCTCCTCTAAAGTTGCGTATTCAAATCCATACCTATCAGCAATATATTTAGCGTGGCTTAAGGTCCTGTTAAAAATGCAGGCTTTTCCGCCAAGCTGCTTAATTGCGTATGCAATTGCCTTTGCAGCCCCGCCTGCGCCAATTATTGCAACCTTTCTTCTTGAAAGCTTTTTTACTCCCAAAAATTCGCACAGTGCCCTTGAAAATCCGTAAGCATCTGTATTATGCCCAACCCACTGGGAATACTCTTTTACGACCGTATTGCAAGCGCCAATTTCGCCCACTTCGGAATCAATATTATCCAAAAAAGAAATAACCGATTCTTTGTAAGGAACAGTTACTGCAAGCCCGTCAATTCCAAAGCTTTCTGCAAAAGTAAGAGATTCTTCTATAGAAGTTGAAGGCAAAGGAACGAACACCCTGTTCATATCATGCGCTCTATAGCCGGAATTGTGAATCATCGGGCTAGAAGTCTTTTTTAAAGGATAGCCTGTAACCGCAAAAATGCGAGTGCGGTCATTCAAGTTTCTAAAATTGTATAATTCATTTAAAGTTATTGGATCAAGATGGCCAATTTCAGAAGTATTGGTTAAAGTTTCGCAAGGCGAAGTATATGTAAGATAGGAATTAAACTTTTTGGCAAGAATTCTTGATGAAATTCCAAGATTTCCCATTGCAACTACAATATGGTCGATATCCGAAATTGCAGAAGATTCCAAATATAGTTTTTCAACATCAGAAAGATTTTTAGGCATGACTGCGACTTTTGGAATTTCAAAGCTAGTTTTGCGCATGCTTTCAAAACGCGCGCGCAAATTTGTAACTGAACCAGAAAAATCGTGGCAACTTCTTATAATTTTTACGCCAAAAGCCTGCACTCCATCTTGCAAACCTGGAATATGAAAATCTTCTTCAAAATCTACGTAAGCAAAATTCTTTGCAGGATTTGGGTCTGCAAAAGAAAGAGCCCTCCCAAAAAGCGCTGTCCTAGCAAACTCTCCGCTGCGAAATTTTCCACCATCGTTTTCGCGGCGAATTGTAAGAATACAAGGAACTCTAATCATCGAAGGAAAACGCCTTACATAAAGCTGCTCTTCTTCGTTCAAATGGTCTACTCTAAGTTCAACCAAATCTATATAAGAAGCATATTTTTCTACAAGTTCCGCATCTTCTTGCAGAGTTTTCCCAGTCAAAGTAAGGCAGATAAGAGAATTTACCATAAATATAGTCCGCTATCTAACAACTACTTTCTTCTGCACTTTGTCTACAACATAAAGTGTAAGAGTTGTATCTTTTGGAACAGCATACGGAAGAGTCAGATTTGAGCCTGTATGCAAGAAACTGACAAGTGTATATGTATTTCCGTCCGAAGTAGTCGCATCCAGTTTCATAGGAACAGGATAAGGATATTCTGTAAGCTGCGCCGAAAAAATACCGTAAATATTATCATCGTATTCTCTAGAAGGAAGAGCCATTTCAACAGACATACGAGAATAATTTGGAATAAACTCAGAATCAAACTTTTGCTGACCAACAACTGTACCAGGTTTTTCGCCATTATTAACTTTTCTTGATGTAAAGTCAAAAACAATCCTGCTTCTTGCAATAGTTTGCAAAACGTCGTTTAAGGAATAGCCAATAAGATTAGGAACTCTGGTATTTTCAAAAGTAGGACCGCGGCTTACCACTAGAGTTACCTTTACAGGTTCTGAAATGTCAGTGCCCTCCGGCGGATCTTGCTCAAGAATTGTACCGGCAGGACTTACATCCGGCTTGTAAATTGGAGTTTCAAGAACAATCAGCGGTTTTGCAGAGCCGGCGAACAAAGTTTGCAGCTTCATCTTTAATTCGTCAAAATTTTCGCCAACGTAATTTTCCACATGGTCAACAATAATTCCTCTGCTGACAACCAAAGAAACACGGCTGTAACCGCGGACAATTGCTCCAGGTTTTGGTGTTTGCTCCAGAATAGTGCCTTCATCTCCTGGATTTTGGGAATACCGCAGCGTTATTTTAGGATAAAGCTCCTTTTTCTGCATTTCTATAAGCGCCTGGGCAAGTTCTTTTCCACGGACTTCAGGAACCATAACTTCTTCCGGACCTCTAACATTCGTAAAAAACACAACTGCGCCGAAAAACACTAAAACTACAACGGCAAAAATTACAGTCCAAACAAGGGTTTTTCCATTTGACTGAAGATTATCAAAATAATTAAGAACACTTACTTTAGAAAAGCGAAAATTCTTTATTTTTGAGCACATTGTTTTTGTGCCATTTTTTATTTTTTCCAAAAAATTGTTCATTTTCATAGATTTTACTTTATCATTTTTTTAGTGAATAGACAACAACGAACCAATAAAGTCTCTTGCTCCGTTCATAAAAGATTTGTAGTCCATTGCATTTTTGCCTTGACGCTGAAGTTTTGTAATTGCAAAGAAGCCTTTAGCGCAGCGAACTATAATTCCTTTATTTTTTATAAAAGAACAAACAGTTCCTGGCTTTGCACTTAAAAACTCATTAAGATTTAGATTACCAGCCTCGCTTTCATCAATTGAAAAACCTTCCAATATGCGGATGACTAAAGACTTTTCAAAGCACCAGGCGCCAGGCTCAGGAAAATACCCCCTGACAAAAGCATCTATGCAAACGCTATCTTTGTTCCAATCTAGCAAGGCATCTTCTTTTTTTATTATCTGTGTATAGCTAGCCGTTCCTGTTTGAATTTTTCCTTCCGGAAGTTTTTCAGTTTGACTCAACTGAGCTAAAACTGAAGAAAGAAGCTCCGCCCCTTTTTTTGCGGCTTCGTCTAGCAAAGACCCGGCAGTTTCTTTTTTTGTAAGAACCACAGGATATGAACTTAGAATATTTCCTTCATCCATTTTTAGGCTTATTTTTTGAACAGAAAAAGCAGTTTCGCTATCTTCATTAAGAATCGCAGCATTAACTGGCGTACAGCCGCGATACTTTGGAAGAGCTGACGGATGCAAATTTATTCCGCCAAATCTAAAAAGACTTAAAAACTTTGGACCAAAGATATGCCCGTAAGCAAAGCAAACCAAAATGTCAGGAGAAAGCGCTTGTATTTTTTGCCTACATTCGCTATCTAAATGTTCTGGAGTAAAAACGTCCACTCCAAGCTCCAAAGCAGCAGAATGAACTGGCGTTGGCAAAGGCGTTTTATGCCTTCCTTTTGCACTCGGTGGATTTGTAAGAACACCTACAATTTTATATCCACAAGACAAACCTGCCTGATTAAGCAAACGGAGCGTAACAGCAGATGCGTCTGGACTTCCTGCGTAAACAACACGAATCATAACTATTTTCCCGCTTTCTCAGCCTTTTTCGCTTTAGCTGCTTCTATTTTCTTTTGCTTAGCTTCCCGTGCAAGTCTTTTTTGCTCTGCTTTCGCTGCTCGTTTTTCAAACTGCTGCTTTGTCTTTTCTGCGAAATTAGGGTCTCCTCTGTCTATAAAAAGGATTCCTTCCAAATGGTCGTATTCATGCTGAATAATTCTTGCAAGAAGACCGTCCGCATCCAAGGTAAACCGTCTTCCCCTTTCATTTAAAGCCTGAACAGTAACTTTTGCAGGACGCTTTATAGTTTCGTAAACTCCAGGAACACTTAAACAGCCTTCTTCATAATCTAGCAAGTCTGCGGAAGTCGATATAATTTGAGGATTTATAAAAACTCTACGGATTCCATCATCTGCAACAACCACAAAAAAGCGCTTGCTTACTCCTGCCTGAGGACCTGCAAGGCCAACGCCGTCGGCAGCTTCCATTGCTTCAAACATTTCATTAAAAAAAGCACGAAGCTCATCATTTATTTCCTCTTCCAAAACTGGCTGCGCCTTTTGCCTTAAAATTTCTTCTCCTAATTTCGTAATTCTCATAAAAATTCCTTTTACCTTATATAGCCCGAATTCCGAGTTTTTTATAAACTGTGAAAAAAAAGCTTTCAGCGACTTTACAATTTGCTAAAGATGGTTGTACTCGCACTTCGTTTGAATTGATTGGGGTTGCTAAGCAACCTTAATAGGTTTTATCGCACAAAATCTTCAGAAATTATAAATTCGCTTACGCTTTTGTTTGTTTTTCTAAAAACTCAAAGTTTAGGCTATTAAAATTATATTAAAAAATTTTTTCTGCAATGCCAATACACAAAGGTAACATTACAATACTTATGGCACTTGTTACAAGACACAAAAGAGCCGCATAAGATTCGTCCTTATTGAATATAACAGCAAAACTTGAAACGCTCATTCCAACAGGACACAAAGCCGCGATATAAACAACATAGCAAATAAGGCGCATATCTTTTACATTCGCAAAAAGTTTATACGCGGCAAAAACTATTATAAAAACGGCTATCGCCAATACAATGTGCTTTATCAAACTAAATTTTATAATTCTAATTGTATAGGAAACTTTTTCTTTCTTTTTAAAATTAGCGAACAACATTCCTAGAAGAATCATCGCCAGGCAAGTATTCATATCTCCAATTAAGTTTAGCGGAACTGCGATTATTGAAGGCAGCCTTACCGGAAGACAAAAAATAGCAAGACCTATAACTAAAGCTATTATATTTGGATTTAAAATAAGTTTTTTAAAATGGATTCTTCCTGCAAACATCAGGTAACCAAAAGTCCATAAAAATATATTGAAAGTTGCAACAAATCCTAGCAAATAAAAAACAGCTTCATGTCCTAAAGCCCCGTCTATCAATGGAATACCTATAAAGGCGCAGTTTGTAAAAACAAAGGCGATTTTGTCTATGCAGTCAAGTTTTTTTTCTTCTTCATCCTTTGAGCGAGCAAAAACTAGAGCTATAGCAATCATAACAAAATGGACGGCCACAGAAAGCAAAATTACTATCAAAAAACTCTTAAACTTTCCGATTTCAAAATCCAAATTAAATCTACTGATAATCAAACAAGGATTCACAAACAAAACAAGTATTTTGCTCACAAATTGCTGCTCTGAATTCCCAAAGCGAAATGCTTTAGTTACTGCAAAGCCCGCAACAGAGATTATAAACATGACAAAAAGCTGGCGCGCAACAAGAAGATACATTTTCTATTCCAGCCTGATTCTAGCCGCATGCGCGTGCGCGGCAAGTCCTTCCGCATCGCCAAGGAACCCAGCGGCTGCCGCGCTTTTTTTCAAGCCTTCGCTGCCTTTTTCCGCGCGCAAAGTTGTTACAGTCTTCAAGAAAACCCGGACGCTCAAGCCACCTGTAAATCTAGCCGAGCCGCTCGTTGGCAGCGTGTGGTTCAAACCAGCAGCGTAATCGCCAAAGACCTCGGCTGCATAGTCCCCGATGAACAAAGAACCAAAATTATGCACAAGCGATTGAATTTTATCGCGCAAAGAGCCTGCTTCCATTGCAAGCTCAAGATGTTCCGGAGCCTTTAGATTTGCAAGTTCCGCGGCCTGCTCCAAGTCGTCACAAATTATGATTCGACCGCAATTGTCGATACTTTGACGGGCAATTTCCTTTGTAGAAAGTTTTTCCAGCTGTTTTTCAATCTGTTCACTGACTTTTGCCGCAAATTCCTCGCTGTCTGTTGCAAGAACTGGCTGGGCAACAACATCGTGTTCCGCCTGCGCCAAAAGATCGGCGGCAACCCACTGTGGATTTGCAGATTTGTCGGCAATAACAAAAACTTCTGTAGGGCCGGCAACCATATCGATTCCCACTTTTCCGTAGACTTCTTTTTTTGCGGCGGCAACAAACTTGTTTCCAGGACCGACAATCACATCAACAGGAGGAATTGTTTCTGTTCCGTAAGCCATTGCCGCAATTGCCTGGGCGCCGCCGCAGGCATAACATTTTTTTACACCGCAAATATATGCCGCCGCAATAATTCCTTCATCTGCATAAGGCTTGCCGCCAACGAAAGGTGAACCGGGAACGCCAAGACCTGCTTTTTGGGCGGTAGACTTATCTTCCGGATGAACACGTGGCGGAGTACATAAAACAATCTCTTTTACACCGGCGGCAATCGCAGGTGTAACGGTCATTACAACTGTTGAAACAAGCGGAAATCTTCCGGCCGGAACATAAACACCGGCACGCTCAACAGGAATTGTTTTTTGCCCCGTAAACATTCCAGGTGTAAGTTCAATTTCAAAATCGTCGAAAGAGGATTTCTGGCGCAAAGCAAATTTCAAGGCAAGCTCGTGGGAATAACAGATTGCGTTGTAAATTTCAGGATTTTCTTTTTCAAGTTTTTGCGCGGCGGCTTTTAATTCATCTTCTTCTATTAGAAATGTTTCAGGTGATGAAACGTCAAATTTCTGTCCGTATTTTTTTAAGGCTGAATCGCCGTTTGCGGCAACATCTTCTATAATTGAATGAACGGTTTCATTTGTTGTTCCAAAGGAACGACCTTCAAACCATTCGCCCTCAAGTTCATTTGCTTTTACAATTTTTATCATTTTTACTCCATTAAAAGGTCAATGAGAAAATGTCAATTTTCGATTTGACTTTTTAAGTTGTTTCGCAACGAAGTGAGAAACAACAGTTGATAACAAGTTTGCATCGCAAACTTGAAAAGATAAAAACTGACAACATTTTTGACAGTTTTTATCTTAACTCCTACATTGGATGCGGCAAGGACTGTAGTGGTCCGCAGAATGCGGATTGCGAAACAGAGTGAAACGATGTGAAGCAATGAAGTGCTTGGCACGCAACCACGAAAAGTGCCCAACAAATTATATTGAGACTGCTCCCACCAAAATCACCATGAATTTACGAGTTTTCAAAGAAAACTCGCAGAGAAAGGTTGTGTTGATTAAGCCCATCATCCGAATGCATAGGCAACCATCTCAACCTTTCTCATTTTTCTTTATGTCTCTTATCAAGTTCGTTATAGACATCTTGCCAATTAACACCTTCTTTGTACATAAGAACGCTCACAAAATACAAAAGGTCTGCCGCTTCCCAAATAACCTCATCTTTTCCATCGGCCTCGCAGATTTCCTCGGCCTCTTCCTCAACTTTTTCGCGCACGCGTTTATTGTCGAGCGTTGCAGTGTATGAGCCCGGCTTTGGATTTGCAAAACGTTCAGAAATTGTCGCGTAAAGGCGTTCCAACGTGGATTTTTCGTCCGGAGCAGAAGAAAAACACGTCCAGCTTCCTGTGTGGCACGCGCCGCCATTCGGTTTTACAGTTGCAAGAATTGTGTCGCGGTCGCAGTCTGCACGTAGTTTAATGACATCCAGAAAATGTCCGGATGTTTCGCCTTTTGTCCACAAAGTATTTCGCGAGCGGCTGAAAAATGTAAGTTTTCCAGTCGCAAAAGTTTTTTCAAGAGCTTCGCGATTTGCATAGCCCATCATCAGAACTTCGCGGCTCCGCTCATCTTGCGCAATAACTGGAATCATTCCGCCGGTTTTCTGCCAGTCAAGGCAGCGCACAAAAGCGTTTTTTAAACTGACTTTATCTGTGTAGAGCGCCATTCCAAGCTGAACGTCGCAGTGCATTTTTTCAAGCGTTTCAATTTCTTCTTCTGAAGAAACGCCGCCGGCAACAACAACTCGGCAACTTACAGCAGCGCGAAGCTCTTTTGCCATCTCAAGGTTCGTTCCCTGCATGCAACCTTCTTTTTCAACACAAGTAAAAAGAAGCTCCGAGCAATATTTTTCCGCAAGTTTCGCGCCTTCAACAAGCGGAACGTCGATTGTTTCAGTCCAGCCTTTTACAGCAATTTTTCCGTTCAAAGCGTCAACACCAATAATTATGCGCTGTTTTCCGATTGCCGCAACAAGCTCGTCCAAGAATTCTGTGTTCAAAACGTCGGAATTATTTTCCGGATTCTTTTTCCATGCGCTTGAGCCGATTATAACTTTTTCAGCCCCAAGAGAAATCAATTCGCGCGCACGCTTTACAGAACGAACTCCACCGCCCGTGCGAACATTTCCTTTACGCAAAAGACTTTTCAAAAGCGGCGTATTAACCGTATCGCCTTTTGGATTTGTATTTCCCATTGCCGCATCAAGGTCGATAACAGCAACTTCGCCATATTTATCAAATTCTTTTATAAGAGCGTCCGCATCGTCGCGCTGAAGAACAAGCTCTTTTCCATTTTTTAACTGAACAACATGACCACCTTTTAGGTCGATAGAACTGATTACCATAACGCTAGAAGTTTAACGAATTTCACAAGATTTAACAATCGAAAGAATTTTCTGGCGGAACAACCGCCATACAGTCGCACACACTACTCAATCTCATACGTCATCATCAAACCTTTGCCTTTTACATCACATTCTTCTTTTTTATAATCAAATGAAATGTGCTGCTTTTCAAGGTTTCTTTTTACGGAATCTGTAAATCTTATGCGGCCCGGCGTGCAGCAGGATTCCATCCGGCTTGCAACATTAACGGCGTCGCCCCAAATGTCGTAGATAAATCTATTAAGACCGATTACACCAGCAATAACCTTGCCGGAATTCAATCCGATTCTTATTTCAAACTTTATTTTTGCAGTCTTGTTGTATTCTTCCAAATCTTTGTACATTCCAAGCGCAAAATTAAACATTACAAGCGCATGATTTTCATTTTTGGCTGGAACTCCACAAGCCGCCATGTAAGAATCTCCAATCGTCTTGATTTTTTCAACGCCCATCTGCTCCGCCCGCTCATCAAAGCGAGAAAACAAGTCATTCAAGGATTTTACAATATCTTCCGCCGACTCGTTGCTCGTTTTTTTTGTAAAACCGACAATATCCGAAAAAAGAATTGTAACATCGTCAAACGCGTCAGCGATTGTTTTTTCGCCGGCAAGCCCTTTCATTCGCTCCGCAATCGAAACAGGAAGAATATTTTTAAGCAAGCGGTCAGAATCATCTTTTGCCATCTCAAGCTCGACCGTTGCCTTTTGAACTTCCGTTTCAAGAACAAGCCTTCTTTTCTTATTATTATAAGAAAGCAAAAAGAAGCTGAAAACAATTATTCCGGCAACAACCAGCGCAACCAAAACCCAGAACCACGCTTTCTGATAAAAAAATGCCTTTTGAACAAGAACAACACTAGCAGGCTTCTCCGATTTTACGCCGTCACCATTTATAACATTGACTTTAAAAGTGTATTTTCCAGGCTTTAAATTTGTAAACGAAACCGTGCGGAACGCCGTCAAATCAGAAAAACCTGAATCATAGCCTTCTAGCATATAGGAAAAACGGTTTCTTTCGCTCGCCGTAAAACTCAATCCCGTAAATTTTATGTCGATGTGCTTTGTGCCGGCAGGAATTTCAATTC
Source organism: Treponema sp. UBA6367 (assembly GCA_002437725.1). Lineage (GTDB taxonomy): Bacteria > Spirochaetota > Spirochaetia > Treponematales > Treponemataceae > Treponema_D. The sequence continues at coordinate 44,691 of DJRF01000022.1, forward strand.
CCTGCTCAAAAGAATTATAAACTTTGTCATCGATATCAACTTCCACAATCTGAATTATAGGAAGAATCGAAGAAACATTTGTGCGAACAGGGTCATAAATCGCAAATCCATCCGCCATTGTAAACCAAATTCTTCCATATTTGTCTTTCATGCTAAGGGCGGTTGAATTCGTACCAGAAGATTTCAACCCGTCATTCTGATTATAAAATTTGCAGTCGACATGCTGAATTTTTCCATCAACAACTTTTAGAATATCGTTAAAATCCACAGAAGAGATTCCGCGGTTGCTAATCATCCAGGCATAATCGTTTTCGTCCACAAGAAGCTGAAAAATCGCATCCGAGCCAAGCCCGTTCGCAGAAGTCAGATTTACAAATCCAAGATTTCCGTATGATTCAGCCATAGCCGCCGCAACAACCTCATTTTCAACAAGCTCACTAGCTTTTCCTTTAAAACAAGAAATTCCAGAGCCTGTGCAAATCCAGAAACGATTTTGCTTATCCTGCGAAATTTTAAAAACGACGTTTCCGGCAAGCCCAGAATCAGTTGAAATTTTCTTTACAACCGCGCCGTCCTTCATAAGGTAAACTCCGCCGCCGTCAGTTCCAATCCAAACAAATCCGTCATTATCCTGATAAATGCACATTATGTATTTATTATCAAAACCATCTTCATCAGCAAAATTTTTTATTGAACCATCTTTGTGAATTACAGAAAGTCCAGTCGTTGTTCCGCAGTAAATATCACCGTTTTGAGATTCAACTGAAACTCTAGTTTTGTTTCCCGCAAGATTTTGGTCCGTTGACCAGCTTAAAATTCCTTCTTTTGTATAGCGAATCTGGGCAGGCTTTGAATAGCAGTTGACCAGAATATCGCCGTTTTGCGCAACTCCAACATGACGAATCCGCACATTTTTGCAGAAATCAGTAAGTTCATTCTGCACCTGCACTTCATTTTGATAGCAGAGAAGCCCTTCATCCGTTCCTAGCCAGACGCGGTTATTTTTATCTTCACAAATAGCATTTACAGAAGAAGAAAGTTTGTTCATTCTGAATTTTCCAAGACTGATTTTACCGATTCCGCCATTGTCGGTTGCAACCCAGATATTATGCTCGCGGTCCTCCAAAATCTTATTAATCGAAGCATTTTGAATCTGCGTGTTGTCATCGTAAGTTGTATAAATGCCATCGCTATAAAGCACAAGCCCGCGTTCAGTTCCAAACCACATAGAACCGTTTGAATCCGAATAAATACATTTAGAAGGCACATAATCAATAATTGTGCCGGACTTAATCTTGTCAACAAACCCGTTAGAAACTTTTACAACACCGGACGCACCAAGAGCGAACCAAAAATTGCCATTTCTATCCTGAGAAACTGCAGAAGGAATAAAATTTCCAAGATAGTCAAGTTCTGTAAACTTTTGAAACGAACCGCTTGAATAAAGATAAATTCCGTTTTCTTCCGTCGTAAGCATCCAGATTCTTCCGGCGGTATCGCAGTAAAGACCGCTTACAATAACGTGAGAAATATCAATTTTTTCAGAAGCAGACGGTTTTACAACAGAACCTTCGGGCGTAATGTAGACAACTCCAGAAGCAGTTCCCACCCAGACATTGCCAAAGCGGTCTTCCACAAAACTGCGCACAGAATTGTTCGGAAGTCCGTTTTCCGTAGAAATATGCTCCTTTATTTTTTTAGAAACTTTTTGAACGCCTTCATCGTTTGAACCAATCCACATAAAGCCTTTTGAATCTTCAAAAACAGAGCGTGCAGAAATGAATTTTAGTTCAGGATTTGAATACTTATTTAAATTTTGAAACTCAAAGCCATCAAATTTTAAGAGAGCTTCATAAGTTCCAAAATAAAGATAACCGTCTTTTGACTGAACAATATCCAGCACAGAATTTCCCGGAAGTCCATCCGCGGAAGACCAAGTGCGCGTCACATAATTATTTATGCTTGAAAACTGGGCAAACAAGCCCGACACCAAAAATAAATAAAAGCTAATAAACAATAAATTTTTTTTCATTTTACAAAAAAATTATAAAATCAATTTTACTTTTTGGCAATCCGCAACATAATATCAATATATTTTGACAATAAAACTATGATGACATATAATTGTTTTCATCATATTTTAGTTTTATGGGAGATTTCTATGAAAAAAAATAAAACACAAAGGCTGATTTCAGTTATTTCGCTAGTTATCGCTACGCTTTGCGCAATGTCTTTTGCAGGATGCAACAAAGATATTATAGACGAATTAACAGGACCAACAAACAAATGGTGCAATACTACAGTTAAAATGCCAACCTCAAATGACAGTGATTCAAAACTAGACATTTATTGCTACTATGCAACACAAGAAAAATCTGTACAAATAGGGAATAGTTCTGAAAAGACTACTTTAAAAAAGGGATTAAACGTAGTTATATCAGTAGTGGACAATACATCAGACAGCACAATAAGTGAAATATTTGGTACTGTTACATCAGGAAAAAAGCCTTACGTATTGAAAACTTTTGAAGAAGGCTCATCTTCAATGCAAGTAGAAGACGACAACGGAAATACAAAAACTTTAACACTAAAAAAATCCGTATGGAATATTTTATACTTGGCAAACGAATGGGATTCTTATTCTGATAGCACAGTTCCATTTACAAAAGAATCTGGAAAATACGAAACTGTCAGCGATTTAAAAGATAAGTTCAGCATTTCTAAAATATTAAAAAAACTTGCTGCAAACAAACTTTTGGAACTGCTTGGAGAATAAAACCAATTTCTACCCAAAAGAAAAGGGCTGCCTAATAAGTAAACTTTGTGATAATTGAAACTTGAAAAAAAATATTATAAATAGATTCTACAGTTTCAATGCTTACCGCAAACTACACTTATTAGGCAGCCCTTTTTATATGTAAACAGACTGCGGCTTTGCCATGACCAGTCTGGAAATCCGGAATTTTACTTCCGGATACGTCTGGTCAAGGCATGCTTGTACACAAGTCCTTGACTCAGCCGTTCTTAGGATTTTGATAAACCCTAAATAAAAAAAGGTATTCCAATTAGGAATACCTTGAAAGGCGTCTAACAGAATCGAACTGTTTCATAGTGGTTTTGCAGACCATCCCCTTCCCACTTGGGTAAGACGCCGTAGTGCTATTAATATAGCAAAGTCAAAAAGTTTTGTCTAGTGCTTTTTTCTGAATTGTCAATTTTAAGAAAAAAACTATGCTGTCTTTAAAATCTTTTTTAAAACTTCCAGCATTTCTTTACATTCTTCTTCGCTGCTGCAGACAAAAGGAATTGTACCCCTCTTGTCAGTAACAACATGGAATACCCTGTTATCAGACTTTTCCCAGTCTTCTTTAGCCCAGTCGAATTCTTTTACGTGATAAATTTCTTTTAGCGGCAAATAATGGCTTGCGCCCACAAGTCCGTTTTCATAAAGCCCGCTTATATTTGCAAGAGCGGCTTCTTCTGACCCCATTGCAGCTCCTAAAAGCCCTACTAAGCACGTTACAAGATCAACAATAAACGAAAGCTCTTTAAAATAAACTATGAATATCAATAAAAAACTGCAAACCATTATTAAAATAGGAAGAACAAGAGCGTGAACTTTTCCTCCAACCAATTTTTTTCCAGCTTTTGAAAGAATAATTTTTGTTCTAAAAGGAATTGAAATCAAAATTAAAAAATACAGAACAGAAGAAACCGCTGCTAATACAAATCTAACTTTAGCCATTTCAAGCATAAAATACCTCAGACTTTATTTTAAGACCTTAAATAAGTTACGTCAAAAAAAATTTTTAAGACTTTGAATATTTTTCGCTATCTAATGGACTTCGGACGATAACCGCATCTGCAAGTTTTTCCGCACGGTTCAAAGTTTGAATTATAAGAGGAACAAACAGCGGCAGCATCATAATTATTTTTGAAAAAAATCCTTTTGACTTTCTTAAGCCTCCGCGGATAAGCTGTGTTTTTACAATGCAAGAAGCTTCGTCCACAAGCAAAGGAATAAAGCGGAATGTAAGTTCTGCCATAAGAACAATTTTATTTACAGAAAAATGAAAAAGCTTTAACGGCTTTACAATTGATTCCACAGAATTAACGAATTTTTCTTCAGAAACTGTAGCAAAAAATCCGCAAATGCAGCACAAAGCCGATTCAGTGTGAATTACAGTTCTAACGCACAAAAGGATTTTGCTCATCGAAACTGAAAAATATTTATATGGAAGATAAAGCTTTTCTGCGGGCAGAACAGGCGCAAAAGCCATTTGAAACACGCAGAATATAAGCAGAAAAGGCAAAATCTTTAAAAGAGAAAAAATCATTTTTTTAAAAGGATATTTTGCAATTATTGAATAAACAAGTGAAATTGCAAAAATAAAAATTGAAGGCAAAACCGGTTTAAACGTTAAAGAAAGCGTAAAAAGCGTTAGAAACACAAAAAAGTTTAACAGCGCAGGCAGTTTTTCCAAACAGCTTTGTTTTGCAGAACTTTTTTTTTGGCAAGAGAAATTTCTAAGTCCTTCTAAAATATTTGAAGAAGGCATCGGCCCGCGCTTTTGCGGAAACTTTTCAGAATCTTGCCCAAGTTGTTCTTTTGCCTGAATGTTTGCGGTATCAAATTGAACAGAACCGTTTTCAAGAGCAATAACCCGGTCCGCAAAATCAGCTTCGTCTGGGTGATGCGTGCTAAAAAGTACAGTTTTTCCGCTTTGAGCAAGTTTTTTCATCATCTGGAGAATCTTAAAACGAGCTTGCCCATCTAAAGCCGCCGTAGGCTCATCAAAAAAAATAACAGAAGAATCAAGGGCTATAATTCCTGCAATCGCCAGCCGTTTTTTTTCGCCTCCACTCATACAAAAAGTCTGACGGTTTGCGAACTGTTCAAAAGGCAAGTTTGCAAGGTTCATAGAGCTTTCTACAAGCTTGCGAAGTTTTTTTCCAGCAACGCCTTGATTTTTTGGACCGAACGCAACATCGTCAGCGGCAAAGTTTTCAAAAAGCGCAGAATCGCTGTTCTGCTGCGCCAAAGCAGGATTTTTTTCGCAATAAATTTCGCCCTTCTGACTTTTTATAAGACCTGAACAGATTTCAAGCAAGGTTGACTTTCCAGAACCGCTTGCTCCGGTAAGAGCGGTTAAAGTTCCTTTGTACAAAGAAAACGAAACATTATTTAAGCAGGAAGACGCCCTTTGCGGATAAGAAAAACAAATATCCTTTGCAGCAAACGAAACTTCTGATTCGGAATTTGGAATAAACTTAATTTCTGCAGGAATAATATCAGGACCAGAAACGAGTGAAACCAAATCTTTTTCTAAAAAAAATTGATTTTTACCACCTTGCCAGATTTTTTTTCCGTCTTTCATAAAAATTATATTATCCGCCCTTTTTACGGCTTCCATTTCATGCGTTATATGAACAACGGTTATGCCCTTTTTATTTAGTTTATCTAAAAAATCTAGCATTTCGATTTTAGACTGAGGATCTATCATCGAAAGGGCTTCGTCCATTATTAAAATATCTGGCTCCATTGCAAGAATTCCACTAAATGCAACTTTTTGAGTTTGCCCCAGCGAAAGAAACATAGTTTTATGGTTCGCGTAAGAAAGCATATCTGTAACTTTTAGACTTTCTATGGTTCTAAGTTCCGTTTCATCCTCGCCAAGAGCCATCATCCTAGGAGCAAAACCAGTATCCCTAGCAACGGTGGAGCAAATAATCTGCTCTTTTGGAGATTGAAACAGAGTTCCAATTCTATAATTTTTTTGATTTTCAACAGAACCAGTTTCCGGCTCTAAAAGACCTGCTATGATTTTAGCAACCGTGCTTTTTCCGCTGCCGTTAAGACCTACTAAAGCTGTATAAGAGCCTTTTTCCAACGAGAAAGTAACATTGTCAACCGCTCGCTTTGCCGCGCCATTATAAGTAAAAGATAAATTGCGAACTGTTAAAGCCACCATGTCTGCTATAATATAATAAAGAACACTTTTTTTCCACTCTTAACATTTGCCTAGATTATCTTGCTCACTTATCCATGCATACCCGCACAAGATAAACAACATATTCACAAGTTATCCACATTTTTAGCAAAGCTTACAAAAAGAAGCGCTAAATCTTGATATTACCTATATTTAGGAAGATTTTCTTTTTTTACAATATAATTCCTTATAATACAAAGAATTATACATTATTTTCAGGGCTTGCTGAAGATATTAAAAAATATAAGCACTTTTTATGCACAAATAATAATCTTTTTTTTAAAGTTATCCACATTTTATTCACTGAATAAAACATAAACAGCCAAAACAAGAGCTAGCCTAAAGAAACTTGCCCTTCTTCATTTATAGAAAGAATTGATTTACATTCCGAACACCTAAAGCGGCCGACTCTAGTTGCCCTTAAATGCTTGTTGCACGTAGGACAAGCAAAAACTTTTGGAAAAACATTGTTTGGCACGGCAGAACCTTTCTTAAAGAAAGCAACCGCTTCTTCTGTGGTATCTTTTATATTAAAAAACTGGCTGAATCCTAAAAGCTGAAAAACCTCGTAAACTTTTGGCTGTATTTCAAGCAGAACAATATCTCCGCCTTTTGGCTTAATCATTTTTAGGAACGAAGTAAACGAACCAATTCCTGTAGAAGAGACATAAGACAGCGCAGAACAGTTAAAAATCAAGTTTATAAATCCAGAGTCTACAACTTTAGCAATTTTTTTCTGGAAGAAACTAGAATTGTAAGTATCTATGTATCCGCTTAAGTATATACGCAATCCGCTTGGAACGGAATCTATTTTTTCCAAAGAAATTTTCAAGCTGTCATCGTTTTCGTCATCAAAACCAGGAACGATGGTATTGTTGTTGTTCATATTACGAACTCCCAATAATTATTTTACACTAATAGAGCCTATTTTTAATTTTACACCAAAAGAATGAGTAGGTCAAACATATTGCAAAAAAACTTAAACAAACTTTTTCTTTCTATATACGCTCTTAATTGAACAGTCCTTATTTTTACTGTAATATAAAAGCATGAAAACAATAATTCAGGATCTTAACAGCATTGTAATTGCTGGAGTAAAAAAAGCATTCAGCATTGATTTAGACCTTTCAAAAGAATATGTTACTGAAACTAACAACGAAAACTTTGGTGACTATCAGTCAAATATTTCATTTACGCTTTCAAAGCAGCTGCGCAAAGCCCCTATGGAACTTGCAAGCCAGATAGCCTCGTCGCTTGACTGCGGCAGCACAATAGAAAAAATCGAAGTTCTAAAACCTGGATTCATAAACTTTGTAGTTTCAAAGGATTACGTTTTTTCTAAAGCAGCAGAAGTCTACAAGGATGAAAAATTAGGAATTCCCGCTTGCAAAAATAATGAAAAAGTCGTTATTGACTATTCAAGCCCGAACATTGCAAAAGAAATGCACGTTGGACACCTGCGCTCAACAATAATCGGGGATTCAATTGCAAGAATCCTTAGCCAGCTAGGCTACGATGTAATCCGCCAGAACCACATAGGCGACTGGGGAACTCAATTTGGAATGTTGATTGAACACCTTATAGATTTAGGCTGGAAAGATTCTTCTGAGCACACAATCAGCGACCTAAACGCGCTTTACAAAGAATCAAAAGTAAAGTTCGATTCCGACCCGGACTTTGCGGAACGCTCTCATCAAAGAGTTGTAAAAATCCAAAGCGGCGACAAAGAATCCATTGAACTGTGGAAAGCTCTTACAGACGAATCTAAAAAGCACTTTGACTGGATGTACAAAAGGATGGGAGTTCTTCTTTGCGACGAAGACTACAAGGGAGAAAGTTTTTACAACGACAAACTGAACTCCGAAGCGGAAAAACTTCTTGCGCAGGGAAAAGCAAAAATTTCAAACGGAGCAGTGTGTCTTTTTCCAAAGGGATTTCAAGGACGCGACGGCGAACCTGTTCCGCTAATCTTACGAAAGAGCGACGGCGGCTTTGGCTACGATGCGACCGATGTTACCGCTCTTGACTACAGGACAAACGTTCTTAAAGCAAAAAAATTAATCTACGTTACAGACACAAGGCAAAAAATGCACTTTGAAATGCTTTTTCAGGCAGCGCGAGACGCAGAAATCTGCGACGATTCAGTGGAACTTACCCATGTTTCCTTTGGTTCAGTTCTAGGACAGGACGGAAAACCTTTTAAGACCCGCTCAGGCGAAACTGTAACACTTTCAAGCTTGCTTGACGAAGCAGAAGAAAGAGCAAAAGAAATTTTGCTGGAAAAAAATCCGAATGTAGACAAAGACGCTTTAAAAGAACTTTCAAGAGCGATTGGAATTAGCGCGATAAAATATGCAGACCTTTCTTGCGACAGAATAAAGGATTACATATTCAACTGGGAGCGAATGCTTGCATTTGACGGAAATACCGCGCCTTACATTCAAAACGCTTATGTTCGCTGCCGGGCGCTTATTTCCAAGGCGATTGCCAGGGGCAAAAAATGCGAATTGCACAAAATTGCAAGCGATGACGAAAAACGGCTTGCAAAAAAATGTATGTACTTAGGAAGCGTTGTTCAGCAAGCTGCAAAAACCTACGAGCCTCACAGGCTTTGCGCATACCTTTACGACCTGGCTTCTAGCTACCATTCTTTTTATGAAAAGTATCCTGTTTTAACAGAAAGCGACAATTCCATTTTGGAATCCAGGCTTGCGATTTCTGACTACGTTAGCAAAGTCCTTGCCAAGGGAATGTACTTGCTTGGCGTCGCCGTAATAGAAAAAATGTAACTATCTGTACTGATGGCTTGCAATATTTTTAGCCATCAGCGCATATTCCGGAAGAATTCTATTGCTGTTTTTGTCAATAAATCCTGGAACTAAAATCTCGCCGCTAACAAGAGTCCTGACTGCAAGGCGATGGCGCTTTTCATTTTTAGGACTTTCGCTTTCCTTTTCGCACATAAGAAGATAGCCGTTATACGCTTCAAGAACCGCCTTTTCTATAACTCTATTTTTCTCTTCCTGATTTTGCGGAAGTTCCGGGATTTTTATATTTGAATAAGACGCAACAAAATCTGGATCTGGATTAGAATTTTTGTTGCAGCTGTAAAGAACTGGCCAAAGGTGCCTGTTTCCGTATATTTCTTGGGCAATGCTATGGTAATCTGAACCTGTTTTTACAACATAGTATTCAAAAAGCCGTTCTGCCTGCGCAAGCTCTGCATTTTCTTCAGAATCCTGAATTTTTTCTGCATTTTTTTGCTCGTTTCCATTGTCAACTTCTTGCAGAGCTTTTTCTGAATCAACTTTTGAATTACTTTCCTTTTTTACAGGAGTTTTTGGCAATTTTTCTTTTGAATCTTTTGAAGAAGAACAGGTCTTTACAAAAATAGAAATCAAAAAAGCTAATAAAAGAAGAGCAACCGCTCCTAGACCTAAAACCTTCAGCCAAAATCCATTTTTTTTATTTTCAGCATGATTTTCGTATTGCGCAGAAGCATAAAAAAAATCTTCTTCATCGCCGTCTAAATTATTTTCATCCAAGTTGTTTTCATTAACCGCACCCGGCATTGAAGTTGTAAGCGTTGGATTTTTTAAATCTTTTTCAGTTGCAACCCTTGCTTTTAAATGCGCATAAGGACGGTTGATTCTTTTTGCAACGGCAGCAGACGGCACAAACTTTATGCGCCAATGCGCAGGAATGTTTATTTTTTCGCCAGAAGAAGGATTTATTCCAACAGAATCTTCTATCCAAGTTTTTTTAAAAGTACCAAAATTATAAACAGAAAACGAAGTAGAATTTTTAAGACCAGTTTTTACAATTGTAAAAAAGACAAAAGAAAATTTTTTTGCGACATCAAGGCTAACACCTGTGCGCTGAACTAGTTTTTCGGCAAGCTGACCCTGCGTAAGAAATTCATTCATTTATTTCTTCCTTGAATTTTTCCGAAACCTTAAACTTCAGCCTGCGTTTTTTTGGATAGACCATCTTTTGCGCCGATACAGGATTTATGCCCACCCGCTGCGAATAATCTACAGTTTTAAAAGTTCCAAAACCTGGCTGACAAAACTTTTTGCCAGTTTCCAAAGCCTCTACAATACATTCCAGCATTTGATTCAGAGTTTCATTGCATTGCTTTTTTGTAATTCCCAGTTCTAAAGACATTTGCGCAATAATTTCCTGCTTTGTCATAAAACACCTCGAATCATACCGCTTCGGCGGCATCCATTTCTTCCTGATATTCTACAATAACAGTACCTATAGGAAGAGCTAAAAGAGCGCTGTACCTGTCGCGGCTTACCTGAAGAAGCTCAAAGCAATCTGTAACAAATTCTGTTATGCTTCCATCAAGCTCGCCTTTTTCTACCATTTGGGCAAATATTTTTAAAACTTCATCTTCGTTAAAACCTAGTTTATAAGAACGCCTGTCCACAAGGGCGCTTAAAATATCTGCAACTTCTATAATTCTGTCTAATTTTGTAAGCTGGGCGGCAGAAAGACCTAAAGGATAGCCTAAACCGTTTAACTTTTCGTGATGACGAACAGCCATATTGCAAATTTCTTCTGGAACAACGTCTTTTATAAGCTCTTTGGTAAAATCCACGTGGCGCTGAACAACTTTGTATTCCCAGCGGCTAAGTTTTCCAGGAAATTCAAGGATTGCGCGAGGAATCATAATTTTTCCAATATCGTGCAGAACTCCTGCCGTAAACAATTTGTTTATTTCATTCGCATCGCAGCCGTAATACTTTCCCAAAGAAACCGCGTAGCTTGCGGTATGAATTGTATGCCAAACCGTAACAGTGCTTTTAAAGTCAAGAATTACAATCATAAGTTTAAAAAGCTGATTTGTTTCTTCTTCGCTGTATTCAAACTTTTTAAGAAGCTTTTCAAGGTAGTCAAAACATTCGTAATGAACAGAACCATCTTTATTTTTTTGAGGCTTTAACGCATTGCTTATGAGGCGGTTGTAATCCAAGGCTTTAAATATTTCTATATATTTCTGATTAAAATTTTGCAAGCCATAGCGATTAAAATCAGAGTCGCTATAATCAAAATTAGTCGCCTTTAACATTTGAACAATTCGTTCCGCTGCAAAAACTATAGAAGCGTATTCCATTTGAACGACTCTTTGGGCAATTCCCGAATTGTACTTGGTATTATAAAACAAAAGAGTTTGAGCAAGATTTCCTATAGGAGTAAGATTTTTTATATAAACATAAGAATAAACGTAACGCTCTTTTAACTGAACAGAAGAAAGAGTTGAAATGTCCACCTTGCTTTCTGTATCAAAATGATAAAAGCCCGCCACTTTTAAAATTGAAAGAAGAACTACGTTTTGAAGATTTATGCGGTCATCCCAATCTACTTGTTTGGTCAGTTCCATAGCAACATAAGCCGCCCGGCAGCAATCCAGCCCGACAGAATCATTGCATTTATAAATCATGCGCATAATTATTGTCAGTATTTGCCCGGCATTTAAAAGCTGATGAGGACCATATTCTTTAGATGTAGAAAGTGAATAATCTTTGTTAAACATAATTCCGCGTAAATCTATTCTATCACAAAGCGGCAGTTTTGAAAAACAAAAACTATAGCAAAAATATAAAAAAAATAAGGCCGCCTAATGTATTAATTAAAAGACATTAAGCAACCTAATCTAACTTAAGCATTTAGAAAAATATATTTTAAGCTCAAAATTGCGCAGTTTCTATTACACAAGTCCCTGAGCTATCATTGCATTTGCAACTTTCAGGAAGCCGGCGATGTTAGCGCCTGCGACGTAATTTCCTTTCATGCCGAATTTTTCTGCAGCTTCGTAAGCAGCGTCATGAATGTTTTTCATAATACCCTTAAGCTTTGCGTCAACTTCTTCAGAAGACCAAGAAAGGCGCTCAGAGTTCTGGCTCATTTCAAGACCTGAAGTTGCAACTCCACCTGCGTTAGAAGCTTTTCCTGGAGCGTAAAGGATTTTTGCCTCAAGGAAAGTGTCTACGGCTTCAATTGTAGAAGGCATATTTGCACCTTCTGCAACAAGCTTTACGCCGTTTGCAACAAGAGTTTTTGCAGCCTGTCCGTCAAGCTCGTTCTGAGTTGCGCAAGGGAATGCGCAGTCAACTTTTACTTCCCATGGCTTTTTGCCTTCAAAATACTTTGCAGAAGGGAACTGCTTTGCATATTCTGAAATGCGGCCGCGGCGAACATTCTTAAGTTCTTTTACCCATTCAAGTTTTTCTTGAGTAATGCCGTCCGCATCGTAGATATATCCATTAGAATCAGAAAGAGTAACAGGTTTTGCGCCAAGCTGAATAAGTTTTTCGCAAGCGTACTGAGCAACATTTCCAGAACCAGAAACAGAACAAACCTTGCCCTTAAAATCGTCACCAACTTTTGCAAGCATATTTTCTGCAAAGTAGATAAGACCGTATCCTGTAGCTTCAGTACGAATCAGAGAGCCGCCGAAAGTAAGCCCTTTTCCTGTAAGGACGCCAGTAAATTCGTTGCGGATACGCTTGTACTGACCGAACATGTAGCCAACTTCGCGGCCGCCTACACCAATGTCGCCGGCAGGAACGTCTGTATCAGCACCAATGTGACGCTGAAGTTCTGTCATGAATGACTGGCAAAAACGCATAACTTCGCCATCAGATTTTCCGTGCGGGTCAAAGTCAGAACCACCTTTTCCGCCGCCCATAGGAAGAGTTGTAAGAGAGTTTTTAAAAGTCTGTTCAAATCCAAGAAATTTAAGAATTCCAAGATTTACAGAAGGATGGAAACGAATTCCTCCTTTGTAAGGACCAATTGCGCTGTTAAACTGAACGCGGAAGCCACGGTTGATATGAGGTTTTCCCTGGTCATCTGTCCAAGGAACGCGGAACATTATAACCCGCTCTGGCTCTACTATTCTTTCAAGAATCGCATTCTTTTCAAGCTCCGGCATTTTTTCTACTACAGGTTCAATTGTACCTAAAACTTCTTGAACTGCTTGAAGAAATTCTGGCTGATCAGCATTCTTTTTTTGAACTTCTTCCCAAACTCGCTGTACATATGCGTTTTTCATTACTAATTACTCCTTTCGCAACAAAAAAATTGCTACTAAAAAAAGTATAGTGCATTTTTTTTTGCAACACAAGCATTTTGCAAAGCGCAAAATTTGACGCAATGGCGCCTGCCAAAGCACGAGACTGCAAGAAGATTGCCAGCCAAGCCGGGCAATGACAAAAAAATACCAGCCTGCAAAGCTAATTCACTTTGCAGGCTGGCAGCCTAATTTCTTCCAATAAGTTGATTAAACTAGAACGTCACACCGTAGACGGCAGGGTTGCGGTCACTTACAAGGATTGGCTGGCTTGTAGTTCCACCAGCAAATGAAGTAACTTTTCCGCCGCTTACAGTTGCAGAGCTTCCGTCGTACCAGTTGTAAACAGTTGTTCCATCGCTGAACAAACCGCTTACATCAACGCTAGTTCCACTGATTCCAATTGCAACTTTACTTTCGCCAAAAGTACGCTTTGTAGCCGAACCAGTTCCAGCACCAACCGCAGGATTGAACTTGCGGAATGTTCCGACTTTGCCCCAGTGTTTTGCAGTTGTGCCAGTAGCAGCATCCCAGTTGAAGTCTGAACGTGTTCCCTGATTTTCATCTGAACCGGTATCACCAAACGGACGGGCAGTTTCATCACCATAATAAATCTGAACTAAGCCCGGCATTAAAACAAATGATGTTCCAAGTTCTGTCTGATTAGAAGCACGTCCTAAACCTGTGTCATGGCTTGAAATATAAAACAATGCCTGCGAATCTCCTAAACGATTTTCCCATTTAGGAAGACTTGGGGAATAAGTTTTCATTCCGCTAGTTCCTGCAACAGTAAAGTCAATCATAGAATCAAAACCATTGTTAAACCAGGAAGAATCGCTACCTTTTCTCCAACCGAAAGCTTCACCTGTCATCCAGAAATCTTCATCCCAATCTTTTGCATATTCATCGGCACGTGAGGAATTTCTCCAATTTGCAAGTGCTGTTTTACAAAGATTTTTTAATTCATTCCAACGATACATATCAACATGTTTTGCTGTATCACATCGGAAACCGTCAATTCCAAATTCTTCTACCCAAGCAGCAAGCCATTTTTCAATCCAAACAACAGGAGCATTTGTAGATGATGTTGAACGCAATGATTTAGCAGCCGGAATAATCCAGTTATCATAATCGCTTGATTCTTTTCCCCATTTTGTCTGCAGAATAGGAGCAACAGTTTGAGCTGTTGTACTTTCGGTTTTTACATCCGGCAGATTATCAAGATTTTTTGTCAAATCATCACCACCTCCGGCAGTATATCCCGGAACGCCTGCACGAATCCAAGAAGACCCCCACCATTTAGCCCAACCATCATTGTGTCCGTTATAATCAATTTTATCATGATGTTTATGATATGTATCACCGTCAGAACCTATCTTAAATCCCATATCAGTTGATTTTCCACCAGAATATGAACTTGTAAAAATATCCAATCCATAATCCTGACAATCTTGCAACGTCAAATATCCAGTATGGTTCATTACAACATCCATTACAACACGGATTCCACGTTTATGACATTCAGTTACAAAAGTACGGAATTCTTCTACAGTTCCCATATTTTTATCCATCATTGTGTAGTCAAGTGGATAATATCCATGGTATGCATAATGTGCGAAATCTCCATTAGAACCACCGCCACACCAACCGTGTGCCTGTTCATAAGGTGCTGTAATCCAAATTGCGTTTACACCCAAATCATTAATATAATCAAGTTTTTCTGTAAGACCTTTTATATCGCCGCCATGGAATGTTCCGATTGAACTTCCTAAATCGTCTTTAGACATACGACCATAACTATTATTGTTTGAAGAATCTCCATCATAGAAACGGTCTTGAATTACAAAATAGATAAGTGCATTTTTCCAAGTAAACGTATCTGGAACTGTTGGAGTGTCCGCAGTTGTTAATGTTGCGTTTGCTGTTGCTGTGCCTTCACCGTTTGTTACTGCTGCAGAAACTGTGATTGAAGTTCCGCCTGTAGTAATTCCTAAATCTTTTACAGATTTTGTAAATGTTCCGGCACTTGTTCCCATGTCATAAGATGTTCCGTTAATTGTAACTTTTGCTGATGAAATTGTGTCGTTTCCGTCTGTGAAAGTAACTTTTATTGAGCCGCTTAATGAAATATCACCGCTAGAAGGAGTAATTGTTACTGTTGGCGGAACCGGGGCAATAACTGGCTCTGAATTAATTGCCGCAGAAAGAATAAGATTTGAGCCAAAGACTTCAAAGTTAGAAGAAATTGAACTACCTGTCGTGTCAGCGGTTCCTTTACTACCACCTATATACTTCCATTCTCCAGCCTTTATATAAATATCATTTGTCTGATTAGTTCCAACTGAAGATCCGCCATTGTTATTAAATATAACTGCAGAAACAGTTTTTGAGATTGTATAAGTATAATAATCATTTGAATAATCAGACATTTTTACACCAGGCCAATTTCCACTTGTATAATTATCACTTGTGTTAGAAGGATTCCATGCCCAAATATACATATATCCCAAAGATTTTGGAACATAAAGAACTATTTTATCTGTAACACCAGAAGTTCCTGTTACCGTAACAGTCTGTTTTGCACCGGTTTTTGTAACACCGCCAAAAGTATAGCTTGCGCTTACAACTGTTTTTCCTGCCGCAACAAGTGTAACTTTTCCGCCGCTTACAGTTGCCACCGCAGTTTCAGTTGAATTCCAAGTTGCAGAACTTGTTACATCTTCATCTGCTCCGTCTGAATAGTATGCAGTCGCAGTAAATGCAGGCGCGCTTTCCGTAGAAGAAGCGGCTTTTTCTACAATCAAACGTTTTAAAGTTTTTTCTACAGCAAGAACATATTTAGAAGAATCCTGCAATTTATCGCAGCCTTTCTTGAAATCTTCCACAAAAAGGTCAAGATTGATGTTTGTTGCGTCGCAGTCAGGAGTTGCTTTATCAATAGCATCAATTTCCGCAGCAGAAAGGCTTCCAATATCAACGTCACCTTCAAAAAGCGCGTTATAAATGTAGCCTTTTCGGCTAGTTGTCCAGTCAACTATAGGCAAGTTATTAACGCCAGAGTTAATATCTACCACTGCACGCAGAACAGCATCAGAAACTTCTGTATTACCGTTATCAGAATAGCCCTGGACTGTAATAATGCGTTTTTTTCCAACTGGAATTCTGTCAATTTTTGCAGAGCCGCGTCCGTTTTTTACCTGCACTACGACAGATTTTAGAGGCGTATCTATTCCGCTTCCGCTGACAGAAAGCACGGCGTATTTTACGCTGTCAACATTTAGCGCGCGGTATTCGCCTTCCTGCTCTCCATAAATCAAAGTTCCATACTCCGAACTTTGCCTATTATATTCTTCTATAATGTTATTACAACCTGTAAACAAAAGCGCAAAGCCTAAGGAAAATGCGCTTACAATCCTTGTAATTTTTTTTATCATATTAAACTCCAGCTTTATAAACAAAATAACTACATGAAACTAGGTATAATCAAGAACCAAAATCAACAGAAATAGCACCTGAACCAGTATCTCCGCTGCCTTCTGTTACTGTAATTGTTGCAGTTGCGGTTTCTGTAACTTCGCCCTCTGTGTAAGTCGCAGTTACCTTAGAGCTTCCTGCAGAAATGGCTTTTAAGGTTATGCCGTCTAATTCCAAAACAGCGGCATTTTCTACTTCATAAGCAGGGAAAACTTCTGCAACATCTCCGTTAGAATAAGTAGCCTCCGTTTTCAAGGTTAAAGTTGAGTCCTTGGCCAATGTTTTTGCCGATGTTATTTCTATTTTAGAAAGAGCGCTCTGCGAGCCAAAATTAAATCCTGCATTGCCAGTCCCAAAAGAATAAGATTCGTCCTTTTTTACAGTAATAGCTGCATCCGCGATTTTTGTAACTCCAGCATACACATAGCTTGCAGTAATTTTTACAGAAGTATCTTTAGAAAGTTTTGCGGCGGTAAACTTATTCTTTTCTAAAGCACCTGCACCTGCACCTTCTTCATCAGATGAAAACTCAGCGACACTTGTAACATCTTCAGACTCCCCATTAGAATACTTTGCAGTTACTGTAAATTCTGCAGATTCTCCAGACTTTAATTCTTTTGCAGCAGGAGCGATTGTTATTTCAGAAAGAACTTTTCCTTCTACAGGCTTGTAGACTTTAACTGTAATTGAGTCAGTTTTACCTTCAAAAGTTGCTTTTATAGTTACCTCGCCTTCTTTTACGCCTTTTAAAGCTGTTCCTTCTATTGCGGCTATACTTGAATCGCTTGATTCAAACTTTGCCTGCGAAGTAACATCTTTAGTAGTTTTATCGCTATAAGTTGCAGTTACTTTTAAGTCTTTGCTTGTATTTTCAGCAATAGTGCTAACAGGCTCTATTGCTATGCTTGTTAAAACAACCTGGTCAACAGGAATGGCTTTAACTGTAAACGATATTTCTTTTAAATAGTCATTTTTATAAGTAACTCTTATTTTTACAGAACCTGCCGCTATTGCAGAAATAGAATTACCGTCTTTTCTTACAAATTCAGTTCCAGAACTTATTACTATATTAAAATCGCTGCTGTTGTATGCAACATCTTTTGTTGAACCATCCGACCATAGTTCTTGAAAAGCTAATTCTACAGTGCCGCCTACTTTTATTTCATTTAATTTTTGACGCGTTGCATCTGTAAAATCAATGCCAGTCAATTTAGGTGCTTCTGGCTCAGGCTCGCTAGTCCCCCCACCGCCACCAGAACTTTCTACCTTGCATGACAAAAATGCAACTGCGGCAAGAAAAGCAGCAATTACGCCGTAAACTTTTTTCATTTTTTTCCTCCAAAATTTTAGAAAAGAAATTGATTAAAATATGCAGGCTTGACTTTTCCCTCGCCAAGCTTTTTTATACAGGTGACCACAACTTTTTGCACTACATTGTATATGAAGACTTTAAAACTAAAGCCTTCATTAAATTGTATGATGAGTTTTTTTATATGTCAAATTATTTTTTGTCTTGTTGCTTGAATTTTTCTGTGTTATATTTATTTTATGAGTGATATAGTTTTTGATAATTACACACAGCAATTAGATTTATTACAACCTTTTCAGTTAGAAATTCTACGTAAAAAGATTGATTCCATTATTGCCTCACGAAAAAAGGCAGCGAATTCTCAACTCAAAAACGATAAGGCTCTTTTTGAACACTTCTCAGGTATTGGCAAAGGAATAGACGCAGAAACTGAAAAACAAGAATACTTTGAGGCAAAGTATGGACATTTTAATTGATACAAACATCATCTTAGATTGGTTCCTAAAACGCGAACCTTTTTATGAAGAATCAAAAAGATTACTAAACAAATGCTGGTTCTCAAACATAAACTCATATCTCACCATACATTCAATCTGCGATATATCATTTATAATTGATAAGAAATATATCCGACTTTACGACATCTTCTGTTCCAGCAATAGAACCTAGAGATTTTCTGACTTTGTATAAATAAACAAAACTTTTTCCGCCGAAAACTAATTTTCTTCTTCGTATAGAACTTTTTGACTTTTACGGATATACGAATACTGGTTTCTTGCTTTTTTGCTATAGCGGACGCCCAAATTCAGCTGGTACAGCCAGGCAAGATGAAAAGGCTGAACCAAGCGATTTGTGCCGAAGTTCGGGTAATCCAAGGAAAAAGTTCCGTCCAAAAGAATAGTCCACCCAGAAGACAAAGGCAGTTCCATTCCCACAAGACCGCCTCCTCCAAGGTAATGAAGGTGATATTCATCTGTAAGCTGGTACATATAGTGCAAGCCTGCCCCGAATTTCAGGCGAACGTATTTCCACATATCCGCTTCCAAAATCGGACCTGCAAAAAGGTCGAACGCATAAAGAACTGTTTGCTTTGGAAACTGCTTTACATCGTTGAACTGATTGTAAAAAGGGTAAAAGGCGGAAACTCTGATTACAGAATTTACCGGCTTCATGTACTTTGTTTGAATTTGAAAAAACGCTCCCAAAAAAGTGTTCTGCCAAACATAGTTATTCCTGCCGCTTTGAGTCTGAATCCTAGTAACCTGAGCAAGGGCTGCACCTTCATTAAAAACAATGAACGGTTTTTGCTTTATTTCCGGAAAGCCAGTTTTTTCGTTTATTTTTGGACTTTCTGCAGAATTTTCTACGTGATTTTCCGACTCTTCGAGAACCTGGCAAAAAATTGCAGAAGAAAAAATCAGAGTTGCAAAAGCAAAGAAAATTTTTTTTGTATATTTCATAAATATTCCTCGACAAAAAGCTGCTTCGCGGTTGCGCTGCAAATAAAAATTACCTAGAAACGTGGTACAAAGTCAGATTTTTTGTTGTATTTTCCGAGCCGAACGTCCAAGTAAGAAAAAGCATGGAACCGCGGATGTCCCACTCTGTGTTTATGGAAGTTCCGTCAGATTCTGAAAAGACTAAAACGTTATCAATTACAGAATATTCTCCTTCGTAGTTTTTAACTCCATCATTGGAAAGAATTTTCGCAACAAATGTGCCGTCCGAAATAAAAGTTATTGAATCTCCATTGTTATCCGCCCATTTTCCATAAAGAGGCGAAGGCACGTAGCACGAAGAAAACACAATTGCCATTAAAACAAATGCTAAAAAAACTATTTTTTTCATAAATACTCCAATTAATAAGCAAGGTTGCAACGCAATTTTTTAATCACGCAGATTTTCTGCTCTTATATCATCAATAGATTCTTCTACTTCCTGGGGAAGAACATTGTATTCAAGTTCTTTTCGCTCTCCGCCTTTCACCTGGACTCCGTAAGTTCCGCCGGCGCTTGTTCCTTTTTTTATGACTATATTGTCATACCAAACTTTGCCGGGCTGCACGCCGGTAACGTTCATGCAGCCGTACATTTTTCCGTTTGCCCGAATGTTAGCCTTTGTATTACATTCACCATTTAAAATCCAGCCGTCTATGTCGCAGTAATTTTTATAGATGATTGTAACAACGCCTTTAAAGCCTCGGATTCTTGCCCAGTATTCGCAAGAACCGCTTATGTTTCCGTAGACTTTTTCGCGGCCAAGTTTTGCAAGATTGCTGCGCTTGTGCATGTGCGTAAGTTTTTTGTGGCTGCTCAAAGAAGATTCATTGTAGGCTTTAAGGTATTCAATCTCTGTCTGATTTTGAGCTTGACTTTCGCATTGGCTTTCAGAATCTTCAGGAATAGAAAAGTCATTTAGCTCTACCCCTTTGCAAACTGCGGCAGAAATGAACGCAATTGTAAATAAAATAAATGCAATAGCAATTTTGTTTTGTTTTATCACTTGCCTTCTCCTACCAACCAATCAACTTTATCTTCCTTTAGAACAACTGTTCCGTTTGAAGAATTCGTTCTGTCCAACTCGTAAGTTTGAACAAGGTAATAACCGCCGCCAGCGGCTCCGCCTTTTATTTGCAGATTGTTATAAACAACGTAACCTGGATACATTCCGCAAAGGTAATGAGTGTCGCCTGTCTGCTTGATTGATTTTTTTACAGAATCTGAAAGCCGTTCAAATGCATTTCCGATAGAAGAATCATTTGTGACATCAATATTTTTTGTGTAACACTGAACGGTTTCGTGCATATTTCCGTTGGCGCTCATGTTTGAAGTTGTATCTGTATTGCCGTTTAGAACAAACTTTATGCCTAAAGAGCTGTCGTCGCCAATAAAGTGGTCGGCATAATTTGTGTACGGCATTGTAATTTCCGCGCCCAAACCGGCAACCTTTGCGTTATATCCTAGAGTTCCGCTTATATTGCCATTTACAGATTCTTCGCCAACTTTGTCTAAGTCGCTAGGCTTGTGCATGAGTGTAAGTTTTGCCTGAGAGCTTGCAATATTCTTGTTGTATTCGCGGAACCACTGTTCACGAGTTATAGCACCATAACCGCGGGCATTGTGCTCAGGGTCGTTTTCTGGATTATTTGATTTTCGGCCTTGTCCTAAACTATTTATTTAGGGAAACCACTTTGTAATAGTAGAAAACCCCGGATTTTGCAGTATCGTAGGAATCTAAATAATACAAATCGTAAATTGCAGAACTGTTTATTTTTGTAAATCCTGAATTTGGCTTTGCAGAGCGGTAAACATCGTAGCCGCCGTCTGCGCCGCCTTCAGGTTCCTCCCAAGTTATAAGGACAGGATACACTTCGTTCTTGTTGGTTTTCCACAAGGAGCTGTCAAAAGCGCCGCCGAGCGCTGCAACTTTACTTGAAACTGTTTTCTCGCCTGCGGTTTTTGAAGCAGACACCTTTTCTGGAGCTTCTGGAACTGGAGCGGCAACAAAACTCTTTGAACTTTCTTTATTTACGCCATTTTCGTTTACAGTTGTAATAACAAAGAATTTTTCGTCTTTTAGCTCAACTTCTGCAAAAAGATTTCCATTTTCGTCTAAAGCGCCCGAAGTTGAAAGAACAAGTGTGTCAAAAAGTCCATTCTTTTCTGAATCAGAATATATATTGTATTTAAAATCTACCGCCTGCGCAGAATCCACAGAATTTATTGCCGGCGACCAAATTATTTTTTTATGATTTTTATCGCTTCCGTCGTCAACCTGGACAGAATCCGGCGGACTTAGCAAAAATCCGTAGGCAGGACTTGCGGACTCTTTGCCGCTTTCGCTGAACGCGCTTTTTAAAAGCGTTCCAGTTCCATCGTCGGCAGCTTTTATTGCCTGCACAAAATAGTAATAATATATTCCAGGCTTTGCAGTTTTGTCTTCATAAAGAGATGTCGCATTCGGCTTTAAAAGTTTGTAAACAGAATCTACTGAACTGGTTCTGTAAAGAGTGTAAGAAGTGTTTGCATCTGAGCCAGCTGACCACTTTACAAACAAAGAAGAGCTGTTTGTTCCAAGCCCGTTTTCTACAGTCACATCAGAAGGGGCGACAGGCGCTCCCGGCTGCAAAGAATAGCCCATTGCAACAGGACTTGCGCAAGATTCTTTTTTAGAACTATTTATGGCATAAACTTTGTAATAAAATTCAGTGCCTTGATCCTGTTCGTCAATGGAATCTGCAAATTCGGTTTCGCTCGCCCAAACTTCTTTTATGCTGTAAAAATTGCCTTGCTCACGGTCGCCCCGCTCAACTTTGTATTTTTCAGCATCCGGAACGCCAGCCCACTTTACTGTAATAGAATCTGAAGAAGTTCCCTTTGACGCTTCCACATTTGAAACCGGCAAAAGCAGCGTTCCGTAAATTGAAGGGTCGGCAAGGACTTCTGTTTTGCCAGTATCGTTGCCTTCTGAGTCGTAAATCTTTCGCTCCGCATAATCCGGGTAATAGTCGCTCTGCTCATACCCTTTAGGCAAATTCTGCGCGAAAACCCGGTAATAGTAAATAAAATTTAATTCAGGGCTGGTGTATTTTGGCTCTTGAATTATTGTATCCGTATAGCGGGTGTTAAAAATGTCCGAAGATGTTAGAAGCTCAAAGTCGCCTTCTGCAGGCATTTGCCAAGTGCCATCTGGATTTTTTGTCTTTACAACGGCCCGCTCTATTTTATAGGAAGAAGCATATTTTACCGCAGACCAGCTTATTTCAATCTTATTTGAATAAAGCCCTTGAGAAACGAAGAGTTCTTTTGGGGCGTCTAGTTTTTCAATTTTTAATTCCGGCGTCAAAAGGTCGTAAAGGCTTGACGTATTGCTGCTTTTGTCCATATCGACTTTTTGCTGAAAAAAATCTGCGCAGGAACTAAACGCAACGGCGGCAAATATGCAAAGGCTTAAAAACCGCAAATAACCAATATGATTTTTTTTAAGATTTCTTACTTTCATAAACTAGTTCTCCCACCAGCCGTAATCTGGTTTTTGTCCATTATAGCCATTGCCATTGATGTCTGCTGGAAGCCATTTTTTTACTTCTTCAGTACCAGAAACATTTTTAGAGAATGTTTTAGAGCCATCGCGTTCAACTTCAACTGCAAATTCTGAATTTGAAGAGGCGAATTTAACAGTCGCGGAGTAAGAACTTAATGAAGCGAAAGGTTCTTGCGAGGCGGTTACTGTAAGAGGAATTTTTTCATTTAAATCAAAATCTTTATATGATTTTATTCCCAGAAAAGAACTTTCGAGTTTTCTAATTGAAAGATACTCTAATGTTTTAGAACTTTTTCTTCCTCGTTTAAAATCTCCTGAAAGCCCTTCTGCATCTGAAATGGTTAAAAAGTTTATTAGTTTTCCTTTATCGGTCAATTCAGCAACACTGGTAAAATTTTGATAAGGCAATTTATCCCAGCCATATATAAAACTTGAAATACTCCAATCAAATCTACTAGAAGCATCTTGTTCCCAAGTAAACTTTCCTGTTTTTTCTGTACTATCATAACCATATACAGGTTTGGAATCTCCAAAAGCGGTTCCTGTTCCATAATCTTCCATTTTTGAATCTTTTATTAGATCCGCAATTACAAGCATAGCTGCCTTTGCAAGCTCTTCGTCTGTTATCTGCCTGTAGGCATAAACAGAACCTTTGTCGCCGACTGAAATTTCAATGGTCTGGTCTTTTCCTTCCTCATCTTTAAATGTCCTGGAAGCCTTTAGCATGTAATAATGTTTTGCGTCCCTAAGAACCTTTAAAAGGCCGTCGGTGTTTGTTCCGCCGTTTCTTATGCTCCGCGGCATGAGTGTTACCGCAGTAGCATTAGGACTTTCAATGAGCAAATCGTATTTTGAATCTGCAACATTTATATCTGCCACAGAAAAGTCAGCTGGGTTTAAGTCAACAATTTTTACCCAGCCGTCCTTTTTATTTGTGTTCAACATAAAAAGTTCCGCTTTATCAAAGCCTTGCTTTTTTTCTTCCGTATCATACTTAGACCAAGACAGATTTTCTGAATAATAGTAGTTGTCTTTTAGATAATCGTCCCCTGAAGGATTTCCGCCATACTTAGCTTTAGGCGTTTCAAATGCCAAAAGATAGCCTTTGTTATTCTTTTCATTATTGCCGTCTTTTTGCTTTGCAATGTAATCTTCAAAATACGAATCAACTTTCAGCCTTTCCGGCGCATCTGGAGAGTAGCACGCTAAATAATCGTAAGCTTTATATGGATTTTCAGGAGGAAACTGCGCCGTATTAAGGCTGTTTGAAAAATCTTCTTTTTGCCATTCAGAACCGTTTGCAGCATTATAAGAGCGGTAATATATAGTAGGCTTCTGCTCTTTTTTGTACGGCTCTTTCCAAGAAAGCTTTACAGAGCTGTTTGTAGTCGCCTTTGAAGCATTTAGTCCATGCCCATAACCATAAGTTGAATCAACTTTTTCTACTTTGCTTAAAGATTCCGATGTATAAGAAATAGAAGCTTCCGTCCCTTTTATTTCCAGCTCATCCATTTCAAAATCAGAATCTTTTAAAACAGGAATAATTGTATAGCCGTAAGGGAATCCCCATTTTAATTGAGCCTGATCTATTTCATATTGATTTTCATAGTTTTTTGTAGGTTTATAAATATCTTTAAAAGTAATTTCGTTTGCGGTCTTCGTGCAGCTTGTGCTTTCTTTAATATCTGAACCGTCATTTAAAAGCGATAGAGAATTGTTAGTTTCTGAATAAAAATAAACGTCCGCTTTATTTTTTAAATCTGAATAGTAATTTTCGCTGTATTTTTTGCGGACAATTAAATAGCCGTTTGCGCCCTGAACGCTGTTCCACCTTAAAGTTATTCTGTCCGTTGTTCCTTCTATAAAGAAACCTTTTTCTATCTTAGAAGCAGCGCCATCTTGTTTTGAATACTCTATTGCTCCCGGCCCTAAAGTTAGAACTTTAAAATCTTCAGGAGATTGTGTAGTGTCAAGTTGTGTTGCGCCGTCAGAATCTACAGAGTAGGCTTCAAGCTTAAACTCAATTTTTTCCCCGGCGATTTCAGCATTTGTTGTATTAAATGCTTCGCCAGTTTTTCCGTAAGGCTCTGTTATTTCGCAAGTTAGATTGCCATCTTCGTCAGTTTGAATTTCAGAAATGTTTTCTGCTTCAATAGGAGCCCCGTTATATTCCGCAGTTATTTTATACCCTTCAGCTTTTTGAACTGGCTTCCATAAAATTTTTACAGAATTGTAATTCGGTTCAAAATACGGCTCTGGAGTGCCAAGTGTTTTATACCCCCCCCCTTCACTTTCTGGAGGGTTTAGAGTCTTGCTTTTTTCCATTCCATTATTAGCAGTCAAAGTATAATCTTTTCTTATATCGCCGCTGTTTGCAGAATGTTTAAATGCAACAAGACCTTCTCCGCTTAAGTTTTTTTCAAGCTCTGCATTGTCTAGCACTAAACTATTAATCTGAGTTGAATCGTTATCTTTCCAGGACAGCGTATATTTGCAGTCTTTGTTATAAGTCCAAGAAAGCAGAAAACCATCCTTATAGCCATCTTTTACAGAAAAGTCTTCTACGCTAGGCATCTTGCTCATGTCATTTATAACGATTACAGAACCTGGCGCGCTAACAGAAATATACGCCTTGCTTACGTCAGAAGATTCTGAATCTGCATCAAGAATGTACACTGCGTAAGTATACTTTTGATAGTAATTTTCATCATCAATAGGCTGATAATTAAACTCTTTTGGAAATATGGAATAAGATGTGCTTTGTAAATAGTTTTTATTTTCTTCCTCTACAGTGTCTTCTGTTCCTTCCTCAGCAGCTTTTTTCATTTTTTGGCAAGTTTCTTCTATTACGTAATTGTAAGGCTGCCCAAAATCGTCAAACTTAAAATTCAATGCGACCGAAAAACTTTCTATTTTAGCAGGGTCAGCCTCGTTTTCTTTTGGCTTTTCTTTATAAGCAGAAGAAACAGAAATTGACGGAGTATTTATAAGCCAGCCGGATTCTTCGCCATAAGATTCATCAGAAGTTATAAGCTTTTTGCCGTTATCGTCTATAAACGACTGCACGCGGTACGAATACTTCTCGCCAACTTTTACGTCTTTATCTATGTAGGTTATTTTTGTTCCAGGAATATAATTTTTATAATTCTGGTCGGTTTCAGTTTCTTCCGCTGGGTACTCTACCAAAATTGAACCTTCTGGCATAACCGTTACATTAGATTCTTCTGGCGCGGCATCAGTTTTCTTTTCAAAGTAAATTACAGAAGATGATGGCGTATTTTGTTTTTCAGAGCCCAAATAAGTCACAATGGAACTATAGGCGTAATCCGGAGCGGATTCTAATTTTTTATAGATTTTAAAATAGACAGGACGAGCTTCGTAAGCAGCAGAAGTTTTTATTTCCGCAAACTTTGGCAATATCCAAGAAACTTTTACTTCGTCCTTAGAAGTTCCTTTCGCAACTGCTAATTTTTCTGGCGCTGCAGGAACTAAAGAATGTGCAGTGGACTGATTTTCAGGGTCGCTGCTTTCCGTGTTGTTTTGCGCAGATTTTTTGTAGGCTTTTACCTGCACATTGTAATTTGTGTTTGGCTCAAGTCCTGTAAATGTATAAACAGTATCCGCATCGCTTGAAACTTCGGTAGCGGCGATTGTTACTTCTTTTAAAACTTTTGTAATATCTGCGTTCCAAAGGATTACCGTATAATTCAGCTCGCTGTTAAGATAAGTTTTTGGAGTGCAGTTTACGCCCTTGTACCACTTTACAGTTATGGCGTCTCCATTAGCGCTCTGTTTTACCCAGGTAATTGCAGGCGTTGCAAGAGTCGTTCCAAAGCAAGTTGCGCTAAACTCTGAAAGAACGTTTTTACTATCAACTTCCTTAACCGCTCTTACCTTAAAATATTTTAGAATTCCAGGATTTTCTGAGGAAGTATAGTTGCAAGTAGCGTCGGAAGTTTCTCCGATTTTTATAAATTCCCCGGTCGAAGTGTCGCTTGAATAAATTTCATAATTTTTTGCATATTTTGAAGATGACCAAGTAAGCGTAATGCTTCTGTATCCTCCCTGCGTTGCAGTTATTTTTTCAGGAGGCAAAACCTCACCTTTCGAATAAGAAAGACCTGTGTAAATATTAGGAGAATCCAGCAAATCTTGCTTGCACGAAAAAATTGATATTCCAGCACCCAAAATAGCTAGTAAACTTAGACACTTAAAATATGCTTTATTTAATTTCATAAAATTCTACTTTTAACCTGCTTAGATTTTTTTGTTCCCTTTTATGAATTCTAAAAGGATTTTTCCGTCTTTTGCACGCAATGTAAGACTGTCCCCGGAAATTGAATACGAACAGACTTGATCCATGTTTACAAAAAACTGACGCTCAAGTTCTTGAGCTTCCTTGCTGCCGGATGCCATCAAAGTGGAAATTCCAAGCGTAAACGAAAGTTTTTTATTTTCTTCATCAAGACTGTAATCCATTGTGTAATAATTAACGCCCGAAAAACCAGAAGCCTTGTTCTCTTCGCTAAAACTAAGCGTAGGAAGCTCGTCCTCATCAAGACTTATGCTCACCACGCCGTCATTTTTCAGGATTGCGCATAAAACCCAAGTTTCATCTTTTATAGAATTTCTTTCAAAAACAAGCTCCGACTTTTCAGAAGAATTAACTATGCGCAGCAACTGCCTTTTATTTTCAACTTTTAATTCCAAAGAATTTGCGGTTGTCAAAGAATTTAAAAACTTCCGCTCAAAGTCCATGTCTTCTTTGCGGCCAGCCATTCTTGTAGTTACAAATTCTGGCTTTGAAGAAATCTTTTTTCCTTTTACATTTAAAGAACCTGAAAACAAGTTCACGCCGGAAAATCCAGAAACCGTTAAAGCATTTTTCTTTTCTTGGCTAAAAGAAATTGTTGCCCGTGAAAAATCAACCGGCTTTCCGCAGACTTCATACCGAACTAATTTCCAATCGCCTAAAACCAAGTTTGACTCCTTTGACTTACAACCAAAAATTAAAACTGAAAGCAAAGAAAAAATTGCCATAATAAAATTTGTTTTTTTCATAAACCACCTGTAGACTTTTTATCAAACTTTTATCTAGCCTGATTTTTGATTTTTTTGCTATATTATAGATAGTCTGAATATAAGCATTTTTATGGAATTATCATAAGAATACTTATTTTCTGTAAAAAAAACTATGCACCCGATTTGTTTTCTAACTTACATTTTATAATGAAAAAAAACAACTGCACAAGTGCTTTGTGTGCTTTGATGAATTGGTTTTTATCTTAAATATAGGGATGTCAAAGTTTTATTGGAGGATATATGGGATTTTTAAAAGACAAGGTTGCAATTATTACAGGAGGCGGGAAAGCTGTTTTAAGCGACGGTTCTTGCGGTTCTATTGGCTATGGGATTGCAACAGCGTATGCAAAAGAAGGCGCAAATCTAGTTTTAACAGGAAGAAATCTGCAAAAGCTAGAAGATGCAAAATCTGATTTGGAATCAAAATACAAAATAAAAGCGCTTGCAATCCAAGCAGACGTAAATGCCGGCGCAGACAACGAATCTGTTGTAAACAACGTTATAAAGCAAGCGGTCAGCACATTTGGCAAAATTGATGTTCTTATAAACAACGCGCAAGCCTCCGCTTCTGGTGTTGCGCTTGCAGAGCATACAACAGAGCAATTCAATCTAGCGCTTTATTCTGGATTATATGCAGCATTTTATTACATGAAAGCCTGCTATCCGTACCTAAAAGAAACAAAAGGCTCTGTAATAAATTTTGCCTCTGGCGCAGGTCTTTTTGGAAACTATGGACAATGCGCTTATGCCGCCGCAAAAGAAGGAATAAGAGGACTTTCGCGCGTGGCTGCAACCGAATGGGCGCAAGACGGAATTAATGTAAATGTAATTTGTCCTTTGGCATGGACTGCCCAGCTTGAAAAGTTTAAGCAAAACTATCCAGACGCATTCAAAGCAAATGTAAAAACTCCGCC
This sequence comes from Treponema sp. UBA6367, assembly GCA_002437725.1. Taxonomy (GTDB): domain Bacteria; phylum Spirochaetota; class Spirochaetia; order Treponematales; family Treponemataceae; genus Treponema_D. The sequence continues at coordinate 73,584 of DJRF01000022.1, forward strand.
GATGGGACACTTTGGCGATGTGGAAAAAGAAATTGGAAGAGTTTGCGTTCAGCTAGCTTCCCCAGACTTCAAGTATATGAGCGGAGAAACGCTGACTTTAGAAGGCGGAATGGGTCAAAGACCTTAAAAGCTTACAACAAAACTTACTTATTATATGAGGTAATCAATGAAATCTTTTTTACAAAAATATAAGTTCATTGCAATACTTTTTGCAAATCTTTTATTCTGCTCCCTAGGGTTCACAGACAGCAAACCAGTTGCATTTCGCAATGGCTGGAATACAGCAGAAATAAAAGGAATAAGAGCAGACCTTTCTTCAGAAGAACTTGACATAAGTTCAATCTATGGCGACAAAATTATTGTAGAAATTGCAACAAGGAATCCCCAAAAAATTCCAACTGTCGCTCTTAAAGAAGGAATTTTAACTGTAACGTCGCAAAAAAAGCAAAATTTTTTATTAGGACAGGAACCAGAAGTAAAAATTTTTATACCGCATGATTTTACACTAGAAGAATGTTCTATAAAAAGTGCTTCTGGCGATGTTGACATAGAAAATTTTTCTTCAAAAAAACTTTTTGTATCTGTTGCAAGCAGTTCTGTAGATATTGAAAATGCAACAATTGCAGAAGATTTTTGTGCAAAAAGCGCAAGCGGAAAAATCGATGTAGAAAAAATCAAATCTCCACAGATAAAAATAAATTCTGCTTCTGGCGAGCTTTCTGCAGAAGAAATACTTGCAGATACCTTTGATATTTCAACTACAAGCGGCAAGATTTCTGTTTTTTTGCTTAAAGAACCTAAAAACGCTTCAAAAATATCTTCTTTAAGCGGGCAAATAGAGCTTGAAGTTCCATACGCAACGGCTTTTAGCGCAGATATTAACACAAAAAGCGGTTATTTTTCAGACAAAATAAACAGGAACTCTTTTAGCCCTAAAGGAAAAACTACCGTAGACTTCAACGGCGGCGGCCAAAAAATTGAACTATCCTCAGTTTCTGGAAAAATCTCTGTTGAATATGAAGAGATGTAGTTAAGCCGTGCGTATGTATATATGTGTGTGTGGGGGGGGAGAAAAAAATATGCTTGCATGCAAGAGCGCGGCAATAAGCTTGTAATAATTGTATAAAACTTAAATAAAAATACCTTGCTAGAATTTACTAAAAAGTAAGTTTTAGTTCTAGCAAGGTATAATTTTTATAAAAAGACTAAAGCATAAACATCTAACAAGCCAAATTTTGAGCAAAACTTATTTCAAATAAGCGCCGTCTTTTCCGATTTTGCCATCAACTTCGCAAGAATCTGTTTTAAGAACGTAAACACGCATATTTCCTCTTTCAATAGAATCAGTTGTAATTGTTCCACTGGAATTTACAGTTTTACCGGTGATGACTTCCACATACTCACCTGAAGGAACGCCTTTAAATGTTGCCTGACCGCCAATTGCTACAAGTGCAAAACTATCAATTGAATTATCTGTATAGCGACGCTTAAATGCAATGCTTCCTTCACAACCTTCAGTTGAATACTGTCCTTTTCGCAAGGCAGGAATTGCTCTTCGGATTTGATTTAATCTGATAATATGCTGAGCTAAATTATGATTTAATGTTTCTTCAACAGTTCCACTAGCTGTATAAACTCCAAAATCATCCGCAGTGATAGAACCTTCCAAAAAATCCCCAAAATATGCACGTCCAGACTTATCAAGAGAAGTTCTTGTATTTGCAGGATCGATTGGTGCACCTGCCATAAATTCAATTTCCGAACCGTAGTAAATACACGGAATACCTCGGAATGTGAACATAAGGTTCAAGTTGCGAGGCCATTCTTCAGTTTTTGCATAACGCTGACTTTCTGGCGCATTATCAGGAGCATAGTCATGAGAATCAACATAAACAACATTCCACGTAGCATCATTAAAATCCGGGTCATTGGTATTTACAGCTGTACTAAAAGCATCATTTGCATTTGCAAAAGCCCAATGCATAGGGAAGTCAATCTGGTCAAGACGAGAACGCATAGAATAGTCTGGAGTATGATATTCATTTCCTTTTAATAAATGATTAGCTATTCCATCAGCCCAAGCTGGATGAGAAAAATCACTTTTGTATTTTGTAAAATGCGCTGTAGCAGATGCACTGTTTGTTTTTGACTCTTCTGTAGAGCCTGTACTGTTCCATGCAAATTCTTGATTTTCCTTCCATGTATAGAACGATGGTGAAAGAGCTGGAACACCTTCATTCCAGCGGCCACGGTATCGTGCACAAGTCTCACCGAAAATATAGAAATTTTCACCGCCAGCTTCCATAAATGCTGGAATAAATTCCTTGTTGAAAGTAAGGCGTGAAATATGCTTTACAGTATCGATTCGGAAAGCATCAACACCCATATTGATGTAATTTACATAACACTCTTTAAGATAATTGAATACAACAGGATTTTCAGTATTCAAATCGACGCAATCGCCAGCCATCTGTCCAAGTTGACAATTTTCACTGTTCCAGTCGATTTGTTTTGTGTGATGATATATCAAATCTGTATCAATAGTATCTTCTTTCATCGCATTGATTCTCGCAGTATACTGAGTTCCACCAATAGCAGTATCATAATCTGAACTACCGGCCATTGCCAAACCTGCCATAAGTTTTTGATAAGCATTTCCATCTTTTGCAAGTTTCATAAAAGGACTACGCTTTCCACCAGCAGGAGTAGGAACATCTTTATTTACATACGGAACCGTTTCTTTATCAAACATATGAAAAAGATTCTTTTCTCCAAAATTTCCAGAATGATTCAATACAATATCCTGAATAACTTTTATACCTTTTTTATGACATTCATCTATCAAATCCGCATACGTGAAATTTGTTGACTCATAACGAGGATCGACTTTGCTAAAGTCATAAGCATGATAACCGTGGTAATCAATTCCTGAAGCATTTTCTACTACTGGAGTTATCCAAATCGCACTGAATCCAAGAGCCTTTATATAATCAAGCTTTTCTGCAAGACCTTTAAAATCTCCTCGCCAGCCACAGTCACCTTCTCCAAACGCAAGATATTCTCCGCCTTCGTCCCAGCAGTATTCGTTATTCGACTTATCCCCATCATAGAACCTAGTTGTCATCAAAAAGTAGATTGTCTCGTCGCGGAAGTCGCCGCTTGTCTGAGTTTGCTCGCGAACTTTTACGGTTTTTGCAACAGTTTCGGAAGAAGCCCCCTCATCATCCGTTACAGAAAGACTGATTGTAACTTCACCTGCAGAAGAAGGCATTTTTACAGTGATTTTGCTTGTTCCGCTTCCGCTTGAAATTGTCGCGCCTCCAGAAACGTTCCATGAATAAGATTTTATTGTTCCGCCGTTCTGGTCATAAGATTTTTCCGCATCAAATTCTTTTGTTGAATCAAGTTTTGCATACGAACTTCCAGAAATTACAGCAACCGGAGGAAGATTTTCATTTTTTGTTGTGATTGAAAGTGTTTTTTCTTCAGAAGCATTGTTTGCTGTATCATAAGCAATTGCCCGGACAGTATAAGTAGCATTTTTTACGTATGCAGTGTTCCATTCACAAGTTGCAGTTGCAGATGTTCCAGTTACTTCTGATGAGCCGATTTCTTTTTCGCCTATGTAGAACACAACTTTTTTGAGAGCAGAATTATCTGTTACTTCTGCAGAAAGAGTAACTGTTCCGCTCGCAGTTCCAGAAGCATCTGATTTGAATGAAATTATAATCGGCGCAACAGAATCTTCCGGATTTCCTTCGTACCATTTTCCATCCTTGAACCACCATTCACCGGCCTCGCGGGAAAGATCTCCAGATGCTTTTGAATCCCAATTAGCTGCAGAAAGGAAAATCATATTTGCAGAAGTAGCACCAATCGTATAGTCATACCAGCCGTCAGAATCTTCATCTTTCATCGATGTAAATTCTTTTTTATCAACTGATGTTCCAGAATCCCAGATATAAATATAAGGAACTTTCGCATGCACAATAATCTTGTCGTCAATAACAACTCTGTCAAATGCAATCTTTACAGAGCCATCGTTTGTAATGGTGACTGTATGCTCGCCACCGTCAGTGAATGTGCCGTAACCAAACCCTTTTACCGCACCTGTTGAGTCCACAACGTAAATCGGCCAAGTTCCAGGAGGAACAATCAAAGTTCCGCTGGAACTTTCCGCAGAAATTTCCTGTACTTCAGAAAATGGGTCGCCAACGTAAACTTTATAGCCAGAAATGTTTTTTGTGGTCAAAGTCACAGTCGCCCCAGAAAGTCTGTATTCAGAGGAAGATTTTAAGCCGGAAGCACCACCTGAAACATAATCCGAAGCAATTTTTGACGCATTCACAAGAGGAGCTGAAACATCAGCTGGAATTGCAGCCTTGATTTTTGCAATATCAGCAGAAGAAACAGCAGACAAATCTTTTCCGCTAGCAAGAAGCTGGGCAAAAATGTTTCCAAGCGCAGTTGAACTCCAGTTCACAGAAACAGAAGTATTTTTTCCTGCCTCTATATCGCAGATTGCGCGCATTGTAACACCGTTTATTTTTCCATTTGACGAACTATAAGCCTGGACTGTTACAATGCGGTTCTTTCCAGCAGGAATTCCAGAAACAGAAAGCGTTCCTTTTCCGCCGGAAATGTCGCTTTTTCCGCTTGGCGCAGAGCCAGACTCAATTCCTGTTCCTGTGACAGTTGCAACCGCATAAGAAATATCATCCGCAAAAACCGCGCGCTCAGAACCGTTTACAGAAATAGAACCGAACGCACCAGAGCCTTCAGAGTCGGAACGTTCTTCCAAAAGATTTGTGCAGGCTGAAAAACCTACAAAAATTCCAAGCAGGCACAATACGCCCGCAAAAGACAGATACATTTTTTTCAAAGACTTTTTCATTTTTTTCCCATTCTTTTGAACCGTCATAAAGAAAAGCAACCGAAAAAACTTTCTTAGATGAACGACGTAGACAATTCACTTTTTATTTTATTGTTATAAATTGAAAGCTGAGTTTTTGAAAGAGGACAAAAGCGTAAGCAAATTTTCAATTAATGAAGACTTTGCGCGATAAGAACAATTAAGGTTGTACCGCAACCCAAATCAGCCCAAACGAAGTGCGAGCACAACCGTCTGAACAAATTGAAAATTCGCTGTAAGCGTTTTTACAATTTATAAAAACTCAATATTCAACTTATTAATGATAAACCCCTGACGCTTGACCTGTCAAACTTTTTTTTTATAAAATAAGTCTGGTCGAAGCGCAATGCGCTTTTATCCGTTTTCCTAAAACTTAAAATTCGACCTATAAAATAAACTACACAAGAAAACACTCACGAGGCTTTTATGAATCCTAAATCGCTTGAAAAGGAATTAACTGAAACTTCTTATCCAGGAAGAGGAATAATCGCAGGCAAATCTAAAGACGGAAAATACGCTGTAAGCGCTTATTGGACAATGGGCAGAAGCGCCGGCAGCCGAAACCGAATATTTGCGCAAGAGGGAGAAGGCATTCGAACGCAAGCTTACGATTCTTCTTTGATTGCTGGCGACCCAAGCCTTATAATCTATTCTGCTGTAAAAGTTCTTGGCAAAAAAACAATTGTAACAAACGGCGACCAGACCGACACAATTTACGAAGGCTTAAAAGAAGGAAAAACTTTTGAGCAATCTTTAAGAAGCAGAAAATACGAGCACGACGCTCCGAACTACACTCCAAGAATTTCAAGCCTTTTGGACTTTTCTGAACAAAAATATTCTTATGCGCTTTCAATTCTTAAAAGCGACAATGGAAATCCAGACAACTGCCTTAGATTCACTTTTTCTTACGAAAATCCTCAAAACGGAATTGGCCATTACATTCACACTTACATGAAAGACGGCAATCCTTTGCCAAGTTTTGAAGGAGAGCCTGTTCCTGTAGAAATAGACGGCGACCTAAACACCTTTGCTTCAAACATTTGGAAATGGCTGAATTTTGAAAACAAGGTTTCGCTTTTTGTAAGATTTATCGACATTGCAACTGGAAAATATGAAACAAAAATCTTCAATAAAAACGAAGAATAATTAGCCTGAAATTCGAGTTTTTAGGAAAACAAACAAAAGCGTAAGCGAATTTGCTTCTTTTCATAAAAATAACTTTCAATCTAAAAATATAGCAACCAAGTTGCGATAATTGAATTTTCCTAGAGTTTTTATTATTATCATTCTATGGATTTACTGAAAAAACTTGAAGACTGCTCGAAAAGATACAAAGAAGTGCAGCAGATGATTATGGATCCTAACTTGGTAAAGGATCAAAAAAAGTACAAAGACACAATGCGCGAAAATAATTACCTTTCGGAACTTTGCGCGCTTTACGATGAATACAAAAAAGTTCTTCAAGGCATTCAAGATGCAAAAGAAATGATAACTGCCGAAGATGACGTAGAAATGAAAGAGATGGCCAGAGAAGAACTACGTGAACTTGAAGAGAAACAACCGAAAATTGAAGAAGATATAAAACTAAAACTGGTTCCGCCAGATCCTCTTGACGAAAAGAACATTATTCTTGAATTACGTTCCGCAGCTGGTGGCGATGAAGCAAGCCTTTTTGTTCGCGACTTATGGGAAATGTACTGCCATCTTGCAGAGCGAAAAGGCTGGAAGACAGAAACAATGGAAGCCCAAGAAACTGAAGTTGGTGGTTTTAACAAAATTGTTACTTCCATAAGCGGAAAATTTGTATATGGAACTTTGCGCTGGGAATCTGGAGTTCACCGAGTGCAGAGAGTTCCTGTTACAGAAGCGCAGGGAAGGCTTCAAACTTCCACAGTAACAGTGGCTGTTCTTCCAGAAGCAGAAGATACTGAAATTGAAATCAAACCCGGAGATGTTAGAATCGATGTTATGCGCGCAGGCGGTCCTGGCGGTCAGTGCGTAAACACAACAGACTCTGCGGTGCGGCTTACTCACATTCCTACAGGAATTGTAGTTATTCAGCAAGACGAAAAGTCTCAGATAAAAAACAAGGAAAAAGCGTTCCGCGTTTTGCGGGCTAGGCTTTTTGACCTGGAAGAAAGCAAAAAACAAGCAGAAAGGGCAGCGGCTCGCTCAAGCATGGTAGGTTCTGGCGCACGTTCTGAAAAAATTCGCACATACAACTATCCGCAGGATCGCGTTACAGACCACAGAATTAATTATTCGCAGCACAACCTGCCTGCATTTATGATGGGCGACATGGACGATATGCTGGACGCCCTAAATGTCTACGCAAAAGAAGAGCAGCTTAAAGCAGACGTAACAGGTCTTACTGAAAACTAAAGCTTGCAGAAATGACCTTAAAAGAGTTTAAGATTTTTGCCTGCAATGAATTGTGTTCTAGTCAAAAAAAGACGAGCAAAAACAGCGCTTTATTAGACATAAACGTTCTATTAGAGCACTGTCTTTGCAAAAGCAAAACATGGATTTTGCTAAACCCAGATTATTTGCTTTCAAAGGATTTGCTAGACTGGCTAAAAAATGCCATCGAACTAAGAAAAACTGGTCTTCCAATCGCCTACATAACGGGCCGCAAAGAATTTTTTGGACTAGATTTTTTTGTAACTCCTGACGTTTTAATTCCAAAGCCCGACACAGAGATTCTTGTAGAAAACGCGGTAAATTTAATTAAAGAAAAAATTATAGCAAATCCCAATAGAATTTTAACGGTTTGCGATATGTGCACAGGCAGCGGCTGCATCGGCATTTCTGTTCTAAAAACAATTGCATCAGATTCAGCGCTGAAGGAACGGTTGCCGCTGTTTGTCCTTGCCGACATAAGCGAAAACGCTCTTAAAATTGCGAAAAAGAATGTACAGGCCATTCTCTTGCCGGACGAACAAGAGAGAGTTCGTTTTTGCCGCACAAATCTTTTTGAAAACATAGGCTATACTTTTGACGCAATTCTTACAAATCCGCCATACGTTCCTTCAAAACTCGTTGACGAACTCTTAAAAGATGGAAGAAAAGAACCTCGCCTAGCCTTAGACGGCGACATTACGCTAACTGGCGAAAAAAGCACTTCAAGCGATGGGCTTGAGTTAATCAGAAATCTTGTTCCGCAGGCATATTCGCATCTCGCTTACGGAGGGCTTTTTTTTATGGAAACTGGCGAATACAATGCAAAAAAAGCCAAAGAACTTTGCGCTCTCTCTGGCTTTAAAAACACATCTATAATCTGCGACCTTGAAAATCAATTCAGGGTTGTAACAGGAACAAAATAGAGCAAATTTCAAGTTTTTTATAAATTGTGTAAAAACGCTCACAGCGAATTTCCAATTTGCTGCAGATGATTGTACTCGCACTTCGTTTGAACCGATTTTGGTTGCTACGCAACTTTAACTGTTCTTATCGCACAAAATCTTCGCAAATTGGAAATTCGCTTATGCTTTTATTCAGTTTTTAAAAACTTGAAATTTGAACTTATCTTTTACAAGTCAGCCTGTTTGCAAGCAAAAAATGAAACGCCTTCGCTTGGGAACTTCAATTTTACAAGTTCTACAAGCTGCTTTATTTTTTTTGCCTCTTCTTCAGAAACATAACTAAACATAAGGAAATTTTGTTCTGGCCAAGTGGTTGTCCCCAACTTTTTGGAATGTCCGCCTTTACCGTGAACTACTGGCATTACCGTATATTGAATTTCAGGAATGGCTTCCTCTATAAGCTCTGTAATGTCATCCTCTACGGACTGATTTGAAATAATTTCAATTCTGTAATCTGTCATGTTTAGTTATCTCCCGAATCGGAATCTGATTCTTTTTTACAAGCTTCAACTTCTTTTTCGTAAGCAAGCATCAATTTTGTTTTCTTTGTTTTTTTATCCTTCATAACTATTGAATAAAGGACTGGAATTATAAGCAAGGTTACGAACGTAGAAGAAACAAGTCCGCCTACAACGGCGATTCCAATAGGCTGAACCATTGCAGCCATACCTTCGCTTGCAAAGCACATAGGCAACATTCCTAAAATCGTAGTAAGAGTTGTCATTAAAACTGGTCTAAGGCGGCTAGTTCCTGCTTCAAGACAGGCTTGCATCATAGGAATATCTCTTGCTCTAAGAAGGTTTGTATAGTCTACAAGAATAATACCGTTGTTTACAACAATTCCTACCAGCATAATAATTCCGACCATCGCCATAATAGAAATCGGCTGCCCCAAAATCTTATACAAAAGAATCACACCAATAAACATAAACGGAATTGTTACAAGGTTTATAAAAGGAGCTTTAAAAGATTCGTATGTTGCGGCCATAACTCCAAATACAAGAATAATTGCCATTGCCGCGATTGCTGCGTACAGTTTCAACTGCTTTGTTGTGTCGCCCCAAGAACCTTCAAACGAAATTGAAACGCTGTCTGGAACAATCATGTTTTCTGAAATTTGCTGTTTAATTTCGTTTTCAATTATATTGGCATTTTGCTTTGTCAAAACGTTTGCAGTAACGTGAATAATTCGGCTCTGATTCTCTCTGGAGATTGAAACAGGTCCTAAACCGCGCTTTAAGCTTGCAAAGTTAGAAACGCAGACCTTGCCAGAAGTTCCCATTACATACATAGACTCAAGATCAACAACGCTTTTTCTATCTTCTGGCTGATACATAACAACAACATCGTACTCTTTTCCATCTTTTCTGTAAGAAGTTGCAGTAACACCGTTTACAGCATAATTTATTTCCCTGGCAACGGTTGTTACATCCACACCAAAGGAATAAGCTCGGTCGCGGTCAATTACAACTTCTACCTGAGGAAGACCTTTTTCCGTATCTACAGTGGTATCTCCAATAGAAGCCATTCCATCCATTATGCCAGAAATCTTTTGGGCAATATCAAAAGCCTTATCCAAATCGTTTGAACGGATTGCAATGTCTATATCGCTACCCATCATTTGACCACGCATGCCAGCTCTAAAGCTTAGCCTTGCGCCAGAAAAATCTGAAAAGTGACTTCTCAAAATCTTCTTTATATCTTCAGCAGATTCAATTTGCTCGCTCGCATCAGGAAGAACAATCTGAACAGTTGCTTTATAAGAAGAGCTGCTTCCCCAACCGCCTCCAGAACCTACGGTAGTTGTAAGAGTTTCATATCCTTTCACTTCATTTTTTACAATATCTTCAAACGCAAGGGCAACTGCCTTTGTTTCTGTAAGAGGAGTTCCAATCGGCATCGTAATATTCAAAGTTACAGAATCGTCGTTTCCCTCCGGCATCATGTTTACCTGCATTGTTGGCACAAGCGCAAAGGAAATAATCAAAATACAAACAGAAGCAACAATTGTAACCGCCCTATTTGCAAGCGCCCAGGCAAGCATTTTTTTATAAACGTTTGTTACCGCATCAATTCCCTTTTGGAATATGCCGTAAATAAACTTAAAGAAAGCGGACTTTACAGGTTTTTCGGCACGGTTTGAAAGCGGCAAAAATTTTCCTGCAAGAACTGGAACCAAAAAGATTGCAACTAGAAGAGAGGAAACAAGGGCAATTACAATTGTAAAAATAATTCCCTTGAACATTTGCCCCATCATTCCTAAGTCTTTCATATACAGAAGGAAAGGGACAAAAACACAAATTGTCGTTAAGTTTCCAGAAACAACGGAAGCAATCATTTCCTGAGAACCAAGAATTGCCGAAATTTTAGGCTTTGCTCCCCTGGAACGGTACGAATAGATATTATCTATCATAACGATTGAGGCATCTACTATCATACCTACGCCCAAAATAAGCCCCGTAAGAGTCATCATGTTCAGCGTAATTCCGGCAAGGTTCATACACAAAAGCGTTATAACCATCGAAAGCGGAATGGAAATTGAAATTATAATTGTAGACTTAAAGTTCTGCAAAAAGATAAACAAGATTATGACTGCAAGCAAAAGGCCTTGCCAAGCGGAATCTACAAGAGTCTGAATGGTATCCCTAATTGAATCTGTGTCGTCTTGAATAATCTTCATTGTTATATCAGAAGGAAGAGTCTTTTTTAGCTGATCCATTTTTTCGTAAACGTTGTTTGCAACGGTTACAGAATTTGAACCTGACTGCTTGGTAACACTTACATAAACACCGTGCTCGCCATTTATAAAAACTTCCCTTTCCAAATCTTCATAGCCAAGATAAGCACGTCCTATATCGCGAAGCTTTACGTCATAACCATTTATAGTTGCAATTACAGTGTTATTAATGTCTTCAATGTCCGAAAATTCTCCAGTTGTTCTGACAACGTAATCTTTTTGCCCTTCGTTTAATTTTCCGCCGCCAAGCTCAAGGTTCTGCTTAGCTAAAGCCGCGCTAACTTGAGTTACGGTAAATCCATAAGCGGCAAGGCGATTTTGTTCAAGCTCTACGCGAACAACCTTTGTTTTTCCGCCGCTAACACTTGCTTCTGCAACACCATCTGCCTGCTCAAGAATATCAACTATGCTGTCTTCGGCGATTTGCTTAATATCATCTACAGAGCGGTTCCCTCGAATAGAAATTCGCATTATTGGCATGGAATCTGCCGACATTCTGAAAATTGTTGGCGAAGAAGCATTGTCCGGCAAAGAGCGTTCCACTCGCCCAATCTTGTCCCGGATGTCGTTTACTGCGGATTCAATATCTGTTCCGTAATTGAATTCCAGCTGAATCATTGAAGAGCTTTCTGAAGATGTTGAATATAAGTTTTTCAAACCGTTTACGCTTACCAAAGCTCCTTCCAAAACCTTTGTTACAGTTTTTTCAACAGATTCCGGACCCGCATTTTGATAAGTTGTCATTACCATTACATAAGGGGCATCTGTTTCCGGGAACAATCCTATAGAACAAGTTCTTAAGGAAAAAATTCCTACAGCAAATAAAAGTGTAAATACAATTAAAGTTAGAACAGGATGTTCAAGAGTCTTTCTAGAAATGCTCATAGTTTACTCCGCATTTTTATCTTCAGCTTTCTTAGGATTAGCAATGTCGTTTACACTGCATCCATCAGAAAGAGAAAGCATACCTTCAACTACAACTCGTTCACCTGGCATGAGATTGTCCGTGATTTGAATGTAAGAATCCACAGATTTTCCAGTTTTTACAGAACGCTTAGAAACTTTGTAATTATCATTTACAACATAAAGATAAGAATTTTCGTCATCCTGAACAACTGCGTCTTTTGGAACAACAATTTGACCTTTGTACTCAGATGTATAAAGCTTCACCTTTGCGAACATGCCTGCGTTTACGCGGCTGTCTTTCTTATCAAAGTTTAAAATAATTTCCTTTGTGCGGCTGTTTTTATCAACTACAGGACTAACCCTGGAAACTGTAGCATTGAACACAATTCCAGGATACGCTTCCAAAGAAATTTCAGCTTTTAAGCCGGGTTTTAACTCTGCCACATAGCGTTCTGGAACCGGAGCTGAAATTTGAAGATTTTCAATATCGCCAATCATGGTAACCGCACTTGTAGGAGCAACTTTAGCGCCAACTTTTAACGGAGAAGAAACAATGCTTCCGCTTATAGGAGCCGTAACAGGACTTTTTGCATAGTTTGAGCCAGGCTCGCTTGGGTCAATGTACGCAATGATGTCATCCTTTTTTACATGAGAGCCGAGCATAACATTTACAGAAGAAATCTTTCCGCTCATAGAAGGATAAACTTCTATTGCGCTTTGACTTTCAACTTCGCCATTTGTCATAACGTAGTCTTTTAAAGTTTTCACAGAAACTTCCTGGCTGCGAACAGTTACAACTGTAGTGCTTTCTCCGCCACCCATCATCCCCATAGGAGGCATAGCCGCCTTTTTAGATTTTTTTCCAATCGCTGAAATTAAAAAGATGCTTAAAATAGTAACAACAAGAATAACAATAATTGCTATCAGCGTTTTTTTAGATTTTTTTTCCATAATATATTTTCTCCTCATAACTAAGTTTGCAGCGCAAACCTTTTAAGTCGTATTTAGATTGAAAGCCAAGTTTTTTATAAATGTAAAAAACCGGCTTTTGGCCATCTAGTTTATAGAAGACCCCAAAGGTATTCCTAAAAGATATTCAAGGTCTAATATAGTTCCCATAAGCGAGTACGCCTGGCTTTTTAAATTTACTTCAGCGGTAAGAACTTTATCGCTAGAAGACTGCAAACTTTGAAGATCTGTTTTTCCGTAATCGTAAGCGGCTTTCGTCATTGTGTAAGTCGTTCGAGCAAGGTCAACGTTTTGCTGAAGGGACTTTATTTGATTTATCCCTAGTTCTATTTTTCTTAAGTAGTTTTCTTTGTTTATTTCTAAAGTGGTTTTTGCATTTTCAAGATTACGCTTTGCGCTTTCAACATTGATTTTAGAAGCCCTAACCGTTGCAGAACTCGTTGACCACGGAAGACAACCGTCCAAAGGAATAGAAACGCCTAAAGAAAGGCTGTTTGTTGTTTTCCAGTCGTCACCAGAAGGATTCATTGCACTTGCAACACCGTCAGATTTTGATTTTCCATAGGAGTAAGAGGCGCTGACAGTAGGACCGTAAGCGCTAAATCTACTTGCAAGCAGTGTATTTTCTGCATTTTCAAGAGTGTATTGCGCAGATGCAACAGAAGGCGCAGTTTCTAATTCTTCTGGAAGATTTACTTTGCTCACCATAAGAATTTCATTTAAAGAACCTTTTAATTCAATTTCCTGGTCCTGTGGAATCCCTAAAAGCTGCTTAAAAGAAGCAAAATCATTTTTTAACTGCAAAGCGGCAGCTTCAACAGAAGGCTTTTTTTGCTCGTAATTTACGCGGCTAGTCATAACGTCCAGTTCACTCATTTGCCCATTGTTGAACTTTTTTGTGTTCTGCTCATACTGGCTTTTTGCAGTTTCTAAGCTTCTTTGCTGCAAGACAAGATATTCCTGCTCATAAAGAAGACCATAAAAAGCCTTGCGAACGCTAAGTTCAATTTGCCTGCAGCTTTGCTCATAAGAAAGTTTTCCCGCTTCATAATTTAACTTTGCACCAACAATAGATGTGTAAAGGTTCGTAGAAAGAGCCAAACGCAGCGTTCCTGAAACAGAAAAATTCTTCACATCGCTTTCAAAATCATCTGCGAAAGAACTTGAAACGCTTCCTGACGGACTAACACTATTCCAAGAATACGTATTTTTTGCCTTTAACAAATAAAGTTCGCTCTGCGCATTCTTTATGGAAATATTATTTTCGTTTGCAAGATTCACAGCTTCTTCTAAAGTTATGGTTCTAACATTCGAATTTTGCGCATACATAGAACTGCACAAAATTGCTATAAAAACAACGACTCCAACCAACCTCTCGGTTCTCATACTAACTCCCATAAAAAGACAATTTCACAGCGAAGTGAGAAATTGCAGTTAATACGTCTGGTCAAGGTACGCTTACGCTCAAGACCTTGACTCAGCCGTTTTTAGGGTTTTGATAAACCCTAAATAAGAAAGCTTGCAACGCAAACTTATAAAAGTAACAAAACGTAAAAAAAATAGTTACAGATTATTACACTTTTTTTTCCAAAAACATATTACAAATATAATGATTTTTTATAAAATTTACTATTAATTAGTGATTTTTCGTGTTATTTTAATGAAAATTAGATTAATACTTTTCTAAGAGATTTTAATTATAAGGAAAGGAATTTTATGAGTCAAAACATTGCTTTTAATTCTCCACAAGATTCTCCTCATGCACTTCTTGAGGAATTTTTTACAAACTTTTCTTATTTTTCAAACGAAGAAAAAGAAAAAATCACAAAAGCTTGGAATTTTCTTTGCAAAAAAAGCGAAGGTCTTTCTCGCTCTTGTGGAAAACCTTATTACTTGCACCCTCTTAGAATTGCCTTTATTCTTGCAGAAAACAATTTTGACGCAGACTGCATAATTGCAGGAATTTTGCATAGCGTTTATTCGCTGGGAGCAACACCAGAAGAAATAGAATCAGAGTTTGGAAAAACCGTACTAAACATAATAAATGGCACGTCCAAAATAATGAATCTTTCCATAAATTCTAAAACTCTGCAGCAGGCAGATGCCATAAGGAAAATGCTCTTTGCAATGGTAGACGACATAAGAGTCATCTTTGTAAAAATTGCCGACAAACTCGACCGCATTCAAAACATAAAAAGCCTTGAAACAGAAAAGCAAAGAGCGTTAGCAGCCGAAGCTATAGATATTTGGGCACCTTTGGCAGACAGGCTCGGTATGCAGCAGGTAAAAAATGAATTTGAAGATTCAAGCCTAAAATACACAAATCCAGACGCATTTCAACAAATAAAAGCTGTAATCAGCCAAAAAAAAGAAGAGCGCGCTGCCTACTTAAATAATGCTGTAAGCAAAATTCAAAAAGAAGCAGAAAAAGCTGGCATAAAAATTTCGATTACAAGCCGAGCAAAGCACTTTTATTCAATTTATCAAAAGATGCGAAAAAGAAACAAAGAACCTGGAGAACTTTTTGACTTATTAGCATTGCGAATAATCTGCCAAACAAACCAAGAATGTTATACTCTAATAGGAATTGTTCATAGCCTTTGGAAACCTTTAGACGGAAGGTTCAAGGACTACATTGCAATGCCAAAAGCAAACGGTTACCAGTCGCTGCACACAACGGTAATGTGCGAAGACCGGCCTCTTGAAATTCAAATAAGAACTCAAAAAATGCACGACATTGCCGAACACGGGGTCGCAAGCCACTGGCTTTACAAGAAAGGAACAAACCACGACCTTGTAGACGCTGGAAAACTTGGCATTTTTAACCAGCTGCAAGAGCTTAAGGAAAAATCGTTTACCAACGACTTGTATTTTCAGAATTTTAAAAATGACTTGCTAGGTGACGAAATTGTTGTATTTACGCCAAAGGGTGATGTAAAACAGCTTCCAGTTGGTTCTAACGCAATTGATTTTGCGTATTCAATCCACAGCGCGATTGGCGAAAAAATTGTAGGCGCTAAGGCTGATGGAAAAATAATTTCCCTTACGCAAGAGCTTAAAAACACTCAAATTATAGAAATACTTACAAATCCTCAGGCACACCCGACAGAATCTCAGTTAAAAAGTGTGAAAACATACAAGGCAAAGCAAAAAATTCATGCGTGGCTTGTGGCAAACGACCCGAACTTTATGGACAAGGCTGCCGCCGAAAAGTTGATGGCAGAGAATGCAACGGCTTTAGCATTGCAAAATCAAGGTGAACAAAGAAAAGTTCATAAAAAAGGAACAAAAACAGAAAATCGCCAGGAAAATTCAAACTCAAAAAAAGTAGAAAAAGTTCGCATTGGAAACACATCAAACTTTATGGTAACTTTTGCTCAATGCTGCAGACCAAAATATCCAGATCCAATAGTAGGCTATGTAAGCCGCTACAAAGGAATTACAGTTCACAAGGCATCTTGTCCGACTTTTCAGCGTATTCAAAGCGTTGAAAACAGAACTATTGACGTACAGTGGGATGTAGATCCAAACGAATAGAAAAAACTAAAGGCAGAACTTTTTACCTAGCCCGAATGTCGAGTTTTTTATAAATTGTAAATTCGCTTGCGCTTTTTCTCATTTTCCTAAAAACTCGACATTCGGGCTACATAATAATTTTAGCGACCTCCGTCGCGTATAACTCCAGGTTCGTAATCCGGGTCTTCTACGCGAACAAGGCAGCCGTTTTGCAAATCAAAATCTGTGTAAACAACACATTTATGGCCATCGCAAACCCAGTCGCGTTCTAAAGCAGTTTCAGGATCTATCATTGTCCAAGTTTTAGGGGCAGCCTTTATGCTTACAATATCTGGACTAACGAATTCTATCGTTTGCTCTTTTTTTATCATGTTTAGCGGCTTTATTTCATACATCTTACGGCCATCAATTTTTTCTACAGGAACAGGCATTCTGTCTGGATGAAGTTCAAATTCCTTTAGTCTAGCCTTTTTTGCTTCTGGATGCAAAGAATTCATGTAAAGCTCAAAATCTTTTTTTGCTTTTTGCGCATTTTGTAAAATGCTTTCTTCTTCGCTTTTAGAAAGTCTTTTTACGATTTCTGCGCAAAGAATATAGCGGCTATCTGTGGCGCCGCTTACAGTTTTGTCCGCCTCGGCGGCATTATAGTAAAAACCGGTTCCACTTTCACGGTGGCTTACATTTTCAAGCTCGTCAATAAAAGGCTTTGCCTGCTCGCCTGTTATTTTGCCTTCAATTACGTCTAAAGCCTTTCTGTAAGCGCGTGTAACTAAAGCAACGTAATAGACGCTTTTCATTCTTCCTTCAATTTTTAAGGAATCAAGCCCCGAATCAATCATATCTTTTAAGTGCTCGACCATCCTTATATCTTTGCTAGAAAGCAGGGCTGTAAAATCTTCGCCTTCAAAAATCGGATAGTATTCACCTGGCCGTTTTTTCTCTTGAAGAACTAAATTTCCGCTAGCGGCAAACTCTTTTGCGTTTTCAGGATTTGCCAAAAGCTCGTAATCCCAACGGCAGCTGTGGCTGCACGCGCCAAGCTGGGCGCTTCTTCCGCTCATATAGGCGCTCATTAAACAACGCCCTGCATAGGCAATACACATTGCTCCGTGGCAAAAGGCTTCAAGTTCCATATCGGGAACAGCATCTTTTATTTCCCTGATTTCTTTTAGGCTTACTTCGCGGCCAAGCACAACCCTTTTAAAACCCAAAGATTTATACATTTTTACAGCTTCACGATTTATGCAGCTAGCTTGCGTGCTAACATGAAGGTCGGCGTTTGGAAAATACTTTTGTAAAATAGGAACAATTCCTAAATCTTGAACAATAAAAGCATCTATTGGATACGATTTAAAATAATCTATATTAGAAAGAAAATTATCAATATCACGATTATGAAAACTTATATTCAATGCGCAGTGAAGCTTTTTCCCTGGAAACCGCTTTTTTAATTCGGAAACTTTTTTATATTCATCCTCATAAAAATTGTCTGCCTTCACTCTAAGACTGAATTTCTTTAGACCAATGTAAGCGGCATCTGCTCCGTAGGCGTAAGCGTAATACAGTTTTTCAACATTTCCTGCAGGAGAAAGTAATTCTATCATGCGTCAGCCCTCATACTGTGTTCTAGAACAGGCTTGTTTTCATAACTCTTTCCAACAGAAGTTTCATTATCTATTCCAGAAATTACCGCAGAGAATTTATCAAACGCGCGATGAGAAGCATCCAAGTATTCATCTGCAAACTGAAAAAAGTTCATCATATCTGGCCAAGCATCAAGCTCACATTCACTTCCTGCGTCTTTTACTTTTTTACAAAATTCTTTTGCTTCTTCCAAAAGGATTTCTTTTTCGCCCATTTGAATATAAACCGGAGGAAATCCTGTTAAAAGCTCGCGAGAAGCAAAAATCGGCGAAACCAACGGATTTTCAAGATTTGATGCATAAGTGTATACATCTCCGCTGCGCAAAAGACATTCCCCAGACATAACTTCATCGCAAACTTTTTTTCCACTAATAAGCGCAGAATTTGAACTTAAATTTAACCAAGGACTGAATAAAACTATTTTTTTTATGCAAACTCTGTAGCGTTCTCGTAAACTCAATACCAAAGAAAGAGCCTGACTCGCCCCAGAACCGTCGGCAGCAATAATAACTTCTGGCTGAATATTTTGCTTTTCGCCATTTTCGTCGATGGAAGAATCCAATGAGCAAGCAATTTGCTCTTCTGTAAAAAGCGCGCGAAAACAGGCTTGCAAATCTTCTATCGCAGCAGGAAAAGCATAAGTTGGCGCAAGGCGAAATTCAGGAACAACAGTTCTGCTGTAAGCTTTGTTAGCCAAAACTGAACAAAAACTTCTGTAACTTGAACGCGAGCCTGCAACAAAGCAACCGCCGTGAATGTAAAGCATTATTCTTTTTGAAGAATATATTTCTGGAACAAGGACATCGCAATTTATGCCGCCATAATTGCGTTCTTGCCTCTCAACGCGATTAGGAAGAATTGGCTCGTAAAAAGAGTCTTCTATTTTTTTTCTAAATGAACTTACGTTTGATTTTGAATTAAAAACAAGTAATTTTAATTTTTTAATTGCAGCTTTTCTGTTATCTTTTGAAGCCATAATCATAAAGTATAGCAAATGAAACTGTTTTTTGCTATACTCACAATCGATTTCACTGATTTGTAAAAAAACTTGCACCTTTGTTTTAGGTTGCAAGTCAATTTTTTTATGACTGTGAAAAAAACGCTTTTAGGAAAAGACTATGCCTATAAAAATAAAATCAGATCTTCCTGCATGCAGCATTCTTGAACACGAGAACATTTTCGTAATCACAGAAAAAAGAGCTCTTTCTCAAGATATAAGACCTCTCAAAGTAGCCATAGTCAATCTTATGCCCACAAGAGAAACCACAGAAACGCAGCTCTTAAGACTTTTAGGCAACACGCCTCTGCAAATTGAAATTTCTCTCATCAGAATGGAAAACCATTTGTACAAAAACACAGGCTCTGATTATCTTGACAAATATTATATTCCGTCTAGCGAACTTTTTAAAAATAAGTACGACGGAATGCTTATAACAGGAGCTCCCGTTGAACAAATTGCTTTTGAACAGGTTGACTATTGGGAAGAACTCTGCAAAATAATGGATTACGCAAAAGGGAATGTTTTTTCAACATTGTATCTCTGCTGGGGCGCATTTGCGGGGCTTTACCACCTGCACGGAATTCAAAAACGCCCGCTAGAAGAAAAACTATTTGGAATCTTCATGAATGAAAGAGCCACTCTAAACGAACCGCTTTTAAGAGGTTTTGACGACATTTTTCCAATTCCGCAAAGCCGCCACACAACAATAAACGAAGAAGATATTATAATTCATCCAGAACTTAGCATTTTGGCAAAATCTTCAGAAGCCGGAGTTACGCTTATAAAATCGACCGACAACCGCGAAATTTTCATGACAGGCCACCTGGAATACGACACAAACACTCTTTCAAACGAATACTGGCGAGACAAAACTAAGAACCTACCTATAAATTTGCCTAAAAACTATTTTCCAAACAACAATCCGTGCCTGCCGCCATCTTCGTATTGGAGAAGCACAGCGCATCTCTTATTCAGCAACTGGTTAAACTATTACGTATACCAAGAAACGCCTTACAACTTTGTGTAAATCCAGGTAAGCTCGTGCTTGTTATAATTAAGGTGCATAACGCGGCTGTTCGGAATATTTGCAAACTGTTCTATTATATTCCAATCTGGTTCCCCTTGCATTTTTATTGTGCAAATCATATTTCTGCACAGACCGCTTTCCAGCCAGACATTTACCCATTTTAAGAGCCTTTCAGGGTAACAAATCACATCGCTAAAAACCCAGTCACAAAAACCTATATCGGAAGGCTTAAGCGTAAAAGCATCGTGCTTTTCAAACTTTACTAAAGGATTTTCCATCAGCTCTGGAACAAGCTCGCTTCTGTCTACCGCATAAACGTTAGCACCCAAGCCCGCAAGAACCCAAGTCCATCCTCCAGGACATGCTCCAGCTTCAAAACACCTTTCGCCAGGTTTTGGAAGTTGCGTTCCGTTCAGCAGCTGAGCCACAGTAAGACTTTCTTGAATCTTCAAATAAGCTCTGCTAGGCGGATTTTCATGATCTTCTTCAAAAAGCAGTTGTCCCGCAGGCAAAAAAGAAGACGTTTTGGCGCTTGCAATCATGGTGTTAGAATCAAGCAGCGTGTAAAGCCCCATTGGAGAAGAAGGAATTTTTACAGGAAACTTTCGGTTTTTTAGATTTATATATGGAAGTTTATCTTGAATTAGTTGAGAGCGCCTAAACAACTGGTACTGATAAGGCGCCCAATTTCGCTGCTGCTCTTTTAACTTGCAAGCGGCTTCGCCTATTGAAGAAAACCTTATAAACTTAGGCTCCAACATTGAACAACGCGACCAATACGGAAAACTTTTTCTTTCAAAAAGCTGAAAAGGAAACTTTTCAAAAAAAAGAAGGTCGCCATAAACGGCAGTAGGTTTTTGCTCAATTCCAAACCGGCCTTTTAACTCATTTTCGAGCATACCCAACATTTGAGGAAACGCAAGAAAAGCAACGCTTTTTAAATCATCTGACATACAGAACCACTTATCTGTTCTACAATATTATCACTGTTTACATCTTCGCAAAGCTGAGCGACATATTCAGAAAGCCTAGCAAAATCTTTTGATGGCAAAATTCTAAAACCAATTTCTGTAGTCCCATTAGACTCTCTTGCCCACTGCGGATGGCAAACCAAAGAAAACTGACCTTCTGAAGCGGCTCGTGCAAATGTAATCTTAGATTCATAATCGTTGTCCAAATCTACAACAATGGGAAAGTGAAAACGAACTTTGCAACCGTCTTTACTTATATTTTCAAGAGTTCCTGGCAGTGCGCAAAGTTCGTTAGATTCAAATCTGCCCATGTCATCGAATCTTGGCGAAAGTCTGTTTTTATGGTTCATAGGTTTGACAGTATACTAAAATCGCAATTATTTTACAACACGATTACACACGATTACACACGATTACACACTATTAAATCACGCGACATTCACGCCTCCCCGAAGTGCAGCGCGCGCTTTAAGCTTTCAAACACAAAAACTATTTTGCAGAACCGACCAAACACATCCATTCAGCTTCTGCGCAAAGAGTTTCTCCAACATAAGCCTTGCCAGACTGTTTTATCATCTTGCTGGAAACACGCAAATTCGTAATTTCCATGCGAACCTTATCGCCAGGTCGAACCTGATTTCTAAACTTCACCTTATCCAAAGTCGCAAAGAAAAACAAACTGCCATCAGGAACTTTTTTCTGAAAACTTAATGCAGCCCCGCCAGCTTGCGCCATTGTTTCGCACAGAATAACTCCAGGAACAACAGGATAATCAGGAAAATGCCCCTTAAAAAAGAATTCATTTTCTGTAAAAGTATGCTCACTTACGCTTCCATTGTCATCTGCACTTATAATTTCATCTACAAACAAAAACGGTTCTCTATGCGGAAGAAGAGATTTTATATCTTTAGTCAAACTCATATTTACTCCATCATAATCAAACTTGCAACGCAAACTTAAATTTTTATTCGCTAAATTTCTTTATGATAATAGCCCCATTGTGACCGCCAAAACCAAAAGTCGCGCTCATGGCAGCATCAATGTTCATTTCAACGCCCTTGTTTGGAGTGTAGTCCAAATCACAGCCACCTTCAAAATCTTGCTCTTCAAGATTAATTGTAGGAGGCACAAAGCCGTCATTTATAGATTTAACACAAATCATAGCTTCAATTGCACCTGTCGCCCCAAGGCAGTGTCCGTGCATAGACTTAGTAGAAGAAATCTTTAACTTCTTTGCATTTTCTTCGCCAAAAGCAAGTTTTATCATCCTTGTTTCAGAAGGGTCATTAATATGAGTTGAAGTTCCATGAGCATTGTAGTACTGAATTTCTTCAGGCTTCATTCCAGCATCTTTTAAAGCCCTTGTCATGCACTTAGAGCCGCAAATACCATCAGGATTAGGAGAAGTAAGATGATAACCATCGCAAGAAGAGCCGTATCCCATAACTTCAGCATAAATCTTTGCGCCGCGAGCTTTTGCGTGTTCATAATCTTCTAAAACAAGAATTGCAGAACCTTCGCCCATTACAAAGCCGTTTCTCTTTTTATCAAAAGGACGACTAGCCTTTGCAGGGTCTTCATCAAAACCAGAAGAAAGCGCATGCAAAACTTCAAACGAAACAATTGCAAAACCATTAATTGTAGATTCAGCTCCTCCTGAAAGACAAACATCGCAGCGTCCAGAGCGAACCATATCAAAAGCAGCTCCAAGAGCATCTGTTCCAGAAGAACACGCTGTAGAAACAACCTGGCAAGGACCGTGCAAACCAAACTGCATGGCAATATTTCCACAAACTTCATTTGAAATAAGCTCAGGAATTGTCATAGGAGCCGTTTTTACAAGCCCAGATTTGTAATAAGAAATACAACTAGATTCAAAAACCTCAAAGCCACCAATGCCAACACCCATTATGCAAGCAGTTTCATCAAGAGTTGCCGCATCCCCTTTTAAGCCAGAATCTTCCAAAGCCATTTTCGCCGCCGCAACACCGTACTGGCAAAATCTTGCCATTTTTCGGGCATCTTTCGGATCCATATACAAAGCAGGCTCAAAATTCTTTACCTCTGCCGCATAGTGAACTTTATTTACACTTGCGTCAAAGTGACTAATCTTTGCCACACCGCTTTTTCCTTCTTTTACAGAAGTCCAAGTTTCTTCAACCGTATTTCCTAAAGGAGTAATCGCTCCCATTCCTGTAATAACTACACGTCTTTTTTCCATTTTTCTACCCATTTTTTAGAACAAATTATTTTATTTTTTAAGGAGGGGAAAGTCTCCCCCTCGCTCCCAAGCCTACAGCTTGTCCGCTACCCTCTCTAGCGGGGCTTCCCCGCAACGCCCCTTTTACTTTTTTTATTTTTTAACGGATTTCCAATTTTAGGCACTTTGCCTCTTCCGGTCAAAGTGAGCCGTTCCTTCGTTAATCCTAAAACAAAGCTTTCGCTTCGTTTTTTAACGGATTTCCAATTTTAGGCACTAGCCTCGTTTTAGGCACCCATTCCGCCATCGATGCCTAGCACCTGGGCGGTCATGTATGCGCTTAAATCGCTTGCTAAAAACAAGGCTGCATTTGCAACATCTTCTGTAGTTCCAGCCCGTTTCAACGGAACAGAATCTATCATCGACTTTTTTAAGTCTTCCTTTAAAACTGCTGTCATATCGGTTTCAATAAAACCAGGCGCAATGCAGTTTACACGAATTCCTCGTGAACCAACTTCCTTTGCAAGCGATTTGCTATATGCAATAAGACCGCCTTTGCTTGCCGCATAATTCACCTGTCCGCCCTGTCCGTGAATTCCAACAATTGAAGACATATTTATAATTGAACCTTTGCGTTTTTTCAGCATATCGTTCGAAACAATCTTACAAACAATAAATGCCCCGGTAAGATTTACATTTAAAACTGCCTGCCAATCTTCCAATTTCATTCTAAACGAAAGACCGTCTTTTGTAATACCCGCATTGTTTACAAGCACATCAAACCCGCCAGAAACATCCAATGCAGACTTTACAACACATTCAAGCTCTCCGGCGTTGCCGCAATCCGCACAAATCTCATGAAAAGAAGAGCCATTTTCACAAGCAATCTTCTCCAAATCATTTTTTGCCTGGCTTGGCTTAGAACAAAGTCCCCAAACCTCAGCGCCATTTTTAAGAAAAACCTCTACAATTTTTCTTCCAATTCCGCGGCTAGATCCAGTTACTAAGGCTTTTTTCCCTTTTAATAGCATTGTATTTCCTATATTTTTAAAAACTAAATCTTACAGATTTTCAATACTCTCAGCAGTATTCACAGAAGAACAAGTCCATTTTTCTGAATACTCCGTATTTTTCCAAAGACCACCAAGAACTCTTCCAGGTCCAACTTCAAGAACATTCCATTCAGAATCCGAATCAGATTCCATCATAGAACCTAACACTTTTTCTTCATCCGTCCACAAAACAGAATGAGTAAGATGCAAAACAGCAGATTTTTTAGCTTCTTCGCCACTCATAACCTGTTTTCCTGTAACATTGCTGAATAAAGGAATTATTGGATTATTGAACTGCACATCGGCAATTGCTTTTTCAAATTCATCAGCAGCCGCTTGCATTAAAGGACTGTGAAAAGGTCCAGCAACTGCAAGACGAATTGCACGGCGTGCGCCAGCTTCTGTCGCGGCGGCTTCAAGCTTAGTCAAAGCATCCGCAGTACCACTTACAACAGTTTGCTTTACGCTATTCATATTAGCAGCATAGACATTTTCAATTCCATCAACAAGTTCTTTTACCTTTTCTGGAGCAAGACCTACTATAGCAGTCATTCCTGGAGCGTGACCTTCATTTTCCGCAGCGATTTTTTCGCAAACCTTTTGCATTATAAGCCCACGCTTTCTTACAACTTTTACAACATCTTCAAAAGAAAGAACACCTGAAGCATATAAAGCAGGGAATTCTCCCAGGCTAAAGCCCATTGCGGCAGAAGGCTTTATTCCCTTTTCTTCGAGAACAGCCATTATTGCAATACTATCTGCCATAATTGCAAGCTGACTATTATCAGAACGACTCAACTGAGCAGCATCAGATTCCCACATCAGTTTTGCCATATCAACTCCAGTTATTTCTGAAATTTTATCAATAATTTTTTTAGCGACAGGAAAAGCCTCGCAAATATCTTTCAACATTCCAGGCTCTTGTGCCCCCTGGCCTGGAAACAAAAAAGCAAACTTCTTAGACATAATAACCTCACAGATTATGACATTTTCAATTTATTTGTCATCAATATAACAGTCTAACATTTTTACAATTTTTGTCAATACGAACATCAAGCAATCAATGCAAAACATTCTTGAAATCAAAATGGCGATATATTTTGATACTTTCGCATATTTTTTTTGTAACCATAAATGTATTAGATTGTTGTTTTAGTGAAACCTAAAAGCGAATATACAATTGGAACCGCTGATTTTCCTCCTTTTTCAGCGGTTCTTTTTTTTAAAATGAAATTATTTCTTCATAAACTTGAATTGCAAAACTGTCTGTCATTCCAGAAATAAACTCAATTACACACTTCGTAAACGATTCATAATCTTCAATAGAAAATATTTTTTCAGTATTAAAATGCATAATTTTATATCTATCAACTCGACTTCTACAAGTTTCCGAACAAGGCATATAGTGAGCATATTTTATAAGCCACTGTTCAAAAGTTTTGCACAAAATAGGATAATAACGCAAAGCCTGATTCAAGCGACCATGCTGCACATATTCTTTGGTTTTCATAAGAGTTCTAAAGATTGTACCAAGAACATTTCCTGCGTAAATGCTAAATTCCTTAAGCCGCCAATGATTGTAAATATGTGAAAAATTA
This sequence comes from Treponema sp. UBA6367, assembly GCA_002437725.1. GTDB lineage: Bacteria > Spirochaetota > Spirochaetia > Treponematales > Treponemataceae > Treponema_D. Next base: position 99,478 of record DJRF01000022.1, read on the forward strand.
AACTTTTTTAGTTCAAGTATAAACCTAAAATATTCATCGCTAAAACACAATCCTTTTTCAGGGGAACTCTGCTCACAAAGATCTACAATTAAATCATTTATAAGAACAGTAGTATTTACAGCCTTGCCACTTCTAAAAGCGTGTTTTTCTTTTCCATTCAATGTCGTGGCAACAATTTCTCGAATATGGCGATAAGCTCCCATATCCAAAATATGATACTGTCTGGCGTCTTCAATATCTCTGCCAAGATATGCAATTTTATCAGCAATTTTTACAACACAACCTTCCCAGGTAAACGGTTGAATTAACCCCGGTCTTTTTATTGAATACAAATCAATATTTTCATTTCTGGGCTTTATTCCTTGCTGGTCAATTTCTCCACAATGACATATAAGACCATCTCTTACGGCATAAGTCAAATCCAAAGGTTGCTCAATTCCATCTGGGTCAGGAAGAGTTTCAATAAAATCAGCAAAAAAAAGACTATTTCTTTCATGCCAAAATTTTTTTGGTGCGTTTTGCCCTTCTTTTTGCTCCATAAGTGCATTTAAGCAATCCTCTCCGTGATGACCAAAAGGAGCATGCCCTATATCATGGCCTAAAGCAATAGCTTCTGCCAATTGTTCGTTTAATCCTAAAAATTTTGCAATTGTTTTAGAAACAGAAGCAACATGCATAACATGCTCCATTCTAGTACAGACATGGTCATTATGAGGGGCATAAAAAACTTGAGTTTTGTGCTTTAAACGTCGAAATGCTTGACAGTGCAAGATACGTGTATAATCACGTTCAAAATCAGAACGAATATCATTGCGAGAATAAATCGGTGTCTTTCTTTTTATAGAAACTTCCCACTTAGGATTATTCTCATCACATTTTTCTTTTGTAAAAGCGTTTTGCATTTAAAAATTATACCATGAAAGAATAAAAATAATCAGTTAAAATGTCAAATTTTGGATAAATCTAAATCATAATTTAGGATTTTTAAAAATTTGAAAAATTAGTTTTCTAAAAGTATTTTTTCAATCTCTGCAATATACAATGTATGAATATCGTCTTTCCAAAATTTTTCTTTTAAATCATTTTCTAAAAGCATAGAAGAATCCATAGGCTGCACATACAATTTTCTACAAATAAAAACAAGCCTGGATTCTTTCAGCCAAACCGTATCAAATCCGTGTGCAACAGTCAATTTACATTCAGAAATCTTATCCTTATCGCGTCCAGAATACTTTCCACAATATGACATAACATCCCTATAATTTTTAGGCAACACGCAAACAGAAAACTTGCTTTTAGAATCAACAAACTGTTTTGTATATCTACTAGGACGAATATAAACAGAAATCACATTTCTATTCCACATAACGCCAAGACCACCCCAACTTGCTGTCATAGTATTAGTTTTTCCATCTTTTTCAGTTGTAATTAAAAACCATTCATCGCCTATAAGAGTAAAGGGATTTTCTTTGAAATCTGAAATAGAAATTTCTTGCATAACTTTCCTCTGTTAAATAAAAAAAGTCCAGCAACAACCTACTTTCCCACCAAAGGCAGTATCATCGGCGTAAGAGAGCTTGACTTCCGTGTTCGGTATGGGAACGGGTATTGCCTCTCCACTATGGTCACTGGACAATTTATCCTAAAAAAACTTTATAAGGTAAAAAATGCACCTTATAAAACAAATGTATACTAAAGTGTATTGAATATATCACGGAATCAATAATATGGTCAAGCCT
>DJRF01000029.1:0-2346 GCA_002437725.1 Treponema sp. UBA6367
TATGAAAATTTCTAAAATTCTTATGGGAGCTGCTGCTTTAACAGGAGCTTTGATTCTTGGTGGATGTCGTCAGAATGAAGATCCACATGGAATTTTAAACATTAAGGGTGATACAGCTTCTATTAATTACACAAATGAAGATACAGGTATTACTCACAGAGGCTTTAATACCTTAAAAACAAAGCATACAGATGCTGTTGCTGTTATTACAATTGATACAAAAGAATCTAAAGCAAATGAAACTACAAACAAAGCTGGTGTTTTTGGTTTTATTTTTGATTTAAATAAAACAACAGCAAAAGACAGTAATGAAGAAGAAAGAAAATCGTATGATTTTACTTCTGTTGCAGTTCGCTATTATGGCTCTAGCCTTCAGACTTATGTGTCAAGATTTAGTGGAGTTTGCCCAGATTACCTTGATGGAGAAAACAACTTTAAAGATGTTAATGGTGTTGAATTGACTTCAAAGGCTAATGAAACTTCAAAGGCTATTGAAACCGAATACCTAAAAGGTTCTTCAGGTGCTTATGCAACAATAGAAGGTGTTTCTCCTGATGATGATGGAAAAATTAAGGTTGCCATTGAAGTAGTTGCAAATAAGGATGGAACTTATTCTATAGCATATTACAAGGCTGATGATCTTGCAGATTCTGCTAAAGAAGATGATGGAACACAGACAGGTCAAATAAAATCAGGATCAACCCCTCTTACTGTAAAAGGAAATAAAACTCTTGACTCTGGAAAGCTTTCAGTAGATGCAAGCTGGAAAGAAGGGGCAACAGATACAAAGCAAACAGATATGGGATTCTATGCTGCCGTTTACCCAAGTTCAACTCTTGTTGGTGAAATCAAACTTCCTTACATTCTTAATGAAGGTGAAGTTGCTGAATGGTACGAGTAGTCTAGAATAGGCTATCCTACAAAAGACTGTTTTCTTGATTGAAAGCAGTCTTTTTATTTAAGGTTTATACGAACCTTAAAAACGGCTGAGTCAAGGTCTTGAGCGAAAGCGTACCTTGACCAGACGTATTTATGGGTTATTAAAATTTTAAAAATAGAAAAATTATGGTTTTGAATGTAAGCATATCTTTCATTCCATATTTGAGGGGATTTTATGAAATTATCAAAAAAGATAGGTTTAATTTTTATTTGTCTTATTCTTTCTGCTGCTTCAGTTTTTGCAAAAGGAAAGAAGGATAAAGTTGAAGAAGTTCCTGCTCAAGCAGAAGAAACTACAACAGAGCCTTCAGAACCTGTTGATACTTTAAATACAAAGTGAGTTTCTTATAAATTATAAATGGATTGTCTAAAAAATGTAGTTCGCTAATTTTCAAGTTTTTTAGACAATCTCATATTTTTTCTTATGTTTATAAAAAAAATAATTCTTTCAGTTTTTTTCTTACTTTATTCAGATTTTTTATTATTTTCAAAACAGAATTTTTCTTTGGAAACCAACCCATTTTTTGCACTAAAATGTAGCGAACTTACAAAATCCATTTATTTAAATAACAAAGATACAAAAATCAGTGAACTTTTATGGGAACAAAAACCTGCTTATATGTTTGGTCTGCAGTCAAAATTTTATGTAGAGCAATTTTCAATTGAAGCTCAGTTTTCTTTTTCTTTGCCAATTTCCTGCGGTTCAATGTACGATTCTGACTGGAACTTAGCAGGCCTAAAAAAAACATATTCAATACATCAATGTGAAATTTTACAGGATTTTGATTCTAATCTTTTTGTTTCTTATTCAATTCCAATAATTAGAAAATTCAGTTTTAATATAGCTCCTTCCGTTGGCATAAAATATTTGTATGCAAGTTTAAACGCTCACGATGGATACGGTTGGTATGGCGGAGCGGAAGTTTCAAAACCAAAACGCAATTATGATGTTTCATGGGATAGTCCCCTTGCTCGAAAGGCAAAAAAAATTAGAGACATCGATTATTATAGGCATAATTTATTTGTTTTTGTTGGTTCGGATTTTTCTTTTAAGCCGGTAAATCGTCTTTTGTTTTTAGCAGGATTTTATTTTTCACCTTATGCGTATTCTTATTCTATGGACACCCACCACCGGTCTGGAGAAAGTTCTCATTATTTAGATATTCAACATGGATTTTTTTCAAAGTTTATGACACGTTCAGGTGTTAATTTTTTTATCACTAAAAATATTGCTGTTTCTGCAAATTTTTCTTCTGTTTTCGGTTTTACTGATTTTGGAAAACTTTATTCTGATGAATATTCTGAAAATCTAACAGAATTTACAGATCAACCTTCTTCTTCTAATATTTGGAATTGCATCTTTGAAATTGGAATAATTTTTACAATCTAATTTAACGGAGATTTCAA
>DJRF01000029.1:2379-4629 GCA_002437725.1 Treponema sp. UBA6367
TTGAAATCTCCGTTAAATTAGAATATTATTATTTCATGGTTAAGAGAACAATTTCAGAATACTTAAAATCTTGTGTAAAAGAATACTTTTCCGTTTGTGTTTTTGGTCCTAGACAGTGTGGAAAGACTACTTTGGTAAAGAATCTCTTTCCTGAATATTCATATTCGAATCTAGAAGATATGAATACCCGTGTATTGGCCAAAGAAGATCCTGATGAATTTTTTACTCGTTTTCCTGAGCCTGTAATAATTGACGAAATTCAAAGGGTTCCTGAACTTTTAAGCACAGTACAAGTAAGAATCGACAAATTCAAAAAAAAAGGACAATACATAATTACTGGAAGCCAGCAAATTCCGTTAAAAAATACAGTATCGCAATCATTAGCAGGAAGGGTTGCTGTTATTCAGATGCAGCCTTTTTCTTTGGAAGAGTTAAAACAAAGTGGAATAAAACTTGAGCGTGATGTGCAGTTGGTTTCTGGCTGTATGCCTTTTCTTTTTTCAGAAAGTGGGCACAAACCGTTTGAATATTATAAAAACTATGTGCAGACTTATCTTGAACGAGATATTGCCCAGATTGGTGCGGTACAAGATTTATCTAGGTTTGAAAACTTTATGAGACTTCTTGCAGGTAGAACAGGGCAGCTTGCTAATAATTCTGCAATTTCTGCAGAAGTTGGCGTTTCTAGCACTACAATAGGTTCGTGGCTTTCAATTTTGGAATCTTCGCATTTGATTCATATTTTGCGACCTTGGTATAAAAACAGAACAAGTCAAGTTGTAAAAACTCCTAAAGTATATTTTTGTGATACAGGATTGGTTTCTTACCTTTTAGGAATTGAAACTCCTGGACAAATGCAACGAGACCCTCTTATGGGAAATATTTTTGAAAATCTTATTGTTGCAGAGGCATTTAAAACAAGATTTAATTGCGGAGCAGAGCCTAATCTTTATTTTTTTAGGAACAGCAATGGTCTTGAAGTTGATTTGATTTTAAAAGAAAACGGAAAACTAAATCTTTTTGAGGTAAAAAGCGGAAAAGCCTTGAATGGCGAATTTACTAAAAATATGCAAAAATTTTTGAAATTGAATGATATTGAAATTAAAATAGGCGAACTAAATGGAACTGTGATTTATTCTGGCGAAACTTATAATTCTTATAAGGATTTTTCATACATAAACTTTCACGATTCATCGGGTTTATTTAAGCCAAAAAATAAGCCTTTTGTTTTGAAATTTTGATTTAGAAATATGCATAAAAAAAGCATCGACAATTTTGACGATGCTTTTTCATGTTAGATATTAATAAATTTAGTTATGAATCTCTTCGCCCCAAATCATTACATCAGAATCTTCTGTATTTGCAGCTTTGATGTAAGAATCTTTAGGGAAAGTCCATGTTCCAGAGGCATTTGCATCTTTTTGAACCATTGCGTATCTTCCAAGTTTAGCTTCCTGCACAACAAAAGAAGAAAGAGTATTTGCTGTAGAAATTGTTTTAGATGTTCCAGAATCAGCTTCTGCGCTAGATTTTAAAGTTACATTGTAAGAACCGTCTGTGATTTTCAAAACTTTTGTGACATTTCCGTCTTCATCTTCGTCATCAACTTCAGTTACAGTTTTATTTAGATATTTTTTGTAGTTTTCTTTTGTTATTTCTGTTTCGCCTGAAAGTACAGCCAAATCAATATAAACTTTTAGAATTCCATCTTCACCAAGAGTGTATGAATCTGATGGAATCTCTGTCCAATATGCATTAGCGGCACTTGGCTCAATCTTATATTCTTTTGCAGAGTTTGCTTCTACGCCCCATGATTTTGCTTCTTCGGCAGATATGTCAAAATCTCCTGCATTGGTTGTAAAATCATTTACAGAACCTTTCTTGCCACGTACTCCAGTATAGTACGAAATGAAGTACTGAGCTTTCTTTTCATAATATCTAACGCCAACTACACAGAAAGAATAAGGTTTGTCGTCTGTACCTTTTCCAATCTGATTGAAAATATAACCCATTGTGTATTTTCCACTTGATTTTGTTGTGTCAATTGCAATTTCGCAATCTGCTGCAAGGTGTTTTGTTGCTGTGCTTATATAAGCTCTTTTGTATTCAACATCTGTGTTGTTTGTGTAACCGCCATTTTCAATCTGTTCGATGATTCCGTCTTCATCTTCGTTTGTTTTACATCCCGCAAATCCAAATACCAAAGCAGCGGCAATTGCACTGCTTAAAAGAATTTTAGAAATTTTCATA
>DJRF01000001.1 GCA_002437725.1 Treponema sp. UBA6367
TCGTTGACTTTTTATGGGAGAAGAAATAATGCTTAATACTCCAGATATTTATAATGAATTTGCAGATATGATTGATAAAAATTTTAAATATAAATTGGAAAATAATCTACTTCCAGATTTGTCAAAAATAGATTCTTCACAGCTTGAAAAGAAATCAAAAAAAGAATATATGGCGGTTTTTGAACGCCTTGTTCACAATTGTTGTATTAATAATGATTATGAAAAAAGCCAGGAAGAATTGAAAAAATACACTGAAAACTATATTTCAAAGAGTTTTCCAATATTAGAACCAAAGACAATTACAAATCTGATTAACAATATTCATTCAAATGAAATTATAAACATTATTAAACCTTCTATGCAAAGTTTCTTGCTGTATGTTGAGCTTACAAGAAATCTTTATTTTTATATTCAAGAAAAATACATAAAAAAGCAAAGCAATAATATAAATATTCAGATTATTCATTGCTTTCTTGAGTATTCATTGGAATTGTTAAATGGACTGGGCATTTTACTTGTTGGAAGCAATAATAATAGCGCAATTTCAGTTTATAGAACTTTTTATGAAAACTATATAGTGTTTTCATTTTTACAGATTCACCCCGAATTAAATATAGCCTTTGCAGAACATGCCAGAATGGACGAATGTTTGATGCAGAAAGAGAAGTCTAAGATTTATAAAACGCAATTGTCAGAAGATATTGAAAAATCTTATTTAGAATTGAAAAATAAATATGGGGAAAGTTTTGAAGAATCTTATGGCTGGACTGCATCAGTAATTACTGATAAAAAGAAGCGTAATCTAAAAACTTTGTTTGAAGAGTCAAAATTGGATGAAACTTTCAGTTTTTATTATAAGTTGGCTTGCAAATTTTCACATTCAACATCATATTCGCTTCAGATAAGACCTAATTTTGAGCAAATTTATAGTTTTTTGTACGCTGTAGTTATTATTGTAAAAAACGAATTCAATGTCTTGTTTGGTAATTTAAAGGTTGGCAATAGAAAAGAACTAGAACTTATGAAGCAATGGATAATTGTTTGTTTCGAAATTTTGGAGAAAAATTTGAATGAGTTTTAATTATTTCTGAAATAAACCCACTAAGTTCCCCGAACAAAGTAACTATATTTCCAAATATAGTTACTTTATTTTAAAATATAGTCACTATATTTACCCAACATACTGGGTATATTTTTTTATCGGGAAAACAGCTATAATAATATAATTAATAGAAGAAATTTGTTTTATCAAGTCAGCTGGAGAAAAAATGGCAAAAGCAAAGAAAGATGTAAGTTTTGAAGATGCGCTTTGGAGTGCCTGTGATAAATTGCGCGGAACGGTTGAGCCGGCAGAATATAAACATGTGGTTCTTAGCCTGATTTTTTTGAAATTCGTAAACGATAAATTCAGCGACCGCCGCAAGGAACTTGTTGAGGAAGGCAAAGAAAAATATTTGGACTTGCAGGAATTTTATGACATGAAAAATGTCTTTTTTGTTCCGCAGGAATCCCGCTGGCTGTTCATAATGGAAAATGCAAAGCAACCGGACATTGCATTAAAAATTGACACAGCGCTTAACACGATTGAAAAACAGAATACCTCGTTAAAAGGCGCGCTCCCGGACAACTATTATTCACGCCTTGGAATTGATGTTTCAAAACTTGCTGCTCTTTTGGACGAAATCAACAATATTCAGACTACAGCCGACAAAGAAAACGACATCATGGGGCGCGTCTACGAATATTTTCTTACAAAATTTGCGCTTCAGGAAGGAAAGGGAAAAGGCGAATTCTACACGCCAAAGTCAGTTGTAAATCTGATTGCCGAAATGATTGAGCCGTACAAAGGAAAAATCTACGACCCTTGCTGCGGTTCGGGCGGAATGTTTGTCCAGTCGCTTAAATTTGTTGAAAATCATGCAGGAAACGCAAAGGATATTTCTGTTTACGGTCAGGAAGGGACTGGAACAACTTACAAAATGGCAAAGATGAATCTTGCAATCCGCGGAATTCCGTGTGATTTGGGCGAAAAGGAAGCCAACACTTTTACAAACGATTTGCACAAAGATTTGCGCGCCGACTATATTATGGCAAATCCTCCGTTCAATCAAAAAGACTGGCGTGCGGAAAACGAACTTGCCGATGATTCCCGATGGAACGGTTATGTTGTTCCGCCAACAAGCAACGCAAACTATGGCTGGATTCTGCACATGGTAAGCAAACTGAGCCAGAACGGTGTCGCAGGGTTTTTGCTTGCCAACGGTGCGTTAAGCGGCGAAGGTCAGGAGCTGGAAATCAGAAAGCGGCTTGTAGAAAACAATCTTGTTGAGGCAATCATGATTCTTCCAAGAAATCTCTTTTATACAACAGATATTTCCGTAACGCTGTGGATTCTGAATAAAAATAAAAAAGTGCGGACGGTTCAACAGAACGGAAAAATCAAAAACTACAGAAACCGTGAGGACGAAGTTCTTTTTATGGACTTGCGTCAGATGGGCTCTCCATTTGAAAAAAAATACATCGAGCTTACACAAAATGACCGCGACAAAGTAACCTCTACTTTCCATGCCTGGCAGCAAATAGACAAAGACAAAACTTATAAAAATATTCCCGAATTCTGCTACAGCGCAACAAAAAAAGAAATCGCAGAAAAAGGCTACAATCTTGTTCCAAGCCGCTACATTGAATTTGTAAACCGGGATGAAACTTTGGATTTTGACACAACAGTGAAAACTTTACAGACAGAACTTGCAGACTTGCTCAGGCAGGAAGAAAAAAGCAAAGCTGAATTGCTCAATGTGTTCAAGGATTTGGGCTACGGGATTAAGCTGTAGGAGATGAAAATGGAAAATCAAAGCAAGGGCGATATTGTAATTTACCAGACGAAAGACGGTCTTACAAAAATTGACGTTAGGTTTGAAGATGAAACAGTGTGGCTTGCTCAGCAACAAATGGCAGAACTTTACCAGTCTTCTCGAACAAATATAGTAGAACACATCCAGCATATTTATGAAGAAGGGGAATTGCAAGAAGAGTCAACTTGTCGGAAATTCCGACAGATTCAATTGGAAGGTACAAGGCAAGTCAGTCGAGAACTTCCTTTCTACAATCTCGACATGATTATCTCCCTTGGCTACCGTGTTAAGTCCATGGTGGCAACACAATTCAGGCGTTGGGCAACTGAATTGCTGAAAGAGTATCTTAAAAAAGCCGAAAAGGAATATCAAAAATACATTAAGAAAAATCTTTCCCCAGTTGAAAAAGCATATTTAGAAACAATACGGACTTTGGAAAAAGAAGCAAAAGCTGGAGAGAAGAAGTAGATGAGTGAAAAAATATCAATCCGATTTTTTAATGATAGAGAAGTCCGTGCAGTTTGGGATGAAGAAAATTCCAAATGGTGGTTCAGCGCGCTTGATATTGTAGGCGTATTGAATGAGCAGGATGATTACGAAAAAAAACGAAACTATTGGAAATATTTAAAAGCAAAATTAAAGCGAGAAAGTATTCAGTTGGTTAGTGCTACTACCCAACTGAAATTGACGGCAGCGGACGGCAAAAAATACAAAACTGATGTAATGGACTACAATCAGGTAATTGAGCTTGCAAAAAATTTCCCTAACAATAAGTTTCATAAAAATGATATGCGAGTTTTCGATAGAAAACTCGGGAAGCAACCGCAGGTTGCGGCGTTCACTTATTCTGATGAAACAATTGACGGTAAAAGCAAGACAAAGGCTTATGCGCTTTTTGAGAGTTCCCTTTTGGAAAGCATTGAGGTTGGAACAATAAACGGCTTAAAACAGATTCACGCGTATCTTTTTGGCGGGCTTTATGACTTTGCAGGAAAAATCCGCACTGTGAATATCTCAAAAGGCGAATTTAAGTTTGCCACGGCTGAATTTTTGCCACAAACTCTGGCTTCAATCGAAAGAATGCCGGAATCAACATTTGAGCAGATTTCAGAAAAATATGTGGAAATGAACATTGCTCATCCGTTCCGCGAAGGAAACGGCAGAACAACAAGAATCTGGCTGGATTTGATTTTAAAGCGCAGCCTAAAAAAATGCGTTGACTGGAGCAAAATCAACAAAAAAGATTATCTTGATGCAATGGAAAAGAGCGTATGCGACTCTTCAAAAATCAAGTTTCTTTTGAAAAATGCCCTGACCGATAAAATCAATGACCGCGAAATGTTTATGAAAGGCATTGACTACTCGTATTACTATGAGGAAGCGGAGTGATGAGTGAATTGAAAAAACTGGGTGAATATATACGGCAAGTTGATATTTGTAATAGAGATTTATCTGTAAATAGATTGTTAGGATTGAGTATTAACAAATGCTTTATTGAGTCAATTGCAAATACAATTGGAACTGATTTTAAATCGTATAAAGTAGTAAAGAAAGGTCAGTTTTCCTATGGTCCAGTTACTTCCAGAAATGGCGAAAAAATTACGATTGCATTGCTTAAAGAACCGGAATGCATTATTTCAAGTTCTTATTCTGTTTTTGAAATTATAGATATTTCAAAACTTTTGCCGGAATATCTGATGTTGTGGTTTCTTCGTCCAGAGTTTGACCGTTATGCCCGTTACAAATCACACGGAAGTGTCCGGGAAATATTTGAGTGGGAAGAAATGTGCCGTGTTGAACTTCCAGTTCCTCCAATCGAAGAACAACAGAAAATTGTGTCTGCCTACAACGCAGTAGAAAACCGCATCAAGATTAAACAGAAGATAAACGAAAAGTTGGAAGAAACGGCGAAGTGTTTGTTTGAGGAAATGACGAAAGATAAGGAAAAAAATACAGCATTTGAAGATATTGCAACAATGAATTCCGGAAAAAGGCCTGAAAATATGCAAGAAGGAAGTTTTCCCCTTGTTGGAGCTGGCAGCGTCATGGGATATATCAGTTCATATAATTATGATGATAAAACATTAGTTATCGGGCGTGTAGGCACTCACGGAAAAGTACAAAGATTTAATTGTAAATGTTGGTGTTCTGATAACACTTTAACTATAAAAAGTAATTTTTACGAATATTCATATTTCATACTGAAAAATATTGATTATGGATTATTGAATAGAGTTTCTACCCAACCTTTGATAACTCAGGCAGATATTAAAAATATTCCAATTTTCTTTGAAGAAGCTGAAGCCAAGAATTTTGAAAAATCTGCTTCAAAATTGATGAACATCTATGATTTAAATAGGATAGAACTTGAAAAACTTGCTCAACTAAAACAGCTGATTGTTTCGCAGATTGCAAGGAAGTAATAAGAGTTCTTAAAAATACTGAAATTGTTCGTAAAAGTATATATTTTGTTCTTTACAAAATTAATTTGTTCGTTTATATTGGTTGTAAAGGTGCGAAAATGAATTATTCAATTGAAATAGGAAAAATAGTAGAAGGTTCTCTTAAAGGTGATTTGTTAAAGGTTAAAAATTATACCAAAATGTTAATAGATAAACTTATCGTTGACGGAGAAGAAAGAGCCGCTTCAAAATTTTCTAAGCTTTTAAAAAATGAAGAGATGAAAGAGTTAAAGCCAAATAGTTTAGATTCGTTTATAGGGAATATTCCTGTTGATAATGAATCTAGAATTTCTTTGGCTGATTATATTTCTCCTAAAGATAACGCAGCAAATGTAATTCTTTCTGATAATAATACGAGCAATTTAAAATCATTTATTTTAAATTATAAAAATGCTGATAAATTAAATCAACTTGGAGTTGGCGTTTCAAATACTTTATTGTTATATGGTCCGCCTGGTTGCGGAAAAACAGAATGTGCAAAATGGATTGCCAAAGAACTGAATTTACCGCTAATAACCGCTCGTTTGGATAGTATGATTTCATCATATCTTGGTACAACTGCAAAAAATATTCGTACATTGTTTGAATATGCTCAAAGAGTTCCATGTGTTTTATTTCTAGATGAGTTTGATGCTCTTGCAAAAGCTCGTGATGATAATAATGAACTTGGAGAATTAAAAAGAGTTGTAAACAGCCTGTTACAAAATATAGATACTATGAGTAAGGATAGTCTTTTGATAGCTGCAACTAATCATGCACAGTTGTTAGATTCTGCAGTATGGAGAAGATTTGATTATAAATTGGAAGTATCCTTGCCAGACCAAAAGACAATTAGAAGTATGCTGGATTTATTTATAAATAATTCATTGAATATTTCAGATAAGGATAAGGATTGTTTATCTTATGCTTTTAAGAATCTAAGTGGATCAAATATTGAAGAAATAATAAAAAAATCTATAAGAAACGCTATAGTACATAATCAACAGTATTCAGTACAAAAAATATATAGAGAATTCTTTTTATATAAGAATTTTTCTAATCCAGATGAAGATAAAAAAAATTATCAGAAACAAGTATGTTCGTATTTATATAATGAAATTGGAAAGCCATTTTCATATGACTTGATATCTGAAATATTGCATATTTCTAAATCGCAAATAAAACCATTATTAGATAATAGTGAAGGAGAAGAAAATGAATAAGAATTTACCAATTAAAATTGTATTACCTAGAAAAGATGATGTGAAGCCCATTCATACTGGTGGTGGTCCAAAGAAATTCTTTGGAGATTATAATGTAAATGTTCAGAATAATATTATTAATTGTTTTAAAGGTGTTATCGATTACTATGCTTCTTTTTTCGAAGAAACAAAAAACTTGATACCTGCTGTTGCCATGTTAATCATGAAAGATGAAGCTTGTGCAAAATCTCACACTCCAGATTTGTTACTTAAAAATAATCATATTTTTGGTTCTAAAGATATTAATCAATTTTATATTCAAGTAACAGAGTCTTCATTAAAAGAAAGTGTAGAAATAGCTCAAAAGTCTGATAAAGATGGAGTAAAGGCTAATATAACAGCAATAGATAGTATTATTCCTATTTTGTCAGAAGATAAATTATCTGTTATTTTAAGAAGTGTTAATGACAATGATTTTGAGAAATTAAAAAAATCAATAAAAGTAAGGCTTTTTGATTATGGTGATGATGAAATAAATGAAAAAACGAAACGTTATTTTTTTCAAAAGTTACGAGAACTTGACTTGCTAGGTAAATTACAACCAGTAATACATGAAAAATCGAAACTATATAAACTTGAGCTAAATTCAAAGGTGGACCTTGAAAAAATTTCAAATATAGTTGGAGTTCAATCGATAGATATATTCCATACTTATGTTTTACCATCATTTTCATTAGATATAGTAGATATGGAAAAATTAAATAATATTTCATATACAGAATCTGATACAATAATTGGAATTATTGATGGTGGAATTGGAGATAAAAATTCTGCACTGAATCAATATGTTGTTGAAAGAAAAAGTTATGTTGGTATTGATTATCAAAATCATCAACATGGTGCATTTATCGCATCGACAATATTATATGGGAATTATTTGAATAATATATCAGAAACAAAGCCAAAAAGATTTAAATTATTAGATATAGAAGCATTGCCTAACAATGAACCTGCCGTGGGGTATACAGATTCAATTTCAGAAGATGATTTGATGGATATAATTGAAGAATGCATGAAACAGTATAGTGGAGTTGTTAAGATTTGGAATCTTTCTATAGGCTTACCAGATTGTATATGTAATGGTGAGATTTCTGATTTTGGTGAATTTCTAGATATTATGCAAGATAAGTATGATGTTCAATTTTTTGTATCGGCAGGAAATGTAATTAGAAATGAAAACTGGCCTTTTGCATATAAGGATGATGATTCTGATAGGATTATTTCACCAGCAGATTCTGTTCGGGCTATCACAGTTGGTTCTCTTGCGTTAAAAGATTCGGATGACTCTTATTCAAAAAAGAAAGAACCATCTCCTTTTTCACGCCGAGGACCTGGTGTTGGTTATATGATTAAACCAGAACTTGTTGATTATGGTGGAAATTATAATAAATTTAAAAAATCAAGAAATCTAGGTATATTTGGTATGACACCAGATAATAAAATAGTCGAAAATATTGGAACAAGTTTTGCAACCCCAAGGACCTTATATAAATATTCATGTGTTTATGATGAACTGGTTGAAAAAGATTTATTATTGGCAAAAGCATTGCTTATTCATTCAGCCAGAATTAATTCAAAGTCTTTAATTGAAAAAAAACAAAGATTATATACTGGATATGGAATGGCACCTGATGATCCGCAGGATATATTACGAACAAGTTCAGATGAAATCACAATTGTTTTTAAACAAGGAATAAAGCAAGGCAAAATGTTGGAAATGTTAGATTTTCCTTTCCCAAAATCACTCATTTATGATGGAAAATATCATGGTGAGATATTTATGACTTTGGTATATTCCCCTTTACTTGATAAAAATTATGGAGTTAACTATTGTAGGTCAAATGTGGATGTAAGTTTTGGACCTGTTTATTCTGGTAAAAAATATAGTTCAAAAGTTGAACTTGAAAAAGGAAATGAATTTGCTTTTGAAAAAGAAAGAGTGAAAAATGGTTCAAAATGGTCATCTATAAAAGCTTATTATCATAATTTGAAACATGGGATTCAAGAAGGAAATTATTGGAAGTTAGAGATTAGTAGATTGACAAGATATGATGTGGTTTTGCCAGAACAAGAGTTTATATTAGTGTTAACAATAAGAGATACAAAAGGAAAAGATATCTATACAGATATGGTAAATGAACTTAGAGAAAAAAGTTTTGTAACAAATAATCTTGAAGTTAAGTCTCAAGTTCGTCAGAAACAGTAATAAATTACAAGAAAGTTGTAGCCTAGTGTTTCGAGTGGTATTTGAACTCACAAGACAGAGTTGCGGAAAACTTTATAGCTGAAGCGGGAAAAAGGATTTTTTCTCCTTAAATAATTAGGAAAAATTATTCTATAATATAGGATGGAATCTGCTTATGTCAAATCAAGAGCAAAATCAAATCCGATACACGGTCGCATGTGTGAATGAATTCGCGCGGGCTAAATCGCTTTCCAAAACTCAGGCGTTTTTGTATCTGCTGGAACACAAGGCTTTGGATTTTCTTACGGAATTTTATGATGTTGAGCATACGCTTTCTTTTGCTGACGCGGTTTCTGATATGACAATGATTTGCCAGAAGAATGGAGGCAAGATTCAATGACGCTTTACCATGGTTCAAATGTTGACATTCAGTTTTTCAGTCAGTTTTCTGACGGGCTTATTTCTGTTGAAACTTTGGTAAAAGAAATGAAATTCAAGAAATTAACAGACCAGTATTCGTTTCATACGGAAAAAGCGTTGTCATATCTTTTAAAAGTCGGAGTTGAAAATGTCTAAGCAGGAACAGCTGATTGAATACATCACGGATGACATTGTTTCTTTTATAATGGAAGATTTTAAGGTTCCGGTTCTTGAGGCAATGCAGCGTCTTTACACGTCAGAAACTTTTTCAAAACTGAACAATATTGAGACAGGCTTGTATCTTGAAAGCCCCTCTTATATTTATGATATTTATAAGTCAGAAAAAGAAAACGGCAGAATCATTCAGCAGGAAATTTAAATAACTGGAGACATGCAAAATGTAATCTGCCACAGTATATTTCAAGGTTTTGCGAAAATTGTAGATAATTTAAAATAGCCGTTTTTTAATTTAGGGTTTATAAAAACACTAAAAACGGCCGGGCAACGGATGTCAAAGTTATCGGTTAAAATCGCACCTTTTGTCTAGAAAATCATAAAAAATAAAGTAACTAACTTGCATAACGGATTGGGCTGTTTTACTTATAGCTTGGTAAGAACACGGAAACTTGGTGAAAATCTTTCCGTTGCAATAGGAATATTGTCTCTTTTCTTTTGATTGTGGAAAATGTAAAGCCAATCAACTTAATGGAATCTTTGCTGCGAGCGGAATTGACACCTTTGTAAATTGCTTATATCACTTGCTTTGCTAATTTGAAAAGCTGCCCTTTAAAACGAGCCTATTCTGTTCCTCATACAAATTATCATTCTTATACAGATTCCAATGGTTTTGTAAGGTCTTATACTACTACAAGTTATTCGACAAATTATTATTCAGTTGACCGATATGACTATGATGTTTATTTTTTTGTTCCGTATGAAGATTGGTATATAAAAAGACCAAAACTTGGTATAGAAACAAGAGATTTAAATTCTGATGATAGAATGAATTCTCATAGAAACACTGGAGTTTATATTGCTGTTGTTTATGAGAATTCTCCGGCATTTTATGCAAATATTACCCGAGGCGATATTATCACAAAAATAAATGATAGAAATGTAATAACTAGCCAAGATTATTATGATGCTCTTGAGAATATAAAAGCTGATGACATTGTAAAAGTGTCATATTCAAGAAATGGAATTGAAAATAAAATAGAAATAAAAATTTTTTAACAAAATAAAACTAAAGTTTGAATAATATATATTTTTTATCAGAAAATTGAATTTGAGTGTTTTAGTATTTTATTAAAAACAACTCAAACAATAAACAGATTTTAAATGAGTATTTTTCATTTTCATCTTTCCCCATTCATCTTTTCAATTTCTTCAATAGGTTTGACGGTCAGTTCGCACCAGGCAGGGCGGAAGCCGCTTTTGATTGCGTTGCGGGCGGAAACGATGTTTGACCAGGCGCAGTAGTAGAAAGGAATTTTTCCGCGTCGCAAAGTTTCTTTCGCGAGTTCCATTGTGAGTGTGGAGGCGATTCCCTTTCGGCGATATTCGGGAAGAACGTCAACGCCAATCTGTCACATCGTGTCGCAGTCCGCGGAGCAGCCGGCAAGTCCAACGAGTTTCTGTGAATTAGAATCAAAAGCGGCGACTGCAAGCACGTCAAGATTTTTTCTGTCCGCGCAGAGGGCGTTACTCCATTCGTCAACGTAAAGGTTTTGGAAATCGTACGGCTCAAGGATTTTCGTTGTGAATGAGTTTTTGCTTTTGCCGGTTTCATTTTCCAAAAAAAGTTTGTTCGCGTCGGGCAGCCAGTATTCCGCCATGAAGCACACGTCGAATCCGAGCGGACGCAATTTTTGTGAAAGCACGTGCATGTTCGGTGTTTCAAAGCAGTGGTATCACACAAAGGACGAGATGTATTCCTCAACGGTTGCGCGAAGTCCGCTCGAGCAGGATGCGACGATGTTGTTTCCGTAGCTCACAAGGTTTGCGGCGAACGGAAGCTTGAGGTATCGGCGCGCGTTTGCATTTCCCTTTGAGATGACGACTTTGTTTTTGCTCAGAAGAAAATCGCCTTCGTTGCAGTTCATGTCAATTGCCGACTGCCTCATTGTGGTTTTTAGAATCTGTTCGTTCGTGATTTTTGGCGGCATATAAACCTCGCTGTAACTTCCGGTGTCTGTTGCTTTAAATCAATTTTAATCCACGAGCAGGGGAACTGCAATGCGTAAAGCGAACCGTTTACAGTTGAATATTTTTGTCTTATTAAGATAAAATGAATCTATGAAGAACGAAAAAATTTTATCAGTTTTAAAATCACTTTTGAAAACATTTTTATTGTCTTGCATCGTGTTGCTGTCTTTTGGATGTAGCAAGAAGGCTATTACAGAAAAATCTGGTATTTCTGAATTGAGCGAAGTTCGGCCTGTTGTAATTGGCGTGCCAAATCCGATTCGGGAATCTTCTGCGGAAGAAATTTTGAATACACTCGGATTGCGTTTTGCAATTCCTAAAAATGCTGAGAATGTTTGCTATTCAGTGATTGCAGATTCTCTTGCGCAGATGGATTTCGTTTGGAATAAGGCTGAATGTACTGCCCGCGCTGAATCAAGTGGAAAAACTTCCTTGCAAGATATTTCTGGCTTTTATTACAATTGGAAAAAATCTGTCAAAGTAAAGGTTGGCTATAACGAGGCAGATGCAAAGTGGACAAAGGATGAAAATGGCAATTCAGTTGGAATCTGCATCTGGTGGGATGCCGCTCCAGGAGTTATGTACAGTGTAAGCATGAAAAGCAATGCCAATGCTGAAAATCTAGAAAAACTTGCAAATGCGGTTTATATTCAGTTGCAAGGTTAGAATCCCTGCTTTTTTTTAATAAAAGCTCGCTCGCTTTGACCTTTGTTTTAAGTTTTTTTTTGGAGGCGGAATGAAAATTCGCAGAAAAGAGCGGGAAGTTACCGATATTGCAGAAATTAATGCTGTAATCGAAAACTGTTTTTCTATTAATATTGGCTACAACGATGAAGGCCATGTTTACATTGTTCCTGTAAATTTTGGTTATGAAGAAAAAAAAGGCAAATACACATTTTATTTTCACGGAGCAACAGAAGGTAGAAAAGCAAGACTTTCAAAAAAAAATTGTATTGTAGGCTTTGAGATGGACTGCGAAGGAAAAATAAAAGAAGGTAAAAATGCCTGTGATTATTCAACTTATTATTCTAGCATAATTGGCGAAGGTATTGTTTCCGAGATTACAGATTTAGAAGAAAAAAAATATGCCCTAAACACTCTGATGAAAAAAACTGTAAAAAAGGGCGATTGGAATTTTCCTTCAATAATGCTTGCAAGAGTAGGAGTGTTCAAAATAGAAGTAACCGAAATAAGTTGCAAAGCTCATAGGCAATAAAAAGGTATTTTATGCAGATAAAAAATAATTTTTCAAATGGAATTTTCTACTCTGCAAACGATTTTTTTAGGCAAAAATTTAATTCCAAAGTTTATAAGCTTTCTATTAATGCGAATTGTACTTGCCCTAATAGAGATGGGACAAAAGGTTTTGGCGGCTGCATTTTTTGCGGGGAAAGCGGCTCTGGAGATTTTGCTAGCGACGGAAATTTGCCAGTTTTTCAACAGCTAAAAAATGCAAAAAATCTTGTAAAGAATAAGATTCAGTCAGAAAAATATATTGCATACTTCCAAAATTTTAGTTCAACTTACGGAAATGAAAAAGAATTGTATGAAAAATATTTAGAAGCAATTGCTTTTCCCGGGGTTGTAGGCATTTCAATCGCAACCAGACCAGACTGCATTAGCGAACAAATGCTTTTGTATCTAAAATCTATTTCTGAAAAAACATTTTTAATGATTGAACTTGGATTTCAAACTTCAAATAATGAATCTGTAAAATATATTCGCAGAATGTATGAAAATTTTGTACTTGATGAATGTATAAATAGAATAAAATCTACAATTTCCAATGTCCATGTGGTTTGCCACTTGATTTTTGGATTGCCAAACGAAAGCGCAGACGATATGTTTTCTTCTATAAAATATGTTTTAAATGCGAAAACCGATGGCATAAAAATTTCTCTTTTGCATGTGCTTAAAAATACCGGTTTGGCAAATGATTATAATTCTAAAAAGTTTGCTTGCCTAGAGATGAACGAATATTTTCAAATCTTAGGAAAAGCTCTTGAAATTACGCCTCAAAACATTGTCATTCATAGGCTCACAGGTGATGGTGCTAAGAAAAACTTAATAGCGCCTCTTTGGACTGCAAATAAAAAAGTTGTTTGGAACTCAATGATAAAATATTTTAGGGAAAACAAAATTGTGCAGGGCAAGAGCTTTCAGCCGTAGTTCTTAATAGGTAAAAAGTCATGTTTTTAGAAAAATGAACAAAAGAGTAAGCGAATTTGCAATTTGTTTATATGCATCCGCTCTCGCTTTGTTTGAATTGACCTGTGCCGCAATATTACTTCAATGCTTGACTAATGTTTTAAATTTTAAGATTATATGCACATGGTTAATGAAGTTTTTAATCGGGCTTATTTAGAAAGCATTCCTTTTTCTGAACTGCTAAAGATTGCAGATTCTCTTGGAATAGATATTCCTGAAAATTTAAATAGAAATTTTTTAATAGGCGAAATGCTTGATTCTTCTGAGGAAAATAAAAAAGTTTCAACAGAGTTCGAAATTGATATTTCTGAAAAAGAGCTTCTTGCGGAAAAAGAAGAACTTTCTATGCGTTCTTGCAATTCAACAGAAGTTCAAATTGTGTTGCGAAATCCTGCTTGGGCTTATGTCTATTGGAACATAAGCGACAGCGATCGAACTTCCCTTGAAAAGGCTTTTGTAAGCCAAATGATGATAAGAGTTAGTTCTTTTTCTGAAAAAGAGCAAATAAAACCTGATGAATATTGCGATTTTAATATATCAAAAGAAGATTCTGGACAGTACGTTTTGCTTCCTGCTGGAAAAAAGTTCTTTAGGGTGGATCTTCTTTTCAATCTTGACGGAATTATAGATATTCTTTCTTCTTCTGTAACTTTTGAAATGCCAAAAGGTTCTCCCTTGCTTTCAGATATAAGGCCTGGCAGGGAGAATGATTTTTCTCCAATCATGGCTCTTTCTGGCATAAAAGAATTGCTTATGGAACATTATAAAAATCACAGGGAATCTTTTTCTTAATTAGAGGTGCAAAATGGCGAATAAAAAAATTCTTCTTGTGCTGAACGGAAGTCAAGAGTATATAAGACACATTGGAGAAGATGAAAAAAAATATATTTCAGAAGAAACCCGCTTGTTTGAAGCAATTTCTTATACTTATATTCCTTTGCTAAAAGTTTTTGAAAAGCTCGAAAAAGAAAATATAGATTTTACCATTTCTATGGCGCTTTCTCCGGTTTTGTGTACTCTCCTTGATGACAAAAAAATACAAGAGCAGTATTTGTCTTGGCTCGAAAAAT
Organism: Treponema sp. UBA6367; assembly: GCA_002437725.1. Lineage (GTDB taxonomy): Bacteria > Spirochaetota > Spirochaetia > Treponematales > Treponemataceae > Treponema_D. The sequence goes on from DJRF01000001.1 coordinate 14,647, forward strand.
GCATAGAATTCGGCAAAAAAGAAATAGAAAGATGTTCGTATTCGCAAATACTTCAAGAGCAAGCAAAAAGATGTTTTGAAAAGGCTTGTTCAGATAAAGAATTTTTTGCTGCTTGCAATGGAAAAATTTTAAAGAAAGTACATGAATATCATAAAAAAGGAAAGGTTGAACTCCTTGCAAGTTGTGGAACAGATATTTTTCTTCCTCACTATAACGATATGCCGGAAATAATGAATGCGCAGGTTGAAACTGGCATTTATGCGTTTAGAAATTTTTTTGGCGAAGTACCAGAAGGTTTTTGGCTTCCTGAGATTGGATACTATCGTGGAATAGAAAAAGTCCTTCGCTCCAATGGAATTAACTATACGATTTTAGATTCCAGAAGTTTTCTCTTTTCAGAGAACGAGCCTGCAAAAGGTATTTTTTATCCTGCAAGATTTGACAATGCTTTGATTGCCTATGGCAGAGATTCTTTTTCAGATGAACAGATATTTGGGGCGGCTGGTTACGTAAATAATAGTTGTTATTTAAATCTAAATTGCGATGTAGGATTTGAATTGCCATTTAGCGAACTTTCTTGTTTCACAAGCGAAAGCTGTTCTCGTTTTGCAGTTGGCTATAAATATTGGAATAAAAAAATTAATTTGCAAAATGTTAAAAAATCAAATTTTTATGACGAACAGTCTTTGTATGAGCCAAAAGTTTCTTCTGGGCAGATTGTTTTGGATGCCAATAATTTTGTTCGCTCTAAAGAAGAAAAATTGTTAGAGGCAGAAAAGCTTCTTCCTGAATCAAAAGATATTTGTCTTACTGTGACTATAGATTTAGATAGACTTAGAACCTCTTGGTTTGAAGGCATAGACTGGTTAGAACAAGTTATCAGAAAGAGTGCAAATTCTTCTATAGAATTGAGCGGTTTAAAAAATATTGTAGAAAATCCATTTAAGCTTCAGCGGATTCGTCCTTACTACGGTTCTTCTAGGGCTGACGGTTACGGCGAAGATTTGCTTTCTAGTAAAAACAACTGGATGATGCGTTACGTGCGGAAGGCTAGCGAGCGTATGGTTGATCTTGCAAGCCGTTTTCCCTCAGACACCGGTCTAAAAGCTCGCCTTTTAATTTTAGGAGCAAAAGAGTTGATGCTGGCTCAGTCGTGTTGCTGGGCAAAAATGATAGAAAATAACGAATGTCCGGATTATGCGGCGAACAGGTTTAAGCAGAGCATAAATGATTTTACAACTGTTTTTGATGCCTTAGGTTCGAACACTGTAAGTACGGAATGGCTTACAAAACTTGAAGAGCAGCATCCTATTTTTCCTTGGATGAACTATAGGATATTTAGCAAAAAATGCTAGAGACTTGTTTGTGGTAAAAAATGCGTTTTCTAAAATTTTAATTTTCTCTTTTTTAATTTTTTTCATTTCTCCGGATTTTTGTTTCTCTGACGATTTTTGTTCGCAAAGTCAAAATGAAGAAAGTTCTTTTTCATCTTTGGAAGATTCTAAAAGCGGAAGTGTAAAAATTGACAAAGATTTTGACTACATTCCCCAATGGAAATCAGCTCCTTTAGAAAAAAAACAGAAATCTGATATTTTTTTTGCAATATTTTTTTTAGCATCGCTACTTTTTGTAATTTTTATATGTGTTTTTGGAATTTCCATAATAAAAAATTTTATTGATAAAATAAAAATAAACAAAACAGTTTCTCTTCTGGAAAAAGGTGAGTTGCTGCTAAATTCTAAATTTTCAGAAAATAAAAAAGGAAGTCTAAAGACATCTTTTTTTGTGTTTACACTTTCTCTTGTGGTTTTTATAATAGTTTTTCTTTCTTCCTTGCTTGGTCGAACAATGATTCTCACACAGGAAAAAACGTTGTCAAAGGCTCTAAAAGATAGGGTAGACGTGTTGCTTTCTAGCGTTGCAACGACTGTAAAGAATATTTTGCCTTCAGAAGATGCTTTTGGACTCAATTTGCTGCCTAAGCAGCTATCTTCTGTACCAGAAGCGCAGTGCCTTACTGTTACAGGTTTTTCATCATCAAAAATTAAAGATGATGAAAAAAAGTCTCTTCTTTACGTTTGGTCTTCTAACGATGCAAATATAATCTCTAAGGTAAACCGTGTAAATTTAGAAGAAAAATCCTTTGAGCCGGGGATTTCTCTGTTAGTAAAAGAAAATCAAACTGAAAAAATTGCGGAGCAAACTTGCTTAAAAATCAATGCTTTTGTTCAAAACGCGCTTGGCTTAAAATTAAAAGAACGAAAAAAACTTTTTGAAGAAAGAAAAACTGCCTCCTTATCTCGTAAGATTGAAATCGATAATTTATTAAAGAAACTTAATTTTGATTTAGAAAATCAAATGCAAAAATATTCAGAAGATTGCGAAGAGTCCATTCCATCTTTTTGCATAAAATCTTTAAACTCTTCTATTACCGATTATGTTTTTTATAGACCGGTTTTGTATATAAGTGAAAATTCTTCAGATTTAGTTCAAGCAATAGTTTTTGTAAAGATTGATACAAGTTCACTTGTAGAATCAATTGTTGTCTCTCGTAAAAAAATAGTCGGCATAGTTCTTTTCACTTCTGTAATCTTTATTTTTGTTGGCTTTATAGCCACTTTTGTTTATGCAAATTATATTGTAAATCCTATTCGCCGTCTTGAAAAAGTTGTAAAAGATATTTCCGAAGAACACGATAAAGAAAAGCTTTTGGCTAATAAAATTGAAAGCCTTCCAAATAATGAAATTGGAAGACTTGGCAATTCTATCAATCGAATGCAATTGGAGCTAGGCTTTAATGCAGAAAAACTAAATCTTCAGTTAAATGCTGTTGAAATTCAACAGTCTTTGCTTCCATTAAAAACTCTCTCTGGTAATATAAAACAGAATATTTCAAGCGTAAATGATTCTGTTGTTCATGAATTTGCTTATTACAAGGGCGCCTCTGGCGTTTCTGGAGATTACTTTGACTGGCAACGCCTTGACGAGCGGTGGTACGTCTTAATAAAGTGCGATGCTTCCGGTCACGCAGTCCCTGCTGGAATTTTAGTTACAATTGTAGCAACTCTCTATAAAAAATATTTTGAAGACTGGTCTTGTTCTAAAAATGAAATTGCACTAGATGATTTCGTTTATAAAGTTAATGATTTTTTAGAATCTTTGAACATAAAAGACAAATTTGTTGCAATGATTATCTGTCTTTACGATTCAAATAGCGGAAAACTATATGTTTGCCATGCTGGCGATAGAATTTTGCATATTTATAAAAATTCAACTAGGCGGCTGGAAAAAATTGAACTTCCAGAAACGCCGGCAGTTGGACCTTTTTCTTCTTCTGTGATAAAAAAAACAGGCGGCTATCAGGTTTACGAACTGAATCTTGAATTAAATGATGTATTGCTTTTGTACACAGATGGCATTGAAGAAAATGGCCGCGCAATGCGAAATATTGATTTTTCAGCAATAAAAAAGCCTAAGCTTAATAGCAAAGGCGAACAACTAAAAGACGAATATGGAAATTTGCTCTTTGAAGATAAAAAAGAAGAGTTTGGTGAAATTCGAATAAAAGAGATTGTTGAATCTGTCTTTTCACAGAAAAAGTATATTCTTTCAAGAGAAAAAAATCCTGCGCAAGGCGAAGAACTTGTATTTGATTTTACAAAGTGCAAAGGAACTGTAGAAGAAATGGTTTTAGCACTTGTTTCTCTTGAGAAAATTTTTAGATTTTATAAGCCAAAAAATGTTTCAGAAAAAGATTTAGTTGAAGTTGATGTCGTTGTTGATTCATTTTTAAAAGAGCATTTTAATTTATACTCTGAATATGCAAATATAGTCTTTGAAAGTGGTGAAAAATCTGTTCCAAAAAAGAAAAAAAACAATCCTAATTACATTTTTTATAAAAAATTAAAAGAAGATGAGCAGGAAGATGACCTTACAATAATCGCCTTAAAAAGAATTTAGATTCTTATTGTATTTTAGTTTGAAGTGGAGATTTGAAAAAGCTAACTGATTTTTGATTTTATTCTTTCATTTTATTCTTTTATTTTGAAAAAAAAGCAGTTATATTAAATATTGAAGATTTATTTTTATCAGTTATTGGAGGAAATTATGGATTTTAATGAATTAAAAGAAAAAGTAAAGGGTGGCGCTGAAAAAATTTTTTCTTCTTCTAAAAAAGCATTAGGAAAAGCTGGTACTGCCGTTCAAGAGTTTAGTGACAAAAGTGTTATAAAGATTGAAAAACATCAGTTTGAAACCAAAAAAAATGAACAGTTTGAAAAACTTGGTAAATTAGCTTTTGAAAAGTTTAAGGACAATGATTCTGCAGTCTTGTCTGCTTCTGAAGAAACTGTTGTTGCAATTCGTGAAGAAATCGCAAATTTAGATAAAGAAATTGCAAAGCGCGAAGAACTTTTAAAAAAGACGGAAAAAGATAAAACTGAAAACAATTAATCTAAAAGATTGAAAGTTTAGGTAAAAAAATAAAAAAAAATCAAAAAAAA
>DJRF01000002.1:0-1383 GCA_002437725.1 Treponema sp. UBA6367
TTGTACTTCATTATGGTACCAGCAGGTACTTCTTTTGTATAAGTCCATCCCTTGTCAGTTTTTGTCATCGGTTCTGCACCGTTCTGCCAGTTTGTCCAGTCACCGGCAATAACAACTTCAGCAGCACGTGGGTTACCATAGAAGAAAGTAACTTCGTATTTGCCGTTGTCTAGTTTTTTCACAGATACATCAGCAAAAATACTTACTGAAAGCATCAGGAAAACCGAGATGAAAGCGAATATTTTTTTCATCTTATCCTCCAATATTTTAGATGGGTGTGAATCGAATTTTACGGGTATTTTCCCATAATCATCACACATACTAATTCTACAGCACAAAATCAAGTTGTCAACAAGTTTTTTCTTTTTTTTGAAAAAAAATTGCAGTTTTTGAAAAGTTTACGTGAATTTAAAGACAAAGGAAAAATCGCGATGAAAATCAAACCTATAGAAGAATTAAAGTTTAGCGATGACTTTATGTTCTGCTGAGCGTGGTACACTTAAAAAAAATCTTGAAATAAAAGATTTCTTACATTATCTTTTTATGGGAGGTTATATATGCAACTTACTGCAATTCAAGAAAAATTAAAAACAATTCCAGAAGAATATATGACCGAAGTTTATAATTATCTAGATTTTTTACAATATAAAATACTTTATAAAAAACAAAACGAAGGCTCTAAAAAAAAGATTCAAAATCGCCGTCCAGACATTTTAAAACAAAAAGAATTCTTTATGTTTCCACATTTTGACGAGCCTTTGGAAGATTTTAAGGAGTATATGTGAAATATCTTTTAGATACACATGCTCTACTTTGGTATTTGTTTGATAGCAAAAACTTATCAAAAACAGCTAAAAAAATTATTACTAACGAGTTTTGTTATTATAGCAAAATTTCATTATGGGAAATCGCTATAAAACAAACTCGAAATCTTCTGCAATATAAAAATTCTATCCAAGATATTATAAAAGCTAAACCCTATGCATGGCGCTGAAAACTTTTTCGTTCATGATGTTGATTTCAACGCCCATTTCTTCTGCCTTTTTGGACATTTGGACTCTTAGCTCGTCGATTGAAATTGTGGCATTGTCAAAGTTTACCATCATCATCATCACAAAATTTCCAGAAAGAATTGTCTGCGTTATATCTGCAATGTTTATTTTGTGTTCTGCGAGGAAAGAACTTACAGAAGCGATTATTCCGACTTTATCGCTTCCAACAACTGTTATAATAGCATTCATAAGCAGATATTACTCTTTTTACCGCATAGTTTCAATTGCGTTTGCAACGTTGTGTGCAAAAATCATCTTTTAGACCGAAACCCGAGTTTTTAGGAAAATGAACAAAAGCATAAGTGGATTTACAATTTGTGAAGATTTTGTG
>DJRF01000002.1:1409-129107 GCA_002437725.1 Treponema sp. UBA6367
TTTGTGCGATAAGAACAATTAAAGCAAATTGGAAATCCACTGAAAGCGTTTTTTTACAATTTCTAAAACCCCGGCTTTCGGTCTTTTAAGTTTTTACTGTCTAAAGGGTATTCATAAAATAAAATTCGTGTTTTAATAAAAATATGGCAAAAAATCATTTTTTAAAAAAAATAAAAATAACTTACAACGCTCCTGTTACGCTTACTTTTGCAATAGTTTCGGCGGCAGTGCTTATTGCAAATCATTTTACAAAGGGAACTTTAATTCCTGCGATTTTTACAGCTCCAGGCGGAAGCGGAAGCCTTACTCCTTTTGATATAAGAAACCCTTTAGACTACGTCCGGCTTTTTTTTCATATTTTTGGCCACGCAGACTGGAACCACTTTCTTTCCAACATGGCTTTTATTCTTCTTTTAGGGCCTGTTATTGAAGAAAAGTACGGCTCTGGAATTCTTGCCGTAATGATGAGCGTTACCAGCCTTGTCACCGGGGTTCTAAACGCCTGCTTCAGTCCTACAATGCTAGTGGGTTCAAGCGACATTGCGTTCATGATGATTCTTCTGGCTTCTTTTACTTCTATTACTAAAAACGAAATTCCGCTTTCATTTTTGCTGATTCTTGCGCTTTACCTGGGAAGGGAGCTGTTTGGGCATCCGCTAAATCAAAATATTGCAACTTTAGCCCATATTGCGGGCGGAATTTGCGGGAGCCTGTTCGCCTTTCTTGCGACGCCAAAGCAGAGAACAAAAAAAGAAAAGCCTGCTGAAAAATCTGCAGAAAGGACTGTAAAAAGCAAGAAACCGACTGCAGATGAAGAATCAACTGTAATCGGCTCTATAGAATTATAAAATATCAAGTCGAAAAAACTTTAAGCGAAAATTGCGCGGACTCTTGTAACTGATTCGCACTTGCGCAGTTTTTCGCAAATATCTTCAGAAACTTTTCCGTCTACGTCAATAAGATTGTAGGCGATGTCGCCGCGCGCCTGGTTTATCATTCCTGCGATGTTCAATTTTGCCTCGCCTAAAACGGCTGTAAATTTTGAAATCATATCCGGAACATTCTTATGGCTTATGCACAAGCGTGTTCCGCCTGGCAAAACCGGGTTATCTGTAACGGTTTTAGGAAAGTTCACTGAATTTACGATATTTCCTTTTTCAAGAAAATCTTTCAGTTCGTTTGCAGCCATAACAGCGCAGTTGTCTTCTGCTTCTGGAGTTGAAGCCCCTAAGTGAGGAAGGCAGATTATTCCTTTTTGATTTAAAAGCTCTTCTGCGGCAAAGTCTGTTACCAGGCAAGCGACTTTTCCTGTTTTTACGGCTTCCAGAATATCCGCATTGTTTACAAGCCCGCCGCGCGCAATATTTAAAATTCTAACCCCATCTTTCATCTGCTTGATTGTAGATGCGTTTATCATTCCTTTTGTGTCGTTCGTTTGAGGAACGTGGATTGTTATGTAGTCAGAATTTTTATAAATCACTTCAAGAGATTCTGAATGTTGCACATTGTGGTCTAAAGACCATGCCGCATTAACAGAAAGGAACGGGTCGTATCCTATAACTTTCATTCCTAGTTTTATGGCCGTATTTGCAACCATTGCGCCGATTGCTCCCAGTCCAATTACGCCTAAAGTTTTTCCTTTTAATTCCGGCCCCACAAACTGAGACTTGCCTTTTTCTGCCAAATCTGGAATTTCATCTCCTTTTCCGGCAAGGGCGTTTACCCATTCGTTTGCAGCAATTACAGGACGGCTAGAGAGAAGCAAGCCTAAGATTACAAGCTCTTTTACGGCGTTTGCGTTTGCTCCCGGCGTGTTAAAAACAACAACGCCTCTTTCAGAAAGCTCTTGGATAGGAATATTGTTTGTTCCTGCCCCTGCCCTTGCAACCGCTTTTACGTTTTCAGAAAGGTTCATCTGGTGCATATCCTGAGAGCGCACAAGGATTGCGTCCGGATTGTTCATATCTGAAGCAATTTCGTAGTTTTCGCGGTCAAACTGATTTAATCCGACTGCCGCAATTTTATTAAGCGTTTGAATTTTGTACATATTTTACCTCACATAAAAAAGAATGTGTAAATATTCGGCTAGCCACTTAGTTTTCAGCAGCGAATTTCTTCATAAATTCTACAAGGGCTTTTACGCCGTCAAGGCTCATTGCATTGTAGATTGAAGCTCTCATTCCGCCAACCAAGCGGTGTCCTTTTAAGTTTACAAGACCTGCCGCAGCCGCTTCTTTTACAAATTTGTCGTTTATTTCTTTTTCTTTTGCAACGCTAGCTTCGTCTGTTGCCCCAGTTGAATACTTTGTAAGGAAAGGAACGTTCATCAAAGAGCGGCTTCCCTTCTGCGCAGTCGCATGGTAAAAATCACTGGAATCAAGGAAGCTGTACAAATAGCCGGCTTTTTCTTTGTTGCGCTTTGCCATTCCAGAAGCGCCGCCGTTTTTTTCAATCCAATGCAAAACTTTATCTAGAACGTAGATTGTATAGCATGGCGGAGTATTGTACATAGAGCCGTTATCCGCATGGGTTTTATATGTAAGCATTGTAGGAGTGCCTGGACGAGGAGTTTCGGTTATCAGGTCTTCGCGAATTATAACCAAAGTAACACCAGCCGGCGCAAGATTTTTTTGCGCGCCTGCAAACAAAAGTCCAAACTTAGAAACATCCAGCTCTTCAGAAAGGACACAAGAAGAAATATCTGCGACCAAAGGAATTTTGCCTGTTTCCGGAATATATTCGTAATGAGTTCCCATGATTGTGTTATTAAAACAGATATATGCATAATCGTAATCGCCTTCAATTTTTTCTACTTTTGGAATGTAGGAAAAATTTTTATCTTCGCTTGAAGCAATTACATCAACCTGAATGCCAAGCTTTTTAGCTTCGGCAGCAGCCTTTTTTGCCCAAACGCCAGTATTTATGTAAGCGGCTTTTCCTGTGTGGATTCCTAAGTTTTCTGCAACCATTGCGAACTGCGTTGAGCCGCCGCCTTGAACAAAAAGTATTTTATAGTTTTCAGGAACTTTCATAAGCTTGCGGACCATTGCTTCTGCGTCCTGTATAATTGGCTCGTAGGCCTTTGAACGATGGCTCATTTCCATTACTGACTGGCCAGTTCCTTTGTAGTCAAGCATTTCTTGAGCACATTCTTTTAGAACTTCTTCCGGCAAACAAGATGGACCTGCGCTAAAATTATAAACTCGATTCATATAACACTCCTATAAAAAGTCAAGAGTAAAACTTCAGTTTTAGGATTGACTTTTTAAGTTGTTTCGCAACGAAGTGAGAAACAACAGATGATAAGAAAGTTTGCGACGCAAACTTAAAAAGATAAAAACAGACGCCATTTTCGGCTGCTTTTATCTTACCTCCTATAAAAAAGTTTGCAATTGGCAATGCTTTAAATCTATATGGAAAGAACAAGTGTTTCAATAAAACAGAAAGGGCAAATTGGCTGTTTTTAATAAAAAAAGATGGAAAAAGATATTTTTTTAACCTTATTGTGAAATTTTTAACAACAAATCCGACTTTCAACCTGCTATTCCACCATTCCTAAAACAACAGCTGGCGAAACATTTTGAACTTTTATTCCGCAAGGGACTTCAAAAACGGCGTTTGTATAGTTTACAATCCCTTTTAAACCTGCGCTTACAAGCCTTTCCACCATTTTTTGAACTTCGTTTTCTGAACAGCACAGAAGCGCGTATTCTATTTTTTTTTCTTTGCACACGGTTTCTATCTTGCTGGCAGGAAAAAGCTCAAACGTGGAACGAATTAATTCAACTCTGTTTAAGCTTGAATCAAATCCTGCGCAAATTTCAAAATCTGTTTTTTCAAAAATGCTATTATCTAAAAACGCAATTCCTAGCCGCCCTAACCCCACAACGCAAACTTTTCTTCTATTAATATTGCAATGATTTTCATTAGAAGGAATTTCAAACGCTATTTTTAAAGAATTTTTAATATCACTTTTTAAAGTTAAAACTTCGTATCCATTTTTAAAACCGCGGTGTCCATTCGGAATATTTAAAACAGAAAAATCATAACGAACCAAGCTGTCTTTTATTCCAAGAAGCCTGGCAATTTCTTTAGAAGTAATGTGATTTTTTTTCCAATTCTCTAAAAGCTGCAACAACAAAAGAAGGCGATGCTTTGTTGATTTAGAAATTTTTTTCTGCATAAGACTATTTTACATTTAAATTGCAAGGTATAAAAGTGCAAGGGTGAAAACCAAGTTAAAAAAAAGTCAGACCGGTAAAAGAATGGGAAAACGGTCTGACAAAAAATAAGGAGGACTAATTTATAAGCTAGAAACGTCGGTTGGCCAAAAAAGCAACGGAAGTTCCAAGCACAGGTTTGTTTGTTTCATAATAACAAGCAACCTCATCTGCGAACAGCTTATCAAGTTTTTCCCGATAAGCCATTATTTTACCAACATAGTTCAGAGTAGACTGCGGCACTTTATTCGCCTTAACTTTGTTGGTTCCAGCATTGTACATAGCCAATGCTGTAATCTCGTTACCTGCAACATTCATGCAGAAACGCAAATGGCTCATGCCATACTTTGCGCTTATTGCAGGATTAAAAAACTCGTCTTCATTCAACTGAGGAAAAGATTTGTTATTCAACTGAAACAAACCTCGGTCAATAGAAGCGTTTGTATTCTTATTTACGGCAGTCACTTTATATCTGCTTTCCACATAAGCGAGCGAAAAAGCAAGAGAAAGCGGTATGTCGTTTTTTTCGGCTTCTTCAAGAATCGCTTTTGTAGTTTCGTTATTTCCGGTTACACGAAGATAAAACCATTCTACTGCAACGCGGCTTGCAGGCTGCCTATAAAGGGAAAGCCCTTCATCGCCAGTTGCAACTCTAGCATTTCTAAAGCCAGATTCTTCTATAAGCACATTTAAATCCGCCACAACTTCATTTTCTGTTTCTGTTGAAGCGTTTGCTACTGGAATCGCAGGAGTATTTTTTTTTGCAGGAAGCACAATTGCAACCACAACAGTAACTACAAGAAGTACAGCACAGAAAAGCAATGAGTTACGGCAATTTGCACGGAATTCTGTTTTTTCCGTTGTTGTCATAATCATATTAACTCCAGGTAATTACAGAAATATTCTGCAACCACTAACACAAAGATAAAAAACTCTCTTCTAATCGGCAATATTTATCTTTTCAGTTGGAATAATGACACATCGAACAACTTTAATCAAGAGAAATTTATGTTTTTTTTAAGAAAAATTACACTTTTATTGCAAATAATGCAGTATCTCGCATTTATTACACTTTAATACAAAACCAAGCCGGTTTTTAAACAACTTTCGCAAAGATTTGCATCTTTAACAGTTCGTTTTTCTGCAAAATAAACGTAATGAGAATGTTTTACAGACATTTCGTTTATAAACCACTGCGTCCAAGAATTTTCTGTAAATCCTATTGAAGAATCTTTTTTTATAAACTGGGCAGGAACTGCAAATCCAATTACGCTCGCGCAATCTTTTATGCGGCGGGCAAGATGCACCATTGCCGCAATAAAGTCCGACGCAAGGTCTGCATCTGCAAGCTCTTTTCTAGAGGTAGGAATAATAAAGGCAAACTTTTTATTTTCTTCAAGTTTTTTTAAGCTTTCTCTAAGGCTTGCTAAAAGCTCTTCATTATACACGCCCTGCTGTATTTCTACGGCTTGCCAATCCGCCAAAACCGCTGTTACAACATCATCTTTTTGCTCAAAAAGAGTTTCTGAAGAATCTGCGTTTACAAAGTTTATTTTTTCCAAAGAAATCTTACTTCCGTTTGAAATAAGATAGAGTTCATTTTTATTAGATTTTACCAAAGGGTCAAATTTCATTTCATATTCCTGTAATTTTTAATCCGTTAAACAAAAAAAGGCCCTTGCGAAAAAGGCCTTTTAACACTGCAACCAAGACAGGCTATTCAGTCAGGATTTTTATAACTTCAGCTTTATCTTGAGTATTAAGAATCTGCTGGCGTTTATCTGCGCTCTTAAAAAGCAAACTTACCTCAGCCAGAAACTGAAGGTGCGGACCAGTTTTATTTACTGGCGACAACGTCATTATAAAAATTCTGCATGGTTCTTGATCCAAAGAATCAAAATCAACAGGATTATCTGAAATTCCAATGCAGGCAACTAAATCGCTTACGGAATCAGTTTTTCCGTGAGGGATGGCAATTCCGTGCTTCATTCCTGTAGACATTTTTCGTTCACGATCTAAAACACATTCCCGTGCGCTTGCCTTATCTGAAACCTTGCCAGCCTTTACAAGGATGTCAAGCATTTCATCAATAATTTCTTCTTTTGTAGTTCCCTTCAAGTGAAGGTTTACAGTATCGGTTGTTAATACAGTTCTCAAGTCCATGAATTCAGTTTATTCAGCCATTTAAAGATTGTCAAGAAAAAAATAAAATCAAAGTGAAGATTTTTAAATTCATTTGTGCTAGTATTAAATCATGACTGACACTCAAAAATTCAAGGCTGATGTAAAGCGGTTAATAAAGCACAGCAGGGCTGAAAACAGCGGAAAACTTAATGAAAATCAAATTTTTAAAGATATTGTTTCTATGTTTGTTCACGCAAGCTCTGTTCCTAAAACTCTTTCCAGTTCTGTTGCATATTACTGGCTGGAAAATTACGTAAATTCATCGGTGGAAATGGAAAACGAGCCTACCGAAGAAAACCTTGACAAGCTCTGCGCATTTCTTTCGTTTTTAGAAAATTCTGACGAGGGCGAAGAATTGATTTCTGATTCAGACTGGAAGGAATTTGCAGATTTTGTTGACGAAGAAGCAGAAACTCTTCCGCTAGAAATTTTGCAAGATTTAATGAAGATTCTTGTTTCAAAGGGCGCAATATAACAAAATGAATGAACTGTATTCAAAATGCGCGCAATGTCCTAGAAAATGCAGCGCAAACCGCAACGAAAACTGCTTAGGTTTTTGCGGAGAATCTGACAAAGTTAGAATTGCTGTGGCGTGCCTTCATTTTGGGGAAGAGCCGCTTATAACCGTTCACGGCGGAAGCGGAACTATTTTTCTTACTGGCTGCACTTTGCGCTGCGCGTTTTGCCAAAACTATCAAATTTCGCAAAACGGAATGGGAACAGCTGTTTCAAAGGAAGAATTTGCTCAAATCTGCATAAAACTGCAATCTTTAGGCGCGGAAAACATTAATTTAGTTACTGGAAGCCACGCAATCCCGAGACTTGCAGAGTATATTCAAGGCGCGCAAAACGCAGGATGCACAATTCCTTTTTGCTGGAATTCTTCTGCCTTTGAAAATGTAGAAATGCTTGAGCTTTTAAGACCTTTTGTAAAAATTTGGCTTCCGGACTTTAAGACGTTAGACAAAAATCTTGCGGAAAAACTGTTCGCCACGTCGCAGTACCCGCAGGCAGCAGAGAAAGCAATTTTGTGGATGATAAAAAATTTTCCTTTGCAGACTGCAGAAAAAAAGGCTGAAAACGACTATACAGATGCAAATGGACAAAAAGTCCAGAAAGGCGAAATCCGCGAAAAAATGATTCAAGGCGTAATAGTTCGCCATCTTTTTATGCCGGGAAAATTTATGGAAACTGCAAACGTCCTTGAATGGCTAAAAAAACACGCAGACAAAAAGGCGATAATTTCGCTAATGAACCAGTACACGCCTGTTCCGTTTAAGGAAAATAAACAGAAATCAGAGCAGCGAAAAAAAGCGCTTTCTGAAATTGAAAACAGGCTTGTAAACAAGCAAGAAGATGAAGACTTGCAGGATTTAATTGAAGCCTATGATTTTGAAACTCTTTTTTACCAAGAGCTTACGGATGACACAAGCTGGCTTCCGGATTTTGCAAAAAGGCAGCCGTTTGGCAACAGGTTGGCAAGACCGGTTTGGCATTGGAATTTTGGATTTTTATAGGGGCGCAAAATAAAAACTTTCTTGATTTTTTTACCATTCGGTATATACTCTTTTTTATGATGGCACTAGAAAATCAAGCAGATTCTACTAAGAACAACATTTTTGAAGTTGCCCTAAAGCTCTTTTCAGAAAAAGGCTTTGACGCTGTAGGGGTTCAAGAAATTGTTGACAAGTCGGGAATAACAAAGCCGACTCTATACTACTACTATGGAAGCAAAAAAGGAATTTTTGAAGCTATAATAAAAGAAAAAGGTCAAAATCTTATAAATTGCACACGCACAGCTAGCAAGTATGAGCATAGTTTTATGGAAAGCCTTACAAAAATTCTAAAATCGCAAATAGACTTTGCAAAAAAGGAAAGCGACTTTTTCAGGCTCCACTGCGCAATGATAAACAGCCCGGAAAATTCTGAAGCGCACGCAATTTATATGCCGGTCATAAGAGAACATCGCGGTGTTATTATAGATTTTTTTATAAATTCAACTAATGAATTCGGCAACATGAGAGGAAAAGAAGCCCTGTACAGCACAATGTTCTATTCGATAATGCTTTCTGTAGCCTTGCTTTCCCAAAAAGGCGTAATGCAAAATGACGAAGAAACCCTTTTTAATGTAGTTCATTCTTTTGTTTACGGCGTTGCAGATTAAACACCCCAAACCGACTCAAACGAAGCGCGGACACAACCATCTGCAGGAAATTGGAAAGTCAAGATTTTCTTTTTAAAGTTTAAAAAACTCAACTTCTGACCTAATGTTCAGTTATTTGTGTTATTTGTTCTATTTTTTTTAACACATCTTTTAAAGCCGTGTTATAATAACCCTTATGAATACTTTAAAAAAATCAACTGGCGTTTCAATTCCTTTGGGCGCTATTTACACGGAAAAAAAAGACGGAAATGTAATCGGGGAATTTACAGATCTTCCAAAATTCGCTTCACTGTGCAAAAAAGCAGGGCTTTCTATTTTGCAACTGCTGCCTGTAAACGACACAGGAACACAGTCCAGCCCTTACAGCGGACTTTCTGCATTTGCCCTTCATCCAATTTACATCGACATAAAAGCGCTTCCTGAATTTAAGGAACTTTATTCTTCTGACAAAAAATTTGCATCAGAATACAATAAAATGATAAAAAGCTTTCCTTACAGCAGCGATGGCCGATACAACTACGAAGGAATCTTGAATGCGAAGACAAGCCTCCTTGAAAAAATATACCATTCTACAGAAATGTACAAAGAAGGCAAGGCTGACGAAAAAACAGAAAAATGGATAAAGAAAAATCCATGGATAAAAAACTATGCCGTATACAAAAATTTAAAAGCCAAATACAAGCAGGCCTCTTGGAAAGAATGGGCAAAATCAGACAAAAACGTAACTGAAAAAGAAATAAAAAAACGCTGGGAAGACGAGAAGCTTGCAAAAGCCCACCTTTTTTATTGCTGGGTTCAAATGCGGGCAAACGAGCAGTTTAAGTCTGCAACCGACAAAGTAAAAAAAGAGGGAATAATTCTTAAAGGCGATATGCCAATCCTTATGAACGAAGATTCTTGCGACGCCTGGGCGCTTCCGGGGATTTTCAATCACAACTTAAGAGCAGGCTCTCCTGTTGACGGTCCAAATCCTACTGGCCAAAACTGGGGCTTTCCAACTTATAACTGGGAATACTTAAAGGAACACAAATACAGCTGGTGGATTGACCGCTTGAAATCGGCTTCCCAATACTATGGGGCTTACCGTCTGGACCACATTCTTGGTTTCTTTAGAATTTGGGCTATTCCGGAGCGCGACACAACCGCCGTTTTAGGACACACAGTTCCTTACGTTCCAATAACACGCGACGAGCTCCATTCAATTGGCTTTGACGACGGAAGAATCCGATGGCTCAGCCAGCCCCACGTTTCTACAGGCGCTATTCAAGACATTACTTGGAACAAAGAAACTGCAACTAAAATCCTTGAAAAGTTTATGGACAGAATTGGAAACGAGGAGCTTTGGCTTTTTAAAAAATCTGTAAGCGGCGACAAAGATTTTTATGAATCAAACCTTTCTGAATTCTGCCAAGGGGACTCTGAACAGCGCGTAAAAGACAAGCTAAGCTTGTGCTGGCGAGACCGCTGCTTAATCGAAATTGAAAACGACCGCTTTGTTCCGGTTTGGACGTACTACACTTCTACTGCATGGAATTCCTTAAACGATTCTGAAAAAGAAAAACTTAAATCCCTTATAAGCCAAACAGAATACAAGCAAGACAAGCTTTGGGAAACTCAGTCTGATGAAATTCTTTCTACATTGACTAAATCTGTAGATATGATTCCTTGCGGAGAAGATTTAGGCGCAAATCTTCCTTGTCTTCCTCACATAATGACAAAGAACAACATACTTGCTCTTAGAGTTATGCGCTGGACAAGAAACTGGGAACTTCCAGGAAAACCTTACGTTCCTTTAAAGGATATTACATATCTTTCTGTAGCAACGACTTCCGTTCACGACTCTCCGACTGTTCGCCAATGGTGGCACGACGACCGCGAGGGCTCAAGCCTTTTTGTCAGAACAAACCCATGGGCATTCGGAATTGAAGGCTGGGATACAGAAAAAATGGAAAGAATTGCAAATTCAGATTTCTCTCCAGAAATTGCAGAAAACTACTTAAAAGCTGTTGCCAGGGCAAACAGCGTTTGGTGCATACATCCTTTGCAGGACTTTATCGCCATGAATAAAAATTATTGGCTGCAAAATCCGAGCAACGAACAAATAAATATTCCTGGCTCTGTAAACGAATTTAACTGGACATACAGAATTCCAGTTTCAGTGGAAACATTGGAAAAAGATTCTGACCTAATCGGAAAGATAAACGAGATAGTAAAACTACACGAATAAAAGGAAGGATGGAAAACATGAAAATATCTTACAATGAATTCCACATAAGCAGAAAAATACGAGACTTCTGCAAGTTTGACCAGCAACTCTACTCTTCTAGCGGAAATGTTGTTCTGGCAAACATTCAAGCGGTTAGAAAATTTGCAGAAAAGTTCAACACTTATTTTGATGAAAAAGGCGAAAGTTCAAAAAGAATTAGCGCAGGCTCATTGAACGCAATGGGCTTAATCGATGAAATTTTTCACTACGTCTGCATGATGTACCGCCGCGACAAACAAGGCGACGCTTTTGAAAAAATTCTGCAAGAGCTTGATTCATCTTTTACAAAGGAAGAAATAGACAAGCTCCTTTTAGAATTTTCTGAAGAATTCCCTCCTGTAGAAGTGTATCAAGGAAAAACATCTGCAAAAGAATACCTTGAAAGAAACGCTGTTGACACCGGAACTGGAAAAATGCGCTCAAACCGCGAGCAGACTCTTGAAGAACTGATTTTGCTTCGCCTTGCAAACGAAAATCCGGCATTTAAACCATTTGCTGTTCTTTTTGATGACAAAAAACTTGCTGAAAATCCGCTTTTTGACAAAATTTGGGCAAAAATCCAAAAAGATTTTGCTTCTATGCCAAAGTTCGGGCCTTTTAACCACGACTTAATCACAATGCTTAGGGAACCTGTTGTGTTCAGCCCGAACAGCCTGAAAGGCCAGCTTGACTACATCCGCCAGTACTGGTCGGAAATGCTTGGAGAATTTTTAAGGCGGCTTCTTTCTGGAATGGACACACTTACCGAAGAAGAAAAAATGTTCATGCACTACAACCCGATAAACGGCGGCGAAGTGAACATGGAAGCATACAATTACGATGGCCTGATGAAAGAATATGAACGGTTCAGCCCGGACCGCGAATGGATGCCACGCGTAATTCTTATGGCGAAAACCGTTCTTGTCTGGCTTGACCAGCTTACAAAAAAATACAACCGACCAATAACGCGGCTTGACCAGATTCCAGACGAGGAGCTGGACGCTTTGCGCGACGAAGGCTTTACAGGCTTGTGGCTTATTGGCTTGTGGACACGCTCGAACGCTTCTAAACGAATTAAGCAGCTGTGCGGAAACCCTGAGGCTGCCGCTTCCGCTTATTCGCTTTACGACTACAACATTGCAGAAAACATTGGCGGCTGGGATGCTCTTTCCAACCTCAGGACAAGACTTTGGCAGAGGGGAATCCGCCTAGCTTCGGACATGGTTCCAAATCACACTGGAATGGACAGCGACTGGGTTGTAAACCGCCCTGATTTATTCGTTCAGCGCAGAGACTTGCCTTCGCCTTCTTATACATTCAACGGAGAAAACCTTTCTTGGGATCCGAATGTTGGAGTTTGGCTGGAAGACCATTACTATAATCATTCAGACTGTTCAGTTGTATTTAAGCGCGTCGACTTCCGCAACGGCGACACACGCTACATTTACCACGGAAACGACGGAACCGGCATGCCTTGGAACGATACCGCCCAGATTGACTTTTTGAATCCAGAGGCGCGCGAGGCGGTTATGCAGGACATCTTGCACGTTGCGCGGAACTTCCCGATTATCAGGTTTGACGCGGCGATGGTTCTTGCAAAAAAATCAATCCGCAGGCTTTGGTATCCAAAACCGGGTTCAGGCGGAGACATTTATTCACGCAGCGAATACGCGCTTACCGACCAGGAATTTGAGGCAAAGATTCCAAACGAATTCTGGCGCGAAGTTGTTGACCGCGTTGCAAAAGAAGTTCCAGACACGCTTTTGCTTGCCGAAGCGTTCTGGATGATGGAAGGCTACTTTGTACGCACCTTGGGTATGCACCGCGTTTACAATTCAGCGTTCATGAACATGCTTAAAAAGGAAGAAAACCAGAAATACCGAGATTCTGTAAAGAACACAATCAAGTTTGACCCGCAGATTCTAAAACGCTATGTAAACTTTATGAACAACCCGGACGAAGACACCGCAGTTGCGCAGTTTGGAAAAGACGATAAATATTTTGGTGTATGCACTTTAATGATTACAATGCCAGGACTTCCAATGTTTGGCCACGGCCAGATTGAAGGATTTACAGAAAAATACGGAATGGAATTTACAAAAGCCTACAAGAACGAAACTCCAGACCAGAATCTCATAAACCGGCACTGGCACGACATTTTCCCTCTTATGAAGAAGAGGTATATCTTTGCAAACGTTGAAAACTTCCTGTTCTACGATGTTTGGGACAACGGACATGTAAACGAAAATATTTTCGCATATTCAAACTCTTACGGAAACGAATATTCAGTTGTCTTCTATAATAATAAGTACGAACGCGCACAAGGCTGGATAAAACAGTCTTGCGATTACGCTATAAAAGTCGGAAAGACTGAGGAACAGCACGTTGAAATGCGCTCAAAATCAATTTCAGAGGGATTGAATCTTCACGCAGAAGATGACAAATTCTGTATTTTCCGCGAACATCGCTCTGGACTTTGGTTCGTTCGCCGCAGCCGCGAAATTTGCGAGCGAGGAATGTACATCGGTTTAAACGGATTTGAATATCAGGTTTACCTGGACATCCACGAAGTTTGCGACGGGGCAGACCACAAGTATCAGATTTTGTGCGACACTTTGCAGGGCCGCGGCTGCTACGACCTTGAAACTGAATGGGAAGAAATCTGCTACCGCGAGCTTTACCAAACGTTCAGCACATTTGCAAATGCGGTTATTCCAGAAATTCACTTAATTTTGAATCCTGCAACAGAGAAAAAACCTGCTGCCGCAAAAATAAAGAAAGAAATAAAAGCCTTGCTTGAAAGCGCAAAAACGGCTGCAATAAATTTCTATCAAACCGCAAACGAATTTGCTGGACTTGACGCAAAACTTGTTACTCCTGAAAAACAGTTTGAAACATTCGGAAAACTTCTTGAAAAAATTGTTCTTACAAAGCAAGAAACTAGCAGTAAAAAACAGCCTGACCTCATTTCCGCTTTGAAAAAGTGCAAGAATGCAGAAAACTTTATCTGCGCGGCAATGAGTTTTGACAAAAACCTTGACGATTTGCTGGTTTCTTACGCAATGATAAAAGAATACGCTGAAATGGGGCTTGCAAAAAAATGGGCGCTAAACAGAAAAATTCATGAATTCTTTTCTGGCGCGGGAGCTTGCAAATGCGACATGAAACACGAGCTTTCAAGACTTTTTTCCATAGCAGAAATTGCAGCTTCAAAGAATTCTGAAAAAGATGAAAAAAAGGCGGCATTTAAAATCGTAAGTTCGCTTACAGAAGGAGAATTTGCAAGTCTTTTGACCGGCGCTAATTCCTTTAACGGAATAGTTTGGTTCAATAAAGAAGTTGCAGAAAAATCTGTTGCCGATGTATTTGCCGTTTCTTTGCTAGAAGGCAAAAAGGACGAAGAAATTCTTGATTTGTTTGGCAAAATTGTAAAAGCTATGCAAAGCGCTGAATATAAATGCGCAGAATGGCTAAAACCGTTTGCCCCGAAAGAAAAGAAAGCCGCTGCGAAAAAAACTGCTTCTAAGAAAAAATAGCAGGCTTAAATACGGCTTATAATGGCTCTAAGCTCTTCCAAAGTTTTTATGCTTGGAAGGGCTTTTTTTATGGGCTTAAGGCTCTCCTGCACGCAATCTCTTATTTCTGGAACTTCACCTACAGTGTGGCGAACAAAGTCTGCGCTAAGAGCAGGATCATCTCGAGCTATTAGAACTGTAGCAGAATCATCTTCGCAAGAAGCCTGCCTAGAAAGAACAGCAGCATACGCTCCAGCAGTGTGGCGGTCCGCAAGAACCTTGTACTTTAAGAACAGCTGTTTTGCAGCGCTGTCAACATCGCTCTTGGAAATTTTTCTAGGATAAATAAAATGCTTCATCATAAGTTCATTCGTGCTAAAAACTTCTTCTAATCTTTCTAAATTAGACGGCTCAGAAGGGTCAGAACTTTCGCGCTCATTAACAGGAACTATGGAATCTAGCAAAATAGGATTGCCAACTGCATCCACGCCAAGCGATGGGGTTGAAGGAATTACAAAGCCGTTCAAAGGAAGCGCGAACTGCCAAGCATATAAGCCTGCAACAAGATTGCTGTAATTTCCCGGCGCAAGAGCATAATTTATATTGTAATGAAGTTTCTTTTTAATACGCGAAAAAGCAAAAGGATAAAAAAAAGCTTGCGGCAGAAGCCTTCCGATATTTGCTGTGTTCGCAACCGTTAAATGTCGTTGGCTTACAAAGGCTCTGTCTGAAAAAACTTTTTTTACAAGATTGTGGCAAACATCTTCTGAACCGTCAACTTCTATTGGATAAATATTTCCGCCGTTCCAAACAAAGTCTTCTTCGTTCATTCCTCGAACTAAACCTTTAGGAGAAAGAACAACGGCTTTTAGATTCTTTTTTCCACGCAAGGCAAAGGCCAAGCTTGCGCCAAGCTCCCCATTGGCCGATACATCAAGAAAAATCGCATTATCGCCACGCAACTGAAGTATTGTCTCCAAGCAAGAAGCAAGATACGAAACTCCAAAATCGCGATGCATTCCTGTAGGACCGTGGTATATTTCTAAAAGAAAAAGTTTTTCATCCAATTGCTTTATTTCTGGAGAAAATTTAAATGCTTTGGTAGCTATGGTTTCACATATAATTGGACTAAATTCATCTTTTATAAAAGCAGAAGTCAAAGAACCTGCAATCGAAGCAAACGTTGTGTTTTCGTCCACAAAGGTTATCCATCGGCGCAGGTCGTCTGTTTCATAAGGAACATAAAGTCCGCCATCCTTTGGCATACAGTTTAAAACAGCTTGCGCAAAACCTACTGATTCTTTTTTATTTCTAGTGCTCGTAAATCTCATATAGCAAAATTATAGCACAACACAACTTGTTTATTCAAACCGCAATGCGCCATTTTCAAGAATTGTTCTTGTAGAACCATCTTCATAAGTCAAAGTGATTGTAGGATTCTTTACCACTCCATCAAGATGAATTAAGCAAGGGGCATCGTTGTCGTAATTTTCGCCAATAGCAAAGTGGCAGGTGCTAAAAGCCTTTTCATCTTCCAGCATGTTTCCTGTGACATTTGCAGCAGGATTTAGACCGATTCCAAGCTCGCCAATATTCCGCGCATTTCTTCTATATACTGAACCTTGATTTTGAGGCAGCTTTCCTTCGGATTCAAGGATTAACGCTTTGTTTTCCGCTTCGACAATAGTTTTTAAAAGCCTGCGAGCTTCTGAACCGCCATTAATTTCTGTCACAAAGCCGTTTTGAACAGTACATTCTATTGGAGTATTCAAAACTGAATCCCCGTCGCCAAAGGTCATTGAGCCGTCAAAAACTATTTTTCCCTGAGTGCCAAAAGAGGTTTCTGAGCCTTCGCCTTGATTTTCAGGAACTGTGTTTTCCTTTTTTAAAATCGAACTTACAAAGTTTTCTACTTTTGAAAGCACTTTTTGCTGGTTTCCGCTGCCAACTACCGGACTTATAAAAACTTCTCCAGCAGGAATGTTTCCTCCAGTTCCTGGTTTTGAAAAGTCTCCGTCATCGTACTGCAATTTTCTTCCATAAATTGGAATTGCAACATCAGTACCAGAAGGGGCCGTTACCTGAACACTTATAGCGTTTTCAAAATACTTTCCAAGCAGCTCACAGTTCTTGCGAAGATTTTCATAATCTATGTTTACCGTTCGCTCGTACATGTCCCAAGTAATGCCGGGAGTCCAAACGGCACGCATTGACTTTTTTCCGTCCAAAAGAAAATCAAAAATATGTTGATACTCAGTACCGTCTTCAGTTTTGTAGGGATTTGCAGTTGCCTGGGCATCTTTTCCAAGTTTTTGCGCGGAAACAGAAAGGCACACATCTGGATTTGACGCAATTGCTGCAATAATTTCTTTTTCCGCGTTGTCAAAAGAAGTTTTTATACTTTGATAAGCAAGAACGGTTTTCGCTCCAGCTTCGCAAGACGCAGCATACAGCTCCTGAGCGATTCTGCTAGTTTCTGGATTTGCGATTATAAGAACGCGCTCATCTTTTCTTACCTTGCAAACATTTTCAATTACATTTTTTGCAGGACTAATTTCTTTCTTCATATAAAAATTATAGCACTTATTAAAAATATAGAAAACATTATGATTTAAAACTACTATGGACATCTGCCAATTTGTGAATTATAATTTATTGAGTCGAAGTTCGACTTTCGACCTGGCAGAGTTTTATTTTTAGGAACCTACTATGAAAAAATCAGTTTTAATGTTCATTATATCCCTAATTACAACTTTTTGTGCTTTTTCGCAATCAGCAGAATTTATAGACAAAATGCTTTCAACTAGCGAAGCCAGCTATACAAGCGCCTGCTACATTTCTGCGGTAACACAGGGCTTTATAAATGAAAAGGCAACTTTTGAAGAAGCGTACAATGCTTTATACGAAAAAGGTCAAATTTCAAAGAAAGTATCTGAAGAGACCAAGCTTGCTTATAAAGATGCGGCTGAACTTTTTGCAAGAATGTGGAGCATAAAAGGCGGACTTATGTTCAGAGCGACAAAGGGTTCTGCAAGATATGCATTTAAGCAAATGAAGTCAGATGGTGTGATTGCTCAAAATCAAGATCCAGATAAAATTCTTTCGGGTCTTGAACTTTTAAACTTTTATACAAAGGGTACAAATATCTACCTTCCAGAAGAGCAATCTTCTTTTGAAAATCAGTAAGACTGTTTTTACATTTGTGATGAAAACTTTCTTATGGGAGGGAAGATAAAAACAGCCGAATATGCCGTCTGTTTTTATCTTTAAAAGTTTGCGTTGCAAACTTTCTTTTCAACTGTTGTTTCTCACTTTGTTGCGAAACAACTTAAAAAGTCAATCCTAAAACTGGAGTTTTACTCTTGACTTTTTATAGGAGAACGTAATGAAAAAAATAGTTTTTATAGCAGCCATGCTCGGTCTTGCTTCATCCATAAACGCTTTTGAATGGGGAATAAATTCATTAAGCACCGCAAATGTTTACGGAGAAAATCTTTCGTCTCCAACTCTTGAGCTTTCTGAAAATGCTACGCTATGGACAAAAACTCCTCTAGCCAAAGACAATTCTGTTTCATTAAACGCTTCTGCCTTTTACAAGTTTTTATGCAAAAAACCGTTTGAAACCGATTTTACAAACACAAATGCGGTCGACATTCCAGAGCTTGCTTTAAATATAAACAAGAATACAAACGCGGGAAAAATATCTGCAAAAATCGGACGCTTTTCAGAAAGCGACAAAACTAATCTTATTTTCAGCCAGCTTTCAGACGGAATCAAATTTCAGTATTCGGCAGACAAACTTGCAACTTCTTTCTACGCGGGATACACAGGCCTTTTGAACGCAATAAATGTAACTATGCTTGCTCCTGAAAATTCTTCTTACACAGAAGGCAGCAATGACTTTTACAGGCTAACGCCTAAGTACATTCCGCTTTCCGCAGCAATAACTTTTCCATCGCTGTTTGCAAACCAGCAGCTTGGTTTTGAAGCATGCGCTTTTATGGACTTAAACGGCGACAATTACAACCGGTATTACGCAACCTTGGATTTAGACGGGTTTCTAAGCAAAAATCTTTTTTACGCAATTTCAACCACTTTTGGAACTGTAAACTTTAACAATGTATTCAACCTTTCGCACATAAACATCGGTTATTCTCCCTGCAAGTATGTAACAATTTTCGCAGATGGGGTTTACGCATCTGGAAAACACGGCTTTCTTTCAAGTTTTGAAGGAGTTTCTTCAATGACGGCAGATTATTCTATGCTTGAGCCTGAATACAAAGAGCTTATAAAAGCCTCTCTTTCTGTATGCGCAACAATAAAAAATACCGCTTTTTTTAATGCAGGCGGCGCTATTGTCTTTAATTGCGCAGAAACAAACGTTTCTTACAAAGGCTTTGAATGGGAAGTCAGCGCGCTGTGGAACATATTTTCAGATTTAAGACTTTCTTCAAAAGTAAATCAATTCTATGGAACTGATGCTTCAAACAACAAAACAAATTTAAGCGTAAGCCTTTTGCTTTTATTCTAGGATTTTCGGAGGTTTAAGATGAAAAAAACATTTTCAAAAAAAATTATTGGATTCGTCTTGCTTTTTAGCGTTGCAGGAATTTCAACATTTGCAGAAAATGCAACCGTCCTTTTTACGCGTGGAACAGTTGAGCTAAAACAAGGAGACTCTTGGGTACCTATAAAAAGGGATTCTGTTATAAAAGAAGGCGAAATAATCTCTACAGGTTTCCAATCAGAAGCAATTATTTCCTACAAAGATTCCACAATGAAATTAGGCTCATTAACAAGAATCACGCTAGAGCAACTCTCCTCTTCTGAAAAAAAAGACAGCGTTTCTGCATATCTTTCAACAGGTTCTGTTCGTTCTTCTGTAAAGCATACATCTAACAAAAAAATCTCATATACAGTTCGAAACCCTGTCGCTGTAGCTTCCGTGCGGGGAACGGACTTTTTATTTTCAAACGACGGTACAGTAGAATGTTATTCTGGAGCGGTTTTTGTAACTCCTGCAAAAAATTTCAATCCAAAACAGCACGGAATTAGAAATCCTGCCGACGGAACACCGGGCGCAACGGAAGAAGAAGCAAGACTTTTTGAAGAAGATTTGCCTGCCGACGGAAACTCAACCGCATTCACAAAACCGGGCGACGTCGCGCCTTCTGAAAAAGGTTCTGCAGGCATTCTTATTGTGGAAGGACAGTCAACCAGTTTTCAAAACGATTCGTTTATGCCAAACAGACCTAAAGACGAAGCTTCAAGAAACAGAGATTTCTTTTCGAACAATTCTGATTTTAGACCTAAACCATTTGACTCAAATGGAATCACCAATCCAAAAGAGGAACAAAAAAAGAGCGCCTCTGTTCGCGTTGACATAAAAGTTAATGAATAATTAAACTGAAAAATAAAACCTGCCGATAAACAAATCGGCAGGTTTTATTTTTATGAAAAGACCAATTTCTTTAACCTTTTACTTTTTGTTTTCTCTTATAGCCGGAAGTTTAATAGGCATTATTTTTTACATACTATATTTCAATAGCACAATAATGGTTGCAGGCGAAACTGTAAAATTTTCAAAGGATTTTTTCATATTCGCCTTAAAAGATATAATTCCTTTAGTAATAATATTCTCTCCTGCTGCAATGATAATTTACAAAGCAAGACATAAAGAAAATCCTATAGCAAGCGCCATAGTTTATGCTTTTTTATGTGCTTTTGCCTGGATTCTTTTGTTTCCTTTGCAAATGACATTCTCTGAAAAAATAAGCAAAAATATTCCACAGAAAGAAGAAATTCAAAATTCAAAAGAAATTTCTGGCGAATATTTTAGAAACATAAATTCTTCAACCTTCTTTTTTGTAGAAAACTCCAAAGACAAAAAAGCAAAAGTAATTGAAATCGCAAACGGCAACAATCCTTCATTCTTTGCAGAAGAAAAAGAAATCTCTGTTGCAAAAGGTTCTGATTTTGCAAGCTATTCATCGCCGTACAGAGACTCTCTTGTAAAAGAAAACGCTTCCACCTTATTTGTAAAACCAATTCAAGTTTTTAAAAATTTTATAGACAGATGCTACAATGCATTCGACTGCGGATTTATTTCATGGCTATGCTTTTGTTCCGTAGGACTCTTAATGAGTTCCATGTATGCTTTTTTAAAAGTTTCTGAATGGAAATTAATAAACATATTCACAAGTCTAATTCTTTTTATATCGGCTATTTTTATAAATGACTTTTATTTTTCGCCAGCCATGAATGAAGCAAGAGCAAATTTATATGAGCTATTCTACAAATGCAAAGCGTTTTTATTCCTTTCTAACAAGGGGGCTGACGTTCCTCTGCTATTTGCAAATATCATTTTAACAATAATCGCATTGCTTTGCGGAATTCTGATTTCTAATATAACAAAGAAACACATTGAGGGAAGATAAAAATGAAAACAATAAAATTGCAAAAAACACATATATTTTTTTTAGTTTTAATTCCTCTTTCGTTTATAACTTGCGTTGTTCTTGGATACACCATTACAAAAACGCCGGATCTTCTTTTTTCTTCTGTAAAGTCATATAAATTTTTTGCAGGCATAAAATTGTTCTGCAAAATTCTTCCTGCAATTACGGCAGCAGCAGCTGTTATTGGCTGGACTTTAGATTTTGGCAGCAATCAAGACGGCTGCAGGACGCGTTTTTCAGACAAAATATTTTCGCACTTTAAAAAAGTCTTAATTTCAAGCATTTTTTTTGTGGCTTTAATTCTTTTTTTTAACGAAATTGTTCTTCCTTCTTCAGTTTTAAAAATGCAAGAGATGGAAAATCTTCCAAAACTGTTAAAAGAATACCAGCATCATTCTCAAAGTTTATACGACAAAAAGAATTACGATGCAGCATATCAATATGCAATCTTAGCTTCGGAATTGGACTCTTCTAATCAAATTACAAAAGAATTGTTATTTAAAACTGAGCTGGCATCAAAAGAGAATATAAAAGATTCATTTTCTAAAAACAAGCAAACTGTTAATCTTTCTCCGGAAATAAAAAAGCAAACTTTAAATACGCAGCCTTATACTTCGTATTCACTTTTATTAAAAGCTAAAGAGTTTGAAAAAAATCAGGATTGGTTTAACGCTCACTACAATGCGCAAATGGCTTTACAAGCGGCATCCGCACAGGACATAAATATAAGCGAATTAAAATCAATTGCTGCAAAATCTTGGAATATGCTAAACCAAGGGAAAAAGCAAGGTTCTACGCAAGAACAGCAAATATATGCAAAAAAGTTTGAAGGTTACACTTCCTTGCTTGAAGGAGATTTTTTAAAGTCATATTACATATTCAAAACGCTTTCGATGCAGTCAAAAAAGCTTTCAGTAGATCCTGATGTTGTGCGCTATTTAAAAATTTCTGAAACAAACCTTGAACTCAACTGTTTTTTTACAGACGAAACTATGAACTTGCAAGGCTTTGAAAGCTCTTCAAACGTGTATTTTAGCATATTCAACAAGGCAGACGCTTCTACAAGCCTGTTCTTCATAAAAGGCATAACTCCTACAAAAAAAGACTCTCTTAGCACTCAATATTTAAGAGGAATGACAATTGTCAATGTAGATGCGACAGGCAACTACAGATTTGGCATTTACACGCCTTATGCCAAGATGACTTCATTGCAGACTAAAAATCTTGCTGAAGATATAAAAAAATCTCTTTTTATTGAAGATTCAATTAAAGAAGTCCCTTACATCTTCATGAGCTGTGTTGACCGCACAAAAGAAGGAATAGCTACAAAACCAGAACTAAAAGGCGGTTATGAGCTTGCAAACAAAAATAAAAGCAGCAAAATGGATTTTTCTGAAAACCTTATTCTCCCAATTGAATATTCTGACTTTGCGCTGCTGAAAAAGGCTTCAAAAGGCGCAGATTCAATGGATTTAATTTCTTTAATCAGTTTTATAAAAAAAGCAGAAAATTATGGATTTTCACAAGAAATTTTTGAACAGAATTTAATGAACAGACTTCTTTTTCCGCTGTTTCTTTTAAGCATGTTTATTGTACTTGGAATATTTTCTTGGAACTGCAGAACAGCCCCTGAATCAGTATTTAAATTCCGCTGGATTATAATGATTCCTATTCTAGCCATAACATTTACCGTGATTTACGACATTGTTCTAACAGTTTTTAAGCTTGCAAACTACGGACTTTTTGCAATTTTTGCAAATCAAGGAGCAATTATAAGCGGAATTGTTGTGTACTGCGCAGTTTTTGTGCTTAGTTCAATGGCTTTTGTTTCTTGCAGAAACGCCCAAGATTTTTAACTTCCATAAAAAGTCAAGATTCTATAAATTGCAAAGTCTTCACAAATTGAGAATTCACTTATGCCTATATTTATTTTCCCAAAAACTCGCTCTTCGACCTTTTATTCAAGCGGAATCTTTTTTATATGCGCGCCTAAAGACTGCAGCCGTTCTACCAAGTGCTCATATCCGCGCTCAATTTGATACACATTGCTTATGCGGCTTTCTCCGTGAGCAGCCATTGCTGCAATCACCATTGCCATTCCAGCGCGAACATCTGGGGAAACCAAATGCTCTCCATGCAGCAAGCTCGGTCCGCAAACGACTGCCCGATGCGGGTCGCAAAGAATAATTTGCGCGCCCATGCTTATAAGCTTATCTACAAAGAACATTCTGCTTTCAAACATCTTTTCAAAAATAAGAACAGTCCCTTCAACTTGTGTCGCAACAACTGTCATAATTGAAGTTAAATCAGGCGGAAATCCTGGCCAAGGGCTATCGTCAATTTTAGGAATTTTTGTGCCGACGTCAGCATTAGTTTTCATCTCTTGGATTGCTCCAACAGTGATTGAATCGCCTTCAGTTGTCCAAGATATTCCAAGTTTTGAAAAGCCCACTTTTAAAGGACGCATATCAAGATTTTTTATTCCTTTAATTTTTATGCATCCTTTGGTTGCGGCAGCCAATCCGATATAAGAACCAATTTCCATGTAATCCGGACCAATTTCAAATTCACAGCCGTGAAGTTTTTTTACACCGTCAATATAAAGAATGTTAGAACCTATTCCAGAAATTTTAGCGCCCATGCTGTTTAGCATGTTGCACAAATCCTGAATATGAGGTTCGCTTGCAGCATTTACAATTGATGTGCGGCCTTCTGCGAGAACCGCCGCCATTAAAGCGTTTTCTGTTGCAGTTACAGAACATTCGTCTAAAAAAATATCTGTTCCTATCAGTTTGTTCGCAGTAAACTTAAAAGAACCATTAATATCAACGCGAGCGCCTAACTGTTCCAATGCGATAAAATGCGTATCCAGCCGACGCCTTCCAATGACATCGCCACCAGGAGGAAGCATTTCCGCTTTTCCGCAGCGCGCAAGCATAGAACCTGCAAAAAGTATAGAGGCCCGAATCTTTTTAGAAAGTTCTTTTGGAATGCAGATTGAAGAAAGCTCTTTTGCCTCGATTTTCCAACTGTGATTTCCTAAATTGGTTGCTTTTGCTCCAAAGGACTGCAAAATATTGAGCATTACAGCAATATCTTCAATATCTGGAATATTCCGCAAGATTACAGGCTCTTCTGTAAGCAAGCTTGCTGCAATACACGGCAAAGCGGCGTTTTTATTTCCGCTTGCAACTATTTCTCCTTTTATAGGAAAGCCACCCTCAATTGCATATTCATGCATAATATTCCCCCAAGATTAATTTTTAAAATCAATTTTGCACAACTTGAACAGCCAAGTTTATAAGAACATCCGTAGCCAAACACATTTGAGAAAGGCTTGCCCATTCACTTCTTGAGTGGTAATTATGGCCGCCTGTAAAAATATTTGGAGTTGGGATTCCAAGCTCGGTAAGCCTAGAGCCATCTGTTCCTCCCCTGATTGGAACAAACTCTGGAACAATTCCACTTTCTTTGTACGCGCAAATCAGCTTTTCCACAACAAAAGGATTTTTATCCATAACGGACTTCATATTTCTGTACTGTTCTTTAAACTCTACGTGAGCACGTCCGCCAAACCCTTCTGAAATGAGTCCTGAAAGTTTTTCAATATAGGCGACACGCCTTTTAATACCTTCATCAGAAAAGTCTCTGAGAATCAGTGAAACGCAAGCCTTTTCAATTGAGCCTTCCATTTTCATGACGGCATAAAAACCTTCATATCCGCAGGAAGTTTCTGGGCGTTCATTTGCAGGAAGATTTTCCACAAAACGGCTAGCCATACAGATGGCATTTATCATGCCATTTTTTCTTGCATCTCCTGTGTGGCAAGCCTTGCCTGTAAATGTAACAGATGCGGAAAAAGCATTAAAACACTCTGTTTCTAACTGCCCTAAATGACCGCCATCAACCGTATATGCAAATTTTGATTTTAAAAGCGACAAAGGAATTTTATCCATTCCGTGCCCTGTTTCTTCATCAGGACTAAAAATAACTTCAATTTGTCCGTGTTTTACTTCAGGATGTCCTACAAGATATTGCAAAGCCGTCATTATTTCTGCAATGCCAGCCTTGTCATCCGCTCCTAAAAGCGTAGTACCGTCGCTGGTAATTATTGTGTCGCGCTCTGCGGCTGCCTGCGCCAGGTAAGAATCTGCATGGGAATCCAACCTAATTCCATTCTGAAGGTCAATTGCTTCTCCGTCGTAATTTGTATGGACTATCGGCTTTACGTCTTTTCCGCTTACTTCTTCTACAGTATCTAAGTGGGCAAGCCAGCACATGGAAGGAACTTTTTCAAAACCTGCACTTGCATTAAGAATACCGTGAACATAACAGTTTTCGGTAACTTGAACTTCGCTAAGACCTAGCAAGATTAATTCATCAGAAAGTTTTTCTGCAAGGTCGAACTGCCTGTCTGTAGAAGGAATTTTTCCTGTATCTGCAGCAGCTTCATTGCTTTCTGTCCATATTTTTACGTACTTTATAAACCGGTCTAAAAGTTCATTTTTTGCAAAAGTATCAGAAGAAATGTAATTCATATATTCAGAATAGCACAATATTCTAGAAAGAAAAAGGGCAGATGACTACTGACTTTCAATCTGTTATAATCGAAATATGAATATCTGTTTGTTTTCTAAAGACGAAATTGAAAAACCGCTAGATAAAAAAGACGAGAGAGCTCAGCACATTTTAAAAATTTTGCACAAAAAGGAAGGCGACTTTTTTTACGCCGGCATAATCGACGGCAAAGCTGGCAACGCCCAAATAACAGAAATCACAGATTCTTTTATTAAGTACACTTTTATTCCTCAAAGCGATGGAAAACCTCTTTTTCCGCTCATTATGATAATAGGATTTCCTAGACCGATTCAATTAAAAAGGCTCTTACGCGATATTGCCGCTCTAGGAGTAAAAGAAGTTCATTTAACGGCTACAGAACTTGGAGAAAAATCTTATATGCAGTCAAACCTTGTTGAGCACGGAAGCGCGTATAAAATGCTTTTAGATGGAACTGTTCAAGCAGCTTCCACCCAAGTCCCGAAACTTTTCTTGCACAGAAATTTTGAAGAGTGCATAAAAACTGTAAAAAAATCTATTCCAGAAAATTCCATAAAGCTTTGCCTTGACAATGTTTTTCCGCAGGGAAGCCTTTCGCAAATCCTAAAAAAAACAGAACTTGGGCAAGAAAACGAACCTTTAAAAAGGACTTACGTCGCGGCAATAGGCAGCGAACGCGGCTGGACAGACAAAGAGAGAACATATTTAAAGGAAAACGGATTCATTCTTTGCGGAATGGGAAGCAGAATTATGAGAACAGAAACCGCCGCAACAGTAAGCGCTTCTATAATCAGCGCAAATGCCGGTTGGATGGACTAAAACCTTTACAATTTTACGGAACTTCATTTCGTGTACTCAAACTTTATTTATAATTCAGCGCGCATCGAGTGCCGGCGTGCCCTTGACCATGGGGGGGGGGTAACAATGATATAATAAATTGTTATTTTTTATAACAAGGAAAAATTATGAGAAAATTAAGAAGTTGTCTTGGATTGGCAGTTTTGTCAATTTGCATTATTTCTTGCGCGTCTACAAAAGTTTCAACAGAAAAAGTTTTTTCAGATGAAAAAGAACTTATTGCGTCAGGCAATGCGTTGGATTACAAAATCGGAAAGCAGCTTAAAAACGAAAATCTTTCTGAAACGAGCAGTCAAGTTTCTGTTGAATATTCTGAAACTCCAGTTCCGGCAAATGTCTATAAACTGTCTTTGGAAAATGGCGCTTACGATTTTACATTGAAGTCAATTCCAACAGGACTTATGAGCGCAAACGAAGAAAAAAAGAGCGCAATGATTCCAGAAATTCTTCTATATGATGAAAACTTTAATCTTATTGAAAATGAAAATTTGAAAGGAAATGCAGTTCCGCCATCTACTTTCGAGCCGTTCTTGTTCATGGTTACAACGCAGTGGAACATTGCAGAAACAGGAACTTATTATCTTGTTGTAAAAGCAGATATGTCGTCTGAGCAGGGACTTACTTTAGAAGTGTTTTACAATAACCTCGTTGCAACACATACAGCACTGCACAACTTCCGTCGCGTTCCTTATGGAAAATACAAACTGCTGATAGAAAAAATGTAAGGATTATTTTTGCATTTTACAAAATAAAACAACAAATGAACTGCTGCAAGATTTTTTGCGGCAGTTTTTTTTTGTTTAAATACAAACCTTGCCAATTCGGTGTGTTCCAACCATTTTAAAATCGTGATATAATGCCCTTATGGAAAACGAAAAAATAAAAGAAATGCTATTGGACATTGAGCCTTCGCAATTAGATTTTTCAGTCATTCAAACAGGAAAAGAAAGCAAGCGGGTAAATGGATTTTACATGCCAGATACTCACGAAATATATTTGCACAATAAAAATTTTAAGACAGAAAACGAGCTTGTTTACACAGCCGTTCACGAATACACTCACCATTTGTGTTCCGAAGAATTATTGAACAACACCGGCAGCGCAAATCACGTGTACAATGCAAAAGTCCACACACAAGCGTTTTGGGCAAAATTCGACAATTTGATTTCTATAGCAGAAAGCAAAGGATATTACAAACTTTCTATAGACGAAAATCCTGAATTAAAAGAGCTTACAGAAAAAATTCGCAAAGACTACGTAGAAGCAAACGGAAAATTAATGCAAGAGCTAGGCAAACTGCTTATACGTGCCCACGAACTTTGCAAAGAAGCAAACATACGCTACGAAGATTACATCGACAGAGTTCTGCAATTGCCACGAAACAGCGAAAAAGAAATTCGAAGAGTTGGCAACAGCAACGTGAACCCGGCAATTGGATTTGACAACATGAAAGTTGTAGCCTGCGTAAAGAAAAAAGACGAGCGGGAAGCCGCCGAACAGGAATTTTTAAAAGGAAAAAGCCCTGCCAGCGTAAGAGAAATGATGAAGCAAAGGGCTAGCGAAGCAAAAAAAGCAGATCCTTTAGAAAAATTAAACAAAGAAAAATCTAGGCTAGAAAAAACTATTGCCCAATTGACACAACGGCTTGAATTTGTGGAGGAAGCAATTGCAAATCTGTAAAAAGATTCTTTTTTGTTCTGCAGCAATTACCGTACTGATGGCTAGTGCAATTGCACAAGATTCTAAGAACTCTCAAAATTCACAAGCCTCTATGCCGCAAGTAAAAATGCCAGAAATGCCGTCAATTTCAACAAGCCTGCAAATGCCTCGAATTTCAGCGCCTGCAATTGGTGGAAAATTTTACACGCCTGGAGATTTCTTTTCAGAAAAACCGGCGCAAAGCAATTCAAGTTCAAAAGAACAGCTTCAAAACCCAGCTTTAGAAACAAACAAAGGCAATAACCAAGCTGGCAGCTCAAATTCAAGCTCTAGGACAGCAAGAATTGTTTCTAGTTTACTAGGCTCGCCTTCATCTCTTTTAAATTCCTCTAGCGTAACGGCTATGGATATTTCAAACCTGAGCAGCAGAAATCTGCTAGGAAGTCTTTATAATCTTAATGAAGATTTTTCAGGCCTTAACAACGAACAAAACACACAAGTTCTGCTTGCTGAAATTTTAACTCAGCTAGAAGAAATTAAAAAACAGCAGGATTTAACAAAAACTTCCGCTAGAGCAGCCGAAAATCAAGAAAAAAATCCAAAAATTTTGAGATTTACAATAAACGGAAGCGACATTCTTAGCACTTGCAGAACAATTTTTTTTAGCAAAAAAGAAAACGACGGAACTTTTTTACTTACTGCCGACCGGAAATACGATTTTAATTCTCAAAGCCGCGACGAGACTTTTTATCTTCTTTTCAAGTCTGACGGAAACTCAGGTTCTATGGCAGGCTACAACGTGCAAGCTAAGGTTGTTCAAGACAGCATAAACAAAGAATCCCCTATTTACAAACTTTCCAACCAGACTTCTCTGCACGCTGAAAAAACAGGAAATCTGGTTTCATTGAAACAGAACTCCGCAGAGCTCAGCTTAGATTTGCTTTTGGACATTGGCGACTAATATGACAGAAAAACTTTTGCAAGGACTCTTAAAATTAGATTTTACACAGGAACAATGCAGCACGCTAGTTCCTAAAATGGAAAAGTATACAAACGAAATTATTCTTTTTAATTCTGCATACAATTTAACAAACACAAGCGATTTTGACGAAATTGCAGTAAATCACATTTTAGACAGCCTTTCTGGAACTAAAATAATAAAAAAATTAGCAGAAAGTATAGTTCTGAAAGGAACAGAACCTTCCAAGCTTAAAATTGCTGACATCGGAAGCGGCGGCGGACTCCCTGGCATTCCCTTGGCTGCCGCAATGCCGCAATTCAATTTTACGCTGGTTGAACGCATGGACAAAAGATGCGCATTTCTTGAAAACTGCGCTGCTATTCTGGGACTAAAAAACGTAACCGTAATGAAAAGCGAAGCTGAAAAAGTTCGCGCAGAAAGTTTTCATATAGCAACTTTTAGAGCCTTTAGACCTTTAGACAAAAAAATGACAAAGACGCTCCTTTCATTAACAAAAAAAGGAGGATTTCTTACAGCATACAAGGCAAGGTTTTCTAACATAACAGAAGAAATGAATTCTATAAAGGAATTGGTTGAAAAATACAGAGTCGAACCTCTCTTTGTTCCTTTTTTAACAGATTCTGCAAACAAAAAAGAATCCCGCGAAAGAAATCTTGTAATAATTCCTGTAAACTAAAAAAGACAAAAATTAAGTTTTATAATCTAGCTGAAATTCTTTCAAAAAAAACTTGTTTTTTAGAGTATTTTCTAGTGTATACTGTCAATACGCTTTAAAACTGAAACAAGCTTGTTTTTTTCAATAAGGTCAATTGGCCGTCCTTCCACATACTTTTTTGCTTCGTCAGTAAAAGAGCCGGCTGTTACGCAAAAACCTCTTTCGCACTTTAAATCCCGCAGCTTTGAATGAAAATCTCTTATATAAAGCTCACCTATTGAGCCAGTGCTTCTGAAAAATCTAAACAATTCTGTATCTTGCCACTTAGCGCTTTCAACTTCACACAAAACTTCAATACTTTCAGCAGCAACAGAAATATCTTCTATTTTTACATAGGAATCTGTGTAGTATGATGTAACAAATTTTCTACAAAGAGCAACAAACTCGCTAGTTCCGCTCATAAGATAAGCCTGAAGATTTGAATTCTGATTCAATTCTTGATAACGCTGCACAAGGGCATTTACATCTTTGTAAGACGGAGTAACCGTCTGAATCTGCTTTAAGTAATACAATGCTTTGGAAATATTGTGCATTGCCAAATAACTCTGCGCAAGTTTGTAATATATAGAAAGCTTTGTTTCCGGCGGAACGGCTTCTAGTTTTAAAGCAATTTCATAATCCTGAATAGCCTTGTCATACTGCTTAAGCCTATCGTGGTAAGAACCTGCAGAGATACAAGCCTGCGGTCCAAAAACAGGGTCCGGCCTTAAATGCATAAAAATCTTTAAAGCTCTGTCGCCCATTCCAGATTCTTCCATAGCAGAAGCCATAAAAAACAAGGCTTCCTTGTTTTCCGGATTGTTTTCTATAACTTTCTTAAGATAAGGCAAGCTTTCCCTGTACTTTTTTGTTTGATACATTGAATATGCCAAGAACTTCATGGTTTCAGAACTTTCTGGATTTGTAGAAAGAGCTCTTTTTAAGCAAAGGATAGCCTTTTCATATTCTTTTTTTTGATACATCAGTTCGCCCAAACAAAGGTTGCCTTCAAAAATCTTAGGGTCTATTTTCAGCGCAGAAGTAAGCCCCTTATAGGCATCTTCCATTTTATTCATCTTAAACGAGCAAACGCCATATCTTAAAGATGCTTTTTTTTGGTCTATTTCCACATGCATGCTAATTAAATTGTATAACGTCGTATAAATTGGATAAGCTTTTTCGTAATTGTCCGCCCCCCAATACACATCTCCAAGAGTAATTAACGCAGGAACATTGTGCGGGTCATGAGAAAGTTTTTTTACACACTCTTTTATAATTGCGCTTTCGTTTTTGTGATGTTTCTTCTTTGAATTCGGGCTGCTAATTTCTCCATCCTTTTTAGACGCAATTGACATCAAAACAATGAGTAAAACCGAACCACATATAACAGCAATAAGAATAGGTATAATCATTTTAGCCTTCTTTACATTCCTGTACAAATTCTGCAATTCTTTCCATGGCGATTTTTATTTTATCTACAGCAGTTGCATAGCAGCAACGAATTCTGCCTTCTCCGCCAAGACCAAACACGTTGCCAGGAACTACTGCAACATTGTGCTTTTTAAAAAGCTGTGTTGCAAATTCTTCACTGGAAAGCCCCGTAGAAGTTATATCTGGGAACATATAAAAAGCGCCGGCTGGCTCAGGGACATCCAAACCCATCTGCAAAAATTTTTCTTCCATAAGGTTTCTGCGCTGCTGATAACTAAGCCGCATTTTTTCAACATCTTTCCAACCGTTTTTTAGACCTTCTACAGCAGCATACTGACTAAAAATTGGAGCGCAAATCGTGTTGTAACCGTGAAGTTTTACTACCTGCGCCAAAACTTCTGCCGGAGCTGCGATATAACCGATTCTCCAACCGGTCATAGCGAACGACTTTGAAAAGCCGTTCAGGATAATTGTATAGTCTTTCATTCCGGGAAAACTTCCAATTGAAGCGTGCTTTACACCGTCGTAAACAAGCTCGCAATAAATTTCATCGGAAATCACCCAAAGCTGGTTCTTTTTTGCAACCTCTGCAATTTTCTCAAGCTCGCTGGCAGGAACAACCGTTCCTGTAGGATTGTTTGGAGAGCAAAGCATAACTGCTTTAGTTTTTGCAGTAACAGCCTTTTCTATTTGGCTGGCAGTCGGATAAAAGCCATTTACGCTAGTATCAATAGGAACTACGGTCGCCCCGCAAAGATTTGCAAGCGGCGTATAATTCACATAGCACGGCTGGCAGACAAGAATTTCATCACCTGGATTTAAAATAGTTCTTAAAACAGCATCTACACCTTCGCTAGCTCCAACCGTAACTAAAACTTCGTTATTCGGATTATAGAACAGACCGTAGCGTTCCATATAGCGAACAATTTCTTCCCTTAGTTCTAAAAGTCCCCAGTTGCTAGTATAAGAAGTATGTCCTTTTTCCAAG
Organism: Treponema sp. UBA6367; assembly: GCA_002437725.1. GTDB lineage: Bacteria > Spirochaetota > Spirochaetia > Treponematales > Treponemataceae > Treponema_D. Next base: position 33,365 of record DJRF01000002.1, read on the forward strand.
TGATAAAAAGCTTCTTCCCTGATTCCCCAAGGAGTTGGAAAATCAGGCTCGCCTACAGAAAGGCTTATAACATCGTCATGTCCTATAAGCATTTCAAAAAATTTTCGTATTCCGCTAGGAGCAGTTGCCACCATAGCAGAACTAAATCTATCTTTACGTGTATTCAAAATATTCTCCAAAAATAATAATACCAAACAATTATGCCATTGCGCCTTCGCGGCGGTCTCGGTCATCTTCAACGTAAACAATATCGTTTTCTTTGTAAGTTTTTAAAATAAAACTTGTTTTTGTAGAGCGAACGCCTTCTAAAGTCGCCAGCTTGCTAGAAACAAAAAATGCGACTTCTTGCAAGCTGTCGCCTTCTACTACAACTTTAAAATCGTAGCCTCCACTCATAAGGTAAAGCGACTTAACTTGCGGAAAGCGATATATTCTATCTGCAAGAGCATCAAACCCCTGCCCTCGTTCCGGCGTTACTTGGATTTGAATTTCCGCGCTGACTTTTGCTTTTGCCTCTCCGCTTTTTTCTGGATTTACAATCGCCGCGTATTTTAAAATAATTCCATCATCTTCTAGCTTTTTTATTATCGCCGCCACTTCCTGAACAGATTTTTTTGTCATTAATGCAATATCTTCCACAGAAAGCCGAGCGTTTTGTCGCAACAAATCAAGAATTTCTTCCATAAAAATACCTCTTAGCACGCGATTTATTATTCCTTTCATAGTATAAAGTTTTTTACATTTTTTCAACGCTACATTGAATTTATCTACCTTCTTCAATATAATTCAAACAAAGTTGGGGATGTCAAAAAAATGCGCCTCACTGTAGTCTTGCGATTTTCGCCACTTTTAGCGGGGAAAATCCGCAACGCGCCAAACTAAAAAAGATTGCAATATAGGAAAATCAAATGGAAAAACTAAAAATTCTTTTAGCAAAAGGCAGAATTTATGAATCGGTATACGAACTTTTAAGCGATGTAGGGATTTCAATTCATCTGCCGGACAGAACTTACTTTCCTACAACAAACCAAGAAGATTTAGCTTTTCAAGTTGTAAAACCGCAAATTACAAGCGCGCTTTTGGCGGAAAACAAAGCAGATGTCGGTTTTTCTGGCAAAGACTGGGTTTACGAAAACGGCGTAGAAAACAAAGTTGTAGAAATAATGGACTTAGGCTTTGACCCTGTCCGAATAGTCGCAGCGATTCCAGAAACAAAAGATTTTTCAAAGCTTTTAGAAAATCCTGTAACAATTGCTACAGAATATCAGTCTTTGAGTAAAAAATGGATTGATTCAAAAAAAATTGACGGAAAAATTTTTAGAACCTGGGGAACATCAGAAGGTTTTGTTCAAGACAGCGAAGATGCTCTAGCTCAAATTCTAATTGACAACACTTCAACAGGCTCTTCTTTAAAAGCAAACAGGCTGAAAATTGTAGACACGCTTATGGAATCTTCTACAAGAATGTACGCTTCTAAAGAGGCTATGGAAGTTCCAGAAAAAAAGCAAAAAATCCTTGAATTAAAAATGCTTTTCGAAGCTGTTCTGGCAGCACGCTCAAGGGTCATGCTTGAAATGAACGTTTCTAAAGACAACTTTGAAAATCTTATAAAAGCAATTCCTTCCATGAAAAGCCCTACAGTATCTCCGCTGTTTGGAAATGACGGTTACGCTGTAAAAATAGCAGTAAAAAAGAGCGAAGTTCCAATTCTGCTGCCAAAACTTCAGCAGCTAGGAGCAACAGATATTCTTGAATATGAGCTTAGAAAAGTAATGCTCTAAAACTCTTTTTTATCAGAGGAAACAAATGAGAATTGCAAACGTAGAACGAAAAACTAGCGAGACCAATATAAACCTTACGCTAAACCTTGACGGAACTGGAAAATGCAGCGTAAAAAATCCAATTGGATTTTTTGACCACATGCTAAAAAGTTTTTGCAAGCACGGAATGTTCGATTTAGACGGGACACTTGAAGGCGACTTGCAAGTTGACCAGCACCACCTCTTGGAAGATACAGGCATCGTGCTCGGGCAATGCTTTGCCAAAGCTTTAGGCGACTGCGCAGGAATTTACAGGACAGGATGCTTTATCTATCCAATGGACGAATCTCTTTTACAGGCTGCGGTAGACTTTGGCGGCAGGCCTTACTTGTTTTGCAACGCGCAACTTACTAACATTCCTCTAGTTTCAATTGGGCAAGACGGAAAAGAATCTAGTTTCCAGACAGACTGCTTTGAGGACTTCTGGCAAGGATTTGTAAACGGGGCAAAATGCAATCTTCACCTAGATACTATAAGGGGCAGAAGCGACCACCACAAAATGGAGGGTCTTTTTAAAGCCTGCGCTAGAGCTATCCGGAGCGCTGTTGAACTAGACGCGCGGCGCAATGGCGAAATTCCAAGCACAAAAGGAGCTATTGGCAACTAAATATAGCTTTTCATTGACTTTTATGGGAGGTTTTACATGGAAAACGGTATAAATAAAATCAGCGTTTATGGGGATTCGATTCTAAAAGGAGCTGTAACAGGTACCGGAAGCGGCAATATGTTCGACATCATTGCCGAAAACAGCCTTTCCTTAGCTAGCAAAAAACTAGGTTTTGAACTAAACAATCAAAGCGTTTTTGGCAATATAATTACAAAAGCACAAAGAAAACTAAACAAAGAGATAGAAAAAGGAACTGCAGGAGATGCTGCCATTATCGAAAGCGGCGGCAACGATTGCGATTACGACTGGTCGCCAATATGCCTTTGTCCAAACGAAGAACATTCTCAAAGAGTTCCTCTTGAAGAGTTTATAAACATTCTTGACCAAATGGTAAGAAGTTGCCGCGCAAACAAAATAACGCCGATTTTAATGAGTATGCCTCCTTTAGTAGGCGACCGCTGGTTTAATCACATCTGCAAAAACTATGACGAAAACGCTGTAAAAGAATTTACGAAAAACATTCCAGATGTGCTTTACCGCAACCACGAAATTTACAACATGCACATAGTAAAGTACGCTTTTAAAAACAACGTGCAGCTTGTAGATATGCGCCTTGCAATGCTAGAAACGTCTGACTACAGAAACCTGATGTGCATGGATGGCATTCACCCGAACCAAGAAGGATATAAATTTATGGCTTCCGTTTGGGAAAAAGAATTGCCCCTTATAAAAAAAGAAGAATAGCCTAAAAAAGCTCGTAAGTTTCATCATATTTTACAACGGTAACATTTTTATAGCCATGTTCCTGAAGATACTGAGTAAAAAAATCTTGCGAATCCTTTTCACCATGAACCATAAAAATATTCTTTAAACGGCTAGTATCTATAGAATCAAGCCATTGCGTCATCTCTTCATAGTCAGCATGGGCGCTAAACGCATTAATCTGTTCAACTTTTGCATTTACGTGATACCAATCCCCTAAAATCTTAACTTCTTTTTCTCCATCTCGAATTCTGCGTCCCAGCGTATTTTCTGCCATATACCCAACAATTAAGACAGTGTTTCGTTCATCGCCAATATCGTTCGCAAGATGATACAAAACCCGCCCGGCTTCGCACATTCCATCCGCGCTAATAATAATCATAGGCCCTTCCTTTTTGTTCAAAGCCTTTGATTCTTCAACGCTTGTTGTAAACGAAAGAGAGCCAAATCCAAAAGGATTTTTATGATGCTTTAAAAAGGCTTCGTTCACGCTTTCGTCGTAACATTCAGGATGAACGCGGAAAACACTAGTTGCATTTGCAGCCATTGGAGAATCAACATAAATTGGCACAACGGGTATTTTCTTTTTATCTGTAAGCAAGTGCAAGTAGTAGACAAGCTCTTGAACCCGCTCTATTGCAAACGAAGGAATTATAATCTTTCCTTTTTTTGCGCAGGCTTCTCTAACAATTCGCTGCAACTCTTTCATTGCAAATTCCCGGTCCTCATGCTTACGATTTCCGTAAGTGCTTTCAAGGACAATGTAATCTGGAGCTGGCATATCAATTGCAGGAGGGCGTATAATAGGTTTTTCTTTTCGTCCAATATCTCCTGTAAAAAGGATTCTGGTTTCTGTATCCCCTGTAGAATGTTGATACGGAACTGTAAATTCCCTGTGCATTCCACGAATCGTAACATAAGCAAAAGCAGAGCCTAAAATATGGCCTGCGTCAAAAAATTCCAATTGAACATCTGGAGCAATGTACATTTTTCTGTTGTATGAAAGACTTATAATCTGGTTTGCAGTTTTTACAACATCATCTTCATTAAACAAAGGTCTCCAAACAAATTTTTCACCTTTCTTCTTTGCCTGCTTTGCAAGGAACTCCGCGTCTCTAGCTTGAATTCTAGCGCTATCCATCATTACAAGGTTTGCAATGTCCCGAGTTGCTGGCGTTGCGTAAATATTTCCTTTATAACCCTTTTTCGTAAGAACTGGAAGAAGTCCGCAGTGATCGTAATGACCGTGCGTAAGGATTACAGATTCTATTTTATCAGCAGCAATATCAAAGTCACGGTTTTTTTCATCGCTTAATTTTCGCTTGCCTTGAAAAGCTCCGCAGTCAACCATAAAAGACCGGCCATCTATTTCAAAAATATGCTTTGAGCCTGTAACTTCCTGCGCGGCTCCCAAAGAATACAAACTAATTCCCATTTGCAGCTCCCTTGATGTTGTTTTAGGAAAAAACTGTTCTGCACGGTTTGCCGTGCTTATGCAGTTCCACTTTAGTTTTTATTTTATCACGCTTGTGGCAATTAACAAGAAAAAAACATCTCTTGTATTTAGACTTTTTGAATGGTATTATAATAAATCCTAGTAAATTTGATTTAGAAGGCTGAAAATCGAGCTTTATTTAACATAGATTAGAAAACTGCAGGGGTCTTATGTATTCACGAATATTAGAACATGCACCTGAGCGCATAATACAAAACGGAAAAATAAATTTCGGCACATTTTATGGAAGCCCTAAAAAAATAGACATAAGGGGTGTAAAAGCACCTTTCGCAGGAATTCCTACTTGGCGTTTTTTTTCTAATTTCAGAATAAAAAGCCGGATATTCTTTGTATTCTCGAACGAGCATTACCTTGGGATGGTAGAATTCTTTGACGACAAAGCGTTTGGCATCGCTGAAGTCATTTTTTGGGACAAAAGAACAGGTCAAAAGTATGCGTACCATTCTTTTATGGGACCTAGACGTCGTTTTGTTCCAACAAACACCCAGATTGCAGCCTGCAACACTTTTGGAAAAAACAGAAACATAAAAATCAGCTGGAACAAAAACCACAACTCTATTTCTATGACATTTTTTGTCAAAGGCGACAAATTTAGGCCGTTCGCAAAAGCTAGATTTAATACATTTTTTCCATCAGACGAAAAAAGCGAATTTCTTACAGTTACTCCTGCCCCTACAACACAGCGTTGCAGCGCGACCTGGTCTGTTCCTTTAAGAGTTGAAGGCGGTATTCAGCTTGGCAAAACAAAAAAAAGCATTAATCCAATAGCGCAAGAAAAAGGACTTGGATTAATGCTCCTGAATAGAATTTATTTAAAATTTCATTCAACTAGCGAAGTCATGTTCGGGCTGGCAAAGCAAAATGAAAAAAACATTATCTTTCATTTTTCAACGGACAATCAGGAATCGCTTGATTCAGACCAGTACAACAACAATATGCTTTCTGTAAACGAACAAATAACTGCAATGCCTCCCGTATGCATAACACATCCATTTGGAATTGAAAAAAAATGGATTGTTCAAGATACAGAAAGCATGGTTGACCTTTCCTTTACACCGATTTCTGTTGCAAACAGAACCTTAAACATAATCTTTATGAGAAATACTTATTCAAAAATATATGGAACATTTGACGGAGTTTTAATGACAAAAGACGGAGAAAAAATTGTTCTAAAAAACTGTCCAGGTATTGTAAAGAAAAACCTGCTCAGATTGTAATTTTATTCTTCCACGAGGTAAAAACTATGACAGATGAAAATAAAAAACCAATTCAAGCAGATTGGGAGCCGGGAACATTAGACAAAACTCGACAAGCAATAGGAAAGATTGATCCAATAGAAGCTGAGGCAATGGCGCAAAAACTTGGCGGAAAAGTTATGTACGAACGTTCTTCTTCAGCTTCTCAGAATTCTTCCAGCCAGCCGAACAAAAATGGAAGAATTATCCGCAATCAGACTTCAAATTCTTCGCCAAAACCTCAGGAAACTACGCAAAAAGCTACACCCTCAAAAGGAAGAAACAAGCAGGAAGAGCTTATTCAGATTCCTGCAAAACTGAGCACTCAAATTGACCATTTAATGATGAGTTCAGAGTATGAAATAAAACCAAACTATGGAATCTTTAATTTTATAAAGTATTTTCAAAACAAAGGACACGAGCAAGTCATTACAGAATTCTGCACTGTAACTTTAAAACATCACATAGAAAATCTTCAGTCGTTTATAACCGTAATTAAGACGCTTATTCAAATTGCGCCTTCATCTTATAAAACAAAAATTGCAAACAGCAACGAACCTAAATTTAAATTTCTTAGAATGGTTGCCGGCTGGAATATGCAAGGCATAAAGCTTGCCCACATAGAGCTGCAAGATTTGCCCCAACCCTATTATGTGCAAGACCTTATTCCTTACGTAAAAGCTACATACCGCCTTTTAATTCAAGTTTACTACTACGGCGAAAATAAAATTCCAAAGCTTATAAAAGAAATTTATACAGACGAAAACAGCTACCAAGACGCGCCTCACGAAAAATTAAGTTTATTTGCAAAGGAAGCCATTACATCCTGGCTCTACATACAAAACGAAATTGTAAAAAAACTATATCCGCTGTTAATGAGAATGTGTTCAGACACTTTTGAATCTTATCCAGATTTTTTTAGAGTAAAAGTGGCAGAAATTTTAAAATTTGTAGGATTACACAAATACGACCTTCTTTTGCCAGAAAAACCAAAAGATGAAAACGGCGCAGAAAAAGTCCAGGACGAAAATTCCAAGCCAAAAGCGCCTGCCCGCCCAACAAGAGGAATGAAAGATTCTGTTGTAGTAACAGGCTTAAGCCTTTTAGAGCAATTATTTCCTCAGGCAGGATTTAAGAATCTTGAAAATCATCCGGATATGTTTCCATACTTTCAACCGCTTTACAAATTTGCAGACGGATTCAATGTCCTTAGCCCGGAAAACCCATTGCAAGTCACCGTTGTTCTTCTAAAAATCGTAGAAGACTTGTTCCAAGGATGTAGAAATATTGTTTTTTCTGAACAAGTTCTTTCAAATTCGTCTTCAAAAATAACAGACAACATTGCGAATGTTCTTGAAGAGTGGGCAAATTACCGCGAAACATATTTTGAACGTTTTTATTGCGAGCCGCTGAACGATTTTGTAAACCAGGCTTATTCGCAGGAAGATTTTGAAAACACTCAGTACGGAAGAAAGCTGCTTACAAACATAATGTGGCAAACTCAGTACCTTTTTCTGCCAAACTTTAAGTTTGACCAGCTGACTTTGGAGCGTCCTGCAAACGAAGGAAAACTAATGCCTCTTGGCACGCGCACAGATTTTATTCGAAAATTTCTTACAGAAGTTGTTGCCCAATGCGATGCCGCATCTTCAACAAGAGGACCTGTTTCAAAAGTTCAAAATCCATGGGAACACTACCGTTTTGACATCCAAAACGAAGTTTCAAAAAGGCTGGACATTCTTTTAGGGGCGAAAAACACTAGCCCAACTACAAATGCGAACAATGCAAATCTATTAAAGTATACGCTCTGCATTATTTCTGTTCTTGACTGGTGGATAAACAACCCAGACAGCCCAGCATACACAACATCGCCAAGACATATATATAGAATCAGCGAAGTTGACGGGCGGCCTAAGTTCAGCGTTCCGGAAAGAACCGACCAAAACCATCTGTTTGTAGAGCAAATAAAAGCTGCAATGCAAGCAAAAAAATAGATTTTAATTTTCTATAGATTTTTGGCTCTAGCCTGAAAATTACAGAAAAGAAACCTTCGGGACAACCCATACTTATTTTTTGGAGAAAATATGTGCAAAAACATCAACGTTCCTGAAATATTTGGAAAAAACGTTTTTAATCAGCAGGTTATGAAACAACTGTTGACTACAGACACTTTTGAATCATTAAAGCATACGATGGAAGAAGGAACTCCTCTTAATCTTGACGTAGCCAACCAAGTTGCAGACGCAATGAAGCAGTGGGCCATTTCAAAAGGAGCAACCCACTACACGCATTGGTTTCAGCCGCTTACTGGCATTACAGCAGAAAAACACGACAGTTTTATAACTCCCACATCGGAAGGCCGTGTTATAATGAGTTTTTCAGGAAAAGAGCTTATAAAAGGAGAACCAGACGCCTCTTCTTTTCCAAGCGGCGGGCTTAGAGCGACTTTTGAAGCGAGAGGTTACACGGTTTGGGACCCTACTTCCTATCCTTTTGTAAAAGACCATTCATTATGCATTCCTACTTCATTTTGCGCATATACTGGAGAAGCCCTTGACAAAAAGACTCCTCTTTTGCGTTCCATGGAAACTCTAAACGAACAGGCGCTCCGAATTTTGCGTCTTTTTGGCTCAAATGCAAAGCACGTTACAACCACAATGGGACCGGAACAGGAATATTTCCTTGTAGACGAAAAAATGTGGCAGCAGCGCAAAGACCTTAGAATGACTGGAAGAACTCTTTTCGGGGCAAAACCTTGCAAAGGACAAGAAATGGATGACCAGTATTTTGCGGCAATTAAACCTAGAATCGTAGAATACATGGAAGATTTGAACCAAGAGCTTTGGAGCTTAGGTATATATGCAAAAACCGAGCACAACGAAGCCGCACCTGCCCAGCATGAAATGGCTCCGATTTTTACAACCAGCAACCTTGCCTCTGACCAGAACCAGCTGACAATGGAAATAATGAAAAAAGTTGCAAGGCGGCACGGAATGGTTTGCCTTCTTCACGAAAAACCATTTGCAGGCGTAAACGGAAGCGGCAAGCACAACAATTGGTCAATTGCAACCGACGAAGGCGAAAATCTTTTCGCCCCAGGAAAAACTCCTCGCGAGAATGCTCAATTTCTTTTGTTCCTTACAGCAGTTCTAAAGGCCGTTGATGAAAACCAGGACTTGCTTAGAATTACGGTTGCAAGCGCAGGCAACGACCACCGCCTTGGCGGTTATGAAGCTCCTCCTGCAATTATGTCCATCTACTTGGGCGAAGAGCTTGAAGCAATTCTAAAATCAATAAAAGATGGAACACCTTACGCAGCAGGTTCAAAGCAAAAAATGGACATTGGCGTAGATGTTCTTCCTGCAATTCCAAAAGATTCAACAGACAGAAACCGCACAAGTCCATTCGCTTTTACTGGAAACAGATTTGAATTCCGTTCTGTAGGTTCTTCTCTTTCAATTTCAGGACCAAATACGACCTTGAATTCAATTTTAGCCTATGCGCTAAAACAATACGCAGACAAACTTGAAAAAGCTAAGGATTTTGAAAAAGAACTGCAGAATCTTATAAAAGACGAAATAACAAAGCACTGGAAAATAGTATTTGACGGCAACGGATACGATTCTAGCTGGCTAGAAGAAGCAGAAAGACGTGGCTTGATGAATCTAAAAACGCTGCCAGATGCGATGGCCCGCTACCTAGATGAAAAAAACATTCGCCTTTACACAGAACTTGGTGTTTATACAAAAACAGAAATGGAAAGTCATTACGACATCAAGCTTGAAAAATATTGCGGAATTTTAAACATTGAAGTTGAAACAATGCTAGAAATGATAAACAAGGATATTATTCCGTGCGCGTTTAAATATATGCGGGAAGTTGCAAACACAATTGCAGATATAAAAAACGCCATTCCGCTTGCAAAATGCGCAGCAGAAACAGCGCTCCTTGAAAAGCTTTCAGAACTTACAGATACTCTTGCAAACAAATCAGAAGAATTGTCAAAAAAACATTCTGCAGCAAAGCAACTTAAAGACAATATGAAGATTTCCATGGAATATGTTCAAAAGGTAATACCTGCAATGGCGGAAGCTAGAGCAATTGCCGATGAAATAGAACCTTTGCTTGGGGAAGATTTTAAACCTTACCCAAGTTACGAAGACCTTTTGTTTTCGGTTTAAGCGCTAGCCCATAAGCAGACTGCCTGGCTTGACCAGCCAATAACAAGATACGGTTGGTCAAGGCGCACTTACGTTTTTGTATGTTTTTCTAAAAACCCGAAGTTCAGGCTAATTAAAGCTCGCCAGATTCAGCAGCTCCTGGAAGACCTATATCTGTGCGGAAAAATGCGCCTTCAAAAGTAACTGCATTTACCGCCTGATATGCGTTTTTCCAAGCAAGCTCAAAAGTCTCGCCAAAAGCACTGCAAGCAAGAACTCTTCCACCGTTCGTAACCAGTCTTTCAGAAGAACTCCTGCGGTCCATAATTGCACCCGCTATAAAAATTTTTGCCCCGGTTTCCGCAATTTTCTTTGCATCAATTGTAATCTTTTTTCCTTTTTGATAGTGATTTGGATAACCGCCGCTTACAACTACAGGAGCAACCTGAAAACCTTTTTTCCATTTGAAATCAAAGCCATTTAAAGTTCCATCTACAATTGCTTGGCACATTTGAGCAAAATCAAAATCCATTAAAGGAAGAACAGCCTGAGTTTCCGGATCTCCTAAGCGAACATTGTATTCAAGAAGTTTTGGGCCGTCTTTTGTAAGCATTACGCCAAAAAATAAAAATCCTCTATAATCAAAGCCTTCCTGCTCAAGCCCTTTAAGCGTAGGTTCAAGGCAGTCTTTTTTAAACTGCTGCATTGTTTCTTCGGAAACATCTGAAAGAGGGCAAACTGCTCCCATTCCGCCAGTATTAGGTCCTTTTGCGCCATTTCGCAAACGTTTGTGGTCTCTAGCTGGTAAAAACGGCACTATTATTGAAGTTCCATTTTTAGTTGATTCTTTTGTAACAGAAACTGCAGATAGAACTGAAATTTCAACTCCCTGAAGATAATCTTCTATAACAAGTGTTTTGCCGGCGCTTCCAACTCGCTCGCCTTCCATAAGGTCTGCAATCGCCGCAAGGGCTTCTTTTTCCGTCGCAGCTACTACAACACCCTTCCCTGCGGCAAGACCGTCAGCCTTTATTACAATAGGAACTCCGTGCTCTTTTACGTAATTTTCAGCATCAGCTTTGCTTGTAAATGTTCTGCTTTTAGCGCACGCAACTGAATACTTCATCATAAATTCTTTAGAAAGATTCTTGCTGGCTTCTAGCTGCGCGGCTGCCTTTTTAGGTCCCACGCAAGGAATTCCTTCGTTCCAGAATTCATCTGCAAGTCCTTCTGCGAGAGGATCTTCCGGTCCTATAACTGCAAGGGTACAATTTTCATGCTTTGCAATCTGAATAAAAGGATTTTTTTCTTTTAAAATATAACTACATTCAGATGGGGCAACATTTACGCATTTTGATTCTTTTGCAGTGCCGCCATTTCCAGGAACGCAAACAACCTTTTCAACTTTAGGACTCTGTGCGAGTTTCCATGCAATGGCATGCTCTCTGCCACCGCTTCCAACTACTATTACATTCATACTTAGATTTTACATTAAAAGATTGCATTGGTAAATAAATACAACGGAATGACTTGCAAAAAATATGATTTTTCATTGTAAAGAGCAAGATTTTTGTTTATAATAGAAATATGTCAACGCTATTTGTAGTTGGAACGCCAATCGGCAACCTTGATGATATTACCTTCAGAGCTGTAGAAACTTTAAAAAAAGTTGAAGTCATAGCCGCAGAGGATACTCGTCATACTTTGCAACTCCTGAATGCGTTGGAATCTAAAGGCTTGATGACTCATAATGAAATCAAAAAGCTTATGATAAGCTGTCGTTCGCAAAACGAAGAGATGGCGGCAAAAAAGATTATTGAATTAATGGAAAACGGCAAGGATGTAGCTTACACAAGCGATGCTGGAACTCCTGGAATAAGCGATCCTGGAGAAGTCCTTGTTGAGCTTGTGCGAAAAGCAGGCCATTCTGTTGTTCCAATACCAGGACCTAGCGCTTTTGCAACTTTAGTAAGCGTAGCAGGCTCTGGCGGAAAAACTTTAATCTTTGAAGGTTTTCTTTCTCCAAGTCCCGGGAAAAGACGAAACCGGCTAAAGGCACTTTTAGCAACAGGAAATGCAATAGTTTTGTACGAAAGTCCGTTCAGAATTATAAAGTTACTAACAGATATTGCCGATATAGAAAGTGAACGTCGGCTAGTTATTGGACGAGAACTAACAAAACTGCACGAAGAAATTATAGAAGGCACAGCTTTAGAATTGCGGAATAACTTTGCTGAAAGAAGTTCTATCAAAGGTGAGTTTGCAGTTTTCATTTTTGGCATAAAAAAGGTTCAGATTTCTGATGAAACTACCGATAATTAAAAGGTAGAAGGCAGGATTAATATGATGGGTATTGAAAAACTTACAGGAATAAACACTATTCAGAATGTGCAAGGCTCTCGCCGTACAAACGAAACTGGAAAAATTGGTCATATTGAAGATTCAGTTTCTGTATCTGCAGAAGCTAAGGCAATGGCAGAAACATACTACATGAAGCAAGTCGCTTCAGAAACTCCTAACGTAAGAGCTGACAAAATTGCCGAAATTAAAAGCAAAATTCAAAATCCAAACTATCTTAATGAAAACGTCATAGCATCTGCTGCCGATCGTATCATGGAAAGCTTTGGATTGTAATTTAAAGATAAAACTACTATTTGCTTTAGGTTATAGTAAAGGCATTCTTGGGATAAAATCTCGGAATGCCTTTTTTATTTAAGGTTTGTAAGAACCTTAAATACGGCTGAGCCAAGGTTTTGAGCATAAGCGCACCTTGACCAGATGTATTTTTGATTTATAAAATTCATGTGGAGAATATAATGAACGATCTTATTTTTAAAATTTCCCCAAATATAATTCTTGGCTCTTACACAATAACAAGGCTTTCTCAGTATATAAAAAATTTTGGCACAAGATTTATAATTCTTACAGACCCAGTCTTAAGAGAATTCAAAATTATTGATAAAGTTGTGCAGTCACTAAACGAACACAAAGTGGAATATTTTGTTTGCGAAGAAATTACCGATGGAGCTAATTCAAAAGAAATAGAACAAATCTTAAAACTTGCAAAAGAAGGCTATGTTCACGGAATTATAGCTGTTGGTGGTGAAAAAATTCAGCACGCCGCAGCAATTGTTGCCTCTTTATTCAACGAAATTCACGACATATATGATTTTATAGATGGAGCAATTCCTACTTCTGCTCCTCTGCCTTTAGTTTGTATTCCAACAACAATGCGAGCACCTTATTCATTTACATCTTCTATTCCGATTATAGATTCAAGGAGCTGGCAGACAAAATTATTAAAAATACAGAACAATGTTTGCCGCCTTATGGTGTGGGAACCGAATTTTTACATAACACTTACTGAAAATCAGCTTGCTTCAATGGGGATTGAAACCATGTGCCTTGCCACAGAAGCTTACCTTTCTCAAAAAGCAAATTTTCTAAGCGATATGTTCTGCGAAAAAGGCGCCGAACTTTTGGGATACGCAATAAACGGGGCGAAAAGCCTTGAAATATCAACTCCAGCAGAAGTGCTTTTGGCAGAGGGAGGCTGCATGACTTCACTTGCAACGGCATCTAGTTCTGTAGGAACGGCAAGCCTCATCTCATTGATTACAAATTCTAAGTTCAGAATTAGCCGCTCTTTAGTTTGTGCAATTATGTTTCCATATATAATTGAAGATTGCGCAAAGTTTAAGTCTAATAAAATTGAATATCTGGGCAAAAAATTTGGACTAATACCAGCAGAATCATACAGAGAAGAAGCCTGCAAAGCCTTTGCTGAAAATATTCGCCAAAAGTTAGCAAAAGAAAATCTTCCAACAAGACTAAAAGATTTAAATCTTACAATAGAGCAATTAGCCACAATAGCAGATGAATCTAGCTCATTAGAAATTGCAACGACCTTGCCACGCAGCATGACAGCAGACGATATTTTTAATATGTTAAAACAGGCTTACTAAAAATGATAGAACCTTCAAAACTTTTTCAACTAGATGGCGGACAAAAGCGAAGAAAACTAGCTTTAACTTTTGGAGCCTTAGAAAGAGATATTGCAGGCATTGCAGAAAAAGGAACTGAATACAATTTCAAAGCAATGCCGCGAAGCGAGTACACAAAAAAATTAGCAGAAATTTTGTTAAAAGATCCGAAACTTCCTCCGCAAGCAGCTACAGAATTAAAATCACTTTTAAGCGAAAACCCTTTTGATGAGCTTAGGGTTTGTAATTATGCAAGAAATCAACTCCTTGCAATAATAGGGACATTTCCTGCCGAATGGGATCTTGTAATTGCTCCGCACGCCTTGCCCACAGACGAAAACGGTCTTGTCCGCAAGAGAGATTTTTTTCCGGGCGTGTGCGTTTATGCAGAAGATATTCGCTCGCCTTTTAACATTGGCTCAATATTTAGAACCGCAGAAGGTCTTGGTGCTGAAAAAGTTTATATTTCTCCAAACTGTGTAGACCCGATGCAGCAACGCTCTATTAGAAGCGGCATGGGCTGCGTAGAAACAATGGGATTTTCAAGGATTTCAGTTGACAGCCTGCCTAGCGAAACGCCAGTTTTTGCGCTAGAAACAGGCGGAACTCCTATAAATGACTTTAAGTTCCCAAGACAGGGAATATGCATAATCGGCTCAGAAGAACTAGGAGTTAGCCCTCAAGCCTTAAAAAAAGCCACTTACGGAACTGTAACCATTCCAATGAAAGGACTAAAGGCATCTTTAAATGTGGGAGTTGCTTTTGGAATTCTTATGCATAAATGGATTGAATACATTAGTGCTGAATAATTCTAATTTATTTCTTTGATTTTTGCTCTTCAAAACTGGAATTTAGTTTTTCAGAAATCTTAGCAAACTGACTTTCAGAAGGAATTCTAAACATAGAAAGAACATCTTGGTCAATCTGATAATATTCGATTTTCTTTTCCTGATAGTGAACAAGCATATCTGCAAGATAAACGACACTGGCAAGAGTTCTTGTATCTTCAGGGGCATTTTCAGGGGAATGATGATACCTGATTACGTTTACAATTATGGGCGGGAAATTCCATTTTTCTGCAATTTTTGCTCCAATTTCACCATGATTTACTCCAGAAAGAATTTTTTCAAACAACTCTGGTTCAACACCTTTTGACTTGCAAACAATTCTAATTCTTTCTAAAAAAGACGGATGTATTGTTTCAAAAATAATTTTTCCCATATCGTGCAAAAGTCCGCACACATAAGAATCTTCCACAACACTTCTTTGTGAAGAACAAAAATTTCTGGCAATGTTATAAGAATAGTACGCAACTTTATACGCGTGGTTCCACAAACTTTCTGTGCTTCCTGAAACTGAAGAAAATGCTTTTATAGTCCCTATCGTAAAAAGCATATTTTTTATGCCATGCAAGCCAATAAGTTTTACAGCTTCAGCAATACTTTTACAAGGCTGGCTCAAACCAAAGGCGGCGGAATTTACTAATTTTAACAGCTCGCCAGTAAGGGCAACATCATTGCTTATTTGAACTGCGATATCTGAAATTTTTGAATCAGGCTCTTCAAGCAGCTTGCTCAATCTTGCGATATTTTCCGGAAACTGCGGTAGGCTGTTAATCGAATCTTCAAATTCTTTTGAAATAATATTTATTTTGTCTTTTACTTCACTATTTAGTGGAAGTATAATTCTTGTTATAGTTTCCCCATTTTCAGAAAGAATTTGAAAATTTTCTTCTGTAAGACCAATCTCTTTTAGCATAAGAATCATTATAACAATGCCAAGACCAGCCCCTTCCGAGTCATCTAAAACTTGCTTCAAGGCATCTTCAATTGAAGCATACTTTTGAGCCCTACGCATTTTTTCATAAATTCGCTTGTATTCAAAGACCGTTATTATAGAATTATTGCGAACTTCCATCTTTATTTTATTATTTCGATACTGCAACATCAGCTTTACGTAAAGTCCGGCATCTTTTTGAGCTTGCAAATAGTAATTAATATTATTCAGAGTTTCATATTTAAAATCTTTCATTCCCAAGTTGTAGTCTTGTTCGCTTGTAATGTCTAACTTTTTTTCTTTGAAATAAATTCTTTTTGTATTTGCTTTTTTTGCATTTGTAACCAACTCTTGCATACAATAAGTCAGATACGGAATCATGAAATTTTGATCTAATTCCTTTAAAAAACTAGTAAGCACATTGCCCATATACACTTCCATGTCGTGTGGTAGCGTATATGTGCTTATAGAAAGAGGTACGCCAGAACGAATTGCCATCTTTATTTTTAAAATATCGATTGATGTATCCCGATTCGTCATTTTTTTGCCTACAGTTTTATTTAGCCCAAATTTCAAATAAAAAATGAATAGAAGCGTTGAAAGTTTTACAGTTATAAAAACTTGACTTTCGGCCTTTTATTTAATCTATCAATTATCCAAGAAAAAGTTAAGTAGCCCGAATGTACCCAAATTTAAGCTTGGGCTAAACATTCTTTTTATCCTAAAAAACTAGTCATCTGAAATTGAAATGTCTACAAGCTGCCCAACTTCACGCAATTTTTTTACTAAGTCGTGAAGCTCAAAGTTTTCTGGAGCTTTTACAGAAAAAACAAGCGTTGTTCTTTTTAGCTCTAGAGATTCAGACATATTTAAATCGCGAAATATAAAACCTGCGCTAGAAATTATGGCTCTTATTTTTTTTAAATCCATTGTGTCAGATGCATAGGTCAATGTAAGTCTTTTTGTTTTTTCTGCCGGAAAAAGTTTCATTTCGGCAAAGCCTAAAAAAATCAAGCTTAAAACAGAAACCGCTAAAGTTACCGCAACTACAAAAAATTCACCTACGCCGCAAGCAAGTCCCAATGCGCAAGCCGTCCAAATAACAGCGGCGGTTGTAAGCCCGCGGATATTCAATCCTTGATGAATAATTGCTCCGCCGCCAACAAAACCAATACCTGTAACAACGCCTGCCGCAATTCTAGTAGGATCACCTTTTACAACAGACTTTTCCGCAATAAGAACAGAAAGCATACACATGACTGCAGAAGAAACACATATCAATATAAGTGTTCGCATACCAACAGAATGGTATCTGCGCTTCCGTTCAACTCCTAAAACAAGGCCGCACACAAAGGCGGCGCACAATCTTGCAAGACAATCAACATACCAATTTCCAAAAGACATTTTAAACTTCCATAAAAAGTCAAGAGTAAAACTTCAGTTTTAGGATTGACTTTTTAAGTTGTTTCGCAACTAAGTGAGAAACAACAGATGATAAGAAAGTTTGCGACGCAAACTTAAAAAGATAAAAACAGACGCCATTTTCGGCTGCTTTTATCTTACTTCCTTTTTAGATATTTTGAAACAAAGCAAAAAGCTGCATTTTATCTAGCCCGAATGTCGAGTTTTTTCACAAATTGTAACTTCGCTTACGCTTTTGTTCATTTTCCTAAAAACCCGAAGCCCAGGCTATCTAAACAATGAAAATGAACTTGGATTTTTGCTTCCAGCTTTTACCCAGGCAAGAGCATTTTTTGCGCTTGGCTTATGCTTTGCCAAAAGCGCAGCTTCTATATAAAAATCCAGCCATTGAGAAAGCGAACTATCTTTTTTAAGGATTTCATTATTTTCATCACCAGAAACCAGTAAAACTTGTACATTTTCATTATTAAACTGCATTGCCGCAATACTTTCTGCAAAAGTAGCAAATGCAGCCTCTGCCGCCGCAACTAAAGGATTAGCAATGTCTATTCCTGTTGACTTTAGCACTGGGTTAAGAATTGCATCCCTAAGCGAGGCAACAGGTTTTAATATAAAAACGATTGTAGCCTTTGAGCCATGCTGTTGAATTCTGTTTAGAACTTCCATCGCAAGGTATTGAAACCCTAAAACCATGCTGTCGTTAGCATAAGAGCAAGCATCCAACGAAAAAGAAGAAAACTTTCTAGCAAAGTATTCAGCATCAAAGTAAAAAATAAAACGGTCTGGAACACCGATTAACGATTCTGCTTGCAAAATCAATGCCCTAGCAGCCACTGCAGAACATTTGTTCCAAGTTAAAACTTTTATATCTTTTGAAGAAAGCCCTTTTGATTCTCCATTTTCATCTGCAACAACAACATTATTTCCAGAAAGCGCAAAAGAATCTGCAAATTCCGCTATAGAAGGAAGTTCCTTTCCTGCAATCAAAATATTTTTTGCCATATCTTAATTATACTTTATAATTCTTCTTTTTTGCAAACACTTATGCACAGGCAGCTGCGCAAATAATTACACAAATAATTGCGCATCTTGAAAAAAATATTCTGCTGAATATAATTTATTTCCTATCATGGATGCGCTTCTTTTTTCTATAAATGCTGTTTTTCCTTTATTATTGCTTTCCGCTTTAGGTTTCTACATAAAGCAAAACGGAACTATAAACGACGAATTCTTAAAATGCGGCAACAAGTTTTGCTTTAAATACGGCTTTTGGGCAATGATGTTTACGAACATCTATAAAATTGAAAATCTTGCTTCTATAAAATGGAATGTTGTTATATTTGCAGTCCTTGTAATAGCTGTGCTTTTTTTTATTGGATTAATCTACGTCATTTTTTTTATAAAAGATTCAAAACAAAAAGGTGTGGTTCACCAGGCATTTTATAGGTCAAATTATGCGACAATAGGTCTTCCGCTTGCGTTCAACATTGCTGGCAACGAAGGACTTGTTCTAGCCGCGCTTATATCAGCATTTTCTGTACCCGCATTCAACATTTTAGCTGTAATTTCACTTTCTGTATTTAAAGAAAGCGAAGAAAACCTAAATAGCGGTGCAAAAGCAACATTAAAAAAACACTTGCATACAATTTTGTTTGTATTAAGACAGATTGCAACAAATCCCTTAATTCTAGGAGTTCTAGTTGGGCTTGTCTGCGTTGCAGTTCGTCCTTACTGCGGAAACTGGCGTTTTTCTACAGGAAATCTAAGATTTCTTTACAAAAGCATAGAAGCACTGGGAAGCATTGCCCCTTGGTTTTCCCTTATACTGCTTGGCGGCCAGTTCAAGTTTTCATCAGTAAAAAAACTTCTTCCGCAAATAAGCGCAAGCGTAATTGCAAGACTAATCTTCGCGCCAATACTTGGCATGCTTATTGTAATCTTTCTTCCGCCAGTATTTGGATTTAGACACTTTGAAAACGCCGAATATGCAGCGCTATTCGCACTTTTCGCCACTCCAGAAGCCGTTGCAAGCGTAGCAATGGCAGATCAAATGGACGCAGACAGTGAACTTGCCGGCCAGATTCTCGTATGGACAGCGTTCTTTTCAATGTTAACGCTGTTTGCCTTTACCGCATTTTTTAAGCACTTTGGATTTTTTTAAATAAAACTGATAATTCCATTTGCAATATAACTGTATATATCTTACAATAAAGGATATATTAAAAATGCATTCATAGGAGTTTACAGAATGAACAAATCAGAACTTATTGACGCAGTTGCAAAAGATTCAGGACTTACAAAAAAAGATTCGGAAGCAGCTCTCAAGGCAATCATTGAAAACATTGCAAAGGCTTTAGAAAAAAAGGAAGATGTACAACTTATAGGATTTGGAACTTTTTCTGTAGGGGAACGTGCTGCTCGCTCAGGACGAAATCCTAAAACAGGCGAAACAATTACTATAAAAGCTTCTAAATCTCCAAAATTCAAGCCAGGAAAAGCACTGAAAGACAGAGTAAACAAATAGGTTTAAAGTCAGTTTTCTGTTTTAAAGAGGCTGTTCAAAAGCATTGCCGCATTGAATTTATTTTAGATTCAAATGCCGTTAGATTTTAAGCTTTTGGGGCAGCCTCTTTTTTATTTGCAAGAACATTTTTTATATCTTGAAAAGCAACTTTTGGAGAACCTGAGCGAACTACAGCATCTTCAACTTCGTTTAGTTCCACATCCTTTAAATCTTTTATAAAATCAACAAATTGGTCTGCAGAATACAAAATTTGAGCACGGTCTAAAATCTGTATTGCAAGCCGTCCCATTACCTTTGCATGAACTTCCTTAATTCCCATTAAAACATATAAAAAAGCAGCTGCACGCCCCACAATTCTATCGCAAACAGAATAACTAGAATAATTTTTCCCGCTTTCAACAAGTTTTATTAAAAGTTCAATTCCACCGTCCGCAAAACATTCTGTCTTTTCATCTTTGCAGAGAACAAGCGAGCAGCCTTTTGTATAAAACAATTTTTTTGCTATTTGAATATCCGAATCATTCTGGATTTTGCGAGCTATATAAGGAACAAAAGCAGTTTCCGTTATTTTTCGGCTTATACTTATTCCATCTCCAATCTTGTAAAAATCTGTATGGAATTCTTTATTTTCTTTTAAAAAATCTATGTACTTTCTTATTTTTTTTACAAGTTTTATAGTGCTATAATTTTGTGTTAAACTTAAATCTTCAACCATTCCGTGAAAAGAAAGATTGTCGCTTATTATAACGCCCTTAGGCGAAAGGTTTTGCTTGTATTTTTCAAAAAACTTAATGTACTGAGCTTTTGCGGCGTCTATAAAAATTAAATCAAATTCGCCAGCGATGTCGGTTGCGAGCAAGGCGTCTTCACAAAAAATTGTTATGCGGTCTTCTAAACCGTTGTCGTGAAAATTTTGCTTTGCTCGAATTACCTTGTCGATGTCGCGTTCAATTGTTGTAACATGAATATCCTTTGAAAGCTTTGCAAATCTTATTGCAGAATAACCGATGGCTGTTCCTATTTCTAAAACAGTCTTTACATCATTGTCCAAAATATACTGGCAGATAAACTCCGCTCCTTCATCCTTTACGATTGGAACAGAATTAAAATGCGCATACTTTCTTATATCTTTTATTTCTTCCATGATAGCAAATCCTTTACAACTTCGCTTGCAATCAAAAGGCCTGCAACGCTAGGAACAAAACTTATGCTTCCAGGAATAGGCTTGCCGGTTTCTTCATCTTTTGTTAAAGATTTTACGGGATTTTCTTCCGAATACAAACACTTTACTTTTGTTATTCCCCTTTTTGCAAGTTCTTTTCGCATAATTCGCGCCAAAGGGCAAACTTTCGTTTTGCTAACATCAGCAATTTTAAATTCAAACGGATTTTTTTTATTCCCAGTCCCCATGCTAGTTATTACAGGAACATTTAACTCTTTTGCCCTTTTTATGATTTCTATTTTTGCAGTAACGTTGTCTACCGCGTCAACTATATAATCAAAATAGGAAAAATCGATTTCTTGCGAATTTTCCGGCAAATAGAACAGTTCATAAGCATTAACGCAAAGTTCAGGATTTATATCGAAAAGCCTTTCTTTCATAACCTGAACTTTTGGTCTGCCGACTGTGGAATGAAGGGCTATTATCTGCCTGTTTATGTTCGATTTGCTTACAACATCTTTATCAATTATGGAAAGGCTGCCGACACCGCAACGAGCAAGAGCTTCGCAAACATAGCCGCCTACTCCCCCGATTCCAAAAACAGCAATTTTTTTCCCTTTTAAGATAGACAAGTCTTTTTCACCTAAAAGAAGTTCTGTGCGTTCAAATATATTTTCCATCCTGATTACACTTCTCTAAGACACGCCCGGTGAAGAATCGATACTAGCGTAGGATAATTTTTCCTTAATCTTTGTGGCGTGCAATTTATCATAAACTCAAATTCCGCATGAAAAAGCCTGTCTTTTGCGCTTACAGGCATATAATACACTTTATTTTGCGTATAAAAATGCTCTATGCACCCTTTTGGCAAAATATAAACCCTTGCAGCTTCGCTAGCTGCCAAAATCAATCTAAAAAGATTTATTACAGGCACTATTGTTTGCGCAAGAGAAACTGGAAGCATGCGTTCTAACTCTTTATTTAAATCTAAAACTCCCATAAGAATTACAGTTTTAAATGTGTCCAAAGTTTCTGGCTTTTCGTACTTATCGCAAAGGGCTTTTACTTTTTCAACAAACAAATCTACTTCTAAAGAAATTTTAGAATCAATTGAACAAATATGCTTTCCTATTGCCGTTAAAAACCTTTCCAGTCTAATAATAAGTTTTTCTAAATTGATTTTGCTTTCAATTTCTTTATCTGAAAAAAGCGACGCAAAAAACGGAAGCTGTTTTTCATATTGTTTTTCAAGCCAGTTTTGCGGACGCTCATCTTCGCAAATCATGTCTCTAAGTTTGCCGCAAAAAAGAGAATCCAAGTCCGTTATAATCCGGCCGTCAGTTCCCAGCAGCGTACAAACCTTAAAAAAAACGCCAAGCTCGTCTTTGCCGCCCACATCGATTATTCCAGTTCCTGCAGAGCCCACATTGTCTTCTATGCAGCAAAGCAGGTTTGTAAACATCTGCTGGTCTGTATAGCCTTCAACAAAAATCTGATTATCGCTGAAAAAAAACTGCTTGTGATAAGTATTAAATCTAGGCAAAAATTTTCTAAACAAAATTTCATCTTTTTCATCAAGATTTTCAATATGAGTTGGAACTCTATTTACATGACAAACAACAACGCCGATAAGATCTTCTGGAAACCTTAAATCAATAAAATAAGGCGAATGAGTTATTAAAAAAAAGACTCTTGAAGGCTCTTTTTCGGCAGTCCGGCGAATTTCGTTCATAAAAAACTGCTGAAACTGAGGATGCAAGTGAAGCTCAGGTTCATCTACAATAAGACAACCTTTTTTATGGCTGTAAAGCGCAACTAAAAGTTTTAAAATTTCCTTTAGGCCGTGACATTCACCTTCCCGCAAATTGTACTCAACACCGCGGGTTTTATTTTCAACTATAGGAACATAACTTCCGTCTGAAAGCTGTTCAAATCGAATGGATTTTCCAAACATATTTGAAATAACTGATTCTATTTTTTCTCTAACAGCAGCGTTTTCCTTGATTACTGCAAGAGAACTTTCCTGTTCGTAACGGTCTGAACGCAAAAAATCAACCTGATAACCTGCTTTCTTAAAGAATTTTGCAAGTTCTTCTGCTAAAAGCGTTTTTCCAGAACCGTTAGGTCCAACTATCAGATTTACTTGATTCCAGCAGTCTTTTTTAAAAGCAGTTTTCCCCCATAAAAACGGCAGCTTAACCTTTGTTTCCAAATGAATCATAAATCCTCTTAATCTTTGCGGCGCACTTCAAATTCTATTTTAGGAGCTTTATCTGCAATTTCTGCACGATGTTTATATTCCTTGTACAAAACTTCTTGGGCTCTAAAAGGCTCTTCATCTTTTTTGCGTTCTACACTCTGCCATCTGCCAGATTCGCACAAAACCTGAGCATTTGTATTGTCGGCAAAATAGATTTCAAGTATTTTTTTTACTTCTTTGAATACCTTAGAATCCAAAACAGGGAACATCAATTCTATTCTGCGGTCAAGATTTCGGCTCATCCAGTCAGCGCTAGAAAGGTAAATTTCTTCAGCGCCTCCATTTTGAAAGTAAAAAATTCTTGAATGTTCCAAATAGCGGTCAACAATAGAAATAACTTTTATATTTTCGCTAAGCCCTTTTACTCCAGGAACTAGCATGCAAATTCCGCGAACATTTAAAAGGACTTTTACACCAGCTTGACTTGCTTTATAAAGCGCCTGTATTATTTCTTCGTGAGTAAGGCTGTTCATTTTCGCCATAATAAGTCCATGGTGGTCTGAATCGCTGCGCTCAATCTCCCTTTGAATCATATTTAAAAGCCTTGACTTTAGAGTTACCGGAGCCATTCCCAAATATTTCATATTCTGCAAGGTTGAATAACCTGTAACAAGATTAAAGAACTCAGTAGCGTCGGTCGCAATATCAAAATTTGAAGTAAACAACGAAAGGTCTGAATAAAGTTTTGCGGTCTTTGGATTATAGTTACCTGTAGAAAGGTGAGCATATCTTCTTACGGAATCGTTTTCCCGCCTCATGACCATAAGTATTTTTGCATGGACTTTTAAATTTACCAGCCCATAGATTACAGTTACGCCAGCATTTTCCAGCTCCTGCGCCCAAGCGATATTTCTTTCTTCGTCAAAGCGAGCTTTTAACTCTACCAAGACCACAACTTGCTTTCCGCTTCTTGCAGCCCGTTCAAGAGCTTTTACAATTGCAGAATCCTTGCCGGTTCTGTAAAGAGTCATTTTAATCGCCAAAACATCGGGGTCGTCCGCCGCATCTGAAACAAACTTTACAACCGGGTCGTAAGATTCGTAAGGAACGTGAAGCAAAACGTCTTTTTGTTTTAGAATATCCCAATAAGGCTCATCCTTTGGAAGCTCTGCTGAATAAAAATGCTGCCAAACTGGAAACTTCAATTTTGCGGCATCTTCGACTTCTGAAAGCTCCATTAAATCAGGAGGATTTATAATATCATCCACGCGGTAAACATCTTCTTCCTTTAGCTCAAGCTTTTCCATAAGAAACTTTGTTATAGTTTCGCTAGAATTACAGCAAGTAAGCTGAACAGGAAATGAAGATTGACGCTGAACTAAAACTTTTTCCATCTCATGAATAAAATTTCGTCCAGAATCTTCATCAACTGCAAAATCGGCATCGCGGGCAACTTTAAAAAGCAGCGTTTCTTCAACTGCAAATCCTGGAAAAAGCTGTGTTCCATACTGAGTAATTATTTCTTCAAGCAGGGCAAACCGTTTTTTCTTATTTTCGCTAGGAAGCCATACAACTTGAGAAAGTCCTTTTGGAATTTGAACCAAAGCGATTCTTGGATTTTCGTCGCTGCCTTTTAAATCTTCATTAGCATTGCGAATTCCGCTTATAGGTTTTAGCAAAAATGCCGCATAAACGGCCAAATTTGCAATATGAGGAAAAACTTCTGTATCCGTGCGAAGCGGAGTTAACAGCGGAATAATTTCATCTCTAAACAGACTTTGAGCATATTCCGTCTGAACTGAATTAAAATTTTCAGGCTTTACGTAAAGGATGTCGTTTTCTGCAAGTTTCGGCAGAATGTCGTTCTTTAAACATTCGTGCTGGCTTCTAAAAATTTGATGGCAGCTTGCAGAAATTTGGTTTAACACAAGCTCCGGCGTAAGTCCAGAAATGTCGACCTTTTTGGCATCTGAAAAAAGCTGCCTTTTTACAGACGCAACACGAACTTGAAAAAATTCATCAAAATTGCTAGTGACAATGGAAAGAAACTGCAACCGTTCAAACAGCGGCAATTCTTTTCTTAAAGCTTGATATAAAACTCTACCGTTAAATTCTATCCAGGAAAGCTCTCTGTTAAAAAATCTTGGCTTCATAAAATCAAAACCTCCAAAAATCAAAGCAATATAACTTTATATCCAAAAACAGATTCAAAAAGATCACTTTTTTCTGAAAGAGCAATCCTTTCAAATGCAACATTCTTACTGTTTTTTATGCGCATTACAAGAGATTCGTTCTTTAGTTGAATCGAAAGGTCTCTAAGCGACTGTCCGTGGCTTCTATCCATGGCATCTGCAATACGAACTATTGCTGTAAGTTTTAAAATGCACATTCTGTCGCTGCGGGCAAGAATTTGAAAGCTTTCCATGTCCTGAGGCTGTCTTTTTCCCCTGTGGAAACGCGCTATTTGAGCAACAATCTCTCGCTCCGCATGCGTAAGCCCAAATATTTCCGAATGATGAATTATGTATTCGCTATGCAAATTGTGTTCATCTAAGCGGATAAAAATTCCTATATCGTGAAGAATTGCCGCAACTTCAAGCAGCAAGCGAGAGCGCTCATCCAAAGAAATTTCGTCCTTTAGTTTTTCGTAAATTTTAAGGCTGGTTTCTCGAACGTATTCCGCATGCTTTTCGTCACCGTGATACTTTCTAAGTAGGTTCATCGCGCTGGCAATAATCTGCTGATGAAATTCTTCTTTTAGCTCTTCATTAGGCACATTCGTCTTGTCTAAAATCAAGCCTTCGCGAATATTAGTTTCTGGCACTATAATTGTTTGCACTTGCGTAAGGTGAATAAACATCTTGTAAATAAGCAAACTTATCCGCAAAGTTTGAGCATCGTTATAAGAAATTTTGAACCTTGCGACACATTCGTCCACCGAATATTCCTGGATTTCGTCTGTAAACTTATCAAAATCCTCGCGTTCTATAGACCACAGAAAAGTAGAAATCGGGTGTCCCGCATATATTGCCGCAAGAGTCGCATCTGAACCAACTGCAATGAACTGCTTTACTTCTTCAATATTAAGCTCGCTTTCGATTGAGCCTTTTGTGTTTAAGGTAAGTTCTTTTACATAGCGTTGAATGTCTTCAAAAGAGCCTATCTGCGCTCTTATTTTTGGTTCCAGGCGAACTGTTCCTAGCCTTAAACTGTGAGCACCTGCCATTTTGCCTTTTTTCATCAGCATAAGCTCGGTTGAACCGCCGCCAACTTCTAGAATTACCGTGTCTTCAGAGCGAAGCTTTGCATCCTCAGCTTTTAAACATTCAGTTACAGCAAGATACATAAGCCGGTTTTCTTCAATTCCATCTACAACAGTAACCCTAAAACCGGTTGCAGAAAGAATTTTATCCATTGCCGGGTCTTTGTTTTTTGCCTCTCTAAAAGCGCTACCTGCAATAACAGAAGTTTGAGATGGTTTTATTCCCCAGCCAGAAAGCTGTTCTTTATAGCGTAAAAGTATATGAATACACTGAAGCTGAGTTTCGCGAGTTATGTAACCATGAGAAAAAACATCTCGCCCCAGAGAAACTGGCATTTCTGCCCTGTCTAAAATATTTCTTTTTCGTTCAGAAGTGTATTCGGCGACCAACAGGCGAACTCCCGTCGAGCCGATTTCAATAACTGCTTCAGGTGTTGCCATATCGGTATTCTCCTATTCTTAAAACTACAGTTTATCAATCAGCATAGAACACTTTCCGCTTGGAATCGGAAGAGTTTTCTTTTTTTGATCCAAAATATTAATTGTAAAATAGTACAACTTTTCGCTTTCCATTTGAATTTCCCAGCCACGCATACTCTTGTTGCTCAAAATTGTAATAAGGTTTCGCTTTAAGGAAAGGTTTTCTATTCCCATTATTTCAAGGTTTGGAATTATCCAGTCAACTGTTTTTCTTGGCAAGCTTATTGAAAGTCCAATTACATTTTCAATCATAAGAGCAATTGTAGAAAGCCCCACGCTCGCCAAAAAGCGTTTCCGCGGAAAATCTTCTTCCCCTGTCCAAATCGCTTTTTGCGAACTAGAAGGCATATAGGCTTCGTAAAAGTCTCCTTTTTGATTTTCATCAGTTGGCATAAGCCCTTCTAAAACGTAGTAAAGATGACGAATAGAACATTCCCGCGCAAACTCGTACTTCTGATACTTTTCAAGCCCCTTTATAACTACAAAATTGAATATTGGAAAGACACTTCCTCTGAATCCTTCTCCATTTTCAGAAAAGAACTTGCTGTCTTTTGAAAGCGTTGGAAAAGGATGCTCCGTTCCAAAAGTTTCTGGATTTAAAAGGTGCGAAACGAGCTGTTCAGATTTATCTGCGCTTGGAATTTCTGCAAGCAAAGGCCAAAAGCCTGCTATAGTTTTTTCAGGAAGTTTATTTCCATCTTTATCAAGGTCGTGGTAAAAACTAGTTTCAAAATCCCACATAAGATTATTAATTCTAGTTTTTAATGAGAAATAACTTCTCTTATACTGAAAACTTAAATCTTTATCATTAAGTATGTCGCCTAGCGCAGACATATAAGCGCAGTTTATTGCCACCGCGGCATTAAAATCTATAGGATAGGCAGCATTTTCGCGAGGAGAATTTTTCATTGTGCTAGCAGCTGCAGGAGCGGCATAAAGACCGTTTTCCTGCTTAAAAGAAGAATCAATCCAATCCATGTATTTTTGAAGGATTGGCATAACTTCTTTTATGCGCTTTTTATTTGCCGACTTATGATACAAATTAAATTCTGCCCAGGCAAAAAGCGGAAGCCCCACTCCTTGTTCATTAGAAGAATCTGTAATGGGAGAATCGTTTTTTGCATCGTATTTCCAACGAATTGCTCCATTTTCTTCCTGCATTTTATAAAAATAATCGATGTTAGCGCTTGCATCAAAATTTCTATTTGAATAAACCAAAAAAAATGATGAAAGAATCGATTCAAACTGGTCTACTATAAATTTTTCATTAACTGGATAAATAAAAAGTCCATCAGTAGTTTTTTCACCTGTTTTCGGATTAATCCAGTAATCAGAAAGCATAGTCCAGGTTTTGTTATAAATATCTACAAAATCCTGATCATAAAAATGGATTTTGGGGAAATCGTGCTTATTCACAAGAACTCCTGAAATTCCTAGTCTTTAAATGCAAAAATCATAAAACTTTATGTTAAAGCTATTTTTGTGTTTTTAAGTAACCACAAATCAAAGACGTACAGTTTTAGACTAGTATATCATATTTTTTTCAAAAAAGGTATAATTTTTGCATATTTTAGGAGTTTTTTATATGTATCAATCGCACATATATATAGAAGCCAGAATTCAACTAGATGCTGTAGACTCTGTTTTCGGCACAGATGAAAAAACAGGTAAAATCTATATAAATGAAGAAGTTCTAAAAAAGGTATTTACACTTTCGCAAGCGCTTTCTTGCAGAATTCCATCTATTTCTGATATTGAACATATAAAAGGAAATCTTCCAAAAACTGACGAATGTAAAAAGATTAAAGGATATTCTGTAAAAGTTGCGGAAGGCGGAACAATAAAACTGCTCTTTCATAGCCGTTCTAAAAATATCAAAATTGACGAAGTCCGTGTTGAAGAAGATTCCGGCCGCTTGACGCACACGAACGGAACTACGCGAATGGATTTTAGCTGCGCAGGAAACCCAAGCATCCGCATAAAGACAGAAAACTCATTTGAATTAGGTGAAGAAGTTTTTTTATTTTTAGATGAACTTAGAAGGCTTGTGCAATACCTGCACCTTGATAACAATTCTTGCAAGGACGGAGCGATTCGCTGCAACGCATACGTTTCGCTTTCAAAATATCCAAACGCCCCCGACTATTACGTTAAACTGCGAAATCTAAATTCATTTAATTTTGCAAGAA
Source organism: Treponema sp. UBA6367 (assembly GCA_002437725.1). Lineage (GTDB taxonomy): Bacteria > Spirochaetota > Spirochaetia > Treponematales > Treponemataceae > Treponema_D. The sequence continues at coordinate 62,463 of DJRF01000002.1, forward strand.
AGGCCGTAAACCATGAACTTACGCGCCAGGAAAACATGATTATTAACGGCGAGCAAGTGCAAGGCGAAAGCAGAATTTGGAACGAGGCAAAATCGTGCACAGAGTTTTTTCAGATTCGGCAAGCATTTTCAAAAAGATTTGAACATTTAACGCCGCCAAAAACAATTAATTTGGAAAAATGGCAAAAAGAAGCCTTAGATATTCTAAAAATAGAACTACCCGAAGCAAGGCGGCAAAGATTAAAAAAACAGTATGAAGTTTCGCGCCTAAGGGCAGAATTTTTATGCGACAGCAAAGACAGGGCTGATTTTTTTGAAGAAGTGGTTGCTCTGGGAGCGAGCCCGCAGAACGCAAGCCATTGGATTGCTAGCGAACTTACACGTCTTTTAAATAAAACAAAGCTTTCTATTTCTGATTCAAAAATTACTGCAAAAAATTTTGCCTGGATAATAAAAAAACTAGATGCAAATGAAATCCACAGCGCAAGTGCAAAAACTCTGCTAAGAGCAACCTTTGAAACAGGCCATAATCCAGAAAAACTTATAAAAGCATTGAATCTAAACGAAGTGTCTAACGAAAAAGATTTGCTGCCATTCGTAAAAAAAGTTATAAGCGAAAATCAAAGCCTTTGCAAAACTCTAAAAAACGGAGAAATGGCGCCTCTAGAATTTCTTACAGGCCTTGTAATGAAAGAAACAAAAGGCGAGGCTGTTCCACAGGTAGTAAAAACTCTTATAAAAAAAGAGCTAAACGTAAGCGTTATTTACATGATTACAACAGGCGGCGCGATTTCGGCAGTCCGCCACGAAGACGGTTCTATAACGAGCGGAAACTCAAGCATACTAAAATCGCTAGCAGAAAAAATAGACCCATCTGTTCCTGTTCAGACAATTTCTGCAGGACAATATTTAAGCGAAGAACTAGAACCTTCCGACTGGGCGCAACTAATTTCAGAAATAACCGTCAGACTCAATGCAGGAATTGCAAACGGAATTGTTGTAACGCACGGAACGTATACGCTTTCGTACACGGCAGCTCTTTTGTATTGGCTTTTTAGCGACTGCGAAGTTCCAATTGTACTAACAGCCTCTTCCACTCTTCCTTACGAATCAGAAGAAGCTGAAGAAAACCTAAAGCTTGCGCTTAATACTGCTTCAAAAGAAAAAAAAGGAGTTTTTGTAGTCTTTGGCGGAAAAATTCTTTCTCCTTTAAACTTGCACTTGCAAAGACCTGGAAGTTTTTGCAACTGGAATTTAAGCAAGCAGCACTTTGTTGACAACGGCCCTATAGCAACGCAGATAAATTCATGTGGCGAATTAGATAAAGAAGTCCTTTCAAAAATTCTTGTTGAAGCAAGCGGAAAAATGTTTACTTGCAAGCTTTATCCAGGATTTCGCAGCGATATTTATAATGGCATAATAAAGTATTCAAAAGTGAAATCAATTTTTTTGGAAATGTACGGAATTGGCAGCGGCAATATGAGCGACAGCGATTTTTCGCTAAAGCCAATGCTTTTGGCGGGCAGAAAGAACGGCATCCGCTTCTACTGCACAAGCCAGCAGATGATAAATCTAGATTTTTCGCAATACATTACCGCTCATGGAGTCTGGCGGGAAGGAGCCGTTCCTATGGGCTATCTTTCCACAGAATCAGTAATCGCCCTTTACTTTGCCTGTTCCATTGTAAGCGACAGTCAAACAGAATTTGAAGAATTAATGGAAACCTACGCAACGCTATATTCGCTCTAAAAGAAATAAGCTATCGCCCAGGAAGCAATTTTACTAAACCCTAAGGATGAATAAAGGTTTTGCGCTGGAAAATTTTCTTTTTTTACAAAAAGCACAGGCGTTTTTGAAAATTTTAAGAGTTTCGCTAAAAGGACAGAAAGCAAGTAACTAGAATAGCCTCTGTTTCTGCAAGATTTTTCTGTAAAAACCCCGCCCAGCTGAACGTGCGAATAGCCAATAGCGTTCGTTCCGGCTTTTGAAACAATTTTATCGCCAGCTTTTAAAATAAGTATATATTGATTTTTTGAAGCTTTAGAAAACTTTAGATTGCACAAAACTTCATTAAAATCTAAATCTGCTTTTTTAATAAGGACTTCTTCTTTTTCGTAAAGCCTTTGCAATTCAAGCGCAGAATGCCAGTCTTTTTCAGAAAGACTGGTTGAACATCGCAGAACTTTATAACCGTTTCGTTCTATTTTCGCGATTTTTTTATGCAAGACAGATAAAAAGTTTTGCTTGTTAAGAATCATTAAATCATAGTGATTTAGTTGAATGATTTTTTTCTTATGATTTTCAAAAATATTTACAAAAGCTAAGACTCCGTTTTCTTCACCGCTTATGCACTTTGGAAATTCAAACTTTTCTTGAAAGAAAAATTCTTCAAATGAAGAACAAAAATCCTTTTGCAAAGCGCTTTCTGCCTGCGAGCTTATAAAAGGAAGTATAAAAAGAAGCGTCAAATCAAGAGAAAACAGCCCGTAAAGATTTTTTGCGCTGACTTCTTGCACATAAACTGCAAAAATATTTTTTTTATGTTTTTTTACAAGCGAAGAAAGTCCCACTCCAAGTTTTTCATGCTCTAACAAAAAAGCAAGCAAGTCTGTTTTATTTTTTGCGGAAAGTTCTTCTAGCGGTATAAAAATCATGCCTAATTTCTAAAGCTGTGAATTGGAGCAGGAATTCTTCCCCCGCGATTTATAAAATCGGCGCAACCGAATTTGCTTACAGGCATTATTGGACACCCACCTAAAAGCCCGCCAAATTCTACCCACTCTCCAGCTTTTTTTCCTGGCACAGGAATTAATCTTACAGCTGTAGTCTTATTATTTACCATTCCAATTGCAAATTCATCTGCCATAATTCCAGAAACAGTTGTTGCAGGTGTGTCTCCAGGAATTGCAATCATATCCAAGCCGACAGAGCAAACGGTTGTCATGGCTTCAAGTTTTTCAAGGCAAATTGAACCTTGCTTTACTGCGTTTATCATGCCTTCGTCTTCTGAAACAGGAATGAACGCGCCGCTCAAACCACCCACATTTGTAGATGCCATGACTCCGCCTTTTTTTACCATATCTGTAAGCATTGCAAGGGCAGCAGTTGTACCAGGAGCGCCGGCGCCTTCAAGTCCACATTCTTCAAGGATTCGGGCAACGGAATCGCCCACGGCAGGAGTCGGAGCTAAAGAAAGGTCTAATATTCCAAAATCCGTGTTCAAACGCCTAGCGGCTTCAGTTCCTACAAGCTGCCCCATTCTTGTAATTTTAAACGCCATTTTTTTAATTCCGTCGGCAAGCTCGTTTATAGGCCGCCCTTTATATTCTTTTGCAGCAGAAAGAATTACACCAGGTCCTGAAACTCCAACGTTTATTACGCTGTCGCCTTCTCCAGGTCCATGAAAAGCGCCTGCCATAAAAGGGTTATCTTCAGGAGCATTGCAAAAAACCACAAGCTTTGCGCAGCCGTTCACTTCGCAGTTCGCAGAACGTTGTGCGGTTTTGCAGATTGTTTCGCCCATAAGCTTTACTGCATCCATGTTTATTCCATTTTTAGTGGTTCCCACGTTCACAGAAGAACAAACAAAGCTTGTTTCCGCAAGAGCTTCTGGAATAGAATCTATCAAAATTTTATCTGCAGGAGTTATGCCTTTTTGAACAAGCGCGCTAAAGCCGCCAATAAAGTTTATTCCCAATTCCTGGGCGCATCTGTCAAGGGTTTTGCAGTAATCAACATAGGAAGTTGCATTGCTAGAACCTGCAACAAGAGCAATTGGAGTTACAGAAACTCTTTTATTAATTATAGGAACACCAAATTCCTTTTCAATATCCTGACCGACTTTTACAAGATTTCCAGCTTTTTTCATGATTTTGTCATAAATTTTTGCGCAAGAGCGTTTAGAGTCTTCTGCAGCGCAATCTAACAAAGAAATCCCCATTGTAACGCAGCGTATATCAAGCTTTTGACGCATAAACATGCTTACAGTTTCTTGAATTTCAACAGGTGAAAAAATCATAAAAATCTCCAAAAAATTTATATTTTGATTGAAAGTCGAAAGGTGAACTCTGACCTAGTAAAATATAGCTTAAATAATACTTTATGGGAACAATATATTTAGCCTATTAAAAAACATTTTGCTTTGGGCATATATTTCTTCAAGGGCGCCTTCATCAGTGGGAAGCGCGAACAGGCTGCCAACTCCGCACTCAGGATTTTGCCTTAGGATTTCTTTTTTGTGCATTATGTACAAATCTATTTGGCCTAAAAGGAATTTAGCGTACCATTTGCTTATAAAGTCAACGTCAATCGGAGAAAGCGACGTTTTTAAAACTTTGCAAGAAGACAAAATTAAACGGCTGACATCATATTCTGTTCTTAAAAGCTCAGCATCTACAGTTTTTGCAGCTATGGGATTAAAATACTGTTCTGTATGCACAAAAGTATAAATCTGCAAAACAGGTTCAGATTCGTAAACCTGAATATAAGATTTTATAAATCGCTCAAAAAGTTTATAAACTTCTGTATTACCAAGATTTGCCTCTTCAAAAAGGTTGTCTGGAACAAATTTTACACTTGCCAAATATTTGCGGCAGTATTCCAATGTCGCCAAGTACATTTCTTCTCGCCCTTCAAAATGGTTGTACAAAGAAGCCTTTTTTATTTCCAAGCCCTGCGCAATATCTTGAAGCGAAGTAGCTCCTGCACTCTTATCAAATGCACAAAACAGAAAAGCATTTATTATTTTTTCGCGAGTAATTCTTTTTTTATGCATTCAAGTCTACTTTTCGTTTATCAAACGAACTCTCTTTGTTTCTTCTTCAGAAAGCTTGTCTTTTATTTCTGACCAAATTGAAACTCCGCCCTTATTGTGCTGCTTAGAATAGTACAGCGCATGGTCGGCATTTATCATTGCAGTTTCCATATCGGTCATATCGTCGGTGTCTGAATTTGAACAAATTCCCATGCTAAAGCCAAGCAAATACTTTGGCTTTATTTCTATTTTTTTGTCCAGCAAGGCTTCAAGATCGGGAATAAAATGCTGAGCCTTTTCCAAAGCTTCTTGAAGTCGTTCTGCCGCCCGCCGTGCTTCCGAACAAGTGGTGTTTGGCAGAACGACCACAAATTCGTCTCCGCCAAAGCGAGAAACAAAGTCAACCTTTCTGTAAACGGATTTTAAAAGGCGTGCGAAACACGCGATAAGCAAATCGCCTGCTTCGTGGCCGAACGTGTCATTGTAGTACTTAAAATTGTCCAAATCTATAAACGAAATAGCTTCGTGCATATAGAGATTGCGTTTTCGTTCGTAACGGCGAATCATTTCGCTTTCCAAACTTAAATGCTCTTGCAAAGCCCGGCGGTTTTTTAGCATGGAAAGCTGATCTGTAGAAGAAATATAAAGCAAATGTTCATTTTGCTTAAGCATTACAAGCTGCGCCTGAACACTCATTATCGCCATGTTGAGAGTATTAAAATCTTCGCCAGTGAACGCAAACGCAGAGGCTTTTCCTGGAATAATAACAATTCCCCCTTCAAATTCGAATTTTGAAAGGTTTCCAAAAATTATTCCCTTTTCTTTCAAGAAAAACAAGCGAGGATGCTCTTGCTCCCTAGAGATTTGCAACAATTCTTCCCATTTTTCATTTGAAAAATTTTCGCAATCGTTTCTAGAAACTTGGGAAAGCACATTCCATTCCACTCCAGAGCGTTCTGCTATAAAAACGCAATCGGCTGTAGCGTAATCAAAAATTGACTGCGAAACATTTTTTGCATATGTAATTTGATTTGTATTTTCAGAATTAAAAGACATTATTCTGTTCAAAAACTGAGAATCTCTTAAACGCCCATGCAGCTGATTTATAAGCCGTTCCTTTTCAGCGCGCTCTTCTAGCTTTACAAGATCAACTTTTGCCTGAGGGAATTTTGGCACGCTTTCAAGATACTTTTCAACAGAAAATGGCTTGTCTTCCAACAAGAAAAAGTCAAATTCTTTTTCTTTAGCAAGAGCAAAACCTTTTTCCATATATTTTTTGCTCAATTTTGAACACAAGTCTTCAAAATCTTTTTGGCTAGCACAGTCAGCATTTTTAAGGACTTCTTCTGAATCTAATTTTTTTGCCTTAAACAAGGTTACCGCATACTCGTAAAACATAAACACCAAGCGATGTTCTTGCGTTTTTCCTACTGAATCAAATTTTTCTTCTATTAGAGATATATATTTTTCAGATTCTAAAATTTTTCCTTCGCGAACTAAAATAAAAGCCTGAATAAGATATTCCAACAGACCTTCTATAGGAGTCACCGACCTTCCGTTATTTAAAATATTGTGCAAATTGATTTTTGCACGCAAAAAATCTTCGCGGTCATAGTCAATTACAGTTCTATACATCAAAATGTCATTGTACTCTGGCAAAAAGGAATTGGCGGAACTTTCTGAAAGATTAAAAATATTAAGGAAGTGCATTATTTTCTGAAAAAAGACGTAGGCAAAGTCGTACTGTCTTGCGTAAAAAAGAGCTCTTGCCGTGTTATTAAGCGTAATTATAACTTCTGGATAGTCATCAATATTTATGAGTTTGGAAATAAAGCTGTTTATCAAATCATAAGATTCTCTGTACTTTGCTCTAATCAAAAGTTCATAGGAAAGACCGTTTCTAATCTTCATTACAGAAGCTAGCTGACCTATTTCTGTTCGCAATTCGTTGCAAAGGTTGTACCATTTTAAAGCTTCTTCAGGATAGCCGTTCTGCGAATACACAATTCCCTTCCAATGGCAAGCTGTAGAAAGACCAAACTTATTGCCTAACCTTTCTGTAATATCTTTTGCTTCATCAACCTTTTTTTGTATAAAATCTTTTGTTTTGGGATTAGAAACAAGATTCCATGGAATTACAAGAGAAACGAAGTAAGCGTTGTTCACAAGCCCCCTTTGCTCTAAAAGATTAATTGTATGCTGGTACTTTTCTATGCATTCCTCATCAGAAACAAAAGTCGTTTCCATCCTTTCGTTTATTATGTAGTCTTGCATACAAGCAAGCGCATAGCATACAGAGTCCTTGTCTTCTGAAAGTTTTTGTTTTAGCAAAGTTGCATATTTAAGAGCTGTGCTGCACGCATTTCTGTCATATAAAACTTGAGAAAGAAAAAACATTGCCATAAGCTCAATGTTGTCTTCAAGCTCAGATTCAAGCACGCAGTTAAAATAAAAAGAAGCTTCGTCTGAATGGCCTGAATAAAAACAAATAAGTCCCATTTCAAGGTAAAGGGCTCTTTTTTGCGTGTAATTCATGCTCAGACATTCCATGTTATCCAAAATCCAGTTGGTAAGAATATATCCCTGCTCAAGAGAAAAGAACTGTCTGCAATTTTTTAAGGAATTTAAAAGCTCAGTAAAATTAGGAGTATACACGCAAGGCTGTTGATTAGAGCGATTAAAAGAATCGCTAAAATCTGAAATAGTATAGAAATTTGGTTTAGAGGCATCTATTAACTCTTGATAAAAAGCCTTGAAACTGTCTGTTGTATTTTCATCAATTTTAAGGCTGTTAAAGCAAAATATAAATTTTCCTTTTAGATTTTTATTTTCAAGCTTTCTTAAGATTTTAATGGACTCTTCGCCCATAAGCTGAGCGTTTGCAACAACGTAAGTGTCGCTTGAAAACTCGCAAAGCATTTTTACCACGCTGCGCCTAAGGCAAGAAACCTCGTAATAAATTTCTTCTGGAATTACAACATCTTCGCGCTCGCAGACTACGCCGTTTTTAAAATATTCAATAAAAGAATTTTCGTGCAATGAATACGAAACTTTTTTTACAAATTCTAGGTTCGGAGAACTTTCTGAAATAATTTCCATAAAAGGTTTTAAAGGCTGATAGTTGTTCAGTAAATCGATGAACTTTGCGTTAGGAATAAACTCTCGCAAAGTTTTCATAAACATTTCTGGAACAGAAAGGTACAAAACCTTATTCTTTTCTTCACTTTCAAATTTTTCAATTACAGACTTTATAATATGTTCAAAACCCATAGCGTAGATTATAACACACATAAAAAAACTTGCAAAGTTTTATAAAGAAAAAAGCTTTCAGCGAAGTTACGCTTTTGTTTATTTTTCTGAAAACTCGAAGTTTAGGCTAACTACAAAAAACGCGGCTTTCAAGCTATATCACTTTTATTCAGAGCGCGAATCCGTTCAATTAATGTAGGATGTGAATAATTCCAGAATACATAAAGTTCAGAAGGCAAAAGCTCGCTCAGGTTTTCGCTATTGAGTTTTATAAGAGCGCAAATCAAAGCCTGCGGATTTTTTGTAATTTCAGAACTGAATGCGTCGGCCTGATATTCGTCCTTGCGGCTAAAAAAGTTTGTTATTGGAGAAAACAATTCTGAAAGCGGAGAAAATGTAACAGAAGCCAAAAACAGTCCTATAAATTGAACTGCTTGTATTTTTGAACTTTCTATTGCAAAACCAAATCCTGTATACAGAGAATGAGTTTGCGCGCACTTAAAAAGCACAAACATCAAAATAAACTCTAGCGGAACCATAGCTAAAAATCTTTTGATTATGTGCTTTAATTTATAGTGACCAAGCTCGTGGCCTAAAACGGCTACAAGTTCGTCCGTTGTAAGCTGGTTTACAAGGGTATCGTATAGCACAATTCTTTTTGACTTTCCAAGACCTCCAAAATAAGCATTGCTATGACCGCTGCGCTTTGAAGCGTCCATTACAAAAATTCCAGAAGACTTAAAGCCCAAATTTTGCATAAGAGCGGAAATCTTTTGCTTCAATTCCCCTTCCTCTAGCGGAGTAAACTTGTTGAACACCGGAGCAATTACCAAAGGATAAAGAACCTGCATTATCAAAGTAAAAACAAAAATAAAACAAGTAAGAAGAATCCACCAAGTATTTGGCATTTTTACAAGAATAAATGTTGCCGCCGCCAAAAGAACTGCAGATAAAACCAGTGATAAAACAAGGCTCTTTATTTGATCTGCAAGCCACAGTTTAAAAGTCATCTTTGAAAAACCAAACTTCTTTTCGATTTTAAATTCGCTTATTAATTCAAAAGGAATAGAAAGGATTGATTCTGGAAGTCCCGCTAAAAAAAGGAAAAGAGCTGCGCAAAAAAATGTAGATAAAAATCCTTGTGGAAAACTTGTTATTCTTAAAATCTTTTGAAAAATAAACGGGTAATACCCCGTGCACACTAAAAGAAGCGTTAATGCTAATCCACAAATAGAAAAAGGTATCCAAGCAAAGTATTTTGCATCTTCGTATTGACAGATTTTTTTTAATTTTTCGCTATCAAAAGAATCGGAATCAAGATTATTTTTTTCGACAGCTTCTTTTATTTCTTTTGGCAAAAAACTACCGTTTTTGCATCTTGAGCGCCAGTCGCTGAATTTTAAAACATGATTTATAAAAAACGAAAGAAAAGTTCCTGCTAAAAAAATTATTACAAATGGATTTGAATATATTATCTGATTAGTCATAAGTTGATTATATAGGTTGCTCTGCAAGTTTTCAAGAAACACAAAATCCGAACAAAAATAAAAAAGTGCAGTATAATGTGCAAAGGTACAAAATATGATAACAATTGATTTTCAAAACCGCGGAAAACTTGGACTTTGCGAATATTTATACATCACAATAAAAAAACAGATTCAACAAGGAATTTTAAAAGGAAACGAAAAACTGCCTTCAAAACGGACTCTTGCGCAGCATTTGGGAATAAGTGTTATTACTGTACAAAACGCATATAATCTTTTAATTGACGAAGGCTACCTTTATTCTTATGAAAAAAAAGGTTTCTTTGTCACCGAACTAAAGCCTTCAGAATTAAAAAAAGAAAACCTGCCGCTAAAAAACAAAAATTTTGAACTTCAGGATTTTAGCAATGCGGAAGCCTGCAAAAAATGGTTTTATGATTTTACTGACAATTCCACAGGTGTAGAAAAGTTTCCGTTCAGATTGTGGTCTCGCATAACAAAAGACGTGCTTAATTCTGCAGAACAAAAACTTCTTTCAAGAATCGATTTTGCAGGAATACTTGAACTTAGAGAGGCAATTGCAAAATATCTTCAAGAATTTAGAAATATGGAAGTAAACGCTAACCAAGTTGTAGTTGGAGCAGGAACAGAAGTCCTTTTCAGCATGCTTGTTCAATTTCTAGGAATAAATAAAACCTACGCCGTAGAAAATCCAGGATACAGAAAAGTTGCCGCCGTCATAGAATCCTTAGGTTCAAAATGTGCTGGCATCGATATTGATAAAAACGGAATGAACTTGCAAAAATTAAAGGAATCCAAAGCTCAAATAGCCCACATCAGTCCAAACCATCACTTTCCTACAGGAACTGTAATGCCAGTCCTCAGGCGGCAAGAATTTTTGGACTGGGCAAAAGCAGAAAAAGACCGTTACATAATAGAAGACGATTACGACAGCGAATTCCGGTTTAACGGCAAGCCCCTGCCAACACTGCAGAGCGCGGACACTTCTTCAAAAGTTATTTATATAAACACATTTAGCAAAACGCTTTCGCCTTCGTTTAGAATTGGATTTATGATTCTTCCGCCAAGCCTAGTTCAGCCGTTCAGAAAAAAAATGGGATTTTTTTCAAGCACTGTAAGCGCCTTTGAACAATACACCTTGGCTAAATTTATAAGCTCTGGCTATTACGGAAAACACATTACCAGAATGAAAAACTACTATCGTTCGCTGAGAAACAATTTTATAAATGCAATAGAAAGCAGCCCGCTTGCAAAGAACTGCACAATCCATGAAGAAGATTCCGGACTGCATTTTCTTTTAAAAATAAAAACAGAACTTAAGGCAACGGAATTAAAAGAGCGTTTTGCAAGCGCAGGTCTAAACATTCCGCTTCTTTCAGAATATTTTTACACAGGAACAAAAGACCCGAACGAAAAAGAACCTGTTTTTATAATAAACTACAGCGGAATTTCTAAAAATAAAATAGAAGAAATTGTTCAAAAAATGTGTTCGGTTATGTAAGATTGCGCAAATTCTATTAAGTTTTGAGCAAGATTTCCGTTTAAAAGCAAAGAACTGCTAAAATCCTTAAAGCCTTTTTTAATCTTATTAAAGCTCAACAAAAATTCTGCAACAGAAGATTCAAGCTCCTCGTCAGATTTTTCATTGTCATTGTAAATTAAAAAACACTTTTCAATAACTAAAAAAACATCGGGAGCGAAAAAAGGCTTCATCTTGCTTAGCAAGGCCTGAACTTTCACAAGCTGATAATTTTCGCTTTGCGGATATGCATGCCACACAAACGGTTTTCCGCACAAGCACGCCCTGCTTAAAGAATCCTCGCCCCGGACAAAAATCAAATCTGAACTGCACAAAAGGAAATCCCATTCCTCTTGCGGAAGGAAATCCAAAACCCTAACAGAAAAACCAGTTTTTTTCCCTTTTACCGCATTTTCAAAGCTTTGCTTTCCAGCCCCCTGCGCAAGTTTTACCGAAAGATTTTTTTTGCAGACTTTTGCATTAAAGACTTCCAATGCGTTTACCACAGGAATTAAATTTTTTGGATATGAAAAAAACAATACGTTAAAATCACAGTTTTTTTCATCTTTTTTAGCGTTCAGTTTTTCCGCTTCTTTTATTGAAGAAAGAAACGGCTTGTCTAAAATCAAGCCGCCGGTTTTTGAAGTAAAGCCCGGCATAAAATTCACTTTTTGCACACTTGCGCTGCGAGTAAGAGATTTTAACTTATGAAAAGTTTCTGCATAATCTTCCGCAGTCAAATAGTCAAGCATGACTGTGTAAACCGTAGATTTAAGTTTTACTTCGAATAAAAGTTTTTCAAGCCAGATAGGTCTTCCGCACTGGAAACATTCAATTATTAATTGAGGCGGATTTTTAGAAAACTCTTCAAAGCATAATTTTTGGGCATTCCATTGAAAAATCTTCCAGTTATTTACAGTTTGCTCCAGTTCATTTGGATTTACTTTAGGGCAAAGCAAATTAAACGATTCAAGATTGTCTGCAACTATTCTAATCTTTGTAGAAAGCGGCAAAATTTCAGAAAGGGCTCTTGCCAGCCTGTAGACAACGCCTATATCGCCAAAATTATCCACAACCTTGCATAAAATTGTTATGTCTTGCAACGTGTTTTTCATGCGGAATATTCCGTGTACGCATAAGCATTGTGAAGATGAATGGACTCTTCGTTTTCACATTCAACGCTAAACCAGGCGAATGGAGTTTTAATCTTAAAGTTTCTTAGGAAAATATAAACTTCTCTCACAACATCTTCCACAAAGCGAGGATTTTCGTAGGCTTGCTCGGTAACAAATTTTTCATCTTTTCTTTTTAAAACTGAATAAAGCGGACTTGAGGCGCACTGCTCAATTCCTTTGATTATATCTTCTATCCAAAAAAAATCGCTATACAGAATTTTTACTCTTACAGTTCCTCTTTGATTGTGTGCGCCGTATTCGCTTATAGCCTTGCTGCAAGGACACAATGTTGCAATGGGAACTTCTATTCCAACATAAAACTTTTTTTGCGAAGGACTATCTTTTTCGTCGCTGGCGCAAACTTCAGCCTCGTAAGAACAATGATATTCTATAATACCTTCGCTTTGGCTTACCGGAGCTTTTTTTTCTATATAGTATGGAAAAGAAATTTTTCCGTAAGCCTTGCAGGCATCAAGTTTCTGGCGCATTTCTTCAAGCATTTCAAGAAAATGCTGCATTGTTATATCTTTATGGTACTTGTGAAAAACTTGAATAAAACGGCTCATGTGGGTTCCCTTAAAATTATGAGGAAGATTTACATACAAATCCACGGCTGCAGTTGTGTTTTGAGTACGATTGTCTTTGTCTAAAACTGTAACCGGATATTTTACGTTTCTTACTCCCACTTTTTGCAAGGGAATCTTTCTTGTGTCTTCTTCGTTCTGAATATCACGCATAATTTATTCCCTTTCGGCAGCTTCGAGCGTATTGAACATGAGCATTGCTATGGTCATTGGACCTACACCCCCTGGAACTGGAGTTATGTATCCTGCAGTTTCCAGCAAATCGTTGTAGTCGCAGTCGCCAATTAATCTGAATCCGCTTTTTTTTGAGCTGTCTGGGATTCTGTTAACGCCGACGTCAATAACTGTTGCTCCGTTTTTTACCATATCTTTTGTAACGGTGTGCGGATGTCCGCTGGCAACTACTAAAATATCCGCCTGCTTTGTAATTTCAGAAAGATTTTTTGTTCCTGTGTGGCAAATTGTTACAGTGCAGTTTGTTTGGCGGCGAGCTAAAAGAAGCGCAACAGGCTTTCCAACAATATTTGAACGCCCAATTACAACGGCATGCTTGCCGCTAGTTTCTATTCCCATTTTTTCAAGCAGAACAATAATCCCATGCGGAGTGCAAGGCAAGAAAGATTTTTTTCCAATCACAAGATTTCCAACATTTACAGGATGAAAACCGTCCACATCTTTTTCCGGACTTATTGCAAGCAAAACTTTTTCTTCGTTTATATGCTTTGGAAGCGGCAGCTGAACTAAAATTCCGTGAACTGAGGAATCCGCATTTAGTTCTGCGATTATTTTTAGCAATTCTTCCTCGGTTGTGCTTTCTGCAAGATGCATGCTTCTGTCTAACATTCCAACTTCTGCAAGCGCCTTTTGCTTTCCTGTTACATAGGAAACGCTTGCCGGATTTTCTCCAACTAAAATAACTGCCAAACAAGGAATTATTCCCCTAGCCTTAAGTTCCTCTGTTTTTTTAGCGACTTCGCCCCTTACTTGCGCCGCTATAGCCTTTCCATCTATGATTTTTGCACTCATTCTGTTACCTTCCTTAAGTTCGGTTATTTTAATTGTAATTACATCGCAAAAAATGTATAATTAATGCTACTATAACTTTTTTTGCTGTTTAGTTCTATCTATATAAAATTTTAGAATAGTTTAGTAAAGTGAGGAAAAAAATGAAACGTTTTGCTTTCGCTCTGTGTTTTTTTTCTGTTTTAGTATTTTCTGTAAACGCGCAAGAAAATTCTGTTCCAGATGAAGAGCCAGAAGTTCAAGAAACCTATAAATACGAAATAAATGGAAGAGGCGACCAGTTTATAAAAATTGCCATTATGCCTAGTTTCCCATTAAATTTTGGCGATCAAATGAAAATCGGGGGAGCTGCGGAACTTTGCTACTACAGATTCCTAAACAGCTGGCTAGCTCTTGGCGGCGAACTTATGGCGGGTTACAACCTTACAAAGGGAAGCAACATTTTTACCTACGTTCCAATCAGTTTTGGCGTTATGTTTCAGCCTTCTGTCTGGAAAATTGAATTTCCAGTAACGCTTTCTTTGGGAACCGCATTTGAAACTTGCCAAAATAAAAAATATTTTCCAGGATTGTCTTTTAAAGCAGATTTAGGAGCTTTCTTCCGCATGTCGGAAACCTGGTCATTCGGCTTAGGCGGAAAATTTGTTATGCTCCCAGAATGGTATACAAAAACTGAAAACGCAAAGCCGGATCAAGCCTTGTATATGCAAATTTCTGCTTCGGCAAGATACCATTTCTAAAAAATCAACAGGGATTTAATTAATATGAAAAAATTACTTAGTGTTTTAATCTGCTCGTTAGGACTTTTTTCTTTTGTAGGCTGCTACGACGCAATTTTACAGGGAATAAGGGAAGAAGTTGAACTGGAAGATGCTCAAATTTCAGGATTTATAAATAACATCACTAGATTCAATGCCAAAAACGAATCTGGAATAGATACAGAATATCTTTACCTTCAAAATGGGCTTGTTTACTATAAAACAACTTCAAATGAAGATGCCACGCACGGAAAATGGCACAAAGACGGAAAAACTCCAAATCCTGTAAAGTATAATTACTATTTGGAAAACGGCTCTTCAGGTTTTTCTGGAACATTTTTCTATAAATCCGCAGCAGACGGAAAATATATTTATATTTTGGGCTTTGAGCCAGAACAAGACGACGACAGCGGCTTAAATGTTTCTGGCACCATAAAACTTTATTGTTCTGAAGGACCTGGAAAAGAATGGAAAGAAGTTGCAGAGATTAATAAAAAAATCGAAGAATATGTGTTTTCATTAAAAAGTTCAACTTACAGCACTTATTACCTTGAAGACATAAACATCTGCCTTTTTGGCACAAATGACGCAAAGGCTGAAAACAGAAAAGCCTACATCCGAATCGGCGGCGGCTCTGGAAAAACTGGCGGAGATACAACCATTTCTTCAAATCTATGGAAAGACGAATTTGAACTTTACGAATTGAACGGAGCGGAAACTTCTGCCGCAAGCTGCATGGCAAGCAGCAAAGCTGAAAACTCTTTAGGAATTACAAAAGACACTATGTCCGCCGTTTATTTTAAAGGCAAGACATACTTTTTTGACCGGCTAGGAACTGGAAAAACCCTTGATTCTTCTGGCAGCGATTCCTACCTTATAAAATGCGAAGGAACAACCCTCTGCTGTACTAAAGACGGAACATTTACTGACATAAAAATTACAAAAGACGAAGAAGAACAGATATATTCTCTCAGCACAAGCGCAGACAAAAGCATAATTTCTATTGCCGTTACAAAGAATTCTATTCTTCTTGGAACAAGCGGAAAAGGCGCTGTTAGAGTTTTATTGGATTCTGAAGGGAAGCCAACAGGAAACGGTTCTAGCGACTCTGGCTATTCATCTAATATGTCTACAATAATGACGAATCCTTACATAGTTAGAACTTTATTCTGTGTAGATTCAACAAAAAACGAAGCGGACACTGTAATGTATTCGTCTCTGCAGTTTATCTATCCAGAAACTACAGCTGGCGCAAGTTATGACAACATTGGCTTGTGGTCTTACTATCCATCTCGCGGCAACTGGAATAGGGAATAGGTATAAATATGGAACTTAATAGCAAAACAAGAAAATTGCTCGAAAAATACGCTCACGATATTCAGCCTGTTGTAATAGTGGGCGGCAACGGTATTTCAGATGCATTAAAACAAAAAGTTTGCGCAGAGCTCGATGCCCACGAATTAATAAAAGTTAAATTCAACGACTTTAAAGATGAAAAAAAAGTTCTTTCAGAACGGCTTGCTAAAGACTGCGGCGCCTTTCTTGTGCGTGTAATTGGCAACATTGCAATTTTATACAAACAAAACGAAGATCCTTCAAAACGTTCTTTTAAAATATAGATTAGTTTTTAGTGTTTGCGTTGCAAACTTTTTATATTCATGTTATTGCCAAGTTAAATTTATAAAGCGTTTAATTTGGCAACTCACTTTCTCTTGGAGAAAAATATGATAGAAGTTTCCCATGTGTCTCGCAGTTTCGGGGCATTTCATGCGGTTGATGACGTTAGTTTTTCGATTCCAACTGGTCAAATTGTAGGGTTGCTTGGACCAAACGGAGCTGGAAAAACAACTACGATGCGCATGATAACAGGCTTTTTAAAACCTACATCGGGTTCCATAAAAATTGACGGAATCGACGTTGCTAACTTTCCTGTTGAAGCAAAGAAAAAAATTGGCTATATGCCAGAATCAGCATGCCTTTACGGAGACATGATTGTCGCCGATTATTTGACTTACATTGCAAATATTTATGGTCAAAATCCAAAGGAAAAGTTACCGCTCTTGTGCTCAGAATGCGGGCTAAAAGAAGTTATGTACAAAAACATTTCTGAACTTTCGCGCGGTTATCGCCAGCGCGTAGGTTTGGCGCACGCGCTTATGAACGATCCGGAAATCATCATTCTTGATGAACCTACAAGCGGTCTTGACCCTAATCAAATAGAAGACGTTCGCTCTTTAATAAAAGAAATCGGAAAAACCAGGACTGTAATAATTTCTACGCACATTCTTAGCGAAGTAGAAATGCTTTGCAGCCGGGTAATCATTATTAGCGGCGGAAAACTTGTTGCAGACAGCCCTACTGAAAAACTTCGCGAAAACTATAGCCGTTCGTATGCAGTTACAGTTGCCGCAAAATCTAGTTTTGAACAGTTAAAAACTGCGCTTTCAGAAATCACAGAAATTGCAAGCTTAGAAGAGCAGCCTGCTTCAGATGCTAATAGCGGAATATGTACGGCAAGCATTTCCGTTAAAGATGATGCGGAAATTCGTCCTGAAATAGCAAAAGTTCTTGTTTCAAAAGGAATAGAACTCTACGAACTTTCAGTACAAAAGAACAGCCTTGAAGATGTTTTCCACGCAATTACTTCTGGAAACGCAGAAGAGTTTCACTACGAACCGTCTGCGCAAGGCTAGCCTTTGTCTATATCCCATATAATTTGGAGGAATGTTTGCTATGAGCAACAGTAAAAATAAAACTTGCAATCCGGCATTTGTAATAATGAAGCGCGAACTTGGCTCGTATTTTTCAAGTCCGATTGCATATATCGTTACAGGTCTTTTTCTTATAATTACAGGAATTATGTTCTTTACGGCGTTTTTCTTGCAAAATCAGGCCAATATGCGAAATCTTTTTTCAATTTTGCCGCTTCTTCTTTCGCTTTTTATTCCTGCGCTTACAATGCGCTTGTATTCAGAAGAAATTAAAACAGGCTCTATTGAAACCCTTATGACCCTGCCAGTCACAGAAACTCAAGTTGCAGCTGGCAAATTTCTAGCCGCGCTGATTGCTTCCCTTGCAATGATTGCCCCGACACTGCTTTATCTAGTCAGCATTTTGCCTTTTGGAATTCCAGACATGGGACCGGTCGCATGCGGTTACCTTGGAACAATTTTTTTGTGCGCTTCCTTCTGCGCAATCGGTCTATTCGCTTCTTCTGCAACAAAAAATCAAATTGTAGCATTTTTCTACGCATTCATTATTTGCATCGCGCTTACAATGGTCAGCCAGTTCTTAATCTTTTTGCCTTCGCCAATTGTAAGCTTCTTGCAATTTTTAAGCGCGGAAGAACATTTTACCTCAATTTCAAGAGGAATCATTGATTCAAGGGATTTGCTGTACTTTATTTCGTTGACGGCGCTTTTCTTTACTTTAACGGTTATTGCACAACGTAAAAAAGCAAAATAATTTGGAGACTTACAGATGAAAAAAATTATTGATTGGTTAAAAGGTCCAGCCAGCGATTTTGCGCTTTTTTGCTTGATTTTGATTCTTGCAAATGTAATTGGCTACAGAGCTTTTGCTCGCATAGATTTTACACGACAGGGAACATATTCTCTTTCGCAAGCAACAAAAAACACATTGCAAACGCTTTCTTCGCCGCTTTCGGTAAAGGTTTTCTTTTCAGATGACTTGCCTTCGCCTTACAGCGAAACTGCGCAATATGTAAAAGATATTTTAGTTGAATACAAAGGTTCTGCGAACAAGAACTTTAGTTACCAATTCTTTAAAATGAATAAACCTGAAAATCAGGCAATTGCAAGAAATTACGGAATTCATCAAGTTCAGATTCAAAAAGTTGGACGCACAGAAGTCGGCTTTATGCAAGCCTGGATGGGTCTTGCAATTGTTTACGGAGATTCAATAGAACTTTTAGACGAAATTACAAGCGATTCTGGATTTGAATACAACCTTACTTCTAAAATTTCAAAAATTGTTTCAACTGTGGACGCCTTGTACGGTCTTAACAGCGATGATTCTATTTCTATGACGCTATTCGCTTCTGAAGAGTTAAGCCAGTTCAACATTTCTGGATTTGACAGCCTTGATACAGTGGTACAAAATGCGTTTAATAGCGTTAATAAGAAAAATTTAAATCGTCTTTCTTACATAAGAAAATATCCTTCTGACGAAGAATCTGTTGCGCTTGCAGAAAAATACGGACTGCCTGTTGTAAGCTACAAAGACAAAAACAACAAGGAAGGAAACGCGCTTTTTGGCATAGTTCTTGAACACGGCGATTCGTTTAGAACAGTTCCGCTTGCAATCCAGCGTTCATTTTTTGGATATGGAATTTCAGGACTTGATGAACTTGAAGCAAATATAAACGACAGTTTGCAGAGCCTTCTAGCAAAGTCTACAGAAATTGGTTACGTTACAGGCCACCAAGAAGCTTCTCTTACTGACGAAAACGGCTCGCAAATCCATCTTGTCTCTTTAATAAGTGATATGTACACCTTCAAGGAGCTAAACCTTGCGGAAGATGAAATTCCTGCAAACTTAACTTCGATTGTTATAAATGGAGCAAAATCAAAGTTCACAGAAGAAGAGCTTTTTAAGATTGACCAGTTTGTAATGAAGGGCGGAAACTTAATTGTTTTCCAAGACCCGTTTGATGCCAGTCAAGCAAACTACTATTCGCAGCCACAGTACACACCAATTGAAACAGGTCTTGAAAGAATTCTTGATTCTTACGGAGTAAAACTTGAAAAGAACTACGTTTTTGACGAACAGTGCTACGTTCAGCGGCAGCGTGGATATGGCGAAATAAAATTATTTTGGGCGCCACAACTTCAGAAAAAACAGCTTGACCAGAAAAGTCCGATTACAAAAAATCTTGGATACGTAATTCTTTTGCAGTCAGGTTCGCTTGACGTTGAAAAAGCTAAGGAAAACAAGAATATAAAGCTTTCTGTACTTGCAAAAACTTCGGAAAACGCTTGGGCTGAACAGTCTGGCTTCCAGCTTGCGCCGGGAATGCAGCCTCCTTTTAATAAGGCTGAAGAAAAATCTTATAATCTTATTGCCCTTTTGGAAGGAAAGTTTTCAAGCGCATTTGATTCAAATCCTTCTGAAAACAAAGAAGATTCTGGCGAACTGAATGCTTCTAAGCACATAAAGAAATCTGCGCAAAATGGAAAAATATTTGTCGCAAACACTGCGATGATAACAACTAACATGTTGATTGACGATTCTGGCTCAGAACCGATTGCACTATTTGTTCGCAACGTAATGGACTACATGAATGGCAACGAAGATTTGTGCACAATGCGGACAAAAAGCCTTTCTATAAACACACTTTCGAACACAAAGTCGCCTTTGGCAGTAATTGTAAAGTATTTCAACATGATTTTTATTCCGCTGCTAGTCGCAATTGCAGGATTTGTAGTTTATAGAGCAAGAATCCTTCGCAAAAAGAAGATTCGCTTGGAATACAACCCAAATGATTCAAGAATAGAAAACTCAAAATAATATGATAAAAGATAAAAACTTGCGGCATTTCAACAGTTTTTATCTTTTATGAGAGGTAAATTATGACAAAACGAAAAATTACACTTTGTTCAGTTGCGGGCGTTTTGCTTGTAATTGCAATTATTCAGTCAATAGTTTTAAATAAAAACCCTGTAAAAACAGTCAAACTTTCTGCAGAGCCTGATTCTTTAATTATAAAAAATGCGGACAAAACCGTTTCTTTAAAAAGCAATGGTTCAGTTTGGACTGTGGGAGACGGTTCTTTTGAAGCGAAAAAAACGGAAATTGATTCTATTTTAAGACTTGTAAAAGAAATCAAAATTTTAGATTCAGTAGGAAAAACTGGAAACGAACTTCTTGAAGAGCGTTACAAACTTTCTGACGGAAAATCAATTGTTGTTTCCGTAAAAAAAGGCGAAAGCGTTCTTAGAACAATTTTTATAGGAAAGACAACTTCAACATCTTCGCAAACTTACGTTACGCTTGACGGTAAAAAAGAAATTTTCCTTGTTTCCGGAAATTACCGTTCAGCTTTTGAAAAAGATGAAAATTCTTTTAGGAGCGAATACGTCTATGAGCTAGACGAGGGCAAAGTAAAATGGGTTTCAAGCACCGCAAATGGAACTACCTTAAAAATTGAAAACCTTGCAAAGGTTGGCGAAGAAGAAAAATGGAATTTTGCAAACAGCAGTTCTGAAAAAGAAATTGATAACGACAAGGCTATAAATTGGGTTCAGTCTGTTGCAACTTTAAAAGTAAATTCCTGGCTTTCTGATGATGAAACTCTACCTGCAAAAAAAGTTGCTTCTGTTCAAATCGGACTTGAAGGCGAAACTGTTTTTGTAGAAATTTATTCTAAAAAAGACGGCGATTCTGAAAAATACATAGGAACTTCAAGCCGCACTGTTCACAAATTTGAATTAAGCGAATACAACGCAAAAAAATTCTTAAAAACTTTTGACGATTTAATAAAAAAATAAAGTCCTAAAAGCCGGGTTTTTATAACTTTGAGAAAAAGCTTTCAACGCTTTTTTTCATTTTCTAAAAACCCGGCTTTTATTTTATGGTTTAAAATCTCTAGCCTACTTTTTAAATCCTGAAAGACGCATTGTATTTAAGATAGCAAGAATACAAATTCCTACATCACCAAAAACCGCAAGCCACATATTTGTTATTCCCAATGCGCTTAAAATCATTATTGCAGCTTTTGTTCCCAAAGAAGCTACAATATTTTCATAAACAATTCTTTTTGTTTTTCTGCTGATTTTAATTCCATCTGAAATCTTTGCAATGCTATCGTTCATAATAACCACATCGGCGCTTTCTATGGCGGCATCTGCTCCCATTCCACCCATTGCAATCCCCACATCTGCACGGGCGAGAACTGGAGCGTCATTTATTCCATCTCCCGCAAAAAGAAGAGTTCCGCTTTTGCGGCCGTTCTTTTTCATGACAGCAATAAGTTCTTCCACTTTAGAAACTTTATCGCCAGGCAAAAGCTGCGAATAGACATCTGTTATTCCAAGCTCTTCAGCTGTTTTTTCGGCAGACTCCTTTGTGTCCCCGGTAAGCATTACAACTTTCTGAACACCTGCATTTTTTAGGCTTTGAATCGCAAATGCAGAATCAGCCTTTGTTTCATCGCTGATGATTATGTGGCCGCAGTATTTGCCATCTTGAGCAACGTGAACTATTGTTCCGTAATCAGGCTTGGAACATTTTGCAAATCCTTGAACGTTTTGCTCTTCCATAAGGCGTTGATTGCCAGCCAGAACAACTTTTCCGTTTAGATTAACCTTAATTCCCTGTCCGCTTATTTCTTGCGCATTTGTAATTTTTGCAAGAGAACAACATTCTCCGTGGTGAGCCTTTTTTAAGGAGATTGCCGCAGGATGGTTTGAATAAGTTTCTGCGTGAGCTGCAATTGCAATTAATTCATCGGCAGGAATGTTGCATTCTTGCGCGAGATGAACATCCGAAACTACAAAAACACCTTTTGTAAGAGTTCCAGTTTTATCGAATACGGCAGTTTTTGCTTTTGAAAGACCTTCAACCGCAGCGCTTCCCTTCACAAGAATTCCTTTGCGGCTTGCATTTCCTATTCCGCCAAAGAACGAAAGAGGAACGCTGATTACAATTGCGCAAGGGCAAGAAACTACAAGAAATTCAAGAGCCCTGTAAATCCAAACAGACCAAGTCCAATTGCCAGTCGCAATTTTCGTTATTACAGGCGGAAGCACGCCGACTAAAAGGGCTGCAAGACAGACAAGCGGCGTGTAGATTTTGCTAAAGCGAGTAATAAACCGCTCTGTTTTTGTCTTTTTTTCGCTAGATTCTGAAACAAGTCTAATTACGCGGCTAGCAGAACTTTCTGAAGCAGGGCGAAGAGTTTTTATAGTAATCAGGGCATTTTTGTTTATTGCGCCGCTAAAAACTTCATTTCCTTCAAAAACTTCTCGCGGAACAGATTCTCCTGTAAGCGCAGATGTATCTATAAATGACTTTCCTTCAATAACGACGCCATCTACAGGAATTCTTTCTCCTGGCTTTACGATTACAATGTCTCCAACAGCGACTTCTTCCGCGCTGATTTCAACTGTCTTTCCATCCCGAACAACGCTTGCAGTATCAGGACAGATTTCCATTAAAGAATCAATTGAATCCTTAGATTTGTCCACCGCATAATCTTCAAAGTATTCGCCGATTTGGTAAAAAAGAACGACCGCAACTGCCTCGCCAACTTCCCCAATAAAAACGGCGCCCAAACTGGCAAGCGTCATAAGGAACTGCTCATCAAAGATTTTTCCTTTTAAAATATTTTTTACCGCGCCGATTACAACATCTTTTCCTACTAACAAATACGCTATCAAACAAAGAAAAATGTAAGCGTAGTCTTGATAGCTTGCAATATTTTTTACATTTGGAAAAAGATTTTCAAAGTTCACCAAGTGTCTTAAAAGCAGCGCTGCTACAAAAACAACTGCCGCTATGATTATTTTCTTTAAGGAATGTTCTTCTTCCTCTTCTTCTTCATGGCAGCAACTACATTTAATTTGACTTTCACATTTTTTATGTTCGTGACTGTGTTCATGGTTGTGTTCATGTTCGTGATTTTCCATATAGATACCTCTTCTAGAGTTTATTTTATTCGCCTACGTGGTCAAGCCCTTGATTTAGGATTGAAACTACGTGATTGTCGCTCAATGAATAAAAAAGATTTTTTCCTTCACGGCGAAACTTTACAAGTTTGTTTGTTTTTAAAATCCTTAGCTGGTGACTTACAGCAGATTGCGTCATTCCTAAATTTTCCGCAACGCTTGTCACTGTAAGTTCTTGCTGAAGCAGCGCAAAAAGAATTTTAATTCTTGAAGAATCTCCAAAAATTTTAAAAAGTTCAGCCAAATCAAAAAGCGTATCTTCGTCTGGCATTTGCTCAAAAATTGTTTGTGCCAAAACTTACCTCCTATTCTAATATATGAACAACTGTTCATATATTAGAATAAAAACATTACTTTTGCAATAGTTTAATTAGCCCAAACTTCGCTTTTTTGAAAAATAAACAAAAGCATAAGCGAAGTTACAATTTGTGAAGATTTTGTGCGATTAGAAAAATTAAGGTTGCGCAGCAACCCAAACCAATGCAAACGAAGTGCGAGCGCAACCATCTGAACAAATTGTAAATTCGCTGAAAGCATTTTTCATAATCTGTAAAAAAAAAAGGAAAGTTTTTCCAATCAAACAATTCTTATCATTTAATTGCTTTTTTTCCATTAGTAAATTAGAATATTACAATGGTTGCTTTTTTTACTGTACTTTTTTGCGCTTCTTTTTTATTCCTAATAGGTACTTGTTTTACATTAAAAAGTTCTCCAAAGGTTTTAAAATATCCGCTTCTTATATCTTTAATAGCTACCAGCATTTCCTGCCTTTGCCACATTTTAATTATTCACACAAAAGACTATAAAGCAGCGAACATCGCATACGCTATATTTTTTATAGCCATAGATTTTATTGTATTTTTTATATACCGATACACTTTGGTTTTTACAAAGAATTCTTCTAAGTTCAAAATTTTAAACATAATTTTTGCAGTTCTTTTTGTGCTAGACATCGTTGCCATAACCCTAAACATTCCTTTTGAATATATGTTCAGCCTTGTAAAAATTCATTTTGACAACGATATTTCTCTTGCAGTCCAAGACAGATTCATATTTAAAATCAATAAGACAACTGCCTACAATATCCACCTTTTTTTAAACTATATAGTTTTGGCTTTTACTCTTTTTTGCATAATAAAAAAACTGATTACTGCCCCTTCTCCGTACAAATTCATGTACCGCACAATTCTTCTTTCTCTGCTAGTTGTAATAGTAGGCGACGCATCCTATGTATTTGTAAGAATTCCAATAGATTTTTCAATAATATTTTGTACAATCTGCGCGGTTTGCTTATGCCTGTTTACTCCATCGTTTGTTCCTCCAAAACTTATTGCAAAGCAGTTAAAAAGCGTTGTTACAAACATGAAAGATGCTGTTGAAATCTTTGACAACGAAATGAACTTTGTTTACAGCAACAAAGCGATGGAAGATTTGAACAAGAAGTCAAACTTTGAGCTTGAAATCAGCTTAAAAGAGCTTCTTAAGAATAAAGATACTCTTTTAGAGAAAAAAGAATACCAAAAAGAAATAAAAACTGATTCTGAAACTTTGTATCTTAAAATATCAATAAACCCTGTAAAAGACAAAAAACGACGTTTTATGGGAATTTTTGTGGTAATTTACGACAGAACCAAAGAAATTGAACAAGTGGCATTTGAACACTACAGGGCAACTCACGATATGCTTACGGGCATTTATAACCGCGAAACGTTTTACGAAAAAGCGCGCCTTCTTATTACAGAAAATCCCTCTGAAACATTCTTGCTTGTCTGTTCAGATATAGACAACTTTAAATTTATAAACGATTTGTTTGGAAAAAATGTAGCCGACGATTTTTTAAAGCGCCTTGCAGACATTATCAGGCAAAATGTAAAAAAAGACAGCATTTATGCTCGCCTAGACAACGACCACTTTGTTGTTATGCTGAATAAAAAATACTTCAGCGAAACAACATTTATTGATTTAAGTTCCCAAGTTTCTTATATAGCAGAAAACCTTCTGTATCCAGTAAGCATTCACATGGGAGTTTATGAAATAAAAGAAAGAAATCTTCCTGTAGGCACAATGTGCGACCGGGCGCTTATGGCTTTGAATACCATAAAAGGTGACTTTAGAAAAAAAATCGCATACTACGACAAAAGCATTAGAAATTCTATGCTTAAAGAACAAAAATTTATTGGCGAATTTAACTACGCGTTAGCAAGCGGACAGTTTAAAATGTATCTTCAGCCTCAATTTTCCGGCGACAAAAAATTGCACGGCGCAGAAGCCTTAGTTCGCTGGGAACACCCTACAGAAGGAACAATAAATCCAAAGGAGTTTATTCCCCTGTTTGAAAAAAATGGAATCATAACAAGCTTGGATCTTTATATGTGGGATCTTGCCGCACGCCAATTAAAAGAATGGCAAAAGCAAGGGAAAACGGATATGTACATTTCCGTAAACATCTCGCCAAAAGATTTTTGCTACGTAGACGTTTACAAGACTTTTACGGACCTTGTAGAAAAGTATCAAATTCCACCGCAAAAGTTAAATTTGGAAATAACAGAATCCGCTATACTATTAAATTTTGATGTTCAACTTGAACTAATAAACAAACTAAGAAAATACGGATTTTCAATTGAAATGGACGACTTTGGCAGCGGCTATTCTTCGCTGAACCTTTTAAAAGACGTTCCTTTTGATATTTTAAAAATTGATATGGAATTTTTGCAGGTAAAAAACAACAAAGAACGTTCAATTCAAATTATTGATGCCATAATAAAGCTTTCAAAATGCTTAAAAATGCCTGTTATTACAGAAGGCGTTGAAACTCAAGAGCAATTAGACTTCCTAAAAAAACTTGGAAGCGACCTATTTCAAGGTTTTTATTTTTCAAAACCAATTCCTGTTTCAGAGTTTGAAAAAAAATATATTGAAAACAAAGACGTAAAAAAAGTGGCGGCCAACTAAAGTTTCTTTAATCGACCGCCACAAAGGACTTGATTCTATTTTGCAGGACTGCTATTTAGCAGCTCAACAAACCTTTAGAATTGGTAACTTACACCAATGTTTACAAAACTGTTGTTTTTCCAAGCGGCAAACTCGCTGTTATCATCCTTTGAATAAATGTACATTCCATTTACATAAAGCGAAAGCGACTGGTCTGGCTTGTATGTAAACTTTGGCATTACAATCAAGTCGCCATTTTCAATTCCGTACAAAACAGTTACTTCTGGCAAAATCTTTTCGTTCATAAAAGAAGTTGTAACGTTCACAACGAATTTATTGTTTGTATAAGCGTTTTCACTGTAGTCAACATCCAAGCCGCTTTTTATTTCATCGTTTTTAAGAATTGCAGTTCCTGTTTCCTGAACGTTTACGTTCATGTTCCAAAATGGAAGGTCGATGTCAAATCCGCCCAGCCAAGCAACTGAATTATTGTGAACAAATGCATCTGTGCCGTCAACATCTTCGGTCAAGTTGTAGGCAGCTTCGCCCCTAAGATTGAATCTCCAAAGAGTTGTTGCAGCTTCCAAACCGAAGGTTTGCTTTCTGTCGTAAGCAAGGAATTTGTCGTCTTCGCTTGTTGCGCCTTGCGCAAGATATTTGTTCAACCAACTTTCAAGTTTTACAGCATTAAACGAAGGCTGTTTGTAAAAACCGTTGTAATAGCTTACACCCCAGTCAAAAGAACCAAAGGTACCTGTAAGACGTGTTCCAAACTGACCGTATTTTAAAGTCTTTAAGTCAGGATAAATCATATCTGGATCGGAATTAAGGCTATTTGCATTGTTTAATGCGTACATATAAGCAGATCCAGCTTGTGTAGTTTTTTCTTCCGCCTTATCTGCGCCATAACCGATTTGTGCTACAGCTCCGTCGTAAGCGGCTTGAGTAGCTGTTTTTAAAGACTCATATTCTGAAACCTTGGTTGCAAGATAGCCTTGTAATTGGGTATATGTCATTCCTGTAGCTGAATCTGTAGCAGAACCTTGACCTGCAGCAACTGCAGCATCTACTGCAGTTTTTTTATCACTAGCAGTTTTATAAGCCCCAGCCGCCGCCTGATATTCAGCTGCCAAAGCATTCAAAGTGCCTGCGCTAGCAGATGCCTTTGTGTATGCTGCAAAAGCATCTGCAACTTTCGATGTCGCTCTAGTTTTTACCTCTCCTGAAAGCTTGTTGTAAGCCGCAGGAACCCAAACGCCACTAGTTGCAAAGCGGTCTACAGTCAAGAATGGAGCATAAACTGCTTCAAGATTTAAGTTCGCACCCCCAAAACTGTATGCTGCCCTAACCATAGGAGTGCTAAGACGGCGGTCGATGTAGTCCGGGATTATAAAATCCGTGTAGTCATCGGCATTAAAGTTGTCCAGCACGTGGAGCTTGTCGCCTTTTCCCCATACAAGTTTCATTTTACCAGCTTCAAGGCTAAAGTTTCCAAAATAACCGCGAAGAGCAAGTTCATCAATCACATCGACTGGATGATTTTTTATTGTATTCTCATCAACTTTTAGCGCAAGAAGAACATCGCTCATGCTGCCAGAATATTCAAGGTTCAACTTTGCCGAAGGAAGAACCTTTACCTGAACATCGTCGAACAACTTGTAGTCGTCGCTGCTAGTTCCATTGGGATTTAAATAGCCACGCATATCAATCCAGGCTTTTCCGCTAACAGAAAGGGCAGAAGCGCTTGAATCACCAAAACCAGAATCAAACGAATCTGTTCCAAAAGAATCAAAGGAACCTAAATCGTCAGCAAATGTTGTGGCAAGAGCCATTGCAGAAACTGCGCCCGCAAGAATTAATTTCTTAAAGTTCATTTTACTTTGCCTCCGCAAATCTTACTTATTTTCCTGTGCTCAAGAAACTCTGTGTAAACACTCTGTCAGGAATTGGCTGGTCTACAATCAATTTTACAATTTCCAAAGTTGTAGAGTGTCCTGTTTGAACATTTTTAAGAACGTTTACCATTGGAGTATCGTAACCGCTTTGGTTTTCAATCTTTTCTACAGAAAGAGTTTTTACAAGCTTGTCGTTCTTGTCGTACATTTCCGTGTAAATTGGATAGTAAGTTTTTTTGTCTACCCAAGTAATTCTGTAGTTGTACTGACTTGAAGCCTTGTCTTTTGGAGTTTCTTTAATTTTCCAGCAGTCGTAGCCGTTTTTCTGCTCTTCAAGAAGAAAGTCATGAATATCAGCATCAACATCGCGGGTTGTAAGGTCATCGTAAGTCGCATCTGTTCCCATAAATGATTTTGAGCCTTCGCTAGAGTTTACACGGCGAGTAGATTTTAACGATGGAAGATAAATCCATTTGTCATCTGCACGACCGTCGTTTTGAATCTGAAGGAACCTAGTTCCCTTTACAGAAGCTGGCGAAAGGAAAACCATGACAATTGAATCCAGACCGTCTTTGTTTCTTCCAAATTCTTCTACCTGGCGAACTTCTTTAGAACCATCTTTTGAAGTCAAAGTCATTGCAACCAAAGAGTGTGTAAAGGCAGGCTGTTTTACATCGGAAGCCTTTTTCATAATTTCGTAACCTTTTTCTGTATCAGCAAATGCTGAACCCATGCAAAGCGCAGCGGCAGCAATTAAAGCAGCCATTTTTGTAATCTTTTTCATATTTATACCTCGCTAATTAGTTTTTTTGAAAGCCAGACTTTCTTTTCAAAAGTCCGACTTTCAAGTATTTTATTTTTCTTCAGAATTATTGTTTTCTAAAACCTTTTTTTCTGAAGTTTTTGTTTCTTTTCCTTCTTTTGGCCTGATGAACTTTGGCTCAAACAGGTTCAAAATTCCAGGAATTACAGTCATTGCAAAGAAGCTAGATGTGAACATTACAATTGCAACAAGGAATCCGATGTAGCGTAAAACTACAAACCTTGAAAAACAAAGCACAAGGAATCCAAAGCCTACAGCAAGCGCATTTGTTACAATGCCGTGTCCGCTCTTTTTGAATGTTTGCCTTGTAACTTCCTCCAAGTTGTCAGAAAGCGCTCGCTCTTCGCGGTATGTGGTCATAAAGTGAATTGTATAGTCTATTCCTACGCCTACTGCAACAGAAGCTATAATACTTGTTACAAGGTCAAGGTTTATGCCTGTAAAGCCCATAACCATGTAGTTTAAGACAATTGCAAGCGCCAAAGGAATTGCGCCTACAAGACCGGCCCAGGCAGAATGGAATGCTATTGCAATTATTATGAATACTGAAACAAGCGAAGTAAGAAGGCTTGACAACTGGCTTG
Organism: Treponema sp. UBA6367; assembly: GCA_002437725.1. GTDB lineage: Bacteria > Spirochaetota > Spirochaetia > Treponematales > Treponemataceae > Treponema_D. Next base: position 91,948 of record DJRF01000002.1, read on the forward strand.
AAACAATCATGTTTGTCATTGTGTATTCCATTTCGCCAGCTCCAGTCGCTTCAAGAGTAAATCCTTCCGGGAAGTGTTCAGCAGCGTAATCCTGCGCGGCCTTTATGATTTTTCCTGTAGTTTCTGTAGAATGGTTTCGCAACTGGCAAGTTACCCGCATAACCATTGGGTTCATGTCGTCATCAACAAATCTTCCCAAAGAGCCGCTAAGCAGTGTCAGGTAGCCTTGAACAACTCCGCTAAGCTCTTCTTTTGAAGGAACTGGATACTTTGAAACATCGTAAGGAATTTCGTAGTATGCCATACCGTTATAGTTCATTTCCTCTTCAAGACATTTCATCATTTTTTCTACAGTTGCGTACTTTCCGCCAGCTTCAACATAAGCGCGCGCAAGCATATCAAGAACCTGCTGAGTTGTCATTGTCTGATTAAGCTTTTCTGTATACGCAATATTAGGATCCACCCAATCGGCAGGAGTGGAATCTTCTGCAGCATCGCTGTCTGCTGCAAAATCGTCTGCAAAGCTTGAAAAAGAATCATCGCCAAAACTTTCAAACGAAAGACTTTCAAAGTCGTCTGAACTATCAGAAGCTGTGTTTTCATCTGTCACTATATTTTGTTCAGAAGGAACGTGCCAAACCTGATTTATCCTCTTTATAAATGTTGTATAAGAAACAATTTTTCCGATTTCGTCAAAGTCTTGCTCCAAATAATTTTGCATATCATCAACAGCTTTTAAGATTTCAGGTTTAGTTAAGTCGCCTTTTTCCTGGCCCGAAATTACAAAGTAAACGCTATTTGTTCCTGCAAACTGCTTGTCAACATAATCAATATCCTTTCTTAGAACAGAAGTTGAAGGGAAATAGTTTACAAGCGCAGTGTCAATATGCAAGCTTTTTATTCCCACATAAGAAAGAGCTGCAATCACCACAACGAACAACACAAGCCTTACTTTTGAACCGCAGAAGAAGTGATAAATTGTATACAAAGTATTTCCGCTAGCTTCTGCCGCAGATTTTCCGCCTCTAAGCTGTTTTGCCCGTTCAAGTTTTTTCTGAAGTTTTTCTGGAATATGACTCTTTTTTTCTTTTCTTGCATTAACTTTATTTACCGATTTGCAAAGCAACAACGCAGGAATAAAAACAATTGCAAGAATTAAAGAAAATCCTACGCCAAGAGCCGTAAACACTGCAAAACTGTGAAGCGGTGCAATTGGACTTGAAATTAAAGAAATAAATCCAACGATTGTGGTAACACCGGCAAGAACAACAGCAAGCATTACATCGCGGAGAGCTTTTGCTACAGTTTCTTCATAGACTTCCTTTGTAAGATTCGTGCCTGCGCTTTCAAGAGCAACATAATAGTGATTCAAAACGTGAATACCATAGGCAGAACCAACTGCTATAAGCGCAACTGGAATTACACTTGAAACCAAAGTAAAGGTAACTCTAAAAATAGACATAATGCCCATTGTCCAAACAGCTGACATTACAACAGTAATAAGCGGAAGCAAGGTTCCGTCTAACGTCTTAAAGCTAAAGTAAAGAGAAAGAAGAACTACCACTATTACAAGCGGAATAAGTCCTGTAAGATCGCTCAGCATAAACGAGCGGGCATTTTCTGAAACAACCGGATCGCCAAAAATCTTAAATACAAGATTGTGGTTCTGTGTTTCCTGGGTAACTATTTCTCTTATTTGATCAAGAGCATTTTGCTGACGCCTAGCATCTGTAATCGGTCTTCTGTTTTCTTTTTTTGCATTTGCGATTTCCTCAGCCTTTTCTACTTCTGTAGGAGAATGAATAGTTATCTGCATTTGAGTAGCAGAATTGTCATCGTTTACAATAACGCGGTTGTACATATCGCTCCATTCAGTCAGCCGACCTTTTAACTGGGCAATATCTTCTGGCGAACCTGCATAAGAATCTGGAATAAGCTGGGATGCACTGATTGAACCGTCAGATTCACAAACGTAATCGATATGTGTTAATGAATCAATATCATCTACATCTTTTAATTCAAGAACTTTGTCCGTAATGTTTCTTACAACTTGAATGTTTTCCGGAGTAAGAATATCCCCATCTGTAGATTCAAGGCTAACACCGATTACAATCATGCTTCCAAACTGATTTTCAGTTTTTACAAGCCTGCTGTAAGATGCGTCTTTTTGAGGAAGGAATTGCCTGATTGAGTTGTCAATTCGCAAATCCTTTATAAAAAAACCTAGCACTGCGGTTATCACCAAGCAAAGAGCTATAATAACACGCGGATGTTTAAAGAACTTTTTGAAGAAATTCAAAGTAATACCTCCAATCTTCTAACTTCTAATTTCCTTTATTCGTTTGTAAGTTCAATTGTTTAATTTCTTAAACCTTTGAACATTTATAATATATTTAATTCGTCTTAAAACGTCAATCTTTTTTATAAAAAATATAAAAAATAAAGTGATTGACAAATTTTCTTGTTAAAATTATGATTTTTCACTTGACGGAGTAAATAATCCAAATTTCGAGTTTTTTTATAAATTGTAAAAAAAACGCTTTCAGCGACTTTCCAAGGTTTGTTTACTAACCCTTGCTGCAGTATGGTTGTGCTCGCACTTAGTTTGAATTGGTTTGGATTGCTATGCAACCTTAATCGTTCTTATCGCACAAAATCTTCACAAATTGTAAATTCGCTTACGCTTTTATTCATTTTCCTAAAAACTCGAAGTTCGGGCTAAATATTATTTTTGTGATTTTTTATAAATCCTAGAGGCAGTATTTTGATAGAAAATTTAGAATTAATACGTATTTTGTCCATGTTAAAGTCATGCGGTCCACTTTTTATTGCATTAGGTGATGAACAAAGGCAAAAACTTATTATTGATATTGCAGATGCAGGCAGACAAGGAATAAATGTTACAAATCTATCCTCAAGGTCAAAGCTTTCAAGACCAGCAATCTCTCACCATTTGAGGGTTTTAAAAGATTGCGGTGTAATAAAACCTTTAAAAATCGGAACACAGATTTTTTACCAGTTGAATTTAAACAAGAATCTTGAAACTCTTTCAGAATTAATTCGCTCAATGCAAAACGTAATTTCGAAAATCAAAAAAGAAGCAGCCGAAACTGAAATGACTGAGGCGAATCAAATCTAGAAAGTTGTTCGCCCTTTAAAACTTCTTGCCAATGTAAGCTTGTCCGCATATTCGAGGTCTCCTCCAACAGGGATGCCTGTGGCAAGCCTTGTGACCTTTACGCTGAATTCAGAAAGAATTCTTTGCAGGTAAAGCGCGGTGGAATCGCCTTCAAAAGTCGGATTCGTTGCAAGAATAACTTCGCTTACATCGCCGCTTTGAATTCTTTTCACAAGAGACTTTATATTCAACTGGTCCGGGCCAACCCCTTCTAAAGGAGCAATAACACCGCCTAAAACATGGTAAAGCCCCGTAAAACCGCCTGCACTTTCAATAGTTTGCACATCCTGAGGCTGTTCTACAACACAAATAAGCGAGCGGTCTCGCAAAGGGCTTGAGCATATCGGGCAAGTTTCGCTTTCTGTCCAGGAGCCGCACACACTGCACGGATGAATTTTTTCCTGAAGCTCTGAAAGCTGCTTAGAAAAATTTTTTACATATAGTAAATCCGCTTTTAAAAGATGATTTACTATTCTTGAGGCGCTTTTTTTTCCAATTCCCGGAAGCCTTGCAAATGAATTCGTAAGCTCATCAATTATATTTGCCATTTTATAACCCTGGAATGTTCATTCCAGAAACCATATCCGTTGTTTTTTCTTTAATAAGATTTTGCATATTTTCAACAGCGTCGTGCTGAGCAGCAACAATCAAATCTTCAAGCATCTTTACGTCGCGATTGTCAACGCACAAAGGATCTAGATGAATTTCAAGCATTTCAAACTTTCCGTTAATTTTTACAGTAACCATTTTTCCACCAGAGGAACCAGTTGCTGTAAGAGCCGCCATTTCTTCCTTAAGTTTTTCCGCCTGCTCTTTTAATGCTTGAGTATTTTTAAAAAGTTCAAAAGGATTCATTTTTTTACCTCTACGCTCTTTTTATTAGGTTGAAAGTTTGCAACGCAAACTTTATTTACATTCCAACTACACTCCCCTTAAACGTGCTGCAAAGAAGCTTTACTTCATTTGGAATTTCCACAGCTTGAACAGTTTTTTCTTCATTTTTTTTCAGCAAAACTTCAAAAGCAACCTTTGTTCCGCAGAACTTTTCAAAAGCTTGCTCAATAAAACCTTTATTTTGTTCTATTATGCTCAACTGATATTCAGACTGAATTGTTGTTTCTATTGCATTTCCTTTTAGCTGCCATTTTCCAGTCTGCATAATTACCGAACTCAGCATTGGATTTTTTACCGCAAATTCAGTTACCAAAGAAGCGTAAAGTTTTCCAAGCGTTATAGAACTTCCATCAGGGCAATTAAAAATTTCTTCACTCTGATGAACATCTTCTTTTGAATCTTCTATATTTTGCTCTGCAAACTCCTGTGCGTACTCTTCATTATCTTTTGATTCGTTTTCTATAGGATAGGAATCATCTTCCGGCGCTGCAGTATTGCTCCAGTCCTCATCATCAGGATTTTCTGTAAAACCTGTATTTTCAGAATTTTGCGCAAAATAACTAAGCGCAGGAGTTTTTTCCGCCTCTGATTGTTCAGGCGGCAGGGCTCCGCCACTATAAAAAGGGTTTTGACCACCATCCTGCCCAGCCGTATTATTTGCTAAGGCAGAAAAAACTGGCATTCCGTTAGCATTAAACGAAGTTTTTTTAGTTTCTGTCGGTTGCGAAAAATTTTGATAGGAATCCTGGGCGGTTTCTTTATCACTATGGTTTACACTTTCACTGCTAGAAACATTTTCTTGGTTCAAAACAGGCTGCTTATTCTGATTTTCTGCAAAAGCCGGGTCTTGCTTTAAAACTGCATAGGCTCTGTCAATTGCAGCTTTTACTTGCGAAGGAGAAACATAACTTGAAAGCCAACACAATCTGCTAAACGCTAATTCCAATTCGTATCTTGGAGAGATTGAATATCTTATATCCCTATAAAGCTGAAGAAAAATCGACATCGCCTGCTCTGTTTGAACAGTATTCCAGAGAGAAAGAACTTTTTCGCTAAAACGTTCGGCCGACTGCCCTAACAAAGATTCCTTTTTTATTCCATTTTTGATTAATAAAAGACTTCTTAAATAATCAGTGCTGTTTGAAATCAACTGCTCAATAGAAATTCCAGACTGAATAAAAGAATCAAGATGGTCCATTGCATCTTCTGTTTTTCCGCTCGCACAAGATTCAAATATAACATTCAATCTGTCTACGCCAAGAATTCCTAGCTTGTCCCGGATTTTTTCGTACGTTATAAAACCGTCGCTAAAAGCAACAACCTGGTCAAAAAGCGTATAGCAGTCGCGCACAGAACCGCCAGATTCCTTTGCAATCCAATATAACGCTTCGTCTTCGGCCTTTACTCCAAGCTCATTGCAAGCATCTAAAAGCAAAGATTTTAATTTTTCAACAGAAACAAGCCTAAAATTAAATTGCTGGCAACGGCTTTTTATTGTTGCAGGAACTTTTTGAAGCTCCGTTGTTGCAAAAATAAAGATTACATGAGCAGGCGGCTCTTCTATAGTTTTTAAAAGCGCATTAAAAGCACTGTTCGAAAGCATGTGGACTTCATCGATTATATAAATCTTGTACCTGCAGCTAGTAGGCGGAAACATAACTTCATCTTTTATCTGGCGAACATCGTTTACACTGGTATTTGAAGCGCCGTCTATTTCTATAACATCTAAACTAGAACTATTTGTAATAGACTTGCAAGATTCACAGTGTCCGCAAGGTTCTGCGGCTGGAGAGTCAAAACTTTGACAGTTCAAAGCCTTTGCCAAAATTCTTGCGGTTGAAGTCTTGCCGCAACCTCTAGGACCTGCAAAAAGATACGCATGAGCAATTTGCCCTGTTTTTATAGAATTTTTAAGAGTTTCAGCAACAAATTCCTGACCAACAAGGTCTTCAAAATGCTGAGGTCTTCGGCGAGTTGCCGTTACTTCGTATGCCATCATTACCTTCCGAATTTTTAGAGATATTTATAATAGCATAAAAATTGACTGACTACAACTTTAGTTTTAGTCATGCAGCCGTGTTTAAGCCGCCACAAATTGTGTGTAAAGGTTTTAGCAGTTGCAGGCCTACCAGCCACCGCTAGCGCCGCCGCCGCCAAAATGACCGCCGCCACCTCTAAAACTTGAGCCGCCGCTAAATCCTCTAAAATTGCCCGAGCCAAAGGAATTAGAATTACCAAAGCTAGAACTACTTCTGTGGCTGTCGCGGAATGCTTTTGTAAAGATTATCCAAGGCAACCAGTGGTTCTTTTTGCCGCTAGCCAAAGCAGAAAATATTATAAACCAAATAAACACCCAAAAGAATCCGAACAAAACGCCAAACAAACCATTGTCATCAGAATCTAAAACGTCCTCAGAAATTAGTTCCGCATTGTCGCTTGCAATGCCGCCCATGTTCTGCACACCTAAAAGAATACCTTCAGAATAGTTGCCTTTTTGAAATTCTGGAGCAATTACATTTCTTATTATAAGACCGCTTTTTGTATCAGTAAGTTTTCCTTCAAGACCATAACCTGTTTCTATTCTGATTTTTCGTTCTGCCATGGAAACTACAAGAATTGCGCCATTATCAGAATCTTTTTGGCCAATTTGCCACTTTTCTGCCGTCCTAAAGGAAAACTCTTCTATGTCATCTCCTTCTAGCGAAGGAATTGTAAGAACTGCCATCTGTATTGAAGTTGTATTTTCAAGATTGGCAAGATATTGCGTTATCTTAAACTCATCTTCTGAGCTGATAATGTTTGCATAATCATTTACGCGGCCTGTTAATTCTGGAACTTCAAGAGAAAAAACTCTAAAGACGCACAAAAAAAATATTGCAGAAAATGCTTTTTTTACAGACATTCGCTATCCTCCAATATGACTAACCCATCTGGAAATTCATTAGGATTTTCTTTGCTGCACGGAAAATTTTCCTGCAAAAGTTCCCCGCATTTTTCAATTGCCGCAATAAAACCTTCTTTCGTCTTTTTAGCTTTTATTCCAGAAGCCAGTTCGGCTGCAATTATGTTCCACAAGTCTTGAGAAATCTTTACAGAAATTCCGCTGTCCGCAAGGATTCTAACTTGACGTTCCATATAAGAAACAAAAATTAAGATTCCAGAATGTTCCTTTGTATTGTAAATTCCACTCTGAGCGAAGTGCCTAAAAGCCCTGTTTGTAACCGTATGTTTTTTTACATTTGCAGGAATTACAAATCTGTCTATAAAAGGAATATTTGCGCAAGCAAAACCGATGAATATTGCAACAAGACAACTCATTCCGTAAATCAAAGGCAAAAGCCACACAGGCTGGCTCCAAAATCTTGCTTCATAAAAGCTAAGGATTTTAGAAGAGAACGGTAGCAAAAGCGCAAAAACAAGGGCTGCAAAATAAATCGCGCCTTTTAATTCCCAAAAAGAATACTTTGCGCTTTCGGCCGTCAAAGCCAATGCAATTTCGCCAGAAGTTTTAGATTCAGCTTTTTTTACAGCCTCTTTTATTTCTTCAAAATCTTGTTCAGAAAGCTTAATTTTTTTTAATAAAGTTTTTGTATTCATCGGCTTACCAAAATATACTAAAATTCAACCTTAGGAGCTGCGGAAGCTTCCTGAACGGATGTAAAATATGCTTTTTGCGAAAATCCAAATATTCCTGCAAGAATTGTTCCTGGAAATTTGCGTATTGTTGTATTATAAGCTTTTGCTGCATCGTTATATCGCTTGCGTTCAACTGAAATTCTGTTTTCAGTTCCTTCCAGCTCATCCTGCAAAGCCAAGAAATTTTGGTTCGACTTCAATTCAGGATAATTTTCAGTAACAGAAAGAAGCCTTTGAAGGGCTCCGCCTAAAGAATCCTGAACTTTTTGAAATTCCGCCATCTTTTCAGGATTGTCAAGAACGCTTTCGTCTATAGTTATCATGCCGCCAGCTTTAGAGCGGGCCTCTGCAACCTGAGTAAAAACATCGCTTTCCTGTTTTGCGTACCCCTTTACAGTCGAAACAAGGTTTGGAATCAAATCGTATCGCCTCTGGTACTGATTTTCTACCTGCGCCCATTGCGCAGAAACTTGTTCTTCCATGCTAACCATATTGTTATAATTTTTGCTGATGCAAGAAGCAAGTCCGCCAAAAACTACCAAAACAATTGCAACTACTATTAAAGTTTTCTTTGTTTTTGCTGTCATAAAAAAGACCTCCAAATTTTGTGCTTAGCCCAAATTTCAAGTTTTTTATACAGTTTGAAAAAAATACTTTCAGCGACTTTCCAATTTGCTGCAGATGGTTGTGCTCGCACTTCGTTTGAATTGGTTTGGGTTGCTGTGCAACCTTAACTGTTCTTATCGCACAAAATCTTCACAAATTGTAAATTCGCTTACGCTTTTATTCATTTTCATAAAAACTCGAAGTTTTGACTACTTTAGGCTGAAAATGCGCAATCTGTTTAAGAATCACACAAAAAAATAAATTCCTAGAGTTTAAACATACAGGCAATACAGTTTCTGGTCAAATAAAAACTTCCTAAATGTTCAAAAAAAATAAAAAATAGATAAGCGTGCGCTCCTTTTCATATTGATAAAAAACCGATTTTTATATATTTTTTAAAGATATATTATACAGACTAAATTTCGAGTTTTTAGAAAATAAACAGAAGCGTAAATTCGCTGAAAGCATTTTTTACAGTTATAAAAAACTCGGGGCTTGGACTATAATAGGTTTATCATTTACTTTTTACGGGAGTATAACTTTATGAGCAGCAAAAATAAAGCAGATTTTACAATCACTCAATTGGGAGAATGTAAAATAAAGTCTCCAATCCAGTTGTCAACTGTTGTGGGTGATTGCAGCGCAAATTACGTTAGAGATGATGCATTCGTCCTTAATTCTGTAAATGTTTTTGACACTAAAAAACCAGTTGCGCTAGACTCAACCAATCTTTTGCAAAAAGCTGGTCCAAGAGAATTTATTTATTTTGACCCTAAAAAAGTAAAAGCAGGAATATGCACTTGCGGAGGTCTTTGCCCGGGATTAAACGACGTTATAAGAGCCGTTGTCAGATGCCTTTGGAACCGTTACGGCGTAAGAGACATTGTCGGCTTCCAATACGGCTACAGAGGACTCTTTCAAGATTCTGGTTACGAGCCTATAAAACTTACTCCAGATATTGTTGATGAAATCCATAAAATTGGCGGTTCATTTATAGGAACAAGCCGTGGAGGCGGAGAACGAATTAGAGATGCCGTAGACACAATCGAAAAATTAGGCATAAATCAGCTTTTTGTAATTGGAGGAGACGGAACTCAGCACGGAGCATTAACAATTGCAGAAGAAATTGAAAAACGAGGCCTAAAATGCGCAGTTGTGGGTATTCCAAAAACTGTTGACAACGATTTTCAACTTATAGACCGTTCATTTGGATTTGAAACAGCCGTTCACCAGGCAAAGGACGCTATTTCTTCAATGCACATGGAAGCACGCTCTCAAATAAACTGCATTGCGCTTGTAAAGCTTATGGGCCGTGAATCAGGATTCATTGCAGCAGCAGCAGCCTTGGCAAGCCACGAAACAAACTTCTGCCTTATTCCTGAAATTCCTTTTGAAATGGACGGTCCAAACGGATTCCTTGTAAACCTTGAAAAAAGGCTTCTAAATCACCATCACGCAGTTGTAATTGTTGCAGAAGGCGCTGGGCAAGACTTGCTTTCTGGGACAAACCAAACAGACGCTTCTGGAAACAAGCGGCTTTCTGACATAGGAATGTTCCTAAAAGATGAGATAAAAGACTATTTTGCAAAAAGAAATATTCCAATAGATTTAAAATACTGCGATCCAAGCTATCAGATTCGCTCTGCTGTAACAACAGCATCTGATTCAATCTATTGCGAACGCTTAGGAAACAATGCTGTTCACGCTGCAATGGCAGGAAAAACACGCATGGTTGTAGGCCTTGTTCACGATAAGTTTGTTTACATACCTACAGAAATGGCAATCGCTTCTAGAAACTACGTAGATCCGGAAGGCGCCTTGTGGAGAGACGCATTAGACGCAACCGGCCAGCCAATTCTTATGGTAAATGACATTGAAGCGGCAAAGGCCAAAATGAAAAAACTTGGTGTAAAATAAAAAATACCACCTTAGAGAAAACAGGGGAAATTTAGGAAAAGTTTCTCCTGTTTTTTTATTTAGCCCATGGTCTTGAGTGCAAGCGTACCTTGACTAGACGGCTGGCTTATAAACATTCCGTTGTACCAGATTGTGGATGTTGAGGAAGTTTTAGCATATTCCCCCAGTCCAAATCGGTCTGAAGAGGGTTGAAATTCATAATTCAATCCTTATTTATAATTTCCCAATGACCTTTTGTGTCGCTACCAATTCTTTTGATAAATCTATCTCGTAATAATGCAATATGATTTTTCACAGTTCTTTCTGAAATTCCCAATTCTTCATGAATTTCTTTTATAGTCGCACTATTATTTTCCATTATGTACAGCAATGTTCTCTGGGCAATCTCTGGGCAGTCTCTGGGCAATCTCTGGGCAGTTCCTGAACACTTAGACACAACCGCATTTACTTGAAATTCTTTTTTAGACTCAATATTTCTTTCAAATATAAAAGTGCAATCTGTATCATTTTCAATAAACTTCGGAAATTTTATACCGGCTTTTTTACATTCCTGATTAATTCGTCTAAAACCGCTCCCCCATTCTTCCATCAGTTTCATCATCCTAAAAACTTTAGCTAAAACTGGATTTCTTGCAATGGACTTTCCATTTAAAGCACTTTCCAAAGAAAGACCAGAAACAAGTCTGCCCGGAGAAATTATTTCTAATCTATCATCATAAATAGCAATTCTTGTTGGTTCTTCAATCATATAATTTCGATGAACAACAGCATTTACAATTGCTTCTCTAAGCGCATTTACAGGTATTTCATAATCGTCAATTCCTTGAACCCCAACAAATTTAATTCCTACCTTAAGATTTCTTAAAACAAAATTCAGACTCTGCTCTATCTGTTCAAAAATAGAGCCAAAACAATCAAGTTTATCTAAAAAAATCGCTTTATCATAACCTTTGAAACAAGCACAGCGAACAGAGCATCTTGAAAATTCATAAAACTCTGACATTGTTAAAAGTGCATAAGCATTTGTTGGAAAAAGTTCCCCATTTACATTTTTTAGAACGCCTAAACTTTCAAGAGTTTTTTCTGTTATCTTTAAATTTTGAATTCCAGCAGATTCAATTTTTTTATATTTATTTTTTCTAAATTATGATTAGTTAAAAATTCAGTTACTCCAAAAACTGATAAATCAGGATTAATCGTGCAATAATTTTTCTTCTTTTAATCTAAACTGAAAAACTTTTTTTAATGTTTTACACAAGCGAAACTCATCATCTTTGCCTTCAAAAATAAAAAGAATCATTTACAAGATGGCAAGAGCAATTACTGATTTGCCATTTTCATAGAATTCAACAATTTACATTTTGAACTCTTCTGTGTATTTTCTTTCCTTGATGTTCATGCCACATTCCTTCCCTTTAAAATAATGTGTTGCATTTTTTGTATTCACCAAGAATTATGCTAACTCTAGTTACAGGATTTTCAAAAGCCTTAAAATTACTTACAGTAAGCGATTTTAACATCTCTACACCTCTAATTCGAGTTAATAATTTATCGGCATTATAACAAATTTTTTATACAAATGTAACACTGTTTTAGATTAGAAGTTTTAATTCCTTGTTCAAAAAAGCCCGTTGCCCAATTAACAAAAATAGAAGAAAAAAATCTGAAAAAAGTGCAGAATTCCCGACTTTTACAAATACCGTGACAGTTTTTGGGAAGATGTAAGTTTTGAATTTGCTCCAGAAAATCTATTTGTAGTATGAGATTGACTTAAAACATCTTCTTTTTGTAAGATAAAGTTTATGAAAACTGTTGCTTGGTTACCAGATGATTTAAATGCAAACAAATCTTTTACAATGTTCAAAAAAGCCTTTGCACTTGCGGGATTTAAGAATATTTCAAACGAAGAGTTTTATAAAGATTTAAAAAATACTGATTATCTAGTTTTAAATTTTTATGAAGATATAAATAAAAAACTTGGAACATATTTTATTTCTTTTTTTGGAAAACTTTTTAGATTAAAAAGATTTCAGCATCATAAAATAAAAATTATATGGGTTTTAAATAATAAACTTTCTCATGACAAAAAAGGTTCTTATTGGACTCTTAAAATGATGAAAATTTTGATAAGAAAATCATATAAAATAATTTGCTTATGTCATGATTCTACAGATGTTTTAAAAGCTTTATATAAAAGCAAAAAAAACGAGGTGGGGGGGGAAGAAGAGATAATAAATAAACTTATATTTCTTCCGCATCCCAATTATATAGATTGCTATAATACACAAACTAACTGTGATTTTCCAAAAGAATTCTCTATTTTATTTTTTGGTTCCATCAGACCCTATAAGAATATTGATACATTAATAAATGTAGTAAAAACTTTACCTTTAAACCATTGTAACTTAACGATTGCAGGGCAAGCAAAAGATATAAATTATGAAAAACATCTACAAACCATATCAAAAGGAATCTCAAATATTAATTTGCACTTAAAATTCATTCCAGATAATGAGCTTCTTCAATTAATAAACAAATCTTCTATTATTGTTCTACCTTATGACAACGAAACTACATTAAATTCAGGTTCAATATTACTAGCTTGTTCTGCCGCAAGAACTTTTATTTCTCCACAAATAGGAACTATAAATGACTTTCCAGACAAAACACTTTTTTATTCCTATAGTTATAATACTCAAAAAGAACACGAAGAAGTTCTAAAGAAAAAAATCTTGGAAGCCTACACTGACTTTGAAAAAAATCCATCCTCATTAGAAGAAAAAGGAAATAAATTATATGAGTATGTAAAACAGGAACACTCTGTTCAAAAATTAGCTGAGATTATAAAAGAAAAATTATAATCTAGACAGTAAAATTAATTTTAACTCATGCAGAAATTTATCCATATTAAAATCAGAAGCCCGATTTCTTGCATTCTTACTAAAAATTTCTAATTTTTCATTATCTTTCGCTATTTCTTCAGTTTTAGCAACAAGTTCTTCTATCGAATTCCAACAACAACCTGTATTTTCTGTAACAATTTCTGGTTGTCCACCTTTATTTATAACAATGGGTATACATCCAGCACTCATAGCTTCAACAGTAGACATTCCGAAATGCTCTAACATATCTGGTTGACTATCTTCGTCTATGCCAAATCCTTTACTATGCCAAAAAAAAGTTGCTTGATTATATAAGTCAGAAAGTTTTTCATGAGTAACATTTATAAAAAACTTTACATTAAAACCTTCTGAGATTTTCATTAACCGTTCAGGATAATCATAATCAATAACATCTCGTTTTCCACAAAGCCAAAGTTCATAATTTTTATTTAAATATTCCGAAGTTTTATAAGCTTCTATTAGGACTTCTAATTTTTTAGATTTATCAAATCTACTGCAAGCTAAAATTGCGTTTTGCTTTTTTTCACCAATCCAAACAATAGGTTGAACTGGATGATAAAGCTGAACTATTTTTTCTTTTGAAATATCTGGACGTATTTTTTTTAACCATTTTTCTGTATATTTTGAGTTAGGAAGAAATAAATCATATTTCTTTGCATATTTTTTATCTTTTAATCTTGTAAATAGAGAAATATCAAACTTTCCTTCTTTTCGTTTCTCTTGAACAATAGGCAAAACAGGAAAATGAATAATTGCAATATTTTTCCTAGCCTTAAAATAAAAATTTCCTCTTGAACAATAAAAAAATAAATCAAAGTTTTTTGATGAATTTTGAATTTTGGAATACATTAATTTCCTTGAAAGTCTTGTTTTTTTAGAACAAAAAATTGGCATAAAACTTGTTTTTATAAAGTTCAAGTTTAATCCTGATAAATCATTTAATCTTGACACAAATTTTTCATTTGAAAGCAAATCATTTTTATCGTAAACTTCAGAAACAAAACAAACATTAGCATTTGGATAAATTTGCTGTAGAGCCCAACAAAATTTTATAGCACAAGATTCTGTTCCTCCATACCGATAAGAAAGTTCCCAAATATATATTCCAATTCTTTTTGGTTGAAAAGTTGATTTTTTTAAGTTTTTCACAATAACTCCTAATTTTTTATAAAATATCATTTCGAAAATATATTATTTTTTAGCAAAATTAAATTTTATAAAAAAACATATCCATCCACTACTCAATAAGTAAATTAATCATAATATTTCTTCTTAAAAATTTTAAACTCTTTTCGGGCTTTGAAATAAACTCTTAAATGTTTTATAGGATGAACAGTATTTATGCAATAATCAATAAAAAAGCACTTCAAATGTTTTTTATAGGATTTTTTATACTCTGGAAATCTAAGACATTCAATCATCTTATTTCTAAAAACATAAAAATATCTAAAATCAGTATAAATAGGTCTTAATTTTGGAAATAATGTAAATTTCTTTTTTTCGCCAAAACATTGATCCAATATAACTTGCGGAAACTTTGCAATTTTTTTACCAGATCTTATAATTCTATGACAAAAATTTGAATCAACTTCTTCAATAAATAAGTATTCGTCAAAACCACCTAACACACTCCAAGCATTTAAATTAATAATATTACCACTTGCAATAGTAAAAGTTTTATATTCAATCTCAGAAATCGCAGGCTGTTTAAATGGTATAAAAAATCGTTTTATTGGTCGAAAAATTTTTTTTCTTATCCATTTCAAATAATCCATATATTCATTTAAATTATTTACCTCTGTTCCAAAAGATACAATTTCATCATTGTTAGAATATTTATTAAACAAAAAAATATATTTTTCCATCATCAATTTATTAAAGCTAGAATCTTGATCAAGAGTCATTACCCATTCAAAACCATCTTTTAAGGCTTCTTTACATCCTAGATTTTGAGCTCCTGCAATTCCTCCTTTGTTCTTATTTTTTAAATATGTATACTTAGATAATTTTTCACAAATATCAGAATTATCAGATTCACTATTATCAACAATATAAATTTTATCAAAATAGTCTAAGTAAGAATGTATATTAAAAACTATATTATCTATTCCCAATTTCTTTGGGTTAAACCAAACTATAACCGCAACAATTTTCTTCATAATAAAAAAACTCCATCATATTTTAAAAGTAAATGATTATCATAAAAAAAATATTTAAAATAAGTAAAAAACATTCTCTTTTATTTTAATAATATTAGAAAATATATTTTCTTAAAAGAGTTTTATTTATTTTTTCTGCAATCAATATACTAATTTTCAAAGGAGTTCTTAAATATTTTTAAGACATCATTTTCAAAATCTTGTTCCTGTCTTTGTATAAAGTTTGTATAATTAACTTGTTTTTTATTATAAAAATCGTAATTTTCAAAAATATTCTTTATAAGATTAGATATTTTTTTTATATTTTTTATTCGCCTTTCGAATTTTTCTTCAATTGGAACATCTCTATAATATTTTGCAGAGCCATTTTTTCCAGTTATAATTACACAACCTTGCATTCTTGCTTCTCTAGGAATTCTATCCATCCCTGGATGATTGCCAAAATCTATATAAACTTTTGATTGTTCCAGCAAGTGTTGAACTTCATCTCGGCTCATATTTTGAATAGGAACAAACTTTATATCAGGATTTTTTTTGATAATCTTTTTCGTAAAATTAAATCCTTTAGCAGGACTGTATGCAACTATATTCTCTTTTTGAATAGGATTTACTTTATCCTTAAAAAATTGACTATTTAAATAATCAGAAAGATAAATAGGCTTTAAACCAAATTTTTTACACTCTATCATTGCATACTCACTTTGGCATAAATGAAATTCAACTGTTTTCATAAATTTTGATTTCAACGACAATTTTGGTTTAGAATTACGTAATATCATTTTAAAAGTATTAAAAAAACCATACTTAAAAATCTGATATTTTAATCCATATATACTTAAATAGTTAAAATAAAAATTATCTACCGAAAGCCACCAGATTGCCTTTTGTACATTTTTAAACTTCTTTAATAAAAAAACATTCACCTCAGGAACAATTACAAGATTTTCTGGCAAATCTTCAATTTCATCTGGAAGCAAATATGAATCGATATAATCGGTATATTCTTCTATAATTTTATACGAGTGATCTATCTGTCCAAAATACACAATTTTTGCATCTTTTCCATATTTATTAAGCATAAAAACCAATTGATGTAAAAGTTCTGGTCCTCCTGTTTTTGTCTTTGCAGGACAAAAAACATAAACTGTTTTACATACTATTTTATCTTTCATTCTCCACCTCCCAGTCTTTCATGCACTTTTCAATAACATCATCCATGTCGTAATACTTGTATTCCGCAAGCCGGCCGCCGAAAATCACTTTGTCTTGGGCTTCTGCAAGTTCCCTGTATTTCTTGTAGACTTCCGCATTTTTCGCGTCGTTCACCGGGTAGAAGGGTTCGACTCCCTCGTGCCACTCTGTTGAGTATTCCTTTGAGATTACCGTCTTGTCCTGCTGGTAGGTCGGATTTTCCGGCTCAAAATGCTTGTGCTCTATGATTCTTGTGAACGGCTCGTCGTGGCTTGTGTAGTTCACAACCGCGTTTCCCTGGAAATTCTGAACGTCAAGAGTTTCTGTCTCAAAGCGGACTGTACGGTATTCAAGCTTTCCAAACTTGTAGCCAAAGAACTCATCGATTTTTCCTGTGAACACGATTTTTTCCGCAATGCCGTTCCATTTCTCACGGTCTGTAAAATATTCAACGTTCGTTTTCGTCTCGATTCCGCAAAGTAATCCTTCTGTCAGCTTGTTGTAGCCGCCGATTGGGATTCCCTGGTATGCATCGTTGAAATAGTTGTTGTCAAAGGTGAACCGCACCGGAAGCCGCTTTATGATGAATGCAGGAAGCTCTGTGCATTTGCGTCCCCACTGCTTTTCGGTGTATTCCTTCACAAGAGTTTCGTAGATGTCGCGTCCCACAAGGCTTATTGCCTGTTCCTCAAGGTCTTTAGGCTCGGTGATTCCGCTTTCCTCTCTCTGCTGCTCGATTTTTGCCGCCGCCTCTGCAGGCGTTGTTACGCCCCACATCTGGTAGAAAGTGTTCATGTTGAAAGGCAGGTTGAAAAGTTTTCCACGGAAGTTTGCGACAGGCGAGTTTGTGTAGCGGTTGAACGGAACGAAGCTGTTCACAAATTCCCAGACGTTTTTGTTTGAGGTGTGGAAAATATGCGCGCCGTATTTGTGGACATGGATTCCCTCAATATCTTCGCAGTAGATATTTCCGCCGAGCTGAGGGCGTTTGTCTATGACAATGCATTTCTTTCCGGCTTTAGCGGCAAGATAGGCAAAAGTCGCCCCGTATAAGCCAGAGCCCACGATGAGATAGTCGTATTTCATCTTTTTTCCTTTCTAACTTTTGATTTTAAAAATAATAGCATATAAAAAAATACTTCATTATGCAGAAGCCAAAGTATTAATCCATATATGCAAACGCCACTAAAAATAGATATTATCACCTTGTATAATGATAATAGATTTAATTTTAACACAAAAACTAAAAGAACTGCCATAATAAAACTTGCTATCAAAGATTGAACTAAATTTTTTAATTGATTTTTTATAAAAATATAATGCCGAGCTATTATTAATTGAACTAAAGTTACACTAAATTCTGCTATTACAGTTCCTATAGCAGCTCCTTTTGCTCCATATAAAGGTATAAAGATACTATTAAAAACTAAATTAATTACAGCTCCAATAATAACGCTGAAAAGTGTAATTTTTTCTTTTCCTATTGGAGTAAATAACTGGATTCCAATTAAATTACTTAAAGAAATGAAAATAAGAATAGGATTTATAATCCTCATTGAAGGTACAGCTGGCAAATATTCTTTTCCACTTAATA
This sequence comes from Treponema sp. UBA6367, assembly GCA_002437725.1. Classification (GTDB taxonomy): domain Bacteria; phylum Spirochaetota; class Spirochaetia; order Treponematales; family Treponemataceae; genus Treponema_D. The sequence goes on from DJRF01000002.1 coordinate 110,026, forward strand.
ATAGCGTTAAATCTTTAGAAAGAAGAAAAAGCCCTACAGCTGCTGGAATGGAAAGCACTATAATACAGTTAAAAGCTTTATTAAAAAGATCTTTTAATTGTGAAAAATCTTTTTTTTCTGCATAATAAGAAAGTCTTGGCAAAAGAACTCCAATTATAGCAACCAAAGCTACAAGTACAATTTTATTTAATTTTGTAGCAGCAGTATAATACCCTACTTCTACATTACTGCTAAGAAATCCTAACATTGAAGTATCAAGCATCGTGTAAACACTTGAAACAATACTCATGCCAAAAAAAATCATAATAGGTTTTATATGGTGTAACAAATTATATTTTGTTTTTTGTTTCCAATTTATAAACTTTCTAGAATAAAATAAATTGCAAATGTTTGAACCTGCAGAAGATATTACATTTATAGAAGCATACCAAATAAAATCATCTTTTGTTTTTACAAAAGCAAAAAGCAAGCCAAGACTTATAAATTGAAAAACAATAGACCTTGCCGTAATGTAACCAAACTCCTCTTCAGCAGTAAATAACCACCCAATCCCCATTGTATTCATAATTATGGATACAGAACAAACACACAATAAAACTCTATATTCTGAAAATTTTGGAATAAAAAAAACTGCAGCGAAAAATAATAAATAAGCAATAAATGTAGATATTAAGTTTATAAGAAATACTTCTTTAAAAAATTTTGTCAATTCTATTTTGTTATCTCTTAGTTTTGCAGCTTCTCTAGTTGCATAAGTATTTATACCTAATGCTGCAATCATAGCAAAATAAGAAACTATTGAATTTGCAAAATTAACTTTTCCAATTCCTTCTGGCAAAAGAATTCTAGAAGAATATGGAAAGGTTATAAGAGGAAATATTATTCCCATTATAGACTTTATAAGATTTAAAATAGCATTCTTTTTTAAAGATTTTTGTTTTATTTGCATACTTTTCCACTAAAACTTATAAGAAAGTCCCAATCGTATGCTGCAATTATATCTATGTGTTGAAGATCTATCAACATTTGAAACATTCAAATAATTTCGATCGTCCATAAAAGAAAATCCACTATAGAGCAAAAAATTGGTAGTAAAGAAATAACTAAACTCAACAGAAGAAATTAATTGAACCCGTATATTTGCCTCAGCAGGCCATAGACCTTCTTCCTTATTCATTGGATGCAACCGAGTATCTATATAAGCGGTAAAATCTAAATCAGGATTTATACGTTGAAAAGAAAAGTTTAACTTCCATTTAGGACTATACAAAGTATATCCAATATATTGGCTATTGCCTCCAGTCATAGATGCGCCTAGCCATTGTCCTTTGTTTGTATAACCCTGAGTTACCAGATGATGCGCATAGAATGTTGAATACCAGCCTATAAGCCTATCATAATCCATGGAACATTCCAAGTTTGTAAACTCCAATAAAAGCATTCCTTTTACTCTATCTGTAAAGCTTGAATCTTTCTTTATTCCTGCTGTCCAACCTTGAGTATGGAAGGGGTACCGAACTATATAATCTAAATCTGGGCTAAAATCGTTTCTTCCCCATTCCAAATAAAGCTCAAGTCCCACTTTTTCAAAAATCCAATCAGCAGTCGCAGAAAATCTTTGATCGCTTGCATCGCCACCTCCAGAGGTATCAAAAGGCAGATAGATATGAAAAAGTGTATACGGAGACATTTCATTCCATTTACTAAGCATAGTACGGTTTAAGCCAAATGTAAGATTTGTAAATGGAAGCCTCCAAGCAAATGAAAGCCCTGCTATTAAATTATTGTTATTTGAATCGTCGTTGTCAAAAAAATCAGATTCCGAAAGTTTTCCCCACCATCCCCTTGCTTCTATATCTCCTAAGTACCAATTAAAGTATGGAAAATATAATGGCGTTTTTCTAAATCCTATATCAAACTTTGGATAAGACGGCGCATTGTTTGAATGTATAATAGGATTTATTTGAGCAGGTCCAAGCCAAATTGTTTGAGTTCCAAAGCCAACTGTAAAACTCCGCCAACTGTAACGAAATTCTGTGTCGCCCCAATCAAAAGTAAAAAATGAACTATCGCCAAAACGTTGAGGAGCATCTATTGAGGAAACTCCATAATAACCGTATTTTGACGCTTTTCCATCATAAATAGTCGGATTTCCATTTTTATCTTTTGAAGAATAATTTGAATTTGGCGCAATATATGCAAACTCCAGATTCTGGCTGAAGCTCACCTGCGGCTTGAATGTCAGCTCAAGCCCGTAGCCTTCGAGCCGTGCGCCTGCGGTGAGCGAGGTGTTGTAGCCGCGTCCCTGCCACAGCGCGGCGTCATTCTGGCCGTAAGGGGCGGCGGTGTTGAAGCTGTTGAACCATTGCGGACCGTAAATCCGGGCGGTGATTGACCGCTTTATTCCTTTTAAATACCAGTTTGTGTCCGGTGAACCAGTATTTAAAAGGGTGAATGTTGTTCCAAGGTTGTTGTCCTGCCAGGGATGGACGGCTTTTTGAGCGGTTTTGGCAGCGCCGTTTTTTTCCGCCGTTGACATTACGTCTCTTTCTTCCGTAGCTGACTCTCCGCCATTTCTGCCATAGTCCGAAGAATCCATATATTCGCCCTGTCCTGCAAGTTCACATTCCGCAAAATTCCACACAGAATCGCTTAGAGTGCGGTAGTTCAAAGCCGGTTTTTCAACAATTCCCTGAAGCGAAAGAAAGTCGTAGTATTCTTCCTCAACGGATTTCAAGGCTTCCTGCGCTGGCAAAAAAGCATCATGGCAAAAAAATAAAAGCGCCAATCCTAAAAACGCATAAGTTTTTTTCATTACTAATTCCTAAAGATAGCATAGGTCTAAAGTCGAGTTTTTTATGACTGCGAAAAACGACTTTCAATCTAATAATCTAAAAGTCTATCAAAAATCTGCTGATTAATCTAGCAATCTGCAAATCTGCAAATCGCTTGCATTTAATATTTCTCTTCCATTTATTTTATTTTATAAGTATTGTATATCTTATGAAAACTCAAAGCATAAAGTATTCTTCTGTGTTTAAGCTGGCATGGCCGATTTTTATTCAAATGATTCTTTCTATGTGCCTTGGCTATGTAGATACAGCCATGATGAGCCGTTCTTCAGAAACTGCCGTTGGAGCGATAGGAAACGCACATCAAATAATAAGTTTTTTGAATCTTGCTTTTTCAATAATTGCAAGCGCGACCGGGGTCGTTGTCGCGCAATATCTTGGAGCAAAAAAAACAGAGGAAATGAACAAAATTTACACAGTTTCAGTTTTGTTCAACCTTGTGCTAAGCGTTCTTATCTGTCTGATTGTTACAATCTTCAGTAAAAATCTTTTGCAAGCAATTCACGTTCCGCAAGTTATGTTTGAAGATGCAAACAGCTACATGAAAATAGTAGGACTTTTTCTTTTTACAGACTCTGTGGTTATGATTTTTTCGCAAGTTTTTAACTGCCACGGAAAAACTTTTGTAGGCATGCTTCTATTTTTTGGAATGAATGTCCTAAATATAATCGGCAACTATTGCTTTCTTTTTGGACCGCTCGCATATTTAAATCTTGGAACAAAAGGAGTTGCAATTTCTACGAGCATAAGCAGCATTTGCGCAATGGCCGTTTCGTTCATCATTTTTAAAAAGATTATAAAAGGAAAAATCTCTTTGCAATTTTTAAATCCTTTTCCTTTTGATATGCTAAAAAAACTGATAAAGCTAGGCATTCCTACAGCCGGCGAAAATATTTCCTACAACATTGCACAGATTATAATAACCGCTTTTGTAAACACAATGGGTCCGGAAGCGACAACTGCGAAAATTTATTGCAACATGCTCACTCTTTTTTCTATTGTATATTCAAATTCAATGGCAGGAGCGACTTCTATTATTGTGGGACACAGCGTTGGCGAAGGCGATTACGACTTTGCCTACAAGCGGGTTTTAAAAAGTCTTTCAAGCGCAATGATAGTTTCCGTCTCTTTTGCAGTGTTAAACTATTTGCTTTCCCCTTTTACCTTGGGATTCTTTTCAAAAAATCCGCAAATTATAGAAATCGGCCGCAAAGTAATGTTTGTCGGCATTTTTCTTGAAATCGGCAGATGTTCAAATCTAGTTATAATCAGAAGCATGCGTGCAGCTGGCGATGTATTTTTCCCTACAGCTCTAGGAATTGGCTCTATGTGGGGGATTTCTGTAGTTTTCGCCTATATATTTGGAATTTTATTCAAGCTTGGGCTTCCAGGAATTTGGATTGCAATGGCTAGCGACGAAATTTTTCGCGGAATTGTAGTTTTTATCCGCTGGCTGGCCGGCTCTTGGAAAGGAAAATCCGTTGTAAATGAAAAATAGATTAAAACTCGGCTTTTGACCCAATAATTTTATTGCCTCTTGCCTTTTAAAATTAGTATATTAGTGATTAGAGGTAAATAACGTGGCAAAACATGAATTTCAAACAGAAGTAAACCAACTCTTGCAGTTGCTTATTCATTCTCTTTATTCAAACAAAGACATTTTTCTTAGAGAGATTATTTCCAACGCTTCGGACGCATTGGACAAACTTAAGTATCTTACAGTTTCAGACAACGCTTACAAAAACGTAAAATTCGAACCAAGAATAGATATTTCTTTTGACGACAAACAGGGAATCCTTGTTGTTCAAGATACTGGCATTGGAATGACAGATGAAGACCTTCAGAACAACTTGGGAACAATCGCCCGCTCTGGAACAAAGGCTTTCCTTTCAAAACTTACAAGCGAAGCTTCAAAAAATTCAAATCTTATTGGTCAGTTCGGCGTAGGCTTTTATTCTGCATTTATGGTAGCAAAAAAAATCGATGTCTACACCCGAAAATCTTGCGCTGATGGAAAAATATGGCATTGGTCAAGCGACGGCACAAATTCCTACGACTTGGAAGAAGTTGGCGCAGATAGCGACGCAGCAAAAAAATACGGCTTCGACAAACCTGAGCTTAGCGGCTCTGCGATTGTAATGGAGCTAAACGATGAAAGCAAAGAATTTGCTTCCCGCTGGAAGATTGAAGAACTGATTAAACGCTACAGCGATCACATTGCATTCCCAATCTATCTTCATTACGACCAAAATCAATACGATGATAAAGGCAATGTAAAATCAACAGAAAAAAAGGTTGACCAAGTAAACTGCGCTTCTGCTCTGTGGAAACGCCCAAAAAGCGAGTTAAAGCCAGAAGATTATAATGAATTTTACAAGACAATAAGTCACGACGGTCAAGACCCATTGTTCTATGTCCATACTCATGCAGAAGGAACTCAAGAATATACAACTCTCTTTTATATTCCGCAAACAGCTCCTTTCGATATGTATCAGGCAGATTACAAGAGCGGTGTAAAACTTTATGTAAAACGAGTTTTTATTACCGATGATGACAGAGAATTGCTTCCTGCCTATTTACGCTTTGTGCGCGGCGTAATTGACTCTGAAGACTTGCCATTAAATGTAAGCCGGGAAATTCTTCAGCAGAACAGAATTCTTGAAACTATAAAGAATGCTTCTGTAAAAAAACTTTTGAGTGAATTCAAAAAATTAGGCGAAGATGCGGACAAGGCCCGCAAATCAGAAAAGAAAACTGAAGAAGAAACAAAAACCATTGAAAAATGGAATAAATTTGTAGCTGCATTTAACCGTCCAATGAAAGAAGGTCTTTATAGCGACTACGCGAACCGCGACGAGATTGCAGAAATTGTTAGATTCAAATCTACAGACGCTTCTGGAAGTGGCGACGGAAACTGGACTAGTCTTGCAGACTATGTTCAGCGCATGAAAGAAGGCCAAAAGTCTATTTACTACATAACTGGAACAGACGAAAAGAACTTAAGAAGCAATCCTCTGCTTAAAGCTTATACTGACAAAGGCTTTGAAGTTCTTATAATGTCTGACGACATCGATGATATTGTAATCCCTGGCTACGGAAAGTATAAGGACTTTGAACTTAAAAACGTAAATCGTGCGGGAGCTGACGAAGAACTTGGCGTAAACAAGGAAGAAGCAAAGAAGAAAGAAGAAGAATTTAAGCCTGTAGTTGAAAAAATTAAAAAGGCTCTTGGCGACGAAGTAAAAGACGTTATCCTTTCTAAACGTCTTGGCGCGGAAAGCCCTTCTTGCATTGTAATCGACGAAAACGATCCTGGATTCCAAATGGAACGCATGATGCGCGCTATGGGACAAGAAGGAATGGCTGGCGTAAAACCAATTCTAGAAGTGAATGGAAGCCATCCGCTTGTAGAAAAAATTAAATCTTCTGATGACAGTGAACTTATAAAAGATGTTTCTGAAGTTCTTTTGAATCAGGCATTGCTTGTAGCTGGCGTTGAAATAAAAGATCCAAACGCCTTTGTAAAAAGCATGAATAATTTGCTAAGCAAGTAAATTAAAAGTTTAAAAAGGCTGCCTTAAACAGTATTTATACTTTTGGGGCAGCCTTTTTTTATAAGGTCGAAAGTCGAGTTTTTAATTCTTTTTGACATTTTTTGTCTTTTTGACAATAAAAAAACTTTTCACTCCTTTAATAATGATGTATAATAAAAAAATATCCATGAGCTAATGCGGTATTTTATTTAAGGAGGAAAGGTAAAAACTGCAAAAATTCAGTTTTTATAAAAATTACAAAATGGAAAAAACACTCCCAAAAATGTTTAAAAAAGTTGCGGAAGAATTCCCTGAAGTTGCCGCTCAAATGTATAGAGCAGATGCCAAAGGAACTAGTTTTGATACGGTTTCGTTTAGAGATGCGTTTCAGCTTTCGCTTGACTTTGGAGCAAGTCTTCTTAATTTTGGAATAAAAAGAGGCGAACCTGTAGGTCTTATTTCAGACAACCGAAAAGAATGGCAGCAAGCAGATATGGGAATAATGGGCATAGGTGCTGTAGATGTTCCTCGCGGCTGCGATGCCACCGTTCAAGATTTGCAAGCAATTCTTTCTATAGTAGAAAGCAGATTGGTTATAGCAGAAAATTCTGCTCAGGTTAATAAAATAATTTCTATAAAAGAACAGCTTCCTTCGCTAAAAAAAATAATTTCATTTGATGAAGTAAAACCCGAAGTCTTAGAAACAGCCAAAAATGCAGGCGTAGAAATCTCAACTTTTAACGATGAATTAAACATTGGCAAGACGTACAGAATCAATCATCCTGAAGTTGTGGAACAGGAATTAGAAAAAGGTGAATGGGACGACCTTGCCTGCATAATTTTTACTTCCGGAACAACAGGCACGCCAAAGGGTGTAGAACTTACACATGGAAACTTTTTAACTCAGCTAGACGAGCTTCCAGAGCGAATTATGCTCAATCCTGGAGAAATTGCTTTAAGCGTTTTGCCAGTTTGGCACGTTTTTGAACGCTTGTGCGAATATGTAATTATGTGCCAGGGGTCTACGCTTTGCTATTCAAAACCGATTGGAAGCATTCTTCTTGCAGATATGGCTAAAGTAAATCCAACTTTGCTGCCAGCAGTTCCTAGAGTATTTGAAGCTGTTTACGACGGAATTACTAGAAAAATGCGCAAAACTGGCGGAATTGTATGCGCTATGTTCCAGTTCTTTGTAAAGCTTGCGGTCATACATAGCAGAATGTCTAGAAAAATGTTCAATAAAAATCCATGTTTTTCGCATTACTACACGGTAGCCTGGTGGTTCTTATTCCTTATACCTTGGATTTTAATGTGGCCGCTTCGCCTTTTAGGAAACATGCTTGTTTTCAGAAAAATAAAGGCGATGCTCGGTAAAAATTTCCGCGCGGGAATCGCTGGCGGCGGAGCATATCCTAAAAACATCGATGAATTCTTCTGGGCAATAGGTGTAAAAATCGTGGAAGGCTACGGAATGACAGAAACTGCTCCTGTAATTTCAGTCCGTCCAATTGCAGCTCCTGTTTTTGGAAACGTAGGCTCACCAATCAGAGGCGTAAAAGCAAGAATCGTAAATCCCGAAGACGGATTTGTTCTTAAAAGGGGGCAATTCGGCGCCATTCAAGTAAAAGGCGGAACTGTAATGCGCGGCTACTACAAGCGTCCTGATCTTACCGAGAAGGTTATGACAGTTGACGGCTGGCTTGACACAGGCGATCTTGGAATGATGACAATCCACGACGAGCTTGTTATAAAGGGAAGAAAAAAGGACACGATTGTTTTGCGAGGTGGCGAAAATGTAGAACCTCTTCCTATTGAGCAAAAACTCAACGAATCACGGTATATAAAAGCTTCGGTTGTAGTGGGACAAGACCAGCGCTATCTTGGAGCACTTATTCTTGTCGATGAAGATGAAATTAAAAACTATGCAGCAGAAAACGGTATTCAATACGACACTTACGAAAATCTTTTAGCTTCAGAAGATATTCAGAGCCTATACGATTCTGAAATTGCAAGCCTTGTAAATCCAAAAACAGGATTTAAGATGTTCGAAAGGATTAATAAGTTTGCGCTGATTACAAAACCGTTTGAAATTGGCGTAGAACTTTCTGCTAAGCAAGAAATCATGCGTTACCGCTTAACAGAAATTTATAAGACCCAAATAGACTCAATGTTCAGCGAAGAAGAGTAAGTTTATCAGGCTTGACACTGCGATGTTTGCATAGCAAACTTGTCTAAAAAAGTGCAAGAGATTTTCGTGTCAAGCCCGATAACGACTCGGAATTTCAAGAAATCATAAAACATAACTTTCGCTCTATTAGATTTTAATCATAATGGCAGAACTTTTTTTATCTTTTTGGAGCGCAGAAAAATCTGTTGTTAACTTTAGATTAAGCCGTTCGCCGCAAGTTATTTTCTTTCCGTCAAGATTTACAAGAAGAACTAAACCTTTCTTGCTGCAACAATAGAACCCTTGCCTATTTCCAGGCAGCCAAATTGAATCGCTGGCGACACGCAAAGAAAGCAAATCTTTATCAGAGTTTTGCTTTTTTGAAGAAGCAAAAACAAAGCTAATCACTGCTCTGTCCTTAGGAAGCCCCGAAGTTTTGCTCAGCTTTAACAATTTCGCAGGGGCATTTTCTGTTGAAAAACTAAAGTTGCACCATTTTGCGCTTCCGCCGTAGCGTGCGTAAAGACCGTTCATAGGACATTTTCCATCGTGAGGACAAGGAACAACCATAGAAAAATCTTTTTTCAACAAGTTTGACCTTATAAGACTTACAAATCTTGCCGCAACGGGCATTCCTGGTTCTGCAATAAATAATGAAGCGCCTTCTGCGGCGTAATCCATTAGAAGTTTTGTTTGATTTTCCGCGATTATTTCTGGATTTTCATGATTTTTTTGATAAAGCTCGTTAAACATATTTGCGCAGGAAATAAAATTCGCCTTTTTTCTAACGGGAGTTCCAATTCCCCCTTTTACGCGAACAATGTTCCAATGGCTAGGAGCGTCATCTTCAGAAGGACGCACCTTTGCAGCAATCGTCATAAAAATATCTTCTCCAAACGAAAGCGTGCTCTGTGAAATGTCCATGCAATAAAAAGTAAGTCTTTTGTTTCTTAATTCTGGACGGCTTAGCCACAAAGCGCAGGGAATAGTAAGCGGACCTGAACCAATGTCCAGACAGACGTCGCCATCTTTTAGATTAAAAGCACTTGAATCCAACTTAGAAAAAATAGTTGTAAAGCGGACTAAATTCCACCAGGTAAAATATCTAACATAAGCGCTAAGTTCCTGAGTGGCATTCATGTAGCCCATCCTGCGCTCTTCGCGTTCGTCAGTAAGTTTGTGCGAAAGTTCACGGATGTCCTTAGGAAGAAGCTTAAGCTGATAAGTATTAAGAGGCCTTATCTCCTGCACAATTTGGTCGTAGTTTTCAAGAGCCTTCTGAGCATCGCTATCAAGACCTGAAAGATTAAACATATTTTCGCTTGAAACGATTTGCGCGTCCGGAAAATCTTTTTTAGACTTTGAAAAATCAACCTCTTTAGAACCTTTTACCTCTCTTTGCTTTGCAAAAAAATCATCGCGTCTTTTGTTGTATTCTCTGCGGCGATTTTTTAATTCACCTTCTTTAGAATTTTGTATAAATTTTTCGTAAAACTTTGCCACTGTATTTTCCTTAATCTATCAAGAATGTTGATATTTCATTTTACTTTGCGTTGTTTTTTACATAAAAATACAAATCCATAAGCTCGTGCCTTAAATCATGGATTTCTTTCATCAGCTCAGCCTGAGAATTAACAGCATCTGAATCTTCTATGATTTTATCGCGAGCACCTTCGATTGTATATTTTTTTTCTTGAACAAGATACTTTAAACGCATTATTAATTCAACTTCGCGTTCTGTGTAAATTCGCCTGCCGCCAATATCCTTGCTAGGAGCGAATCCTGGAATTACAGTTTCCCAGTAACGCAAAACGTGAGCTTTTACACCTGTTAGTTCTTCAACCTGACCAATAGAAAACATTATTTTGGCTGCCTATCTTCCCATTTTTGACGGCTTGCTTTTATTTCAAACTGCACAGGAATTTTATTGAATCCTAAATCTTCGCGGATACGATTTTTAAGATAAGTTATATAACTTTCCGGCACAACTTCAGGTCTTGTTGCAAATATCAAAAACTTTACAGGATTAACACTTTTCTGCACAACGTAGCGAATTTTAAAATGCGCTGTTCTGCTCGCTGGCGGCGGATACTTAAACAGCCAATCGTTCATAGCCATGTTAAGCGCTGCCGTTTCAATTTTTTTAGTCAGCTGAGCATACATTTCTACGGTTTCGTTCAGCAAATCCTTTATTCCAGTGCCTTCCAATGCGGAAAGAGGCATTATAGGAGCAAACTGCATTTGCCCGAACATTATATTCATCCACTCGCGTGTTTGCTTTACGGTTTTTCGGCTTTGATCTTCCTTTAAATCCCACTTATTCATTACAAAAATTATTCCACGCCCCTTTTCAAAAGCAAGAGCGCAAATTTTTTTGTCCTGTTCAGAAAGACCGTCTTGACTATCTATCATGATAAAAACAATATCGCAGCGTTCTAGCGTCTTTATGGCACGATTTACGGAATAGTACTCAACATTTTCTGTAACTTTTGCTTTGCGCCGAATACCTGCGGTGTCCAAAACTTGAAAAGACTTTCCGCCGTATTCAAAATAACCTTCAACAGTGTCGCGAGTAGTTCCCGCATAATCGCTGACGATTGAGGCATTTGAATGTGTAAGCCTATTTGAAAGCGTGGATTTTCCAACGTTTGGTTTTCCCATTATTGCAATTTTTATAGGTTCTTCACAAGGAAGCTCTTTTACCGCGCTAAAATCAAGGCGTTTTTCAATCGCCTTATTCAAATCCCTAAAGTTATCTCCATGTTCTGCGGAAATAAACAAAAGCTCATTGAACCCAAAACGGGCAAAATTCCAGGCAAGATGCTCGTTTTTTCCGCCTTCGGTTTTATTAACGGCGGCAATTACTTTGTCCCAATAAGGCCGCAATTGCAAAATCATTTCTTCATCTTCTGGAACAAGATTTTCTGCATCAAGGACTAAGATTATAAGATCCGCCTTTTTTACAAACTCCAAGGAGCGCTCCACAACCAATTCGTCAAGAACAGCTTCCATTGTTCCAACTTCTCGCTGAAGTTTGTAACCACCAGTGTCCACAAGGTGAACAGGGTTTCCGTCAATAAGAACATTAGCCTCTACGGGATCCCTCGTTACACCGGGAGTCGGGTCAACAATCGCCATTCGCCTTCCCATAAAGCGATTAAACAGAGTGGACTTTCCTACGTTCGGGCGGCCGGCAATAACCACTAGAGGCAAGCCTGTAAACTTGCGTTGAGTCCAACCGTATTTTTTATTTTCAGAATCATTAACTTCAGTTTCTTCTGCATAGACTTTTTCATCTGATTTGTTTTTAGAATCTTTTTGCGCAACAAATTTATCTTTTAAAACAGAGCCTTCTTTTGGTTTTGAAAAATCAGGCTTTTTTTTCTTTTTAACCATTTTAATTCCTACTATCTTCTATTTTATAAACTACAATTTATTTAATCTTTTTGAAGAAATTGCTTGCAGTTCTTTTATGGTAAACTGGGAAAGGAGTTTTTTTACCGCAGAAATATTTTTTGGTCCCATGCTTAAATTTCTAATTCCCATTCCAGCAAGAACCAAAATGCTATCATGGCGGCCAGCCATTTCGCCACAAACAGAAAGCGAAATTCCTTCTTTTTTTGAACTTGTGATTGTCATTGCTATCAACCTTAACACAGCAAGGTTAAATTCATCGTAAAGAGAAGCTACATTGTGATTTTCCCGGTCAATGCCAAGCGTATATTGAGTTAAATCGTTTGTTCCTAAAGAAAAGAAATCGCTTTTTTTTGCCAGGCAGTCAGAGGTAATTGCAGCGGCGGCCGTTTCTATCATGCAACCGATTGGAACTTTTTCATTAAAAGGAATTTTTTCTGCTGCTAAAGATTCTCGAATTTCTTTTGCAATTGCAAGACATTCTTCCATCTGCGAAGTTGACGTAATCAGCGGAATCATAATTCTAAGATTTCCATAAATGCTCGCCCTGTAAAGAGCTCTAAGCTGGGTTTTAAAAAGCTGCGGATAAGCAAGGCTTAAGCGAACGGCTCTTAATCCCATGAGAGGATTTTTTTCTTCTAAATTCGGCACATCGACAGAATTTATAAGTTTGTCGCCACCAACGTCAAGGGTTCGTATTGTAACAGGTTTGCTGCCCATAACTTGAAGAACTTTTTTGTATGCCAAAAACTGTTCTTCTTCGTTAAATGAACGAGCCGCAAAGTGAGGCGAACCATCTGCAATACTCATGTATAAAAATTCTGTTCTAAAAAGCCCAATTCCATCCGCGCCTTCTGCAAGCGCAACCTCCGCTTCTTCCACAGAACCTATATTTGCATAAAGCTTGAATTCTACACCGTCTTTTGTTTTGGCAGGTTTATTCAAAAATTCTTTTAAGGCTTCTTTTTCTTTTAATGCTTCTGAAATAAGTTTTTCATAGCTGCAAAGGGTTTTGGCATCAGGCTCTGCAATAATTTCGCCAGCCTTTGCATCTACAATAGTTTTATTTCCATTTTTGAGCTTTTTCTTTATGGCAACGGCATCAAGCCCGACCACAGTAGGAATTCCATAGCTGCGGGCAAGAATTACAACGTGACTCGAAAGTCCGCCATCTGTAAGCGCAAGCCCTGCAATTTTTTTCCTAGAAAGAACAATTGTATCCGTGGGACTTAAAGTTGTTGCTATAATGACGCTTCCATCAGGAACATCTCCAATTTCAAAAGGATGAATGTTCAGCATATCGTTTAGGACTTGCCCAAAAATATCGCTTATGTCGCGGGCTCGTTCTGCAAGATAGTCATTTCCAGAATTTCGCAATCGTTCTGCGTATTCTTCTGCCTTATAATTCAAAGAATATTCGATATTAAAAAGATTTTTTTCATAAAATTCTTTGACTTCTTTTATAAAAACAGGGTCTTCGAGCATTAAAATGTAAGTTTCAAAAATTTCACGCTGAACGTCAGCCGCCTTGCTTTTTTCAGAAAGTTTTAGAAGTTTTTCTTTGATGTCTGTCTTTACATTTTGAATAGAATTTTTAAAACGATTCCAACCAGATTCAACTTCGTTAGAATTTATTTTTTTATCAGAGATAATTCGTTTTACAGCCTCTGGAATTAGAAAAGCAGAGCCAATCCCTGTTCCATCGGTGGCAGAAACACCTAAAAATACTTCCATAACAATTCAGTATAACAGAAAAAACAACCTAGGTAAACTAAATAGGTAAATAGGCAAATATGCAGAAGCTGAGTTTTATAGAATACATAAAAAAAAGACCGCATCAAACGACGCGGTCTTTTGGGCCATCTAAGACTTGAACTTAGGACCAAAGGATTATGAGTCCTCTGCTCTAACCACTGAGCTAATGGCCCGATTAATTATTTGTTAATAATACAAAAAATACAGTTTTACGTCAATTGCAAACAACCTTAAAACAGATTTTTTGTAAAAAAAATTATTCAACAGTTACTGACTTTGCCAAGTTTCTAGGCTGGTCAACATCTTTTCCAAGTTCACGAGCGCAATAAAAAGCAAAAAGCTGGCAAACTGCAACCATAGGAAGCGCATAAAATGCAGAATTTTCAACTTTAGGAACTGGAATAAAATCGTCAACTATGGATTCAAGTTCTTTATCACCTTCAACGCCAATTGCAATTACAGGGCCTTTTCTAGCCTTTATTTCTTTTATGTTAGAAATAACTTTTTCCCGCAAGAAATCATCAGGAACCAAGAACACACTTGGAGCGTCTTCATTAACCATAGCGATTGGTCCATGTTTAATTTCTCCAGCAGCAAAGGCCTCCGCATGAATGTAGCTTATTTCTTTTAATTTTAACGCGCCTTCTAACGCAATCGGATACATAAAGCCCCTGCCAAGGAACATGAAATCTTTGCAGTGGCAATACTTTTTCGCTATTGCGTGAATTTTTTCCTTTTGAGAAAGAGCTTCCTTTACAAGTCTAGGCTGCTTCATTATCTGATTGATAAACTTAATTCCATCTTCTTTGCTCATTTCTCGCTGGCGGGCAAATTTTAAAGTCAAAAGATAAAAAATAATCAAAGTATTCGAAAAAGCCTTTGTAGAAGCCACTGCAATCTCTGGACCTGCATGAATAAACGCTCCGCCATCAGACTGCCGTGCAATTGTTGAGCTTACAACGTTGCAGATTCCAAAAACCTTTCCGCCTTTTTCGTGGATTTCTTTCATTGCGTAAATTGTATCGGCAGTTTCGCCGCTTTGACTTACGGCGATAAACACGTCATCTTTGTTTACAATTGGATTTTTATAACGCAGTTCACTTGAAAATTCCGTTGTAGAGTGGATTCTTGCAAAATGCTCAAAGAGCAGGCTTCCAAAATAACTTGCATACCAGCTGGTTCCTGCAGACATCATGGTGATTTTTGATGTTCTTTTAAATATATCATCTTCAAAGCCGCTGAGTTTTGCAGTCGCATTTTCCATATCGATTCGTCCTGCAAATGCACGCTCAATGCTTTCCGGCTGCTCGTTTATTTCTTTTTCCATGTAAGTGTCATAGCCGCACTTTTCTGTTTCCTGGGCATTTATTGTTATTTCTTCTACACGTTTTGCGTAATCATTGTTCTGTATATTCGGAAACTTAAGCCCGTCTTTTGAAACTTCAACTATGTCTCCGTCTTCCAAGCAAATAAACCTGGACGCATTTCCTACAATCGCATTTACATCGGATGCAATGTAATAAGCGGCGTCTGCAATTCCAATAACTAAAGGACCGCCACGCTTTGCAACTACAATTTTTTCAGGCTCATCAACAGACGTTATTGCAAGCGCATAAGTCCCAATAACATCGTTAAGAGCCTTTTGAACAGCCTCCAGCAAGTTTTCTTTGTAATACTTTTGAACAAGTTTTGGAATCACTTCGCTGTCTGTGTCGCTAGAAAAAGTATAGCCTTCATTTTTTAAAGATTCTCTAAGGCCTTGAAAGTTTTCTATTATTCCATTGTGAACGACGGCGATTCTTTTATTATCAGACAAAAAAGGATGCGCATTTTGATCTGTTACCAAACCGTGTGTCGCCCACCTAGTATGACCAATTCCCCAGGAACCGCTAAGCTCTTTTGGAAGAACGCTTATAAGCTGCGACAGTTTTCCAGCTTTTTTATACAGATAAAACTTAGGCTCGCCATTTTCGATTTTTCCAACAACAATTCCAGAAGAATCGTAACCGCGATATTCAAGTTTTTTTAACCCATTTATAAGATAAGAAACCGCGTTTCCAGTTCCTACATAACCTACTATTCCACACATAACGATAACGGCAAAACAAAAAGACTTTTGCCTTCCCCCGCAATAATTTTTTTAAGTATATCAGTTATAAAAGATTTTTAATAGTATATAGCAGATGATTTTTATTACCTTAAAAGGGTGAATTGCGATTTTTTACAAACTATTTTTGCAATAAAGAAACATTATAATTATCCACAGCCTTTAAATACTTTGATGCAGAAACACCTGATGTGAGCAATGCGGAAGATAGTGAAATTGTACTTGCTATAAATGAAGCTTCAGATATAGCTTCATAAACTGGACCTTTTTGATCGCCTACTACTGTAATTGCAATACTTCCTGCTGTACAAATGCCTAGCAAAGCATAAGTTATCCCTTTCCAAATTTTATGCTCTTTTAAAAGAACTTGATTTTCTGGAACAGATTGCAACTTTAAATTTACATTCTTATAAGAAATTCTTTTACCTTCCAAGTTTTCGTATTGAATATAATTTAAAAGCAAAGGCGTATGAACAAGAAAATCACTGCTGATAACAGAAAAATCTGATTTCGAAGAAGACTTGTTTTCTACATTTTCTAAAATGCCGTCATTAGCATAAGTTTGCAAAACAAAAACAGATATTAATAAGCTTATTATATAGAACTTTTTCATATAAACTCCAATTAAAAATAAGATTAGTCCAAATGAGTTTTTTGCAGTATAAAAAACTCATTTGGGCTACCCAGCGTAAACAAGTTTTTTTGCCTTATTTTTTTAGCAATGCCGCAAATGGATTGTAACTCATGCCGTCATCGCTGCCAGAACTATAGCGGTTGTTTCTACTTCGACCGTCTTCGCGGTTTGAATAAGAGCTTGAATTCTTGCGGGCATTTTTATCAAATCCTGCTGAATTAGATGCGGAGCCTTTTTTTACAACCACAACCTTTCGCTTTGCTCCTTCAGCACTTTCTGAAGAAACTTTTGAACTTCCGCCTTGCCCGATTCGGCTTGCAGCATCGCTTTTCAAAGAAAGACTGATTCTGCGCCGGTCTTTGTCCAATCCGATGATTGTAAATTCGAAAATGTCGCCAACTTTTACAACTTCCATAGGGTCAGAAACAAAAGAATCAGAAAGCTCAGAAACGTGAATAAGACCAGTCTCGTGAAGACCTATGTCTACAAAAGCCCCAAAATCAACTACATTCTTGATTTTTCCTGTAACTTTCATGCCTTCCTTTAAGTCTTCAAACTGAACAACGCCTTTCTGCATAATCGGAGCTGGATAACCGTCTCTAGGGTCTCGGTTAGGCTTTTGAAGTTCTTCTATAATATCGTTTAGCGTTGTGTCGCCAATATTGTATTTTTCGCAAAGAGCCTTTTTTTGTTCGCCGCTAAGTTTTCCGCCTTCTTTTATAACAGGAAGGACTTCGCGCGCAACATCGTAATTTTCCGGGTGAACCCAAGTGTTATCCAAAGGGTCAGAACTTTCTGCGATTTTAAGGAATCCTGCGCACTGCTCAAACGCTTTTGGTCCAAGTCCTGGAACTTTTTTAAGTTCTTCGCGGCTCAAAATTTTTCCATTTGCGTCACGGTATTCTGTAATCTTTTTTGCGGTGCTCATCGTGATTCCAGAAACGTATTTTAAAAGCATATAGCTTGCCGTGTTCAAATTTACGCCAACCTGATTTACAACTGAACCTACAACTTCGTCCAAAGTTTCGCCAAGTTTTTTCTGATTTACATCGTGCTGATAAAGGCCGACACCAATCGATTTAGGATCGATTTTTACGAGCTCTGCAAGAGGGTCTTGCAAACGGCGGCCCATTGAGATTGCTCCGCGAATTGTAAGATCAAGTTCCGGGAATTCTTTTGTGGCAACTTCGCTTGCAGAATAAACAGAAGCGCCGCTTTCATCAACAACAGTGTATTTCACATCAGAATCAGCGTAATTTTCGGTAATGACTTTTGAAACAACGGCCTGAACTTCCGCGCTTCCAGTTCCGTTTCCTACGGCAACAACCTGAATGTCATACTTGTCAATTGCATCGTTCAACGCCTTGTAAGAACCTTCTGGATCTTGCACTTGAAAGATTTTAAAATATCCAAGATATTTGCCAGTCTCATCAAGAGCGGCGCATTTTGTTCCTGTTCGAATACCAGGATCAATTCCAAGAACTCTGCTGCCTTTAATTGGCTGGGTCATAAGAAGATTCTTTAAATTTTCGCTAAAAATTCCAATTCCGTGCTCGTCAGCCTCATCTGCCTCGTTGCTGCGAATTTCTCGGATTACGGCTGGACTTAAAAGGCGAACTACGCCATCTTCAATAGCTTCTTTGTGGTATTTATTGTTGATTTTTGCCTTTTTAGTAAGCAAATCTACGGCAGAATCCACGTCAACATCGATTGTAACATCAAGGGCGCCTTCGCGTTCAGCACGGTTTATAGCTAGAATCCTGTGAGGCTTTACTTGATTTAATGGTTCTGTATAGTCCCAGTACATTTGATAGGTTGAAGTTTTTGCAACTGTTTCTTCATCCTGACCTTCTGGAACAATTCCCTTTGTCTTAATATTGCCTTCTGCCATGTACAAATCGTGAACTGCAGTTCGATTGTTTGTATCTTGGCTTGTGCGCTCAGCAAGAATATCTTTTGCGCCAGAAAGGGCATCCTGAACGGTTTCCACATTTAAAGCAGAGTCTTCGTTATCTGTTTTTATGTACTCTTCAGCCTTTTTTTCAATTGCAGCGTCATCAAGCTCGAGCATTGCGTCTGCAAGGGAATCAAGTCCTTTTTCAATGGCAACCATTCCACGAGTTTTCTTTTTCTTTTTGAACGGAGCCCAAAGGTCTTCAAGCTCTGTGAGCGTCATTGCGCTCATACATGCGTTGTAAAGGCTTTCTGTAAGTTTTCCTTGCTTGAAAATGCCCTTTACAATTTCAAGACGGCGTTCTTCAAGGTTTTTATAAGACTTAAAAAGATGGTCGCAGTCACGAACTTGAACTTCGTTCAAATTGTCGTGCTTTTCTTTTCTATAACGAGAAATAAATGGGATTGTACAGCCTTCGTTCACCAACGAAATTACTGCACTTACCTGCTGAAGGCGAATTTGAAGCTCTTCAGCAATTTTTTTCATGATTTCAACTTCATTAACGGCAAGAGCGTCAATTGTTTCTTCTGTAAATTCCATAATTGTGCAAAATGCGGAATGTCCGCTTCCTTTTTTTTAGAGTGAAGTCAATTTTAATGCAAAACAAAACAAGCGTAAAGATAATTATAAAAATTTGTAGAAATCTCCCTGTACTTTACAAAGGTA
>DJRF01000004.1 GCA_002437725.1 Treponema sp. UBA6367
ATCTGTCCCAAAAAACGAACCTTTTTCGGGACAGAATACACATCGGAAAAAATCAAAAGCCAACTACACTTTTTTAGACAAATATATTGGCGAAAAAAGTTTTGATGAAAACTACGCGATTTTAAGTCATTATATCCAGCTTCACGATTCCATTGCTGGTGAAAAATACAGAAAAATTCTTGAGCAAAACGGACTTGATGTTTCAAAGTTTCCAGAAACAGATGATTTCAATGCAAAACTTGATGTTCCGTTTGGTACACCAAAAAATCCATCGTTTACTTTTGTTGATTTGTTTGCTGGAATCGGCGGATTCCGGCTTGCGATGCAGTCCTGCGGCGGTCAGTGTGTTTTTTCCTCTGAATGGGACGATGCCGCAAAGCAGACTTATTTTGAAAACTATGGAGAAGTTCCGTTCGGCGATATTACAAAACCGGAAACGAAAGATTTGATTCCACAAAAATTCGATGTGCTGTGCGCTGGCTTTCCGTGCCAGGCTTTTTCAATTGCCGGGTATCAAAAAGGGTTTGATGATGTCCGCGGAACTTTGTTTTTTGATGTTGCGGATATTTTGGAGAAACATCGTCCAAAGGCGTTTTATCTTGAAAATGTAAAAAACTTGAAGTCTCATGATGAAGGGCGGACTTTTGCAAAGATAATGGACGTTCTGCAAAATCGGCTTGGCTACATTGTTGACTCAAAAATTATGAATCCTTGTGAATATGCGAATGTTCCTCAGAACCGCGAGCGAATTTTTATAGTCGGCTTTGACCCGAATCAAGTTGGGATTCCTGACTGGTATTTTCGTAGCGGACAATTTGAATTTCCGTTTCCAGAAAAAGTTGAGCTTACAAAAAATATTCATGATGTGATAGATGATTCTGTTGAAACGGAAAATCTTTTTTACAAAGAAAAACATCTCTATTACGAAAAAATGAAAGATGTGATTGTAAAACCGGACACTGTTTATCAGTGGCGAAGAGTTTATATCCGCGAAAATAAAAGCGGAGTTTGCCCGACTTTGACAGCGAATATGGGCGAGGGCGGACACAATGTTCCGATTGTTAGAACTTCAAAAGGAATCAGAAAATTAACGCCTGAAGAATGTCTTGGTTTTCAAGGGTTTCCAGTCAATATTCAAAATCCATTTCGGTTTCCAAACTCCATTGCGCAAAGCAAAAAATACAAACAGGTAGGAAACAGCGTAACCGAACCGCTTATAGAACGCGTCGCAAGAAATGTAATTCAATTTGTAAGGGAGAATGAAAGATGACGGTTTTTAAAATAAAAACAGGTGATGAACATACTTATGCTTCATTTAGAGATGAATCTAATAAAGAAATTCTTGTAGACCATTTAATACAGTATGCTAATCAAGTAAAGATTGGAACTCCTGTTTTTCTTTTATTTGGAGGGGATGGAACTCCTTGGGAGAATGGATTAGCAGGAATTTGTAAAATTTCCTCAAGTCCAATTGATTTAGGTTATGAAGTTGCTAAAAATGGAAAATATTTTAAACTTAAACTTGAGATAATTATTAGACTAAAAAATCATCTGACAAAAATGGACTTTTCAAAATATCCAAAAACTTTTGATACTGGAATTGGTCCAAGTACAAAAGGTGAACGAAATCAAGCTTTAGGAATTATAGAAGATGATAAAGCAATTGCGGCTTTGTGTAGGGCAATTATAGACAAAGAACCTGATTTAACAAAGTCAATAAAAACCGTCTTTGGAGATAATATTTTTAATATTGCGATTAATGATACTGTAGTTTATATATCACCGGAGAAAAAGAATGTGATAGACAGTACTTCTTATTCTCCGAATTCCTCCCAAACCATCTACTACGGAGTTCCCGGCTGCGGAAAAAGCAACAAAATTGATGAAGAAACAGGAAGCATTCCTGACGAGCAGAAAATGCGTGTTGTTTTTCATCCTGAATACACAAACGCTGATTTTGTCGGGCAGATTTTGCCGACTAATGTTGATGGAAATATTGAATATAAATTCAGACCCGGACCATTGTCAAAAATTTTGAGAAGAGCTTATCTTCATCCTGATAAAGAGTATTATTTGATTGTTGAAGAAATCAACCGCGGAAATGCGGCTGCGATTTTTGGAGAGTATTTTCAGTTGCTTGATAGAATTACCGCTAATAAAGAAATTACTGTTAATAGCTATACTTATACAGAAGGCTGGAGCAGTTATTCAATAGAAAATGAATTTATAAACTGGTATATCCGTGAAAACTTGTATGCCGATATAAATCATAAATTGCAAAATGAAAACGATGGAATTGCAAGAAAATCTGATGATGAAAGTCAAAAAACAATTGAAATAGGAAATCTTCATTTTTCAGCCAACACTGGAATCCGCCTTCCTCCGAATCTTTCAATTCTTGCTACAATGAACACGAGCGACCAGAATGTTTTTATATTGGACAATGCTTTTCAACGCCGATGGGATATGGTTCTGGTAAAAAACGAATTTGGTGAGGATTCTGAAAAAGCAAAAACTGAAGAAGAGCAAAAAAATATTGACCGGCAGAAAACGGCACTAATTGAAGGTTCTAAAATTACCTGGGGAAATTTCCATAAAACAATCAATGAGAAAATCTCGCAGTTTTCAAGAGAAAATAATTTTTCAAGCATGATAGACAAGCGGCTCGGCTGCTGGTTTGTTAAGGCTGTTCCTGATGATAAAAATGACATAAACGGAAAATATATTATTGAAGAGAAATCATTTAAAAACAAAATCCTGAAATATCTCTGGGACGATGCGTTCAAATTCAGCCGTGAAGATGTTTTTGAAGACGCTGATAATTTTGAATCTCTACTCGAAAAAGTAAAAATGGGCGAGTCGAACTTCGGAATTTTCAAGAATGTTGATTTTTCTGCTGAGAAATCAGAATCGCCTGAAGCGTAAAACTGATATGGCTTGCGTTAGCGCTGGTAGCACCGCCGAAGGCGTTCGTTGCAGTTTACCGCAACGAATGGAGCGGCAGCGGAAGTGCGGACATAGCGACCCGAAGTGCAGTGAAACGAAACGAAGGGAAACGCCCTGAAATAAAATGAAGAAAAATATTGAAATGAAATCAAAAAATTCCCTTTCCTCCTGCTGCGTTTATTTTGGCGAGGATAAAAACGATGCCGAAAGTCTTTCTGAAAAATTTGTCGGATTAAAGTGCACTGACGGAAAGCTGAAAGTCTATTTTCCTGTGGGCTACAGAAAGCCGGACGAAAAGAATAATCAGCCTGCCGATAGAGAAAAAGAAGTCCGAAGAAACATTTTGAACCTTATTCATGTTTTGCGGACATTCGGGGAAAAGGAGGACAATCTTTCTTCCTCGCCGCTGATTACAAAAAATCGAAATGTTGCATTTCCGATTCACGCGTATCTTTTTATAATCCGCGATTTTTTGTCGAACGGCTATTATGTCCAGAAAGAAACGCAGTATTCAAAAAGTCAGGGCGGAAAAGTGAGCTGGAGCCGCACCATAAAAAGTGTCAGGCCGCAGTTTATTGATTTTCAGCCGTTTTATTTTGATTTTATAACTCAAAAGACAAATTACAGCCATGCGGAGCTTGTTTCCCAAATCCATAAATTTTGCGTCCACGAATGTTTTTCAAAGCTGGGATTTCTGTTTTCAAGTTCTATGCCCGAAAAATCTGAGCTAAAGCTGAATAAAAACCTTTTTGTCGCCACGATAAAAAAGGCGATTGCGCAGACTTTCAACGAGAACAATCTGCTTCTTTTTAAGAATATGCTGGATGTGCTGAATTTTCTTGATGAAAATTCTGAAAACAGTGAATTTATTTACGGAACGCAAAACTTCCATGTCATCTGGGAGAAACTTGTTGACCGCATTTTCGGCGAGACGGACAAGGAATATTTTTATCCGAAAGTTTATTGGAAGCTGAAAAACGGAAAGGGCGGAGAAGAGCGTTTTGACTTTAGAACGGATGAAAAGCGCAACTCCCTCCGTCCTGATACAATAATGATTACAAACCGAGAAAAAGTAGGGCAGAAAATTTTTGTGCTTGACTCAAAATATTACCGCTACGGAGCAACCAAAGTAAAAAATCATCTTCCGGACAGCGCGAGCATTGTGAAGCAGTTCGCCTATGCGGAATATATAGAAAAAAATGATTCAATTCCGGAAAAAATAAAAAACTACAGGTCTGAGAATTCGGTTTTCAACGCGTTCATAATGCCTGCCTGCGTCCAGAAAATTGAGAATATCGGCTATGCGGGCGCGGATTACATTCACCGCTCGGACAGGGCTGAAAAATCCTGGCACAAAATCCACGGAATCCTTCTTGACACAAAAACGGTAATGGAGCACGCCGCAAAAAAAGACAACGAGCTGATTGAGCAGCTTGCGGCGGCGATTGAAGAAAAAATATAACATAAAAACTTTCCCACTAAGTTCCCTCAACGGACTGGGTGCGTTTGGATTAAAAACAACTGAACTCTCTATGAGAAAAATTTCATTTTTATAAAAAAAATAGTATAATTGATGCGCTTGGAGTAAAATATGCGAAAAGAATTTTGCGAAAAAGACGGAATACTCATCACTTATACAAATGATAATGTTTGTTTTGAGGACACAAAAACTGCTGAATCTATTCTGCTTTCAAATGATGGTCAAATTTTGCATTCAAACTTTGACGATAAAAAAATCAGTTCTATATAGAATATTTAAAGCAAATTTATCCCGCAATTACAACTTACAGGTCATTGGATTCTGTGGAGACTGCATAGATGTCGATATATATTAGAACTTTAGGATATAAGATTTATATTTGGTCAAACGAAAAAGACGAGACAATCCTCTTCCATATAACAAAAGGAAATCCTTCTGAGAATGATACAAAAGTTTGGGTGCTTGCAAACGGCTCTTTTGAAATAGCTCATAATAAAGGAAGAATTCCAGACCTGGCCAAGATAAATGAACGGCTGAGTTATGTTTTCTACTTTTTGAACTAAAAAGACAAATAAAAAAGAATGTGATATAGTATTTTCCTATAAGGAAATTTTATGAAAGTAATAAGTCTTTTATGTTCCAAAGAAAGTTTTTTTGATGAACGAGGAGTATATTTCAAACTTTGTAGACAATATGTAGTGTCATCCAGTTTATAAAAACGTGGATTTAGCTCCAAAATAGTTAGTGATAAAACTAACAGTATGGACATTATCTCATACAAAGCGGAAACACTACATGGAAATTATAACACAAAACGAAAAGAGAATAACATTGGAAATCATAGCGCCTGAATTCATTGATAATATACATAAAACTCTGAGTCAAAGTTTGAAAGAAGAAATCAAGCTTGGCAGTAAAGTGTCGGTTGCTGCGGCTTGTTTTTCGATTTATGCTTATCAGGAATTACAGAAAGCGCTTAAAGATATTGATGAATTAAGGTTTATTTTTACTTCTCCTACATTTGTTGCTGAAAAAGCAAAAAAAGAAAAGCGTGAGTTTTATATTCCTCGTTTGAACCGCGAAAGAAGTCTTTACGGTACAGAGTTTGAAGTAAAGCTTCGCAACGAGCTTAATCAAAAAGCTATTGCAAAAGAATGTGCTGAATGGATTAAACAAAAGGCTCATTTTAAGTCTAACTCTACTCAGCAGAATATGCCTTGTTTTATGAATGTTGATGAAACTTCTTACAATCCTGTAAGAGAGTTTACGGCTGTTGAGCTTGGTGTTGAAAAAGGAAATAATGCAGCTTTTGCAATTACAAAAATGCAGGCTCCTATGAGTTCTGGTTTTTTGCAAACTTTTGAACATTTCTGGCAAAACAGAGATATGATGCAGGATGTTACTGACCAGGTAATTGAAAACATAACTTCTGCATATAATGAGAATGCGCCTGAATTTATTTATTTCATTACACTTTATAATATCTTCAAAGAGTTTTTAGATGATATAAGTGAAGATGTTCTACCAAAGGAAGCAACTGGTTTTAAGCAGAGTGCAATCTGGAATAAACTTTATAACTTCCAGCAAGATGCTTGTCTTGCAATCATTAATAAACTTGAAAAATATAATGGTTGTATTCTTGCAGATAGTGTTGGTCTTGGTAAAACATTTACTGCTCTTTCTGTTATTAAATATTTTGAAAGCAGAAATAGCAGAGTTCTTGTTCTTTGTCCTAAAAAGCTTGCTAATAACTGGAATATTTATAAAGGAAATTATAAGAACAATCCAATAGCAGATGACCGTCTGCGTTATGATGTTTTATTCCATACAGACTTGAACCGAAAACACGGCCAGTCTAATGGAAATGACCTTGCTTGTATCAACTGGGGAAATTATGACCTCGTTGTTATTGATGAATCTCATAACTTCCGTAATGGTATAGGAACCCACGCGAATACTAAAGAAAACCGTTATATGCAGCTGATGGAGAAAGTTATTAAACAGGGAGTAAAGACAAAAGTCTTAATGCTTAGTGCTACGCCTGTTAATAACCGCTTTATTGATTTAAGAAACCAGCTGGCTCTTGCATACGAAGGTTCGGCCGAGAATCTTGATCAGAATCTTAAAACTAAAAGTTCAATTGAGGACATATTCCGACAGGCTCAGATTGCATTTAATAAGTGGAGCCGTTTTGATAAGGAAGAACGAACTACAGAAAATCTTTTGAGTATGTTAAGTTTTGACTTCTTTGAAGTTTTGGACAGTGTAACTATTGCACGAAGCCGAAAGCATATTCAGAAATATTATGATACAAAAGATATTGGAACTTTTCCAAAAAGACTTCATCCAATTTCATATTCGACTCCACTTACTGATGATGATAATGAAACAACATTCAATTTAATTTTTGAAGAATTAAATAAACTGAAACTTTCAGTTTATGTACCTTCTCATTTTATTCTGCCAAGTAAACGTTCAAAGTATGATTTGAATGTAGATGAAGAAACAGGTTCAGGTGGATTTGACCAGATGGGGCGTGAAAGCGGTATCCGCAGACTTATGGCGATTAACCTTTTGAAACGTCTTGAAAGTTCTGTATATTCATTCAGACTCACAACTCAGCGTGTACGCTCTTATATTAATCATACAATAAAACTTGTAGAGGATTTTACTGAAAATAAAAACAATCCAAATATCAATCTTACAGAGATATCAATGGATGACGATTATGATTTTGATGACCAGAATGCAAGCGACATGTTTGCAATTGGTAAGAAAGTTAAGATTGATTTAAATGATATGGATTATGTTTCCTGGCTTGCAGATTTGAGAATTGATGAAGCAATTTTTGCAGGACTTGAAAGCCTTACAGCAGAAATTACTCCAGAGAAAGATTCAAAGCTTCAGAAACTTGTTGAAGTTATTTGTAACAAAATTGAACATCCAATAAATGGTGATAATAAGAAGGTAATTGTATTCTCCGCATTTGCAGATACAGCAGATTATCTTTATGACAATTTGAGCGGACTGATAAAAGAAAAGTATGGATTAAATACTGCTATGGTTAGCGGTACAGCAGAAGGACGAAGTACACTTGATAAGTTCCGCTGCGATTTGAATGCAGTTCTTACATACTTCTCTCCATTTTCAAAAGATAAGAATGTAATTTACCCGGATGATCCAAGAAGTATTGATTTACTTATTGCAACAGACTGTATTTCTGAAGGTCAGAACTTACAGGACTGTGACTATCTTATTAACTATGATATTCATTGGAATCCAGTCCGCATAATTCAGCGCTTTGGACGAATTGACCGTATTGGTAGTAAGAACGCTCAGATTCAGCTTGTAAACTTCTGGCCTGATCTAACGCTTGATGAATATATCAATTTGAAAGGTCGTGTTGAAACTCGAATGAAGATTGTTGATATGGCGGCCACGGCCGATGACAATATTCTTGAAGAAGAGCAAAAAGATCTTGAATATCGTAAAGAGCAGCTTAAGCGATTGCAGGAAGAAGCCTGCGATATTGAAGATATGAATACTGGAATTAACATTATGGACTTAGGACTTAATGAATTCCGATTGGATTTACTTGAATATGTAAAAGAAAATGGCGACCTTGATAATACTCCATTTGGACTCCATGCTGTAACAAAAGCTTCTGAAGACTGCCCTCCTGGAGTAATCTATGTTCTTAAAAACCGAAATAATAACGTAAATATAGATAACCAGAACAGGCTTCATCCTTTCTACATGGTCTATATTGGGAAAGACGGAAATGTAGTTTGTAATCATCTGAATCCTAAAAATATGCTGGATAAAATGCGGCTGATGTGTAAGGCAAAAAGCGAACCCATTCCAGAGGTTTACAGACAGTTTAATATTGAAACAAAAGATGGCCGCAATATGAAAGTTTATAACCAGCTTTTGTGTGATTCTATTTCTTCAATTATAGAAGTAAAAGACGAAAGTGATATGGATTCATTCCTTAGCGGTGATGCGGTAGATTTTAAGCATGGACAGATAAAAGGCCTTGATGACTTTGAGCTTATCTGCTTCTTAGTAATAAAAGAGGCCAAGAATGCTTAAGCTCCCAGAAGTTACAGAACTAAGAAAGGCTTTACCGAAAGCCCAGATTTACAGAAAGTTTGAGCTTACAAATGCGCAAGTCGCAAAGTTTGATGCGGATATTAGTAGAATTGATATTGTAAATGAAGTAAGTGCCAGAACGATTTCTGCAATACAGGAAGGACAAAAAATAAAAAGTTTTTATCTTTTGAGCGTTACTCTTAAGACAAAAGACTATGAGCCAAAGAATATTGAACGTATTGCAAAACTGATTCCACAGAATCTTATTTTTGCATTACAGTTTGAAGAAGAGATTCAGCTGGCAGTTTTCTGTGAAAAACTTTTTACAACAGAATGGATGCCGGAAACAAAAGCGGCAATTGAACTTTTTGGCTTGAACTTTGATGACGTTTGGGAAAATATCATCAAAAAGATTGAAGGTGGCGAATGGGATAATGACCTTAGCCTTGAAGAAAATATAGAAATTAAGGATAAAAAAGAAAAACTTGAAAAAGAAATAAACAGGCTTGAAAAGCTTGCCAGAAAAGAAGTTCAGCCTAAAAAGAAGTTTGAGCTTGTGAATAAGAAAAGAAAACTGGAAGAGGAATTAGGGAGATTATAAGGAGGCATGATAAAAAAGA
>DJRF01000012.1 GCA_002437725.1 Treponema sp. UBA6367
TAGAAAGGAGGTGATCCAGCCGCACCTTCCGGTACGGCTACCTTGTTACGACTTCACCCCCCTCACCAGACGTACCTTAGGAACCGCCCCCCTTGCGGTTGGGCTAGCGACTTTGGGTACCTCCGACTCGGATGGTGTGACGGGCGGTGTGTACAAGGCCCGGGAACGTATTCACCGCGCCATGCTGATGCGCGATTACTAGCGATTCCAACTTCGTGGGGTCGAGTTGCAGACCCCAGTCCGTACTGAGACTGGCTTTTTGCGGTTCGCTCCACCTCTCGGTCTTGCTTCGCTCTGTACCAGCCATTGTAGCACGTGTGTGGCCCAGGACGTAAGGGCCATGATGACTTGACGTCATCCCCGCCTTCCTCCGGTTTGTCACCGGCAGTTCCGTCTGAGTGCCCAGCTTAACCTGTTGGCAACGGACAGTGGGGGTTGCGCTCGTTGAAGAACTTAATCTCACATCTTACGACACGAGCTGACGACAGCCATGCAGCACCTGTGGGGAGACTCAAAAGAGCGGACTACTTTCATAGCCTTTCCTCCTCATGTCAAGCCCTGGTAAGGTTCCTCGCGTATCATCGAATTAAACCACATGCTCCACCGCTTGTGCGGGCCCCCGTCAATTCCTTTGAGTTTCACCCTTGCGGGCATACTCCCCAGGCGGCACACTTATCGCGTTTGCTTCGGCACCCGGACTCTTGCCCAGACACCAAGTGTGCATCGTTGACTGTGCGGACTACCAGGGTATCTAATCCTGTTCGCTCCCCGCACCTTCGCACCTCAGCGTCAGTAATCTGCTGGCAGCCTGCCTTCGCCATCGGTGTTCTTCCAGATATCTACAGATTTCACCCCTACACCTGGAATTCCGGCTGCCCCTCAGCTACTCTAGCAATACAGTTCTCAACGCAGTTCCTGAGTTAAGCCCAGGTATTTCACACCAAGCTTGTATTGCCGCCTACATGCCCTTTACGCCCAATAATTCCGAACAACGCTCGCAACTTACGTGTTACCGCGGCTGCTGGCACGTAATTAGCCGTTGCTTATTCAACCGGTACCGTCATCGCGCCGCCATTCCCTGCGCCGCTTTTTCTTCCCGGTTAAAAGGATTTTACAACCTTCCGGCCTTCGTCATCCACGCGGCGTCGCTCCGTCAGGGTTCCCCCCATTGCGGAATATTCTTAGCTGCTGCCTCCCGTAGGAGTCTGGGCCGTATCTCAGTCCCAATGTGTCCGTTCACCCTCTTAGGCCGGATAACTATCGTCGCCTTGGTATGCCGTTACCACACCAACTAGCTAATAGTGCGCGGGCCGTTCCTTAGGCGATGCCGCAGCATCTTTCCTCGTATGTCTTTGCCCATACGGTCGTATTCGGTATTACCCCGTATTTCTACAGGCTATCCCCATCCTTAGGGTACGTCACCCACGTGTTACTCACCAGTCCGCCACTCTCGCCGGAAGCAAGCTCCCGGTTCCCGTCCGACTTGCATGCTTAAGACGCGCCGCCAGCGTTCGTTCTGAGCCAGGATCAAACTCTCCATGATTATTTTTCAGCGTCCCGAGGGACGCTGCCTTTTCCATTTCTAGTTTTCCCGACCTCTCTATTCTTCTAGAATTGCGCGGGCATTCCTGCCCGCTCGGAATGTCTCCATTCCTTAGGTCTTCGTTTTCTTCTTTAGCACGAACCTTTTGTCTATCTTTCCTTCCCTTTTACTTGTCAAACATCTTCCGCCACGCTCTCGTGCGACGGTGAATATGAATATATCAGTTACAACTTTCCTAGTCAATACTTTTGCTGCTTTTTTTGCACTTTTTTTTGATTTTTTTTTGCTTGTAAGGCGTGTTAAAAAAAAGGCTTTATAAACATTAAAAAAACGTAAGCAAAGTTTGGACTAATTATTAACATTATTTTAATATATAATGCTATATATCCTAAAACAACGGAGGAAAAAAATGTATTTTGAAAAATTATGGAATTCATTTTCTGAACTGAATGAAGTCGAAGCTATAGCTTTAGGCGGTTCAAGGGCGGGCAAAAATTTTGATCAAAAATCAGACTACGATTTGTACATTTACTGCACAAAATTACCATCAGAAAACCTTAGAAAGTCTATTCTTGAAAACTGTTGCAGTTATATGGAAATCTCAAACAGTTTTTGGGAATTAGAGGACGATTGCACTTTAAAAAACGGAATTGACATTGATATTCTATACAGAAATCTTGAAAATTTTTCAAATGATGTAGCCTCTGTGGTCGAACAACACTATGCTCACAACGGTTATACAACTTGCATGTGGCACAATCTGCTAAACAGTAAAATACTTTACGACAAAGATGGAAGATTCGCTTCTATACAAAAAAGATTTTCAATCACTTATCCTATAGAATTGAAACAAAACATTATAAATCAAAATATGCGACTTCTTACAGGAAACCTGCCTTCTTATGACCTGCAAATAAAAAAAGCGCTTTCAAGAGGCGACTATATAAGCGTAAACCACAGAACCGCAGCGTTTCTTGAATCATATTTTGATATAATTTTCGCTATAAATGAATTAACCCATCCAGGTGAAAAAAGAATGTTAACTTACGCAAAAGAACACGCGAAGATTCTTCCTAAAAAGTTTGAAGAAAATATCAATTCGCTGTTGGAAAATCTTTTTGAAGACTCCGCAAAAGCCATGCAAATTTTGGAAAACATGATTACAGAGGTAAAAATAATCTGCAAACAGTAGATAGTCCAAACTTCGAGTTTTTATAACTGTTAGAAAAAAATGCTCTCAGCGAATTTTCACTTTGTTCAGACGGTTGTACTCGCACTTCGTTTGAATTGGTTTGGGTTGCTACGCAACCTTAATTGTTTTTACCGCACAAAGTCTTCGCAAATTGCAAATTCGCTTAAGTTTTTGTTTATTTTTATAAAAACTCGAAGTTTAGGCTAGATAAAAAAACTGCACTTCTAAAAACGAATTCTTTCAATTTTAAAAGTGCAGTTTTCAACGATTTATTATTTTTTATTAAACTTGAACTCCGGAATCCATTTTTAAAACTCCTCGCGCAGTTTTATCAGAATGGTGAATTCCATATTCTGGCTTCCAATTTCTTCGGCACATAGATATAAATCCGCTCGAAATAAAAATTGAAGAATAACAACCACTTATAAGTCCGACTATAAGGGCAAGAGCAAAATCTTTAATTGAACCAGATGCAAAAACATACAAAGACAAAGCTGCAAACATAGTTGTGACGGTGGTAATTATAGACCTAGACAAAGTTTCGCTTAAAGACATATTCAAAAGTTGATTAAAATTGCTAACTTTTTCTTTACGCAAATTATCGCGAACGCGGTCAAGAATAACAACTGTATCGTTAATAGAATAACCTACTATGGTAAGGACAGCTGCAAAAACAGTGGTTGTAAATTCCATTCTGGTCCAAACGATAAATGCAAACATAATCAACGTGTCGTGGAGCAAAGCTACAATAGCGCCAAGAGCAAAGTCCCAATGGAATCTAATTGCGGAATATGCCCAAATCATAACAAAAGTTAATATAAGGAACAAAATCGCTTTTGTTGCCAAAGATTTTGACATAGTTGAACCAATAAAGTCGGTTTTTATTACAGCGATATTTTCTCTTCCGAACGCATCGTCAAGAACGCTATTTATTGTATTTACAACCTTGTCATTAGAATCAGAACCTTTTTCAACAGGAATTCTAATCTGAAAACTTCTGTTATCAGCAGTTCCCATTGGCTTAAACGATGCGCCTTGTATAGATTCCACTACAGAACGAACATCATCTATATTCCCAGAAAAACTCTTTGCATAAAGCGACAAAGGAGTTTGACTAAGCTGCATTGAAACCGAAGAGTCCACATACAAACTATAAGAAGATTCTGAACCATCTGTAAGAAGGGAAACTTTTACACCAGGAACATCAATAGCAGATGCAATATCCGCAATAGTTGGATACTGAGAATATAAATATGTTTTTGTCATATTTTCAGCGCCAATACCACTAACTACAATAATAAGAGAAGTATTTGAAACTTCCACAACAGCATTTGCATCTCCAGAATAAGAAAGTTCCGCAGAAGCAGGTGCTATTTTTACTTCCTCAACAAGACCAGGTCTAAAATCTATGCCAAAATTAATGCCTTTGAACACAAGACCAAAAATCCCGAATAAGATAACGACTGCGCTTAGAATTGCGCAAGGAATAAAACCTTTGCTGAAATTATAGATTTTTTTAGTCATTATTTTATCCTCCAACTGATACTTACTTTCTGTTTTTTCATTACATCAGTATTAAAGTCAAACATAAGTCTTGATACAAACAGAGCTGTAAACACAGAAGAAATAACACCTATTGAAAGGCTTACTGCAAATCCTTGTATAGTACCGCTTCCCATCATTGAAAGGAAGATTGCAGCTATAAAGGTCGTTATGTTAGAGTCCATGATTGCCCAGAAAGCGTTGTTAAAACCGGCTGAAATTGCAGTCGCCCTTGACTTTCCGAGGACAAGCTCTTCTTTTATTCTTTCAAATATAATTACGTTTGCATCAACAGCCATGCCTATTGTCAAAATCATACCGGCAATACTTGAAAGAGAAAGGGTCAAATTAAACGCGCTTAAGATACTGAACATTATATAAAGGTTCAAAACTTGAGCAATAATAGCGTTCCAACCAGCGCCTTTGTACCAAAGCAACATAAAAATCATTATAAGTCCAAGACCTACAACAATAGCCTTTATTCCCTGTCGTATAGCCAAATCTCCTAAAGAAGCTCCTACGACCTGCTGGCTTTCTACCGACAAAGGAACATTCAACCAAGCAGACTGAAGAACTTTTTGAAGATTTTTTGCTTCTTCAAGGCCAAAGCCAGAAATTGCAACCTGTCCACCAGGAATTGCCCCGTTAATACGAGCATTAGATTTAATTTTGTTATCGCTTACAATTGCAAGGGATTCCCCCACATGAGCTGCTGTAAAGTCTGCAAAAATCTGCGCCCCCTCAGAATCCAAAGTGAAGTTTACCTGAGGCTGGTTAGTTAAATGGTCAGCCCCAACTTCTGCTGATTTTATATACTTTCCTTCGAGAGCAATTTCTTTTTTTACAACAAGATAGCCAGTCCTTTGATCAAGTCCATAAGCATCCTTTGTGTATGTACCAAAAAGTTCACAATCTTCAGGAATGAGCGATGGATTCATAAGATTTCCATTTACGTCAAAAGTTGAAGCAGGATTTTTATTATAGAATTCATAAAATTTAGAAGTAGCAGCGTCGTCTACAAGTCTAAAATTCAAAACGCCCTTTCCCATGATAATTGTATTAATTGTATCGGTTTCTGCGGCGCCAGGCATTTCAATATAAATCCGATCTTCACCTTGAAGCCTTATGACAGGTTCTGTAAGTCCAAATTTATCAATTCGGCTAGAAAGGTTTTCAATTGCCTGAGCCATAATGTCCTTTTTGAACTGCTCTTCGTTTGTAACAACACCAGAAGCCTTTTGCGCTTCAAGAGCTGCATCAAGGTCAGCCTTAACAACGATATTCATACCGCCAGAAAGGTCTAGTCCCAGCTTTACAGAATTTGTATATCTGTTTTTTGCTTTAAGAATGTTTTCTCGATAACGAGCGACAAACACTTCTCGGAATTCCATCTCGCTATCATAGGCATTAAGAACAGCAGCTGCCGTCATTTTTTCAGGAACTGCTCTTTTATATTTTTTATATTGTTTTATAGCTTTTTTTTCTAACCAAGAATATTCCTTTGGAAGAACTTCATCTGGTGCTGCTCTTACAACATTTTCAAGGTTTCTTACATCCTCATTAGCTTTTGACTCTGAATAATCCCTTATCTGTTCAAGAGAGCCCAAAGCCAATGTTTGAACATCTTTAGGTGTTCCTAAATACCAACTTACAGATGGCCAAAGAAAAGCAAAACAAATTGCTAAAACACCAATAAGAATAACAAAGCGCGTGCGTTTGTTCATCTTGTTACACCCCAATTTTTATTTTTTTTCTTCTGCTTCAGCAGAAGCATCTGCATTAGAAGCATCTACAACTTCTTCAGATTTTTCTTTTTTTGAATTTTTCTTTTTTTCATCAGAAGTTTTTGATTCAACGACCTTATCCCCTTCTACAGAGGCAATTGCAGAACGTGTAAATTCGATTTTTGCATTATCATCAACTTTTACAATAACAGTTTTTTCCTTTACAGAAGAAACAACTCCATGAATTCCGCCAATAGTAACAACTTTGTCACCTTTTTTTAGAGCTGCAAGCATTTTTTCAGTTTCTTTCTGCTTTTTATTCTGCGGACGAATAAGAAAGAAATAGAAAATAACAATAATGATGACAAAAGGGAGAAAAGACATCAATCCCCCAACAGTAGAAGACTTGCTAGATGCAGCAGTCTGTAAGAATGAAATAAATGACATATACAATCCTTTCATTTTTGAATTAAGCAACTTTCCAAAAAACGGTACTTTTGCTAAACAGGATATTAGCAACCAGAAACTTTTGATTTATAAGAATTAGAATCGAAAAGCAACTTTAGTACAGCGATATACTTTTTAGAAGTTTCTATCTATATAGAATATCATACCGTTTGTCTAATCGTCAACAAGTTTTGACACAACTTTGAAACAACTTTAACTAAAGTTCAATAAGCGATTTTTGATTTTTACAAATTAAACAGATATTGTCAAAAATCTATCTTCTGGAACTTTTTTAAAATATTCACAAATTCTTGCGCGGCTGTCGTCCAGATTTTCTGCATTCAACATCTGTGTCCGGGCGTAATGAGCAAAAGAAAGATTTTCGCAAAAGTACGTAAAAAAACGCTGAAGCCTCGTTTTATAAAACTCTTTAGGCTGCTTTTGCTCAACCCAGTCTATGAATTTTAAAGAACAGTCAAGCAAATCTACTTTTGAATCCAATTTTTTTCCGTCCAAAAAATATCGAAGAATCATAAAAATCCAAGGCTTGGTTACGGCAGCTCTTCCAATCATAAGTCCATCGCAACCAGGGCAAGCGGCCAAGACTTTTGAAGCGGAAGCGGCATCGCAAACATCTCCGTTTACAACAACTTCAACAGGAAGATTATCATAACGTTCCGCAAGCTTTTGGGCATAAAACCAACGAGGCTTTTCTCTGTACTTTTCCTTTTTGGTGCGCGGATGCAAACATATTCGCTCTACACCGTTTTTAACAAGCATATCTGTAAAGTCAAAAAAAGTTTGTTCTGAAAAATTTTCATCGCCAAGCCGGCACTTTACACTAAATCTAAAATGATATGAGTTTTCTGCTTCAAAGGAATTTAAAACGTCTTTTACACTGCGGACTAATTCTAAAGTTTCGGAAACAGGTTTTAACATCCAAGCAATTCCTGCCCCGCTTTTTACAATTTCCGGAGCGCAACAGCCCATGTTCAAATCGATGCCAAGTCCTCCTTTGGTTACTAAAATTTTTGCAGCCTTGCACATCGAAGAAACATCTTTTCCTGTCAGTTGCCAGACAATTTTTTCTTTAGAAGGAGATGCATCTAAATAATATTTTTCAAAATGACCATTAGCAACAAGCGAAGGAGCATTTATCATTTCTGTGTAAAATTCGTCACAACCGCCAAAATTTTCTATTAACATCCTAAAGGCACTGTGGCTTAAAGTTGCCATAGGAGCGCAAATTAATTTCATTTTTATAATATAAACTATTGAACAATAAATGAAAATCATTGTTTAGGAACAAGTTTAGTTATATAATAGAAGAATGTTTGAAATTGAACTAAAAGCCCATGTACGCAACAGAGAAGAACTGCTTGCAGAATTAAAAAACTTTGCTACTTACGAGAAAACTGTTGAACGCAATGACTTTTACTACGGCAAAAAAATCGAATCCGAAAATTCAACTTCAAAAAGCATAGCTGTAAGATTAAGAAAGGAATCCAAAGAAACGGAGCAAGGCTCTGAAATCAAAAATATTTTTACATACAAGCAAAAAGAAACCAAGCGAACTTCATCAGAAATTGAAACAGAATTAAACGATGAAAAGGAATGTACGGTTTCTGATTTTACTCCAATCGAAGAGTTTTTAAAGGATTCAGGATTTATTCTATCCTTGCACAAAAAAAAGTCTGTTGAAGGTTATATTTTAAAAACCGATGTTGGGATGGCTAATATTGAAGTCTGCAACGTTCCTCCTTTAGGAGATTTTATAGAAATTGAAATTCTAAGCAAAACAAAAGATGAGAAAACTGTAAAAAATATACAAAAAGAACTTATTTCAATCCTGCAGAGATGCAAAATTTCAGAATCTGATATAGAATCAAAATACTACAGCGAAATGCTCCGCGAAGCACAAGAAACTGCCTTGCGGTCAAAATAACAACAAAAAACAAAAGGAGTGTTTTTTATGTTTGATAGAAAAAAATACAAGGACTTTGCAAAGAAACAATTGAAAGGTCGCTGGACAACACCTGTTCTAGTGACTTTATTCTGCTCTATAATTACAAGCCTATTCGCTACACCCGATATTATTAACGACCTTTCTGAAAATTTTTCTGCAATAATGGCAGCTAGCGAAAATGCCTACTCTTCAGAATTAATATTTGAATCAGTATTTTCTCCAGCCCTCGTTTACATTTTCAGAGTTCTTTCAATCATATCACTTTTCATAGTGTTTGTTCTTACGATTGCCCAAATTTATCTATACTTAAAGATGTCGAAAGGACCTCAGCCAGTAAAGTTCTCCGATTTTATAGACGGCTTTAGCCTTTGGGGAAGAGGAATTCTTGGCGGTCTTTGGATTTATCTTTGGACATTTTTATGGGCTCTTCTTTTTATTATTCCTGGAATCATAAAATCTTATGCATACTCGCAAACCTTGTACCTTCTTGCAGAATATCCAGAACTTTCTGTAACAAAAGCAATGAAAGTCAGCATTGAAATAACAAAAGGCAAGAAAGGCTCTCTTTTTATAATGGATTTAAGCTTTATAGGATGGGCAATTCTTGCAGCCATTTCGCTTGGAATTGGATATCTTTGGCTAGTTCCTTATATAAACATGACAAAGACAAACGCTTACCACGGAATGTTAAAAGATGCCGTTACAGAAGGCAGAATAAAGGAAGAAGATTTAAGGGGATAAAATTCTCTTATAACATTTTATACGGAAGATTATATGAACAAAAAACGAAAAACTGGAATTGCTGTTTTAATCATTATAATTGCATTTTCTATAATTTGCGCAGTTTCAAGCGCGGCAGTGCTGCTAATAAAAAAATCCAACTCTTCAGAAGAAAAAATAGAGAAAAAATTATATCCAAATAAAAAAGATGGATATATTGCAACTTTATATATAGAAGGAACCATTCAAGATAAAAACGAAACTTATAACCAAGAGTGGCTTCTTGAAACCATAAAGGTTTTAAAACACGACAAAACGAATAAAGGAATTGCTGTTTTTATAAACAGTCCAGGCGGCAGCGTTTACGAAGCGGACGAAGTTTACTTGGCTCTACAAGATTACAAGACTGCTTCCAAACCAATTTACGTATATCAAGGACCGCTAGCAGCCTCAGGCGGATACTACATTTCTTGCGCAGCAGATAAAATCTATGCAAACAGAAATACGCTTACAGGTTCAATTGGCGTAATTTCTGCCAGCACGTTCGACATGACAGAATTCCTCTTAAATCTTGGAATAAAGTCTAGCACAATTCACGCTGGGAAGAATAAAAACATGGGAAACTTTAACGAGCCGCTTTCGGAAGAACAAAAACAAATTTTACAGACCATAGCCGACGAATGTTACGAACAATTTACCGACATAGTAGCCATGCGAAGAAACATTCCTATAAACGATGTAAAAAAACTTGCAGACGGAAGAATTTACACAGCAAAACAGGCCTTGAGCAACAATCTAATTGATTCAATAGATAGCTGGGAAAACATGCTGAAAGATATGAAAAACAATGAATTTGAAGGAAAAGACTTAAAAACCATAGAATTCAGATACACAAGAGAAAAGTCGTTTAGAGACTTTATATTCGGAAAAAGCCATAAAGAAAAAAACGACATTTCAGCTTCGCTTGAAAAATTGTTTTCAGATTCAAAAATGATATATCCAGCTTACTTGTATAAAAATTAAATTCAAATAGATTTACAACAAAAAAAGTTAGAATCATCTTAGAATTTACTAGATCAAAGGCCGAATAGAACTCGGTCTTTGACCTAATATTCAAATTAAACTTTTCACACGGCATTATTTTTTACAATAAACATTCAATCTTCCAAAGATGTTTCGCTTAAAGCTTTTTTTATCATCTTCATAGAAAAACCTTGAGAAAGCAGATACTTTACAATTTTTTCAGATTCATTTTTTTCTGATTTTATCCGAAAAAGATATTTCTTATATGCCTGTATACAAAGTTGCATTTCGTCATTTTCCTTAAAGTATTCATCAAGAATATTCAAGGCAACAGCTCTATCAATTCCACGAGAAAGCAACTCTGCAAGAAGCTTAGTTCTGCCCTCTAAATGATTAATCTTCCTTGAGTTCAGCCAAAAAGTTCCCCAGCGAAAATCATCTAGAAAACCTTTTTCTTCAAGAAAATCCAGCGCACAGTCAATATATTTTTTTTGAAACTTTTTATTAAGAAGTTTTCTAGCAAGGCCAGATCTATACTGCTCGCAGCGAGCCAAATACGAAAAAGCTTTTAGTTCTGCACTATAGCACATACCTGCATCAATAATTTCTTCAGACTGCTCTTCATCGAATTCTGCATTTTCTACAATGTCAATGGGATTTATATGTTTTAAGTAAGATGTTCTAATAAAAAAAGCAAGCCCCGCACTAGAATCAATTTTTATGATTTCTGGCGAAACTTGCTCTGTTTTGTAGATAACCAAATGTTATTCCTAAAAATAACGTTAAGAAAGAACTAACGTTTAGAGAACTGGAATCTACGGCGGGCACCCTTCTGACCGTACTTCTTGCGTTCAACCATACGAGAATCTCGAGTAAGGTATCCGTTTGCTTTTAATGAAGTGCGGTTATCAGGATCTACCTGAAGCAATGCGCGAGATATTCCATGAAGACATGCAGCAGCCTGTCCATTAAGACCTCCGCCACATACGTTGATAAGAATATCGAACTTGCTTTCGCTTGAAGTTACTAAAAGCGGCTGAACTACAAGTTTTGCCTGTTCTTCTGTAACAAAATATTCCTTTAATTCTTTACCATTAACAACAATTTTTCCTGAGCCTTCGCGTACAAAAACACGAGCTACAGCTGTTTTTCTTCTACCTGTTCCAATAGCAATGTTCTTTACCATCTTAGACTCCTAATTAAAGTTCCACAGACTTTGGGTTTTGAGCTGCATGCGGGTGCTCTGCGCCGGCATAAATCTTAACATTTCCCATAAGAGTGCGTCCAAGTCTTCCATGTGGAAGCATTCCTTTTACAGCAAGGCGAATAGGATCTTCTGGATGTTTTTCTATAAGCTTTTCAAAAGTATGAGCCTTTAAGCTTCCTACAAAACCAGTTGAATACTTGTAGTAAATCTTTTTCTGTTCTTTTCCACCAGTTACTGCAACTTTATCAGCATTGATAATTACAACATAGTCTCCCATTTCTTGGTTAGGAGTATATGTGGCTTTTTCTTTTCCACGAACAATTGCAGCAGCCTTTGCAGCTACACGTCCAAGAGATTTTCCAGCAGCGTCGATTATATACCAATCGCGCTTCTGTGCTTTTTCATTAACGAAAACAGTTTTCATGTATATACCTTAAAAATTAAAGTTTATGCTTTTTAATGCCTTGCATCAGACAAAAAAACGCAGATAGCGATGAGCATTCGCTATCCTTAAATATACGGGGAACTAAAATATATCTTTTTTAAGAAGATAAGTCAATAAATCTATGAGTTTTTATTGCTATCTTCTTTTGCTTTAGCTTCTTTTTCCTCTTTTTTAGCCTCTGCTTTGTCTTTTATGTCAGCAGTTCCAATGAACAAGCATACAAGACCAACAAAAGCCGCAAATACAGGTGCCATTCCTTTTAAAAAAGCAATTACATCTGATCCCCAATTAAGACCGCAAGTTCCAGGAAGAACAGCAAATACTGTAAAAAGAATTAACGCAATTCCTACAATAATGGAAACCATAATACCTACCTTAAGATTCAATTATTTTTTCTTTCTACTTTTCAATTTATAAAAACTATAAAAAACTCAAAGTAAAAATTATATTTAGCCCGAATGTCGAGTTTTGTATAAATCGTGAAGGAATCGCTATCAGCGACTTTACAATTTGCTACAGATGGCTATGCTCGCACTTCGTTTGAACTGGCTTGGGCTGCCGCGCAACCTAACTGTCCTTATCGCACAAAATCTTCACAAATTGTAAATCCGCTTACGCTTTTACTCATTTTCATAAAAACCCGAAGTTTTGACTATTTACTAATATAATACATAAATCAATGTTTGCAAACAAGATTTTATTCGCTATATTATTCGTATGTCAGACACAAATTTTAAGACAGCTTTTAAAGTTACTATTCCAGTTTTATTTGGATACCTTGCAATCGGCATTGCTTTTGGACTTATGGTAGCAGAAAAGAACTACCCTATTTGGCTTGCTGCGGTCATGAGCATTTTTATGTACGCAGGAGCAGGCCAGTACATTGCAATTGGACTTTTTGCGCAAGGAGTTCCTATTTCAGCAATAATAGTAACAGAACTTTTTGTAAACATTCGGCACATAGTTTACGGTCTTTCCTTAATAACAAAGTTCAAAGGAACAGGGCGGTGGAAGCCTTATTTAATTTTTGCATTAACTGATGAAACTTATTCGCTAATGACCTCCACAGAAGTTCCCAAAAATTGCTCTTCAGGAAAGTTTTACGGAACAATTGCTCTTCTAGACCAGTTGTATTGGATTAGCGGCAGTGTAATTGGAGCAATTTTAGGCACCATTTTAACTTCCAAAACCAACATTTCCTTAGGTGGAATTGATTTTGCGCTTACAGCCTTGTTCACAGTCCTTCTTATTGAGCAGTTAGAAAAAACGAAAGATTATTTTCCTGCAATAATCGGATTTTTTACAACGCTTACATTCATAATCCTATGGAGATTCGGCATAATCCCAAACAGCAACGACATTTTATTAGGAGCATTAGCAAGCGGAATTGCAGTAATAATGTTTTTTAGACATCCAAACAAAAAAGATTCAAAAACAAGTCAGCCTGGAGCAGAAAAATGACAGCAACACCTGAAAAACTTTCAATAATACGAGCTCTTATTGCAACCTTTTGCTGCGCTTTAGTAATTTTCTTTGAAAGAGCCTTCCCTTTTATTCTTTTTAACAAAAAAGAGCCTCCTAAAATCATAAAGTTTATTGAAAAATATATTCCTCCAATGGTTATGGCGGCACTTTTATTATACTGCCTAAAGGACATAAAAATAACTTCTTTGCCATTTGGACTACCGCAAATTATCGCTTTAGGAGTTACAATAGCGCTTCATCTTTGGAAGCATAATTCCTTAATAAGCATTTTTAGCGGCACAGCTGTTTTTATGATACTTTCTAATTTTTTTTAAAATAAAGAACTAAAATCTATTGACAATTACGATTAATAACATCATTTTTAGCAAATATGGTTTTATAGAAAATTGCAGGTGGTAAAATTTAAACTATCAAAAATTTGGAGTTTTAAAAGAACGCCAAAAGCGAGAAAACTCTATTTTTTGCTAGGCTACCAGCTTCAAAATCTATACTAAAACTGCAGGTTGTGCAGGTCTTTATCATAATTGGCAAGAGGTTACTTGAGTGAACGGAAGTCAGGTTACCATTGATCATGTTTCAAAGTGCTTTGGAGATTTCATTGCGCTAGATGACATTAATTTTACTATTAAGCCAGGAGAGTTTTTTTCCTTGCTTGGACCTTCAGGATGCGGAAAGACAACACTTCTGCGTATTATTGCTGGATTTGAATTTCCTGATGAAGGAGCAGTTCTTTTTGACGAAAAAAATGTAGTTCCTTTGTCGGCAAACAAAAGACCTTCAAATACTGTTTTTCAAACTTACGCGCTTTTTCCGCACATGACAGTTTACGACAATATTGCTTTTCCTTTAAAACTTAAAAAAGTGGACAAAAAAACAATTGATGAAAAAGTGCGCCACTACGTTCATTTAGTTCAGCTTGACGAACACATAAACAAAAAGCCAAACCAGTTGAGCGGCGGTCAAAAACAGAGAGTTGCAATTGCAAGAGCACTTATAAACGAGCCAAAAGTGCTGCTTTTGGACGAACCGCTATCTGCTTTGGATGCAAAGCTTAGAAGCCAGCTTCTTATAGATTTGGACAATCTTCACGACAAAATTGGCATAACTTTTATATACGTAACTCACGATCAGAGCGAAGCTTTAAGCGTTTCGGACAGGATTGCTGTAATGAACAAAGGACACGTTCTGCAAGTTGGAACACCTTTTGAAATTTACGAAAGCCCTGCAACCCAGTTTGTTGCTCAGTTCATAGGAGAGACAAATCTTTTTGAAGCAACTGTTGTTGACTGCGTCCCTCACCAATATGCTGGAAAAGCGCCGGATTTTATGGAAACTCTCTCTGTTCCTTCTTTAGGACAGCAAGCTCCTCTTGCAAGCGATACAGAAGCAACGGCAAGCCTTGAC
Organism: Treponema sp. UBA6367; assembly: GCA_002437725.1. Taxonomy (GTDB): domain Bacteria; phylum Spirochaetota; class Spirochaetia; order Treponematales; family Treponemataceae; genus Treponema_D. The sequence continues at coordinate 14,699 of DJRF01000012.1, forward strand.
CGCTACATTCAAGTTACAGACTACGAAGAAACAAAGAAAGGACAAAAAGTCGCGCTTTCTATTCGTCCTGAAAAAGTCCGCATAACTCAAGAGCCTCCGGAAACGGGAGGAAGAACTGATATAAACGTGTTTAGCGGAATTGTGGAAGAACCAATTTATTCGGGATTTCAGTCAAAGTTTTATGTAAAATTAGACTCTGGAGCCGTAATAAAGGTTTTTAAGCAGCACACAGATTACATGGATGAAGGACCTGTTATCCAATGGAAAGACAGGGTTTACGTTTCTTGGTCGGCAGAAGATGCCTACGTTGTAGAGGATATTAATAAATAGATGAAAAATTTTCTAGCCAAAAATAAAACTTCAGACGATGCAACAAAAAAAAGCCGTCTGAACATGGGGGCTATTTATGCCTGGCCGATGGGAATTTGGTTTGTTTTCTTCTTTATAATTCCGCTAGTAATCATTCTTGTCTACAGTTTTATGAACAAGGGTGTCCATGGTGGAGTTCAACCAGGGTTTACTCTAAAAGCGTACAAACAGATGTTTGACGCAAAGTATCTTGTTATAACTTTAAGGACAATCAAAATTGCGTTGATTTCTACTGTAATAACAATAGCTGTTGCCCTTCCTAGCGCTTATGCAATAGCAAGAAGCAAAAGACAAACCTTTCTTTTGCTTCTGGTTATAATTCCTTTTTGGACTAATAGCCTTATAAGAATTTTTGCCTGGATGAGTATTCTGAACAACGACGGAATTCTAAATCAAATATTAATGAAGCTGCATATCATAAAAGACTATCTTCATCTTTTATACAATCAGAAAGCGGTAATACTCGTTTCTGTTTATATGTATATTCCTTATGCAATTCTTCCAATTTTTACGGCGATAGACAGATTCGATTTTAGCCTTTTAGAAGCCGCCCGCGATTTAGGAGCAACAAAAACGCAAGCTGTTTTTAAAATCCTTTTGCCAGGAATAAAAAGCGGTATTGTTTCGGCTTTAATATTCACATTTATTCCTATTTTTGGAGCTTATACGGTTCCTTTGCTCGTAGGTGGAAAAGACAGCTATATTTTAGGAAACATCATAGTAGATCAGGTTCAAAGAATTAGAAACTGGCCGCTGGCAGCTGCTTTTAGTCTTGTTATAACGCTAATAAGCATTGCAGGAATTCTTTGGATTGGTTCTGTAAACAAAAAGGAAGCCAAGCTGAAAAAATCCTCTTCTGTAAGTGAAACTTTGGGAGGAACGGTAAAATGAAAATCGCATTTTTTGACGCATTGAACAAGGCCATTCAAAAAAGAACCCCAGAGGCAAAGGCAGAACCTTCAAGGCATGCTAAAAAAAGCTGGAAAAAAAGAGAAAAAGCTGTTTCTTTTTCAAAAGTAATGCTATTCATTACGCTTGCGTTTCTCTTTATTCCGCTGATTGTTATAATTGTCTTTTCTTTTAACAAAAGCAAAGGCGGAACATTTACAGAGCCATCGCTAATTTGGTATAAAAAACTTATATTTGAGTCCGACGACCTTTGGCACGCTCTTTTAAACAGCGTAATTATAGCTCTTTCTTCTGGAATTGTTTCAACAGTTTTAGGGACACTAGCTTCCATAGGTATAAATTGGTACAACTTTAAAGGCAAAAAATTTATAGGCGCGCTAACCTATCTTCCTATGGTTTTGCCAGAAGTAATTGTGGGCATTTCAATGTTAATTTTCTTTAGCGGAATACACATTCCACTAGGATTGTTTACTATTTTTGCAGCTCACACTACTTTTTGTCTTCCATTTGTTTTTCTTATGGTAAATGCCCGGCTTGATGACTTTGACTATTCTATAATAGAAGCAAGCCACGACTTAGGTGCAAACGAAGTTCAAACAATGCTGAAAGTTGTAATTCCAGCAATTTTACCTGGCATAATGAGCGGCTTTATGATGGCGGTAACGATGAGCCTTGAAGATTTTGTAATTACTTTCTTTGTTGCAGGTCCTGGCAGCACAACGCTACCGCTTTACGTTTACTCAATGATAAGATTTGGCGTTTCTCCAGTTATAAACGCGCTTTCATGTATTCTTATTGTAATTACGTTCTTAATAGCATTTGCTTTAAGAAAAGGATTAAAAAGCATCGCGGCTTCGCATTAAAAAAATTTGACTTTTCTAGGAGAAAAAAATGAAAAGAATTAAACGATTTATTTTTTCGGCAGTTATTGCTATTTCAGCTATCTGCGGCATAACGTCTTGCAACAAAACAGACAATAGCAACACATTGTATCTCTTTAACTGGACGTACTATACTCCAGCCTCTGTAATTGAAAAATTTGAACAAGAATACAATTGCAAAGTTAAAATCGACACCTTTGATTCAAATGAAGTAATGTATGCAAAATTAAAGGCTGGCGCTTCAGGCTACGATATTGTATTTCCATCGCAGGATTACACATCAATAATGATAAGCGAAGGGATGTTGAAAGAACTTGACCTTTCATTATTTGAAAACAAAAAATACATAAATCCTGAAGTCCTGAAAAAAGCGACTTACGACAGTTCTATGAAATACAGCGTTCCATATTACATGGGAGCATCCGGAATTGCCGTAAACAAGCAAAAAGTTCTGCAGTACGAAAAGAGCTGGAACATATTCGCTAGAAAAGACTTAAAAGGCCATATGTCGATGATGGACGATATGCGGGAAGTCTTTGGAGACGCCCTTGCATATAAAGGATATTCTGTAAATTCTGTGGATGAAAAAGAACTGCAGGAAGCGGCAACCCTTATAAACACAGAATGGAAGCCAAATCTTGTAAAGTTTGATGCGGAAGGATTTGGAAAATCGTTTGCTGCAGGAGACTTCTGGGTTTGTCAAGGCTATGCAGAAGTAGTTTATGGCGAAGTTCCAGCAGAAAAGCAGGAAGAAATGATTGACTTCTTTATCCCAAAGGAAGGCGGACCGATGTACATAGATTCTATGGTAATCTTAAAGAAGGCAAAGCATTTTGACTTGGCAATGAAGTTTATAAATTTTATTCATCGCCCAGAAATATATGCAATGTTTCTTGATGAATTCCGCTTTCCAAGCTATGTAAACACTGAAGCTGGAAAATACACAAAGAACAAACCTATGTACAAAGCAGAAGAAATGGCTCCTTGCGAACTTAAAAACGATTTAGGAGAATCTCTTGAATTGTATAACAACCTTTGGTACGACATCCGCTTTAGCGCAGATTAAACATTGTTTTCAACTCACCTTTAGAATCATAAGTTCAAAGGTATTTTTTTATAGATAGCCAAAACTTCGAGTTTTTAGAAAGAGAATAAAAGCGTAAACGAATTTATAATTTGTGAAGATTTTGTGCGATAAGACCAGTTAAGGTTGCATAGCAATCCAAATCACCCCGCGAGCACAACCATCGGTAACAAATTGTAAATTCGTTGAGAGCGTTTTTTTCACAATTTATAAAAAACTCGAAGTTTGGACTAGATAAGAAAAACGCTTTAAGAGAATTGCAATTTATTAGACAACACTAAAATTTTTAATTTGACATATATAGAATGCTACTTTAGAATAACTTTATGGCAGAACCCGATTTTACTTCAATATTAAATGCTTTTTCATCACCAATTCTAATTGCAAAACCTGTAAGAGAGGGTTCAGAAATAAAGGATTTTGAATTAGTTTTTACGAACAAGGCTTTTTTAGACCAAGTTAGTCATTCAGTAAAAAATTCCAAAAGGCTGAGTGAATTTAAGAACAATTTAAATCCAGAAATTCCTTGGTTCGATATAGCAGAAAAGGCTGTAAACAAAATTCAAATTGAACCAATTGTATACTATTCAAATGCTAATAAAAATTGGTTCAAACTTCAAATGCAAGGTACAGACAACGGAATGATTGTTGTTTCCTTAGAAAATGTAACAGCCGTAATCAATCAGGACAAAAAATTAAAAGAAACGGCATTCACAGATACTCTAACAAATCTTCCAAACCGAAATAAGTTTAATATCGATTTTAAGGATATTCTTGCCCAGACTTCTTTTTGCGCAAATCATTTAGCACTTCTGCTTGTTGACATAGACAACATGAAAAACATAAATGACTCAAAAGGAAATCAGGCGGGCGATTCCGTTTTAAAACAAGCGGCTCAAATTTTATCACAATTTGAAAAAAAAGGCATCACTTCATACAGATTTGGCGACGACGAGTTTATTGTTGTAATTCAAAAGGCAGATTCCTTAAATTCCGTAATAAATATAGTAGATACAATTTTTGAAGCATTTCAAATGTACGAATTAAGCGTTTCTGGAGGAATTTCTGTTTTTCCAGAACATTCAGAAGATGCGGACGAATTGATTAGATTTGCAGACATAGCAATGCATGCGGCTAAAAAGAATGGAAAAAACAATTTTACAATGTTTAAGCCTGATATGCAGAGAGTTTTTATACAAAAGTTAAATATCTTGAACAAGATGACTCAGGCGGTTCTAAGCAGCAAGTTTACACAAGTGTACCAGCCTCAGTTTGATGTAAAAACAGAAAAACTTAGAGGTTTTGAAGCTCTTTTGCGTTGGACTGACGAAGAAATGGGTAATATTCCTCCTTCATTTTTTATACCCATAGCAGAAGAGTGCGGCCTGATTATTCCAATAGGAAACTGGGTTTTATCCACCGCTTTTGAAACATTAAAACAATGGCAGACAAAATTCAATTTTGACGGAATAATGTCTATTAATATTTCGCCAATTCAACTAAAACAGTCAAATTTTTTAAGTGATATAACGACACTTATTCGCAAATATAAAATAGAGCCTTCCTCTGTTGAAATAGAAATAACAGAAGGAATAATGATAGACAACATGGACGAAGCTGTCTCAAAAATGAAGAGCCTAAAAGATATTGGCTTTAAAATTTCATTAGACGACTTTGGAACTGGCTATTCATCTTTAAATTATTTGCAAATTCTTCCTTTAGATACGTTAAAGATTGATAAATCGTTTATAAACGACATTACTGGAAAAAATGGAATTCAAGCTAACATTACAAATTCTATAATCACAATGGTTTCGAACATGGGACTAGAAACCATTGCTGAAGGTGTTGAAAAAGACGACCAATATGCAATGATAAAAAAATTCAACTGCACAATAATACAAGGATTCTTAAAAGGAAAACCGATGTCAAAAGAAGCCTGCGAGGAATATCTTTCTGGAAACAAACAAGCCTTAGACTGCTTAGAGCACGACTACTCTCGCAAAGAACAGTTTTCTGAATAATTTTCTTCAGAGCTTAAGGGAACCTTGTAAACTACGTAACGGCAACGACCTTCTTCAATCGCTTTTTTTAATTCTTTTTCGCGCTCGGAAAGTTTTGAGTTTCCTGTTTTTACTTCTATAAAAAGAACTTCCTGCAGTTCTTTGCCTTGCGCGCAGCCTGTAAACGCAATAAAATCCACAGGCTTTCCTAAAAAATGCGCATCCGCAGGGGTGCATGGAAATTCAGGAAGATACGGAGCAAGCTGTTCCGCCATCTGCCCGCTCAAAACAGCGCGAGAACGCTTTACAGCATCGTTTCTGTGATTTTGCATCTTTTTAAAAAAAGTCTTTTCAGATTTCGCGCTTCCATAAGCTTTGCCTGCCATAAAAAAGAAGAAAAAAAGCGCTAAAATAAAAAAAATAGAAAAACAAAAGATAAAAAATGGTGGCAAAGAATGAAAAAGTTGCTTAAAATTAAGAATAATCGAATTCATAAAAGAAATTTAACATCTAAAATTTATAAAGACAAGCAAGAGTGAAGAGGTTTACATGAAATATGCAAAAAAAATTTTAGTTTTAGTTGCTTTAATAAATCTTTGTTTTAGTTTTTATGCAGAAGGCAGAATACTTGAATTCAAGTTTAACAAAGGAGACAAGAGCAGAATTCTTTCTACAGTTGTAGAAGAAGTTTATTTAAACGGAATTTACCAATACACATCAACCATTTTGAATAGAATTTCAAGCGAAATTACAGAAGTCAGCAAAGACGGCAGCGGAACTTGCGAGGCAAACTTTATGACTTCAGAATCTTCTTCGAACCAATACAACGGAAGAAACTTTTCTTGGGGGCAAGAATATCAAAGCGCATTTAAAAGAGACAAAACTGGCAAATATACAATTTCTGACATTTATTTTATGCCTACCGTTCGCGACGTGCCAGTTTTTCCAAAAGAACCTATAAAAATCGGGGATACCTGGACTTGCGAAGGTCACGAAGCCCACGATATGAGAACCGCATTTGGAATTGAAAAACCGTTTGAAGTTCCGTTTACAGCAACCTATAAATATTTAAAAGACGAAAAAACAGCGGAAGGAAAGACTCTAAATGTTATTCAGGTTTACTACAATCTAGACTTTAAAAGCCCTGCCCCTTCATCATATAGCGACTTTCAAAGCATGAATTCTAGTTTTATTCCTGCATACACCTCTGGATTTTCAAATCAGACAATTTGGTGGGATAACGAAAGAGGAACTATTGACCGCTACAGCGAAAAGTTTAAAATCGGAATAAAAACCTACAGCGGCGATCAAATTATATTTCAGGGAAATGCAAGCGCAGAAGTAACAGATTTTTCCAGTGCGAACACGCAGGAAAATGTAAAAAAAATTACAGATACCATCAATAATTTAGGAATAAAAGATGTGGACGTAAAAAAAGATAAAAAGGGGCTTACAATCAGCATTGAAAATATTCAGTTTATGCCAGATTCTTCTACCCTCATGGAATCTGAAAAAATTAAGCTTCAAAAGATAGCTGAAATTTTAAAGGAATTTGACAACGACCTTCTTATAACAGGTCACTGCGCAAATCGAGGCTCTATAGAAAATCAAAAAATAATAAGCGAGCAAAGAGCAGTTTCTGTGGCAGAATATTTAACATACCTAAAAGTTCGAGACGCAAAGTGCATTTTTACGCAAGGGAAAGGAGCTTCAGAACCAGTGGCTTCTAACGCAACAGAACTTGGCCGAGCAAGGAACAGAAGAGTAGAAATTACAATTATGGACAAATAACCTAAACTTCAAGTTTTTTATAAATTGTGAAAAAACGCTATCAGCGAATTTATTCAGTTTTCTAAAAACTCGAAGTTTAGGTTAAATAACAAGAGGTTCAAATTTTTAGAAAAAAAACTGCACAAAAAGGTTGCTTGCTAGCGTTATATCTTTTATGAAAGAAAATGAAATTGTACCTAAAGATAAAGAAGAATCTTTTTTACAAGAAGAGGATTGCGTTGCAAAGGCGGCTTTTGAAAACTTTGGCATAAAATATCTTTTTCCGTGGCAAAGGCTAGTTATTGCAAATATTTTAGATGCAGCAAGCTCTGATGAAGACAGAAAAATTCTTGGAAGGCAGATTGTTCTTTTACCAACAGGAGCAGGAAAATCTCTGTGCTTTCAAATTCCGGCCTTACTATTAAGCGGTCCGACTCTTATAATTTACCCATTGCTAGCCCTTATGTCCGACCAAGAAAGAAGAATGACAGAAGGCGCTTTGGAGTGCGTAGTTTTTAGAGGCGGGCAATCAGAAGAAATTCGAAAAGAAAACTTTGATAAAATAAAAAACGGGGCGAAAATCATAATCGCAAATCCGGAAGTTCTGTGCTCCAAAGAACTTATTGAAAAATTAAAAAATTGCAAAATCGCGCACGTTGCAATAGATGAAGCGCATTGCGTAAGCGAATGGGGAGATTCTTTTAGACCTTCATATTTGGAGCTTGGCCGAATTATAAAAGAACTAAATGTGCCGCTAATAACTGCATTCACAGCGACTGCTTCGCCACAAGTACTTTCAAGAGTTGCAGAAATTCTTTTTTCTGGAGAAGCCCATATTGTTCGAAGCGAAAGCGACAGGCAAAATATTCACTACTACGTAAAAAAAGTAGCGGCGAAAAAACAGGCTGCATTAATCCTTGCAGGTTCAGAGCAAAAACCTATGATTATCTTCTGCGGAACAAGAAAAAGAACTGAAGATATGGCAAGGGACTTAAATCTTGTATACGGAAAAGATTTTGCAAAATTCTATCACGCGGGACTTGAAAGAAAAGAAAAAGACTTTATTGAAAAATGGTTTTTTGAAAAAAAAGATGCGGTCTTATGCGCAACGTGCGCTTATGGAATGGGCGTTGATAAAAAAGACATACACACCGTAGTTCACTTAGATCCACCGGCAACAGCAGAGGCTTATATTCAAGAAGCAGGAAGAGGCGGCCGCGACGGCAGCGTTGCCAATGCAATTCTTTTATGGAATCAAGATGACAGCAAAAAAACAGATTCCATTGCAACCGATTCAAAAATCGAAAAATCAAGAGCGCTCGTTATGAAAACATTTGCGCTAAGCGCAACTTGCCGAAGACAAATTCTTTTAGATGCGCTAGGAGCTGAACAAGCAGTCTGTTCAGGCTGCGACATTTGCGACACAAAAAAACTAGATGCCCATAAAAAAGATTTTCAGAAGATTCTAAAAAAATGCTTTCCTTTTATCAAAAGAGAAAAGCCCTTTGTCTTTCAGTACTTTTTTGAATTAAAAAGAAACCTTAAAACAATGAAAAACACTTCAGATAAAAGATTAATCGCAGATGCAGTTCCGAACGACAGCATCATAACAGAAAAGCTTGTTCGATTGTGCGACAAATACTTTGACAGTCAAAAACTGGAAGAAAAAGTCCTAGAAATTTTAAACAAAGTTTCCAGACCTATAACAAGGGTAAACATCTGGAATCACCAAGCATTTGCAGAAATATTTGAAGAGCTAGTTTCCTCAAATAAAATAGAACTTTGCAATTGGCTTTGGAAAGGAAAAATAAAAAGCTGCAACTCTTCAAAAAAAAACAAAAATCATGAAGAAGCTTTTTGAGATTCAGAAGAATTGTCTTCGGAGTTTTCTGTATTTTCGCCCTGTTTGGAATCTTTTTTAGCAGAATTAGCAGCGGAGTTCAAACTCTTTTTTAACTTTTTAAGTTTAGGAGGCTTTTTTCTGTAATTTGCAACAAAACAGCAAAAATTCATGTAAAAAATAACAACAACAGCAGTTCCAATTACATAAGGATTTAAAAGGACTTGTTTTACAACAGCAATCGTTTCATGAACATTCATATTGAAATTATCGGCATTGAATATAAAAACTTGCACAAAATGAAAACTTTCAATATCATTTGAGCATGATTGGAATTGTTGACTACAGCGCAGGAAACATAAAAAGCGTAGAAAGAGCGCTAGATTTGCTAAAGGCTCCTTATATTATTTCAAAAACGCCAAAAGAACTTGAAAAAGTAGATAAACTTATTTTTCCTGGTGTAGGCGATGCAGCATACGCGATGAAGCAGCTGAAACTTACAGGATTTGACGTTTTTTTAAAAGACTGGGCAAATGCAAAAAAGCCGCTTTCTGGAATCTGCTTGGGTTCCCAGATAATTTTTGACTGGTCGGAAGAAGGCGAAACTGAATGCCTTGGCATTTTGCACGGAAAAATTAGACATTTTTCAGAATTGTGGCAAGAAAGCAATGCTGAAAATCTAAAAATTCCACACATAGGCTGGAACGACCTAACTTATCAAAACGGAGGCTCTCGCCTATTTGCAGGAATTCCAGAACATTCGGACTTTTATTTTGTTCATTCATACGTAATCTGCCCTGATGACAAAAAAATTATAAAGGCAACAGCCGATTACGGAATTCAAGTTCCCGCTTGTGTTGAAAAAGACAATATTACGGTATTCCAGTTTCATCCAGAAAAAAGCGGAGAAAAAGGTCTTAGAATACTAAAAAATTTTTGCTTTGGAGACAGCTTATGCTAAAAAAACGGATAATTGTCTGCCTTGATGTAAAAGACGGCCGCACAACTAAAGGCGTAAAATTTCTAAACAATGTGGATATTGGCGACCCTGTGGAAATGGCAGCGGAATACTACAGGCAAGGGGTCGATGAGCTAGTTTTTTACGACATAATTGCAAGCGCAAGAGGCAGAGGCCCTATTTTGGATTTAATTTCAGAAGTCGCAAAACAAGTCTTTATTCCATTTTGCGTAGGCGGTGGAATAACCACAATAGATGACATTCGTTCAACGATTCTTGCAGGAGCTGAAAAAGTAAGTTTAAACAGCCAGGCTGTAAAAAATCCTGAGATGATAAAAGATGGCGCAAGAATTTTTGGCAACCAATGCATTGTATTGGGAATGGACGCAAAAAGAGACCCTTTAAAACCTTGCGGATACGGAGTTTTTATAAACGGCGGAAGAATTGACACAGGGCTGGACGCTAGGGAATGGGCCGTAAAAGCCGTTGAACTTGGAGCCGGAGAAATCGTTTTAAACTCAATGGACGCAGACGGCACGAAAGAAGGATACGAAAACAATCTTACAAGAATGATAGCACAAAGCGTTCCAGTTCCTGTAATTGCTAGCGGCGGAGCGGGAAAACCTGAGCATCTTGCGAAAGTGCTAACAGAAGGCAAGGCAGATGCAGCCCTTGTTGCGACAATGGTTCACTCTGGAAAATATACAGTAAACTCTATAAAGCAGGAACTTGCAAAAGAAAATATTCCTGTAAGACTATAAGGATAAAAAATGATAGAATATAAACAGTGGCACGATGAACAAAATGGAACTACAACCTTTCATACGCAAAGCAAGGTATTTTTTTGCCAATGCGACGCACAAGGCAGATTAAGCTTATTTGAACTGCTAAGAATGGTTTCGGATGCGGCTGTAGAAGACTTTAACTTGCGTTCTATGTCGTATAAAGCGCTTAAAGAAAACGGTCTTGCAATCCTTGTAAGCAGGCAGAGCTTTCGCTTTCATCAGATGCCTAAAACCGACGCCATGATTACAATTCATACCTGGGAAGAAAAGTCTTTGCCGCTGCAATTTGTCCGTTCCTATGAAATTACAGACACAAACACAGGAGAAAAGCTGGTTTCAGGTATTTCAAACTGGCTTTTGGTAAACCTCAACAACCGCAGAATTATGAAGATAAAAGATTTTACAATGCGGCCGGAACCAACTCTTGCAACAGAACACGACTGTTTGGAACCTTCAAAAATAGTTGTTCCTGAGGACAGCAAATTTCTTTTGGAACGACCAATCTGGTATTCAGACATGGACAGCAATGGACACATGAACAACGCAAGATACGGGGCATACGTAATAGACTGTCTGCCTTCGGATTTTCAAAAAAAGAATTTTACAGACTTCAGAATAAATTATTCAAAAGAAGCAGTCGCAGGGCAAATGCTAAGCCTTTATGGCAAATTCGACTTAGAAAACAAAAAAATAACCATAACGGGCAAGCAAACTGATGAAACTTGCTTTGAGGCTGAACTTTACTACACAGAGTAGCGGGCGCGGCTTGTTTCTGTTTCAAACACATCTACGGCAAAAAGGTAAGGATTTCCTTTTTCATTCTTAGAAAGGTCTTCCCTCTTTGCCCTAAATTCTTCTAAAATCTTATTAAAAATATACTGAGCGATTCGCTCCGCGCTAGGATTTTGTTCAAAAATCGCCATATCGTTCAGATTTTTATGATCCAGTTCGTCGCAAACCGAACGCAAAGCCTTTTTCAACTTAGAAAAATCAACCAACATTCCGCCTTCATTTAAGCGTTCACCGCGAACGTGAGCGTAAACCTTGTAATTATGGCCGTGCAAATTTTCGCACTTGCCGTTGTAGTCTTTTAAAAAATGCGCTGCGGCAAAATCTGCGGCAACTCTAACTTCGTAACTCATAATGCATAAAATATAACGCAAATCAAAAAGTTTGTCCTGCAAAATATTTATTGAAAAGAATTCTTATAAATACTAATATAGAAAAATGCAAAAATTACTTTCACAATTGTTGCCGGCTTTCAAGCACGAACTAGTGGCTGCCGACGGTTTTACCCCTGTTGAAGAAAAAGATGTTGCAAACATTGAACTTTCAAGCCTTGTATTTGATTCAAGAAAAGTAAAAAATGGCTCTTTATTTTTTGCCTGGCCTGGAGCCCACATTGACGGCAACACGTTTATTCCAAAAGCCATTGAAAATGGCGCAAATGTGATTGTTTTTCAAGGAAATCTTTCTAAAGAAATTCAAGTAGAAGCCGCAAAAGCTGTTGCAAAAAGGCAACTTGAAGCGGCTTTAGAAAAAAATACAGAACAAGAAGACAAAAACTGCGCAAAACCTTTTTCTTGTTTTCCGGCTTTTGTAAAAGTTGCTGATTCCAGAGCTGTCATGGCTCCAATTGCGGACGCATTTTACGATTTTCCTTCAAAAAGGCTGATTGTAATCGGCGTAACAGGAACAGAAGGAAAATCTAGCACAGTTTCTTTTATCTGGCAGCTTCTAAAAGCTTGCGGATACAAAGCAGGTTTTATTTCTACAGTAGAATATTCATTCGGCGAAGAGGCTCTTCCAAACCCAGAGCATCAAACTACACCTGAATCACCAATTGTTCATCATCACTTAAATAAAATGCTTGAAAACGGCTGCCAGTTTGCAGTTGTAGAAGCTTCTTCCCACGGTCTTTCTTCAAAACTAAACCGTCTGGGAAACGTTCTTTTTGACTGCGCTGTTTTTATGAACGTAACTTTGGAGCACTTGGAATTTCATAAAGATTTTGAAACCTACAGAAGTGATAAAGCAAATCTTTTTAGAGCATTAGATATGCACAACCACACAAAGCGCATTGCAGGTGAAACTAAAACAATTCCTTCAATCGGAATTGTAAACTTAGAAGATCCAAGCGCATCGTACTTTATTGCGGCAACAAAGAAACCTGTATTTGGATACACAACTTTTGGAATGGCAGGCAAAGCCGCCGCAGAAACTGGGAACAATGCCCAGCCTCTGCCCGAGATTCCAGAGCACACAAGGTATCTTTCGGCAACGAATATTGCTTCTGCAAGATACGGCTTAGATTTTACAGTTGAAACAGATGGCGAAAACGCAATTTTCCCAACAGGCTACGACCCTGTTCTTCCTAGAAGCCGCAAGCATATCCAGGTTCAAGCAAAATTGCCAGGAGCTTTTAACGCCTACAACATAATGGCTGCGACGATTGCAGTTTCAAGCGTTACAGGAAAAAGTTTTGAAGAAATTCTTTCGCATACATCAGAGCTAAAACCTATAAAAGGAAGAATGACCGTCATAGACAAAGGGCAGCCATTTGAAGTAATTGTTGATTATGCGCATACGCCTTCAAGCTTTGAAACTATTTTTCCTCCAATAAGAAAGCGTTGCTCAGGAAGAATGTTTTGCGTATTTGGAAGCGGCGGCGAGCGTGACCTTACAAAACGGCCTTTGCAAGGCGAAATTGCCGCAAGGTTTTGCGACACAGTCGTCCTTGCAGACGAAGACCCTCGTGCAGAAGACCCTGTTGAACTTTTAAAACAGATTGCAGAAGGCTCTTTAAGGGAAGGCAAAAAACTAAACGAAAACCTTTTTATAATTCCAGACAGAAAAAAGGCAATCAGACAGACATTTAAAATGGCTCAAAAAGGGGACATCGTTCTTCTTCTTGGGAAAAGCCATGAAAATTCCATAATCTACAAAGATTTTGTTATGCCGTACGATGAAATTTCAGAGGCAGAGAAAGCCCTTGAAGAATTAGGATACAAATAAAGCGGGAGCACAAATAAAAAATGAATATAGCAATTATTTTTGGCGGAAAATCCGGAGAACACGAAATAAGCCTTATAAGCGCGGCATCTGTTGCACGTGGAATAGATAAAAAACATTCAGTTTTTTTAATTGGAATTGCAAAAGACGGAAAATGGTATCTTCAAAATAAATCTGAATACGAAAAAATCTGCAAAGATAAAAACGCATCCCTTTTTATAGACCAAAATGCAGATAATCAAGTTTTTATAGTTCCTGGAGCAAAAAAACATTCCATTCAAACAAAAAAGAACGCGCTTGAAATAGATGTTGTATTCCCGGTTCTGCACGGAACTTATGGCGAGGACGGCACAATTCAAGGCTTGCTAGACATGGCGGACATTCCATACGTTGGCTGCGCAACCATGACAAGTTCCCTTACCATGGACAAAGAAAAAACAAAGCAGGTTCTGCAGACTCAAGGAATACCTGTAGTTCCTTACATTTGCATGAAAAAATGCGATATACTAGATTCCAGCCGCTACGATGAATTGTTTCAAAAAGCTATAGACTCGCTAGGTTTTCCTCTTTTTGTAAAACCTTGCTGCGCAGGCTCTTCAAACGGAGCTTCAAAAGCAGAAAATCCAAAGCAGCTTTCATTTGCGCTGTGCGAGGCGTTCAACTGGGACGACAAGGTTTTAATTGAAAAAAGCATAGATGCCCGCGAAATAGAATGCAGCGTTACAGGAAATTCAACAACAGCCCCAGCTGACAGCGAAATTGAAACTGTAAAAGCATATATTCCTGGAGAAATAATTCCTTCGCACAAGTTTTACGATTTTGATGCAAAGTACAACGACCCGGACGGAGCAAAGCTTGCAATTCCAGCAGAACTTTCCGCAGATATGATTGAAACTGTCCGCTCAACAGCCGTAAAGGCTTACAAAGCGTTAGACGCTTCCGGACTTAGCCGCGTCGACTTCTTTGTAGACAAACAGACAAACGATTTGTATTTTAATGAAATAAACACAATGCCAGGCTTTACCAAAATAAGCATGTTTCCAAAAATGTGCGAAAAAGCAGGCCTTGAGTTCACAGAACTTACAGAGCTTTTAATACAAGAAGCTCTTGCTCGTTACGAATCAAAAGCAAAACTTCAAACTTCACGCTAAATCTTTAATTTTTAATTTCTATTGGAGTTTTTATGTTCACTTATAAAAAAGGCTGCACTTTCAAAACTTTAGACGATATTGCCGGAAAAAAAATTACCGTTATGGGATTAGGACTAAACGGTGGCGGCGAAGCTTGCGTTCGCTTTTTTTTAAAGCGCGGCGCATACGTTACTGTAACAGACATGAAAACTCCAGAACAGTTAAAACCCACAATAGAAAGGCTGAATTCTGACGAATCCTTAGACAAAGCCAAACTTACTTATGTCTTAGGAGAGCATAGAATCCAAGATTTTGAATCTGCTGACTGTGTCATAAAAAATCCAGGAGTAAAAATCGAAGGAAACAAATTCCTTGCCGCAGCAAAAAACATAGAAACAGACATTTCGCTCTTTCTTCATTTTTCAAAGGCGCCGATAATTGCTGTGACTGGAAGCAAAGGAAAATCCAGCACAGCAAGCGCAATTCACTACGGGCTTTGCAAAGCCGGGTACACAAGTTTTTTAGGCGGCAATATAACCGTAAGCCCGCTCACATTTCTTGAAAAAACGTCTGAAGAAACACCAGTTGTTCTAGAACTTTCTAGCTGGCAGCTTGCAGATTTGCGAGGAAGAAGCGCATTAAAGCCATACATCGCCATAATAACAAAAATTGTTCCAGACCATCAAAACTGGTACGGAAACATGGAAGACTACGTTGCCGACAAACGGCTTATCTACGCGGACCAGACAAAAGGCGACTACACAATTGTAGACGCTGACCCGGACGAAAAAGATTTTAAGCCAAAAGATGCGCCTTCTTGGGGAAAACTCTTTGCAAGCGAAACAAAGGGAACCGTTTTATACTACACAAGGACTGCCCCAAGCGAATGGCAAAAATTTTATGGCGTCTGGCAGCACAAAACTGAATCAGAGCAATGCGGATTTGTATTTTTGCCAGGAATGAAAAATCCAGAAAAAATAATGGAATCCCTTAGCGTGCCTGGCGAACACATGAAGACCAACGCCTTGAATGCAGCCCTTGTTCTGTACCTGATGGGTGTAAATCCTAAAAAGATAATAAATATAATGAAAAGCTGGCAAGGTCTTGACCACCGGCTGCAATACTTTTATGAATATAAAGGCATAAAATTTTACAACGATTCATGCGCGACAGTTCCAGAAGCTGCTGGCGCTGCAAGCCAAGCGTTTGAAAAACCTGTCTACCTGCTCTGCGGCGGAACAGACAAGGGACTAGATTTTTCTGCTTTTATAAACCTTTTAGCAGGCAAAGCCAAAAAAGAATTTTTTGAGCCGAAATCAATTTATCTTCTTCAAGGCTCAGGAACAGACAAAATTGTTCAGGGACTAAAAGAAAATAATATAAGCTACAGCGGACCGTTTCCCTCACTAGAAGATATGCTTAATTCCTTAAAAGTTGAATTGGACAAAAACGGAACAAAAGGCGATGTAGTGGTATTTAGTCCAGGAGCTACAAGTTTTGGAATGTTTTCTAACGAATTTGACAGAGGAAACAAGTATATGCAGGCTGTAAAAAAGATTATGCAGCAAGATTGACTATAAAACCTATAAGCCTATGAAAAAAAACATTTTTATCATCTTTTTTATCTTAACAATTTTACCACACGTTGCCACAGCGCAGATAAAGCTTCCTTTTTCAAAATGGTGGGAACCCGCAGGACTTGAAATATTCAAAAAGGCTTATCCCGATATAAAGTTTGTTTCAAGCTACGACAAAGCCCAAAACGACTGGATTATTCATATTTTTACGCCGGCAAGGGAAGGCCGCCCTGCAACAGAAAACGAACTTTATTGGTGCGAAGGAAGGTTCTTGCCAAAAGAAAAACTCGGCCAAAAAGAAAAGTACAGAAAAATGCTTTACACCTACCCGAAAGAAGTTCCAGATCCAAAGGATTTTACTGAAGAAGATATTGAAAATATAAAAAACTTTACGAGCAAAGAAAACCGCGCAAACGGACCGATTGACCCGCCTTTTTTATTCAACGCGATTTATGATTTAGGAGACCGCGCAAAAACAGAAAAGCACATAAAAACATATTACTTTTTAGACGGAAAAAGAACTGTAAACGTGCACGAAGACATATATGAGCCATTAAAAAGAGTTTCTCAAAGAATAATGCAGCTTGAAAAAGATGAAGAAATGCAAAAGTTTTTTTCCACGCTAGAACGAACAGACGGATTTAACTGGCGTTCCGTCCGCGACACAGAATCGCGTTCCTTTCACAGCATTGGCCTTGCAATCGACATTCTTCCAAGAGGCTACTATCAAAAATCAATTTACTGGGCATGGCAAAAGCAGTGGCAGCCAGATTCCTGGTATATGCTCCCGCTGGAAAAGCGCTGGTCGCCTCCGCAGCGCGTTATACAAATCTTTGAAGAGGAAGGCTTTATTTGGGGCGGGAAATGGATTGTGTGGGATAATATGCACTTTGAATACCGCCCTGAACTGATTTTGCACAACAAAAGATGCCAAATCAAACTATGTGACTTATAATAAGACAAAAATCAGATTGGAGGATTTTATGAAAAAATCAATTTTACTTATGGGAACAGTTTTAAGCGCGGCTCTTATTTTTGGCTGCGCGCAGCCAGATGAAAACAAAAATACAGAAGCAGCTGTAGAAAACAAGCTTCCAGAATCGAAGGGGACTAACGATTTTGAAAACAAAAAACTGACTTCTGAATTTGGAACTACGCTTTACTTTGCAAACGATTCTGTAACGCTGTGCGAAAATAATTCTACAAATATGAACATAAGGGCAATCCAAATGCCGACAGAATATTCTGCAAAATATAATTATTCCTACGATTCTGAAAAGAAAGAGCTTTACCTGCAGCTTGCAGAGCTTTGGAACGAAACAGAAGCGCAAGACTATCAAAAACAAATTGAACAAACAAAAAAGATGTATAAAGATGCGGAAACTTCTATAAAAGAAGGCGTAGATACTGCATTTTCAAGCACAACTCTATCTATTATTCCTGGCGAAGCTCTTTCTTTGGCGAAGGATATTGTTCTAAGCAAATTGAATAAAACTCTTGAAGAGCAAGAAAACGCTTTGAACGACTATCTAGCGAACAAATACAATTGCCTTTTAACTTTTTCTTACATAATAGATGAAGAAAATAAAAAAATCACAATCTCACAGAAGTTTGACGGTGATTTAAAATCCGCCTCTGCATATTTTTCTTATAACAAAATAGAAAACGACTCATCTTATAAAACAATTGAGCTGAACGGATACGATTCTTTAACGCCGTTCTCAATTGCAATATCTTCTTCACAAGACCAAACTGGTTTTGTAGGCGTTCCAGAGTTTGACGAAAACGCAAGAACGATTACCGCAACGCTTTACCCGGAAAGTGCAACCCAGGAAGAAGGTCTTGCATCGATTATAGCAGAAGCAGCTAGCTCTCTTGCAGACAAAGCCGTGTTTACAGAACTTACGCTTGGCAAAAAAGACGCTTTTGAATCAAAAATTGACAGTCTAATTGGAAAAACAAAATACATTGCTTCTTACGAACTTTCAAAAGACGAGCAGAGCAAAGACGTGCTGAAACTTACTACAAAAACAGCTCCAGAAGCTATTAAAGAATATTTTGCAGAAAGCGAAACTCTTGAACTTTGTTACAGGGCAACACTAGAAAGTTCTTTTACATACACAACTGAATAAAAACAGTTTGTTTGCAAAACACATCTGGTCAAGGTACGCTTATGCTCAAGACCTTGACTCAGCCGTTTTTAGAGTTTTGATAAACCCTAAATAAAAAAACAGCGCAGCCATTTTGACTAGCTCAATGGCTGCGCTGTTTTTTAGCGTGGAGATTAACTTGTAGAAACCACCACAGAATAATGCTATTTACAGACTAAAGATTAAAGCTTTACAGTAACCTGCGCTTTAAGCTGCGCAAAGATAAGTTTATTTACAGTACCCCAGAAATCTCCAGCTGGTGACCATTTGAATCCATCGAACTGAGAAAGAATTGCATAGCTTGTGTCAACCATTACGTTTTTGCCGCAGTTGAAAGCGAATCCAGAAGTAAATTTAACTGTGTTGCCTGCATCGTTTGAATTAAATTTAAATGTATTTGCTTTTACAGTAGAAGTTTCGTTGCCGCTGCCGTCGCGGTTCTTTGTTGTTACAAATGCCCATTGCAAATGTGGAACATCGATTGTTGTTCCAACATTAAATGCTACAGGCTTTGCAATCTGAATAGAAGCGCCTACGTTGCAGCTTGGCGACATTTCAATTGTATTTGTAAGAGTTCTATCTACATAAGCCTTAGTTCCATCTGATTTTACATAGTCAGCAGTTCCACTAAAGTTGAAATTAATAGGCATTGTGACATTTACGCCGAACTTGAACTTTTCAACTTCGTACTTTGTTGTCCAGGCAGGTGTAAGAACAAAGCCCCAGTCATAAGCACCGTAAGTTTTTATGTTTGTCTCAGTTTCGTTTGGAAGAATGTTGAAATTTGTCGCAAAGGCAAGGGCTGTTGTGTTTGTTACAGCGCCTTTTGCATAAATGTCCCATTCTGCGCCGGCGCCAAGAGCCAAGTTGTATTTGCTATTGTCTGTTTTTGTTTCGTTAGAACCGTTTTTATTATATGTTTTATTAACATTTGACGTCAACGCAATGCTTGCAACTGGCTTAAACGCCTTGTTTTTAAGCGTTGTGTTCATGCCGAATTCAACACCAGTTAATAAAGTAAAGTCTTCTGTCTTAGTTTGAGTATCACCATTTTTGCTATCGTTAATACCTTTACCACTAACATCAACAGTTGCTTTTACACCGATGTTTGAAAATCCAAACAAAGTTGCAATAGAATAACTATTGTATGTATTTGTAGCAGGGTTGATATCTGTATCATTGTAGCTAGAGCTATCACCAGAAGTGATTGTTGCTTTTTTGAATTTTCCATCAAGCTTTACACCCATGTAAAATGGCTTAAACTGCTTTGCAAAACCAAGGTTGTATCCATAGTCAGAATAACCTGCCATAAAGAAAGCGTTTTCTGGCTTTACTCCAGACCAGCCTGTAACGCTCATAAAGTCATCGATGTCGTTACCAAAAAGTCCGCTAGTAGACTCGCTAGTCATTGAGGTCTGTGCGAATGTACCCCCCCCCCATCACTACGGCAGCAGCCGCTGCAACCAAAACCTTTTTTAACATTTTCATAAAATCTAACTCCTTTAAAAATGTTTTACGAATAACTCATCATACAAAAAAATAGCAGTTAATGTCAACTAACTGCATTAACTGCTAAATATTCAATTTATTTCAAAATTTTTCAAGAAAATTCAGCTACTTCCAAATTTTTTCCCTGTTAAAGGTTTGGTTTCTGTCAGGTCCTACAGAAACTATGCCTACCTTTGTTCCGGTGTAGTCTTCTATAAAGTCAACATAGTCTTTTGCCTCTTTTGGAAGCTGGCTGTATTTGCCAAGTTCCTTTATAGATTTTTTCCAGCCTTTGAACTTTTGAAGGACTGGTTTTGCTTTGTTCAATGCCGGAATGCTTGTTGGAAAATCTGTTACAATTTTTCCTTCGATGTCGTAAGCGACACAGGCTTCAATTTCTTCCATTTCGTCGTATACGTCAAGGTGGGTAAGAACCAAAGAGTCTATTGAATTTACGTGGCAGGCGTAGCGCAAGGCAACCAAGTCAAGGTAGCCGCAGCGGCGGGCGCGTCCTGTTGTCACACCAAACTCGTTGCCGGTTTTGCGCACATAGTCGCAAAGCTCGCCTTCGCTTTCCGCATTAAATTCTGTCGGCATAGGCCCGTTCCCAACTCTAGTTTCGTAGGCCTTAAAGACTCCGTAAATTTTGTCGAGCGCGCGAGGTCCGATTCCAGACCCGCTAGAAGCTCCGTAAGAGCCAGAAGCTCCAGAAGAAACATACGGATAAGTTCCTGAATCTATGTCGAGCATTGCACCTTGCGCGCCTTCAAAAAGAATGTTTTCGCGGCGAATTTCAAACATTTTTGCAGCAATATCAATTCGCATGGCAATAAGGCGGTCTTTGTACTGGTTTATAAATTCAAGGTCGGCGCTTTCAAGGTCATTCATCTTTTCTTCCCAGTCCAGGTCTGCGAGACGAATTCCATCGCGCTCAGATTTTTGCGAATATGTAGTTCCAATTCCGCGTCCAGTTGTTCCAATCGGGCGTTTTCGGGCAGCATCGCGTTTTTTGTCCATTTCGCGGTAGCAAGGCAGAACAATGTGCGCCCGGTCAGAAATAAACACTCTGCCTTCCCAGTTTATGCCATTGTCGCTTAACATTTTTAGCTCGGCAAACAAGGCTTCTGGATCTATAACCATTCCTGAGCCTAAAAAAACAGTCTTTTCAGGGTAAAGAATTCCAGATGGAACTTGATGAAGCGCATACTTCTTACCATCTACAACAATTGTATGTCCGGCATTCGCTCCACCAGCAAAACGGCAAACATACTTGGCATCTTGTGCAAGGTAGTCAACAATCTTACCTTTTCCTTCATCGCCCCATTGGGCACCCATAACAACTACGTTCATGGAAACTTCCTTTTCCCGCAGAATCATCGCAGGAATATAGAAAAAATTATGTAAAAACCACAAACAATGCGGCATACTTTTACCGAACGAATATAGCACAATAAGCAGTTATTTTCAATTAGCAGGATTTTTGAAAAAGTTTTGCTAGTTTAAATGTCGGTTTTTTATATAAATTGAACAAAAGCGTAAGCGAATTTACAATTTGAGAAGACTTTGTGCGATAAGAACAATTAAGGTTACGGAGTAACCCAAATCTGCCCAAACGAAGTGCGAGCACAACCGTCTGAGCAAATTGTACATTCGCTGAAAGCGTTTTTTCACAATCCATAAAAAACCGATATTTAAACTATTCAATTTTTTTTCTTTTTGCAAACTGTTACCTTACACTAACTGGATTTTATGTATTATTATTAAAATATAACCCGTGAGGGAGTAGCATGCACGTTCAACGTGTAGCAAGTCAACATACCGGTTTTTACCTGGCTTGCTTTAATTTTGCGAGACTCATGTATAACTGCACTTAAGCTATACATGTGTCCTAATTTCCTTTTGATATTATGACCATGCAAAATGTACTTTTAAGTACTGTCCGTGCAGGTCATTTTTTTATTAAAAGGAAATCATTATGGATGTTCTTTTCTTTTTAAACAGTATTCTGCTTGGGGCAGGACTTGCCATGGATGCGTTTTCGGTTTCGCTAGTAAACGGACTAAACGAACCGCAAATGAAAAATTCCAAAGAAATTGCAGTCGCAGGAACGTATGCGTTTTTTCAGTTTGCAATGCCTCTTACCGGTTGGATTTGCGTCCGCACAATCGCAACGATTTTTACCTCTTTTCAAAAATTTATTCCTTGGATAGCGCTTATTCTTCTATTGTATATTGGCATAAAAATGATAATAGAGTCTTTCTCAAAAAAAACTCAAGAAAAAGACGAGCCAAAAAAATTGACTTTCAAGATTCTTTTGTTGCAAGGAATTGCAACTTCTATAGACGCGCTTTCTGTAGGATTTACAATTGCGCAGTTCACTTGGATTTTAGCGTTTGCAGAATCATTGATTATAGCCTCTACAACCTTTATAATCTGTTTTGCAGGTCTTAAAATCGGAAAAAAAGCGGGTACAAAACTTTCTGAAAAGGCAGAGCTTATTGGCGGTATTATCCTAATTGCAATAGGTCTTGAAGTCTTTATAAAAGGCGTGTTTTTTTAATATATTTTTTAATATATATAGAAAGATGTTGTTTCTCACTTCATCGCAAACTTTCTTTTTATAGGAGAATATAATGGTAACAAAATGGATTGTTCTTGGAATTGCAGTTGCAATGTATGCGCTTGTCATTGCTTTTCAAGAAAAAAAAGTATGGTTCACCTCATTTGCTGCGCTAGCGGTGGTCTTGCTCGGGGTTATCCTTCCGGGACAAGTTTTTCCAGACAGCGAAAGCCGCTTGTATCCTATAACACATTCTTTGTTCGGGATAATAAACTGGAACGTAATCATGATTTACTTGGGAAGCATGATAATTGCGGCACTGTTTATATATTCAAACGTTCCTGCCCGCATTGCAGATTCCATTGTAAATTCTAGCAGAAACACTGGTTTTGCAATGGTTGCAATTCTTGTAATGACAGGAATTATTTCAATTTTTGTTGAAAATGTCGCCACAGTTCTTGTTATGGCACCAATTGCCCTTGCGCTCTGCAAAAAACTAAAGATTAATCCTACTAATTTTATGATTGGGCTTGCGGTCATGTCGAATCTTGAAGGAACAGCAACCTTGGTAGGAGACCCTCCTAGCATGATTTTTGCAAGCTACGCAGGCTACAACTTCAACGACTTTTTCTTTCATCAGGGAAAATTTAGTATTTTCTGGTTTATTCAAGCAGGACTTCTTGTTGGCTGCATATACTTTTACTGCTTTTTTGCTAAAAATGGAAAAAACAAAATCGAAGTTGAAAAAACAAACGTTATTTCCTGGACACCATTTTTTCTTTTGTTAGCAATGATTTTCGGGCTTGCAGGAATTTCTTTCATTCCTAGCGATTTTCCGTTTTTAAGCGGATTTTTTGTCCTAGGTCTAGGAATAATAGGCTTGATTTGGTACGCAGCTTGCCAAAAAAAGACCTTCAGCGAAACAAGAACATTGGTCAAAGAACTTGACTGGGAAACGATTTTCTTTTTGCTAGGAATTTTTATTGTTGTCGGCGGAATTCAAGAAACCGGCTTGCTAGATGAATTTGCAGTTTTCCTTGCAAAAATTTGCGGAGGCTCAAAGCTCTTAGGATTCATTGTAATTTTAGTTGTTTCAATATTAATTTCTGGATTTGTAGATAACGTTCCATATATAATTGCAATGCTTCCTGTTGCCGGAGGCATGGCGGCAACCATGAATATTCAAAAAGAGCTTTTTATGTTCGCCCTTCTTATAGGAAGCTGTCTAGGCGGAAACTTAACGCCATTCGGGGCTAGCGCGAACGTTGTTTCTATGGGTATCGTTAAAAAAGAAGGATATTCTCTAAACTTTATAGGCTGGGTAAAAATTGCAGGAACGTTTACAGTTCTTACAACCGCAGCAGCGGCAGCAGTTCTATGGCTTGTATGGAAATAGTTTTTTTGATATAATAATTGATTAATTCAATCAACACTATTGATTATCATAGTAATATTTTATGGGGTAAAAAATGGCTTACTTTTTTGATGAACCATCACACACATTTGATGAGTATCTTTTAGTGCCTGGCTACACTGGGCCAGACTGCATTCCTGCAAACGTTTCTTTAAAAACGCCTATTGTAAAGTTCAACAAAAAGGCTGGCGAAAAGTGTCCCCTAACAATGAATATTCCAATGGTTTCTGCTGTAATGCAAGCTGTTTCTAACGACACATTAGCAATCGCTCTTGCAAAGGAAGGCGGAATCTCTTTTATTTATGGCTCGCAAACTATTGAAGACCAGGCCGCAATGATAAGCCGCGTAAAACAGTATAAAGCAGGATTTGTAACTTCAGATACAAACATTCGCCCAGACCAAACCCTTACAGAGCTTGTGGCTAAAATTGAAGCTACAGGACATTCTACAGTCGCAGTAACTGAAAACGGAGAGCCAAACGGAAAACTATTGGGAATCATAACCGAACGCGACTATAGAATTGGCCACACTCCAGAAAACGCAAAAGTAAGCGACTACATGACTTCTTTAAAAGACCTTGTAAAAGCCGAATCTGGCGTAACTTTAGAACAGGCAAACGAGCTTATTTGGAAGCACAAGGTAAACCAGCTTCCGGTTGTAGACAATAATGGCAATCTTCAGTATTTAGTTTTTAGAAAAGATGCCGCAAGCCACCAGGAACATCCGCTTGAACTGCTAGACGAACAGAAACGCTATATTGTAGGCGCAGGGATTAACACTCGCGACTACATGGAAAGAGTTCCGGCTCTTTTAAAAGCTGGGGCAGACATCTTCTGTTTGGATTCTTCTGAAGGATTTACAGAATGGCAAAAACGAGCCCTTCACGATATTCACGAAAAATATGGCAAAGATGTAAAGGTTGGAGCAGGAAATGTTGTTGATGCAGAAGGATTCAGATTTCTTGCAGAAGCTGGAGCCGACTTTGTAAAGATAGGAATTGGCGGCGGTTCTATTTGCATAACGCGAGAGCAAAAAGGCATTGGACGCGGTCAAGCCACGGCAACAATAGAAGTCGCAAAAGCTCGCGATGAATACTACAAAGAAACTGGAATCTACATTCCAATTTGCTCAGATGGCGGAATTGTCCACGACTACCACGTAACGCTCGCTTTAGCTATGGGGGCAGATTTTGTTATGCTTGGCCGCTACTTTGCGCGCTTTGACGAATCGCCTACAAACAAACTGATTGTAAACGGCAACTACGTAAAGGAATATTGGGGCGAAGGGTCAAACCGCGCTCGCAACTGGCAAAGATACGATCTTGGCGGGGCTAAAAAAATGGCTTTTGAAGAAGGCGTGGACTCTTACGTTCCTTACGCAGGCAGTTTGCATGATAACGTTACAATGACAACAAGCAAGATTGTTCACACAATGTGCAACTGCGGCGCAATTACAATCCCAGAATTGCAAGAAAAGGCAAAAATCACTCTTGTAAGTCCTGCAAGTATCCGCGAAGGCGGCGCCCACGATGTGCTTGTAAAAAACACAACAATTCGTGCTGAATAAAATACCTTTTAGTCCAAAAGTCGATGAAATTTTCTTATAAAGATGTTAGCATTTCATAAGTTACACCGTACTTTTGGGCAATATCGTGAGCAAATGAAACTCCTTCTGGAGGAGCAATCTGAACTTTAAATGAACGCTTTCCATCGGTTGATTTTACCACAAGCGAAGAAGCTTTCGGCGGATTTTTTACAGTCTTAGCAACAGAACTGTTTATTTCATCAATATCAAAAGCCAATTTATGCATGTGAGTGTTATAAATTGTGCGGATTCCTTTTGTTAAAATCGCCCGGACAGAATCCTTTGCAATGTAATAGCCTTCTTCAAAACTTGTAGTTGAATAAGTTTCGTTCAAGAGAAGCAAACTTTTTGAGGTACATTCGCTATAAAGATTGCGGAACCGCTTGCATTCCTCTCCTAGTCTTCCCAAGTCCATAGTCTTATCTTCATCGGCTGGAAAATGAGTAAAAATAGAATCCACAGGACTAAAAGCAAAAGTTTTACCAGGAACGTAAAGGCCTGCCTGAGCGAGCACAAAGAGAAGTCCAACTGCCTGAGTAATTGTAGTTTTGCCGCCGCGGTTTGCTCCCGTCAAAATGTACACAAGGTGTTCGTCATCAAACTGAATATCGTTTGGAACAATGTCTGCAGGACCAAAATTTTCTGAAAATGCGGAAAGCAGCTTAAAATTGTATATGCCTTTTGCATCCATAAAGTGAAGATTTTCAGGCTCACAGGCAATTTGCGCCTTGCAGAATGCAAAACCTTTTTGCTGCATAGACTTTATGTAATTGGCAAAGCGAATGTAGAACATAAATTCTGGAATCAAATCTGTTATATTTGTTATAGGAATGTAGACATAACGATTTAAGACAAATTTTAATTTGTGGACAATTTTTCCAATCATGACATTTGCAATTTTGTCCATATAGTACGTTGAATTTTCAGCGCGCCTATCATTAACGCTTGCTATTGAAATTAATTTTTCAAAGATATCAGGATTATTCGCTGTTATCGGATGAAATTTAAAATTTTCATCCCAACTAGAA
The DNA here is from genome assembly GCA_002437725.1 of Treponema sp. UBA6367. Taxonomy (GTDB): domain Bacteria; phylum Spirochaetota; class Spirochaetia; order Treponematales; family Treponemataceae; genus Treponema_D. Next base: position 41,242 of record DJRF01000012.1, read on the forward strand.
TCCTGGTTTATAAAATCTTTTTTAGAAATCTTTGTGCAAAATTCACCAATTGCGTTGGACTTTGTAAATGATTTTTTATTAAAAGAAATAAGTCCTATTCCGTGCGCTTCGTATTTTTCATTAAGATTAATGCCGACAGTAATACTTTTTAAGTCGGAAGTTGTAGCCTTTAGCTGCAGAATGTCTTTTTTTAACTCTGAAAAACCGTTTTCTGAATAAATTCCGTCAATATGGGATTTTAGATTTTTCATTCCTTCAGAATTAAGTTTTGCATTGGCAAGACATTCGTGAATCGCCTCAACCGATTTTATGTAGCCATTAATTTCTTCAAGGCGATGCAGCAATTCCCATGCAGAATCGGTTTCTTCGTAGTGGCCTGAAAATCCGCTGTACTGTTTTTCGTAATTTATGTGTTCAAGAACTTGAATCAGGCGTTCGCTTACCTCAGGATTGTTATAAATATCGTCAAAAATTTCTGTGCGGTACTTTGAAACTTCAGGATTAGAAGTCATCTTTGACAAAAACTGCATAAAAAGGGATTTTTCTTCTATTTTAGCTGTTACTTTTTCGCACAAAAAGTCTATTCCAAGATCGTGAATAGAACTTTCTGATAGAATGCGAAATTCGTCTTCTCCGTCTGGAAAAAGCAAGCTGATTTTTTTGTCATTCATTTTGGTTCCTATTATAAAAAGTCAAGATTGAAACGGAAGTTTTAATCTTGACTTTTTAAGTTGTTTCGCAACGAAGTGAGAAACAACAGTTGATAAGAAAGTTTGCAACGCAAACTTTTTAAGATAAAACAGACGCCATTTTCGGCTGTTCTATCTTACCTGGAAATTAAAGCCATTATCTTTGAACGCAAATCTTCAAGAATGTATAAAGTTCTTAGCCCCGAAGCAAGCGGCGAACGCAAGGGTTCTTTTTGGTCTAAAAAATCAACGGCGTTTTTTACCATATTTGAAAAATACTTTGTTTTTTTTAGGGATTTTACTTTAGAATCTTTTTCAAGTGAATAAAATCCTGAATAAAGTTTAGATTCTGCCCTTTTGTAAAATTCAAAGATTCCATTTCCTATGCGGATTCTTCCTTCTGCTCCAATTACGTCAACTTCAAATCCAAAAAAACGGCTTTCGCCAGAAATAACCATATTAATGTCCGCGCATTTTTCTGAAGAAAAGTGAACATTTAGGCTTCTTACAACAGAAGAATCTTTTTCATCGCAGACAAGACTTGTAATTCTGCCTTCAGAAAGACATGACTTTTTTCCATCATCTTCAAAATTATATTTAAAACCAGTTTGCTCATCTTCTAAAAGAAATAAAATTATATCAACAAGATGAGTTCCATCGTGAAGCAAACTGTATTCGCCAGTAGATTCTTCTTTTGCAGAAAAAACTCTAAGCCCCGAGTCAAGGCGCGCATTTATCGAAAGTATTTTTCCAATATTTTTAATGTATTTTTTTGCAAACGCATAATCAAGGGCAAAGCGACGCTCATGATTTATCATAATAGGAACAAAATGCTTTTTTGCTTCTAAAAGTATTTGTTCGCCTTGAGCAGCGTTCAGCGCAACAGGTTTTTCCAAGATTATAAGTTTAGGCTTAAACCTGATTGCCGCCAAAGCAGTTTCTAAATGGAAAGTCTCGTTTACTGCAATAACTACTACATCAACTTTAGTAGTCGCAAACAAAAAGGAATACTCTGCAAACACATCGGATTTTTTTACAAATCTGTGCCAATGCGCAAGCCTTGAAGAATTGTTGTCGCAACCGGCCAGCAAATCAATCCTTTTATTTGCTAAAAGCGCCATCGTGTGACTGGCAGGCTGCTCACGCTTGGAGTCAAATCCAAGCGTAAAGCCTATCCGTCCTGTGCCTATAAGGGCTGCAGTATATTTTTTTTCACGCATACTTTATTGTCGGAAGTTTAATGCGCTTACAACAGCGGCAATTCCGGCGCGTCCCACGTTAGAACTCTTTCCTACTCCCCAAACCTGACTTCCGTCTTCTTTCGTTATTTGAACATAGGCAACAGCGCAAGTGTCTGATCCCGAACCAATGCTGTGCTCATGGAAAGTGGTTATATTAAACTTAGGAGCAGGAGTTTGCCTCATGGCAGTTACAAAGGCATCTAGCGGACCGTTTCCGTTTGATGCAATCGCATAAGTTTTTCCTTCCCATTCAACAGTTGCCATGCTTGCAACCTGTTCTGGAACATCGCTTCCACGCTCACCTTCTATATGCCTTTGCGAAATTTCAAGAATATTTAATGGAGTTTTTGTTTTTAGCCAGGCATTTTCAAAAACATCATAGATTTCTGCAGGTTTTAGTTCCCGCTGAGCTTTGTCGGCGGCTTTTTTTACAAGCTCGCCAAAAACAGGATGCATTGCCTTTGGCATTACAATTCCGTAATCCTGTTCCATTATGAATGCAGCCCCGCCTTTTCCGCTTTGGCTATTAATTCTTATAATTCCTTCGTATTGGCGGCCAATATCGTGCGGATCAAACGTAAGGTAAGGAACATCCCAATACGAATTCGGAGCCATTTTTACCCTGGCAGCCATTCCTTTGCGGATTGCATCTTGATGAGAACCGCTGAACGCAGTAAACACAAGTTCCCCAGAATACGGTGTTCTAGGATGAATATTCATTCCTGTAAGCCTTGTGTACGCTTCGGTAAGTTTTGGCATATCAGAAAAATCTAGCTCCGGATCAACTCCTTGCGTATACATATTCATGCCAACGTTTACAATATCAAGATTGCCTGTACGTTCACCATTGCCAAAAAGACAGCCTTCAACGCGGTCTGCGCCTGCAAGCAGTCCAAGCTCACACTGCGCAACGCCTTCTCCGCGGTCGTTGTGATTGTGCAAAGAAATAATAACATTCTCGCGCTCGCTGATATTTCTGCAAAAGTATTCAATTTGGTCCGCAAACTGGTTTGGCATTGCACATTCCACCGTTGTAGGAAGATTTAAGATAACCTTATTTTCCGCGCTGCAGCCCCATTCTTTTTTTACAGCTTCGCACACTTCAAGGGCGTAGTCTATTTCAGTTGTGCTAAAACTTTCTGGACTGTATTCAAGGCGGATTTGCGTTCCTTCGCTCATAGAAAGGCAGCTTTTTACGCATCGGATTCCATCAATTGCAATCTGTTTAATTTCTTCCTTAGATTTATTAAACGTGTACTTTCTTTGAGCAGGACTTGTTGAATTGTAAAGGTGAAATATAGCTTTTTTACAGCCTTTAAGAGATTCAAAAGTTCTTTTTATAAGGTGCTCGCGCGCTTGGCATAAAACTTGCAATGAAACATCATCTGGAACGTGATTTTCTTCAATAAGGCGCCGCATAAATGCAAATTCGGTATCAGAAGCGCTAGGAAAACCTACTTCAATCTCTTTAAATCCCATGCTCACAAGCAAATCAAAAAATTCTAGTTTCTGCTCAACTCCCATAGGATTTATAAGAGCCTGATTTCCATCCCTTAAATCTACTGAACACCAGATAGGAGCTTTTGTAATTGTTTTATCTGGCCAAGTACGATTTTTAAGAGGAACTGCTTCAAAAGGGCGGTACTTTCCATTAGGCGACATTACTGACATTTTATAACCTCCAAGCAATAAGTTTGAACAAGGCTCGCGTATGAAAACCTTGGTCAAGCCGTTTTTGTTCTATAGTTTTATGCTTTTGATTTTATATAAAACCATAAAAAAAGCCCTACCGCTTATGCGGTAGGGCTGCATTTTCTAATTAAAACACCTTCTACACTTAAGCGGCTGCAACAAGAGAATCTGAAAGTAGAAGTAGAAGAATGTATTTCATAAAAACGAATATATACTATTTTTTATTTTATGACAAGACATTGTTTAATGCTTGCATAAGTTTTGGAATTTCTATAGGTTTTGAAACATAGTCGTTCATTCCGCACTGAATTGCAAAGTCCTCGTCATCAAAAACATCTGCCGTCATAGCAATAATAGGAATTGACGCAAGCTTTGAATCTTTTAAGCCCCTTATAGCTTTAGTAGCTTCATACCCATTCATAATAGGCATTTGAATATCCATCAAAACTGCATTGTAATATCCAGGATCAGAATCTTTTATCATATTAAAGGCGTCTAGCCCATTTTCTGCAACATCAGCAAACATTCCGTATTCCCTGAGTATTGCAACTGCAATTTCTTGATTCAGGTGATTGTCTTCCGCAAGAAGGATTCGTTTTCCATCGAAACAATAAAAAACGTCTTCTGGCAATTCTTCAGAATTTAATCTCTGCACAAGTGGAAAACTAAAATCAACTGTAAAAGTGGAACCTTCGCCTATCTTGCTCTGTACAGAAATATTTCCATTCATAAGCTGAACCAAAGATTTTGTTATAGCAAGTCCCAGTCCAGAACCTGGAGTTCCATTTACGAATTCATTACTTTCTCTTTCGTAAGATTCAAAAACTGATTGCTGAAACTTTTCGGACATTCCAATTCCAGTATCTTTTACACAAATTTGATAAAAAACTTGATTTTCCGTTTTTTTCTTTTGCTCTACAGTCAAGCTTACAGAACCATACGGCTTTGTAAATTTTATGGCATTCGATAAAAGATTTATAATAACTTGCTTTATTCTAACAGGATCTGCATATATGCAAGAATCTGCAACAGTAGAAGTGTCTACAGAAAAATCAATATTTTTAGACTTTACGTCTTCGTCAAAAATCCCTTGAACGTCCTGAACTATTTCAAATATATCGCAGCTTTTACAATCAAGTTTCATCCTTCCTGCTTCAATCTTTGAAATATCTAAAACATTGTTTACAAGAGAAAGCAAATAGTCGCTTGAGGTGAGAATTTTTTCCAAGCAATTGCGGACTTTTTCGCGGTCATCAAAGTTCTTTTTCGCCATGCTGGTAAATCCAATTACTGCATTAAGCGGAATTCTAATATCGTGCGTAAGCGTTGAAAGAAACGCCGTTTTTGCTTTATCCGCCTTTACAAGATTGTTCATAGTGATATGCAAATCTTCTTCTTGCTTTTTTAATATTCTTCGCTGGGAAAGATGTTCTTTAGTTTCAAAGCGGAACATAATCCCCACAATAATGCTTACGAGCGCGACCGCCATAAATGTGTCGCTAAGAATCAGATAGTCAGAGCCTATTTGAACGACCTTTTCTGGATAATAGTAAGCAAGAAAAAAAGTAAGGCTTGCAGACAATACTGAAATTCCAAAAACAACAAAGCAACTTTTTCCGGGAATTAAAAGCCACGGCAGGATTAATCCCAAAGAAAACCATATTGGAACACCGCTTTCAATTCCGCCTTGATAAAAGTACATAAATGGAAGAAGAAAAACATTAAATGAAAGGCAAAGTATTATAGCCGCAGCGAGAGGCTTTTTAAGCACACTTGAGATTATAAAACACAAGACAGCAAGAAACAGGCAGCAAAGGACAACCAAATTTCCTTTGAACGGCATTTTCAAAGAAACCGAAACTATAAATGCTATGGTTCCCAACAAAAATGTAGTTACCAAAATTATGTTTAATATTCTTTGTTGAAATGGAACTGCATGACTAAAATTATCATGACAAAACTCTTTAATTTTTTCCATAATAAAACTCTCGCTATGTTTTATAAATATAATAGGCTGAAAGTATTTTTCTTGCAATTAATAAAAAACACAACTTAGAACCTAATACCGAAATCGTTAAGATTATACATCATTAGTCAAGTATTTTCAAATTTTTGTTATACGTCTCGTTCGTCCTGTTGTAAAATAACTTCAAAAAAAGTAAACTGTATAATCATAATTTACTATATACATACTGCGGAGGCTTCCAAAATGGTACCAACTTTAATAAAAGAACTTTTATCTTCTAAACCAGACGGTCGAAAAGTTACAGTATGCGGTTGGGTTCGCACTGTAAGAGATTCTAAAAATCTTGTATTCATTCAAGTAAACGACGGAAGCTGTTTTAATAATATTCAGTTGACATTTGACCGCAACGAGCCTTCTAAAAATGCAGATATTGCGCAGATTGAAGAAGAGCTAAAAAAACTTAGCACCGGAGCATCTTTAAGAGCAGAAGGAATAATAATAAAAAGTCCCGCAAGCGGACAAGCTGTTGAAGTAACACTTGAAAAACTGACTTGCCTGGGGCAATGCAAACCTGAAGAATATCCTCTTCAGAAAAACAAAATGTCAATGGAATATTTAAGAGCGAATGCCCATCTCCGTGCAAGAACGAATACTTTCGGCGCAGTTTACCGCGTAAGAAATCAGATGGCCTATGCAATTCACACATTTTTCCAAGAAAGAGGCTTTCAGTATATAAACGCTCCTGAAATCACTTGCTCAGACTGTGAAGGCGCTGGCGAAATGTTCCAGGTAACAACCCTTTCTATGGAAAAAATTGCAGAAATGGGCGTAAAGGCTGGTCAAAACGGCATGAAAATTGAAGATGCCCATAAAATTGTAGACTATTCGAAAGACTTCTTTGGGAAAAAAGCAAATCTTACAGTTTCTGGGCAACTTGAAGCGGAAACTATGGCAACTGCATTGAGCAGAGTTTACACATTTGGTCCTACTTTCAGGGCGGAAAATTCAAACACACCTCGCCACCTTGCAGAATTTTGGATGATTGAACCAGAAATGGCATTCTACAATCTTGAAGACGACATGGACATTCAAGAAGAGTTCATAAAATATCTTTTAAATTGGGCTTTAACGAAATGCCGCAACGATTTGGAATTCTTTGACAAGCGCATTCAGCCAGGTCTTATTTCTATGCTAGAAAGCGTTGCTAATGCAGACTTTGTTAGAATTTCTTACACAGATGCCATAAAAGAACTTGAAAAGCATGCAGAAAAGTTTGAAATAAAACCTTTCTGGGGCTGCGATATTGCAACAGAACACGAGCGCTATCTTACAGAGCAAATTTTCAAGAAGCCTGTAATGGTTTTTAATTATCCAAAAGAAATAAAATCGTTCTACATGAAGCTAAACGATGACGGCAAAACTGTAAAAGCTGTTGACGTTCTTGTTCCAGGAATTGGAGAAATCATTGGCGGAAGCGAACGCGAAGAAGACTTTGAAAAACTAAAAAAAGCTTGCGAAGAACGCAAAATGGACATGACAAACTACGAATGGTATTTAGACTTAAGAAGATTTGGAACAGTTCCTCATTCAGGCTTTGGATTAGGTTTTGAACGGCTTATCCGATATGTAACAGGAATGGAAAACATTCGCGATGTAATTCCATATCCTAGAGCTCCAAAATTGGCGGATTTCTAATTCTGATATAAAACCTAAACAAGATAGTATGAAAGATGTTTCAAAGTCAAAACTTGTAAGGTTCTCCCAAATTGTGTACCTGACTGTAACGTTTTACTTTCAAAACAATTTGGGAATTGCAGCCTCTTCGTGCACGTTTGGATTTATCTTTTCTTTTGTTCCAATTTTAATGATGATTCTTACCAGCTGCATTGGACTTCTTAAAGTTTCGCCTTCGATTGTGGACTGGATTTCAGGCTTGACTTCAAAATATGGAATTCTTTTTGATGTGCAAGACTTTGTTAAAAGCATTTCAACCACCCCTTCAATTTCTGGAATAAACATTGTTCTTGCATTTTTTATAATTTGGATGGCAAGAAAACTTTTTCTTTCTATAATCCAAAGCATGAGAACGATTTTTAAAACCGTAGCTCCAGCTCGTCCTGTTATAAACCAGTTATTGACATTTGCAGGAGAACTGCTTTTAGTCATAATTTGCGCTGTTGTGTTTTTTGCAGCCTTTTTAACAAGACAGATTCTTACACTTCCAATATTCAACAGATTTCAAACAGATTTTCCTCTTTTATTCAGCTCTCTTTCAAACAACATTGTAAACATAACTCTATATTTAATTCTTTTTATTTTTACAACTGCTTGTTTTAAAGTCGCCTCAGGAACAAAACCAAGACTAAAATCCTGCATTGGATATTCCTTAAGCTGCACAGCAGTTTTTTCTGTGATTGTTTTTGTTATCTCCGCAACCATAAACAGAGTAAATTACAGCACAATCTACGGTGTTCTTAGCAACCTTATGATTCTTCTTTTTGAAATGTGGTTCTTTTTCAGCATCTTTTTATTTTTTGCGCAAATGCTTTACGTTGAGCAATTTTTTGACTCACTTTTGATTGGCGAAGTATATCTTTTACCGAAGCACGATTCCACAAACATAATTGACTCTCTAAGAAGAGTTTTGTTCATAACGCCTGGCGACCTAATGACGAAACAAAACCTAGAAACATACGAAGAAGGTCAGCCAATCTATAAAATAGGAAACGAAACCGATGGAGTTTATTACGTAGTTTCGGGAACTGTTTGCGAAAATAAAAACGGAACTATAATATATCACGACAAAGGCTCTAGTTTTGGAGAAGCGGAATTTATAATGAACACTTCAAGAATTGGAGAAGCCACTGCTGTCACAAAATGTTCACTTATAAAAATTCCAAAGCAAACTTTTTCGCAGCTTATAGAAAAAAATCCAAAGGCAGCCGCAAAAGCTATCAGCACAATTTCATATTACACTGAAAAACTTTCCAATTTTGTTTGCAAGTAAAAGCCTTTATTCCCAAAAAACTTTATTTCTGCTAGTATATAACATAAATATCGAGTTTTCACAAAATATAAAAAAACGCTTACAGCGAATTTGCAATTTATTCAGACGGATGTGCTCGCGTTTCACTTGGGTTGGACTGGGTTGCTGCGCAACCTAAATCGTTCTTATCGCACAAAGTCTTCACAAATTACAAATTCGCTTACGCTTTTATTTTTGTTCAAAAATTCGACATTTAAGCTATATAAAAAACTGTGAGGAAATATGGCACGTTCAAAAATTGTTGTTTTAGATTTTGGTAGTCAGTACGCACATCTTATTGCAAAGCGGTTCCGTATGCTTGGCTTTTATTCAGAAATCGCCTTGCCTTCTGCTGATTTACAGACTTTTACAGACGCAAAAGGAATTGTTTTTAGCGGAGGACCTGCCAGCGTTTACGACGAAAATACGCCAGATTTCAACTCAGAAATACTAAACCTCGATATTCCTATTTTAGGGCTTTGCTACGGTCATTACATTGTAAATTTGGGTTACAACGGAAAAGTGGGCAAAGCTGAAACTGGAGAATTTGGATTTGCAACATTAAATATAAACGAAAAAATTCAAAGTCCTCTTTTTTACGGAATTGAAAGCGTTCAACAAGTCTGGATGAGCCACCAAGACGGCGTTTTAAAACCTGGCGACGGATTTGAAGTTGTTGGCAGCACAAAAGACTGCCCATTCGCAGCAGTTCAAAACCTTGAAAAAAAGCGATTCAGTCTGCAATTCCATTGCGAAGTAAAAGACACTCCTTGCGGAAACAAGCTCTTTGAAAATTTCGCAAAATTTTGCGGCATGGAAAAGAATTGGGATCAAGACACAGTTTTGAGCACAATTCTTGAAGGAATAAAAAAGCAGGCGGAAGACAAAAATGTTCTTTTATTCTTAAGCGGCGGAGTTGACTCAACAATTACATTCGCTCTTTTAAACAAGGCTCTTGGTCAAGAACGCGTATTAGGACTTCACATCGATAACGGTTTTATGCGCAAGAACGAAAGCGCTAACGTTGCCGCTGCGTACAAAAAATTTGGATTTACAAATTTTATTGTTGAAAATGCGGAAGAAAGTTTTTTGAACGCAATAAAAAATCTTACCGACCCGCAAAAGAAGAGAATGGCCGTTGGCGAAAACTTTATCACAGTTCGAAACGAGGTTGTTGAAAAGCAGCACCTTGATGAAAACAAATGGCTTTTAGCGCAGGGAACTTTATACCCTGACATAATTGAATCTGGCGGAACAAAAAATTCTAAAACTATAAAAACCCACCACAATCGAGTTGCTGGAATCCAGTCGCTTATTGAAAAAGGGCTTATAATCGAGCCTATCCGCGATCTTTACAAAGACGAAGTCAGGATGATTGGCAAAAAGATTGGCCTTGATGATGAGCTTGTTATGCGCCATCCGTTTCCAGGTCCAGGTCTTTCTATAAATGTTCTTTGCAGCGATGGAAAATCTTGGTCGCAAAAAGACAGCGAAGAATTTTCTCTTGCTCAAAAAGAATTGAATTCTGTTGTAATCGACCAATTCTGTCCAAACTGCACGCAAAGTCTAAAACGTTCTGTTTTGCCAGTTCGTTCAGTTGGCGTTCAAGGCGACTTTAGAACATATAGATTTCCGGCAGTTCTTACATTCAAAGATGAAGGCGGCGGATTTTTCCATTTTCCAGGAAAACGCGAAAAAATTGAATCGTGTTCTTCGGCAATTACAAACAGTTCTAAATACATAAACAGAACTTGCATAAAGCTGTATCAAAACCCTCTTGTAAAAGTTGAAGATATGAAAATTCAAGAAGGCTACTGCGACAAAAGGCGGCTAGACCAGCTTAGAGAAGTTGACAACATTGTTTTAACTGAGCTTCATAAAAGCGGCTGGTACAACAAAATATTCCAGCATTTGACAATAGATTTGCCGTTTGCGTCAAGCGCAAATCGCGCAAGTTTTGTTCTTCGCCCAGTTTGCTCGGAAGACGTAATGACTGCCCGATTTGCCTTTTTGCCAAAAGATTTGCTTTCTGAAATTGTGCATAAAATCGCCGAATTAGAGTTTGTGGACGCGCTTTACTTTGACGCGACAAACAAGCCTCCTGCAACTTTTGGCTGGGAATAACATAAGCAGAGCAAATTCCAATTTTTTTATAAATTGTGAAAAAAACGCTTTCAGCGAATTTCCAATTTGTTGCAGATGGTTGTGCTCGCACTTCGTTTGGACTGCTTTGGGTTACTCCGTAACCTAAATTGTTCTTATCGCACAAAATCTTCACAAATTGTAAATTCGCTTACGCTTTTATTCATTTTCAAAAAACTCGAACTCTGTTCTAATTACAGCAAAGTTACTGCAAAGCCCTACCAATATACTTTAGTTTTTGTAAAAGCTCTCTATCATTAGTTTCGTGGACTATGGCAGGCAGCAAATCTTCAAAACTGCACCAAATATCCGGGTAAAAACCTTTTCCTTCGCCGTGATAATTTGGCAAAGAATCAAGAAAAGTCTTTCCGTTTATACTAGCAAGTGAAAGAGTTACTTTTGACTGTGGCAGATGAAATGGAAAAATTCCCCAATATGAAATGCATCCGCAGGTATTTTGACCTAAAACTACAACTTGACTGTCAAATAATTTTTTTGCATAAGCTATAAAAAATTCCGAAGCGCTAGCCGAATTTTTATCTACAAGAATTAGAATCTTGCCTTTATAAGGATTTGCCTTCACCATGCAAGACTTTTTTAAATTGCCAAAATCTTCATTCATATCTACAAAATTATAAGTATGCTTTTCTTGGCAATTTTTTAATTCTTCCAATAGCAGTTCGTGTTCTTTTATCTCTTTAGTCATAGGAAACAGTTCTTTTTCCCAAATTAAGGTAGCTTCAATTATAGAAGCTGAAACTGTTCCTTCAAAATTAGAATATATTTCTTCTATAAGCACACTTTTGCTTTCCGGCCATCGTTTTTCCCAATTGAAAGAGCTTGGTTTATTCACATATAATAAATCCAAAAAATTAATTGCATTTTCAACAAGACCTCCGCCGTTTCCTCGCAAATCGATTATAAGATTTTCTTTGTTAAAAAACTTTTGCGGAACCGAAAACCATTTTTCAAAATTTTTATCGCTTCCAGCTTTATATCTGCTAGACTTTTTTTCTTGCATAAAAGTAGAAAGCGAAACATAGCCTGTAGAGGCAGTTTCAACTGTTCCTGTTCTAACGGTGTTCATTTTATCAAGCGGATAATCATATTTTACAGGAACAGAAACAGTCTTCCCATCAACATCGCACAAGACTTCTAACAAACGCTCAGGCATTTCGGCCATGCAATATATAGTTTCAAAAAATTCCCCAATTCTATAACAGTTTTCATTGAAAGTTCCGTTTAAAATCGGATAGTAAAACAAGTTTTCTTCGGAAATATCAATTTTTTGTCCGGGAAGAATATCTTTTTCTTCTGAATACAAAACTTCGTAGCCATCATCAATTTTTTTTACATAAACAGAAGAATAATAAAGGCTCATTGGTCTTGCAACAGGCACTTGCCAATCATTATAACCAGTAAAAGAAAGATGAGAGTCGCTAAAAAAATTTAAAAGAACATTCCTAGTTTCCAAAACAAAGGAATTTGTATAAAAATCTAATGGCAACCGCGCAAAGACCGACTTTTTAAAGTTAGGCTCGTCAAAACCGCGCGTACAACCTTCATCATAACCTGCGTAGGCAGCCTTTAGCAGATAGCAAATCATGTCTAAATCTTCCAGAGCGTCAGCAGAACTCATAAGCTTATTTTTTTCTGGAACATCAAAAGAAGCATCAACTTCCTTATAACCAACATATTCAGAAGAAACTGGATTTGATATTTTTTCTTTTTGGGCATTTTTTAAGGAAATTGATGAGCAACTAAAATAAATTGTAGAAATTAAAAAGATTGCGCCAACTTTTAAAAATATATTCCGATTTTTTATGTTAATTTTTTTTTTATAAATTTTTTTCATAAGCTTAGTATATCTTTTAAACGTAAACTTTACAAACCTAACTGTCGATTTTTTATAAGGGCAAAATTCAAGTTTAAAAAAAATAATAAAAGCGTAAGCGTTTTTTTTACGATTTATAAAAACTCGAAGTTTAAGCTAAGCGAATTTTCAATTTTCTTGCACAGAATAAAGAAAAATGGTAGACTTTTTGCAAGAATATTCACTTGGAGTGTATAAAAATGCAATCTGAAATCAAATTTATTGATGGCGGCGTAACTGCCGCAAGAGGATTTACTGCAAATGGAATTTTATGCCACATAAAAGCAAATAGAAAAACAAACGACACTGCATTGATTTATTCAGATGTACTTTGCAATGCCGCAGGAGTTTTTACCCAAAACAAGGTTCAAGCCGAAGCTGTAAAACTTACAAAAAAGAATATTGAAAACGGCAAGATTCAAGCCGTAATAGCAAACAGCGGAAATGCAAACTGCTGCACGGGGCAAAAAGGCGCTGAAAATGCAGAGCGAATGGCGAATGCCGTAGCAAAAGCAACTGGTTGCAATGCCAAAGATGTAGCAGTCTGTTCAACAGGCGTAATTGGAGCGCAACTTCCTGTTGAAAAAATAGAATCCAACATCCAAAAACTAAAAGACGGGCTTTCTAAAGAAAGCCACAAGGAAGCAAGAACCGCCATAATGACGACCGACACACATTATAAAGAATGTGCAGTTGAATTTTCCATTGGCGGAAAAATCTGCCATTTAGGAAGCATGTGCAAAGGCTCTGGCATGATTCACATAAACCTTGGAACTATGCTAAGCTTTATAACTACAGACTGCGCAATTTCCACAGAAATGATAAAGAAAGCGTTAAAATCTTCCGTAAAAGAAACATACAACTGTGTAAGCGTTGACGGAGACACCTCAACAAACGACACTTTGCTGCTTCTTGCAAACGGTCTTGCAGGAAACAAAGAAATCACTCAGGAAGGAGAAGATTTTGACACATTTCTTTGCGCTTTAAATAAGGTAAACAGAATTATGGCAATGAAAATTGCTGCCGACGGCGAAGGAGCCACACGGCTTGTTCAATGTACTGTAAAAGGAGCAAAAACTGAAGAAGACGCTAGAATTCTTGCAAAACAAGTCATTTCATCTTCACTTGTAAAAGCTGCAATGTTCGGAAGCGACGCAAACTTTGGAAGATTTTTGTGCGCAATGGGCTACAGCCCTGTTTCTTTCAACCCAGAAAAGACCAGCATCTGGTTTACAAGCAAAGGCAACGCGCAAAGGTATTTTGACGATTACGAAAATTTTGATGTTCACGGGGAAAATTCAGTTTTAGTCTATAAGGACGGAGTTCCACAAGAATTTGACGAAGATTTAGCAAAAAAGATTATGAGCGACCAAGCCGTTGAAATTCTTGTGCAATGCGGTGAAGGCAATGCGCAGGGTGTAGCCTGGGGCTGCGATCTTACTTACGATTATGTAAAAATCAACGGAGATTACAGAACCTAATCTCTAAAAGTCTAAGGAAATCTGCTATGGAAAAGGAATTAGAAAATCTTAGCAAAAAGGACTGGGCAAAAGTTCTTGTTGAATCGCTGCCCTACTTTAAACAATGGTGTGGAAAAGTCGTTGTTGTAAAATACGGCGGAAACGCCATGCTCAATGAAGACTTAAAAAAAGCTGTTATGGAAGACATCGTTCTTTTAAGCACAATCGGAATAAAAGTTGTGCTTGTGCACGGTGGCGGTCCAGAAATAAACAGCATGCTTGAACGCGTGGGAAAAGAGTCAAAATTTGTAGACGGTTTGCGCTATACAGATGCAGAAACAATGGAAATCGTTCAGATGGTCTTAAGCGGAAAACTGAACAAAGATATTGTTGGAATTTTGCTTCAAAAAGGCGGAAGAGCAGTTGGACTTTCAGGAGTTGACGCAGGTCTCTTGCGTGCAAAAAAACTAGAAAAAGACTTGGGCTTTGTGGGCGAAGTTACAGACGTAAATCCGCAAATTTTAATCTCACTTTTAAACGAAGGCTTCATCCCTGTAGTTTCCACAGTTGCACTTGGCGAACAAGGAGACTCTTCAAGATACAACATAAATGCCGACACAGCTGCCGCAAAAATAGCAGTTGCCTTAAAAGCAGAAAAATTTGTCCAGCTTACAAATGTTCCAGGAATCCTTAGAAATTTAGACGACCCTTCTACACTTATAAAAAGAATTGAAAAATCTGCAATCGGTTCTTTAAAAGCAACAGGAATAATTGCCGGCGGAATGATTCCTAAAATCGACTGCTGCCTTACAGCCCTTGAAGGCGGAGTTCCTCGCACGCACATAATAGACGGCAGAGTTCCTCATTCCCTTCTTATAGAGATGTTCAGCGACCGCGGTATTGGAACTATGATTTACTAAAACCAAAATTGCAAATTTTTTAGCGTTAAGGATTTATTATGGAAAAAAAAATTGTAAACAATTACGGAAGTTTTGACATCATTTTTACAAAAGGCAAAAACGCCACAATGTTTTCTTCCGATGGAAAAAAATACATAGATTTTATTGCTGGAATTGGCGTTAACTGCCTTGGACACAACAACAAGAAACTGGTAAAAGCAATAAAAAAACAAGCATCTCGCGAACTTCATATTTCTAATTATTACTTTAGCGACAAAGGACTTTGCTTTGCGGACAAATTGCTAAAAGCCACAGGCTTTACAGGCGGTTACTTTGGAAACAGCGGAGCAGAAGCAAACGAGGCGGCTATAAAACTTGCAAGAAAATATGGCCAACTAAACGGTGGTTCTAAACGAAAAACCATAGTAACTTTAGAATCTTCCTTTCACGGCAGAACTTTAGCAACTTTAACAGCTACTGGTCAGGGAAAATTTCATCCAGAATGTTTTGCCCCTTATCCGCAGGGATTTAAGACCATCAAGGCGAACGACTTTTCCGCTTTAGAAAACGCTTTTGACGACACAACCGCCGCTCTTTTTATAGAATGTATTCAAGGCGAAGGCGGTGTAAATCTTATTGACTCTGAATGGGCAAAAAAAGCCGCAGAAATGGCAAGAAAAGCAGGCGCCCTAGTTATGGCGGACGAAGTTCAAACAGGAATGGGCCGAACAGGCACTCTTCTTGCGAGCGAACATCTTGGAATAAACGCAGACGTGGTAACACTTGCAAAAGGAATTGCCGGTGGCATTCCTATGGGAGCCTGCCTTTTTAGAAACAATGCTCAAGGTGTTTTTGTTGCAGGAGACCATCAGTCAACATTTGCAGGAAACCCTTTAGCTTGCGCAGCAGGAACTGTAGTATTAGAACAGCTTTCCAAAGACGGATTTCTTGAATCTGTTTGTAAAAAAGGCGAATACATAAGAAATGAAATAAAGAATTGGAATCTTCCAATCGTAAAAGATGTTCGCGGCAAAGGTCTAATGATAGGAATTCAAATAGAATCTGAAATCAAGCCTTTTGACATAGAAATGGAATGTCTTAAAAAAGGTCTTTGCACAACAACTGCCGGCTCTGACGTAATCAGATTTTTGCCGCCTCTTACAATAAGCTGCAAAGAAATCGACGAAGGCCTAAAAATCTTTAAGGAAGTATTGAAAAAATACTGTTAAAAAAATGAAAAATACAATTTATATTTTTGGACATAAAAATCCAGACACAGATTCTGCAGTTTCTGCAACAGCGTATGCGGCATTAAAAAAGCTGCAAGGATTTGACAACTACGTTGCTGCACGCGCAGGACATTTTAATCCTCAAACGGAATATATCTACAAAAAATTTAGCGTAAAGTTTCCAAAGTATATTCCTGATTTAATTCCAAAAGTAAACTATTATATGGACGACAACTTTAATACAGTTGAAAAAACTAGTTCAGTCTGGTTTGCCATAGGAAAAATGGACAGCGAAAAAAGCAGGGCTCTTCCTGTTGTAGACAAAAGCAATAAGTATCTTTCGCTTTTTCACTATTCATATTTTGCGCAAAAATTGTTAAAAATCCTAAATCCAGAACATAAAATAAGAATTTCCACAAGCATCGCCTTAATAATAAAAACAATGAACGCACAGCCAGCGGTTGTTTTCAATCAGGAAGAAATATTTTCTGCAAGAATTTTAGTCGGCAGCTCAAGCGAAAAATCTTTTAAAAAACAACTAGAAGAAACCAACATAGAAAACACAATTGTAATAACAAGCGACCGCGAAGAAATCTACAAAATTTGCATAGAAAAAAAAGTAAAACTTTTAATCATAACTTCAGGCTTTTTCCTTTCAGAAGAACTAAAGAAAAAAGCTCAAGAAAACGGTGTAAGCGTTATTATGAGTCCTTATGCAACAAGCCAAACCGTAATGATGATAGTCTACTCTACTCCTGTAAGCTTTATGTCTGATTACGAAATTCAAGCAGTTCACAAATCTGACACAATTTCAAAAATCAGACCAATTCTTCAGCAGTCCCCTATAAGGCGGCTACCTGTTGTAGACAATGAAAATAAAGTCATTGGAATAATTTCAGAGCATGACCTTACAAACGAGCCGAAAGTCCAAGTTATCTTGGTCGATCACAATGAACTTTCGCAAGCTGTCGAAGGAATCGAGCATTATAAAATTCAGGAAGTTATCGACCACCACAGAATAGGACCTTTAAGCACAACTTATCCTATAACTTTTATAAACAAGCCGGTAGGTTCAACTTCAACTTTGATTGCAGGACTTTTCGCAGATGCAAAGATTAAAATTCCAAAGGACATTGCAAGCCTCCTTTTGTGCGGAATTCTAAGCGATACGCTAATTCTTCAGTCAACTACTACAACTCAAACCGATATAAAGACGGCTAAACTCCTTTCTTCCATAACGGGACTGAACATTCAAGAATTAGGAAAAGAAATTCTTACGGCAGGCAGCAGAATTGAAGGTCGCTCTGCATCAGAAATCATCCATCAAGATATGAAAGAATACAGAGAAAACAAACATTCATACACTGTAAGCCAAATCGAAGTAGGCAACTTAGAAATGCTTCTTGAGCGAAAAGAAGAATTCTTAAACGAACTCGAAAGCGAAAGAAAAGGAAGCAAATCTGTTTTTGCAGCCTTGCTAGTTACCGATATTACACAGCTTTCAAGCATTTTGCTTATTTCTTGCGAAGAAAACTTTGTTCCGTTTATTGATTTTCCAAAACTAGAAGACAAAATTTACTTTTTGAAAGATGTTGTAAGCCGAAAAAAGCAGCTTATCCCTATTCTTTCAGAATTGATTGAAAACTACTCTTCTTAAGCAGATTAATTTTTTATCTAACTACTAGTTTTTCCAAGCAGTGTACTTATCGCATTCCAAAATGTTTTTTGCATTTTGAATGCGTTCCGCGCTAGGACTGGCAACATCTTTTAAAGGATATTCAATTCCCAAATCCTTATACTTAATTGCTCCAAGTCCATGGTATGGAAGAATTTCTACCCGCTGCACATTATGCAAAGTTCTTATAAAGTCCCGAGTTCTAGTTAAATATTCATCGTTGTCTGTTATTCCAGGAGTAAGCACGTGCCTAATCCAAATTGGCTTGTTTATTTCATCAAGGTATCTAAACATTTGAATTATGTTTTTACCGCTCTGGCCTGTAAGCTTTATATGCTCTTTTTCATCAATATGCTTTATATCCATAAGCAGAATATCTGTAACTTCCATAAGTTTTTTAAACTTTTCAAACCATTCGCCTTCTAAAGAAAAAGGACCGCCTGCAGTATCTATGCAAGTATTTATTCCTTTTTGCTTTGCCAAAGTAAAAAGTTCTATAAGAAAATCAATTTGAACAAGAGGCTCTCCGCCACTTACAGTTATTCCGCCCTTTTTTCCCCAATATGCACGGCAACTTTCCGCTTCTTTTAAAAGTTCTTCTGCGGTGTAAAGGGTTCCTTTTTTCATGTCCCAAGTATCAGGATTATGGCAAAAAAGGCAGCGCATCTTGCAGCCGCTAAAAAAGATAACAAACCGACTTCCAGGTCCGTCTGCGCAACCAAACGATTCTAATTTGTGAATATATCCCTGCATAAAAAATCCTTATATTTTTTTCATTTTACTCAAACTTCGAGCTTTTATAGTTTTTGAAAAAACGCTTTCAACTCCGTAATTTTATCAAATTCCAAACAAAGTTTTTGCATTTTTTGCCATAATATTTTCATAATCTTCAGAAGAAATGTGCTTGAACAATTCATGAAAATAATCTTGATAAACGCTTCGCTCACCTAAAGGATTATGCAAATATGTATCAACTCCGTCAATTGGAAGATCGCTTCCAAAAAGAAGTTTTGAACTTCCGCACTTTTTTACAAATTCAACGGCACTTTTCATGCTGACCCAAGCAGTATCGCCATAAAGATTTGGCAGTTTTTGGCACAGCTCTATTGCATGCATATTATCTGTTCCCAAACCAAGATGAGCCATTATAAAAACAATATCTTTATGACGCATTGCCATAGAATAAACGCGGTCTGTGCTGTCGTAGTCCGTGTTTCCTGTATGCGTTATAACAGGGAGGTTGTATTTTTCTGCCAAATACATATATGACTCAATTTTTTCATCATCAAAAGGAACCGCAGAATGATAAGGATGAAATTTAAGAGCTTTTACAACATCTAAATTTTCTTTTATAAGAGTTTCTAAATCGTCGTCAGGTTTTTCAAGAAGAGGCTTGCACCAAATCGCAGCATAAATTTTACCAGGATTTTCTCTAGCAAACTGAACCGCACCTATTGCGCTTTTTATTTGCTTAACTTGCTCAGAAACTGGAAGAATCTTTTGCTGATGGTTACACTCTGTAGATTCACAGTTAGAAACTATCATTGCACTTATTTTATATTTTTTCATTGCCTCAAGCACATATTCTTTTTTCATATCAAAATTCAATGCGCTTCCAAAGTGAACATGAGAATCTATAATCATTATTCGAACCCCCATAAATATAATAACGCAAATTAGCAAAAAGAGTTAGAAAAATCGCAATCTTTAAAAATTAGAAATTCGCTGAAAGTGTTTTCACAATTCATAAAAACTCGAAGTTTAGTCTAATTATCATAATTGAGCAATATTTGTAATTGTGATATATTTATTAGTTGCAAACTTATCACAAAACAAAAGATTGTAAACATTCTTATTGGAGTATATATGGCTGAAAATAATGAAGTCCGTGTAAGATATGCCCCTTCCCCTACGGGAATGCAGCATATTGGCGGTGTACGCACAGCGCTTTTTAATTATCTTTTTGCACGTTCAAAAGGTGGAAAATTTATTCTTCGCCTTGAAGACACAGACAGAACTAGATACGATGAAAAATATGTAAAAAATCTTTACGACACAATGGAATGGCTTGGAATCGACTGGGACGAAGGCGGAAATAAAGGCGGTCCTTACGGTCCTTATGTTCAAAGCCAAAGATTTGAACTTTACAAAAAATACGCTTACGAACTTGTTGAAAAAGGGGAAGCGTACTACTGTTTTTGCGATTCAGAACGCCTTGAGCGCATAAAAAAAATTCAAACAGAAAATAAGATGGCTCCTGGTTACGACAGAAACTGCCGCCACTTAACTCCTGAAGAAGTAAAAGCAAACCTTGACGCAGGAAAGCCTTATGTTATTCGTTTAAAAGTTCCGCTAGAAGGAGAAACTAAATTTTCTGATCACCTTCTTGGCGACATTGTATGGAAGAATGAAGACATTTCTCCTGATCCAGTTTTGCTAAAATCAGACGGCTTTCCAACATATCATCTTGCAAACATAGTTGACGATCACTTTATGAAAATCAGCCACGTTATGCGTGCCCAAGAATGGATTCCTTCAACCCCATTGCACGTTCAAATGTACCGCGCATTCGGCTGGGAACATCCAGAATTCTGCCACTTGCCAATGGTAAACGGTTCTGACGGCAAAAAACTTTCAAAAAGGCACGGTTCAACTTCTCTTAACGAATTTCGTGCGCGAGGATATTTGCCGCAAGCAATCATAAATTATGTGGCAATGCTCGGCTGCTCTTACGAAGAAGGCAAAGAATTTTACACGCTAAAAGAACTTGCAGAAAACTTCAAATTGGAACACTTAAACAAATCCCCTGCAGTTTTTGATTACAAAAAACTTGAATACTACAACGGCAACTACATTCGAAAACTTTCAACCGAAGAACTTTATAAATGGACACTTCCTTTTATAACAGGAACAGGAGATGCAACTCTTGAGATTAATCCTGAAAATCCACAGCCAAAACCGAATGTTGGACCACAGTATTCAGGAGTTGCGCTTGGCGAAGACGGAGAACCTTACTGCGTAGACAAGTCAATGAACATGACTAGCCAAGATGTAAAAAATACTTTGCTAGGTCTTATGCCATTAATACAAGAGCGATTGAAGTTCCTTACAGAAGCGGCAGAAATGGTTCACTTTATGTTTACAGAACCAGAAGTTCCGCCTGTAGAACAGATTGTTCCAAAGCGGCTTGATGTTGCAAAAACAAAACAAGTTCTTGAAGAAGCAAAAAATTTTGTTCACCAAGTATTTGTTTTAGATCACGAAGGCGCTGAAAACTTTGCTAAACAAAAGTCTGAAGAGCTAGGCATAAAACTTGGCGACTTTATGATGCCTATAAGAATGGCTGTTACAGGAAGCAGAGTTTCGCCTCCTTTAATCGGTTCTATTCACGTGCTAGGAGAAGAAAAATCCATAGCTAGAATCGAAAAAACTTTAGCAACCTTATAAAAATACAATTTGCAAAAAAAAGGTGGTCATTGAGCTAAGTCAAAATGACCACCTTTTTTTATTTAAAGTTTCTACAAACCTTAAAAAAATCTAGCCAAGACACGCTTACGCAAAGACCTTGACTAGACATATTCAATCAATTCAAAATTACAAGCTTGTGTGGCAAGTACGAGCAATTACATCGTCCTGCTGTTCTTTTGTAAGATTGATAAAGCGAACTGCATAACCTGAAACGCGAACTGTAAAGTTTGCATACTCTGGTTTTTCAGGATGAGCCTGGCAATCCTTAAGCTTTTCAACACCGAATACGTTTACATTCAAGTGGTGAGCGCCCTTTGCAAAATATCCATCCATAACACTTACAAGATTTCCTATTCGTTCATCTTCTTCATGACCAAGAGCAGAAGGATTTATTGTCTGAGTATTTGAAATTCCGTCCAAAGCGTATTCGTAAGGAACTTTTGCAACAGAGTTCAAAGACTTAATAAGACCTTTTGTTTCTGCGCCATAGCAAGGATTTGCTCCTGGAGAGAATGGTTCATGAGCCTTTCTTCCGTCAGGAAGAGCACCTGTAGCTTTTCCATAAACAACGTTTGAAGTAATTGTAAGAATTGAAGTTGAAGGTTCTGCATTGCGGTATGTTGGATGCTTCTTGATTTTAGCCATAAATGTCTTGAGCAACCATACAGCAATTTCGTCTGCCCTGTCATCGTCTTGACCGTAGCGAGGAAATTCTCCTTCTGGAACAAAGTCGCAAGCAAGACCGTGGTCATCGCGGATTACTTTTACTTTTGCATATTTTATAGCAGAAAGCGAATCAACTACGTGAGAGAATCCTGCGATACCTGTTGCAAATGTACGGCGAACATCGGTGTCTATAAGAGCCATTTCTGCAGCTTCATAGTAGTATTTGTCATGCATATAATGAATTGCGTTCAATGTATTTACATAAAGATCAGCAAGCCATTCAAGCATAAAATCATACTTTCTCATAACTTCATCGTAATCAAGATATTCTGAAGTAATTGGCTGAAGTTCAGGACCTACCTGTGCGTAAGGAGTAAGTCCATCGCGTTCATCCTTACCTCCGTTGATTGCGTACAAAAGAGCCTTTGCAAGATTTGCGCGCGCTCCGAAGAACTGCATTTCCTTTCCTGTCTGAGTTGCAGATACACAACAGCAGATAGAATAGTCATCGCCCCAAATAGGACGCATGATGTCGTCATTTTCATATTGGATAGAAGATGTATCAATAGAAATCTTTGCAGCATAGCGGCGGAAGTTTTCTGGAAGTCTCTTTGAATAAAGGACTGTAATATTTGGTTCTGGAGATGGTCCCATGTTTTCAAGAGTGTGTAGGAAGCGGAAGTCGTTCTTTGTAACTTCAGAACGTCCATCCTGACCAAGACCTGCAACTTCAAGAGTAGCCCAAATTGGATCTCCAGAGAAAAGCTGGTTGTAAGATTCAATACGAGCAAAGCGAACCATTCGGAACTTCATTACGATGTGGTCAACAAGTTCCTGAGCTTTTTCTTCTGTAAGAATACCTTTCTTGATGTCGCGTTCAATGTAGCAGTCAAGGAATGTTGAAATACGACCTACAGACATTGCGGCGCCGTTCTGTGTCTTGATTGCAGCAAGATAGCCAAAGTACAGCCACTGGAAAGCTTCTTTTGCAGTTGTAGCTGGCTTTGAAATGTCGTAACCGTAGATTGCGGCCATCTCTTTAATGCCCTTAAGGGCCTTAATCTGCTCAGAAAGCTCTTCGCGCAAACGAATAACATCTTCTGTCATTGTTCCGTCGCCGCAGTTAGCCTTATCAATTTCTTTCTGTTCGATAAGATAGTCAATACCGTAAAGCGCTACACGGCGGTAGTCACCAACGATGCGTCCTCGTCCGTAAGTATCAGGAAGCCCTGTAAGGATGTGAGCCTTGCGAGCCTTGCGAATTTCTGGAGTGTAAACTTCAAAAACGGCATCTGAGTGGGTTTTGTGATATTCTGTAAAAACCTTGTGCAATTCAGCGTTTGGTTTATATCCGTACATTTCGCATGATTGCTCTGCCATACGGATTCCACCAAAAGGCATAAAAGCTCTTTTTAAAGGCTTGTCTGTCTGAAGACCTACAACTTGTTCAAGCTCTTTTCCTTCGGGACAGATATATCCTGCGCCATGCGATGTAAGGCCTGTAACAACATCTGTGTCTAAATCAAGGACACCGCTTCTTTCTTTTCCGTCTAAGCCTACAGATTTTTTATTGTGCTCAGCCTTCTGCAATTTTTGGAGCTCATCAAACAATTTCTTTGTAGCGGCTGTAGGGCCTGCCAAGAAACTCTGATCACCATCGTATTCTGTGTAGTTTGCCTGAATAAAATCGCGAACATTAATTTCGCTTGTCCATAAACCGTCAGGATTAAATCCTTCCCATTCTGGTCTTAAAGCCATAGTCTATACCTCTATATATTTAATAATTTTTTGCTCTTTAGAGTCATATAAATAATAACTCAAATAAGAACGAATGACAACATTTTAAAAATCAAACATCAATAAAATACGCTATATTTAGTGGATAACCAAAGTTTTTTGCAGCACAAAAACTATATAAAGTGTTTGCAAAAACATAAAATGCATATTTATAAAAATTCTGTCTTTTCTGTTAATTTTTTGAATAAATTTGCAATTTTTCTAAATACCCTAGCTTCGAGTTTTTTTTATAAATTATGAAAAACGCTTTCAGCGAATTTACGCTTTTATTCTTTTCCTAAAAACTCGAAATTCGAGCTAAATAGCATAAATGTCAAAGTTTTATTTATTCAAAAGGAACTGCCTTTATTTTTTTGTTATAAATCTTCGCCATTAAAAATAAAGACATTCCAACAGACATAAATTCCGCGATAATAAAGCACCACCACACGTTTTGAACATTTCCTGTAAGGCTAAGCAGATACGCTACTGGAAGAAATACAACAAACTGGCGCGAAAATGAAACTATCAGACTGTAAACCGCATTTCCAAAAGCTTGAAAAACCGAAGAAAGCGTAATTGCAATGGCAGCTCCTAAGAAACTTGGCGCAATTATTCTAAAGGCGGGAACTCCTATAGCAAGCATATCTTCGCCTGCGCTAAACAGTTTGAACAATTGTTCTGGAAATATCTCAAAAACTGCAAAGCCAACTGCCATAATAGCAACCGCAATAAGCACTGACCACTTTATGGTATCAACTATCCGCTTGTGATGCTTTGCACCATAATTGTATGCGATTATAGGAACAATTCCGTTTGTAAGCCCAAAAACAGGCATAAACACAAAACTGTTCATCTTTATAAACACTCCGTAAACAGCAATTGCAGTTGTGGAAAATCTTCCTAAGATCAGATTTACAAAGTAGGCAATAACACTAGTAATTGAACTCATGGCGATTGAAGGAATTCCAACTTTGTAAATTAAACCTATAATCTTAAGGTCTGGAACTAAATCTTTTAGTTTAAAATGAATATCCTTGTTATATTTTAAATTCAGCACAAGAGCGACTAACATGCCTGCGACCTGCCCTAAGACTGTAGCAACGGCTGCTCCTGTTATTCCCATTTTAGGAAAAGGTCCAATACCAAAAATAAAAAGAGGATCTAGAATAATATTTGAAACAGCGCCCACAAGCTGACTTATCATTGAAAAGAAAGTTCTGCCTGTAGCCTGCAAAAGCCGTTCAAACATAATTTCTGCGCAAGCGGGAAAACAAAATGTTGTTATCACAAAAAGATACTGCTTTGCATAAAGAATAATTTCTTCATTTTTTGTTTGAGAAGAAAGATATAAATCTACACAAGCAAATCCAAGAATCATAAATAAAACAAAGGTGCAAAAGGCAAGAAAAATGCCCATCATCGCAGTTTTATTTACATCTTCCTGATTTTTTTGTCCAAGCCTCATAGAAAGCAAGGAATTTACACCGACTCCTGTTCCAACTGCAAAACTTATAAGAAGATTTTGAATTGGAAAAGCAAGGCTTACAGCAGTAAGCGCATTTTCGCTGATTTTTGCAACAAAAATACTGTCAACTATATTGTAAAGAGCCATTACAAACATAGAAAGCATGATTGGAAGGCTCATGTTAAGAATTAACGGAACTACGGGCATTACACCCATTTTATTTTCTACAGGACCATTTTTAATTGAAGCAGTCATATTTCACCTTATTAAAAAACGCCGAATCAAGGCGCATTTGAGAAACTACTCTTAAAGCCTTGTGTCCGACGTTTTGCGATTTGCAAATGCGAACCCGCCTATACTAGAAGTTGTAAGACAGATCCGAAAAGAACTTTAGTCTAAAATTGAATCGAGTTCTTTTGTTATTTTTTCTTTATCTAATTTTTGGCCGATTATGCAAAGTTTTATCATGCGGTCGCCAACTTTTGAATCCCATTCAGCGCGAACTTTAGGTTCTCTTGCAAGAACTTCCTCCTGCTCCTGTTTTGAGCAAGAAGCAAGCCATGTTCCAGAAGCCCCGGCCTGAATCTGCCGGCCAGAAGTTTCAAACACATAAGCCATGTTGTCTTCATCGCTAAACCAAATTACGCCTTTGCAACGAATAATGTTTCTAGGCCAACGAGCGGCATACTCTTCAAGCCTGTCCCGATTAAACGGTCTCCGGCGATAGTAAACAAAGTTTCCTATTCCGTATTCGTCTTCATCAGCGCCCTCGTGATTGTGCTCGTGATGGTGGTGACCTTCTTCGTGCTGATGCTCGCCATGCTCTTCTTCGTGACAGTGTTCTTCATGCTCATGATTGTGTTCATGACCATGCTCACCATGCTCACCATGCTCTTCGTGGCTGCTCTCATCGCCTTCCAAGTGCTGAACCCAGGCCGCGCTTTCAAAAACTGTATCAAAATCGAATCTTTGCGTTGAAAGAATATCCGCTACATCAACATTTCCTTGGCTGGTTTCAATAACTTTTACATGAGGCTGAAGAGCGTTTACAACCGCACGAACTTTTTTCATTTCATCTTCAGAAACAAGGTCTTTTTTATTTATTATTAAAGTAGAGCAAAATTCTATCTGTTGAACCAAAAGGGATTCCAAGTCTTCTTCGCCCATATCCTTTTTTAAGAGGCTGTCACCGCTAGAGAATTCATCAACAAGACGTTTTGCATCAACTACGCTGACAACATTGTCAAGCTTTCCGTTTCTAATCTGTTCGATTGCCTGAGCAATTGGCATTGGCTCGCAAACACCGCTAGCTTCAATTAAAATGTAATCAAACTTGCCTGTTTTTATAAGATCTTCAATCTGTTGAACCAAGTCAGACTTGAGAGTGCAGCAGATACAGCCATTTTGAAGCCCAATAATGCTTGAAGTGTCAGTAATATTTGCGCCTTTTGCAATAAGGCTTTCATCCACATTAATTTCACCAATGTCGTTTACAATTACAGCCACTTTATAGCCTTTTTGATTTGTAAGAACCTTATTCATTAAAGTGGTTTTTCCAGCTCCAAGATAGCCACAAAGCAGAGTTATTGGAATTAATTTTTTAGACATATTTTCTCCCATAAAAAATTGCGATGCAAACTAAAAGATAAAAACAGACGCCATTTTCGGCTGTTTTTATTCAGTTTTTGCTGTTTCCTCGTCTTTTTCTCCGCGAAGAACAACATTTGTAAGGATTCCAAGAATTAAAGCGCAAGCGACAGTTCTTATTTCAACCTTGCCAAAATTTATCACCATTCCGCCTACACCAGTTATAAAGATAACTGATGCCACAAAAAGATTTCTGTTCTTGTTTAAATCAACTGTCTGGAACATCTTAAATCCGGAAACTGCGATAAATCCATAAAGGGCGATACAAACTCCGCCCATTACACAGTTTGGAATTGTTTCAAGGAAGGCAACCAAAGGACTTATTAAAGAAAAGACTATGCAAAGAAATGCGCATCCCCATATTGTTATTGTAGAAGCGTTTCTAGTTATGGCAACGCAACCAATTGATTCACCGTAAGTTGTATTAGGACAGCCTCCAAAAAAAGCGCCTAAAACAGAACCTATGCCGTCGCCAAGCAAAGTTCTTGAAAGACCTGGCTTTTCAAGAAGATTAACACCGATTATTGCAGAAAGGTTTTTGTGATCTGCAAGGTGTTCTGCAAAAACTACAAATGCAACAGGAACATAGGCTGCAAATATTGTTAGAAGATAACTGCCTGTAATTCCAGAAAGACCTTCTTTTCCTCCTAAAAGAAAGGTGAAATCAGGTATAGAAAACAATCCGTGAACTTCTTTAAAAGCAGAATAATTTATAACCACAAGCGCAGGATTTTTTGCAAGGATTCCAATAAGAGCAAAAATAGAAGCAACGGCATACCCTGCAAGGATTCCTATAATAAAAGGAATGAGTTTTCCGATTTTTTTACCATAGGTAGAGCAAATCATTGTTACAAAAAGTGTTACAAGCCCGCAAATTATAGCAATATAAGTGCTTCCACCTTCTACGCTTGACTTCATAAGGTCGCCAACAGCATTGCTAGAAAGGCTTAGTCCGATTATTGCAACAGTAGGTCCGATAATTACAGGAGGCATAAGATTGTCAATCCATTTTACACCGCAGAACTTTATGATTAGCGCGATTACAACGTAAACCAAGCCTGCCATAAGAGCGCCGATTATAAGTCCCCAGTATCCAACAGAAACAGAGGCAGCTCCTCCAAACGCACTGAACATTGAACCTATAAAAGCAAATGAACTTCCCAAGAATACAGGACTAGAACTTTTTGTAAAAAGCAAATAAACAATTGAACCGACACCTGCGCCAAACAGTGCGGCAGAAGCCGTAAGACCGTTTCCTACAATCGCAGGAACTGCAATAGTCGCAGCCATTATTGCAAGAAGCTGCTGACAAGCGAATAAGAAAACCTTACCAATAGACGGTCTGTCTTTTATTCCATAAATTAAATTCATTTAAGACTCCTTATAAAACTCCGCGTAGTGGCGAGAATCACAGTTTGTGAAAGCGACGCTTGAGCAAACTGCAATGATAAAAGATTGACGCCATTGTCGGCACTTTTATACAAATTGTAGAATTATACTCTTTGAAAAAAAACTATTCAATGGGAATACTTGCAAAAAGTAAAATGTATTATAAAAAACTTCTAAATCTTAAGTTTAAAATTCCGATACACAATGTAAGAAAAAGAAAATTTCATGCGAGGAATCTATGCATAATCTTTATAGAAGAAAAATATCAATTTTCGTATTAGTTTTTTCAGCTCTTATACTTTTTGCTTGTAAATCGGCTCCTAAAAAAGCAGTTTCTGTGCAGCAGCTCATAAAAGAAGGAAGAATTGAAGAGGCAAAAAGCCTTTTTATTTCTAAATACGATGTAAATGCAATCGATGAAGATGGCAATACAGCTCTACACGAAGCGGCAGCATTAAACGAACCTTCTATGATAAGTTTTCTCATTGCTCAAGGAGCAGATCCTAATATAAAAAATATAACAGAAGGCAGAACTCCTTTGCATATAGCGGTCATAAAAAACGCAACTGAATCTGTTGAAGAATTAATAGCGGACAATTGCGACATTTTTATCTGCGATAACGACGGAAAAACCGCTATGGAAATAGGATTCGAAGAGAATCCTGTTTATTACGACATATTTATTAATGAAAAAACACGCAACTGTAAAACCGCAGAAGAGCAAAAAAGCTTAGTTCACTATTTTGTTGAAAAAAAGAACGAAAAAGCATTAGAAAAATGTGTATCTAAAAACTTTTCTCTTTCGGAAAAAGATATAAACGGAAAAACTCCTTTGGATTACGCATTTTTTGACATAAACTCAGAAGGAATGATAGATATTGCGGCAATATTAATCATGAACGGAGCCGAAAGAACAGCAAGCGATGAATATGCATACTTTCAAACGGCAGTTTCAAACAGAAACTTAAACTACAGGTTCGAAGACGGCCAGACACCCCTTCACTTTAGCGCAATAGCAGGACACGAAAAAATAACTAAATTCTTACTTGAAAACAACGCTTCTACAAATGTTCAGGACAGTTCCGGAGCTACTCCTTTGCACGAAGCTGTCCGCTACGGAAACACAAATATTGCAAAAATGCTTCTAGATTCCGGAGCAAACATAAACGCAAAGGACAATCTTGGAAAAACTCCAATTCTTATTGCAATGCCTGCTCAAAAACGCGATGAATTATACACCTTGCTTATTTCCTACAAAAGCGATGTTACTAAGAAAGACACTTATGGCGATACAGTTTTACACATAGCAACGCTTACAAATGTTCCTACTTCAATTCTTGAAAAACTTACATCAGCAGGAGCGGATATAAACGCAAGAAACAAAGACGGCATCACTCCATTTTCGCTTGCAATAGAAATAGGCAACAAAGAGCACATAGAATTTTACGCAAAAAAAGGTGCTGATATTCATTCTAAAGACACAAATGGAAAAACCCCGCTTTTAAGGGCTTTAGAAAAAGATGATGAAACTCTTTCTCTAATTATTACAAGCAAGAATATAAATAGCCACGATTCAAACGGAAATTCCCCTTTATGCGTCGCAATCAAAAGCGATGCGCCGCTTTCAAAGATTCAGTACATTTTAAGCCTTACAGAGGATGTAAATTCAAGGAACTCCGAAGGCGATACCGCGCTTTTTATGGCTGTTCAAAAAAACAAAAAGCAGCTTGGAGAACTTCTTCTGGCAAAAAACGCAGATATTTTTGCTACGAACAACAAAAACCAGTCACCTTTGAGCCTCGCCTTAAGCAATGGTCAAGAAACTATGGACTGGCTTATAACATCGCAAACTATTAAAGCTACAGATGGAAGCGGAAACACTGCTTTGCATTATGCAGCCGAATGGGAACTTCCTGAAGCCGTTTCAAAATTGATAAAAAAAGGAGCGGACGCAGAAGCAAGAAATGCAAACGGAGAAACTCCAATATTCAATGCAGCAAAAACTGACAATGCTTTAGTAATAGAAGAGCTTGTAAAAAACGGCTGCAAGTTAAATATCCGGGACAATCTTGGAAGCACTCCTTTACACACAGCAGTGCGCTGGGGAAACAGCAGCAGCGCAAAAACGCTTGTCAAGCTTGGAGCAGACATAAACGCTCAAAATGTAACTGGAAAATCTGCGCTTTCTGAAGCGGCAATTTCTGGAAAAGCTGAAATGGCAAAACTTTTATTAGACTGCGGGGCAAATCCAGACTCCAGCGACACTTCTGGCAGAACAATTCTTATGGACGCAATACGTTCAAAGAATATAGAAATAACAACTTTGTTGCTTGAACACCACGCAAATCCTCAGATTCAAGAAATTTCAGGAAAAAATGCTTATCACGAAGCAGCAATTGCCGGCGACATTGAAATAATCAATCTAATAAGAAATGCAGGAGGAAATCCTCTTTCAAGAGATAAAGCCGGAAACACTCCGTTCAGCATAAGCCTTTCTCAAGGAGATGAAGTTATTCAAGCCGTTTTAGGAGACAACACGACCATTGCAGATAGCGACGGAAACACTCCTATCCATATAGTTGTAAAAAATAACAAAAGCCCTCAGCTGCTTGAAAAACTTTTAGCGAGAGGCTATCCGTTTGACACAAGAAATGCAGACGGCTACACACCGTTAGGAATCGCGGTTGAAAACAATAATGCGACGCTTACAAAAATGCTGCTAGAAAAAGGCTCCGATCCTTTTATAACAATCGACAAAAAAGGAATAAACCCGCTTACAATAGTTTTTACAAATAACAACACTCTTATTCTTGAAGATATTGTAAAATACGCAGGTTCAAAAAGCGACATACAGGGAAACACAATTTTGCACTACGCGGCAAGGCTTGCAGATTTGACAACAATTGAAAAGCTTGTTTCTTATGGACTTGATAAAGAATCAAAGAATATTTCTGGAGAAACGCCTTACACTACGGCTCTCCGCTGGAAAAGAAGCGACGCTGCGCAGCTTTTAAAATGAAACAAAATCAATTTTTAAAATGTGCATATTTATACATAAAAAATGAAAATTTATTGACTAATAGCATTTATTTTTCTACAATATAACAAGCTTGAGGGACAATGGCGTTTCTTTTAACGTTATAAGTCCCTTTATTTTTTTAAGTTTGCGTTGCAAATTTTTTTATCATCTGCAATTTCTCACTTTGTTGCGAAATTGCATTAAAAAGCCAATCCTAAAACTGAAGTTTTAATCTTGGCTTTTTATGGGAGCATTTTATGAAAAAAACACTTTTATTGGTATCAGCAGTTATTGCAACTGTTGCGCTTGCTAGTTGCAGTAAAAAAGTTGAAAAAGGTGAATTCACAATTGAAAAAGGCGTCTTAAAAATTGGCATGGAAATTGGCTATCCGCCTTTGGAATACTATGACACAGACGGAAAAACACCTATTGGATTTGATGTAGAGCTTGGCAAAGCCGTTGCTGAAAAACTCGGTCTAAAAGCAGAATTTATTGATACTGCATGGGACGGAATTTTTGCAGGTCTTCAAACAGATAAATACGACTGCATCATGTCTGGCTCTACAATTACCCCAGAACGCCTGGAATCTATGGATTTTTCACAGCCTTACATTGGAAACGGCCAGGCAATTATCTTAAAAAAGGATTCAAAATTAAATGTATCTTCTCCTGCAGATTTAAAAAATCTTACAGTTGGATACCAGGCAGAAACGACATCTGACATCTTTATGACAAAACAGGCCGCAGCGGGGCTTAAGTTCAAACCGGCAGAATATGACAAAGTTATAAACGCTTATGATGATTTAAAACTTGGCCGCTGCGATGCAGTTGTTAGCGACGCTCTAGTTTCTGCTTCATACCTTGCGCCTGCCGACACAGAATACAAAATGGTATGGCAAGGCAAAGCTGATGAATATTTTGGAGTTGCAATAAAAAAAGGCAATGCAAAACTTGTTGAAAAAATTAATCAAGCCATTGATGAAATGCGCGCTGATGGAACTTTAAAAGCAATTTCTATAAAAATTTTTGGCGCTGATTTAGTTTCTGAATAAACAAAACGTAGAGTTTTTAGGCAAGCTTGACTTGATAAAAACTCTACGTTTTCCCATCTATATTCATAAAAAATGACAACAGGAATTCATTAAATGGAAAGTTTGCAAAAAATTATCGGCTGGATTCCAGCCCTTCTTAATGGCGCAAAAATAACAATACTCTTGACTTTAGCATCTGTTTCAGCAGGCATTGTTTTTGGTCTTTTTCTTGCGCTTGGCAAAATGTCAAAGAACAAGTTTCTAAAATCCATCTGCAGTGCATACATCTTCTTTTTTAGAGGAACTCCTCTTCTTATGCAGCTTTACTTTATCTACTTTGGATTACCAAAAATTTGCCCGATGCTAACGCTTCAAAGCAAATTCCTTGCAGCATTTATTGCATTTTCACTAAATTCGGCAGCTTACATGGCAGAATACATAAGAGCCGCCATTCAATCTATAGACAAAGGTCAAAAAGAAGCTTGCCACGCTCTAGGTTTTTCTTACTGGCAAACAATGGGACTTGTAATTGTTCCGCAGTCAATAAGACGTCTAATTCCTTCAATTGGAAATGAGTTTATAATGGTTTTAAAAGATGCCTCTTTGGTATCGCTTATAGCCCTTGAAGATATAACAAAAATTACAAGAAGCATAGCCTCTTCATCAGGAAACGAACTAGTATATCTTCCTGCAATGGTTCTGTATTTGATTATAACCGCAGTTTTTTCAACTGCGTTCAATAGGACAGAAAAACATTTTAGCGTTTACGAATAATAATTTTTGCATTTTACTTCATAAAACTGGAGAAAAATTAATATGAGCATTATAAAAACAGAAGATATAAATACAAGTTTTGGAGACCTTCACGTTTTAAAAGGAATTTCGCTATCTGTAGAGCCAAAAGAAGTCGTGTGCATTATAGGGCCTTCCGGAGCTGGAAAGTCTACATTTTTAAGAACACTAAACCATCTTGAAAAAATTGACAATGGAAAGATTTTTGTTGAAGACCAGCTTCTTGACGATTACTGCGATGGAAAAGAAAATTTTAAAATGCCAAAAAAGGAACGTGCTAAAATTTTGCTAGAAATGGGCATGGTTTTTCAGAAGTTTAATCTTTTTCCGCACAAGACCGTACTTGAAAACGTTATGATTGCTCCGATTCATGTAAAAAAGATGGACAAGCAAAAGGCAAAGGAACTATCCTTAAAGCTTATTAATCAGGTTGGACTTGGCGATAAAATAAACGAATATCCAGCAAAACTTAGCGGAGGACAGCAACAACGAGTCGCCATAGCAAGAGCTCTTGCAATGGAACCAAAAATCATGCTTTTTGATGAGCCAACTTCCGCGTTAGATCCTGAACTCGTGGGAGAAGTTCTTTCTGTTATGAAAAAACTTGCAGAAGACGGAATGACAATGATTGTTGTAACACACGAAATGGGATTTGCCAGGGAAGTTGCTGACCGAGTAGTCTTTATGGACAGCGGAAACATTGTTGAAGAAGGCAAGCCTGAGCAAATTTTTGGAGAACCAAAAAACGAGCGCCTAAAACAGTTTCTTAAATCAGTTTTAAAATAACTACAAAATGTGGAAAAAAGCGGTCAATAGTTCTACTTCTAGAACGTTTTTATAAATGTAAAAAAAGCTTTCAGCGAATTTATTTATGTTTCAAAAGTCAGGCTTTTTAAACATTGAAAACAACTGTAAAAGTCGAGCCTTTTTTTTCTGCGCTTTTTACATAAATTTTTGCACCATGAAACAACGCAGCGTGCTTTACAATCGAAAGACCTAAGCCGGTTCCGCCTAGCTGGCGAGAGCGGCTTTTGTCTATTCTGTAAAATCGTTCAAAAATTCTATCCTGCTCTTCGGCAGGTATTCCAATTCCAGTATCTTTTACAGAAAGCGTAACAGTTTTTTCTTTAGCATTAGAATTTATGCTTACATCAACCAAACCATCTTCAACGTTGTACTTTATTGCATTGTCAACAAGATTGTAAACCATTTCGTATAAAACTTGATAAACACCCGAAATTTTTCCGCTATCGCCAAATAGATTTAAAGAAACTTTTCGCTTTTCTGCGAAAGGCTTTAGGGTTTCAAAAACTGACTGCACAACTTGTCTAAGCACAATTTCTTCTTTTTCAAGATTTACATTTTTTTCGTCAAGTTTTCCAAGTTTTATTATATCGTTTACAAGGACAATCATTCTTTGACTTTCGTCATAAATTCTAGAGGCAAAATCCGCACGCATTTTTTTATCTGGATTGCCGTTCATTAAAATTTCTGCAAAACCGCTGATGCTTGTAAGAGGTGTTTTTAATTCATGCGAAACGTTTGCTGTAAATTGCTTTCTAAGCTCTTCCCGCTGAGTTTTTTCGTAATTTTCTTCTGAAATTCTTTCTACAAATGGTTTTAATTCATCAAAGACAAAAGAATTTTTTGGAGAATCCAAATTTATTGAATTAATCTGATATGAAATCTTGCCAGAAAAACGCAATGAGAAAAACAGTGTAGATATAATAATACAAAAGAGCAGAAGTCCCAAAACCTGGCTCATCTGAAGAAGCATTATCCAAACTGTTTTTTGCTCGCACGAAATGCGGACTATATAATCTTTTCCCGAAATATTTGTTTTTTTAGCAAAGTACAGTATTTTTTGGGTCATTGTGTCAGAATATCTTGCAATTCTTGCGCGCCCCTTCTCTTTTGCAACCAAAACTTCAGCGCGTTGCGCGTGGTCTTCCAAATTTGAATAATCAACTTTGCTATCAAAAAGAACTTTTCCGTCTTCAGATATAATTGTCAATCTGTTTTTTGACTCAATATCAGAAAGAAACTGCATATCGCTTTTCTTTAATCCTTGAATTACAAAACTAGATTCAACTTCCAATTCATCAAAAATTTGATTTTCAAAACTGTGATACTGAATGGCCATAAAAACTGCTATGCAAGCAATAAAAATTAAAAAGCCTTCAAAAAAAGTATTTATAAAAATTTTGTACGCAAGGCTAGAGTTCTTTTTTGCTTTTGATTCAAAAAAATTATTTTTCTTCAATTTTATACCCCACACCTCTTATTGTTTGAATTAATTCTCCTCGCTTTCCAAGCTTTTGGCGAAGAGTTTTTATGTGCGAATCAACGGTGCGCGTTTCCACATCGCTTTCGCAATTCCATACTAATTGCAAAATTGAATTCCTTGTAACAACGCAACCTTTATTTTGCAAAAGAAGCTCCAATAAGTCAAATTCTTTTATTGTCAGGAAAACCTGTTTTTCTCCAGAAAAAACTGTGTGCGTATTTTTATCAAGTTTTATGCCGCCGCATTTTAACGGCTTTTTTTCAGTTCCGTTTTTCTTTTGATAGCGACGCAAAACCGCTTTTACTCTAGAAACCAAGGTCATAACGCTAAAAGGTTTTGAAATATAATCGTCCGCCCCAGAATCAAGACCGTTTATCATGTCAAATTCGGAAGACTTTGCGGTAAGAATAATAACAGGTATGTCGCTGTAAACTGTTGATGAGCGCAATTTTTTTAAGATTGAAATTCCGTCTTCTTCCGGCAGCATTAAATCTAAAATAAGGAGCTCCGGTTTTTTATTCCTCAGCTCAGTCCAAAAATCAGATGGCCTTTCAAAGCATTTTGTTTCAAAGCCAACTGATTGAAGAGTATACGAAACCAACTTTCCAATATTTTCATCGTCTTCCAAAACAAAAATCATTTGCTTTCTCCCATTTTAATCTGGCAAAAGTGCAAACCTAAAATTTATAGCAAAACTTGCAAACGCAATTTTTATAAAGTTTGCACAATTGAATATACACAGTCTCCTGTTTTTTCTATTTTTCTTACTATATCAAGATAGTTTAATTCAATTTTAACATTTTTTCCATCTTCAATTTTTTCACGAACCTCTTTTTTTAACTTTCTCTTTTTTTCATCTATTTGATCTTCAATCTTTGTCATATCTTCGCGCTGCGATTCATTTATTCCAAGAATCACCATATTAGAAACATATTCAAAAAATTCTCTTACTTCGTCGAAATATTCAAGAAGTTTTTTATAAAACTGAACATCAACGTTTTTGCTAGAATTTTTTTCCACCAAGAACGCAAGGGAACAACATTCGTCGCTAAGAACTTCCAACGCGTCTGTTGTATTTATCATTTTAGAAAGACTGTGCCTTGTCTCCTGATTTGAAGACGGCAGCCTGGAGCATTTATTCAAAAAGTCGGTAATGGCATCTTTCATTTCGTCTATATAGGATTCTTTCTTTTTTATGTCTTCGCTAACAGAATATTTGTTTGAAAAAGCATTATAAACCTGATCAAACATATCCATTACTTTTCCAGCCATAAAAGCGATTTCTTTTTGAACTTGAGAAAGGTAAAAGTCAACCCCAAGATGACTAAAAGGAACTATGACAGGAAATTTATAATGCTCATCATCAGTTTTTTTATCATCTTTTATAATTTTAGAAACCAAGTCTGCTATCTGATTAACAAAAGGAAGGAATAATAGTGTGGCGCATATATTAAAAATGGTGTGAAGCATAGAAATGTGATTTGTTATGTTAGATTCTGGCGTTCCTGGCACTAGAAAATCTACAAAGCGCAAGAACGGTCTAAACAGGCAAAGCGCTATAAATGTTCCTGCAATATTAAAAAAGACGTGGACTAAAGCAGCTCTCTTCGCATTCGCGCTTGCGTTCAAGGCAGAAAGAATCGCATCAATAGTTGTACCTATATTGCTTCCAAGTACCAAGGCTGCGGAAAGTTCCCATGAAATGCTCCCCTGATATGCCATTGTAAGTATTATAGCAGTCATCGCAGAAGAGGAATGAATTAATGCTGTAAAAATCAGACCGCATAAAACTCCTAAAACAATTCCTCCAAAACCTAGATTAGAAAACTTTTGAAGAAACGCCACAGAATCTGCGCTCAATGTTAAAGATTTGCTTAAAAAGCCTAAGCCGCAAAAAAGCAAGCCAAAACCCATAAACATATCGCTAAAATTGTGGATTTTATATTTTTTTAACTGCTTAAGCACATAGCCGATTCCAAAAAGCGGTATAGATACAGCCGATATGCTAAAGGTAAATCCGAAAATTGAAACTATCCAAGCGGTGACGGTTGTTCCGATATTTGCACCGAAAATGATTCCAATTGCCTGTGTCAAAGAAATTATCTGAGCATTTACAAAACTTACAACCATTACAGTTGTAGCGCTTGAAGACTGGATTATTGCAGTTACAGCAAGGCCGGTCAGAACAGCTGTAAAACGATTTCCAGAAATGATATGCAAAAGTTTTTGAAGGCTTGAGCCTGCGCCCTTTTGAATTCCAGAAGAAAGCATATCCATTCCGTAAAGAAGAATCGCCAAACTTCCCACAAACTGAAGTATTTTGAACAGTATATCTAATGCCATACTTTAAATATACAGTTAAGCAGCATATTAAACACAAAACAAAAGTGAAATCTTTGTGAAATTTTTATTTAACCCGAATGTCGAGTTTTATATAAGCCGTGAAGGAATCGCTGTCAGCGAATTTACACATTGTTCAGACGGTTGTGCCAGCGCTTTGTTTGAATGGAGCTGGGTTGCTACGCAACTTTAATTGTTCTTATCGCACAAAGCCCTCTCAAATTGTAAATTCGCTTACGCTTTTGTTTATTTTTCTAAAACTCGGCATTTAGACCAAGCATAATGTTTTTATAAAATAAGATTTAGTTTATAAGTTCCAAATCATCTTTTCCAGATGCTTCATATACATAATGGGAATTTTTAAGGTCGGATTCTCGGCAAATAAAAGATACAACAACAAGGAAGATTGCTAACACAATAAAAAAAACTAGTAAAACAATCCACATAGGTACAGCAGTGTTTTTGTCAGAACAACCAGCAAACATTTTAGCAATATTAAAAGCCGCAATCAAACTCCACGCGATTGCAACACAAAGCACAAAAAATCTTACCAACTTTTGAGTTGAAAATGGAGTTGTCTTAAAAAATTTAGTTTTTTCTGGATAAACAAAAGCTCTGTAAACATGCTTATCTACAAGTTCTTCCTTTTCAAACTTTTTTACAAGATTTATCCAGGAAATATTCCACCTGTAAAATCCGCAGGCAGAAAAGAACCAAAGCCAAGCAGAAATAACGCCCAAAAGCAAAATTACCGAAGCCAAAATAAAAACTGGGCAGCAAGGATTTACTTTTTCGCAAGCACATTCTTTTACAACATTGTAATACCCAACGAACAATGCGCCATTAAAAATCGCAAACATGTTCATCCAGTGATTAAACTGGCTCATGTGCTGGAAGCGACCTTCAATCGCTTTTTCATAAGGACTAATTTCTTTTTCCATTTTATTTTCCTCCATAAAAAGTCAAGATTAAAACTTCAGTTTTAGGATTGACTTTTTATTGCAGTTGATAAGAAAGTTTGCAACGCAAACTTTTAAAGATAAAAACAGACAGCATTTTTGACTGTTTTTATCTTATTTCCATTTTTACTCTCCGTATACAAAACTGCCGTCCGTGCAGTAAATTGTTACACCGTTTAAGCGAGGACCATAGTCATCAAGACCTTTTTGTTCTCGAATCTTAATTTTATTGAATTGAGATTTTGTCCCATTATAAGAAATCTTAATATTATGATCTCTTATATAATCTCTATATTTATTATCAGTTGAAAATCCTAAATAAATTGCAGACAAATTTTCAGAACACAATTTTATTTCTTGTAAATTTTCACAACCATAAAATGAATTCAACCAAAATTCTTCCACTTTATAAGGAATCTGAATTGATGTTATTTTAGAGCAATTAGTAAAAGCATTTTCTCTTATTTCAATAACAGAATTTGGAATATCTATATTTTGTAAACTAGAACAGCCATAAAATGCATTGCCTGGAATTTTTGTAACAGTGTCTGATATTTTTATATTTTCAAGACTTGTACAGTTTTTAAAAACTGCACACCAACCTTCCATGTTTTCTACATTTTTTAAAACAGTACAATCTTCAAAGTATAACTCTGAATAGATAGAATCTTTATTAAAGACAACACTTTCAAGTGAAATACAGTTTTTAAAAGCATTGTTTCCACTACACAAGAACCATATGCCGTCACCAGAAAAAACGACACTTGTAATATTGTTACAATTTTCAAAGGCGAAGCCGGAAGAATCTGACCAGCCAGGGAAACTAATCCTGCCAGGAAATACCAATTCGCCAGAAATATTTTCACAATCTTTAAAAGTTCCTCCAGAAAGAGATACACTTCCCTTAAATCTTATAGATTTCAAACTTTTACAACCATTAAAAGCTTCTTTTTCAATCTCAATACCATCAGGAAATTCTACCTCTTCCAATGCTGTACATCCTTTAAAAGCATATCTTTCAATAGTTTTAATAGTATCTGGAATCACAATCTTCTTTAAATTTGTATTTCCTCTGCAAATATCAGTTATTGTGTGATTTTTTACGCCAATGCTGTTTTCATCATCATTTTCATAGTCGTCAACAAAGGTATAAGTTTCCCAAGTGCTGCCAACATTTATATAAAATGAAACCTCTTTTCCACAATAAGTTATAGCAATTTTTTGACCACTGCCAGCTTGCAAACTGCTGCCGTTCTGCAAGCTGGTCTTATATTCCCACGCCTCCAAAGTCCGTTCTGAACCGTCATCAAAAGCAGCAACAACTTCCATGCCTGTTGTGTCAAACATCTCATTGTCTTTGTAGTAAGTTTTTGACGGCATACTTTTCAGTTTTAAAGCTGTGTAAACGGTTTTCCCAACATAGACACTGAAAAATGCTGTTTTTCCATCCGCAGAAACTTTTACAGCCTGACTGCCATCTTCTGAAAGCACAGTTCCTTCCGCTGGTTCTACAGTGTATTCTGATTCAGAAAGAACTTTTGATGTTCCGTCTGTCTTGTTCATTTTTACCACAAGACCTTTTAACTCTAGCGTTCCGTTTGTAAAATATGACAGTTTATTTGGCAAACTTGAAATTTCAAGCGATGAAGAATATGTTTCCGACGGATTTTTCACAGAAATCGTAAAAAATGCTGTTTTTCCATCTGCACTGATTTTTACAGCCTGATTGCCATCTTCCGAAAGCACAGTTCCTTCCGCTGGTTCTACAGTATATTCTGACTCTTCAAGAACTGTTGAAGTTCCATCTGTTTTATTCATTTTTACAACAAGACCTTTTAACTCCAGTGTTCCGTTTGTAAAATATGACAGTTTATTTGGCAGACTTGAAATTTCCAGCGATGAGGAATATGTTTCCGCAGGATTTTTCACAGAAATTGTAAAAAATGCTGTTTTTCCATCAGAACTGATTTTTACGGCTTGGCTCCCTTCTTCTGAAAGCAAAGTTTTTGCCGATGGCGTTATAGAATATTCATTTTCTGCAAGCTTATTCCTTGAACCGTCTGTATAAACCATATTAACAACTAGACCCGAATAATCAGTTTTTTCATTTTTCAGATAATTCAATTTGGCGGGAAGCGAAAGAATCTCCAATGCAACAGGTTTTACATCCTGCTTTTCAACTTCCTGCTTGCAAGAGAAAGAAGCCAGAATCATCAAAAAAGAAATCGCTGAAATCACAAATTTTTCAAATTTTTTCATAAAAATCTCCAATACAACTTAATTACATTAATAATAACTCTATAACAGTTATTTATCAACTGAAAAACAGTTATTTTAACTCTATTACATTGGTTAAAGAATGTGAAAAAATTTGTATTTTTTCTTAATATGACGCATTTGCAAGAAAATTTTATATCAAATCTTCGCTTTTACCGTGCCAGCAAGGGATTTTCACAGGTTGAGTTTTCAGAAAAAATCGGAATAAGCCCTAATTATCTCAATGCTGTAGAAAACGGGAAAAATTTTCCGTCTGTTGAAGTTCTTCAAAAAATCACAGAAGTCTTAAATATTCTGCCTTATCAGCTTTTTCTAGAGCTTCCAACAGAGAATAATGAAAATGAAAAGTCAAAACAAATTATTATGGAACTAAAGCAGAGAATCTGCTCAATATTTGATGATGCGATAAATAAATAGATTGAAAGCAGGACTTTTTCAGGATTTTGCCTGCCCTTCGCCTCGGGTACCGCAGGGGCGGCACCCACAGGTCGGCGAGCGAGCTGCGCCACTCGCCCATATTCAATGATAAAAGTATTACAGCAGTGCCATGGATGGCACTTTATAACATAGGCAAAACAGTTTTCAAGAAAATCTTTTAAGATTTTCTTGAGTTCTAAAATCGACAGGCTGTCGATTTTAGATACTATTCTGTCGGCCGTTTTTTTAGACTCTTGCTTTCCGCTATTGCCTGCCCTTCGCCTCGGGTACCGCAGGGGCGGTACCCACAGGTCGGCCAGCGAGCTGCGCCACTCGCTCGCTATTTGCAAGTTTTTTTTATTCTGTCGGCCGTTTTTTTAGACTCTTGCTTTCCGCTATTGCCTGCCCTTCGCCGACCTGTTGCTCCATCATTGCGCGGACTTTTAGAGGGAGGCCGAACAGGGTTATGAAGCCTTGCGCGTCTTTGTGGTTGTACAATTCACCGGTTGTAAAGGAAGCTATTGATTCGTTGTAAAGGCTGTATTTAGAACCTGAACCTGCGGCACGGATTGCACCTTTTACAAGTTTTACTTTTGCCCAGCCAGTTACAGTTTCCTGGGTTTTATCAACGAACGCCATGCAAGCATCCATAAGTGTTGTAAACCATTTTCCGTCGTATATCAGCTCGCCCATACGGATTGCAACGAGCTGCTTGTAGTGATAAGTATCTCTATCCAAGCAGATGTGATCCATCATTCTGTGAGCGAAGTAAAGTATTGATCCGCCAGGAGTTTCGTAAACACCACGGCTCTTCATTCCAACGCAGCGGTTTTCACAAATATCTACAAGACCGACACCATTTCTTCCGCCAATTGTATTCAATTCAGTAAGCAAATCCAAGGCGTTCATCTTTTTTCCGTTCAAGCCGACAGGAATTCCTTTTTCAAAGTCAATCGTCACATATTCGCCTTCGTCAGGAGCTTCTTCTGGAACTGTTGTATTTTTTAGCATGTGCTTATAGTTTGGCTCGTTTTCAGTTTTTTCAAGCTCAAGACCTTCATGCGAAAGATGCCATATATTTTCATCGCGAGAATAAGACTGATCTTTTTTCATTGGAACTTCTAATCCGCGTTCTTCAAGGAACTTTATTTCTGCTTCCCGGCTGTCCATATTCCATTTTTCATCACGCCAAGCGGCTATAACTTTAATATCCGGGGCAAAAGCCTTTATAGCAAGCTCAAATCTAACCTGGTCATTTCCTTTTCCTGTTGCCCCATGGCAAATTGCTACAGCTTTTTCTTGACGCGCATATTCAACAAGGATTTTTCCAATAAGCGGGCGAGCCGTGGAAGTTCCTAAAAGATATTCATCTTCGTAAACTGCATTTGCCTTTACAGCAGGCCAAATATATTCTTCTATATACTCTTGTTTTGCGTCAACAACATAGCAAGCGGCAGCTCCTGTCTTTAGAGCGCGTGCTTTTATGGCAGCCCAATCATCGCCCTGCCCTACATCGATACAAACAGCGATTACATCGTAATCGTAATTTTCTTTTAACCATGGGATGATAACAGTTGTATCAAGTCCGCCAGAATAAGCCAAGATAACTTTATCTTTTGCCATAATATGTTTCCTCCAATAAAATCAAATACTTTTAATTAGCGCAAATATCGAGTTTTTTATAACTGTAAAAGAAACGCTATCAGCGAATTTATTTAAGGTTTATACTAACCTTAAAAACGGCTGAGTCAAGGTCTTGAGCGAAAGCGTACCTTGACCAGACGTATTCTTTTTCCAAAAAACTTGACTTTTAGCCTTTTAATTAACCTAACCTTCAGTTATGAATATTTATACACAAAAATGTATCATTATTCATATTTTATATCAATAGAGAGAGGAAATCAGATTCAAGTGTTCAATTTTAGCTTTTAAGTAATAAAGCTCTGCAAGAATTGCGCTATTTTTTTGAAAGTCTAAATCTAGCTTGCTAAGCCTGCCCAAAGAAAAAAGAGATTCAAAGGATTTTGCGCGCTCATTTTCAAGATTAAAAGCGCTCTTCATATTTTCGCAATACGCCAAGCTGTTTTCCTTTAACAAAATTCTTTCCTGCTTCTTGTTTATTTTTTTTAATTCTAACTGTTCCTCAGAAATTCTATAACTCAGCCTTGCTATATCAAGTTTCTTTTTGCAGTCAAAAAGATTTGATTCTGGAAAAATATTTAAGTCAAAATAAACCCTAGCTTTCCAGGAAACGTTTTTTATAGAAAACCCGTTTTCCAGCGACGGATAAGAAAAACTTGTTTCCAAAAAAAGACTCGGCATTTCAGACTTTGCGCTTTTTAGCAAACTAAAATAATTTCTTTTAAGCAAAAGAAGCTCATTTTTTTCGCTTAAAGACGAATTTTCAAAAAAACTTATATTGTTTTCCCAAAATGCAATAAAATCGTTTATATTA
Organism: Treponema sp. UBA6367; assembly: GCA_002437725.1. GTDB lineage: Bacteria > Spirochaetota > Spirochaetia > Treponematales > Treponemataceae > Treponema_D. Next base: position 85,124 of record DJRF01000012.1, read on the forward strand.
AAGTTTTTTTCCCATTCATTTAACTCTATCTTTTTTGATTTTAGAAGGGTTTCATTTTGAATCAAAAGAAGTTTTACTTCTGCAAGTTCTTTGTTCACCGAAAAATAATTTTCAGAAACTTGCATATAACTTACAACCGAATTTTTTCCAAGTTTCAAGGATTCTTCATAATCCTTGCAAAGTTGCTGTGTTAAAAAAAGTTTATCCTCAAGAGCAGCTTTCATTCTTTTATAAAGCAAAAAAAGTGATATTTTATAGAAGAAATCTGCAATTTCGCTTGATTGTGATATATCCAAACAATTTTTTGCATAAGTCTGATGCAAGTCGTAAAAGTCTCTTAAAAGAACATTAAAATCTGAAAGGCAATTTTTTGAAAAACAAATTGGAATTCTTAAAGAGAAAGAAGATTCTATATTTGCAGAAAAAAGCTCATTCGCTCCAGTAAAAAAATCTTGCGAAAAATAAAAAGGCACTGAAAACGAGCTTTGAAAAACAAGGCCTCCAGGCAAGTGCTGATAAATATTTACGCATGAATTATAAGAAAAGTCTAAAGACTGAAAAATAAAGTTTCCTGAAGATAAAAAATCAGATGAAAAAGAAAAAAAAGGTAAAAAGGGTCTTTCAATAGACTTAGATTCTAACAAAGAAACCTTATAATCCAACTGAGCCAGCTGAATTTTAGGCAGGGTAAAAAGTTCTGAAATTGAAAATCTGGCAAAATCTTCTGAAAAGAGTTTAAAACATCTTCCAAAAACAAATAAATTGAAAAAAAAACACATTAAAACAACTTTTTTTATAAAACACTTCAAAATATACCTCTAAAATCTATTGGATTGAAAGAGAGTTTTTTATAATTGTAAAAAATGCTTTCAGCGAATTCACACATTAGATAAATCCAGCTTTTTTAATAAAAAATATAAAAGAGTTTGCGTTTCTAAAACTATCCTTGCGTTAACTTCTAAACCGCTTTTTATTTGATATTCAACGTTTTTACGGCTTTTTAACGAAAGAGAATCAAGTATCACATAAGCTGAATAAAAAAGTTTTCCATTTTCAGAAACCTGGGAATCTGGCTGAATTGTTGTCAATACGCCATGTTTTTCAGCAAACTCATAAAACGGAAAAGCCGTAAAACGGAGCAAAACTTTTTGACCTTCTTTTACCTTTCCTATTCTGTCAGCAGGAATTTGAAGTTCAACTCTACAGGAAATAGAGTCGTTAGGCACAATATTCAACACTTTTTGATCTAAAAAAATGTAATCGCCTTTATTCAGAGAAGAAATTTCTTGAACAAAACCGTCAATCGGAGAAAGAAGAACTAAATTTTCAAGCTCAGTGCTGAGCTGAACAATGTTTTGCTCACATTCTTTTAAAGAAAGCAAAATATTTTCATACTCTTCTTTTATCGAACTTAAAAATGAAGTATTGCAATTGTCAAGTTCCAAAACGGAATTTTTATATTCGTATTCCAACGTTTCTATAGAAGATTTTGTTGTTAAAGATTCAGGCAAAAGTTTTTCTTGCTCGCACATTTTTTTGCATCTTTCAGCTCTAGCAATTAATAGATTTTTTTCTGCAATAAAAGCGGCATATCTAGCAGAAATTGAAGGATTTTTAGTTTTTACAAAAGACAAACCATTTTCAAAACTAAAAATAATTTCTTCAATTCCTATTTTTTTTATTTTTAAGTCATTCTGTTCAGAAATCAAAACTTCTTTTTGAGCATACATTTTTCTGCCATCTATGCATAAAAGCTTTTCGCCGGCAAAAACATATTGGCCGGGCTTATAAAAAATATCTTCAATATTTCCAGATATTATATTTTTTACTGTGGAGACATTTTTTTCTGGGCGAACAATTCCTTGCGCTCGCACGACGTCGTCTGTCTTGCCAAAAATGATAAAAATTACGCAAAAAATAAGAATTGAAAATATCAAAAATAAAATCCCATGAAGATAAAAAGGTTCTTTTTTAACAAGAACTTCTGAACACTCATCCAAATAAACATCTGGAAAAATTACAATTTTTTTCATGCACAATGCTCCTATAAAACTTAAATAGCCCAATCTCCGAGTTTTTATAAATTATGAAAAAAATGCGTTCAGCGAATTTCCAATTTGTTACCGCTGGTTGTACCCGCACTTCGCTTGAATTGTTTTGGGTTGCTGTGGCTCCATTAATTGTTCTTATCGCACAAAATCTTCACAAATTGTAAATCCGTTTACGCTTTTAATCATTTTCATCAAAATCTTGCTGAGCATTCCACATTTTAAAATATGTTGATTTATTTTTTAAAAGCTGGCTGTGGCTTCCGCTTTCAACAAGAGAACCTTTATCAAAAACAAAAATTCTATCGCAGTTTTTTATTGTGCTTAACCGATGTGCAACAATTATCATTGTGCAGTTATTGCCAAGAAAATTAACGGTTTTCATAATTGCTTTTTCGCTAAGACTATCAAGACTTGCTGTCGCTTCATCTAAAATCAAAAGCTCAGGTTTTCTAAGCAAAACTCTTGCCAAAGAAATTCTCTGCCGCTCTCCTCCAGAAAGTGTTGACCCTTTTTCACCTATAATACTTCTGTACCTGTCTGGAAGCCGTTCTATAAAAGCGCTTGCCTGCGCTTTTTGCGCAGCTTCAATAACTTCGTCCATCGACTTTCCAGAACTTCCCCAAGTGATATTTTCGATTATTGAACCGCTAAAAAGCAGCGTTTCCTGAGGAACGTAACCTATTCTGTCTCGCAAAGAAATTGTATCAATATCATCTAGATTAATTCCGTCTACAGTGATTGAACCACTGTCTGGTTTATAAAACTTCATTAAAAGTTTGGTTAAAGTTGTTTTTCCAGAACCGCTTGTTCCTACAAAAGCGACTTTTTCGCAAGGTTTTATTAAAAAAGAAACATTCTTCAATGCAGAACCTCTAGTGCCGTAAGAAAAAGTTAAATTTTTTACTTCAATGTGTCCTTTTAATTTTTCTATGCAACACAAATCTTTTTTACTGTAAAAGTCTTCTTCGTCCATATCCATAATTTCGCTAAGCCTATCAGAAGCTACAAAAGCTTCTTGCAGCGATTGTTGCAATGTAAGCAATCTTCCAAGAGGACCTAAAAAATAACCGCTAAGAGTGACAAACGAAATCAGCTGGCCTAACGACAGTTTTCCTTCAAAAATAAGCAGGCTTCCTATCCAATAAAGTAAAAGAGTTCCCGAACTAGAAACAAAACTTTGCATAGCATGTTGAATATTTGCCATAGTTCCAAGCTTTATACTTCTTCTAGCGCAATCTGTTATTTTTCCTTCCGTCCTGGAAAATGCATTTTTTTCAGAAGAGAGTGCTTTTATAGTTAAAATTCCATTTATGCTTTCAAGCATTGAAGAATGTTTTTCCGCTTCTTTTATAGATTGCTCTTTAATTTTTTTTCTAAAAGGCTTTATAAAAATACAAACTAATAAAGCTGAAATAATTACTGGAATAATTGCCACAAAAACCAAGGAAGAACCAAAGATAAATAAAAAAAAGCCTCCAACCAAAAGCATACAAGAATCAATTACAACACCTAAGCTTGTGGAAGAAATTGTATGCCTTATAATGGAAGTATCTTCAACCCTTGAAAGAATTTCTCCAGTCTTTCGGGAAGAAAAAAAACTCATAGGCATTCGAAGAATATGCCTAAAGTAATCGCAAACCAAGACCATATCGATTTTATTTCCCATATAATTCATAAGCTGGTTTCTAGAAAATTCCATTAAAGTTTGAAACAAAATTACAAAAAGGTAAGCCAAAGAACACAGACTTAAAGTATTTTTTAATTGAGAATAAAGCACATCATCTATAAGAAATCTAAAATAAAACGCGCTTGCAGCACCCATTAAGCACAGCATTATTCCTGCAACAAAACATTCAACAACTGTTTTTTTATATGGCTTTAAAAGATAAAAAAACCGAAGAAACAGCCCTTTTGTTTCTTTTGTGCTAGAAAACTTTTGTTCTGGAAGAATTATAAAAAATACTTTTGTCCAAATTTTGTAAAAAGCCTCTTCTCTTAAATGAACAATACCTTCGGCAGGATCTGCGACTATTACGTTTCTTCCTTTTTTTCCATAAACAACAACATAGTGATCTAAAATTCCTTTTTTAACATGGCAAATCACAGGAAAGGGAATTCCTTCGCAAAAAACGCCTTCTGTGCCTAACATTCCTCTGCAAGAAAACCCAAGTTTTTCAGCACCTTTTAAAATGCCCGCTCCAGAAGTTCCCATAACGTCTGTTCCTGCATAAATTCTAATCTTGCTGATAGAAATTGTTTTTCCATAGTATTTTGCAATAGACGCCAAACACGCAGCGCCACAATCAGTTTCGTCGTGTTGCCTAACAACAACATATCTTTTCATACTTTAATCCATAAAAAAATTAATAAAATCATATTTAGCACAAACGCGCCTGCTCAAAAAACAAAGTTCAAAACACTGCTCAAGAATCAAGCGCATCTACTTTTAATACCGCCATAAAACATAAAAAACAGAATTTTTTTTTACATTTCTTTACAAATTTTTTTATTAAGGTAGAAAGTCGATTTTTTAGAAAAAAATTTGTAAAAAAAGTTCATTTATCAGGTTGTTTTGACATATATAAATAATAGGCAGAACATCAAACTATTATGGGAGTTAATATGAGAATTCTTTTTGTAACATCAGAACACCCCGCAAGATTATGCGGTGGACTTGGAACTTTTACGCGCGAATTTGTAAAAGAACTGCGAAAATATGCTGACGTAAAATGCGTATGCTTTAATCTTTCTGGAGAGGACTTCCCTGCTCCTGATAAAACTGTTGATTACGTATTTTCGCCGCAAACAGTATTTGAAGCCTTTTCTCCAGATGCAAGAATTCTTGAAACAACGGCATCATTCAGGGCGCAAGTTGAGCCCGTCATTAAAGAATTTAAGCCGGACGTAATCCACTGCAATGACAGGCAAACTTATCTTCCATTTAGATTTGACAAAAATGTGCTATATTCATCTCATCTAATTTTTACAGACTTAATATCTTCCAGCGCATTAAGCGATGTTTATTTTCAAGAAATAAAAGTAGAACGCTGCGCCCTTGAAAACTCGGCTGTTCTTGCAGTATATTCCGACTTCGCAGCAAAAAGCGCATCTCGCCTAATAGCAAACAATTGTGTTCCTATAGTATTGCCACTAGGTCTTAGAACTGAAAATTTCCTTTCAAAAGAACCTAGAAAGTCTTCTTTTTTATACAAAAAAATTTCTGGAAAAAAAGTAAAACGTCCGCTTGTAGTTTCATACTTTGGCCGCTTTGAAAACACTCAAAAAGGAATAAATAATTTTATAAATGCTGTAAACCTTTTAGGCCTAGACTTTAAAATAAAGTACAACTTGCAATACAACCTATACGGACAAGGACAAATAGATTCTAGAATAAACACTTTTCTTTTTGATAATGTAATTTTTTTAGAAGGAAAAAAACTTTTTGAAGCATACAAAAATTCTGATATTGTTGTAATGCCAAGCCGATACGAACCATTCGGATTTACAGGATTAGAAGCCATGGCATCTGGTGCCTTAGTTTTGCTTACAAGCGGGCTAGGAATGGATATGTACGCGAAACCTGGAATAAACTGCCTTTCAATCCCAATAGATTCAAATGGAATTGCCGTAATCTTAAAAAATGCAATTACAGATTTTGACAAGTATGCTTTTATCCGAAAAAATGCAGAAGAAACAGCAAGAAAATGGACTTGGAAGCGTTGCATTCATGCACATCTTTTTATATACAGACAAATCATAAAAAAAAGAATAAGCCAGCTTGCCTCAGCATACCGTCAGGAAGAAAGAAAATTGATTCTTGAATACAAAAAAATCAGCCAATCAGAAAAAAACTGCTTAGCGGAACAAGAAAAAAGTTTTGTATTAAAAATGTCAAATATTCTAAATCAAGAGGACTTTTTTTACACCGAGGGAAACACGGAATTCGATGAATATGGCAAATGTATAGAAGAAATTCAATGCAACAGGGACAATAAAATTTTATTTTTGACAGCAAGCTATAATTCTGTTTCAAACGAATTTTCTAACAATGTCACGGTAGTTTCAACTCTTGAAGAAAATTCATTTGGAATTGTTATTCGTCCAGAGTGCTTACCTTTCAACGACGAAGAATTTGATTACGTCGTTGCCATTGGTTCGTGGGAAACTGTAATGGATCCTTGCGGAGCTTTAGTGGAAATGCAAAGAGTTTGTAAAAATGAAGTAATAGTATTTTATAACAAAGGAATTCCTCATTCCTGGCAAACTTTTAAAATGGAAAATCCAAATGACTGGAAAAACATCAGTCGAAGTTTTTGGAATGTTTCTGGCGATTGGAATAAAGAAACTGCTTTGACTTTAGGAATTGAAAAAGATTCTGCTTTTGGAGCAGCAATTTATAGTAAAAAAATAGACTTTTTTGAAAGTTCAGCAGAAAGCATAGCCTAAGGTTATAAATTTGCAAGAGATTTTGCTAACTGATCTGCACAGGAAGTATTTTTTGCGCCGCACAAGTTTCCTGAACACTTGGAAATTATTTCAGAATATGGAAGACCATTAAGAAGCTTAGAAATCATTTTAAGATTGCCATCGCAACCGCCTTCAAAACGGATGTCAAAAACTTTGCCATCTTTTACTGTAAAAAAGATTTTTCTTGCACAAGAGCCGTGTGTTGCAACTTCATATTTTCCGTCTGTCATAATGATACCTATTTATAGCCCCTAGGAGAATCGAACTCCTGTTTACGGAATGAGAATCCGCTGTACTAGCCGTTATACGAAGGGGCCAAAAAAAAGCGAGGTTGTCCGCAAAGAAATAACTGCCGAATAAATACGTCAACAGCAATAATTCTTTCCGGACAGCCTCGCTTTCGTTCCCCAAGGAGGATTCGAACCCCCACAGTCAGAACCAGAATCTGAAGTGCTACCATTACACAATCGGGGAATGCAATGTTCGATAAATATAACTGTTTCAAAAAAAATAGTCAATAAAGAAATCGCTTTTTGTCAATTTTATGGGTAGAATTTCCACTTTTTAGGGAAAATAAATAAAATGGCCAGGAAAACTGCAAGTCATCAACTTTCAAGATAACTTGCAGAATACACAAAATCTATATAAAATATAAGAATGAAACAGGTTCTTATTGTAGATACGCCTCCAATTTTTAGAGAATTTTTAAAAAATAAATTTTCAGAAGAAAAAATCGATGTGACCTTTATACAAGAAAAACGAGATGCCATTACAAAAATGATTTCTCTCTTTCCTGATTTGGTTATAATGGACATAAGCGAATTCGAAAATATAGAAGATGTAAAAGAAATTCTGCAAAAAATTAAAAGTGATCCAAACGCCTCTAGAATTCCGCTTCTTGTGACAGGTCCTGTTTTAGACAGAATGAACCTTGCTCTTTTTGCAAAGTATGGAGTTCACAAATACTTTGTAAAACCTATTAAATTCGACATTTTTTTTGAATCTATCGGTCAAATACTTAAAACGGCATTCTCAATGGATACGACTCCTTGTATCTTAGACCTTCACAGAAATGGCAATATTATTTTTATAGAAATTGCACAAGGACTGAACAGAGAAAAACTTACTTTATTAAAATACAAACTATCTGAAATCATTGAAAATGAAGGGCTTGAAAATCCTAAAGTCGTTTTAATGATGTCAAATTTAGATTTAACCTTTGTGGATGGACTAAATCTTGAATTTTTATTTGACAACATACTTGAAAACCCTAAAATTCAAGCTAAAAATGTAAAAGTTCTTTCCCTCAGTTCTTTTGTAAAAGAATTAGTAGATGGCCACCCACAATACGATGGAATAGAAGTTGTAACAAATATTTCTCAAGTTCTAAACACCTTAGTAGACAGTACCACTACATCTAGAATTTCAGACTTAATTACAGATAATATCTTAACAACCACTGGAAGCGATTCAGACAGTTCCATTGAAATGCGTTTTTACCAAGACTCTTCTATCAAGCCTATTCAAAAAGAAGAAAAAACAGTAGAAACTCAAACAGAAACAGTTCAAAATAATGAAGAAAGTCAAAACAGCGAAAACAAACTTCGTGTAGCAATTATTGACGCTGACCAAATAACTCAAAAACTTGTTGCAGCGGCCTTTATAATAGCAGGATGGGAAGCAGACACATATTCAAACGGCATGGATTTTTTAAGTGCAATAAATCAGCACAAATATTCAATCATTATTATCGATCTTCTTATACCTGGTCTTTCTGGGCTTGATACACTAAAGCGGCTGCAGGGATTAAAAAACAAGCCTCCTATTATAATTTATTCGCAGGCAATGAAAAAAGAGTTTGTAATGCAGGCATTTTCGCTAGGCGCAAAACAATATCTTGTAAAACCGCAAATACCAGAATCAATTGTAACAAAAGCGCAGGAACTATTAAACGCGCAAATTTAAATACAAAAATGATAAAGACGAATTTTCATACTCATTCAATATTTTGTGATGGCAACAATAAAATAGAAGAACTTGCTCAAGTTGCTATTCAAAAAGGATTTTCTCATCTAGGTTTTTCTAGCCACAGTATGTATCCATTTGCAAGCACCTGGCACGTTTCGCCAAAACAGATAGAACAATACTGCAACGAAGTTAGGCAAATTTCAGATAAATATTCAGATAAGATATCTATTTTGCTAGGTTTTGAAGCAGACTATGCAAATCCATTAAGCAAGCCTTCTTTCGAAGTTTATAAAAAATTCTCTCCAGATTTTTTAATAGGCTCAGTACACTATGTTTTTACAAAAAATGGAAGGCTTGCGGTAGATTATAGCGCGGAAAAACTTGCTCAAAAAATAAAAGAACTTTTTAATGGAAACACAAAAAAACTTGTCTGCGAGTATTTTTATTTACAAAGAGAAATGCTTTTAAATTCGGATTTTACAATAATCGGCCACCCTGATTTAATAAGAAAAAATAATGCAAAATTAAATTTATTTAACGAAAACGAAACGTGGTACAGAAAAGAAATAAAAGCTACAGCAAAAGCAATTGCAAAAGCAGGCGTTATTGCAGAAATAAACACTGGAGCTATAGCAAGAAAAACTATGAATGACGTTTATCCCTCATTAGAATTTCTTTCGCTTTTAAGAGAATATAACGTTCCTATAACAATTAACAGCGACTGCCACAACGCAAGCGACTTAGACACAGGTTTTAAAACAGCAAGGCAGGCGGCCATAAAGGCAGGCTACAAGGAAACAGCTTATTTAGCGTGCAGCAATAAAAAAACAGAAGTTCATTTTCAAAAGATTTGTGAACTTCCGTTTTAAAAACAACTAATTTACCAATTTTTTGACATTTTTAATCTTAACAATTATCTGTTTTTTCGCTCTTCTGCGCTTGCACAATTTACGCACAAAAAGGCATAAGGAATGATTTCAAGCCTTGACTTAGGAATTTCTTTTCCGCACATAAGGCAAACTCCATATTTGCCAAGCCGTATGCGTTCCAACGCTGAATCAATCATCTTTAACCTTTGCAAATCTTGTTCTCCTAAAGAGTTCAGCAAAGTCCTATCTATTACGTCAGAAGCGACATCTGCTTCATCGCCAGATTCGATTGGCTTTACCAGATTTTTCATATCAGCGTTTTTACCTTCAAGAGAAGCCAAAATGTTTTTTCTCTGTTCCAAAAGTTCTTCTTTAATGTTAGCTATAAATTTTTCATCCATAATGTTTCTCCAGTAAAAGTTTAAATTGAAACCATAATTTCAAACTAGACTTTTCTTGTCAACAGTGTATGTTGACAACATTTTTTATTTTGTACATACTATAATAAGTATAAAAAGCAGAAAAGACAACTTTTTTTTATTTTTTTTCGTTTTTTTAACTTGGAGGAATCGTGGCTAAAGAAGAAGCTATAGAAGTTGAAGGGATTGTAAAAGAAGCATTGCCTAACACAATGTTCCGAGTAGAATTGCAAAATGGTCATGTAATTATGGCTCATCTCTCTGGAAAAATGAGAAAGCACTACATCAGAATTGTACCAGGCGATAGCGTAAAAGTAGCTCTATCACCTTACGATCTTGACCGTGGCAGAATTATTTTCCGCCAGCGCTAGAACTAATAAACTGCCGGAGTACCCTTATTGCTCCGGTAATTCCAGTCACTATCATTCCGCCGCAGATAAACGGTCCAAACGGAAAAAATACATAAAACGAAATTCTAAAAAGTGCTATTCCAACAAAAGTTTGAGCACATTTTCCTAAGAAACTAAAAAACAAAGACTTTTTTGTAACAGGTTTTTCTTTTCCCTTATCTGAATAAGAATCCTCGTAATAATATCTGCCTTGATTTTTTGTCCTGCCAGTTCCATTAAACCACTGCCAGAAAGCATCCTCAGAGTTGTAGTATTCATTCCAATTGTAATAATTTCCAGAAGCTTGATTTCCATAGCTGCTTGCAGTTTCATAATCTTGAGAAGAGCCGTACCTGTCATAATCAGAACGTTTTTTTTCGTCAATTAAAACGTTATAAGCTTCACTTACCTGCTTAAATTTTTCTTCAGCATCTTTATCATTAGGATTTCTATCCGGATGATACTTAAAAGCCAAATTTCTATATGCTTTTTTAATTTCTTCGCTTGTTGCAGTTTTGGGGATTCCCAAAGTTTCATAATAATCTTTCACTGTTGTTTCCTAATAAAAAAATATATGAAAATCTTCAAAGTTACAAGAATTTATTTGACTTTCATTCTAATTAGCCCGAATATCGAGTTTTTTTATAAATTGTAAAAAACGCTTTCAGCGACTTTCCAAGGTTTGTTTACTAACCCTTGCTGCAGATGGTTGTGCTCGCACTTCGTTTGAAGTGGTTTGGGTTGCTATGCAACTTAAATTGTTCTTATCGCACAAAATCTTCACAAATTGTAAATTCGCTTACGCTTTTGTTCATTTTCCTAAAAACTCGAAGTTTAGGCTATTTAAAAAGATTGTTTTTTAAAATTACCCAAGTTGCCCCCTTGCCTCCCATATTATAGTCAGGATGCCCGCTTGTTCCTAATCTTTTATCCTGTTCTATAAACTGCCTTACAATTTCTCCAAGCACCGGATCTGTTCCGTGAGTATGAATGCCTTTGCCGTGTATTATAAGAATTTTTTTAAGCCCTTTAGATTCGCAAGTTGTTACAAAAGTTTCTAAATGTTGCCAGGCTTCATCTTTTTTTAAACCGTGCAAATCGATTCGGGCATCTACTTTTAATTCTATTAAGCTTGTTCTTGAATAAAACTTATTACGCTCAGCTTCTTTTTGCGCAAGAGAGTCTTTATCTACTGTACCATAACGGCGAAGCCACAATTCCATTGGATTCATTCGTTTTTCGTTTTCAGATGCATAGTCAAATTCTCTGCGAAGTTTTGCAGCCGCTTTTTCTTCTGCAGAAGGAGCATTTGCCTTTTTGTGCGAAATTTGATTTTTTCCACTTTCTTTCTGGTTTTTCGCCCTAAGTTTTTCTTGATTTTCCCACTGATTTAATATATCGCCAAAATCCATTTGAACTCCTATAAAAAGTCAATCTTAAAACTTCAGTTTTAGGATTGACTTTTTAAGTTGTTTCGCAACAAAGTGAGAAACAACAGTTGATAAAAAAGTTTGCAGCGCAAACTTTTTAAGATAAAAACAAACGCTATTTTCGGTTGTTTTTATCTTACCTCCTATAAAAAGTCAAGATTAAAACTTCAGTTTTAGGACTGGGTATTTTCTATTTTATAAGAATAACCTTATCCTCAAGAATCCAGCCGCCAGTAGAACCAAATTCTATAAAGAACCAGCCGCCAGCCTTTTGTTCTAGCTCGACGCGCTTTCCGCTTTCAATTGAAGCTACAGAATCCACGCTTTTTTCCGGGACAGGACTTAAAGAGCCGCCCTTAAAAATTGCGTAATCCTTTGAAAGGCGAACAAACTGAACAATAGATAAAACTACAGCACAAAAAAGAAGCGCTGAAAACCCTAGCATGCACTTTATTTTTTTTGCAACAAGAAAAATCACAGTCATTATAAGAAAAAGTCCTGAAGCCGCAAGACACAACCATAAAGAAAATTTTGTTGGCTCTGCAGAACTTTCAAGGATTCCATTTTCTTTTTCAAATTCCACACGGCGCTTATAACTTTGGCCAAATGGTATGTCTTCCCGTTCTTTTATGCGAAGCCTAGCAATTTCTTCGCAAGCATCTTCAGAAATAGCATTTTTTTCAATGCGCTTTACTTCCGTGTTCTTTTTAGTAAAAGCATAAGCAAAATAGTTTTCGTTTTTAGATTCGGAATCTTCTATTTTTCCTTCCAGCACATTTATATAAGAATCCGGCAAGGCAAGTTCAACACGGGTTCCGCTGTAAGATGTCGCAATTATTTTAAACTCAGGAAGATAAAGTTTTCCCTTTGAAAGCGGCTCCAGTTCAAAAGTTGCAACTGGTATTTTTTCTTCAGAAAATTCAGAATTTCTAAAGACGCCTTTTGTAATGTCGTAACGTTCAAGTTCTGTAAAAAGCGCGTTTTTTGGAACTTTCCAATCATAAGAAATAATTTGAACAGCGTATTGCAAATAAACTGTAAAAATCAGCGTCTGGCCTGTATAAGAAGTAAATGCCTCTGGATTTTTTTGTTTACCTCGATGCTGCTGCACAAGTTCCACTCCGTTATCAAAAGAAACAACCAGCTGTGGAAGCATATTTTTTGGATTATCAGAAATAACAATCCTAGAAAAAGGAATGTAGTAAAGTCGGTTATTTATGTAGACTTGCAAGGAACGCAACTGATAAGCTTTCGCTTCTGCAAAGTTTAACCAAATTTCTATTTTTGTTCCAACTTCCTTATCTGAATATTCAGATCTGCGCAAAGAAACAAAATTCACCCCGGAAGGCAAATCTGGTATTTGGGCTTGAACAAAATCTGACTTGGTATAAGGAATTTTTAATTCAAACGCGCAGTCTGTTCCACTAAAATTTATAGCGTTTACAGGTTTTACAGAAAGAGTTCTTATAACGCTCAAAGTAAGTCTTTGTTGAGAAAATAGTTGCGGCAAGAAAAGTTCAAATAAACTTATTAAAAAAAAGTATTTTAAAAGTCTTGAGCGCTTGATTGATTTTCTTTGTTTTCGCTGTTTTTCCATTGTTTTTTATCAATCTCCCTAATTCTGTGGAATATAGCCCTTTCCATTGAATCTTTGCTTTCTTCTTTAGAAACTTCTTTTACGATGTTGCTTTTTGCTTTTTGCTCTTTTTCAGAATTTATGAGTGAAAGCTCAAGATTTATTTTTGCATTTATTTTTGAGCCATCGACTTTTAACGCATTTTTAAAATAGGAAGCGGCGTTTTCATAATCTCCTGCCCTAAAAGCAATTATACCCATATTATAGAAGGTTGCATATAAAACAGGCTCTGGTGCTTCTTTTGAAATCTGAGCAAGGCGAACAAGGGCAGCATCGTTTTCTGATTTAGAAAGATATGTTACCGCTAAATCATAAAGCGCGTACTGCTCTAAAATTTCATCTTCATTTTTTTGAGCATTGCAAGCTGTCTGCAAAAAACCTGCAATTGATTTGTTGTATTTTTGTTGATACCAATTCCAAGTTCCCTGCAAAACAGTTGCAGAATCTTTTACAGAAGTTCCGCAAGAAGTGAACATAAATGCGCAAAAAATTGCAGAAACAACTCCGCCCTTGTGAATAATTCTACTTATGTTATTAATATCAAATTCTGTAACTATAAAACCTAATATAAAGAAAAACAAACCCAATCCCATAAAAAGCGCATAACGCTGAACTGGACGCACCTCATAAGATATTAAAGAATCCGCACCATTATCTGATGAAGAATGTTTTTTTAATGGCTCAAGGAGATTTACAGCAGAACCAGGCTCTGTAGCATCAATATATTCTGCGAAGACCTCTGTATTTGTTTGAATAAAATTCTTTTTAGTTGCACTTTCACATATTTTTTTCATTTTTTCAGAGCGAAGCGCTGTGGGAACATAAGTTTTTCCATCTCCTGCAAGAACTTTTGTTTCTCTTTCAGTTCCAAATCCTATAAGAGATACAGAAACACCGGTTTTTAGGCAGTCTGAAATTGCATTTTCCATAAGACCGTCAGTTTCATCGCCATCTGTAAAAACCCAAATTCTATTTGCCATAGAAGAATTTTCCGGAAAAGACTTTAATGCGGAACGAATTCCTTTTCCCACGCTTGAACCAACGCTAGACATCAAGGCTGGAGTAATTGTATCAAACAAAGTTTCTAAAGAAGACGTATCTTCTGTAAGAGGCACGACTACAACGCCATCTCCTTTTGCAACCACTACAGAGACAGAAGTGTTTTCCATATGAGAAAGGAGCATTGAAGCATATTTTGAAGCCGCTCTAAGCCTTGTAAGTCCTTCTGGAGCATCATCTGCGTTCATGCTGTAAGAAATGTCAAAAACCATTGAAACGGCGTTTCCATTTTTTTGAACAGGCTCTAAATACGTTCCCCAAGAAAAACCTGCGCAAGCTAGAATAAGACAAATCCAGGCAAGAGAACGAAAAATACAGCGGAAAACTAAAACCGCAGGAAGCTTGCTTATTCTTTTTGCAAAAACAGATTCTTTATCTTTAAGCAAATAGACTGAAAACTGATTCATAAGCCGTTTGTAGTGAATAATGCAAATAATAAGCGCTGGAATTAATAAAAGAATTGCAAAAAGAATATAAGGATACTGACAAGTGAATTTCATACTAGACAACCTCCTGAAGAAGGATTCTTCTAATGCACCAAGCAAGAGCAAACGACATTGCAGCCAATAAAATCAATTTTTCAAAAATATCGTAGGTTGAAATTTTTGTATGGTAAGTTTGAACAACAGCTTGATTTTTTATTATAACTGAAAGAGCAAGCACAAAATCATTTAAAGACTTTATTTCAAAGAAACGACCTCCTCCGGCTTGCGAAATACGCCGCAAAGAAGAAACATCAAAATTAGAATTTAAATAACCAAAATAGTTTTTACCAGAAATAGGATCTGTGTACTCTATAGGAACATTTCCAGAAGTTCCTATTCCAAGAGTATAAACTGTTATGTTATTTTTATCAGCAAGTTCGGCAGCAGTTTCAGGATGAATAGCACCCGAATTATTTTCTCCATCTGTAATAAGAACAATGCATTTTTTAGGAGCTTTTGAACCAGAAAGATGAAAAACAGCTGTGGAAAGCCCTGTTCCTATTGCTGTTCCCTCTCCTAAAAGACCAACTTGCAAAGAATTTAACCGCTCAAGAAAAAAATTGTGATCTATTGTAGGAGGAACGAGCAATGCGGACTCTCCGCCCATTGCAACAAGGGCAAAAGAGGCTCCTTCATTGTCAGAAATCAATTGCCTTACGCAATTTTTTGCAGCATCTATGCGAGTGCCTCCATTTATGTCTTTTGCTGCCATAGAAGGACTTACATCCAGAACAAAAACAATGTCAGTACCCCGTGAAGTGTAAACTCTCTCTTGCTTATAAACCACAGGTTTTGCAAATGCAACTACAGAAAAGACATATCCAAGAACAAGAAAAAACTTAGATAAAATTGAAAAAAAATTCCTTGATTTTTTATTCCAAGAAAATGCTTTTCCATTCCAGTCAGAAAAAGTTGCCACAAGTGAAAGTCTCGAAAAAATATTTAATTTTCGCAAAACATAAATTAAAGGAATAAAAAGAAGTAGCAAAAAAGCTGCAGGGTTTTGAAATTCTGGCATATTTATTTTACCTTCCTTCAAAGACTTTTATTATTGTACAAGCGCGTTTTATTAAACCAGGGCGTTCGCTTTCATTCAATGCGCTTTTGTGCGAAAAGCGAATGTAATCGCATCTTGTAAAAATTCCAACAAGTTCTTCTACTTGATCCAATTTTTCTTCTCCTAAAAGGCTTATGCCGTTTTGTTCAAAAGCGTTAAAAATTTGATTCGTTGCAAGGGCATTAAAGTTTACGGAAAATCTTACAGAAAGGTAAACGCGCAAAATCTGCTGCAAGCAAAGACAAAAAGCTTCATCTGAAAGTTTTGCAGAATTCTTTGCAAGTTTTCTAAACTGCCTTAAAGTTTTAGAAGTATTCCTTGCATACATTCTTAAAGTTCTTTTTGTTCTCAGAGCTAAAGAAATTTCTTTTCTTTTTACAAGTATTCTTATCAGTAAAAACAACAAAATTAAAATAAGAAGCGCAATTGCATAAACAGCATAAATCGTTCCAGGTATTAAAAGAGGTCCTTCAATTCCTCTTAGAAAAAAATCTTCATCTTTTTGAATAATTGAACTGATTTCCACAGGTTCAATTGCAATCTTGAACGGAACATTACTTTTTACGTCAAAAACGGCTGCCAAAAGGTCGAATTCAGGAAAAGTTATTTTTCCAGTCTTCCAAGGAATAAAGGTTAAAACCACAGTGTACATAGGTCCGTTTCTTTGAATAACAGCCTTTGTTATAGAGTAGTTTTCAGTTTCAAGGCTCATTCCGCTAGCCGCAAGGTGCAAAGTTTTTTCGTCAACATCTTGTTCACCTGGAAAGAATTCCACGCCAGATCTAAATATATAATGAATTTCAGCGGTGTCGCCAAGATAGATTTTTTTTGGAAAGACCATCTGCTTTGTTTCTGACTGAGCAAAAACAAGAGCGCTTATGAAACAAAAAAAATATACTAAAATAATTTTTTTGAGTTTTAAACTCATACAATTTTCTCCAAATACTACGGCTGGTCAAGGTTCGCTTACGCTCAAAGCCTTGACGTTGCCGTTTTTTAAGGCGCGTGTAAACCTTAAATCTAATTTCTTCTTGAAGAATAAATTCCAGAAGAAAAAAAACTAGACAAGGCGCGCACAGTGTCTTCTCCTGTTGAAACAGAAAGAAAACTCGCCCCGTTTCGAAAGAAAAATCTTTCAAGAGAAGCACTTCGTTTTCTAAAATCATCGCGCCAAGCAGACTTAAAAGCCGCAGAACTAGTTGGAAAAACAGATTTTTCCCCTGTTTCCACATCTGTAAATGGAATTGTTCCTATTTCAGGCATTTCCAAATCCATAGGATTAGTAATTCTCATGGCTGCAACATCGTGTTTTTGGACTAACTGCTTAAAAGGAACTTCCCATCCCGTAGTTCTAAAATCTGAAATTATGAATACGAGCGAATGATGCTTAAGCATGCTAACCGCTCCTGTTATTGCATTTGAAAGCACAGACCCCTGCTCCACATTTTTTACTTCATCTAAAAGAGAAAACAAAAGCATTGTTCGTTTTCTTCCTGATTCTGGAGAACATGAAAAATTAATTTTACCGTCAAAAAAAACAGCTCCAACAGGGCTTTCGTTCTGTTCGCCAGCAAGCGCTAAAAGAGCGGCAATTTCCGCAGCAGTTTCATATTTTACGCGGCCTTTGGAACCTGTAAACATTGAGGCAGAACGGTCTATAATCAAAAAAATTTGAAGCTCATGCTGCTCTTCAAAAAGCTTTAAATAAGGCTTTCCCATTCTTGCAGTAACATTCCAGTCTATCGCGCGGACATCGTCGCCAGGCAAGTATTCTCGAACTCCACTGAATTCTATTCCCTGCCCGCAATACATTGACCGAAAAGTGCCAAGCCTCATATTTTCCGCAAGCTGCCTTGCAGCAATTCTTAAATAGGACGCTTTTTTTGAAAGAGAATCTTTTGAACCCGCTAAAAGATGTTGCATATTCTAAAGCTCCCACCTTACGGAACAGGAATAAAATCAAGAATTTTCGCAATAATTTCGTCCACAGTTATATCGTCAGCGGCAGCTTCGTAAGAAAGCACAATTCTATGGCGAAGTACAAGTGGAGCAACTTTTTTTACATCTTCTGGAAGGACGAATGCCCTGCCTTCAAGCAACGCAGACGCACGGGCACACTGAATCATTGCAATTCCTGCTCTAGGAGAAGCCCCGAAAGTTATATATCTAGTAATGTCATGTTCTGTCTGGCGTTTTTTTGA
This sequence comes from Treponema sp. UBA6367, assembly GCA_002437725.1. Lineage (GTDB taxonomy): Bacteria > Spirochaetota > Spirochaetia > Treponematales > Treponemataceae > Treponema_D. The sequence goes on from DJRF01000012.1 coordinate 103,155, forward strand.
AGGTCTAGTTACACAAATAATTTTTACAATATATTCTACAATTTTATCATCGCAAACAATTTTGCTATTTAGTTCGCGGAACTTCTTTAAATCGTAAGATGTTAGAATTTGGCTTACACTGACTTCACAAGCTTTTCCAGCAGTTTTTACAATCTCAAGCTCCTCTTCTGCAGTAGGATAGCCAACATTCAATTTCATAAGGAAACGGTCTAGCTCAGCTTCCGGAAGATTGTAAGTACCTTCCTGTTCAATTGGATTTTGAGTTGCCAGCACAAAAAACGGGTCTGGCAATTTGTAGGTTTCATCGCCAATCGTTACCTGTTTTTCTTCCATCGCTTCAAGCATCGCCGACTGAACTTTTGCAGGCGCTCGATTTATTTCGTCAGCAAGCACGACGTTTGTAAAAACAGGTCCTTTTCTAACTGAAAACGAACTTGTATTCTGTTCATAAATTAAAGTTCCGCTGACATCCGCAGGCAAAAGATCCGGTGTAAACTGGATTCTTTTAAAATCAAGACCGCTTATTTGCGCAAACGTCTTTACCGCAAGTGTCTTTGCAAGCCCCGGAACGCCTTCTAAAAGAACGTGTCCGCCAGCAACAAAGGCTATCATAATTCCATCCAGCAAGTTTTCTTGCCCGATAAGCCGTTTTGAAGCCTCTTTTTTGCATTTTTCTGCTAAATTTCTACAATTTTCTAATTCTGTATTAGTAATACTCATTTTTCTAACATTCCAACTTACAATTGATATTAAAGAACTCTTTTATATAGCCCGAATTTCGAGTTTTTTTAAATTGTGAAAAGAAACGCTTTCAGCGACTTTCCAATTTGTTGCAGATGGTTGTGCTCGCACTTCGTTTGAATTGGCTGTGGTTGCTATGCAACCTTAATGG
>DJRF01000028.1 GCA_002437725.1 Treponema sp. UBA6367
TCGTTGACTTTTTATGGGAGAATTAAATAAACTTCCTCTAATTTTGCAGTCTGAATATTTTTACATTCCTCGCGGACGCGTTGTGTTTCATAAAAATACAGGCAGATTTACAATTCTTCATGGCGGATTAAAAAAACGGGAACTTAATAAAATCGGTAAATTTTTCTGTATTCCAAAAGAGCTTACTGATTTTGATACAGATTTTCATTATAAAATAATTTAGGGATAACTAGTTTGAATTTATTTTATCTTTTTCCATAAAATTGTAATTTCTTCTTTCCATCTTTTTACCAGTTTTTTTGGAGCAAGAGGTTCTGCTTGAGAACCCCAAGAAAAAATCAACTGAAGCACCTTGTCAAATTGGCTTGAAGAAAAAGTTATTGTTGTGGATTTTTCATCGTCTTTAAATTTTTGATCATCTGCCCATTTGTGAAGTTTTATCCAATCTTTTGCATATCCTGTGAAGCGGATTTTATATTTTTCAACATTATCGGTTTTGAATGCTCCAAGTCTGCCGCCACCACAATAATTATTGAAATCATATTTTTCGGGAAGTTTAAATTCTTCTTCTGTAATTACGATGTCTGTCATAAAATTCAAATCGTATAAAAGAACACAATCCGCATATTCGCTATATGCAAAAAGATACACAGAACCGTTGTCAAGAATAAGCTGAAAAGGCCATACAAGACGTTCTGCTTCATTGTTTGTGTATGGCTTTGTGTAGCGAAATTGAATTTTACGATTTTTTGATAAGGCTTCGTTTATTTTGTCCCAGTTTTTTACATTGATGTCATATTCCATTTGAGGAGCAACAATTACGCGTCCAGAAGACAAAACTGAATCTTCTTTTGCGACTTTTGGTTCAAGAAAATAAATCAGTTTTGTAATGCTTTCAAAAAGTGGAGTATTTTGGTACTGCTGCAAAAGTCCTTTTAGGCTCGCCACAAGCGCGATATTTTTTTTAGTTTCATTAGAATAGATTTCATCGACAGTTTTTTTTATTGCATAGCTTCCGTGTATTTGTTTTTCTTCTATCAAATCCATATCTTTTAAAGTTCGGACTGCTCTAAGAATTGTTATGTTGGAAGTTTGAAAATGATTTTCAAAGTATTTTGAATTGTATTTTATTTCCGGGTGTTTTGGCGCATCTCGTAAGATGCGAAGAATTTCATAGCAGCGTTCGTCTAGTTTTGGATTTAAAAGTTTTTCAATTTTTTTTTCATCGCGTTTTTCTTGGCGGATTCTTTTTTCTTCTGAGGAAAGAGGTTTTGTCATATTTTTAGTATATCATAGATTTTTATAAATTGGTCTATCATTTTTTGTGATAGACTTCGGGTTAGCGATGTGCAGGGCGGCGCAGCCGTTGCGAGCGGAGCGAGCAATGAGCGTTTAGCGGAACCCGGAACGTAGCGACCTGAGCGAGCTTTGCGAAGTGAGGGTAACCTTCGGCTTTTTATTTTTAAACTTGACAATATGACTATTTATGACTATGATATAACTGTATAGTGGTTGTAGGGTTTGTTTTTTTTATGGGAGGCGCGATGACAGCTCCACTTTATGATGTAAAAGCGAAATTAAGCGAATATATAACGTATGCTGAAAATGGCGAGATTGTTGAAATTACAAAGCATGGAACGGTTTCGGCGGTGATAATCAGCAAAAAAGATTTTGATGAAAACTACAAAAAGCCTGTGAAAAAGAATCCTGTGGAGGAATTGCGCAAATGGCGGGCGGGATTGTCTGATAAGGATATAGAAGAATGTTTTGGCGATGAATATTCTAATATTTTGGAACAACAGCGAAAAGAGAGCCGATTTGAGAAAGAAAGGGGAGATTCATGTCTATAATTTATACGTTAGATACAAATATAATTTCTGAACTTACAAAACCTAGACCAAGTGAAAAAATGTTGAGTATGTTGGAGTCAAAAACAGCGTTTTGTAGTATATGTGCACCTGTTTGGTATGAGGCAATAAAGGGGCTTGAAGCAATGCCTGAAGGAAGAAAAAAACAGTCTGCGGAAATTATTACTTACGATTATATTCAAGGAACTTATCCAATTATTAATTATGATAAACATGCGGCAAGTATGCATGCAAAGATTTTTTCTGAATTAAAGAAACATGGTAAAATTCCACCAACTATAGATGCTATGATTGCTTCCATCGCAATGTCGAACAACTTGATTCTTGTGACTCGGAATGTGAAAGATTATGAGCCGATTCGGGAGCATTTTTCGCTTTGTGTTGAAAATTGGTTTGAATAATCGTTGGGTGATCTTTGCTGTAATTGAAAATAACGCGATATTTTTGTAGAATAGAAATATTATTTCTTGCATGAGGTTGGTTTGATGACAGATATTGAAATTGCTCAGAAAAATGTGATGGTTCCGATTTCGGATGTTGCTGAAAAGATTGGAATAAAACCGGAGGAACTTGAGCTTTACGGACCTTACAAAGCAAAGCTTACAATGAAAAAACTTAGGGAACTTCAGGATAAGGCTGCGGATTCTTCTAAACGCGGAAAATTGATTTTAGTTACTGCGATTACTCCAACTCCTGCTGGAGAAGGAAAATCTACTGTTTCTATTGGTCTTGGCGATGGACTTAGAAAGATTGGAAAAAAATCAGTAATTGCATTGCGAGAACCTTCTCTTGGACCTTGTTTTGGTGTAAAAGGCGGTGCTTGTGGCGGCGGTTACGCTCAGATTGTTCCGATGGAAGACATAAATCTTCATTTTACTGGTGATATTCACGCTATTTCTATTGCAAACAACCTGATTGCGGCTCTTATTGATAATCATATTCAGCAGGGAAATGAGCTGGGGATTGATCCGCGCACAATTTCTTGGAAACGTTGTGTTGACCTGAATGACCGCCAGCTTAGAAATATTGTTGATGGGCTTGGGAACAGAACTGATGGAACACCTCGTGAAGACCATTTTCAGATAACTGTAGCTTCGGAAATTATGGCGATTATTTGTCTCAGCCGTTCAATCACTGAATTAAAGGAAAGAATTTCTAACATCATTATTGGAAAAAATTACAATAAGGAAAATGTAAAGTTCGGTGATTTGAAATGTACTGGAGCAGTTGCTTCTTTGTTGAAAGATGCGATTAGACCTAACCTTGTTCAGACTTTGGAAAAAAATCCGGCTTTTGTTCACGGCGGTCCTTTTGCAAATATTGCTCACGGATGTAATTCTGTGAACGCAACTTTGAGCGCTCTTGCTTGTGGTGATTGTGTTGTTACGGAAGCTGGCTTTGCTGCGGATCTTGGCGCTGAAAAATTTATGGATATTAAATGCCGCGCTGCCGGACTTGAGCCAAGTGCAGTTGTTATTGTTGCCACAATCCGCGCGTTGAAGATGCATGGCGGCGTTGCGAAAACTGAGCTTTCAAAGCCAAATGTTGACGCGCTGGAAAAAGGGTTTGAAAACTTAAAAGCGCATATTGGAAATATTTCTAAGTTTGGGGTTCCGAGCGTTGTTGCGGTGAATAAATTTATTACTGACACAGAAGAAGAGATTGCTCTTCTTGAAAAACTCTGTAAAGACAACGGTTCTCAGGCTGTTCTGTGCGAAGGCTGGGGAAAGGGCAGTGAAGGCACTGTTGAACTTGCGAAAGCTGTTTGTGAAATCGTAGATTCTGGAAAAGCAAATTTCCATTATCTTTACGAAGATGAGCTTTCTTTGGATAAAAAGATTGAAAAAATCGCAAAAGAAATATATCACGCTAGTTCAGTGGAATTTGATAATAAAGCTCTAAAAAAGCTTAAGGATTTTGAAACTCAAGGATATGGAAAACTTCCTGTTTGTATTGCAAAAACCCAAAATTCCATAAGCCACGATCCAAAACTTATTGGTGCTCCAAGTGGTTATGTTTTTCCGGTTCGCGATGTGCAGCTTTATGCTGGCGCAGGTTTTGTTGTCGCGCTTGCCGGTGACATTATGACAATGCCGGGACTTCCAAAAGCACCTGCCGCACTTAACATAGATGTTGATGATGACGGTGTGATTTCTGGATTGTTCTAATTAAATAAAAAAGACTATAAGAATATATGAAAATACTTTAAAAAAGGACTGGTTTTTTAAAAGTATTTCATATTGCTTATAGTCTTTTTTGACCCAGATGCGAGTCGAACGCACGACCTACCGCTTAGGAGGCGGTTGCTCTATCCAACTGAGCTACAGGATCAATTTAAGTTCTGTAAAACTTATTTTAATTTTATAAAAAAAGAAAAAAATTGTCGAGCCTTTTTAGGACAATCTTTGCTATATATTTTCAAGTTGGCTGTCGTCAAGCATTTTTATTCTTTTATCTGTAAGTGCTTTTTCTGCTTTTTCAGAGTCTGTCGGACGAATAATCATGTATGCGCTATTTGTCTTTTTTCCAGTGAATCCGTACATATATTCTACGTTCGAACTTGCGTCGTTTAGAATTGAAAGAATTTCTTTTAGGCTTCCTGTTCTGTCTGGAATTTCAACAGCGATTACATTTGCAATATTTACAACGTAGTTCATTTTTCTTAGCTGTTCCGCAACTTCTTGTGTTTTATCTACAATAATTCTTGCAATTCCAAAATCATAAGTATCTGCAAGCGATATTGCTTTTAAGTTTATATTTTTTTCTGCAATATCCTGCGTTAGTTTTAGCAATGTTCCAGGTTTGTTTTCCAAAAAAATTGAAAGTTGTTTAATTGCCATATTTACCCCCTAAAGATAAAAAAATGCTTTGTAAAAATTGAAACTTGCTATTTGTGAGCAAATTTTAAAAATTAATCGTGTAGTTTTCTGGTGTCTATTACGCGTTTTGCTTTTCCTTCCGAGCGATCAATTGATTTTGGCGCTACGAGAGTAACTTTTGCTTTTATTTGCAAAATTGTTAAAAGTTCTGCTTGAAGTTTTAGCTCTTGTTTGCGGACATCTGCAACTACATCGCTGAATTTTTCAGGTGTCATTTCAACTTTTATTTCAAATGTATCAGTGTTGTTTTCACGGCCAACAATAATTTGATAATTAGCCGGATAATCATTTTGCAAAAGTACAGTTTCTATTTGGCTTGGGAATACATTAACTCCTCTTATTATTAGCATATCATCAGTTCTTCCCATTGGTTTTGACATTCTTACAAAGGTTCTGCCGCAGCTGCACTTTTCGTGGTTTAAAACGCAAATATCTTTTGTTCTAAACCTCATAAGAGGAAACGCTTTTTTTGTTAAAGCAGTGAACACTAATTCACCTTTTTGTCCATCTGCAAGCTGTTTGCCAGTTTCAGGATCTATTGTTTCAACTATAAAGTGGTCTTCGTTTACGTGCATTCCTTTTTGTTCGCTGCATTCATAGGCAACTCCAGGACCCATTACTTCTGTAAGACCGTATATGTCATAGGCTTTTATTCCTAATGATTTTTCAATGTCTTTTCGCATTCCTTCGGTCCATGGTTCTGCTCCAAAAATTCCTGCTTTTAACTTTATAAAGCTTGTGTCGTGTCCCATTTCTTTTAGGGTTTCGCCAAGATAGGCTGCATAAGACGGCGTGCAGCAAAGAATTGTAGAGCCGAAATCATGCATAAATGTTATTTGTCTTTGTGTGTTCCCAGAAGAAACGGGAATTACGGTTGCACCAAGTTTTTGCGCGCCTCCATGAATGCCAAAGCCGCCTGTAAACATTCCGTATCCATAGGCGTTTTGAACGAAATCGTTTTCGCTTGCGCCGATTGCAACAAGCTGGCGCGCGCAGCAGTCGTTCCATATTTCAAGGTCTTCTGCTGTATAGCCTACAACTATCTGTTTGCCAGTTGTTCCGCTAGATGCGTGAAGTCTTACTACTTTTTCTAATGGACAGGCGAAAAGTCCATAAGGGTAGGTTTTACGCAAATCGTCTTTGCACGTAAATGGAATTTTTTCTAAATCTTCAAGACCTTTTATATCGTTCGGGCAGACACCTGCTTCTTTGCAGCGATTTCTGTAGTATTCAACGTTTTCGTAAACGTATTTAAACTGTTCAACAAGCCTTTTTCCTTGAAGCTCTTTAATTTTTTCGCAAGGCATTGTTTCTAAATCTGGCTGATAATATTTTTTTAAGCTCATAATTATTTTCTTCCTAAAGCAAACGCTTTTTTGTTTATTTCTAAAAATTTAGGTTTTACTTGCTTTTCGATTGCATTAAGCCACATCTCTTCTGAAAAATCTAAATACTTTGAAAGTCTTCCCATGAGAACTATGTTTACGGCTTTTGAGCTTCCCGCTTGTTGTGCTAGCGTTAAGCAGTCTAAGGCGTCTACGTTAAATCCTTCATCGCGCAATTTTTGCTCAAGGTGTTCTGGATAAGTTGCAATTCCTGTTATTACCGGCATAGGGTCAATTTGCTGAGTGTTTACAACTATTATGCCGTCTTTTTTTAAGAATTCAGTGTACCTGGCAGCTTCTAAAAGTTCAAAAGAAATTATAAAATCTGCTTCGCCTTTATCGATTATTGGGGAATAGACCTTATCTCCGTACCTTACATAAGTTACAACGGAGCCGCCTCTTTGGCTCATTCCATGAACTTCGCTGACTTTTACATCGAAACCTGCGTCCAGTAAAATTTGACCTAGCGTTTTTGATGCTAAAAGCGCTCCTTGTCCGCCGACTCCGACTATCATGATGTTTTTTACCATTTATTCTTCTCCGTCAATTGTTTTTATTTTTTTTAGCGCATTAAACTTGCACATTTGAAGGCAAACCCCGCAACCTACGCATAATGTTTTGTCAATTTTTGCTTTGCTGTCTTTTACAGATATTGCAGGGCAACCTATTTTCATGCACATCTTGCAAGAGCGGCAGTTTTCTTTGTCTACTAGAACAGGGGGATTGGGCTTTACATCTTTTAATAAGACACAAGGTCTTCTGCTTATGATTACGCTTGGTTCCTGTGCGGAAAGCTCTTCTTTTACAACAGATTCACATTCTGCAATGTTGTATGGATCTGCAATTCTAACTCTATTTATCCCCATCGATTTTACTAAAAGCTCTAGGTTAACTTTTCCTGCAGGTTCGCCGTATAGGTTTTTTCCTGTTGTAGGATTTTGCTGGTGTCCAGTCATTCCTGTTATTGAATTGTCAAGAATAATGACTGTTGAATTTGACTGATTGTAAGCAATCGAAGCTAGTCCAGTCATTCCGGAGTGAATAAAAGTTGAATCGCCGATAACGGCAACAGTTTTGCTTGTGCTTCCGCCAGCCTTGTTCCAGCCGTGCAAAGAACTTAAAGATGCTCCCATGCAAAGCGTTGTGTCCATTGCAGAAAGAGGCGCTACTGAACCTAGCGTATAGCAACCAATGTCTCCTAAGACGGTAACTTTAAGCTTGTTTAAAGCATAAAACATTCCTCTGTGCGGACAGCCTGCGCACATTATTGGTGGTCTTACAGGGATTTCTTGTGAAAGTTTTTTTCCTTCAGCAAAAGGAAGATTGAAAGCTTTTTTTATTATATTTTGACTAAATTCTCCGCAAACCGGAAGAATATCTTTTCCATGAATTGGAATTTGCAGATTTAGACTTTTGCAATAGTTTTCAATTATAGGATCAAGTTCTTCGACTACGTAAAGTTCCTCAAGATTTGAAGCAAAGCTTTTAATCAGTTTTTCTGAAATGGGGAATACTAAGCCCAATTTTAAAATTGAAACGCTATCGCCAAAGACTTCCTTTATATACTGGTAGGACGTTGAAGATGTTATGATTCCAATTTTTGAATTTTGTTTTTCAATTTTGTTTATATTGGAATTTTCAGCCCATTGAGCGATGTCTTTTAGCCTTTTTTCTACAATTGGATGGCGTTTTATTGCGTTTGCAGGTGCCATAACATATTTTGCTACATCTTTTTTGTATTCTTTTACAGGTATTTCTGTGCGCTCTTTTGTTTCCGCAATGCTTTGGGAATGGGAAGTCCGCGTGCACATTTTGTAGAGGACTGGCGTGTCAAATTTTTCACTTAGCTCAAAGGCGATTTTCATAAAGTCGATTGCTTCTGCGCTGTCGGCAGGTTCTATCATTGGAATTTTTGAAGCGATTGCGTGGTGCCGGCTGTCTTGTTCATTCTGGCTAGAATGCATTCCAGGATCGTCTGCAACGCCTACTACAAGTCCTGCGTTAATTCCTGTGTAACTTGCTGTGTACAAAGGGTCTGCGGCAACATTTAGGCCAACGTGCTTCATTGCGCAGAAAGCTCTCTTTCCTGCAAGGCTTGCGCCATAGGCTGTTTCTAGGGCGACTTTTTCATTTGGAGCCCATTCGCAGTAAATTTCTTTAAATTTTGCGGCCTCTTCTGTAATTTCTGTACTTGGTGTGCCCGGATAACTAGAAACTAGCGAGCAGCCTGATTCGTAAAGTCCTCTTGCGGCGGCGGCATTTCCTAACAACAATTGCTTCATTAAAATATCCTAAAAATAAATTAATTTATTTGGTCTAAAGCCGATTTTTATGAAAATGAATAAAAATTCTACTTTTAACCCATTCTATATTTTTATAAAATCCCTGTAAAGTGTGCGTAAGAGCTTGTAAACTAGGACACGTGTGCAATCATCTGCAGCGCGAGGCAGCAAACCAGCCTTGTAAATTCGCTTACGCTTTTGTTTATTTTTCTAAAAACTTGAAGTTCGGTCAATTAAAAACGAATTGAACCTAAATCCATTGCAAAAAATGGTGTTAATTCTTGCGTTTTAGTGCTTCCAATGCCGCCTCTTATAAAAATGCTTAAGCCTTCTTTTATTTTTACGCCCGCGCCAAAAGATGTGTTCCACAGCACGTTTTTGAACGAATCGTTCCAATCGTAAATTACGTTTCCATACGAAGCCATGAACCTGAAGATTACCTGCCCTCCGAGAATTGTAAGGTTTTTCCATGGCTGAAACTGAATTGACATTGCTATTGCCGCTTTGTGCAAACCATAGGCAGAATTGTCTGAAATTTGAGGAAAATAAATTCTGTCGTACGTTGAAAATCCTTCTGTAGGGATTAAAAAAGGAGTCTTTTTTAGACCTTGCAAAATGTCAGAACCTGCAATTCCACTTAATCCAATGGAAACTTTTTTTCCGCAAGAAAAATTTTTTCTTACATCAAGTTTTGCTTTTATAAAAAAGTCTTCAAAATCTATTTTATCTGAAATTGGCACATTTGCAGAACTTTCTATATCCAGAAAAAAACCTTTGTTAGAGAAAAGACTTCGGTCTCTGCTGTCGTAAGTGTATTTTAGAACTAGTCCTGTGCTTTTTGTTTTAATGCTGCTGTCACCGTTTAAATAGTAATCTAGTTTGCTGTCCTTTTCTAAAAGATGATAAAGCGTATCGTCCTCGCAGTAGTTTTCAATTTCATTTTTGTGCCAATTAAAATAAATGCCAGTTTCTACTAAATTTCCTTTTGCAGTTCTTACTCCTGCAATAATATTGTTCTTCCAAGTTAAAGTGTCTTGTATCCTTGAAAATTCTAGCATCACGTTTGGTGTTGAGGCAAAACGCTTGTTTAAAAGGTTTGAATCCATCTGCAAAAATATATAAGGATTAAATGGCTGAAAATAATATAGCGAAAGTCCGTAATCGTTAATGGAAGTTCCCCTTACGGCTAAGACGGAACCAATTCCTGTTAGTCCCCTAAGCTGAATTTCTGGACTAAAATTGAAAATGGTTGTGCTCATAGTGCTGATTGTTTGTTGAAAATCTACTCCCAAAAGGATTTTTGAACTGTGCTTTTCTTTTTGTGTTAACAAAAGCTGAAGTTCAGTTTCATCATCCTTGCAGATAACTCTCGGTTTTACGCTGATGTAGTTCCCTGTAAGATAGATGTCTCTCATAAAGTTTGTAAAATTTTCTTCTGAAAGTTCTTTGTCGTAAATTTTCTTAAAAGAATTTTTAATATATTTTGAATCCTGTTTTACTTCTCCATTTACAACAAGTTTTGTTGGGATTAAATTTGGCTTGTATCTATAGCTTCCTCTTTCTTTTATCTTTTTTTGAGTTGAAATTCTATTTCCATTTGAATCGTAATCTTCTGGAAATATTTTTTTTCGAATTTGAACAATGGATTTTTTATTTTGCTCTGCTGCAATTTCGCCTGCTTTGTAAATTTCCTGCGCCTTTTTAAAATCTAGCGTTCCAAATTCTTTTAGCTCTGGCGTGATTACCAAGTCTGCATCCTTGTATAAAGCTTGCGTGGTTGTCGCTTGCGCAATTGTAATTGTGTTCATTATTGCGACGGCGGGATTTGAATTGTACATTTGCGGGTCGTCGCGCACTTTTTGCGAAATGTCTACGGCAATGATTATATCGTAGCCCATATTTTTGGCGACATTTATTGCTAGATTGTAGCGAAGTCCGCCGTCCATGTAGTAGTATCCGTCTATTTCAAAAGGTTCAAAAACTCCCGGAAGGCTCATGCTTGCGCGTATGGCTTCTGCTAAATCTCCATCCTGTAGAACAATGGCTTCTCCTGTCAGCATATTTGTTGTTACTGCCCTGAACGGAATTTTTAAGTCATCAAAGTTTATTTGAGAAGGATATTTTAAAGTAAGGCACTTTAGCATTTGGTATACGTTTTGCCCGTTAGAAAGTCCTTTCCCTAAGTTTAATGAAAAGTTTAATCCCATGTTCAGTGTCACAGGATTTTCAAAAATGCTGTGGCTTCCAAGAAGCTCCTCGTAAGGGGAAACTGCAAAATCGCTGAACATTGGCGTCCAGTCCATTTGTGAAAATCGTTGAATTATTTCTTCAGATGAATAACCTGCGCAGTAAAGGCCGCCAATTATGGCTCCGATGCTAGTTCCAACAATCATGTCGATTGGAATGCCTTCTTGCTCAAGCATTTTTAAAATTGGAAGATGCGCAAATCCTTTTGAACCGCCGCCTGCTAGAACAACAGCAACAGAAGGGCGATTAAGATTGTTTTTCTTTTTTATAAGATTTTCTACAGAAACAGGTTCAGAAAATAATTTTAGCGAAAAAAACAGCAAAAAAATGCTAAGCAAGATTTTATTTAAGGGCTTTGCAATGCACATAATATTCTCCCATAAAAAGTCAAGATTTTGAGCGTAAGCGTCCCTTGACCAAACATATCCTTAAAGCAGTTTTCCTAGTTTGTAAACATCGTCTACGCCTGTTACTAGAATAGCTCCCATTCCCATTTCAAGAGGTAGCCGCAAATCTATTTCATAGCGATCGCCAACGCTTAGAGCCTGTTCTGGCTTGCAATTTGTAATTGAACAGGCTAGCTCAAGATTTTCTTTTGCTGGCTTCGATTTTCCGCAAGTATCCAGGGCAATTATGTCTGGTATTATTTTTTCTATTCCTAAAGCTTCAAGCGTTTTCCTTGCAGGAAGGATAGGATTGTTTGTAACGCAGACTAGCTTGTATTTCTTTTTAAGATTAGAAAGCACATTGATAAGCTTTTTGTCCTTTTTTAAAAACTTAAACGGATCTACAAGTTCGTTTCTCATTTTTATGCTTTCATCGATTGAAATTCCAAAGTGTGTAAATGCGTTTCCCAAACTGATTTTTTTCCCGTCGTGTTCCTTTGACCAGGTTCTTCGGAATTCGCTAATTTTATTGCGGGCTTCAGATTCTGAAATCCCGATTTTTTTTGCCCAGTACCGAATTTGCACATCAACTTGCTCAAGCGCATAAGCTTCGTTTGTGTAAAGAGTAGAATCTATGTCAAAGATTATTGTTTTTAAATCATTTGGAATCTTAAATATTTTCATTTTAGAAGAAGACTGTTCAAAAGTTTTTGTTTCGTGAACCATAGCGTTTGCCGCGTCTTTTAGTGTTTTGTATTCGTTCAGAGCTACCTGGGCTATTATTGCGTCTCCTAGTAATTCGCTGTCGGGACAATTTGTTATGCAAATGCTAATGCCTGCTGCGTTCGCTTTGTCTGCAAGCCATTGTTCATTTTTTGCTTGGCCGCCAGTAACCGTCATTTTAGGAATAAATTTTAAGTTGTTTTTTAAAGCCGTTTCTTTTAAAAGTTCTACCGCTTCATAAACTTCTTTTTTTATTTGGCAAAGAATTCTGTAGCCTTCGCTGTTTTTATCTTGATAGCAGTATTCAAAAATCTGATTAAACGTGTTTTTGTGTTTTTCAATAAGATTTATATCGGTTCTAAAGTGACTTATCAAGCTGCCGCTTTTTTCTATTAGAACGCTAAGATTGTAAAGACCGGGAATAATGCTCGGAAGCGTTCTAATTCCTGGTGCATAAATCGGCTTGTCTGTACAAAGGTTTATTCCTTCGCTAGAGCCTGCCCTGTCGCAAAGCTTGCCGCTTTCAAGCGTGTTTGTTCCTATAAGCGCAGAAACAAAGTCCGGACCTCCGCAAATTACAGGAATTCCGTTCCAAGCGCCAGCAATATATCCCGGTTTTACAAATGGCGGAAGTTTTTTTTCGTCTTCTTTTGAAAACCCGTAGCAGGAAAGCTGGTTTTTATCCCAATATGCTGTTAAAAATCGTTCTTCAGGCAAAATTGTAACAGCTTTTTTTGTAAGACAGTATATTAAATATTCAGGGCCAGAAAGTATATATTCAGAATTTTTCCATTCGGATGGGTAAAGTTCTTTTAGTTTTGCTAACTTTGGCAAAAAGAGTGAAGGGCAGCTTTGTGCCGCTGTAGAAGATTCATTCCATAAAACGGTTCTTCCTGCGCAAGTTGCAACTGTAGGACCGTTTCCGCTTATGCAAATCGCGTCAATATCTTTGCAGTCGTCTGTACATTCAAATACGGCTTTTTCAAAACAGTTTTGCCAATCCTTTGCTATAAAAGAAATATCTTGATGTTTTATTATTTGCTTTGAAAAAGATACCACCTTTCCAAGAGTGTCGATTACGGCAACTTTTAGAGAGGTGGTTCCAATATCTGCACAGAGAATCTTTTTCATAAAGACCGTTCTAATTCTTAGTTTTAAGCTTTTTCTGCTGAATTTTCCTGCTGCGCCTTTACAATTTTTTCGATTATTGTTCGGTTGTCAAGAAGATCGCCAATCGACTGATTGTGATGAATTCTTGTTATTACGTTTGCAAATAGACCAGAAACATCTGTGCTGATGTACCACTCTTTTTTTAGGAGTTCTTCGTGGTAAACAGCGTTTGTTCCAATAACTCTGTAGAAAAGCCCCTGTTTGTAAGCATCGTCAAAAAGTTCAATTGCGTTGCCTGTAAAGAATGGCAAGCTTATTGCCGCGATTACTTTTGTAGCTCCGTTTTCTTTAAGGAAAGACATTGCTTTTAAGAGTGTTCCGCCCGTTCCAAGCATATCGTCTGCAAGGAAGGCTACCTTGCCTTTAACATCGCCTAAAAGTTTTACCGATTTAATATTTGTGTCTTTTGCATTTTGAGTTACAACGGAATAGTCTCTTTCTTTGTAAATCATTGCAAGAGGAAGCTTTAAGCCAGAAGCGTAGAATTTGTTGCGGTCAATAGCGCCTGTGTCTGGGCTTACAACTACAAGATCGTCTGGAGTTTTTGTTAAATCTACGATTTTTCCAAGTTCGCGGATAATTTGATAACTTGCGTGAAGGTTTTCAAGGTTGATTGTATTGAATGCATTTACAATTTCACGGCTATGAATATCTAGCGTTATAATTCTTGAAACGCCAAGCATTTCGTATACGTGGCCAAGCATCGCTGCGGTAAGACCTTCGCGCCCTTTCTTTTTGTGCTGGCGGCTGTACGGATAAACTGGAACTACAAGAGTGATTTTTGCGGCTCCTGCCTGCCTTACCGCATCTATTGTATTTAAAAGGCACATAAGATGATCATTTACAGAAAGGGAAAGTTTGTTTTTTCCGCCGTTTAGGCTCAATACTTCATGATTTTCAACATCCTGAAAGATAAAAATGTCTTTTCCCCTAATTGATTCGTTGATTTCTGTTTTAAATTCACCGTTTGCAAAGTACGTAAATGTCGTGTTTACTTTAAAATTTGGCGCGCGGTATTTGTCCGTCGCCCCTCTGATAATTAAATCTGAAGTTTTCAAATCGTTGCGAAGGTTTATGTTTCTAATAAGCTCTTCTTTAGAAAGTCCGTAGCGTTTTGAAATGGCATCACTTTTTAGGCTAAAACGGTGTTTGTACATGTGTTTTAAGTGAACTATCACTGCATCTGCAAAAGCTTCTCCGCCAGGGCATGCAATGACTCTTAAATCTGTTGGTTCAGAATATGGCATCTTTTTGTACCTCTTTTGTAATAAAAACTTTAGCAGAACAAAAGCTGAGCATTAAAAATTGTAAAAAGATACTTACAGTTTAGTTCAATCTTAAGCAGTTTTTACATTCCTAAAAATCAGACTTTTGAACTAGTAATTAAACTAAATTTTATTACGCTTTATTTCTTGAATATTAGCCTTTTTTACTTTTAATGTTTTTAAAAAGATTTAATATTCAAGTTTTTAGTTTTAAAACCAAAAAGATAATATCATTTTTTGTAAGATAATTCAATTGAACATTTTGCCATCTGAAAATTCGACTTTGGAATTGCAAGCTGTTTTAAGCGTTAATAGAAAAAACTGCCCCCGGTTCGGGGCGAACTCCAGCTAATCCGTATTGGCTTGCTTGGGCTGCCTGCACAGCTTGTTTTATTTGAGTTTGATAATTTTCAATAAGGGAGTCAATCTGTTCCGGCGTTGCATTTTTTGCTGCCGAAAGTTGTTTTTCACTCTTTAGGGAAGTAAGATGTTCAATTAAAGTGTTTAAAATCTGTATTTTAGAAATAGAAACGCCGCTCTGTCCTTTTTTTGCTGCAAAGCCAGAAACGTGGTCAAAGTTTGAATAAATTAATTTTGAAGGGTTTACAGGTACATAAAGTTTTGCGCCCGCTCTGGCAGAAGAAATATTTGCATAATTAGGATTTATTGAAACTGCCATATTAACCTCCAACTACACTTTTATAATCGGAGAATAAAATAAAATGTTTAGTTTTTTAACGGAAAATAAGCATTTCTACAATAACTCTAAAAAGCTCGAAGCTTTGGCTGATTTATTGCTCTGCATTAAACCGCTGCTTGTTAAAGATGTCTAGCCGCTCCTGCATTGTTGCAATTTTTTTGTCGGGAGCAGAAAAAACTTTTTCTTCTATATATGGAAGAACAACTTTTGTTTTGATTTGTTCCCAGCGAGCAGGTTTCTTTTCTAAAACTTTTAAAGAGCCTTGTTGAGGAATGTTTGAAAGAAGCCTTGTGTAATATATTGGAAGAATACGTTCATTTACATCTTTTATTGCAGAAAATCCGCCCGCAATTCCAAATTTATTTATTTCCAGCTTTGTTTCAATTTTACGCTCAAGGATTTCTTTTTGGGTTTCCGCTTTATAAAACCAGGATATAAATTCTGTCGCGCCATTTAAATTGTTGCACTTTTTAGGAATTCCCATCATAAGCATTTCGTCTTCAATAGGAATAAGCCCTTCGTTTTCTAGCCAGCAGAATTCAATTTTTGAAAGCTGCTCAGAAGTCAATCTAAAGAGTTTGTCGCTTGTTGTGTATGCAAAAAGTGTTCGTCCTCCAGTTACACGTTTGTCATCTGTCTCTGAAAGGTATTTGTAAACAAAGTCGCTTTCAGTTTGAGGATTAGAATTTGCTTCGGTTATCCAATTTACTAGATATGAAATTGCTGCATCAAGATTGTTGTTGTTCCAAGTGAATTGCGATTTTTTGTTTTCTTGAAATGCTGCTCCTTTTACTTTTGTAACCGTGTACATGAAGTTTTTGTTGCTTTGAGGCGCAAATCCAATGCTGGTATAGTGATTTTTTTTATCTTTTTTATTAAATTCTGAGCCGATTTTTTTTAAGTCCTCTAAAGAAATTGTGTATTCGTTTGGAACATATTTTTTGTTATCTACAGAAAATATTATTGCAGGAAGATTAAAACTGACTGGCAAAAGATATTGCTGCGTTGTAATTGAACCCGATTTTAGAAGCTCTGGATAAAAAGAATTGTGCTGAATGTAATTTCTGTCAAAAAGAAAGTCTAGATTCTTAAAGTTTTTTCTTGTTTTTTCGTTTCTAAGCCAATTGCCTACAACTAAATCTACATTCTGATTGTTGTTAGATTTTTCCAATGTTAAAGCTGGATTTTCTTTGTAGACAATAACCGCTTTGTTTTTGTGGCTTTCATTAAAAAGTTCCACATAAGGAGCAAATTCACTGCTGCTAGTACAAATTAGTATTCGGTTTTCTTTTTGTTTTGAACAACTTAAAAAAAATATTGAAGAGATTGCCACAATTATAGTAGCAACCCCTGCAGCAAGTGATTTTTTATGCACGCAACAATTCCTCTGCTGTACTGTATATTTTTGAGTAGACTTCTTCAATCTTCTCTTCTTCAATGCTGCTAAAGGCAACTCTTAATGTAGAAGAATCTATAGAAATTGTTCCAATTCCGTGTTCTTCAAGTAGTTTTACCCTAAGTTGTTCAGCATCAATTCCGTTTGTATGAAAACTCATAAAATATCCAGAATTAAAAGGAAGAGCTTCAATTGCTTTTGAACTGTGAGAATCAACGAATTTTCTTACTTTTTTATACCTTGCTTCTAAAATCTTGCGGAAGTGAAGTTTTTCTTCTTCGTTTGAGCTTTCTTTAAATGCTCTTAAAATGATGCTTTGGCTAGGCGTTGCCGCGCAAGAAACAGAGGAGCGAATTATGCCCATAAGTTTTTTTACAAGCGCGTCATATTGTTCTTGGGTAAATCCTTTGCAGGCAAAAGTTAAAAATCCGCAGCGGAATCCCCAGGCAAAGTCTTCTTTTGTAGGACCGTCAACTTTTACTGCCAAAACATTTTCGTGAATGTCTGCAATGTGGGCAAAGAGGCTTTCTTTTTCGATGTTGGCCTCGTAGTTCAAGCCAAAGTACGCATCGTCGCTTATAACAAGAAGTTTTGCTCCAGATTCAGCGGTCTGCTTTATAATTCTGCAGAGTTCTTTTACTTCTTTCGAAGTAGGACTGTATCCGGAAGGATTTTGAGGAAAATTCAAGATTATGCGTACAGAGTTATATTTTTTCGCTTCGTTTTTTACAGCTTCTTCAAGTCCTGCAAGGTTGAATTTGCCATCTTTGAACATGGTAAATTGATGAAATTCTGCGCCTCTTCTAGCTTGCGCAATAAGAACGTAATTATCCCAGCTAGGATTTGGTGCGAGAATAGGCTTGTCTTTGTCTATAAAAAGGTCCATTACATACGAAAGACCTGCTGTAAGGCCTGGAACTACAACTGGCAAAGAATAATTTTTATTTGCTAGAGAAGGATTTTTCTTTATCTGTTTTTCTTTCCATGCTTCTCGGATTTCTGGAAGTCCTGCGGTAGGAGCGTAAGCAACAAGTTCACGAGAGGTAAGTTCAGGAGCCCATTTTTGAATAGATGGAAGAATTGCCGGTGCTCCATTTACAACAGTTGTTCCAATAGTTCCATTTGCGGTAAAAGCTTTTTTCTTGGCTTCGCCGCCCTGCGCGATAATTCCTTTTGGAAAATAAATTCGCTTTCCAATATCAGAGAATAGAGCTTCTGCTGATGTTCCTTTGAGAGTTTCGTTTAATTCTTGTGCTAAAGGGTTTAACATGATAAAGTAAATTATTCTGAAATATCGACTTGTTGTCAATTATTATAGCCTTAAAGTTGTTTTTTTTATAGAATTGGTAAGAATATAGAAAAAACTTGGAATTCGGGCTATATAGCCTGAAATTCGAGTTTTTAGAAAAATGAACAAAAACCTAAGCGAATTTACAATTTGTGA
>DJRF01000016.1:0-2414 GCA_002437725.1 Treponema sp. UBA6367
GATACTTTTGGGACATCCCCTTCCTTTGCCGCTTTTTTTGTGGCTTTTAAATCATTTCTGACTTCTGCTTTATGGCATTCGTCTTCAAATAGATTGATTGCTTCCTTTAGGTTGTCTGCACGTTTAGAATCTAAAAGTGAAATCAGTTGTGGTATTATAGTAGGATCTGTGTATTCTATTGGAAGAGAGCAGTTTGGTAGTTTTTGATAATGGTCAGATATTTTTTGACTAAAAATAGGTAAGTTGTCTGTATAGAATTTTAAAGTGGCTTTACGCTTTTTATTTTTAATTATGAACACTAAACCTACTATAGAAAAAACAATTTCAAAAATAAAAAGTTGCCAAAAGGCTATCAATAATATTCCTTCAGATTGAATTGTTGGAATTAGAGTAATAATAAATCCTAATGTTCCAATAATGAAAAAAATCCAGCCTGCTATTAGATTGCTTTTTACCTTTTTTTGCCAATCCAAGTCGTTTGTTAGTGAGTTGCCAATTCTGTATAAGTTATATACATCAGATAGTTTTGAAAAATGCTCATAATATTTTTTTAGTTCGTTTAAAAGACCAGCTCCTTCTTTATTTTCGTTTTTTGAAGAAGCTTGATTAATAGCATTTCCACATGAAGAACAAAATTTTGTTTCTTCAGATACTTCTTTACCGCAATTTTGGCAAAACATAAAAACTCCTCTTTTTTGGTTTAGACCAAATAAAAATTAATGCTTTTATTATACCTCCCCCCCTCCAATGTCAAAAATGTCAATCTCTCTTGCGATGTGAGTATGGGGTTGGACTTGTGTGGAGCGAGGGAAGCGGCTGGAGCGAAAGCGCAACCCAGGAAAGTTACCCAGATTTTAGAAATCTGAAGGTTCGACACTTTTTTTCTTTTCTGCTATGATTTTCGTATGAAAAGCGATTATCTTACTACGAAGCGGCCGTTTTACGCGCTTTTTGTTTTTTCTCTTCCGATTATAATTGGCAATTTATTTCAGCAGCTTTACACGATGGTCGATTCGGCGGTCGTGGGGCGTTTTGTGGGCGAGCAGGCTCTGGCGGCGGTCGGGGCTTCGTATTCGCTTACGGTTGTTTTTATTTGCGTGGCGATTGGCGGCGGTGTCGGCTCTTCGGTGATTGTGAGCAAATATTTTGGCGCGCGCAATTTTTCGGCGATGAAGACTGCGGTGAGCACTGCGTTTTTGACGTTTCTGGGAATCAGCATTTTTCTTGGCGCAGTGGGAATTGTGATAAACCGGCCGCTTCTTGTTGCGTTGAAAACTCCTTCTGACGCGCTGGACATGGCGCTTGTATATCTGCGCATTTATTTTCTGGGACTGCCGTTTTTGTTCATGTACAATGTGATTTCTTCGATGTTCAATGCGCTTGGAAAGTCGCGGATTCCGCTTGTTTTTCTGATTTTTTCTTCAGTTCTGAATGTCGCGCTGGATTTTTTGTTTGTTGCGGTGTTCAAGACTGGCGTTGCCGGAGCTGCCTGGGCTACGTTGATTGCCCAGGGGCTTTCGTGCGTTCTGTCGTTTGCGGTTTTTATGAATACGCTCGGAAAATTCAAGGATTCGGAAGATGGCGTTGTGGCGGCAGGAGGAGCTTGCGTTTGCGGTGGAAATTCTGGTGGAAGTGCAAGCTCTGGCGGCGTGAATTTTGCTGGTGAAAGATTTGGTATCGGCGGATTGCGTTGCGGCAGAAAGTTCCGTTTTTTTGACGGTCGCGAGCTTGCTTCAATGGCGAAAATCGCGATTCCTTCTATATTACAGCAGTCCACCGTTTCAATTGGAATGATGCTTGTTCAGTCCGTGGTGAACAGCTTCGGCTCGGAGGCTCTGGCCGGATATTCTGCGTTCAGCCGGATTGCGTCGATTGCGATTGTTCCGATGGCGGCGCTCAACAACTCAATGTCCTCATACACTGCGCAAAACATCGGCGCGGGAAAACCGGAGCGTGTTGTAAAAGGCTACCGGGCGGCAAATTTCATGGTCGCATTTTTTGCGGTAACTCTTTGCGTGTGCATTGAGATTTTTTACCGTCCGCTTATTTCTCTTTTTATCGGAACAGGCGGAAGCGAAACTGCATTGCGCACAGGGCAAGCGGCCTTGCGTTTTGAAGGATTTTTTTACTGCTGGATAGGATTCAAAATGGCCTGCGACGGACTTTTGCGCGGAGCTGGCGACATGAAAGTTTTTACGCTTGCAAATCTGATAAATCTTTCAATCCGCGTTGTTGTTTCAATTGTTTGTGCTCCCCGGTTTGGAATTGAATGGGTCTGGTATTCCGTTCCGATGGGCTGGTTCATGAATTTTGTAATTTCGTTCGCGGAATATAGGACTGGGAAGTGGAGAAGGAAATAGTCATAAGTTTTATCTTTTTATGAATCCCTGTTAGCCGTTCCAGCATCAAATGCG
>DJRF01000016.1:2449-4216 GCA_002437725.1 Treponema sp. UBA6367
GCGAAACAATATGTCTTT
The DNA here is from genome assembly GCA_002437725.1 of Treponema sp. UBA6367. Classification (GTDB taxonomy): domain Bacteria; phylum Spirochaetota; class Spirochaetia; order Treponematales; family Treponemataceae; genus Treponema_D. The sequence goes on from DJRF01000016.1 coordinate 2,468, forward strand.
TTTCTTGTCCCATAAAGTTATTTTAACACAAAAAATGAATAAATCTATCGTTGTTTGGGGTGTTACACAAGCTTGGCATCTTGATTGTTCTAATCTCGCAAAATATTCACAAAGTGTGTTTCAATTGAATATCTTGTGAGCGAAAAAAAGGCTAGCATGCAGAAAATTTCAAGCAAAGTCGTTTTCTTTAAATACGCTTTTATGCATTTTCAAATCTTTTGCAAACATCATTTTTACGGAGAATTTGAGCCATTTAGAGAGGGATATTCCGTATTTGCAGCAGGTGATTTTTTTTGAAAGGAATTTTGATAAAACCGATTTTTCTTTTTTTGGGCTTTCAGTTTTCTTCTCATCTTTTTGTTCCGAATAGCCGAACTTTACAAGCAGTTCTGGAGAGATGAATGACGCTATACTTGCTGTAAAATCTTTTTCGTTTGAGCGGTTTGCCTCAATTTTTTTGGAAATGCCAGTTTCTGTATATATTGATAGTTTTGCAAGATTTTCAATTGAAGATTTATCTGTTTTTTGCATTTTGAAAAGAATTCTTGCCGTGTTGAATGCGTCTGCCAAAGCGTTGTGTCTTTGTCCTTTGAATTTCAGGCGGCACAGTTTCATTGCCACATCTAAGGAAAGTGTTTTTTCTGCTTCAAGCCTTTTTCCAAAAGCAAGCTGTAAATCGGTAAATGTATCTAGAAATTCTCTGTATTCGCCATGATTTTTTGCCTTCACATAAATTTCGTTCCAAAGCTGCTTGTAATCGCTATTGCTCCAGCAGAAAGTCGTTATGTCGTCTTTTCCTGCCCAACAGTATAATTTATAGAAAGCTGTTGAAAATGTGTCGGCGTGGGCGACCGTTTCATCCGAGATTCCAGTAAGTTTTGTGATTTCGTCCGCAATATGGCTAAAAACCGGCTTTACTAAAGAGTTGAACTGACTTATGCAGGCAAAATTTTCGTCTAGCATGACCGCCCCGATTTGAATCACTTCTCCAGACATTCCTTTTGCGGATTTGCGTTCCTTTGAGGTAAGCTCATTCATCTCCAAATCGATGCAAATATAGCGTTTTTTTCTTATTATAGGTTCTGTTTTGTTCTGTGGCAAGGCAGGAGATTCTCTAATGTTGTTAAGTTTGGCTGCGGCTTCTTGTTTTCTAAGTTTTTTATCTAGCTTTTGCAGTTCTCTTTCTAACCAAAAATGATGGCTTGTCTGTCTGATTAAGTTATTGCACTGCTTTCCAAGACAGTTCTTTGTTTTCAGTTGCTTTGCCGTAAGATATGCTTTGTGGAATGTGCAATATCCAACGCATCTGCAAAAATAGCTTTCTGTATTATACAGGCACGTGCAAATTTCCATGGAATCTGACGGAAATGTGAAATCAGCCATAAAACCTCCGTTAAAGATATCTTCAGTCTTAACAATGAATTATAGCACAGTCAGTGCGACAAGGAATGTCGGAGTTGAACTTTTTATTTTTACTGCAAGCCCAACTTCAAACTTGAATTAATGTAAAGAAAAATAGCAATTCTAGGGAACAAAAGTAATTGAATTTGCGATATATGCCAATGGCCCTGCGCTATAAGTTATACTTATATTTCTTGCTGCATTGCCGCCTTTTTTCTGAATTTCCTGCCATATTATTCCAGAATTTTTTTCACTCATTGCTGTTGCTGAAATATTGAACAAATTTGTTCCAGCAGGTGTTTCGGATTTAAAGGGTTTTGTAAATCCTTGGGGATGTCTAATAAGTTC
>DJRF01000006.1 GCA_002437725.1 Treponema sp. UBA6367
GGCTTGACCATATTATTGATTTTGCGGCGATATAAATAAAGTTTTCTTCTAAAGCCTTGCAGACAGGCGTGCTGTGCATGGAATACAGCATGCTTTGGATAATTTTGTAATAATTGTCCGGTGGCCATAGTGGAGAGGCAATACCCGTTCCCATACCGAACACGGAAGTCAAGCTCTCTTACGCCGATGATACTGCCTTTGGTGGGAAAGTAGGTTGCTGCCGGACTTTTTTTTGGAAATCATGGAAGTAATTCTTGCGGATGTTCTAGGTTATTGCATGGGTGTAAGGCGTGCTATGGAAAAAGTCATATCTGCACTAAACAACCGAACTTGTAATAACCTTTTAAAAAGTAATGTATACTCTTTAGGACCTCTTATCCATAATCAATTTGTTTTGGATATGTTAACAAAAGAAGGTTTGTGTGTTCTAAAAGAAGATGAAATTGAAAAAATTTCTGAAAACAGTACGGTTGTTATCAGAGCGCATGGAATCCCCCCCTATACCTTAAAAAAAATAAAAAGCAGGAATTGTATTATCGTTGATGCTACTTGTCCTAGAGTATTGGCAAATCAAAAAACTGTAAGTAAATATGCATCTTTGGGATACACAATAGTTTTTGCAGGTGATAAAAATCATGGAGAGGTTACAGCAATTGCTGGTTATGCAGGTGACAACTTTATTCTTCTTGAAAATATTAATGATGCTTTAAAATTAAAAGATTCTATACAAACTAATAAAAATGCGATTCTATTAAGCCAGACAACTTTTAGCCCTTCAGTTTTTAATGATATAGCAAAGGTTCTTTCTTCTTGTTTTTCAAATTTAAAAATTATAAATACTATATGTCCTGCAACTAAGGAACGTCAATGTGCTTTATTAAATCTTTGTCCTAAGGTTGATGGTATTCTTGTGGTAGGAGGAAAGGATTCTGCAAATACACAACGACTTTTTCAAATTGCTAAAGAAAATTGTAAAAACACAGCATTTATTGAAACTGCAGATGAAATTCCTGAATCTTTTTTTTATTTGGAAAAAGTCGGAATAACTGCAGGGGCCTCTACTCCTGATGATATAATTTTTTCTGTTCAAAAAAAACTTAAATCATTTTAATTAGAATTTAGAAATAATGAGAGATAAAAACTCTATATAAATTAATTGAAATATACCATTATATGGGGTATAATCAAAGAACTATGACAAGATGTTTTACTATGTTGAAGCCTGGTGTTTTAAATCGTAGGCTTGTAGGCGAAATAATTAGCCGTATGGAAAAGAAGGGACTTAAACTTGTTGGTCTAAAAATGATGCAAATTTCTCCTGAATTAGCAGCAAATCACTATGCAGAGCACAAAGAAAAGCCGTTTTTTGGTGAATTGTGTTCATATATTATTAGTGCTCCTGTTGTTGCTATGATTTGGCAAGGAGACGATTGCGTTTCTCTTGTAAGAAAAATTGTTGGTGCTACAAAACCTTCGGATGCTATTCCTGGCTCTATACGAGGAGATTATTGTATGCATACAAATTATAATGTTATTCATGCTTCTGATAGCGATGCAAGTGCGGAACGAGAGATAGGACTTTTTTTCAAAGAAAACGAAATTTTTGACTGGGAAGATGGAATTTCTTCTTGGATTTAAAGAAGGTGTTTGAAATGGATTCTAAAACTGTAGGTGTACTTGGCGGTGGCGCTTGGGGAACTGGCTTGGCACAAGCTTTAGCTAGAGGCGGGCATAAAGTTCAGATGTGGGCGCTTGAGCCAGAAGTAAAGGATTCTGTTAATAAGGAACATGAAAATAAACGATATTTGCCAGGTTACAAACTTAGCGAGAATCTTGTTGTTTCAAACGATATTATAGAAGTTGCTTCTAATAAAGAGTTTTTGATAATTGCTTCACCATCTTTGTTTTTGGCTAGTACAATTAGAAAAATCACTTCAGTGCAGAATATTGCGGACGGTTCAACAATTATTGCAGCTTTAACAAAAGGTTTTGTTCCTTCTGAAGATGGACCGAAACTTATTTTGGAAACAATAGAAAATGTCCTTCCTGGAATATATAAAGGTAATACTGTATACGTTGCAGGTCCAAGCCATGCAGAAGAAGTTGCACTTGGAAAACTTACAGGATTGATTGCCGCCAGTGAAAATCCAAAGAATTCTATAAAGGTACGTGAACTTTTAAGAGTTCCAGGTCTTTTGGTTTATTCTAGTCTTGATGTTATTGGTGTTCAGATTTGTGCGGCTGCAAAAAATGTTGTTGCAATTGTATATGGTGCGCTCGATGCAATTAGTGAAAAGTCTGATCTCTTTGGTGATAATACAGAAAGCCTTTTGCTTGCTGCTGGTTTGAATGAAATTCAGACTTTAGGAATGGCAATGGGAGCTACCCACCCAGAAACTTTTACTTCTATTTCTGGAGTAGGAGATTTGGATGTTACTTGTAAAAGTAAATTTGGTAGAAATCGTCGCTTTGGGCAGGATATTATAAAGACAGATATACTTTCAAAGTTTAAGGATTTAGATGATCTTATTGCGAATATTGGGAAAATCGGCTATTTGCCAGAAGGAGCTGTTGCTTGCAAATATATTCACGAAATTAGCGAAAGAAAAAATATAAAACTTCCTTTGTGTAATGGTTTGTATAGAATTTTAAACAAAGAGATAAGACCTTCTGACTTTATAGATGAGTTTCTTCTTAATAAAGAATAAGCGTTTGGAAAAAGGTAAAGACTTAAAAATTAAAATAGTTTTAACCTTACAGTTTGCATCGCACTAATTTTTATGGGAGCAGTTTTATGCTTGAAAAAATAACCGGAACATTTAGCAATATTGTTAAGACTTTGAGTGGAAAGTCTACTATTACAGAAAAAAATATAGAAGATACTGTTGAACAAATAAAAATGGCTCTTCTTGAAGCTGATGTAAATCTTAGAGTTGTACGCCGTTTCGTAAATAGTACAATTGAAGAAGCAAAAGGCGAAAAGGTTTTAAAATCAGTAGATCCTGGTCAGCAATTTGTAAAAATTATTTACGACAAAATAGTTTCCATGTTAGGGGATGAAAAAAAAGATCTTACTTTAAAAGGTCCTGATACAACTTCTGTTATTCTTTTGCTTGGACTTCAAGGTGCTGGAAAAACAACAGCTGCCCATAAACTTGCTGCTAGATTAAAAAAAGAGGGACGTAAACCGATTTTGGCGGCTTGTGATTTGGTTCGCCCTGCTGCTGTGGAGCAGCTTTCTGTTTTAGGCGAAAAAATCGGAGTTCCAGTATTTAAAGAAAATTCAAAAGATGCTGTAAAAAATGCAGAAGAAGCTTTAAAATTTGCTAAAAAAAATCAATACGATACTTTAATAATCGATACTGCAGGTCGGCTTCAAATTGATGCCGACATGATGGCAGAACTTGTAAAAATCAAAAAAAATGTAAATCCAGATGAAGTAATTCTTGTTGCAGATGCAATGACTGGTCAAAATGCTGTTGATATAGCAAAGACCTTTGATGAGCAGCTTGGTCTTTCTGGTGTTATTCTTACAAAGTTCGATTCTGATGCAAGAGGCGGTGCTGCTCTTTCTTTAAGAACTATTACAGGAAAACCTATCCTTTTTATAGGAACGGGTGAAAAAACTGATGACTTTGAGCCATTCCACCCAGAGCGAATTGCTAGCCGTATTCTTGGAATGGGCGATGTTGTTTCTCTTGTTGAAAAAGCCCAAGAAACCGTTGATGAAGAGGAAGCTATTCGTCTTCAGAAAAAAATGGCTAAAAATGAATTCACTTTAGAAGATATGCTTTCTCAGTTTAAGCAGATGAAAAAGATGGGTTCAATGCAGTCGTTGATGGATATGCTTCCTGGTATGGCAAATCAGCAAATTGATACCAGTGGAATGAAAAAGCAAGAAGCAATAATTCTTTCAATGACAAAAAAAGAAAGGGCAAACCATCTTATAATTGGTCCTTCAAGAAGAAGACGTATTGCTCAAGGTTCGGGAACTTCTGTGGCTGAAGTAAACAAACTTATAAAGCAGTTTGAAAAAACAAAGCTGACTATGAAAAAACTTTCGCGCAATAAAGGAATGCAAGGTCAACTTATGAATAGGCTTGGTCTTGGTTCTGACATGGATATGAGCAAACTTGGCGATTTATCCAAAATGCTAAGACGCTAGTTTTCTTTTTACTGCACAACTATTACAGAGGAAATTCTTCCATCTTTGGTAAATGCTCTTTGGGGATTTGTATTATCAACAATTGCATTCATTCCTAAATAATAGTTGTAGTAGTAAGTTCCTGTTGTGAGTGGTATGGAAAGTTGATAAAATCCTGGTTCTGTTTCTTCTAGTTCATAAATCCAGCTGTCCCAGTTTGTAAATGTTCCGCCAACTCTTATCTTTTGACCTGATTTCCCACGATAAACGAATTTTACGAAATCCTTTTCTTTTTTGCTGGTTACTTCAGGAAGCGTTTCTTTTATTTCGATTTTTGACAGACTGATTCCAGAAGAACTTTCGTATTCTGTAAGTGGATTTTGCGGATCGGTAGTCCATAATCCGTCTATAACAAGTCTGTATTTTATTGTGGAAATCTTTTTTGGGCGTTCAAGCAAAAAAAACATCACGCTGTTTGTTTCTTTATTTTCTGCATCAGTTGTTTTTCTTATTTGGAAAGGATGTATTTTTTTATAATCCTCAAAGTCAAATGCAATTCCTGTAAATCTTGCTTTTGACGAAGCTGTAAAAATTATGTAGTTGTCCGTTACGATTGGAGCAGCTGGTTTTTCCAACCTTACAACAATATTATTATATTCAAACAAATCCTTTTCTTTATATGATGGCATAGATTTTTCTGCAAAACTAGCTGTTGAGATAACTGTTAAAAATACTATTGTAAATGCAATTTTTTTTGAACAATGCTTCATGTCTTATTTATCGGAATTTTTTTTATTCATTTGAGTTAAAAATATAAAATAAAGTTGCAATAAAAAAATTCCGTTAATAAAATTAAGAAAGATTTTTCTTTAAGTATTTTGTACTTGTAATTAATCGCGGTAATGGGGTAAAATTGTTATAATATGCCAGGATTAAGCCAGTTAAAACAGTTTGATTCAGATATACTTTCTCTTGGAAATGAACCTGGTTTGCGAGCAACTAGGGGCGAAAAGCCGGTTACTGTTCCTATTCCAAAAAACATAAAAGACATTGATGATTCTGATGATTTTATAATGGGAATGCCTGAAGTTTCTGAAGAACAGATAAAGTCTTCTGAAGAGGCAAAACCTGAAGATGATGATTTTTCTGAAATTACAGGATTTTCAGCGCCTGAAAAATCTGCTTCTACTACTAACGAGGTTTCTAATAGTGCAATTGATTTAAGCAATCTTGTAGGCAATTTAGATTTGGGAGGAACTTCTTCCGACGACCTTGATGAACAGCTTTCTGCTTTTGAAGAGCCGGTAAAAGAAACAAAAGTTGAAGAAGAGCCTGAACAAGAAGAAAAAGAACCTGAAATTGCTGATTTAAGTTTAGATGACCTTTTAAGCGGCGCTGGATTTGACGGTTCTGAGGGCGCTCAAGATAACGATTTCATTCAAGATAGCGATTCTTTAGAAAATTCTGATGAAAATGAAAAGAAATCTGCAAATCCTATAGAAGAGTTGGATTCTGTTGCTGAAGAACCTAAAAAAGAATCTAAAGATTCTGACGATTCTGAATTTTCAGATCCAGCTGCCCAAGAGCTGCTCAATGGATTGGGATTAAATGATTCCTTAGAAAATAATAATTCTGATTCAAAAGATAATTCTTTTAATGTTGATAAAAATTCCTTTGATGAAAGTATTTTTAATGACTCTTCTAGCAATTCTTCTGATGAACTTTCGCCAAGCTTGAATGACGAAAGTACAGTGTCAAATGATAATTCTATCGGCACAGAAAATGCAGAAGATTCAACTGATTTTTCCAGTTCTGATAAAGACGAGCCTTCTTTTGATTTGGATAACTTAAATTTAGACGATTTAAACCTTGACGAACAGCCAGAAGAACCTGAATCTGCAAAAAATAATGAATCTTCTAGTGATTTTGATTTAGATTCTTCTAAAAAAGATGCTTCGCTAAATGATGATTTTGATTTTTCTGGCGATGTTATTGATATGGACGATGACTTGCCGCCTAATGTTAGCGAGGAATCTGCTCCTAAAGATGATAATAAAGATTTTGGTCTTTCTGAACAGGAGATTAAAGGCTCTGAACCATCTGATTTTGAGTCTTCTGTTGGCAATCCTGATGGACTTTTTGACGCTAGCGACCTTGATGAAATTCCTGAATTTTCTGAACCTGCTGATTCATCTGATTTCGATTCTGTTAAAAAACAACCTTCTTCTGATGATTCAAATAGTTTAAAATCTGACGACGACTTTTTAAGCGGATTTGATTTTAACATGGACGATTCCGTTGGCGATGAAGAAAACGGTTCCGCTTTTGAAGAAAATGCTTCGCAGGAACCTGTTGATATTTCCCAAATGGAAGGGCTTGATTTTCCTGAAACTGATTCAAAAATTGGCGAGAAATCTGATTTCGACTTGGGCTCGGCTGATGATTTTAAAATGGACAATGGAGATTTTGAAATACCAGGATTTTCTGATGTCCAGACTGTTGAAGAAGGCAAAAATGGAAAAATAAAAACTAAAAAGCCTGCGTCTCCTTCTGATAAGTCTGCTAATCTTGGGGAACTTCCGCCGAATTCTCTTTCTGATGAGCAGTATCAAAAGTTTTTAAAAAATCTTTCGAATTATCCTTTGAATGTTAGGATTGCAGTAGAGGATTTAATTGTAAAAAATGAATTTACCGATGAAGCTGAATTTGAAATAATAAAAAAGGTCTTAAAAAAAGTTTCGGCAAGGCAGCTTGCTTCTGAACTTGAAAAGATGCTGGATATTTCTCTTCCAGTTCCTCGCGATTTTGAAAGGCGCACTGCTGATGAATATGAAAAATATAAGCAGTCGTTTCAATATCAACTAAAAAATAAGATAATTCCTGGCATTTTATTTGGGCTTCTTGCTGTTATAATTTTGATTTTGCTTTCGTTTTTTGTAAAGAATTTTATTTACGAGCCTTTAAAAGCTTCAAGCCTTTACAAGCAGGGGTATGATTACCTTAAAGACGGTGAATATCCGCTTTCTGATGAAAAATTTATAGAAGCAACAAAGCACAGAATGAAGAAAAATTGGTTCTTTAAGTATGCGCGTGGTTATCGCGAAAGAAATCAGTACATCCGCGCTGAAAAAATGTATTTTAATATTTTAAAATGTTTTAATCAGGATAAGCAGGCAGGTCTTGAATATGCTCAGATGGAATTAAGTGACCTTGCCAACTACGAAAAAGCAGAAGAAGTGTTGCTTAGAGAAGTTCTTGAGCATCACATAAATGATTCTGATGGAATATTGCTCTTAGGAGACACATATCTTGACTGGGCTAGTGAAAAAGATTCTTCAAAGTTTGAAAAAGCTAGAGTTGAATATGCAAAACTTATTCAGCTTTATGGTCAAACTGATTTGAATATGTCTAGAATGATGCGCTACTTTATACGAACTGATAATCTGCTTGAAGTTCTTTCGTTAAAGGGGCGTTTTATGCCTAAGGAAAAGTCTTTAAGCGGACAAGATTGGACGGAACTAGGCGGCTTTCTCTTGGATAAGCTTTATGGTCCGTTGCCACCTTCTGATGAATTTCTTAGAGCAGAAATTGGAGATGTAAAAAAATGTCTCTTGAATGCTGTAAAGCTGGACAAAGATAATCCTATAGCTCTTTATAATCTTTCCAGGTATTTTGTGCAGACTAAAAATTCGGAAAACGCAAAAGCAACGTTAGCGGCAACTATAAATACTTTTGCTTCTGCAAAAAAAATGAAGTATAACGATGTTTATAAGTATATAGATTCTTATAGATTGCTAGGGGAAGAATACACTAAAGAAAAAGAATATCTAAAATCTATGGAAGTTTTTACAGATGGAATTTCTTTATATCTTTCTGAGCATAACGGTGCTGGTCTTAAAGGCAATAAGCAGGTTGGTAAGCTTTATTCTGATATAGCAGATATTTATTACTTTATTTCTGGTGATTTAGACAACGCCTTGCAGTATTATAAAGATTCTATAGAAAACGACAACGATAATGGAAAAATCCGTTATAAGATTGGGTATATTCAGTATAATAAAAAGAACTTCTCAGAAGCTCTTGGTTCATTTATGAAAGCTTCTGATGATTCTCCAGACGATTCAAATCTTTTGCTGGCAATGGGAAATGTTCTTTCCCTTAATAATGACAATTATGCTGCACAAGGATACTATGAGCGGCTTTTAGATGCTTTAGATTCTGAAAAAGATAAAAAAGGAATACTGTTTCCTCAAGTTCATAGCGATGATGCGCAAACCGTCGATTCTTATTTAAAGACTTCTAACAATTTAGGAGTTACTCTGTATAGACTTGCTACGCGCACTGGAAGAAGTGATTTAAATGCTCAAGCTATGGTGCAATTCCAAAATTCAATGAGGGCTTGGGATGCTCTTACAAGAAATCAAACGACATTGGTTCGCATGGAAGGCGGAAATCTTGCAGAACAAAATATGAAGTATGCAACTCAGCCCTATCCAGAATTCCAGCCTGCGATTTACACAGATATAGCTAGAACTCTTGCATCAGAGAAGGGATTAAAGGAATGAAAGATTTTCAGTTGAAAAACGGTATTTTTTTTAAGCAGTACAGAATAAGCCTTTTAAAAGAAATTTTTAGAAAATCAATTCACCTGTGCAGCGCCTTTGTTCCTGCTTTGTTGAAGATTGCCTATTGGCCAGTCATGTTGCTATTATTTTTAGCTTTGTTAGGATACTCTGTTTCTGAATTGTTAAGGATAAATGGAATAGAAGTTCCTGTTGTTTCAAAAATAACAGCAGTTGCGGCAAGAAAAAGAGATGAAAACAAGTTTGTTCTTGGACCTGTTACGCTTGTAATAGGTATTATTTGCTCATCTTTGATTTGGCAGCCGACTTTTGCTAGAATTGGAATATATGCGCTAGCTTTTGGAGACGGTCTTGCAAGTCTTGTAGGCAAATTTTGGGGAAGAATCTATATTCCAGGAACACAGGGAAAGACTGTAGCAGGAAGTTTAACTTGTTTTTTAGCTGTTTTTATATCTTCTTTTTGCGTTTGTTCAAATTCTTTTGTTGCCTTGATTCTTGCTACAGTTGCTATGGTTGTAGAAGTTCTTCCTTTAAAAGATTTTGACAATGTTTTGATTCCTATTTTTATTGGCGGGCTTGCACAGTTTTTGATTATGGGAACGTTCTAGTTCCATAAGTATTGCTTATGTAAATCTTTTAGATATATAAAAGTTCCTAGCATAAGCAGCAAAAAGCCTATAGCCATAAACAGATAGCAGAATGCTTCTCTTAGTATAAAGTATCCTAAAGAAAGAAGAATCAGACCTATAGGTGTTTTGTTTTTTATTTTTTTTGTTATTGTTTGCAAAAATTCAGAAAACCAGGTAAGCAAAATTATTATAACTTGACCAGTTTGAAAAACGTGATGAAATCCTAGTTCCATTATGCAAACGTTTCTAATCTTTCCAGAGTTTACAGGAAAAAAAATCGAAATAGCAAGAGAAATTACAAAAAGGATAAAAATATTTTGTTCTACATATTGCCTGTATTCTTGAGAGCTGCAAATGACTGTTAAAAGGAGCGAAAAAACACTTATATATCTTCCTAGCAAAACCGTTCTTGTGCAGAATATTGCAAGCGTTGATGAAGAATTCCATAAATCATTTATAGGAACAGCAAGCCTTGTTGCTTCCAAAATGCAGCCCATTAAAAAAATAGAAAAATATATTATTTCTGTGGATTGTGTTTTTTCAAATTCTACATTTATGTAAAGATAGCTTATAAAAACATATATGAGCAGCAAAAATATAGAAATAACCACAGCTAGAAAACTAAACTTTGTTAGAAAGGTTCTAACTAAAAAAAATCCTTCTGTATTGCTAGGGGATGTAAAAGTTCCGAAAAAATATTGTAATCCTGTTAAAATACCAATCCCTAAGATTATGGCAAGCGAGACGAACATGAAGATTGTTATAAATGTATTTCTTGTTTTTATTGTCATTCAGAAGAATATTAAACTTAAAGCAAATAATAGTAAAGACTTATAAAAAAAAACCGAAAATGAAATAGAAAGATTTTAAGATAGGTATTTATTAGGTAAAAAAGAGTTGTAAAATCTTGATTTTAACCTATTATTCTGTCTTTTAAATTTGTGAGGAAATATGAGAAAAAATCTTTTAAGCATTTTGATTGTTTTTTCAATGACATTTGCAGCTTTTGCAGGTGATTCTGCTGTTTTTGTGGATAATGGCTTTTCTGCGGATGGCAACTATTATATTTTTGGACAATACGGAAAGACTGATAAGACTTTCTGTGGTTGGGCAGAAATTTACATAGTCGATGTAAAAGCTAATGAATATGTTGATGGTTGTGTTTATAAAATAAAGCCTTCGGCCGTTACTTCTGACAAATCTGGAAAAGAAGTTTATGAAACTCTTTTTGGAAAAAACTTTTATTCTATCTCAAAGTATAATTGCAGTCCTGCAAAACCTGAGCAAATTTTATATATTCGAGAAGCCGAATCTAAATCTTCTACAGATGAAATTGTTTTTCAAGATTTTACAAGTTCTATAAGCAAGGACAAAGCCTTTTATAAGGTTAAGCTTGTCCCTAAAATAAATGGAAAAGGACTTGAAACAAAGTCTTCATTTGTAATTGATGTTGAAAAACTTGATTACAAAGGCAACATTTTGGCAAAACAACAGCTCGGTTCACCTGACATAGTTAGAAGGGGCGTAAAGGACTATAAAATAGAACGAATTGTTTGCGATAAATCTGGTAAAAATCTTGCTGCAATTGTAGAAAAAACTTGCGAAGATAAAACAGGCACAAACATTCGTTATATGATTGAAACTGCGACTTTAAATGAGAGCTTCTTTACTAATCTTGCAGAAGAACCTGAAGAAATAAAAGAGAACGATGTGTCAGAAGCAGAAGATTCTCTTATTGATGCAAAGTAATTGCAATAAAATTTAAAAAATGTTTTTTAGAACATAAAAAAACTGCATTTTTTTACAATTTTAAGCGATATATATAATAAGGCTACCTATGAATTATCTTAGGTAGCCTTTTTTAAGGTTTAGACAGACCTTAAAAAAGACTGAGTCAAGGTCTTGAGCGTGATTTTGCCTTGATCAGATGTATTTTTATATGATTTTAAAATTGGAGGAAAAATGATGAAAAAAGTTTTTGCCCTTGCAAAGGTTTTGTTTATTGTCGGAATTGTCACCCTTTTCGTGTGTCCATATTCTTGCAGAATGACTGAAGAAGGTATTACAGTTTTAAAAGCTGACTATCAAATTCCTAAAATTGAAAATATTTCTGTTTTATCAGAGAGTTGTACAAAGCTTTCTTTTTCTAATATTTCTAAAATAAAAAATCTTGTTGTAAGTCCAGAAATTTTATTTTCTGTAAACGAAAGTTTTTCACAAAATCCGAATTCTTTGTTTGAAGTTGCATTAAATTTTAATGAACCTTTAAAACCTGGCGAAAAATATGTTGTTTTCGGAACTAGTTGCGATGAAACTGGCAATACTCTTTCGTTTAGTGTTCCTTTTTTAGGATATAACGCTAATGTTCCTGGTTTAAAAATTATTGAAGTTCATCCTGGCTATGGAAGCTATACTTACAAAAAAAATAAAGTCTATCTTACCGAATATGTTATGCTGGAAGTCCTTTCAGATGGAAATATGGCGTCTGTTTTATTATTTAGCGCGTATGATGGAGAAGATGATGGCTACCTTTTTCCTGCTTTTAATGTAAAAAAGGGAGAAAAAATTCTTGTACACTTAAGAACTAGGGAAGAGGAAAAGTCAGGGGCTATTGATGAATTAGAAGATGATTTAGCGCTTTCTACGGCAAGTTTTTCAAAATCCAATATCAGAGATTTATGGAGCGCAAATACTTCTGCAAGGTTTAATGATAAAACTGACATAATAGTTTTAAAAGATACAGGAAGCGGCGCTTTATTGGATGCAATGATGTATGCAACATCTGAAACTTTTGACTGGCAAAACGAAGCTGTTTCTTCTGTTGCTGCTGCTGTTTTTTCATCTGGGCTTTGGAAAGGGCAGACACCTTCTGATGCAATTTGCTCGGATTCTCTTACATCATCTAAATGCTTTATAAAAACACAAGTTTATAACCAAAAAGATTCTTGGGAAATTTCTACGTGCAAACAAAATGCTGCATCTATGCAATAGAAAAAATATTCCACTTGTGCTATAATTTAGGCTATGTCTGAATTATTAGCACCTGCGGGTAATATTGAATCTCTTGATGCGGCTATTGGTGAAGGAGCTGACGCTGTTTATTTAGGTCTGAAAAGTTTTAATGCGCGTCTTAGAACTTCAAATTTTGCATGGAACCAATTTGAAGCTGCAGTAAACTTTGTTCATAAGCAAGGGAAAAAAATTTATGTAACTGTAAACACTGTTTGCGAGGAGCGCGAAACAGAACGCCTTTACAGATTTCTTTCTTATCTTAATAAAGTTAAGCCAGATGGACTTATAGTTCAAGATTTTTCTGTTATAAGAATGTGCCAGGAATTTTTTCCTGATATGGAACTTCATGCCTCTACGCAGATGAATGTTGAAAGCGCTGCTGCGGCAAATCTTTTGTATAGCGAAGGATTAAAAAGAGTTGTTGTTGCGCGGGAATTAGGTTTAGATGAAGTCCGTTATATAAAAGAACATTCTAAGGCAGAAATAGAAATGTTTGTACATGGGGCTCTTTGCGTAAGTGAAAGCGGACTTTGCCTTTTTTCCAGTTTTCTTGGCGGAAAATCGGCTAATCGTGGAATGTGTACGCAGGCTTGCAGGCGTCTTTATACAGCAGAGTATTCAGAGGGAATTAAACAAGGATATTATTTTAGTCCATGTGATTTGCAATTGATTGACCAAATTCCTCAATTAATGGAAATTGGCATAGATTCCTTTAAAATTGAAGGACGAATGAAAAGCGCTGAGTATGTAGGAAATGTGGTCGCCGCATATCGCTATGTTATGGATCACTGGAAAGAAGATAAAAAAGGTGCGTTGGCTACTGGAAAAAGAATGCTTGCTTCTGATTTTGCTCGTTCAAAGACTACTTATTGGTACGGTTTTGAAAATATAAAAGACGGTGTTCAATTCGCAGGAGAAAAAATTCTTAACCCAGATCAAGCTGGAGGAACTGGAATTTTTCTTGGAAAAATTTCTGCAGTAAAAAAAGCTCCCGATGGATTAATTGAAGAAATCAATAAAGCTGCAACTCCAGATAATCCTCCGGCTCATATTCAATTGGCTGTTCTAAGCGGCGGCTCTTATGACCCTGATCCAGGCGATTCTATAAGACTTCACCGTGCAGATGATTCTGGTAGAATGAGTTACAAAGTAAAGAGCGTTCAAGTTGAAGAAAATGGAAAGCGATGGATAGATGTGCCTTCTAATTTTAAAATAGGAGATAGCGTTTATCTTTTGCAAATAAAGGCCATGTCAAAAAGATATCCTAGAGTTTTGCCATCTGATTTAAGTTCGTTTAGAAAACAGCCCGGAGATGAACAGCTTCCAGTCCTTGATATAACACCTGTTGAAAAAAATGAGTTAAATTATTTTCCAGAAGGGCTTTATGTTCAAGTCAGCACTATTTCTGATATATTTTCTGCACAGGCTCTTCGTCCTGTAAGAATTATTATTGAATACAATTCAGAGACAAAAGATGACCTTATTACAGGAAAAACTGTTATTCCTTTTCCAAAAAAATGTACATTTATTTCTCTTCCGCCTTTTTGTTCGGCATTTGAAGAAGAAAAACTTGCAGCCGACTTGGATTTTCTTATTGAAAAAGGGTATAAGAACTTTGTTGTAAACAATATTGCAGAAATTGCTATGTTAAAGCAAAAGCCTGTTTTTATTACTGCAGGACCATACTTGTATACTTTTAACAGGTGGGCGGTTTCCTGGCTTGAAAATCAAAACATAAGCTCTTTTGTAATGCCTTATGAAAATTCTCGCCGAAATCTAGAAGCAACTTTTGAAATGAACGTAAGGCAAAGAGTCCTTGTTCCTGTGTTTGCTTATCCAGCATTGTTTAGAATTCGTTTTAAGCTTCCAGAAAGTTATGGATTTACATATTTTTCTGATAAAGAAGAAACAGAGTTCAAAGTAGCCTCTTCTGATGACGGTTCTGTTGTTGTTCCTGAACTTCCATTTTCTATATTGGATAAAACAGAATTCCTTGCGCAATCAGGATTTAAGCGGTTTCTAATTGATTTTTCGAATATTCAAGTTTCAAAAAATCAAATAAAAACTGTTTCTGCTTCCTTGTATAAAAAACAATTTCTTTCAGAAACTTCAAGGTTTAACTGGAAAGATGGATTTTATTCGCCGCAGCAAATTGAAGAATTTAAAGCTAGCAACGAACGGGCCGCCGCTGCAAGGCTTGCTATGAAAAATAATTCTGCAGGCGACCGTCCTTTTGCTGGCAAAAAGCCTAGAACTAAACGAAAATCAAACTATGAAAAAAGCAGCTTTTCAAAGAGTCCTAAGCGAAAAAAATAGATTTGCGCTTTAGAAAACTGTTTCTTCTACGGCAACTTCTTTTTCTTCAAGGTTTAATTCCTCTTCATACGCTGCTTGATTAGCTTCTGCAATTGCAGATAGATTTTCATCAGAATCAGATTTAATAGGCTTGGGCTTAAATTCGATGTGCTCTGCAATGATTGTAACTTTGCTAGTTTTTTTCCCTTCTGCGGTTGTCCATCTATTTTGCCGAAGCCTGCCAACAACTCTAAGACCTCTGCCTTTTACACATTCTTGAACAGCCCTCTCTGCCATCTTTCCATACGCTTCAACATTAAAATACGAAACTTCTTTTATGCCTTCTCCTTCGGAGTTTCTGTAAAATCTGTTTACTGCTAAAGGAATTTCGCAAACTTTTAGGCTTTCATTTGGTTCTTTTAGTTCTGGTGCTCTTGTAACATTGCCTTCGATAATTATTGAGTTCAATTGATTCATTAGTAACCTCATAGATAATAGTGTGCTTTTTCTGGCCAGCAAAAAAGCGAAAGTTAAAACATCTTGCAACGCAATCTTAGTTGTTTTCATCTTTCATTGTATATATCGCTGAGGATTTTATAAAAAGTGCAATTTTTTTTACGATTTTCTTATTTTTTTTATCCATTGCTTATTAGCCGCAGAATAAAGAGCTGGACATACATATTAAGGGCTTCTTCTTCCTTTATTTTTTGCATATTCGGTGTTTTTACAAGAGTTTCTGCAAGGCTTTGAACTCTTTCTAAAGAAAATGTCTGTGCAGATATGGTTTTAATAACTTTTCTCATATAATCTCTTATCAAACTATTTACATCCGCGGTGAGAGTGTCGTGCGCTTCTTTTGTAATCATTTTATTCCATATTTTTAGATAGGAATCTAATTCTCTGTCTATAGTAGAGCCAGCAGGAACAAGATATTCAGAAATTTCTTTTGCAGTTCTTGCTAAAACTTCTCTTTTTGAACCATTTTGACTAGATTGCGGAGAATCATCTGGTATGTCGTCGCTAGTGAGTTCTTTTGCGGCTTTAGAAGTTGTTTGCACTGTTGTATTTTTTTTCTTAAGTAATCTTGCAATCCAAGAGATTATAGGAATCGTATACCAAAACGGAAGCATCATTTTTGCATTTGAAAGAATTGTGCTGCTTTTTAGCATCAGAAGATCAGAATATGGCAGAAGTTTTCCATTCGAAAAAAGCCTTACATCGTTATTGCGCTCCGACTCAAAACTTAGCATAGTAAGAAAATTTGCATTCAAAAGAGCATAAAGAACAGGTGAGCATATTTTTACTTCTTTTTTTATGCAGTTTTCAAAAAGTTTAGAATCTTTCATTTCTGGTAATTTTTTATAATTTGAAAGGGCGTTGAACCATTTTTCTGTAAGATTTTTTTCAACTGTATCGTGAGCTTCGTTTGAAAGCCGTATTACAAGTTGAAATACTCTGTCCTTAAAAATAAAATACCTTGCGCCTGTTTCAATCTTAAAAACAAGGAGTCTTGGTAATTCATTGTTCGGACATTCAGTTGTAAGTTTTTGCAGAAAGTCCTTTAATTCTTCTTCAGAAATTTGCCCGTAAAGCAGTTTTCCTTTTGAGTCTGTTAATTTTAAAATTCCTTCCATCGAAAAGAAAAAAGGAGGCTTTTCTAAAGCTTCTTCAAGTTCGTGCAATGCGAGTTCTTTTTGCTGTTTTTTAGAAGCCTTTTCTTTTAAAGCTCCTGTCCAAATTTCTGAAATTGCAATGGACTGCAGAATATTTGTGTGTTCGCTAGTTCTGTCTTTTACTTTTTCAAAATCTTGCCTAATAAAATAACACAGTTGATTCCAAAAGTAAAAGGAGTCTCCAGAAATGTCCATGTTTAAGTCTTGGACTTCATTTTGAGCGATAAACTTTTTATAAAAATTTTGTGATGAAAGTTCTTTTCCAGGATTTGAAGTTCTTAATTTTTTTTGAAAATAATCGTGATATTCATCTTTTTTTAAAATGTGCCGAATTTTTGCCATTGCTGTTTTTACAAGGTATTGAACTGGAACGCAAGCTGGAAAAAGAATTGAAGGAACATCGCGAGGCATTAGCAAGCAGTAAAGCTTTGGTGACTTTGTATTCTGCTTTTCTTGAATAGAAGGAATGAATTCCTCTGCTGGAAACTTTTCTATTGCATCTGATGGCAGCTGTTTCGGCAAATCGCTTATAATAGGAAAGGGCGTTGTAATATTTGTCGCAATTTCTTTGTAGCGGTTTGCAAATTGAATTGAATAATATGTAATAACAATAAGACTTGCTTTTCCTTGCGTCTGGTTTAGAATGTACACTTCGTGTTTTTCCGCGAGGTCTTCTGCGTCTTTTAATAAGGATGTTTCTGTTGATTCCAAGTACTTTACGAGGTCTGGTTGTTCTTCAAGGTGTTTTGCAGAATATTTTCTAATGTATTCACTAAATTCTCTAAGATTTACAAAGCCAGATTCCTGCCTGCTGGCATAGTGGCGAAGAATAGTTCCTAAATTTGAAGATGTAACCATACCCATTATTTTATCAGCAAATATATGAATTCTCAAGGTAATTTTAGTACATATTTTACTGTGCAAAACGTTGAAAGATGGGTTTGCCTTAATAAACCCTTGTATCAATTTTATTGCATTTTGTTATCATAAACAATAAAATGACTGTATGCTAAGTACTCGTATGAAAAATCTTCATCCCTATGTTCCTGGTGAGCAGCCTAAAGATAGGGAATATATAAAGCTCAATGCAAATGAAAATCCTTATCCTCCTTGCAAGCAGGTTTCGGAAGCGGTCGCAGAATTTGTAAAAAATCACAGCGAAAAAATTGCTCTTTATCCTGATCCTGACTCTAACGAGTTGAAATCGGCTGTTGCGCAAATGTTGAATGTAACAGGTGGCGTTTTATGCAATTGCACTGTAAATAAAAATGAATGTTCTTGCTCTGAATCAGATAAAATTGGTTTTGAAATCACTCCAGAAATGATTTATGTTGGAAATGGAAGTGATGAAGTTCTTTCGTTTTTGTTTTATGCATTTATAGACAGTTCTGAAAAGTTAGTTCTTCCTAAGTTCACTTACAGTTTTTATCCTGTTTATGCAGGCTTTTATGGAATTCCTTTGGATACTGTTCCTATGAACGATGACTGGTCGCTAAATACAGAAGAAATGCTTTTGCACGCTCAAAAAAATAACTCTTCAATTATTTTTGCAAATCCAAATGCTCCTAGCGGGATTGCTTTAAAACGCAGCGAAATTCGTCAAATGTTGCTAAAGGCAAATTCTAACAAGATTTTTATAGTTGACGAAGCATACTGCGATTTTGGAGAAGAAAGTTGTATCCCTCTTTTAAAAGAGTTTAAAAATCTTGTTATCGTGCGGACGTTTAGCAAAAGTCTTTGTGCGGCTGGCTCAAGGCTAGGTTATGCTGTAGCTTCACCAGAATTAATAAACGCAATTACAACCGTAAAAAATTCATTAAATCATTTTCCTGTTGATTCAATTGCGCAAGAGTTAGGAAAAGCCGTTTGCAAAAATCTTGGATATTATGCAGCTTGTGCAAAAAAAATAGTTGAAGAGCGAAATTCTTTTACTGAATTTTTGCTTTCTTTGGGCTGGGAAGTTGTGCCTTCAAAAACCAACTTTGTTTTGGCGAAAAATCCGAAAGTTTCCGGAGAAATTGTGTATAAAAAAATAAAAGAGAAAGGAATTCTTGTTCGCCATTTTTCAACGCCGGGAATTGAAGATTATGTAAGAATTACAATAGGCACAAAAGAACAAATGGAAAAACTTAAAAATATTATAAAAACAATTTGAGGTTAGCATGAAATTTTTAGTATTATCAGATATTCACGGAAATATTTCTGTTCTTAAAAAGCTTGAAAACGAGTTTAAAAATGCGGATGCGGTTTTGTTTGCTGGCGATTTTTGCGAATGTTTTAAACCAGAAACTTCAAAACCTGCTCTTGATGCTCTTGTAAAAATGCACGATGAAATTTATGCAGTTCTAGGAAACTGTGACGAGCCTGAATTTATAGAAGAACTTGAAAATGCTGGCATAAATGCAGAAAGAGTTCTTAATTATACAGACGGAATTGCAATTGTAGGTTCAGGCGGAGGAAGCTATTTTACAGGAAAAACTCCAAACGAAAGGTCTGAAGATGATTTGATTTCTGATTTTAGCATTCTTGGAGAAGGCGAATGGTCAAACCTAATAATGATAAGCCATAATCCTCCAAAGGATACTGTCTGCGATGCAGTAAATGAAAAATTGCATGCTGGCTCACAAAAGTTTAGGGAACTGATTGAAGAAAAAAAGCCGTTAGCTGTAGTTTGTGGGCACATTCACGAAGGTTGCGGAATAGATAAAATTGGAGAAACTGTGATTATAAATCCCGGCAGTTTAAGCGATGGAAAATATGCAGTTTTAGAAACGGCCGTAAAAGATAAAAAGCCTCAAGTTGTTTGCGCCCAGTTAAGAAATATTTCTAAAACGGAATAATATGAAAGATGGGGTCTGCGGTAATTTTTAAACTCGGCTTAAAATCTCTTTATTCTTTTGTTGCTGTCCTTGCAATTCTGAATCCCATGTAGTTGTAATATTCATTTGGGTCAAAACTGTATCGGTCTGCTGTGTATATAAACATTGTATATTCAGAGAAGCTCCCACCGCGGCTTACCCTTTGTTCTGCATAGTTAGGTCCCATTGCAAGTTGACCTGCTTTTTGTTCCTGATAGATTTCTGAAAACCAATCCCAGCAGTATTCAAGGACATTTCCACTCATGTCAAAAATTCCTGCTGCGTTTGCGTTACCTGTAGCTGGAAAGGATAAAGTTTCTTTTTCAAAAGGTGTTCCTGCAGTTCCTACAATTTTAGTTCGGTCTGTGTTTGTCCAAATCCATGCATATTCTTGCGAAAAATCTTCCGTTGAATTTTCAGCTAAATCTCCGCTTACTCGGTTACCCCTTTGCATGCCGTTAGCTGTATATCTTGCTGCATACTCCCATTCTGCTTCTGAAGGCAGTCTATAACCGTTTGCTTCCCAATTGCAGCTTGCAAGATCGCAAGCTGCTGTGTTAGAAGAGTCTTTAAGAACAACGCCTTTGTACGTGTAGCATGGAGTTAAGCCGTTTAGCTCGCTTATGGCGTTGCACCAAATGATTGCATCATACCAAGTTATGTTTGTTACTGGTTGACCATATCCGTTTTGGGTAGGCTTTTTGCCGTTTTTTCCCTCAGAGCCTTCAAGTCCATTGTGGGCAAAGTTATATCCTAATGCCTTTGCATTTTTTACGGTTTCGTACCACAGGTTATAAGTCGTTTCATATTTGTTTATAAAAAAGGATTTTACAGAGCGTTTTGTTTTGTAAGTTTGAACATCTTCGCCAATTGTATAAGTTCCCGCAGGCAAGAAAACCATGTCTATTTCAGAAAATGCATCACTTGCCCAAAAAAAACTTGCTGCAGATAAATATAAAAAAACTAAAAAAATCTTTTTCATTTTTCCTTCCAAAAAAAAAGTCAAGATTAAAACTTCAGTTTTATGATTGACTTTTTAAGTTGTTTCGCAACGAAGTGAGAAACAACAGTTAATAAGAAAGTTTGCAACGCAAACTTGAAAAGATAAAAACAGACACCATTTTGGCTGTTTTATCTTCCTTCCATAAAAAAGTCAAGCGTAAGTTATTTAAAAATTTATTACGTTTCTTGAAGGGCATCCTCTATTGACTTTAGACGCCTGGCATTCTTCTTTGCCTTTTTAATTTGTGAAATTTTTATATGAGGTTCTCGCTTTCGTTTGTTAGGAACTTTTCTTTCTGATATTCCCAAGAAAAAATTTGTTATAAATATAGAACCAAGACAAATTCCGCAAATTAATGCTGCAGCCCATCTTCCAAATCTAACAAATGGAAGTTCAACATTCATTCCCCAAAAGCTTGTTATAAATGTTGGAACCATCATCAGAATATTCAAAATAGAAAGGCGCTTCATGTACATATTTAAGTTGTTGTTTATAACAGAGTCAAACGCATCTAAAATTCCTACAAGGACATTTCTGTACGTGTCTGCCATTTCAATAGCCTGTCTGTTGTCAACCTCAACGTCATTTAGCCAATCAATATCATCATAGTCGAGTTTTATAAGTTTTGTCATGTGAAATTTTTCTAGAAGAAGCTGGTTGCTTTTTAATGATGTTGTAAAATATACAAGAGATTTTTCAAGGCTAAGCAATTGTAAAATTTCTTTGTTTTCTACTGTGAATTGAAATTCATTTTGAATGGCAGAACTTCTTCTGTTTATTTCTTTTAGATAGCGCAAGAAGGTAAGGTCTGCTCTTGAAAGAAATCTCATTATCATTGCTGGAAAATCTGCCAAGCTAATTCCTTTTATTCTGCCTGAAGCGAAATCTTTTAGAACTTCGCAGTCTGTCCAGCAAATTGTTATTAAATAGTTTGCTTTTATTATAATTCCCAGCGGAATTGTAAAATACTGCGTTTCAGAGGAAGGTTCAAATATTGGAAGACGAATAATTGTAAGCACATAGTCATCGGTTGCTTCTAGCCGCGACTGTTCGTCTGGGTCAAGAATATCCAAAATATGTTCCGGCTCAATGTTGAATTTAGATTGAAGCAGTTCAACGTCATCTCTAGTTACAATTCTTGCATCCACCCAAGTTCTATCAGCTTCATTTAGATTCTCTTCTTTTTCTCGAAATAGTTTTCCGTCTTCGTTTTGCTGCCAATATGTAATCATTATAAAATCCTAAAAAAGTGATTACCTTTGCAGAATTTTTTTAGAATTCTGTAGAGGCATTGCGCATGACATACGCGTTAAAAAAATTGGCGGAACTGCCACCGTCGTCCATAAATGCCTCCCATAAAATCTAATACTGTTGATAATATCACAATATTTGTAAAAAAGTATCTATTTCAATAAAAAATTTGTGAAAAAAATGTAAAAAAAATGCGTTTTTAAAGTGTTTATTAGTGAATTATTAATAGGAGGCTTGCAGTGAATGAAAAAAACTTTAAAAGTGATAATAAGATTATTTTGGTGTTTTTACTAATAATAGTTTTTTTTCTTTTTAGTTCTTTTACTTGTTCAAAAGTTAATTTAAAAGAATGTCCTTATAGTATTTGCGGTGAATTATTTTTTAATCGAAACGGGATTAATACAGGTTTTGAAATTTTAATAGAAAATAATAGCGAAAAGCCTTTTGAACAGTTTACAATAATATTTAGTTTGTTTGATGAAGATGGCGAACCTGTATTTGATTCAAACTGGGTTTCTATTAATGTTGAAAAAACTATTTTGCCTGACGAAACTTATTCTTATATCGTTAATATTGAAGACTTCTTAAATATTGATGAAGAGCAAAACCTTATGCTGGATTATCTTTATCTTAGTAAAATTGCTTTTTTTGATAAAAAAGTTTGGGAAGATCCTTTTGGTCTTTATGCAGTTGACTAATAATTTTGCGAATTAGATTAAATAATCCAAACTTCGAGTTTTTAGGAAAATGAACAAAATCGCTGAAAGCTTTTTTTCAACAGTTATAAAAAACTCGAAGTTTGGGCTAATTAGATTACAAAGGTATGTTGCCGTGTTTCTTTTCTACTTTATCTGCAGAACGTTTTGTTTCAAGGAAGTTAAAACTTTGAGCAACGTACTTGCGTGTATCAGAAGGTTTTATTACTTCAGAAATGTAACCACGTTTTGCAGCAATTGTCGGGGTCATTATTTCCTGTTCGTATTGAGCTTTCTTTTCAGCAACATATTCTGCTTTTTCTGGATCTTTAAGTTCTTTTGCATAAAGAATTCCTACGGCTCCGTCTGCGCCCATCACTGCAATTTCTGAAGCTGGCCAGGCGTATACAAAGTCTGCGCCGATGTGTTTTGAACACATTGCAATGTAAGCTCCGCCATAAGCTTTTCTTGTAATAACAGTTACCTTTGGAACGGTTGATTCGCTGTATGCATAAATCACTTTTGCGCCGTGTCTTATAATGCCTTTTTGTTCTTCCTGTGGACCTGGAATAAATCCTGGAACATCTACAAAGGTGAGCAAAGGGATATTGTAGGCATCGCAATAGCGAACGTGGCGAGCAATTTTGTCGGAAGCATCGCAATCAAGAACTCCGCCCATTCCTGCCGGATTGTTTGCGATAATTCCAACAGAACGACCTTCTATTTTTGCAAAGCCCGTTAAGCAGTTAATAGCGAATTCCGCAGAAGTTTCAAAGAAAGAATCATCGTCAACGACATTGTTTATAACACTTCTCATGTCATAGCCCTGACGGGAATTTTCTGGCAGAACTTTTTCAATAGCGCGAGTCTTTTTGTACTCATCGTATTTGAACTTTGCAGCCTTGGCAAGGTCGTCTCCATAGTAGTGAGGAATATAGTCCAAAAGGGCTCTGACTTTGTCAAAACATTCTGGTTCAGAAATGCAGCGGAAGTGAGCGACCCCTGATTTTTTTGAATGAATTGAAGCTCCTCCAAGGTCCTCTGCAGAAATGTCCATGAACATTACTGACTTTACAACTTTTGGTCCTGTTATGAAAAGCTGTGAAATTTGATCGACCGCAAAAATAAAATCTGTTATTCCAGGAGAATAAACTGCGCCTCCAGCACAAGGTCCTGCAATAATTGAAATTTGCGGAACTGAGCCCGAAGCGCGAACATTTTGATAGAAAAGGTCGCCATAACCGCAAAGAGCGTCTACTCCTTCTTGGATGCGAGCTCCGCCAGAGTCGTTGATTCCAATAACAGGGCAGCGAGCTTCAATCGCTTTGTCGATTAATTCTGCAATTTTTTCTCCGTGCATGTGTCCAAGCGAGCCGCCTTGAACTGTAAAGTCTTGTGCGTATATTGCAACCTTTCTGCCATTTATTTTTCCAAAACCAGTTATAACGCCATCGTATGGAATGTCCTTTTTTTCCATTCCAAAACTAGTGCAGTTGTGGCGTACTCCTGAATATATTTCAACAAAAGAATCTTTGTCGCAAAGATGGTTGATGCGTTCTATAGCGTGGAATTTGCCTTTTGCATGTTGTTTTTCAACATCATATTCCATTTGATGACCTCCAAAAATTGCTTACGAGCGTAAAAATTATATTCAAACTATCTTAAAAAATGATAATGAATTAAGAATTATAAGTCAATATGACAAATATTGTAAAAAACGTCAGTTTGATTCTAGTATCCGCGCCGGTCCAAGCGTTCTTTTTCTGCTATTACGGCAGCATCTGTTGGAACCCATTCATATTTTGTTCTAAGAAGTCTATTTGCATTTAGAACGTCATTGTTGCAAAAAGCAAGCTGAATTTTTAAATCTTTGGCAATATCTGCGGGAAAGAATTTTTTAGTCGTGTAAGATTCTTTAAGTTCTGTTATTTGCCAACTGTTTTTAATCCAGGAAAGTTTTACAATTGTTGTATATTCGTCAACATTTATCATGCTGTCAGCTGTATTTATTAAAAAATAGTGGACTGCATGATTTTCTTCCTGTGAAAAATTTATTTTTCGGCTTTTGTACTTTTGCGAAACTGGAGAATGTTCTTTCCTAGTGGGAACTTTTATGTCTAGCTCGGTATTTATTGAATCTATTGAAAAGTTTGTAATTCCAAAAATTCTGTGAGAAAACTGTTTTGAAGATTCCGGCTCAAAAAACAGCCAGTTTTCAGGAGTTGAAATTCCAGAGTCAAAGTTGTATGCGGAACGCATTGATTCTGCAATTGAAATTTGAGGAAGGCTTGATGTGTATCTTTTGGCTTGAAGGCAATTTTTTGCAGCAAGGTTCATGTACTCTGTGTCCATGTTGTGCAAGCCTTTGTAAAAAACTTCTACAACTTCTTTTGAACTAAGGCCTAGAAGGGTTGGCTTTTTTTGTTGTTCCTTTACAATAAGGCAAGTCAGTGTCGCTATAAACAAAATCGCAAAAGTTATGCCCAAATAAAGAATTTTATTTTTTCGGATTGTTTTTATTCTTTTGATTTTGTTTTTTTGGCGCTGCAAGAAAAGCTTTTGCCTGTTCAAAAAATCTTCTTGGGACATTGTCTTTCTATTTTTTAAGTCTGAAAAGAGTTCTGTTTTTAAAATGTCTAATGGAAATGTTTTTTGGCAAAAAGTTCCTTCAATTCCAGTGTTAATGCTTTTTGCAAGAAGTTCTGAAATTCCATTGATTTTGTATTCAATTGGCAAAAATGCCTTGAACGACATAGCGCTCGACAATTCTTCTTCGGTTTTAAAATCGTAAGCAGAAGAACCGGTTAGGGCAAAGTAAGCGATGTTTGATTCCATATATCTTCTTGCGCTTTGCCCGTCTAGAATGGAATTTTTCCATTTGTTTTGAGTCTGGTTGTAAAATTCGTTTCCACAAGCCCTGCAACTGCGGTCAAAAAGATTTTCTGGCAAAAACAAAATTGAATTTTCGTTATACAAAATGCCGCTAAGACCGTTGCACGGCAGGGGAATATTATTTTCTATGGCGCTGTCGTATGCGCAGCACAAATCAAAAAGAATTTTTTTCCGGTTTTCTGAAAAATCTTCAAGCAGTTCATTTACTGTTTTCGCAGAGCAAAATTTTCCGCAAAAGTAAACTTCTCCGTCGAGCGATTTTGTTTCTGTAAAGTTCCATCTTATAAAATGCGAAAAGTTTCCGTCAGGATTTTTTTCTGCAATATAACCGTTCTCTTTCATTAGAAGGGAAACTTTTGCTTTTCCAAAAGACTCTTCATCAAATTTTGAATTGAGCATAACGCTGTCATTTTGAACTATAAGAAGATTTTTCATTAATTTTACCTATTGCCGTCCGCAGAATACAGATATTTAAAGTAGTCCATATTTGTGCTGTATGTTGCATCTTGATCTTTTAGAGTTTGCTTGTAGGACTCCATGCTCTTCCAAAATCTGTAGAATTCAGGATCTTTGCTATATGCGTCTGCGTAGATTTTTGCAGCTTGCGCGTCGGCTTTTCCTTTTGTTTCTTCTGATTTTCTGTAAGCTTCCGATTCAATTGTTCGTTTTTCGTTTTCAAGTTTTCCAAGCCATTCAGCTTTTTTTCCTTCTCCGAGCGAGCGGTAAGCTTGTGCTACTTGATTTCTTTCTTTTATCATTCTGTTGTACACGCTTTCTGTTAGCTCATCAGAATATTTTATTTGGCGTGGAACTATATCTATTAGTTCTATTCCATATTCTGGAACAAGTTTATTAGCTTCTTGTGTCATTTGGCGGCACAGTTCGCTTCGTCCTTTTGTAACAGACTCGTTTACATTGTTTACATTTACAAGCGATTCAATCTGCTTTGTTTCTTCATCTGTGTCCAAAGTTTGATTTGAATGGTCATTTATAATGTTTGAGCTTCGCACAATTTCGCTTAGCCTGTTTTGAGTAATTACAGTTCTTGTCGAAGAATCTATTATATCGCTAAGTTTTGTGTAAGCATTGTCCAGGGTTTTAAAGCTTCTGTAGAATTTTGCAGGGTCTTTTATCTTCCATCGGCTTGTTGTGTCTACAATAATAAACTGATTTTCTTTTGTAGGAATTCGTTGGCTGTCGCCATCTAAAGAAAGAACCAGCTTTGGGTAAGTTGTTATTTGATCAATAAAAGGAATTTTTATATAAAGACCGGCTTCTGTTTTTGTGTCTACAATTTTTCCAATTCTTGTTATAACGGCTTGCTTGCCTTCTTCTATTATATATAGCGGTCCTGTAAGAATAAAAATAATTGCAAAAGCAACAACTAAACTAAAAAAAACTATAAACTTTTTTGTTGATTTATTCATGTTTTATTCTCCCTCTTTTTGTGAATTTTGCGAAGAAAGCGCTTTTATTGGAAGAACGTTGTTCAATTTTCCGTCTATGACGGTTGGCTTTGTTTCGCTGTTGAAGATTTCTTCCATCGTTTCTAAATAAATTCGGTCCTTTGTTACTCTAGGCGCTCTTCTGTATTCGTCGTAGACTGAATTAAATCTTGCAACATCACCTAGAGCCATGTTTACGCGTTCGGATGCGTAACCTTCTGCGACTTGAACTTTTTGCTCCGCTTCTCCCTGGGCCTTTGGAATTTCTGCGTTGTAAGCCTCTTTTCCTTCGTTGATAAAGCGGTTCATATCCTGAATTGCTTTGTTTACGTCTTCAAATGCGTCTTGAACACCGCTTGGAGGAACAATATTTTGAAGCTTTACAGCGATTACATTTATTCCTAATCCTAGCTGAGAAAAATTGTCGTTCATCATCTGCTGAGCAAGATTTTCAATGGAAGAACGTTCTGCTCCCATTACGTCAAGAATTGCTCTGTCGCCCACAAGCTGATTTATTGCAGAACGGCTTATATCTCTTATAGTCTGTTTTTTTTCTTTTACGCCAAAAAGCCATTGCTTTGGATCTACAATTCTGTATTGAATTATCCACTCCACATCGACTATGTTCAAGTCTCCTGTAAGCATTGTGGATTCTGAAGTTATGTTGTTTCTGTATTCAGATTCTCTTCCGCCTTTTACAGTCTTAAAACCAAACTGCTCTGTTTGAACAACTTTTACTGGGACAGTATAGCTTTTATCAAGTCCAAATGGCAATTTAAACTGCAATCCAGGTCCTACGGTTTTTTCGTATTTTCCGAGCCTTGTAATTACTGCTTGTTCTGTTTCGTCAACTACAAAAAAACATGAAAAAGATGCGGCTGCAATAATTGCAATAAAAACAATCAAAAGAAAAACTGCCGGTGTAAACTTGTGTTTTTTCTTATTAGAATCTCCCATAAAGAAAAAATCTCCTATAAAATAAAATGCAAAAATAAAACTTTTTATTTAAAATATAAACAATATTCAAAAAAAACAAGTGCGAGTTAGTTTGAAAGTTGAGTTTTATACAATGAATAAATTCTCTTGCGCATTGAAAGCCGGGTTTTTTACGGTCATAAAAACTCGGCTTTTAGCTTAATATCCTAAACTTTGCTGAAAGCCTTTTTTTCTAGCTGTTATAAAAAACTCGAAGTTTGGGCTAATAATCACGCTAAAGATTGACTTTGAACCGTACCTAGATTATTCTTATTTTATGAAAAAAACAGTCCTTTTTGGCGAACTTATGCTTAGATTAAAATCTCCTGGAAAGGAACGCCTTTTTCAAAGTCCTTCTTTGGAAGCGGTTTTTGGTGGCAGCGAGGCAAATGTTGCGGTTAGCCTTTCGATTTTTGGCAAAGAGGCGGTTTTTGCAAGCGCCTTTCCCGAAAATTCAATAGGAACAGAAGCGGAATCTAGCCTTAAAAAATTTGGCGTTCAAGTAAAGCCTCTTTATAGGCAAGGGCGGCTGGGAATCTATTTTCTTGAGGACGGGGCTTGCCAAAGACCTAGCCAAGTTATCTACGACAGGAGTGGAAGCTGCTTTGCCTCTTCTTTGCCAAAAGATTATAATTGGAACTGGATATTTGAAGACTGCGCTTGGTTTCATGTTTCTGGAGTGACGCCTGCCATTTCTAAAGAAACTGCGGAGTGTTGCTCGTTTGCTGTGAAAGAAGCAAAAAAGAAAGGTGCAATCGTTAGCTTGGATTTGAACTATAGAAAAAAACTTTGGAATTACGGAAAATCAGCTTTAGAAGTAATGGCTGGTCTTGCGCAGTATGCTGACGTTTTAATTGCAAATGAAGAGGATGTTCAAAACTGCCTTGGTATTCAGTTAGGCAATTTTTCTAATCCTTTAGAAAATTATGAGCTCTTATGCAGAGATGTAAAAAAACATTTTCCAAATGCAAAGCATGTTGCAATAACTTTGAGGCAAAGCTATTCTGCAGATAAAAACGGATGGTCAGCCGTCTTGCTGGGAAAATACGGATTTTACGAAAGTGTTCATTATAATATAGAAAATATAGTTGAACGCGTGGGCGCTGGTGATTCGTTTGCGGCAGGTCTTATCTACGGACTTTCAGAATTTGGAGATTCAAAAGAGGCAGAAGCCAGGGCGTTGGAGTTTGCAACGGCTGCTGGTTGCTTAAAACATTCCATTCAAGGCGATTTTAATCTTTCAAGAAAAGAAGAAGTAGAATCTTTAGTTGCAGGAAATTTCAATGGACGAATTCAACGGTAATTTTATTAGGCAAGTGAGAAAATATGAATAAAAACTATTTTGAAGTATTAAAAAAAATAAGTGAAGCAGGTTCTGTTGCCGTTTTAAACTCTGGCTTGCCGTCAATGGCAGTTTCTGTTGCAAAAAAATTAAAAGAAAATGGCATTTTTGCTTTAGAGATTGCTTACCGTGATTATGAACATCTTGATTATGCGGATGAATGTATTCGTGCTATTAGAGATGAAGTTCCAGATATGCTCGTGGGGGCTGCGTCTATATTAAATGTAAAATTTGCTCGCAGGGCAAAAAAAGCTGGAGCTCAGTTTATTCTTTCAGCTGGTTTTAATCCTTCTACAGTAAAGTGGTGCATAAGGCATAAAATTCCTATTTTTCCTGGTGTTTGCTCTCCAGGCGAAATAGAGCAAGGATTAGAATTTGGGCTTTCTGTGTTTAAGCTTTTTCCAGCAGAAACTTTAGGCGGAATCGATTTTTTAAAAGCCCTTGCAGGTCCTTATCCAGAAGTAAAATTTATTGTAAGCGGCGGATTAAATTCTTCGAACTTTGAAAAGTATGCAAGCTGCAGCAATGTTTTAGCTGTTAGCGGTTCCTGGTTGGCAAAAGTATGAACAAAAACAGGCTTTTTAGTCTTATAGATAAACTGATTTATGATTACGACATATTAAAAGATGGCGATAAAATTCTTGTAGGGGCGAGCGGTGGAAAAGATTCTACTGTTCTTGTGGAATACTTTGCAAACAGAACTCGTCGCCCTGACTGCAATTTTACTTTTACAGCTTTAAATATTCAGACTGAAATTGGAGGCAAAATTCCAGAAAAGATTGAAAAACTTTTTTCTGAATGGAATGTGGATTTTAAAGTTGTAAAAATAAATGTCCAGGAACGCTTAAAAAATGGAAGAAAAATGAATTGCTATTGGTGTTCAACGCAGCGTCGCACAGAATTGAATAACTATGCAATTGAACACGGATATAACAAGATTGCTTTAGGTCATCACCTTGATGACGTTCTAGAAACTTTGTTTATGAATGCAATGTATAAGGCTGAACTTTCAACAATGATTCCCGAACTAAAGTATGATAAATATCCTGTTTCTATAATCCGGCCGCTTTATTATGCACTGGAGCAGGATATAATTCTTCATGCAAAAGAAAAAGGTTTTTATGGCTATACTTGTACCTGCAATTTTCAAGATAACAGCGCTAGAAAAGACGTTCGCAAAAAAATTGCAGAGCTTACAGAAAATAATCCGATTTTAAAAAGACATCTTTTTGATTCCTTAAAAAATATAAATACCCGCTATCTTCCATAAAAATCTGCATTTAAGTTATTTAGCCCGAACTTCGAGTTTTTAGGAAAATGAACAAAAGCGTAAGCGAATTTACAATTTGTGAAGATTTTGTGCGATAAGACCGATTTAGTTGCGTAGCAACCTAAATCAATCCAAACGAAGTGCGAGCACAACCATCTGAACAAATTGGAAAGCCGCTGAAAGCGTTTTTTTACAATTTATAAAAAAACTCGACATCCGGACTATTTAGTTTCTTTGAATATAAGTTGCTTTTGGTCTTGCATTTATATCTACGCGCCTGTTTTGAGCGCGGCCTTCTTCAGTTGCGTTTGAAGCAATAGGTCTTGTAGCTCCGTATCCTTTATAAGAAAATAATTCTTCAGGAATGCCTTCTGCAATTAATGCATTCATTACAGTTTTAGTTCTTTCTATTGAAAGAATCATCTGCCCGACAGGTTTTCCAAGGTCTGCACAGTGACCTTCAACAAGAATTGTAAATTCATTGTTCTTTATAATTTCTTTTAGCATCTCTCCAATTTTCCGTATGCGAGGACGCTCTTCTGGCAGTAATTCTGGCGAGTCAGGAATAAATTTTAAATCTACACTAAAAAGAAAACCTGTAAGACCGTCAGAAACGCTTATATCAGATTCGTCCTTGTATTCGTATTTTTTTAGTGTTTTATAAGTTGCATAGTAAGAAGCGTCTTTCTTAGGAACTTTTACATCGTAAACTAGATTTTGTTTTTCCAAAAGAATTACAACCTTTCCTTCTGATAGCAGCTTTTTATTTTCCGGAACAGAGAGAATTTTCAATGCGTCTTTTTTTCTTATAATAGGGTCGGTTCTGTTTCTTCCATAAACTTTTTCTGCCCGTATATAAAGAGGGTCGGTGCCAACAGTTTGCTCATATTTAGAAAAATCGTCCGACCAATTGTAACAGACAATTCCTTTTGAATTTGCAATCTCTTTTTCTACAATATTTTTTTCATAAATTATGTTCATGTCTTCATCCCAGACTGTGGGAAAAAAGCATGGATATATTTGACTTTTTACATATTCTCCGTGAACGGGAACAGTTCCCCTTGCGTCAATTATTATTCCTGTAAAAGGTCTTGAAGGCACGCTTTCAATTGGTTCTTCTGGAATGTAAGGATAGTTATGCTTTATTAAAAGGTTTCCAATATCTTTCATGTCTATTGTGTTTGTTGTTTTTATAGATTTTCCGTCCATTGAAAGAATTTCTGAAGATTGCTTGCCTTGTTCAATTAGTTCAGTCATTTGCTCAAGAGAAACTGTGCCGTTCATTACAAGGTCTCCAAGATAATTTGCAGAATCTACATAGAGCATTAAAAGCGGGTTTTTTATTAGCGAAGGTGCTTTTAGTTTGATTATACTGTCTGCGGAAGTTCTTCCCGATGGCAGCTGTATACCAGATTTTTCTATATCCAAAGAAAGATTTGATGAAAACTTATTTAAAGTCCAATCAACTTTGCTAGTCGATTCCAAAGAGTTTGCTGTCTGCGCAAATAAAAATCCGCTTGCAAGCAAAATAAAAATAATTGTAAAAAAAGTTTTCTTCATTTTGCAGTCCATTGTTATTTTACTAAAATTTTAAGTCGTATTTTATGAGCACTGTAATAGGTATTCGCCTTGTGAAATTACAGTTTTTATTTAGGGTTTATCAAAACCCTAAAAACGGCTGAGCCAAGGTCTTGAGCGTAAGCGTACCTTGACCAGACGTGTTCACTCATCTTATTTTTTATCGGCTTGTTTTATTACTCTTTATAGTAAAAACTCCCATTTCGTTTAGCACGTATTCTGCGCTTTCTTTCATTCCCAGTGGAAGTCTTATAGCGTACTCTTTGTTTGGCGGAGTAATATTTTTTCTAAGCGCGCTGTTCAATTCTTTTAGAGTATCTTTGTCTATCCTTAATTCTGATGCAAGCCTTTCTATGTGAACAGATTCCTTTACAGTTATATAATCAAATTTTCCTGCGCCAGAATCAATCGTTTTTCCGTTTTTGTCTCTTGCAGTCGGCAGCGATATTCCGTAATAGCTAGCGTTTTCTGCAACGTCCGCTAGAGCGATTAGTTTAGGAACATATCCGCTTGCTTGCTGCGAAAGAAATCCGTTTTCGCTCAGATACCAAAAATCCTTTTTCCCTGCTGATTTTATGGCTTTTTTCATTGCTCCAGCTCCGCAGTTGTAAGCTGTAATTGCAAGAAGCCAGTCTCCAAAAACTTTGTAGTTGTCTTGAAGTTTAGAAAGCGCAGCCTCTGTAGAAATCCACGGGTCTAACCGCTGGTCTACATATTCATCGTATTCAAGATATCCGGCAACGCTGTTTAACATAAACTGCCAAAGTCCTGTAGCGCCGGAGCGAGAGCGCGCGTTTGGATTGAAATTTGATTCAACTAATGGCAGGTATTCTAAAATTGCAGGCATATTTCGCTTTTTAAGCTCGTTTCTAACAAAAATTCTGTACTGTTCGCCTTCTTCAAGAATGTTGTAAAGCCATTTTTTGTGGGTTGTTAGATATTTTTTTCGTAAAGCCTCTACTTGCTTTTTTTGGGTTCCAGGAAAACCGATTGATTTGTAAGCGGGTTTTTCATTTTTTTGCAAAGTTTGCACGCCTTTTGAAGTTTGTTCAATTGTCTGTGCCGAGGAATTAGCAAAAGTTTTAAACGAACATAAAAAAACTGCTATGCTAGCTATAATAATAGAAAAAAAATTAAATCTGAGCGAAAATCTGCTTTTTATAAAACAAGAGTTCATTAAAGTTTTTCGCCCATGTAAATTCCTGCCCATTCCCAGTTTCCGTGTATGTCTGGATCCGCTGGAAAGTTTATTTTTCTAAAATAAAGGTACCAAACAGAAACGTACTGGCTCCAACCCCAGGTTCGCAAGTAGGCTTCTGTAGAATTTGAGTCGCTGTCTAAAGTGTTGCTGAACCGGACTCTGTTTCCCCGCATAAAGTTTTTCATAGAAAATTCTTCCTGCGCGTTAGGGTCCATTTCATCCTGCTTCCAGGACATTGAAAAAAAGTTTACCTTTGCCTTGTACTTGTCGAGCGAACGCCAGTCGTAACGCCTTATGGCTTTTTTTACGGCATCTTCCAAATCGGAAAGGCTTTCAAAAGTCCAGTCTTTAGAAGAATTGCTAAATCCAACAAGTTGGCGTGCTTTTTTATAGGCGTTTGGTTCTCCTGCAATTTGAATTGTAGAAGCGTCTGGCTGCGCAAGAAACATTGTGTATGCTTTCAGAGCCTTGTCCCATTCACTTTCTTTTTCGTATTCAAGCGCAAGCCTTAAGTAAAGTTCTGTAATGCTTACGTTTGTAGGAAAGCGGTTTATAAGGTCATTAAAATAATTTATTCTGCTTCGGGGCGTATGGCTTATCTGTATAAGATTTTGCAGACAGATAAGGTGAATAGAATTTCCTTTCACTATTAAATCCTGATACTTGCGGAGAATTCTGTCAAAATAGTATTCTGCTATAGGTTCTGCGTTGTCGCTCATGTAGGTGTAAGCTGTCATGAGCAACCAATAGGCATTGTAAATGTCGTCTGGATGCTCTTCTACCCAGCCCGTAAGAAATAAAATTAAACCTTGTTTGTCTCCCAGTTGCTGCAAATTAGTTGCAATTTTATTAACAATTGCGTAGCGGCTTACAGAATCTAAATCTTTATTTTCAAGTAGCAACATTAGTTCTTTTTGAGTTTTATTTATTTTTTCTTCTTTTTCTTTTTCAATGGAAGAGCCGCATGATGAAAATGTTATAGAAAATAAAAGTAAAGAAAAAACTAAAATATGTAAGTGCATTTTTAAAATTCTATTCAGCATATTTTTAATCTAACACGTAGCAAAGTTATTGGCAAGACAGGCATTAATAGTGTATTCTATTATGATATATATAGAAAAAATTGCTCAAGCTATTTTACTTTTGTTGGAGTGTATATGAAAAAATCAGAAACAAAATTTCTTAATTCGGTTTTGGCAATTGGGATGTTTCTTGTTTTTGCAGGTTTTTTGATATTTGCAGGTTTTGCTGGAAAATACGCCTCTTTTTCATTTTTAATACTTCCATTAGTTTTTTTTATTTCCGGCTTAGTATTCTTGTATATTTATATGGCTTTTTCAAGAACAGCTTTTAAATTGTTCTGCGGGCTTGAATTTACTTTTTTTGGAATATTTTCAATTTTTATAATTAATAAAATTTTTCCGTTTTCAATGGCTGAAGGTTGGCCCGTTTTTATACTTATAACTGCAATTTCGCTTTTTTTCTCTGGAATTTCTTCTAGCAGAAAACCTGCTCTTTATTATGCTTTTCCTGCAATATTCTTATTGCTCTTAGGAATTGTAATGCTTTTATTTTCATTTGATATAATAAAAATTTCTTTAGGACAGCTTATGCTCTTTATAGGTCCTATAATTATTGTGCTGTGCGGAATATTTTTGATTTTGCTTTTTTTGCACAGAAAAACTATTTTAGAAATGCTTCCAGAGTCCCTTTGCGATGAGATAAAAAAAGAACAGATTTTTGAAGAATCTTCGGATGAATAATTTTTGGTGTGTTAGGTGTGTTAAAAAGAACTTTCTGTCTTCAAAAAAAAATATTCTCAGCATTTGCAACGATTGTTTTTGTTGTAGGAATTTTTTCTTGCGCATCTTCTCCAAAAAAAGTTGTATCCGAAACTGCGAAAACGGTTTATGAATCATCCGAAGCAGCAAGCGAAGCAGAAAATCAAAAAATAACAGCCATAAAAACAAAAGAAAACGATTCTCCAAAAGAAAAGTCTTATACCTATTTTTCGCATATACCTACAGAAATTTTAAACGATTTGGAAAACGCATCTCCAGTTTCTTTAAGACGTGCAGTTTCTGCGTTAAGAAGGTCTAAGACTGACTATGATGAAGCAGAAAAAGTTTTATTGGTTCTTTGCAAAGAGATTATGCAGCTTTGCTGGCCTACAGAACGAATAGACTGGGAAGTTCCAGAGGTTTCCTTTGAAAATTCTTATCTTGGCGCTGTAAAGTCTGCAAAAAATGGAATTTATGATGAAAGCACAGGAAATGTGGATTTTTTAACTACCATTTTGCCGTCCCTTGTTGTGCTTCGTTCTGATGATGTTTCTGCATATTTTTCCATGTCCCGCTCTGCTTTGGAAACCGGCCTAAAAATGAAACCGGATTCTGTTTTGGCGAACTATCTTATGGGGCTTTTGCTCAAAAAAAATAAAATGTACGAAAATGCAGCTGTTTATTTTCAAAAAGCATTTTCTTTAGCTCCAGAATGTCTGCAAGTAGCTTATGAAAATGCAAGCTGTCAGTATCTTTGTAAAAATTTAACAGTTGCAAATGAACTTGCTCTTTCTCTTTTGCAAAAATACCCTGCGAATCCAAGAATTTTAGATTTGTGCGCGCATATAGCTTTTGATTTAAAAGATTATTTGTCTTCTGAAGAATATATTGCAAAAGTTTTGCAGCAGGAACCTAATAATCTTCAGGCTTTGCTTTTTAGAGTAAAAATCCTTATGGAAAAAAAGGATTACATTCATGCCGCAGCTTTGCTAGATTTGTATTCCAAACAGGACAGTTTTTCAAAAGATTACTTGCTTTTGCGCGCGCGGTTGCAGTACGACTGGAGCCGCAATTCAACAGCCGCAATCGCAACGATAGAAAATGCTTTGAAAAAGTTTCCAGATGACGCAGAAGTCTTAATGTTTGCTGCGCGGCTTGCAGGTGCCACAATGACTAGCGTTGGAGGAAAGACTGTTGAACAGTACGCTCAGCAAGTTTTAAGCCGTGATCCTGAAAATGAAGAGGCTTTGCACCTTGCGGTGGAAGGTCTTGTTCAAAAGCTGCAGTGGAGTCAAGCTTACGAATTAAGTTCAAAGCTTCTGCAAAAAAATCGGGAAAGAGACTTTGACATAGTTTCTTTGCATATAAAAATTTGTCTTGCCTTGCAAAAAGGAGAAGAAGCATGGAACCTTATTTCTCCAATTTATAAAACCAACAGTTTTGATGAAGCTGTCATACAAGACTACATTTTAGTTCTATATAAAACAGGCAGAACTCAGCAAGCGCTTTCGCTTATAAATCAGCTTTTGCCAGATTCTTCTACAAAACTAAAAAGTTTTCTCTATTATAGAAGAAGTTTTTTACAATCTCAGGAAGAAGATGCTCTTTCTGACTTGCGTTCAAGTTTAATTGCATACAGTAGAAACAGCGATGCCCTTTTTAGATTGTATGAAATTTATTATTCAAAAAAAGATTATAAAAGGGCTCAGTATTATTTAAAACAAGTGGTTGGCTTAAATCCAAACGATTCGCATATCCGTTCGCTTAACGAAGAGCTTTCTAACCTTATTAAATAGCCCAAATGTCGAGTTTTTTATAAATTATGAAAAAAATGTTTTCAACGAATTTACAATTTGTAAAAAAATCGGCTTTTGGCCACTTGGATTTTACAGCAGCCGTTGAATTAATTTTTCTCTTAAAATTTACAAATCTTTTCTTGACATACAAAATAAATGAATTATTATTAAAATGTTTAATTTTATAAAATACAAAAAGAATTGGGATTGTCCAAAAAGCTTAAGTTTTAGAGGGGGGGGTAAACTTATAGGATAGCCCGATTAATTTTATACTAGAGGTAAATATGAAAAAAACAGGAATCTATGCTGTTGTAGCATCACTTTTCCTAAGCATGGGGCTTTGTGCTCAGCAAGCTGAATCTGGAAAACCAGGCTCTTTTGACAATGCTGCGCCACAGGGGCTTCAAGCAGTTCTTGATTTGGATTCAAAATTAAATCCTGGCAATGACGAATTTGTTGTTTATTACGTTAGGCCTGATTCTTCTTATGCGGATTGGGCTCTTTGGATTTGGGCGAACCCTGGCGGAGATGGAGGAGCCGCTTGGAAATATACTCAGGACTGGAAAGAAAGCGACGGCATTGGCTATATGCGTCTAAAGCTTGACGGTTCTACTACCGGTGGAATAAAAATCGCTTCAGAAAACGGCGGCTTGGGAATGATTGTTCGCCAAAAGTCAGATTGGATAAAAGACTGTGGCGACGATCGAATGTGGAACATAAACACTTCTAAAAAAGTTGTAATTTTTAGCGGCGACCAAAATACTTATGCAGCTCTTCCTTATAAGCCGTCTTTTAAAGGTGCCGATCTTACAGGCTTAAATGAAATAACATTGCAGCTTTCTGGACGCTACGGACTTGACACTGACGGTACACCTTCTGGCTTTGTTGTAAAAGTTAATGGCAAGCCTGTAAAAATTGCAAAAGCGGAAAATCCTAGCGACTCTTCGCTTAATTTTACAAAAGATGTAAAAATCACTCTTTCTTCAAATGTTGATATTGGAGATTCTGTAACAGTCGGAAATCCTGCGTTCCTTGGAACTATTTCTGTAAACAATGCAAAACTTGCAGTTCAAATGGCAGAAAAAATGATTCCTTCAAACGATGTTGCGCTTGGTTGCACTTACAAAAAAGGCTCTGCGCTGTTTAATCTTTGGGCTCCAACTTCATCTAGCGCTGTTTTGAATCTATACAGAAAGGCAAATGCTGCATCTCCAGACTATTCAGTTCCTATGAAGAAAAATCCTTCAAATGGAGTATGGACTGCGGAATTCAATAAGGTTGATCCTGATGGAATGTTCTACGATTACACTCTTCACAATTCAAAAGGGAAGGTTACCGTTTTAGACCCTTATGCTTCTTCAATGGCGGCTTATAAAGGAGACGGAGCTTTCTGCCGCGCGGCTGTAATCGACTTTAACAGTCCAAAAGCAGGTAAAGTTGATGCAGACTATGTAGAACTTGCAGATAAATCAAAAGCTGTGATTTATGAAGTTTCTGTGCGCGATTTTACAATAAGCCCTGATGCAAATGTAACTCAGACTCCTGGCACTTACAAGGCGTTTATAGAAAAGATTCCTTACTTAAAAGAACTGGGAATCACACACGTGCAGCTTCTTCCTGTTTTGAACTTTTATAACAATAATGAAACTCTAAAAACTTACGAAGACAGCGGCTGGGTAAACAACAATAATTACAACTGGGGCTACGACCCTCACAACTACTTTACGCCAGAAGGCTGGTATGCAACTGACGCAGAAGACCCTTACTGCCGTGTCCGAGAGCTTCGGGAACTTATAAATGAATGTCATAAAGCAGGAATTGGAGTTCTTCTTGACGTTGTATACAATCACATGGCAGGAACTCAATTCCTTGACGACATAGTTCCTGGATATTACTTCAGAACAGATTCAAAAGGCGGTCTGAAATCTAATTCTGGTTGTGGCAATGACACTGCAACAGAAAGAATTATGATGAAGAGGCTCGTCGTTGATTCAACTAGCCATTGGGTCCGCAACTATAAAGCGGATGGATTCCGATTTGACCTTATGGGGCTTATGGAAGCGTCTTCTGTAGAAGATTCTTACAAGGCTTGCTCAAAAATAAATCCATATTCACTTTTTGAAGGCGAAGGCTGGAAGATGTACAATGGAGAGCCTGGAACGGTCGGCATGGATCAAAACTATATGAAAAAGACTGACGATGTTGCAGTGTTCAACGATGAATTCCGGGACTTGCTCAAAGCTGGCGGATACAATGAAAAAGGAACAGGATTTATTACAAACAGACCTATAGATTCAGTAAGACTTTTCCGCAACGTTACAGGAAATCCTTATGCTAACTACCGTGCTGATAAACCTACAGATAACTTAAACTATCTTGTTTGCCACGACGGACTTACCCTTCATGATGGAATTGTGTATAACTGCAAGCTTGACGAAGAAAAAGATATTAAGGAAATAACTTCTCGCATAAAACTTGGAAACTTCTTTGAATTTACTTCTCAAGGTTTAGCATTCCTTCATGCGGGGCAGGAAAGGGGAAGAACAAAGCCAAATATTAATAATGCTGCAAACGAATCTATAGGGCAGTTTGTACGCAATAGTTACGATTCTTCTGATAATATAAATCAAATTGTATGGACTCTTTCTCCTGAATATCAAAATGTCCTTGATTTTACAAAGGGACTTATTTCTATAAGAAAGAATTATTCAGCCTTTTCACTTGGAACTGCAGAAAAAGTTGAAAAATGTGT
Organism: Treponema sp. UBA6367; assembly: GCA_002437725.1. GTDB lineage: Bacteria > Spirochaetota > Spirochaetia > Treponematales > Treponemataceae > Treponema_D. The sequence continues at coordinate 39,176 of DJRF01000006.1, forward strand.
AAAACAGGTTATGCAAAAAAATCCGCACACATTATGTTACACAATAAAAAATGAGGAAGGAACATTCGTTATCGCTGTAAACGCTGACAAAAAATCTGCTAAAATTAATGCTAGCGTTTCTGTAGATAATGGTGTAATATTAGTAGATAGTGAAAGTGCTGTTGTAACAGGAATAGAAAAACCTAAGGGCGTAAAAGCCTCTAGAAAATCGGTTGTTCTTGACCCTCTTACAGCAACAATTATTCACGTAAAATAATTTATTTTGAATATATCAAAAACTTTATAGTGTTAAAGTTTTTGATATAAATATATGGAGGACAAAAAATGAAAAAAATTTTGTGTGCAGCAGCTGCTATTGCTTTGGCTGCGTCTGCTTTCGCTGCTCCTAAGCGAGTTATGTTGAAAGTATGGGAATCTGACGGTCCAGAAAAGGACTTTATCATGACAGCCGCTCGTGAGTATTCAAAAGTTAACAAGAATGTTCGTATCGTATACGAACCAGTTGCTGCTACTGACGCTCGCGCAAAAATCGAACTTGACGGACCTGCTGGAGTAGGTGCAGACATTTTCGTTACACCACACGATCACATTGGTGCTCTTGTACAGGGTGGACACGTTCTTCCAGTTGATGATGCAGATGCATACTTGGCTGATTTTGAAGATATGGCAAAAATGGGTGCTTCTTACGAAGGCGTAGTTTATGGTTATCCACTTGGAGCAGAAACTTATGGTCTTTTCTACAATAAGGCTCTTATTCCAGAAGCTCCAAAAACATGGGACGAAGTAATTGAATTCGCTAAAAAATTCAATAACAAGGCAGAAGGAAAATACGCTCTTGTATGGCCTGTAGCAGATGGTTACTATGGATATATGTTCATGGAATCATTTGGTGCTCCTTTGTTCGGACCTAACGGTGACGACCGCAAGCAGCACAACCTTAACAGCCCAGCAGCTATTAAAGGTCTTACATATTTCCAGAATCTTCGCAAACAGATTCTTGACGTGCCAGCAACAGATGCTTCTGGTGACTTCTGCAACGCAGAATTCATCGAAGGTAAAGCTGCTATGATTATCACAGGACCTTGGAAGATTACTGATTTCAAGAAAAATGGAATTAACTTTGGCATAACAACACTTCCTGCATTCCCAGGTACAGACCATCCAGCAAATTCATTCGCAGGTGTTCGCCTTGCATTCGTTTCTGCTTACTCTGATTATCCTGATGAAGCAAAGAGCTTTGCTAAGTTCATTACTTCTAAAACAATGCTTGAAAAGAGATTTAAGATTACAGATCAGATTCCACCAAGAAAAGACATTGATACAAACAATCCACTTTCAAACGGAATTAAGAATCAGCTTAAATATGCAAAAGCAATGCCTACAATTCCACAGTTAGGAACATATTGGTCAGCAATGGGTTCTGCTTACTCAGGAATTTGGGACGGTGATCCTGTAAAACCTGCTCTTGATGCTGCTGCAGCTGCAATGAATGCTGCAAAATAAACATACCTGAAAAAGGTATCTGTTAAAAAACAAGCAGGCTATCTAAAAAGAAATATGTTTCTTTAGTTAGCCTGTTTGTTTTAATTACACCAAAGTTAGGAGTATGGTATGGACAATTCTGTAAATCCAGAAAAACTAAAAAAAGCACATATTGCTTCTTCTTGTTTTATGGGGTTGGGACAGATTTTATACTTAAAACAATACATTAGAGGCGCACTTTTTGCTCTTGTAGAAATTGTAATAATCTGTTGTATTATTTTCGGCTCAAAATCTATAATCCCTTCAAATAAGTCTGAATATGACTATATGAGAGGTATTCCTGATACAGAAGAAATGGTTCTGTTTCTTGAGAATGCTGGTTATAAAAATCTTGATAAGATTTTAAATTCAAAAGAAAAAGATTTAAAAACATTTTTCAAAACTCTTTCTAAAAATAAGAAAATTGTAGAAGCCTATGGTGAGAACTGTTATGCTGATTTAGACTATGCAGACTATTACAGCATGGAAGATGCTATCTATAATCTTGAAAATATTGAAGATTATAATTATGAACACGCTCAGAACAAGTTTTTTGGCATAATCGAAAAATATGACCACAAACTTGCTGTAGAAATGTCAAAAATTGCTTCAAAAAACTTTAATAAAGAGTATAAATCAATTCTCCCTGAATATAATGAAAAACTTGCTCAAGCAAAAGCAGCATACAAAGAAGCTTTAGTTAGCATCGATAAAGAAAAAGAAGCTGCTCAAGCTGCAAGAAAATCTGTTTACGATGAAGAATATAAAGCAGCGGCAAACGAAGAAAAATCTGTTCGCCGTGAAATAACAGTTCATTACAGAGTTGATTCTTCCAATATTGATTCAGAGTTTGAAGCTAAACAGTTAAAAGCTAGATTTGCTTACGAAAATGAAGTAAAAGCTGCTTTTTCTGACTTTGATGGTTTAAACGAATTTGATAAAAACTACGATGGTTGTGACCTTTGTCGCAGAAGCGCTTCAAAAGGAAAACGTTCCATGCATCACAGGGCATGGTTCAGAGGTCCTATTGTAAGTTCTATTGCAGGCTTATTCACTCTTGGTGTAAGACAGAATACTACTGTTACAAAGTATCTTGACCATTCCGTATTTATGATGATTGACGGTATTTTCTGCTTGGTTATCATCGCATTCTTTGTGGTCCTTTATATAATCAATATCAATGGCGCTAAAAATGCCGCTGAAAAGATTATAAAGAATAAAAAATTCCCAACAATGAAGGAAGCGAAGAATGATATTTCCCAAAATTCATTTGCAACTTTGGGGATTGCACCGGCCGTTGTAATGATTTGTATCTTCTCTTTGATACCTCTTCTGTTCTCGGCTTTGGTTGCATTTACTAACTATTCTTCACCAGATCATATTCCGCCTAACAATCTTGTAAGCTGGGTTGGACTTGAAAACTTTGTTACAATGTTCAGCACAAAGATTGGTGGTGGTGAATGGGTAGGTTCATTTACAAATGCTGCTATCTGGACAATTATTTGGGCTATTTTTGCAACATTCACATGTTTCTTTGTAGGTTTCTTCTATGCATTTGTTCTTCAAGATAAGCGAGTTGTAATTCCTAAGTTCTTTAGAACTATTTACATCATGCCTTACGCAATTCCTACAATGCTTTCATTGTTCGTATGGGCAAACCTTTTGAACGGTACAATTGGACCTATTAACAGAACTTTGCAATTGCTAGGTCTTATTGAACAGCCTATTCCATGGCTTTCTAACCCTTGGGTGGCAAAAGGTTCCTTAATCTTTGTAAATATTTGGATTGGATTCCCATATTCGATGATTCTTACAACATCTTCGATGACTGCTATTTCAAATTCATTGTACGAAGCAGCTGTAATTGACGGTGCTACAAAGTGGCAGCAGTTCAAGAGCATTACCTATCCTCTTGTAATGTTCCAGTTAACTCCTACTTTGATTATGCAGTTTGCAGGAAACATTAACAACTTTGGCGCAGTATTCTTCCTTACTGGCGGTGGACCAAACCTTCCTCAGACAGGATTTACAACAACAACGCAGTGCGGCGCAACTGACTTGCTCATTTCATGGATTTATAAACTTACTATGAATACTCCAGCTAGATACCAGTTGGCTTCTGTGCTTTCTTTGCTTGTATTTGCCGTACTTGTGCCATTTGCATTGTATAGCTTTACAAGAACTAAATCATTTAAGGAAGGTGAAGTATGACAAAACATATAAGCAAAACTACACCTATAAGTATTATACTGAACGTTATTCTAATTATAAATGCAATTATAGTTCTGTATCCGGTATTGTTTACAATTAGTTCTGCTCTTACAAAATCAAATTCTCTTGCAGCAACATCTGTAATTCCTTTTACAAAGCAGATTGACGAAACTGTAGTGGAAGAATGTTATAAATGTAAGGGAACTGGGCTTCTCAAAGAAGAGATAAAAAAGTCTGGTAAAAACGAGGCTGGAAAGAAAATAACTTGGACTGAAACTAAAACTTCAGAATGTCCTGTTTGTCACGGTGAAGGTAAAATTTCAAGACTAAAGACAAAGTTCGCTTTCAAGAAGCCATCTTTATATCAGTTTAGAAGGCTTCTTACAGACAATGACAAACTTGTAGCTGGTTCTACAACAGAGCACGGAACAAACTACAAAATGTGGTATTTGAATACTCTTAAAATTGCATGTCTTAACACAATTTTGACTGTATTTATCTGTACACTTTCTGGTTATATTTTCTCTAGATTTAGGTTTGTGGGAAGAAAACAGATTCTTTCTGGAATGATTGTATTGCAGATGTTCCCAAGTTTTATTGGTATGGTTGCAACTTATGTAATCCTTTTAAAGTTTAATGCATTAAATACCTTGTGGGGACTTGTTTTGGTATACGCTGCAGGTAGCATTCCATTCAACAGCCAGCTGATGAAAGGTTACTTTGATACAATGCCAAAGGATATCGCCGAAGCTGCCTATATAGATGGAGCTTCTCCTTTAGTTGCATTCTTAAGAGTAATTCTTCCTGCTGCAAAGCCACAGATTGTTTTCTTGGGACTTACAAGTTTTACAGGTCCTTGGATGGACTTCATCTTCCCTAAGATGGTTCTTCGAAGCGATGACAAGAAAACGCTTGCAGTTGGTTTGTACGAAATGATTAATGGTCGTTCAAATGACAACTTTACAATGTTTGCGGCCGGCGCGTTGCTTGTAGCAGTTCCTTTTGCAGTCTTGTTTATGGCAGGACAAAAGACATTGCTTACATCACTTGCTGGTACAAGCGGTAAAGAGTAATCTGTATTTATACATTTCCTAACTTAAGGGCGGTTGTTTGCAAAAAAAATTGCAGCAACCGCCTTTTTTTTGCAACTTACAAAAAAATCAGTGGTTTTGTTCTAAAAGATGTTTTATAATGAATAAAGTTTAAGTTTGCGTTGCAAACTTTTCTATACAACTGCAATTTTCTCACTTAGTTGAGAAACAATTTAAAAAGTCAAAACAAAAGTTAAAATTTTTTTCTTTGGCTTTTTATGGGGGAAATATGTATAAAAACAAAATGCAGCATACTTTAAAAGCTGTTGCTGTAATATCTTGTGCTCTTGTTTGTGCGACTTCGATTTTTGCAAAACCTAAGGCTGCAAAAAAGGTTAATCCTGAATTGGCAGTTACAGAACTTGCTCCTGTAACAAGAACTTCTGAAAAACCTACAGAAGGAGTTTACTATAGTCTTTTTGTTCGTTCTTTTGCAGACGGAAATGGCGATGGTATTGGTGATTTTAAAGGTCTTGTAAAAAAACTTGACTATTTAAACGATGGAAATGACCTTACTACAGACGACCTTGGCGTTACAGGAATTTGGCTTCTTCCGATTTTTGCATCTCAGTCGTATCATGGATATGATGTTGATGATTACTATTCTATAAATCCAGAATATGGAACAATGGAAGATTTTGAAACTTTTATTGCAGAATGTAAAAAAAGAGGAATAGATGTAATTATCGACATGACTTGTAACCATTCTTCTACTTATTGCGACTGGTTTAAAGCTTCTAGAAAGCCTGACAGCCCTTATAGAACTTGGTATAGATGGATAAGCGATGAAGATACATCAAATCCTGAACTTGGTTACAACGGACCTTATAACTTAAAGCAAAAGGGCTTGGGCGGAGCTATTTGGAATCTTGATCTTATGAATAAAGGTACAGATTCAAAAGGCCGCGAAATGTACTACTATTACGCAGGTCTTTTTGGCTCTCATATGCCAGATTTTAATATGGATACACAGGCAGTTCGCGAAGAATTTAAGAAAGTGTTCAAGTTTTGGCTTGATAAAGGAGTAAGCGGATTCCGTTTTGACGCTGCAGGCCACATTTATAATAGCGCAGAAGTTCGGCCAGGAACTGAAACTATTACAAAGGCGATTGCTTTTTGGAAAGAAATGAACGACTACATTTTAAGCGTAAAGCCAGATGCTTACAGTGTTGCTGAAGTTTGGGAGCCTACCGCAGTTCGTGCAAAATATATGGGTGGAATGCAGTCAAATTTCCACTTTGATTTAGGAACTCTTATTGCAAGCATTATAAACAATCAAGAGCTTAACGACATAAAAAATGTTGCTCCAGATACAGATTCTTCTACATATAACGGATTTGCCCGCTCTCTTGAAAGCCAGTATGCAATGTATGCTTCAAACAATCCTGACTATATAGATGCGCCATTCCTTTCAAACCATGATCAGCCTAGAAGTGCCGCTTCTCTTAGAAATAAACCAGATAAAATAAAACTTGCTGCTGATATGTATATTCTTGCAGAAGGAATTCCATTTATCTATTACGGAGAAGAAATTGCCATGAAAAGCGGAGCAGACGATCCTTCAAAACGAACACCAATGGTTTGGAATGTAGAAGGAAAAGATAAATTAACTCCTACTTGGATAAATTCTCCTGTATATAAAAACGCTGGTGTTTATAACAAGAAAACTGTTTCTGTAAAAGAACAGTCAAAAGATCCTGATTCTGTTTTGAATCATTATAAAAGGGTTGTGCGCGTAAAAACTGCTCACCCAGCATTAAGCCGTGGCCGATTAAAGGCTGTTAGTTGCGGAAATCCAGTCCTTGAATCATGGGTTATGGAATGTGATACAGAAAAAGCCTTTGTAGTTCACAATGTTTCTTCTAAGCAGACTATTACAGTAACACTTCCAGAAGGTTGCGATATGCCAATGGTTTATACCGCAAAACCTGAATCAAAGGTTGAAGGCGGAAAACTTACAATTCCACCTATGTGTTCTGTTGTTTTAGCTCAGAATAAATAGTCCTAGTGCCGAGTTTTTTATAAATTGTGAAAAAAATGCTTTCAGCGTTTTTATTCTTTTTTACAAAAAACTCGAAATTTAGGCTAGTTAAAGAAAAGTTTTTATTTCGTTCAGGCTTGTGCAAATTTTATTGCACAAGCCTTTTATTTCTTGGGTTGGTTGCACTTTGTCTGGGACCATTATTGTAAACAATCCGGCTGAATATGCGCTTTTTATTCCATTAAAACTATCTTCTATGGCGGCACATTCGCTTGGCTTCATTCCAATTGAAGAGCATGCAATTTTATATATTTCCGGGTCGGGCTTTGAATGAACAACCATATCTCCTGTAGTTATAGTTTTAAAAAAGCGCTTTACACCAGTTGCTTCTAATTGCCGGTGAACAGAAGATGACCTTGTAGAAGACGCTAGGGCTAGCGTATACTTTTTACTTAAGTATTCAAGCGTTTCTTTTACATAGGGCATAAGGGGAATGCCTTCTTTTTTTTCTATTTCAAAAAATAATTCGGATGTCCGTTCAAGAAAATCTTCGCTTTTAAAATTTTTACCATATACTGAACGCAAAATATTGCACGTGTCGGCACGGTTTGCCCCCATGCAAATCTCTTTTGTTTTTTCTATATCAGAAAGATTGTATTCTTTTGCGGCAATGTCCCAAGTCTTCCAGCTTATAGTTTCGCTGTCTAGAATAACTCCATCCATATCAAAAATAATAGCTTTAATTTTCTGTTCCATGATTTTAGAGTATAGCATTTTGCCTTTTTGTAGTCTATTTTAAGATTTATGATTGACTTGCAGACAGTGCATTTTTTCTATAAACTAAAAGTCATTATGAACAAACAGGAACAAGAACAGCTTTATGCTGAAATAAATGGACTCCTTGAGCTTTACAATATGGCTCCTTCTATTTCTAAAGATAAACGTTTTGTTTTAGATGACGTGAAAGATATGTATTCAAGGATGTTTTCCTACATAATAAAAGATGAAAATCAAATAAACCGTTTGCAAGTTTGGATGGATGAGCATGATTTTTGGAAAAGTCCCGCTTCAACAAGATTTCATGGCGATTTTGAAAGTGGCTTGTGTGTTCACACGCTTATGGTTATAGTTCAAACTTTAAAATTCGCCCAGCCTGTGTTAAAAGATTTTTTTGAAAGTCCTTTGGCAGATAACTTTAATTTTACCGCCAAGGATATTTTTTTATCAGCTCTTGTGCACGATTTTTGTAAAGCTGGAAGTTATGGCATTGAATATAGAAATGCAAAGGATTTTCAGGGGAATTGGATAAAAAAACCGTTTTTTAAAACTCGCGAAAATCTTCGCAATTTGGGGCATGGTAACGAATCTGTTTTAATTCTTTTGGAAATTTTGCCAGAATATGTAAAAAACAGATGTGTAATAGAAGCTGTTAGCCGCCACATGGGATTTAGCGATCTTTCGGATTTAGAAAGAATGAATTATTCAAACTTTTTGCAAAATCCTCTTGTGGTTCTTATTCAGTTGGCTGATCAAAGCGCGGCCGCCTGGTATGATTGCTAAAAATAAAACTTCTTGCTAAAAAGATTTTCTTTTTGACAAGTTTTAAAATTGTAAAATATTTATAGGAACTTTTATGTCTTTTGATTTGAAAAAAATGCGAAATATTGGCATTATGGCTCACATTGATGCTGGAAAAACTACTACAACTGAAAGAATTCTTTTTTACACAGGAAAGATTCATAAAATCGGTGAAATTGATGACGGTCAAGCCACAATGGACTGGATGCAGCAGGAACAGGAGCGTGGAATTACAATCTGTTCTGCAGCGACAACTACAACTTGGAAAAATTACCAGATAAACATAATCGACACACCGGGACACGTGGATTTTACCGCAGAAGTTGAGCGTTCTTTGCGAGTTCTTGACGGAGCGGTCGCCGTTATTTGCGCCGTTGATGGGGTTCAGCCGCAAACAGAAACTGTTTGGAAGCAGGCGGACGATTTTAATGTTCCTCGCCTTTGCTTTATGAACAAAATGGACAGAATTGGAGCGGACTTTTTCGGTTCGATGGAAGATGTTCATCAGAAATTTGGTGTAGAATGTTTGGCTCTGCAAATTCCAATTGGGGAAGGACAGGATTTTGAAGGCGTTATAGATTTGCTTTCTATGAAAGAGCTTAGATTTGAAGGCGATGAAGGCGAAAAAGTTGTTGAAAGCGAAATTGATGAGTCAAGAAAGGCTAGCGCAGAAGAATGGAGGGCAAAACTTGTAGACCAAGTTGCTTCAGGCGATGATGAGCTTGCAGAACTGTATCTGGAAGGTAAAGAAATATCTGTTGAGCAATTAAAAAATGCAATACGAAAAGGAACTATAAATCACGTTTATGTTCCATTTGTTATGGGCAGCGCTCGCCACAATCAAGGCGTTCAGCCGCTTATAGACGCAGTTGTTGATTACCTTCCTGCTCCTAACGAAGTTCCTCCTGCCAAAGGAATTCACGTAAAAAAAGATGCTGAAGAAACTGTAGAAATTCCTTGCGATCCTGCAAAGCAAGCTTTGGGATTAGTTTTTAAAATCCAGTATGACCGCGAAATGGGAAGCCTTTGCTACGTTCGTATGTATTCTGGAAAAATTTCTTCGGGAACACAAGTTTATAATGTAAGCAAAAAAAAGAGAGAACGCGTAAACAGAATCCTTCGTATGCATGCGGATAAAAGTGAGCCGCTTACAACTTTAGAAGCTGGCGATATTGCTGTATTCGTAGGATTAAAACTCGCTCAGACAGGAGATTCTATCGGAAGCGAAGGCTTTCCAGTTCTTCTTGAAAAGCCAGTGTTCCCTCAGCCTGTTATTTCTGTTGCGCTAGAGCCAGAAAGCATGAGTGAACGCGACAAAATGAACGAAACTCTAGAAATCCTTACAAAAGAAGACCCTACGTTTACATACCACGATGATGCAGAAACTGGTCAGTTGATTATAAGCGGAATGGGAGAACTTCATTTGGACGTTCTTGTAACTCGAATGAAAGACGACTTTGGTGTAAAGTGCCGCGTTGGAGCTCCACAGGTTACTTATAGGGAATCTGTTTCTTCTAGTGCGGATTGCACGGAATCTTTTGAAAAAGTTCTTGGCGGAAAACCTGCCTATGCTGGTATTACAGTTCATGTTGAGCAAAGAAATCAAGGCGAAGGAAATAGTTATTCTTGCACAGTTCATAATCAAAATATTCCTGAAGAAATTTATGAAGCAATTGAGAACAGTTTTAAGGGGTCTTTGGAGTCTGGAATAAATTGCGGCTATCCTTGTACCGATGTGGGAATTACTGTTACTGGAATAGACTACAATGAAGAAACTGCTTCCACTTTTGCGTTTGAAGCGTGCGCCGCTCAGGCTTTTGATAAAGTTTGCAACATGGCGCAGCCAAAACTGCTTGAGCCTGTAATGAATGTTGATATTTCGTGCCCTAAGGAATTTGTAGGCGACGCAATGAGCCAAATGACTCAGCGAGGCGGCATAATTTTGGGTCAGGATTCAAAGTCTAATTGCGAGATTATTCATGCACAGGCGCCAATGGCAAAAATGTTTGGGTTCAGTACAAATCTTCGCTCTGCAACCCAAGGAAGAGCTAGTTTTAGCATGGAATTTAGTCACTTTCAGGAAAAAGTTGGCGGATTGAATAATTTTTAGGTCGTATTTTTGATTAGCCCGAATTTCGAATTTTTAGAAAAAAAATAAAAGTGTAAGCAAATTTACAATTTGTGAAGATTTTGTGCGATAAGAACAATTAAGGTTGCATAGCAACCCAAATCTATTCAAACGAAGTGCGAGCGCAACCATCTGTAGCAAATTGGAAAGTCGCTGAAAGTGTTTTTTTTACAATTTATAAAAAACTCGACATTCGGGCTAATTAAGATGAGTGTTTATTGAGTATAAAGTTCAAAAATATTTTGTTGGATATGTTGTTAGATATTGACGTTTTTTTTTAGATTTGATATATTTCTAAACACACGCGGCGATGGCGGAATTGGTAGACACGTAAGGTTGAGGTCCTTATGGCGAAAGCTGTGCAGGTTCAAGTCCTGTTCGCCGCAAAAAAGGCTGTTCTTAAAGTTTTCTTTTTGAACAGCCTTTTTGTTTAGGGATTATACGAAGCTTAGATAAAAAGGCTGAGTCAAGGTCTTGAACTAAAGAGTGCCTTTTGCCAGCCGTATTTGTATTTATAAAATTTCATGTTAATTTCTAAAAACAAGAGTTAAAAGGTTGATTTAAAAACTCTTTGCGATTAAAATTACATTGTTTCTTGTGAGTTGGCTAGTACCAGATGTCGGCACTA
>DJRF01000003.1 GCA_002437725.1 Treponema sp. UBA6367
AAGAGGAAGCCCGCGAAATTGGCAAAGCTCAAGGTTTGAAGGAAGGGTTGTCTAAAGGAATTGCAGAAGGAGCTTTGAACAAAGCCGTTGAAACCGCAAAGAATATGATAAAAAAATGCATTGACTTGAACACAATCTCCGAATGCACAGGACTTTCTTTAGAGCAGATTAAAGGGTTGTAAAGCTTCTGAAAATAAGATTCAGTTTATTTTTGGAATCATGGGAAAAAACTTCAAAAAGTTTTGTAAAATTAATTGACCCTGTCATAAAATTTGTGTAAATGGCAGAGTTTAATTAAGACCGGGAACACGCCCGTCAAATAATATTGCAAACTGATTACTTTTCTTTTGTTTTGACCAACATTGAACACCTTCTTGAGGTATTCTATTTATTAGTCATTTACAAATAAATTTTTACAAAGTCCAATACTTTTCTATAAAAGCTTCTATTTTTCTAAGAGATGGTTCAACTGCTTTTTGTAATTCGTAAAACTGTTCAAAAACAGGTTGTATATCATTTGAAGTGCTAGAAACTTGTTGAGTTACATCAAAAGTTAGTTTTTGACGATTATTTAAAGTTCCCCATTCATAATAATCTTTCTGATTATGTTCAAAAGTCAAGTTTTTGCAATCATCAAAAGAAGATAAAATTTGATAAAAAATATCATTTTCTTCTTTTTCATCAAATTCTATATGAAGTTGAACTTGTTTATTGTTTCTGTACTCATAATGCAAATAATCTTTAAAATGATTTCCTGCCTGAACCCTTATATAATTATCAAAATCATTACATTCAATAATTCTTCCGGGGAAATTGTTTATACAAAAATCTCTAAAAGAATCTTTTACAGTTTTATCGATAGCCATATATTTTTATAATCAAAATGCTTTTAAAACACTTGAAATTATGCTTATTGCATTACTTATTATGTCCGCAACTTTTGATTTAGAGTCAGTAGTGGATGACTTACTTATATTTTTTTGTGTATTATTTTCTCCACCAATCTGTATATTGCCAGTGTTATTTATTATTATATTTAGATTTATTACAAACCATGAATCGCCTTTCTTGTCATCTAATTCTCTGTCGCCAATTTTTGGATCATACATTTGCAATACATTTTTAAGTATTTGCTCATTGTGCGAGCCTTTCTTAAATGAAAAAGAAACGTTGAAACCATAATCTGGATTTGGATCATAACCAGCCCAGATTGCCAAATCAATACTATTATTAGTTACATTAAAAAATCTACCGATATATTTCTTCTCGTTATTCTGACCTAATTCAGATTCAATTTCGGTTTCACACGTTTTGCTTATAGGACGTCTTCTTAATTTATTACCAAAATGATTCTTTATATCAGTTACCAATGCATTTGCAATTTTTTTAGTTTCGTTATCAATCATATACTGTCCCCATTTTTATTTAAAAACAAATGAAACCCTAATTTCTCAGGGTTTCATTTGTGCTAACTTAGTTCATAGAATATGAAATCTTCCATTCTGAAGCATTTTCATACTTTCCAGCATTAAAGATATTTTCATATACTATATAAGATATAGTAATGGTTAAATCTTTTTCCAATGGTCCTGCTACATTTGGCACAGAATTATTATCGTTAGCACCATTTGTAAGACTGTACTCTATACCTTCTTTTTCAAGGGTGGCGCCTGTGTATTTTACAGACCAATCATTGTCACCTTTACAGATTCCGAATTCAAGGATGTTTTTCCCCCATGCGGTAAGTATAGTTTCTTTTTCAAATTTTACTGTTCCTAAAGTAACTTTTTTATTCGAGTAAGGTTTACCATTGTAAGAACCAGCACCTAAGTCGTTAGCAGAAGCTGCCCAAACAATTTCCTTATTACCAGCAGAACCGTTTAAATATCTAATAGCATAGTTATCAAGATAATTCTTTTCTACAGAAGCAGTCAATTTATCTTCACTTATCACGAATTTAAGTTTGTAAGAACCAACATGGTCTGTTGCGGCATCTGTAGCAGAAGGAATTGTTACTTTTAATGCCTTGTAAGTTGCAGCGACAGTGCCTTTTGTAGCTTCTGCAGTTTTTGTTCCATCTACTGTAAATTCAGCATCTGCAGTTGGAGCATAATAGTCGTTTCCGTATCGAGCAAGAAATTTGTAAGCTTTTGCTTCTGCGGCAGGAGTTATATCATAAGTGAATGTAGAAGCATTTAACGCTGTAATAGAAGTTGCATTTGTTGCTCCGCCATTGTCGTCAAGCCAAACAAGTTCAAAAGGAACTGCAGACAAACCCTGTGTTACTTTTATTGTTCCACCAGCAGCTGTTAATTCAGCTTCTACAGTATACTGTGTACCTGCAGACAAGCCTGTAATTTTTACGTTTGCAGAAGAACCTACCAAAAGACTTGCAGAAGAACCAACCGAAACTCCATCTGCACCAGTCATCCATCTCATTTTATTTGCTGCATCCCAGTTACTTGTTGCATCTGCAACGATAGCAAATGCGGTAGCACCGTCTCCTGCAGACCAACCGTCAGAACCAGAATAAGTAAATGTAAACTTAATCTTTCCGTCAGTCATTTGAACTTCATAAGATTGAGTGTCAGCAAATGCTTTTTTTGTAGCTTCAACAGAAGCTTCCATTGTTGAATTTGAAATACCGCCTAAAAAATATACCTTGCCCGTAGCATTTGTATAAGGGGTATTTTCTACATCATGCAAATCCCCAGCACAGCTTGCAAATCCAAAAAGAAGAGCAACGGCTGCTATTGCACTCATTATTAGTTTTTTCATTTAATTCTCCTCGTAAAGAATTAGATATTTCAAAAGCGTCTTAGATTGGTGATTTTGGCTAGTGAGCTTTAATGCCTGCACCTGCCAAATCACCATATTCAATTCGCTTTCACCATTAGACAAGTATTTCAAACTTATCTGAAGTTATGGCAAACAAGGATGTTTGCCAAATTTGCAGCGAGTTTTGATAAAAACTCGCAATAATCAAAATTGCAAAATGCAATTTTGATTATATATCCCAACGGATACCTACGCGCATTGCTGCTCGTCCGTCGTACCAGTCAACAGGGTCGATAGCACCAGAACCTTCTTTTGCCCAAGAGCCGTTTACGTTAGCTCTGTCGAGATTCAACTGGTCCTGTCCGTCGCCAAAGTGCTTGAATGGGTCCATGTTGAATACGAACTGTGCGTATACGATTGGCTTTTGCATTGCCTTGAACTGCTTTGAAACACCAAGAGCGAATGCAAAAGGAT
>DJRF01000007.1 GCA_002437725.1 Treponema sp. UBA6367
AGATACTTTTGGGACATCCCCATGTTTCCTTATAGACAGACATTATACTGCGGCGGAAAATTATTTTCTCGACTTTTTTTGCTGTTTTTGGTAGCGGAGATTATTTTTTCATGAACTGAAAATGACTTGGGCGGTGCATGAAACTTTTCGCGTGAACTAAAAACGCATTGGGCAAGCTGTTAGAATTTTTTCATAAGATGAAATTACGTCAGTTCGAGTCGTAAAAAATTCCGCATAAACAGAAAATGCGTTGGGCAGTGCGTGAAAGTTTTCTCACGACCAGAAAATGACTTGGGCAGCACGTAAAAGTTTTCGAATGAGCTAAAAGTGCGTTGGGCAGCTCGTGAAATTATTTCATTCGCGGAAAAAGTGAAAGCATTTTGATATGGCTATTGTTTATTTTTCTGTTATATGGCAGTTTTAAAGTCCAAATGTTTTACAAAGTTTCGGAAAAAGAAATGCTAAAAGACAGAAATGAGATTTTTCTAAAAGACATTGTTCCGATTTTGAAAGAGAAAGGCTTTGAAAAATCTCCGTTCAAATCGTCTTGCTTCGGCTATTGCAATAGTTACCTGTACATTTACGAAATGTGCCGCATAAATAACAGTCTTTTGGAATTTGTGGAAACTGATATTTGCCGAAAAGACAAATATATTCAGATTCATATAAATTCATTCAAATTAACTCCTGAGATTCGCTCTGTTTCCTCGTTAAAGGAATTGACGGATTAAAGTATAAAAATCCTCCCTGCAGCGCGAAAAAAAATGCGGATTGATGTTGGTTTTATAGATTGTCCTCCTGTATTTTCCATAGATTTTTGGTTTAAGACTTTAAAAATCGGACACTACTTTACGAAAAAGGGATATGCCAAGCGGATTAAACGATTGAAAACTTTGGCGCAGAAAAAAGTCCGCAATATCGATTGTTTCTTCAAAAAATGGTACGCTCGCCACAGTCCCGATATAACTGAATGGGACGGAAAATTAGTGGAAAAAAATAAATATACAAGGAGCGAATAAATGTCTGAAAATCTGCTTTCAAAAATTATTGCCGACCAAACCGAAATTCTTTTGAAGAATATAAATTCTGTTGTTCAGTCAGCAAATCTTGAGGCTGAATTTGACGGTTTGAATGCGTCGCGCTTTATTTTTCATACACTGCACTCGCTCGACAAGTGGTTTGTGAATCCTGCGGAATACAAGTATGATGAAAATTCTTCTGGCGGTGTCGCTGAAAATCTTAGTGTCATTTCAAGTTCTCGTCAGGGTTTTGATGCCGCGCCGGGCGTTGTTATTCCGCGTGAAAATTTGGAAAAATATGCCGTGTCGGTTGCTCAAAAAATCAGAAATTATCTTGCAAATCTTTCGGACAAAATGCTTTCTGAAAAACTAGATGGCTGCGAATTTACACGGCTTGAACTGATTCTTGGGCAGTTCCGCCATGTGATGTGCCACGTGGGAATTTCTTCTGCAATAAACTTTCAAAACGGAAACAGCTGGCTCAAATATTTTGGGCTGGACTAAAATAAAAACTCTAAAATTCCCTGTAGTTTTCTGTCAAATCTTCTTCAAGCCACAGGGAAATTTCTTCTGTCACTTTTGAAAGTTTTTGCGCTTTTTGTTTTCCTGTTATTGAGCATTCCCAGACGACAGCGACTCTGTAGCAGTTGTCAAGATAGGCTGAAATCACTTTTTTGTCGCGCGCCATGTTCCTTTCAATTTTATTTTTCCAGAATTCAACGTTTGTCTTTGGCAGCCTGAAAAGCCTGCAGTTTTTGTGTCCGTGCCAGAAGCATCCGTGGATAAAAATCACTGCGTTATAATGAGGAAGAAAAATGTCCGGCGTTCCCAAATACCGCTTGTCGTTTTTCCTGAATCTGAATCCGGCCTTGTGGAGCGCGCTTCTTAAAAAGACTTCGGGCTTGGTGTCCTTGCTGTGGATTTTCGCCATGTTCAGGCTTCTTTGCTCTGCGCTCAATGTGTCCATTTCTGTATATTAATTTTGACAGGGCAAAAATTCAACCGGCGGATTTTTGCAAGAGCAGCTGCTTCAATGCTAAAAAGATTGCCATTCTTATGCCACGACAATCACAAAAGTTCAATTCTTGTACCGAAATTCCTTGCATTTATAACAATAATATCTTATATTGTATGTATAAAATGTTGTTTTATTAATAAACAGCAATGTATCGAGGACGAAAATGGCGGCAATTACGGTAAATGTGGAACAAAAAGACAAGGAAACTTTCAATTCAATCTGCGCGAAAATGGGAATGAACATCTCGACCGCAATCAATATTTTTATCAAGGCGGTGAACCGCACGCGGACGATTCCTTTTAAAATCAGGGCGGAAGAGGAATACAACGACGAAACGCTCGCGGCCTGCCAGGAAGCGCTGGACATAAACAGCGGAAAAATCAAGGCTAAAAGGTATGATTCATTCAAGGAGGCGATGGCGGACATGGATTTGTGCGTTGCAGAGCCTGAGCCGGAATACAAGGCATGAGAAAATACAAGCTTGTTTTGGCGAACTCGTTCAAAAAAGACTATAAGCTCATAAAACGGCGGAACTACGACATAGACTTGCTTGATGAGGTCGTGGAACTTCTGCTTTCCGGCAAAAAACTCCCCGAAAAGTACTGCGACCACCAGCTGAAAGGCAAGCTGAAGAAGTTCCGGGAACTGCATATTCAGCCGGACTGGATTCTAGTCTACATAAAGAACAAGACTGAACTGATTCTTACGCTTTCAAGGACCGGCACTCATGCTGATTTATTGAGGATGTAAGGTCTGAACCAAGTATAAACATTTTATTCAATTTCGTTTACAGAAACAATTTTTCCATGTTCAATATTAAATACGTTCCATTTTACTCCTTGCTTTGAATTAGAAATTTTGAATGTTTGTAAAAATTTGTTGTCTGCGTAAATTCGGACTTTTGCACCTGATTTTGAGAGAGCAAGACTTTTTGAGTCATTTCGGTCAGTCCAATTGAATACAAAATATTTATAAGTTGAATTTTTATCAAGTTCCGTTATTGTAATTGTTTCCGGTCCGAAACTGTCCATGTCATCTCTGTCAAGCCAAACTGTTTTGTCATCACTCTTTTTTTTATCTCGAAATGAAATGTGGTAAGAATTTTCTTTTATCAAATGTGCATCCAAATCTTTGGGAGTTTTTCCCCAGTCAAGAATTATTTTTATACATTTATAATCAACTTTTTTAGGAATAGAATATTTATAGAAAAAAATACTTTCTCCAAAAACTTCAAATTTTTCATTTGTAGAAACATACTCATCATGGATTATTGTAAAATCATAAATTCCATCTGCAAGTGCGGGAAATGAAGCGATTCCGTTGCTGTCAGTTTTAAAAATGCCGACATTCGAAATATCAACTGTCGCCGCTTGAATCGGTTTTCCTGTGTCGCAGTCTGTAATCCAAAGAGAAAGAAACCCGTAAAATTCCAGTTCCGCTATTCTCTGCTGAATTCTTGCTTTATAAACGAAATCATTTTCAGCATATAAAAAAGAAACCGCAGACATGATAAGCAAAATTAAAAAAGATTTTTTCATAAAAACTCCTGTAAGATTTATTTTTTTTCAGCTATTGCAAGTGAATAGAAAGTTGAACCGTCTGGTTCAATCCATCTGTCGATAATATAGAATCCATATAATTCAGATTGAGACAGATTTAAATCTCCGCCTGAAATTTTTTCTGAATTTAGAGATTTATAAGATAAACTCGTGATATTTTCATAATAAAACGAAGCTATAAATGCATTTTTTTCAATGGAAATTTGTTGAGCCGCATTCACATCTGCAACAAGCATTGATTTATATGGAACAGAATATTTTGCTGACATTCCAACACCAACATAAAATCCGTCGATTTTTGGAATGTTGTAAATCCATTCCGGACGTTCACCAAAATTTCGTTTTATTTTTAATTCACATTCTGTTGCCGCGTTTTTGTATTTTCCGACAACCACCGTCAAAGTTGAAAAATAGTAAACATCAGAAATTTCTATGTCATCAACAATAAATTTTGTTTCCTCATCAAAATAATCAATGAAGGAGTCTTTGTTGCTTTTAAAAGAATTTTCCGTATAAAGCGATATGAATCCGACATCAATTTTACATTTCTGGTTCATTGCAATTTGATTAGCAATATGAATTTTTGTCTGCTGAATTTCTTTTCTGTGATTTTTCATTTTTGGAGACAAGCCGATGTATGTAAAGTTGTCATGCTCTGTAGTGTTCAAAATTGAATTTATTTTTTCAATTTCAGTTTGGGCAGAATTTAAGGAATTTTCTGTCTGCATAAATTTTTTAGGCTCGCAGAATAAATTGAAAGCTGAAAAAGAAAAAAATATAAGAATAAGAAAAAACTTCATACTAAAAATATGGTAAAAAACAGACAGCATTTTTTTGCCGCCTGTTTTTGTTAAACTGAATTTGACAATTTATTTCAAATTATCTTCAAGAGCACGGTATGCTTCATCTGCTTTGAACTCCGCAAAAGCTGCGGATTCATTTCTGACAAATTCATTCAAGGAAGATTTAAAATCTTTTTTCAAATCTTCTTTTGGATATTCAACAAGAACAACATACCAACCTTCTGGTGTTACCCAACTAAGAGATTGTCTTATTCCACTTGTATCTGCCTTAGCCTTTGCAATAGAAGCAAGCTCAAAATTTTCCAAAGCTTGAGTATTTCCAGTTTCTCCGCTTTCTTCAACATAATCTTTTATGGAACTTGCTATAACAGATTGTTTCCATTCGCCAATTTGTCTTGCGGCATCTTGAACTGCATTATTTTTTCTAACAGTTTTGTTCTTTCCCTCTCTGCCTTCGCCGACAAAATACATAACATCTTCTGCAACAGGAATATTTCTTACCCATTCTGGCATGGGAACTCCTTCTGCTCCAATCACACGTTTTGGCGCTTCAACAGTAGGTGCTGAATTTGCGGGAGTTGAAGCACATCCTGCAACAGAAATCATGGCTATTGCACATCCAAGAGCAAAGCCTGCATTGGCAATCTTTTTCATAAGATTTATCCTCCAATTTAATTTATAAAAAGCAACAAGGCTTTCTTTTTGTTTTATGGCAGAACAAGAATCATATCGGGATATATTAAATTTGGATTTTCTGGGCAGGGCATTTTGTTTTTGTTAAGCTCATAAATGCTTTTCCATTTTTTATATGTTCCGAATCTCTGTTCTGAAATTTTTACAAGGCAATCGTTTTTCTTTACAACATATTTTTTCTGCAACTTTTCAATCATTGCAGAATTATAAAGACAGTCGATTTTTAAAAAAACTGAATTTTGGAGCGGAATAATTTTTGTTTCTGAAAAATGCAGTTTTAGTTTTAAAAACTCGTTTTGTATTTTAGAAGTGTCATTGTTCGAAAAGTTTTCTTGTATGATTTTTAATCGTTTTTCTGCTTGCTCAATTTGAATTGAGAATTTTTCATCTGCGGAATTTTTTAGATAAATATATTTTTCTTTGCCTAAATTTAAAATATTTTCAGCAAGTTTTGTTTCCCCACCTTTTAAAAGATAAAAATAACTTTCTTGCAGCGTCTTTAGTTCAGAAAATTCTTCAACTGAAAGATATGCCTTGTAGCCTGAAATATTGCTTTCAAGAAAATTTTTGAATGTGTTTTCATTCGTGCAGTTTTCTGAAAAACATTTTGCAATTGAGAAAATCAAATAAACTGCGAGAAAGTACTTTTTATTCTGCATTGCTAGACCTTAAAATTATTAATCCGGCGAGTTTTTCTTTTAGCATGGAAATTGGAATTTCTTCTGAAAGAATCTGCGATTTTTCAAGGACCCCAGAATAAACACAGAAATCATTAGTCCAATAAGAAAATGCTTCCGAAGAGTTTGAAAATATTTTTTCATTTTGGATTTCATTTATTTCAATATTGAAGGGGAGTCTGTATCCGGAATTGTTGTTGAAACTGATTTTATCTTCTTCAATGGAATAAAATTCCGGAAGTCCATAAAGACGGCTTAGCCAGTTGCAGTAGAATGCCGCATCATAAAAACTCAAGTTTTGAATAGGCTCGTCAAGTCCGTTTTCCGCTTTTGAATAATCAGGTTTTCCTTTTATTGTAAGAAAAGAAATCCATTCTCGGTTTGTAACTGCATTCACGCAATACTGAAAACCGTTTTTAGAATTTTTTAATTCAGGCTTTGCCGGATAAACTGCGAATATATTTGTTGAAACAAGACGGATTCCCTGTTTTTGAAGTTCTGAAATTTCATCATAAATTCCACTTTGAAATTCTTTTATAAGATTATTTGTAAGTTCAATTTTTTCATTTTTCAGTGAAAGCTGGTTTTCAAATTCTTTTACAATTCCAGATTTTTCTTGATTCAGAAAAGAAATATCAGATTCAAGTTTTCGTATGTAATCGGATTTTTGTTCAAGTTCTGCGGACTGCGTTCTAATCACATACAAATATTGCTGCTTCTGAACATCGGTCGGGTCAAATTCTTCCAATGTCTTTTTTATTGTTTCAAGGCAAGTTTCATACTTGCGGTGTTCTTCGTCAGCCAAATCCAACGTATTGTAATAAGTCAAGCCTTTTAAGACAGAATTTATTTCACATAGTTCAAAATATAGATTTTTATATTCCTCTTCTTTTTCCAAGAAATTTGTATTTTGAATCAGCTTGATTACATAAGTTGAGCGGGAAGAATAATTTTCAAATGTCCGCTTTTCTTTTTCCGAAATTTTTTCCTTGTGTTCCAGTTCCGATTTTGCCTTATCTATATCTTTTTGACTTATCGTGTAATGAATCCAGCTTTTATAAAAAGTTTTTCTATCTTTCTTCTTTTGAGTTTCATAACATTCCCAAAATTCATTGCGCCTTATAAGTCCGCCAAAGGAAGATGAGGATTTGAAATAAGATTCAATGTAAAGTTCGTCTTCGGATTTTCGGTTTTCAACGGAAGTTTTCTTTCCGTTTATGTTTTCATCAGAAGACACGCCTTTTTCCTGAACAGAATCTTTTACAATTGACTTTATTTCGCTGTTCAAAAAATTAGAAACTTGAAGCCTTGCATCTTCCGCAGCCTTGTTTCTTACAAATTCCAATTGACTTCCATTCGCTTCTTTTTCGGATGCAGAATAAGAGCCTATAAAATGATAAATTTTTCCGTCAACAGTGTCTTCTTCAAGCGGAATTTTTGTAACCCATTCAGGTCGAACTTTTAAATTTAGATTGGACTGATTTTTATAATCGTATCCTGAAAAGTTAGAGATAAGCCTCGTCGATTCGCATGACGCACAGATAAAACTTATAAAAATTAAAAAACTCAGTTTCAAAAGATTAATTTAATTTTCCTCCATACATTGCAATAATTGCTCTAACTGAAGCCTGAACTTCTTTCGGTTCTTTTGCCAAATATTCTGCGATTATACTCAGCGTTGAGCTATAGCAACCAAATTGACGAGCAACATTCCAGTTTGCAATTTTATCAATAGCATCCATGCATTCTGCAGCGGCTTTCGCAGAAGGAAATGTATATGAAATTTCCATTACTTTTACTCCATAACACAAACTTTATATGAATAAATAGCATAAATTTAAAAATAAATCAACAGCAATAACTATAATTATAGTTGTGAGTATCTGTAAAATTTTAGCAATAGCTATTTAATAAAGTTATGGCTGTTGATTTTTTTACTATAGGACAGAGGATTCAAAAAAGACGAAAAATGCTTCGAAAAACTCAGGAACAAATGGCGGAAGCACTTTCGGTTTCGGTGGGATATGTCAGCCAGATTGAACGCGGAGTTACAAAAATTAGTTTGGACACACTTTCTGAAATAACAGAATATTTGGACTGTAATTTTTCAGAACTGCTTGACGGGTCGGTTGTCCAGTCGAATTCATATCTTAACGATGAAATAAAAATTCTGAAAAACAAACTTTCCCCTGTAAACAAAAAAATTCTTTTTGAAATTGCGGACATTCTTGAAAAAAATCAGTCAGATTGAAATCTGTTTCTTGTAATAATTGAAGTTACAGCGAAAATCTGCTAAAGTTGGCGTATGAAAGTAAGCAGCAAATTTACGGTGGCGGTTCACACTTTGTTGTGCATCCATCGGTTCGGCGGGGAAAGGAAAGTCACTTCGGATTTTATCGCGGGAAGCACGGGCGTGAATCCGGTTATTATTCGAAGGACGCTTCTTTCGCTCAAGGCGGCGGGGCTTGTGAAGGTTGCGGCCGGAACTGGCGGAGCGGAAATTGTCGCGGAGCCGTCGTCGTTCACGCTTTTTGACATTTACAAGGCTTCTGGCAGTCTGGAGGAAAATGTTTTTGGTTTTCACGAGCAGCCGAATCCCGCGTGTCCTGTGGGAAAAAATATCCACAAGATTCTCGACTCGCACCTTGCCGACGCGCAGAAAGCGTTTGAGCAAAGCCTTGCGGCAGTGAAATTTTCTGGCCTTGTGAAGGAGCTTGAAGCGGCGGAAAAGCAGAAGAATTAAGACGCCGCTGAGTTCGTAAAATCCGATTTATATCGTAAAATGTTTTCATTCAAATTTCACGGAGAATATAATGAAAGAAATTCCTGATTATCAGACTTTGATGCTTCCGGTTTTAGAAAGTGTAGCCGACGGCAAGGAACATAAATTCCGAGAGATTACAGCTTCCACTGCAAAGAACTTTGGGCTTACAGAAGAAGAGCTGGGGTGCCTTCTTCCGAGCGGAAATCAGAGCATTTTTGACAACCGCGTGGGCTGGGCAAAAACATATCTCAAAAAAGCCTGTCTTATAGAATACAAGGGAAAAGGCGTTCTCAAAATCACCGAAAGAGGAAAATAGGTCTTAAAAGATTCTCCGCAGAAAATCGACAATAAATTTTTAAAGCAATACGACGAGTTCAATGAATTTCAGAACAAGGTGAACACGAAGGAAGAAAAGCAGGAAACTGAAACCGACTACAAAAATCAGACTCCTGAGGAACTGATTGAAACAGCCTTCCACGATTTTCAAAAATCGCTTGCCGAGGAACTTTTGGATAAAATCAGAAATGTGTCGCCTGCATTTTTTGAAAAACTCGTTGTCGCCCTGCTCGTAAAAATGGGCTACGGAGGCTCAATAAAAGACGCTGGGCAGGCAATCGGCAGAACTGGAGACAAAGGCATTGACGGAATCATAAAAGAAGACAAGCTCGGTCTTGACGTGATTTACATTCAGGCGAAACGCTGGAAAGAGAACAACGTTATCGGCCGTCCGGAAATTCAGAAATTTGTCGGCGCGCTCGCAGGTCAAGGCGCGAAAAAGGGAGTTTTCATAACCGCATCGTCATTCACAAAAGAGGCGCTGGACTATAAGCCCATGAACGACACGAAAGTTATCCTTATTGACGGCTTGAAGCTTGCAAACCTGATGATTGAATATAATCTTGGCGTCGCACAGCTGCACTGCTACGAACTGAAAAAACTGGACAACGACTATTTTGATGAGGAATAATTTTTACAGAAAAATCAAAATGCTTTTTCTTTCGCCTGACGCGCACGGAAAAGGATTCGGCAAAAAGCTTGTTAAATATGGAATCGAAAATTTTTCAGCGGAAGAAGTTACCGTGAACGAGCAGAATACTAATGCAAAAGGATTTTATGAACACCTCGGATTCAAGACGCACAAGACAAGCGCGACAGACGAGCACCGATTGCATTTATGAAATTATAAAAGAATGCGTAACGTTTCGTAAAATCACGCCAGTTCAGCGAGCGTCATCATAACGTTTTGGGAAATTATGTCAGTTCGCCGAGCGTCAGAATAACGCCAATGCTTTAGGGCATGTAAGCCCGAAGTTCCAAACTGTTGATTGAGCTTGTCGAAACCAACAGTTTGGAATGAGCGTTAGCGAAGCCCCTAACGAAGTGATGGGAACGCCCGAAAACGCGAACTTGTATTTTGCAACCTCGGCAAGCAACCACAGGTTGCGACGAACAGCAAAAAAAATAATTTCTTGACTTTTATTTGCTCTGTCATTATTTTTTAATTGTAACAATAAAAATTACAACAATACTTTCATCAAAAAAGCTCGGAGGCGACAATGGAACTTCACGAGGTTGCGTCTTATCTTGAAAAAGTCGGGCTGCAATATATGGCGACGATTGGGCTGGACGGAAAGCCGAAGGTGCGGCCGGTTCAGTTCATGGTGGAATACGGCGGGCGGCTCTGGTTCTGCACGAACAGCAAAAAGTCGATGTATGCGGAGCTTCTTAAAAATCCGTGGATTGACTTGTGCGCGTCGAAGCTGCTTGAGGACGAGATTCAGACTGCGTGGATTCGCCTGAGCGCGGAGGCGTTTTTTGAGGAAAATCTTGCTGTCAAAAAGATGATTATGGAAAAAAGCGCGATTGTGCATGAACTTTACGAAAACAATGCGGAGCATCCGCTTTTCAAGGTTTTCTATCTTAAAAATATCAAGGGCAGCCTGAACAATCTTGGACACGTGAAAGGTCTTTCTGAGCGCGCGGATTTTGCAAAGCCGGAGGAATTTGAGTTTTGAGCGGATTTGAAAACATCGAAAACGAAGAAATCGCAAAACTCCGCAAGATTTTGGATTCTGTGGACTGTGTCGTGATTGGGGCAGGAGCCGGGCTTTCTGCAAGCGCGGGATTTTCGTACAGCGGCGAGCGGTTCAAAAAATATTTTTCGGACTTTGAGGCAAAATATCATTTTCACGATATGTATTCAGGCGGTTTTGCGGATTTTTGCTCGCTCGAAGAAAACTGGGCTTACTGGAGCCGCTTTATCTACATCAACCGCTACATGGACGCGCCCCTTCCTGTCTACGAAAAACTTTTTGAGCTTGTGCGCGGCAAGGATTATTTTGCAATCACCACGAACGTTGACCACTGCTTTCAAAAGGCCGGATTCGACAAAAAGCGGCTTTTCTACACGCAGGGCGACTACGGACTTTTTCAGTGCTGCGTTCCGTGCCACAAAAAAACTTACGACAACGAAGAGGCGGTGAGAAAAATGCTCGTTTCGCAAGGTTTCGGATTTGAGGACAGCGAAAACGGAAAAGACGGTGACCTTGTTTTTCTGAGAAATCCTTTGAAAATGGAAATCCCGCCAGAACTTGTGCCGAGCTGTCCTGTCTGTGGAAAACCGATGTCGATGAATCTTCGCTGCGACGAGACTTTTGTTGAGGACGACGGCTGGAAAATGGCGGCAAAACGCTATCAGGATTTTCTTGAAAAGCACAAAAACGCCCGAACGCTTTTTTTGGAGCTTGGAGTCGGAGGAAACACGCCCGGAATCATAAAATATCCGTTCTGGAATTTTGTCTACAAAAACAAAAACGCATTTTATGCGGCGGTCAATATGGAAAAGGAAGAAGTTCCTGCGGAAATAAAAACGCGCTCTGTTCTGATAAAAGGCGATATTTTCAGGACGATTGAGAATCTGATTTGATTAGCCTTGCATTCAACAGGAATTATATGCGTTTCATTATACACATTTTTGCACTGTTTTTTTTATATTTTTACACATTTTTGCATATTTTTCACATAATGTCAGTTGTCAAACCGAATTTTCTTGCACTGTTTTTAGCCATATAGTCAGACGCGGTTCACGTAAGGCAAATTAAATGTGAGTGCGATTAAAGAAAAGAGAAAAAACGAAGTTTGTAGCTGGGGTACGAAGCGGAGAATTTTATGATGACTTATTTTCTAGCCGAAAATCTAACCAAGCCAATCCAATGCCTTTTCAGTGATTTTTCTATACCAGTCCTGTTCGTTAGAGCTTGATTTTGCAATTTCTTTTGAATGCTCAAAAAAGGCTTTCACTTGGTTGGAATCTGGCGTATAGTCAGCCTTAAATGAATCTTCAACCATTTTTCTGAAAATATTCAGCGGAAGAGGAACAATAGCCGATTTTCCGCCGTAATAAGAAATATTTGTGTGGTACAGCATATAAAACTGGGCAATGCAAGCCTCATTTATCGTCGGCGCAATAAAAAGTCCGTAAGTTTCCCTGCCGTTTTCTTTCTTTAATTTGCCTAAATGGCGAGAAACAGGTTCTCCTTCCATTTCATACTGTTTTTGACCGGTTGCCGTTGTAACTTCAACAATCAAGTCAAAATCATCATAATTGCAGACAATATCCGCCATGTTTCCCTGAGCCGTTGACATAGGGTTTCCAAAATCATCAAATTTCAGGTTTGCCTTTATGTTTCCGCCGTCAAGCATTGTCATTGCGCGCCAAGTGTTCCATTCAAACATCAGAGGAACATCTGAAAGCTCGCTGTTTCGCTTTGGAATCAAATCAAATATCTGCTGTATGTCGTCATACTGCTTGTAGTCTTTTATTTCGGAAACCTGATTTCTGATTATTTCGTTTTTCTTTGCAAGAAGCGCGTCATCAAGCTTTTCTTTTAACTCAAGAATCGAAAGATTTTCATTGATTTTTTCATAAGGAAGTTCTGTTTTAAGTTTTTCAATTAACGCTGTTTTATCATCTGTTAAAAGTTTTGGAAGTTCCGGATTGCCAAGATATTCAATATATTTTTCTTCATCATCAATAAAAACAGGTTCTCTGCTTACATTTTTCAATATAAATTCAACGTCAGCCTTTTTTTCCGGCATAATTGAAAGCGACTTTCCAAGCTGAGAGATTGAAACAAGCCCTGTCGCACGCAAATATCTGACACAGGCGTCCGCATAATCACGCATATTGCTCATCTTTTTATTGAAAAATTCTTTTGCAGTTTTTGTCGTGCTTTCCCTTGTTGAAAATTCTTCAGTCTCGATTTCTTCTTTGTATATTTTCTGCAGTTCGTTATAAAAATACGATTGTTTAAATTCTTTATATTTTTTCGTAGTTGTTGTGCGCTGTTTTCTGAAATCTTCTATTTTTTTAACAATTTCATCAAATTTTCTGTAGTCCGTAATCTGCAGACCGAAAATCACAAGCTCATCGAATTTCAGTGTTCCAAGCTTGTGTATAAGCCTTAATATTTCAAGATATGGCTTTACAAAAAACTTTGCCGCTTTTTCTGACGGCTTATGGTAAGGAGACGGAATTTGAAATTTCAAAAGCTGGCGCAGGAATATCTCTTCTGTGCGTTTTGCAGAGACAAGCTGTTTTCCAGCAGGAGTTAGGTTTATTGCAGGCGCAAGTGTTATAAAGCCTAGAGATTTTGGAGCTCTGTTTATCCTATCGCGTGCGCTAAAATCAGGAGAATTTTCGCCTGAACCATGAAAAAAGTTTTCATTTCGCAATAACTGCATGAATTGAACTTGCGTCTGAACATTCCATTTTTTTCCAGAGAAATTTTTTGCAAGCAAATTAATTTCCGGAATCATTTTTTCTGGTGTTCGTGGCGAAGTTGTCATAAACACAACTTTGCTGTCAATTGACTTTGCCAAGCTCTACTCCTTGTAATTTGCAACTAAAATATGTGTTGCAGCAGCCTTGAACCTATTTCTAATGTTTACCGCATAACTTTTTTCATATTCATCGATAATTAAATTTCCATACAACTCTTCTGTTAAATGAGTTCTTCCTATTACAAGAAGAGCTTTGCATGGCAAATTTTTAAAGTCCTGAGCAAGTTTTCTATGGGCATCATCATTAAAACCGTCTTTATACTGCTCATTTCCATAATCAGAAAAAACGCAGTCATAAGGTGGATCAAGAAAAATAAAATCATCAGATTTTGCCATATCAAATATATTCTTATAATCTGAATTAAAAATTTCTGCATTTTTCAAAAGTTCTGAATGTTCTTTTGTTACAAGGGAAGTATTTAAATGCTTGTAACGTCCATAAGGAACATTGAATTCGCCTTTTGAATTGTAACGAATCATTCCAGAATACGCGGTTTTGTTTATAAAATAATATAAAAGTGCATCAGAATATTTTTTTTCAGATAAGCCATTGAACATATCTCGGATTGAATAATAAAAATCTTCATTTTTATCTTCAACACGTTCATCAGGAGTTTTTGCTTTCAACGCCTCGAATGCCGCTCGGTTTTCTTCATATTTCTTTTCAACATTGTTAAGTTCGATTCTTAATTTTGAATAATCTGACTGAACACCTTTATAAAAAGAAATCAGTTTTTCATTTATATCGTTTATGATTGCATTTTTTGGCTCAAGATAAAAATAAAGTGCGCCACCCCCAAAAAACGGCTCCATGTATTTGCCAGAAAACTGAGGAATGTGCTTTTGAATATTCGGAATCTCTTTAGATTTTCCACCACGATATTTTATAAGCGGTTTCATTATAAAAACACTATACACAATTTTTGCCAAAACTTCCATAGTAATTTTGCAAAACAAAATCTTTGCGGTAACAAAAATAAAATAAACACAATTTTTCTTGACAATTCTTTTTCATCTCGCTAATATGCAACCGTGTTGCAAAAGTCTTATCACACTAAAACTTCGGAATTGATTTCTCAGTTTGTTCAGGAAAGGACGGAAAGCGGTTTTTCTGCGATGGAGCTTCTTGCTTTTCTTTCTGAGCGCGGGGAAAGTGTGAACAAGACGACTGTTTACCGCAACCTTGACAAGCTTGTTGAAAGCGGACGGCTCATAAAACGCAAGTCGGCTGTTTCTGACGGCTTTATTTATCAGACGGCGGAAGAAGACGGACAGTGCGGCGAGCATATTCACTTTCAGTGCGAAAAATGCGGCGCGATGATTCATCTTTCGGACAAGCTTACGGCGGATTACCTGAAGTCGGTTTCTGAGAACTTCGGCTTCAAGGTTGATTTTTCTTTGTCGTCACTGAACGGACTTTGCGAAAAATGCAGGACTTTGGAATGAACTCAAGGCTGGATTCAAAATTGAACAGGCTGCGCGTGGTTTTTGCGGCGGTCTTTATCTTGCTTACAGTTTTCTCAGTATTTTTTGCGGCTGCCGAAGCCGGGCATGACTGCACAGGCGACGACTGTCCAATCTGCTTTGTGATTCAAGTTGCCGAGCAGAACGCAAAGCTTTTGAGCCTTGCCCTTTGCGCAGCCGGTGTTTCTTTTGCCCGGCGATATTTTGCCTTAAAACTTTCCTTTAAAAATTCATATCAGACTTTTTTCAATAACTCTTTAATTTCTCTAAAGACACGCCTTAACAACTGAAAATTCTCTTTCCATCTTTATGCGCCAGGGATTTTGTATGCGCAATGCTGCGAATGTCCTTGCGCTGCGCTAGGGATTGTAGGGGCGCGGAGCGTTCCGAAGCGAAGCGAGGAATGAAGCCGAAAGGCGGAACCCCGAAAAGCCCGGTCTGCCTTTAGGCAGAAGCGCCCGTATTATCAAAATTTATTCAAAGAGAAAAAAAATGAAAAAGAAACCAGTTACGCTTATCACGGGCTATCTTGGCTCTGGTAAGACAACTCTGCTGAACGAGATTCTTCGGCAGGAAAAAAGGCGTGTCGCCCTGATTGTAAACGACATGGGAAGCATAAACATTGACGCGGAAATTCTAAAAAAGAACGGAGCGGCGGTTGCCCAAAGCGAAATGTACGAGATGCAGAACGGCTGTATCTGCTGCACTTTGCGCGATGAGTTTCTTGCGCAGGTCGAAAAGATTTCCGAGAACGACTCCATTGAGACTGTTTTTGTGGAGGCTTCGGGAATAAGCGATCCCGGCGCGATTGCGGCTTCCTTTCTTGCGTATGAGGACGACACTCCGGACACAAATGTTTTTCTTTCGAACATTGTTACGGTTGTTGACGCCGACAGAATTTACCGCGAGTTTTTGACCGACCTTGAGAACTACGAGGAGAACGGCCCGAACAATCTTAAGTCGAACGACATTACAACGCTGATTGTTGACCAGATTGAATTCTGCAACGTGATTGTCCTGAACAAGCTGGATTTGCTTGACGAGCAGAAGACTGAGCAGGTCATAAAGGTTATCCGGGATTTCCAGCCAAAGGCGAAGATTGTAAAGACTGTGCGCGGAAAAGTTGACATAGAGCAGATTGTGTCCGAGACAAAATTCGACTTTGACATGGTGGATTCCTCTTCGGCAATTCAAAAGGCAATCAACACTCTTTCCGACACGAACCGCGGATTTGAGGACGAATACGGGATTTCTTCGTTCGCATACGAATGCAGAAAGCCGTTCAGCCAGGAAAAATTCATGGATTTTGTGAACGAAGGATTTCCAAAAGAAATTATCAGGGCAAAAGGCTATATCTGGTTCAAGGAGAAGGCGCAGGACGTTCTTCTTTTTGAGCAGGCCGGAAGAAATTCTTCTGTGATGGCGGTTGCATACTGGGTTGCGGCTCTGGACGAGGCCACGCAGAAAGAGTGCCTTGAAAATGACAAGGAGCTGCGTTCATCTTGGGACAAGGATTTTGGCGACAGGATGAACCAGCTTGTGTTTATCGGAAAAGGCTACGACAAGGAAAAAATCATCAGGAAACTGGATTCCTGCCTTGCATAGTCTTGCAAAATATTTTGGATTTTATTGGAGAAAAAAAATGAAAAAGATAACTAAACTTTTGGCTTTGGGAGCGATGCTTGCCTTTGGAACGGCAGGCGCGTTTTCTGCAGAAAAAAAATCAATCGTCTGCACGACTTTTCCGCAGTACGACTGGTGCCGCGAGATTCTTGGGGACAAGGCGAAAAATTTTGACCTTACGCTTCTTCTTGACAAGGGAACTGACCTTCATTCGTTCCAGCCGAGTTTTTCCGACATCGCAAAAATTTCCGCAAGCGATATGTTCATCTACGTTGGTGGCGAGAGCGACGGCTGGGTTAGCGGCGTTCTAAAGGAAGCGAAGAACAAGAATCTTGTTCCAATCAACATGATGAAAGTTCTTGGCGAGCGCGTAAAGGAAGAGGAAGTTGTGGAAGGAATGCAGGAAACAGAGCATTCACATGAGCACGGCGAAGAAGGACATCACCACGACCACGGCAAGGAAGTTTCAACTTTTGAGGACAGCGAGGTTAAGAGCAGAAATCTTTCTGACTGGGCAGGCGAATGGCAGTCGGCTTATCCTCTTGCGCTTGACGGAACTTTGGACGAGGCTTTTGCGGAAAAGGCTGAATCCGGAAAAATGACAGCAGAAGAATACAAGGCTTACTATCAGAAAGGATACAAAACTGACATCTCAAAAATCAGCATAAAGAAAGACAAAATCGAATTCACTTATTCTGACGGAAGAAAAGTAAGCTCAAAGTACAAAAATGTCGGATTTTACATTCAGAACTGGTCAACAGGAACAAAGGCCGCAATGTACCGCTTTGTCGCAAAGAACAAGAAATCAGGCGCGCCGCGGTTCATTGAATTCAACGACCACATGATTGAGAGCGCAGCTGCGGAGCATTTCCACATCAGAATGAGCAACGAGAGCTTTGACGCGATTGTTGACCCGGAAAATTCTTTCCCGACATTCTTCCCTGCAAGCATGAGCGGCGAGGAAATCTGCGAGCATTTGGCAGGACACGGACACAGCCACGATGAGGACGGAGACGAGCACGGCCATCATCACGAGCATGACGAGGTTGAATACGACGAGCACGTCTGGCTTTCTGTCAAGAATGCAGAAGTTTTGACAAACGCGATTGCTTCCCAGATTGAAAAGCTCGACCCGGAAAACGCTTCTGTTTACGCGGCTAACGCAAAGAACTATGTTGAAAAGCTCAACGCTTTGGACAAAAAATATTCTGAAACGGTTGCTTCCTCAAAGTTCAAGACAATTCTTTTTGGCGACAGATTCCCGTTCCGCTATCTTGCTGATGACTACGGCCTTAAATATTACGCGGCTTTTGTCGGATGCAGCGCGGAAAGCGAGGCCAGCTTTGAGACTGTGATTTTCCTTGCAAAGAAAGTTGACGAGCTTGGACTTGGCAGCGTTCTTGCAATCGAGAATTCAGACGGAAAAATCGCGCGCACTGTAATTCAGAACACATCAAAAAAGAACCAGAAAGTTCTGAAGATGGACTCATTGCAGTCGGTGAACCAGAAAGACATTAAGGGCGGAAAAAACTATCTTGGCACAATGACGGAAAACCTTTCTGTTTTGAAAGAGGCTTTGAACTAGTTCTAGCTTATTTTAGATTAGGGATAGAAGCACGGCAAACCTGACGGTTTGCCATTCCTGTAAAAAAAATTGGTTGCGGTGGCCATTGAGTTCGTCCGGCCATTGAGCCTGTCGAAATGACCGCTGCAACTTTATGTGCCGGTTTCTTAAAATAAAACCTGCGCCCCCTTTTTCTTGAAATTTTTGTCTAAAAATGAGGTTTCTTATGACTAAAAAAACACTTTTGGAGATTTTTGCGGTTGCAGGAATTTTTTGTCTTGCAGGATGCGCAAAAAAAGCTTATGCCCAGTCTTCAAAGCCGGCTGAAAAAATTTCATCTGCGGAAGAAGAAAAGTTCGGCAGAGTTTATCAGAAAATGTCCGGCAGGGCAAAAGAAGCCATTTGTGTTGCAGAAGAAAACAAGGCGGAATTTTTAAAAGACCTTCACGAGATTCTTGAGGAGGAAAAGACATTCCGTGCGGACGACAAAAGCCTTTTCTTTTTAATTGACAAAAACCACACCGTGCATTCCTCCTACGTGCCGAAAGACTTGGTTTCTTTGGAAAAGAACAGCCTCTTTGACCTGAACAAAGCCGGAATGAAAATCCGACCGGAAGCTTATTCCGCTTTGAATGAAATGGCGCAGGCGGCGTTAAATGACGGAATCAGGCTTTTGGTAAGCTCCGCCTACCGCTCTTATTCTTATCAGGAAAATCTTTTTAACCACTACGTAAGCGTGGATGGACTTGAACAGGCTGAACGAGAAAGCGCGCGACCGGGAACAAGCCAGCATCAGCTTGGAATAGCGGTTGATTTCGGCTCGATTTCTGACGACTTTGACAAGACTCAAATGGGGCAATGGGTCTATAAAAACGCCGCAAATTACGGCTGGTCTCTTTCGTTTCCAAAAGGATATGAAGATGTTACCGGCTACCGCTGGGAATGCTGGCACTTCCGCTACATAGGAAAAAACGCCTGCCGTTTTCAGCAGAAGTGGTTCGGCGGAATCCAGCAGTTCATGCTTGAATTTATAGACTTATGGAAAAGCTGCTGAGGAGGAAAAAATGGCGTATATTTCTTGCGAGAATCTCGTTGTCGGATATGACGGAAAGGCAGTTTCGCCGCCGGTGAGTTTTACCGTGGAAAAAGGAAGCTACGTTTGCATTCTTGGCGAAAACGGAAGCGGAAAAACAACTCTTATGAGAACTCTTGTTGGACTTCAGAAAAAAATCAGCGGAGAGATTTTGTTTGGAGACGGGCTTTGCAAAAACGAGACCGGCTATCTTCCGCAGAAACTTTCGGTGAGCGCGGATTTTCCGGCTTCCGTGCGCGAGATTGTGCTTTCGGGAACGCTCGGACAGTTTAAAAACCGGCCTTTTTACGGAAAAGCGCAGAAACTGATTGCGGACGAGCAGATGGAAAAAGTCGGAATCGCTTCCCTTTCGCATAGGCGTTTTACGGAGCTTTCAGGCGGACAGCAGCAGCGGACTCTTCTTGCGCGTGCCTTGTGCGCCGCAAAAAAACTGATTTTCCTTGACGAGCCTGTTTCCGCGCTTGACCCGGCCGCCGCAAAGGAATTCTACGCCATCTTGGAAAAACTCAACAATGAAGGGCTTTCCGTTGTAATGGTGAGCCACGATTTGGACTGCCTTGATTACGCATCGCACATTCTTTCGTTCAGAGGCGGAAAAGTCCAGTTTGAAACCCGCGCGGATTTTTGCAAAGGCGAATCGTCTAGCAAATCTGATGAAAGACTCGGCTGAAAAAACTGGAAACACTGGAGACTTCGATGGAAATTCTTGAAAAACTTTCTTATTACCTTTCATTTTCGTTTGTTAGATACGCGCTGATTGTGGGCATTCTTGTTTCTCTGTGCGCGTCGCTTCTGGGAACTGTCCTTGTTCTGCGCCGCTACTCGCTTATTGGAGACGGACTTTCGCACGCAGCGTTCGGAGCGTATGCGGTTGCCGCCACGATGAAGCTTGTGAGCGACAGCATTTTTACAATTCCGGTTACGGTTCTTTGCGCGGTTTTTCTTCTTTGCATGGACAAAAAAAGAAAAGTGCAGTCGGACTCGCTGATTGCGATGATTTCCGTGGGCGCGCTTGCGTTCGGCTATCTTGTGATGAACGTCTTTTCAACTTCGGCGAATGTCTCAGGCGATGTCTGCACAACGCTTTTCGGCTCGACCTCGATTCTCACTCTCACAAAAGGCAAGGTCGCAGTCTCAGTCCTCATTTCCTGCGTTACGATTGCCGCGTTCGTCTTTTTCTACAACAGGATTTTTTCAGCGACTTTTGACCCGGACTTCTTGCGCACGGAAGACAGACTCGCAGGAGTTTACGACATTTTAATTGCCGTGATTACAGCCGTTGTGATTGTGCTTGCGATGAACCTTGTCGGCTCTCTTCTGATAACGGCGATTCTTGTTTTTCCGCCTTTAAGCTCAATGCGCGTCATGAAAAGCTTCAAGTCCACGGTGATTTATTCCGCCACGCTTGGAGCGTTCTCGTCGTTCTTGGGAATTATGATTTCGATTGTTCTTTCAACGCCGGTTGGAGCCACAATCGTGATAATCGACATAATGATTTTCGCACTTCATTGCGTTGCCGGGAGGTTCTTATGAAAAAGGAAATTGTTCAGACTGCCGCTTTGATTTTTGTTTTGTTTACTGTTACATCATGCTCGGCGAAAAAATCCTACAGCGCAGGCGGAGTTCCAAAACAGAACAAAGTTGCTAATATAATAGAAGAAAAAATCAAGGAAGAAGAATCCTCCGACAGCCGGCAGCAAAATGAACCGGATGAAGCCGCTGGTTCCAGCAATTATGACAATTACTACAGCTACGGCAGCGGCACGGAAAATGATTCATCGAAAAATTCCGACAGCTCGGCTCAAGATTCCTCTTCGTCATCCTACGACTATTACGGAAGCAGCTTTGAGGAAATCTCCGCGCCCAAAACCGATGTTGAGCTTGACCTTTCAAAAATGAACGCCGACTTTGTATATGCCTTTATTTTCCAGATTATTGTGGAGCCTGAAAAATACGAGGGAAAAACAATCCGGATGACTGGAACTTTTGAAACTTTTTACGACGATGCTCCTTACGGACGGCACGACTACTGCATAATCACCGACGTTCTTGCGTGCTGCGCACAGGGACTCGAATTTGAAAGCGCAAAAGTTTCCGGCGTTGAGCCCGGACAGAAAATCACTGTGAGCGGAACACTCAAGCTGCGCGACGCGGTCTCGCCCGACGGAATGGAATACAAGACAATGAGGATCGCGGAAGCGGCGGTTTCCTCGTAAAGTTGTAAAGTTCATTGCGAGATTTTCTTGAAGAAAAGCACAAATTCGGCTTATAAAACTTTGAAGAAAGTTACAAATCTACTGAATGAAATCTTGAAGAAAAGTACATTTTTGTGATATAACAAATTTGTATTGGAAAGCCTAAATGTATTTTAAGAGAAAAGCCTACAAAAAACTTTTGGAATGGAAAAAGAATTATTCATCTGAATATGCTGCCATGCTAGAAGGCGCAAGGCGCGTCGGAAAATCGACAATTGCGGAAACATTTGCCAAAAATGAATACAAATCGCATATCCTGATAGATTTTTCAAAGGCGGCAGCAAATATTATTGAATGTTTCAACGATATAGGAAATCTGAATGTGTTTTTTCTGCGTCTTCAGGCTGAAACAGGAACAACTCTTTACGAACATGAGTCGCTTATAATTTTTGACGAGGTGCAGCTTTTTCCGAAGGCGCGGCAGGCGATAAAACATCTTGTTGCGGACGGAAGATACAGTTATCTTGAGACAGGCTCTCTAATTTCAATACGAAAAAATGTCAAGGACATTCTGATTCCGTCGGAAGAAATGAAAATTCAAGTTTTTCCGATGGATTACGAGGAATTCTGCGATGCAACAGGCGGAAATTTCGGGCTTCTGCATCAGATTTTCGATTCTGGAAAAGCAATCGGGCAGGCGACAAACCGCAAGCTGATGAGAGACCTGAGACTTTACATGGCGGTGGGCGGAATGCCGCAGTCGGTTGAATCCTATATCCATGGAAAGAATTTTTCGGAAATCGACATGGTAAAGCGGCAGATAATCTCCCTTTACGAAGAGGATTTCAAAAAAATCGATTCGTCCGGAAGAATATCGGTCATGTACCATTCAATTCCGGCTCAGCTGGCAAAGGATTCAAGAAAATACCGGATTACAACGGCAATCGGAAAGAAAAACAACACAAAGGCGGAGGAGCTGCTTTATGATCTGATTGACTCAAAAACTGTTCTGCCTTGCTACAATTCAACAAATCCGAGAGCGAGCCTTGCCGACACAAAAGATTTTGACAGCTACAAGCTTTATCTTTCTGACACAGGACTTTTTGTCACTTTGATGTTTATTGACCGTCCAGCAACTGAAAATAAACTCTATGCAAAACTGCTTTCAGACAAACTTCCGGCGAATCTTGGCTATCTCTATGAAAACCTTGCTGCGCAGATGATTGCCGCAGCCGGACGTGAGCTTTACTATCACACTTGGGAAAAAAACGGAAGCACTCATTATTACGAAGTTGATTTTCTAGTTTCCGACGGAAGCAAAATAGATGCGCTTGAAATAAAATCCTCCGGAACAGGAAAGCATGAGTCAATAAAAGAATTCTGCAGAAAATTTTCACAGAACATAAACAAGGCGTATTTAATATCGCAGAAAGATTCAGGAAACGAAGAAAATATCCTTTTGAGACCTTTTTATTTTGTGCCGTTCTTGGCAGAATAAAATGTTTTAAGGTTTTCGTGCATCTCTAATGTTTCTGATATGGAAATCAAAAACTATTCTGTTCATTTTCGTTGCAGGTTGACTTAGAAAATAATCAGTTATAATTTTCAACGCTTGAAAGTGTTGTTAGGGGCGGTTGCAGTTATATATGTTATAAAATATAATAAAATAAACGGAGGTTAATATGGCAACTTTAATGGAAAAAGATGCAATGATGGAAATGGTAAATGGTGCTATTGCACGACTTACTGCATTGAAAGTAAATGATGTTCCAACACGTCAGGCATTGTATAATTTAAATGCCGCTTTACTTGAAAATTCACCTGAAGTATTTGATTTTAATGGAACTGTAAAGATGGTAAATACTCTGGTAGGAAAATATGGAAATTGACGAAATAGTCAAAGATGCCTTTGATATTGTTTGGACTGATACATTAGAAAAATATAAAATAAATCCAACTCCACAAGTTTTTCCCCAAGGTTTCGTTTTGGGTGGACAACCTGGAACTGGAAAGAGTTATTTAAATGAATTAGCAAATGAAAAATGCTATAAAAATATAGTCATAATAAACGGTGACGATTTTAGAAAATATCATCCAAATTATAGTGAATATCAAAAACTTTATGGTAAAGATTCTCCGAAGTATACAGCTGCTTTTGCAGGAAAAATGGCAGAAGCGATTTTGAATAAAGCGATAGAAAAACATTATAATATTGTAATTGAAGGTACTTTTAGAACTGCTGAGATTCCAATAAAAACACTTTCAAAAATGAAGGAAAATGGTTATAAGACAGAAGTTTTGATACAGACTTGTGCCAAAAATTTAAGTTGGAAATCATGTCAAGAAAGATATGCAGCAATGCAAAAAGTTGATGAGATTAACGGAACGAATGAATCCCGCTGGACAGATAAAAATCATCACGATTTAGTGTGCGAAAACCTTGCAGAAAATATCAAGACTGTCTGTGAATCTGGAGAAGCTGATAAAACAGAAATTTATTTCAGAGATGAATCTGGTAAGAATGAATTAATATTTTCTACAGACGACGGAAAGCCTTTGAATGTAAAATCCTTAAACATCAAAATAGGGATTGCACCTTCCGAAAAATCTATAGATAAAAATAAATCAGGTTGTGAAATTGAACGATAAAGAAATCTATTCGGCTATTGCAAAAGCTAGAAAATCAAAGAATATTTCACAGCAGGAACTTTCAAGAATGACAGGAATCATTCAGGCTGATATAAGCAGAATTGAAAATGGCAAAGCAAATCCTACGATAAATGTTATTACACGACTGGCGGATGCATTGGGAATAAGTCTTAATTTTTCTATTGATAACTAAATACTATATATAAATATTGATAGGTTGCAGGTTGACTTGGAAAATTAATCAGTTATAATGTTCCCAGAAAATGACATTGAATGGCGGTTGTTGCAAATTTCCTTAAAAGTTACCTTTTTATTTGAATCAAGAAGCTTTATGATTTCGTCCTGCCATTCGGGAAGAAGTTTTTTTGGTTTTCCGTTTGCAATAAAAGAAAGATTGAAGACCTCCTGCAAGATACGGATTTTCTGCGCACAAGGCATTGCCTTGAACGTTCTTTCTTTTTCCGGCATATACTGGCAATTTCCACGTTCTTGGATTTTTAGCGGTCGCTGAAAGAAAATTTTATTGTAGATTCCGCTCCAGTCAACATCAGGATAAAACGGCTCTTGTTTTTGCCTTATTAAATTAAATTCTTCTATATAAAGCTGCCGCACAGGATAATAGTCCATTCTGTTTGGAGCAAAGCGAGTTCCGCCATTAGATTCCTTGGTTTTCCAAAGGAATTCTCCAAGAGTCCTATAGCCAGATTTTTTTATTGCATTTGAAAGATTTGAGCATTTTTCTGCCTGTATCAATTTTTCAGATTTTGAGTTTTCTTTTGTTTCGTTCTGAGAAGCGTCTTTTCTGTTGCTTTTAAATCCACGCCGTACAGAAAGATTGAACAAGACACGTCCAAGCTCAAACGGCTCAAGTTTTCCATCAAGAGCCTTTATGCGAAGCTCATAAGGATTCATAAATTTTAACGATTGGGCTTCATCTTTTTTAAGAGGAAGAAGACTTTGTTTTTGTAAAAGCCGGAAAGTATCTCTTCTGCGAAGTTTTCTTCTATAAATTATCCTTCGCTGCCTGCGTGCAGTTCTTCTTTCAACAGCAAGTGGTTCTTTTGATTTTGGATTTCTCCCGTCTGAAAAGATTCTTACGCCGAGATCTTCAAGTTTTTCAGGCTCGCTATTTTCATCAAGCGAATAAACAGCCCAGCCAATCGAATTTGTTCCTAAATCAAGCCCTAAACGATATTTCATTAAAATCTCCAGCCAAAATTATATCACGGCTTATTAAATGGAGGCAATTATTTTAGTAAACATTTGACAAAGCATATTTCTTTATTATAAAATATTATTGCTGATTAATTTTTCTAGTCAACCTGCTAACAAGGAATCTTTAAGATTCCGCAAAATGCTTATACATTCTTAGGAATGTGTACAGAAAAACTGAAAAAAGGGAGCTGCGGCTTCCTTTTTGTTTTTTAAAGAAATGTGGCAGGGATTTGCATACCTGTCGGTATGCCGCGAGATTTTGCTTCGCAAAACTCGTTTATTTACGTGTGCGCTCACGCGCACGCCTGCACTTCGTGGCAGGGATAGGAGTGGCGGCGAAGCCGTTCCGAAGCATAGCGGAGGAATGGAGGCGGAAGCCGGAACCACGGATAGCCCGATTTTTGCGGAGCGGAGCGAAACAAAAAGCCACCCGAAAAAATAAAAAAGGGAATTTGAAACTTTCTCACCGACTTTTTATGGATTATGGAGGAAAAATGACAATACGAAGAGCGAACGAAAATGACATTCCGAAGATTATCGACCTGCTTGGACAGGTTCTGCAGATTCACGCGGAAATCCGGCCGGACATTTTTATTCCGGGAACGACAAAATACACGGACGCCGAGCTTGAAGAAATGCTAAAGGACGAGGGAAAGCCGATTTATGTTGCCGCGGACGAAAACGACACTTGCGTAGGCTACGCTTTCTGCCAGATTCGGGAGCAGCCGTTTTCGAACAACATGGTTCAGTTCAAGTCGCTTTTTATTGACGACTTGTGCGTTGACAAAAGCACTAGAGGCCAGCACATCGGCGAAAAACTTTTCGAGCACGTCAAAAGCGAGGCGAAACGGCTTGGCTGCTACGAAGTAACGCTGAACGTTTGGGCTGGAAACACTTCGGCGGAAAAATTCTACGAGAAAATGGGGCTCAAGACAAAAGAGCGGCAGCTGGAATATATTTTGTAAGGCGGACAAAATGACACAGACCGAACGATGCGAATGGCTCATAAAATATCTTCTGAACGAGCCTGATTCTCCAGATGAATACAAGAATATTGAACTTCCGCCGCACGATGACGAAGCCGCTCAAAAGGACTTGCTTCGCTCGCTTATGAACGTGCGCCCGCCACGTCCTGTTTCCAACGAGTTCTTGAAAATTCAGGACGAATACTTAAC
The DNA here is from genome assembly GCA_002437725.1 of Treponema sp. UBA6367. GTDB lineage: Bacteria > Spirochaetota > Spirochaetia > Treponematales > Treponemataceae > Treponema_D. The sequence continues at coordinate 26,354 of DJRF01000007.1, forward strand.
CGAACGCAACAAAGAGCGCGGAATCACCGATGTCGCCACGCTGAAAAACGTTCCGGCGGACAAAAAACTTTTTCTGTGGCAGGGCGACATTACAACTCTGAACGCGGATGCAATCGTGAATGCCGCGAATTCCGCTCTGCTCGGCTGCTTTGCTCCGCTCCATGCGTGCATCGACAACTGCATCCACACTTTCGCAGGAGTTCAGCTTCGCCTCGCATGCAACGAGATTATGCAGAAACAGGGCTCGCCTGAAAAAACTGGAAGCGCGAAAATCACTCAGGCTTTCAACCTGCCTTCAAAATACGTTCTTCACACGGTCGGCCCGATAATCCGCGCTACAGTAACCGAACGCGACAAAATCCAGCTCGCCTCGTGCTACACAAGCTGCCTGAACCTTGCCGCAAAAAACGGACTTGAAAGCGTTGCGTTCTGCTGCATTTCGACAGGCGTCTTCAGATTTCCGCAGAATCGCGCCGCCCAAATCGCTGTAAAAAACGTAAAAGACTGGCTTGACGAAAACAAAAATTCAAGCGTAAAAAAAGTGATTTTCAACGTTTTTTTCAGCAAGGACTTGGACCTTTACAAGAAAATATTGGAAAGAATATAAGGTCGAAAATCGAGTTTTTTGTAAAGTTATAAAAAACTCAAAATTCAGGCTATTTATCCAAAATTTTGAGTTTTTAGGAAAATGAACAAAAGCGTAACCGAATTTACAATTTATAAAAAACTCGACAACTTGGCTATTTTAATCATTTTTTTTAATCTTTGCACAATCTTAACATTTTCAATAAAAAAACTTTAAATAGAAATTCTACTATGTCGATGTCAAAAGCAGACAGGAGTGCGGAATAGATGCTTGAGCGTCAAAGTCCGTTCAGAAACTACATCTGTTTTATGGCAAGGGAAAATCTATGAAAAAAACAATTTTAACTCTAGGTGTATCGGCATTGGTTGCAGCGGCTGTTTTCGCCCAGGAAGTTGCTCCTTCTTTATCGCCTCTTGGAGAAATTAGCGCAAATGAAAATGCCGGGATAAGCTCAAATCAGGAGGCGGTTTCTGAAAATGCAGATGACAAGATTCTTTCTGCTCAGGAAATTTCAAAGTCGATTGAGGAAGTTGATGGAATAAAAGTATTCGCCAATATCCTTAAAAATTCTTCAGACAAAGTAAAGGATGTTGATTCTGATTCTGGCGTTACGGTTCTTGCTCCAATTGACGCAATTGCCGATACAGAAAAAATTATCCAGAATATTTCTGACTATATAGTTCCTGAAAAGCTTACAAAGGAAAACCTTGAGACAAAGAGTTCTGTTCAGACTCTTTCGGGAAAAACACTTCCTGTTGAAGTAAAGGATTCTGCTATTCTTATAAACAACGTTGAAGTTGCAGGACTTGCTGACAGCGCGGACGACAAGGTTGCGGTTCTTCGCCTTGCAAATAACTTTAGCGAAGAAGCTTCTTTAGTTCTTGCAAAATAAAAAATCGATTTTGAATAATTCTGGAGGAAAATATGAAAACAACAACAAAAACTTTTATCGCTGTATCAATGGTTGGATTTGCCGCAATGATGTTCTCTTGTGTGGGAACTAAAAAAGAAGCCTCTTCTGTACAAGAAGCTACACCTGCTGTTCAAGAACAGTTAGATAGTGCGACAACATCAGAAGCTCCTTTGCAAGAAGATTCTAGCTCTGTGGAAAATGAAAACACAAGCTCTGCTCAAAGCGAAGCTCCAGAATCTAGCGATGCTTCTGCTCCAGTTGCAGAGTAAAAATTTGCTAAAATTGGCAGAAAGTCGATTTTTTAAATTATTAAAAAATCAACTTTCGCCAGCAGAAATCAAACTGAAAAACGGATTGTGAGTTTTGTTTGTGCAAAAGTTTTTCAGTTTGGTTTTTGTTTTTAACTTTTAATAGATTTATAACCGTTTTTGTATCTTGAAATCGTATTTTGCATTTATATATAATATATATAGAAGAAAATCACGTACTTGAGGATTAAAATGAAATCATCTCGTTTTTTTTGTTTAACGTTTGCATCTTTTTTTATTTTTGGAGGCGCGGAAGTTTTTCCGCAAAACACGGTTTCAGTTTCAAAAAATACATTGGCTACCTCTCCTAAATTCAGCGGCTCGCCTTTTTGTGTGACAGAATATCGAGGAGCTTCTCCGGACAGCCTGAAAAAATATAGTGTTCTTGAATTTGCGGACGGGCGGATTTCAAAGGAAAGGCAGTTTGGCGACGACGGCTCTGAAAAAACTATTGTTGAAAGAAAATTTCTTGATGACGGAAAGATTTCAGAAATCACCGGGCTTGACTCGTCAAAAAACGTGAAGTGGCGTTATTCCTACGGCTACGACGAAAAGGGGCTTCTTGCAAGCGAGACTTCTTATTCAGGAAGCGGCGAGGTTGAGTGGCGTGCGGAATATTCCTACAATGAAAAATCCAGGCTTTCTGAATGCAGGACTTATTCTGCCGCAGGCGCGCTGAACTTTACTGAAAAATACATCTACACCGAGGATGGACGCGTAAAAGATTATTCCTCGTTCTATGCTGACGGAAAACTTTTCAAGCGCGTTGAATATATCTACAATGCGGACTCCACTTTGGCGCAGGAAAAAAACTATGACGCAAGCGGATTTTACGAGAGCGTGAACTATTCGTATTCAAACGGAAAGACTTCTGCGGTAAGGACGCTCGGCGCGGACGGAAGCCTGAAAACTGAGGAGACGCGGACTTTTTCTGCAGGAAATATGATTCGCTCGGTTCTAAAAAATGCGGAAGGAAAAACTGTCTCTGAAAAAGAATTCTTCTACGATTGGAAAGGAAACTGTGCCATGGAAAAAAATCCGTCTGGAATCATCGTGCGGAATTTTCTGTACAATGCGCCAGTTTCATCATCTTCTGCGGCTTCTGCTTCATCTTCATCTGAAAAAAAGGAAAACTGAAAATGGCCTGCGTGATAATTGTTGAGGACAACTCGCTGATTCGCGATGCGGTTTCTGGCTACCTAAAGCTTGACGGCTACAAGACGCTTGAATTCGGCGGAGTTTCGGGCGTTCTGGACGCGGTAAAAAGGGAGACGGCCGACCTTGCGATTCTTGACGTTATGCTCCCCGACGGAAGCGGATTCGCGCTCGCAAAGGAAATAAGGGCTGCAAGCGATATTCCTCTGATTTTTTTGACCGCAAAAGATTCCGAATCAGACAGAATCTTGGGATTTGAGCTTGGCGCGGACGACTACATCTGCAAGCCTTTTTCGGCAAAGGAGCTTGTTCTTCGGGTTCACGCGCTTTTAAGAAGAAGCGGAAAAGGGGACAACGGAAAAAGCGCTGCTTCGGGCGAATGGCAGAGCGGCAACTCGACCGTTCTTATTGACGAGGCGAAGCACAGCGTCAGCGTTGACGGAAACGCTGCGGAGCTTACTTCAACAGAATGGAAAATCCTCTTGTATCTTGCGTCGAACGCGGGGCAGGTTGTCTCGCGCGAGCAGCTTTTGGGCGAGTGCCTGAATTATTTTTTTGAAGGCTCGGAGCGCACGATAGACACTCACATGGCGAACCTGCGCTCAAAAATCGGGCAGCGGTGGATTTCAACCGTAAGGGGCTTCGGCTACAGGTTCAGCGGAATAAAGGCGGATTCCAAAAAGTAGAAAATGAAGTCGATTTTTGCACGGATTCTTACAGGATTTATCGCCGCCTCGTTTGCCGTAATCGCCGCGATGTCGGTCATTTTCACAGTGTCGGTGAGCCGCTCGATAAACGACTGGAACGCGGACAAAAGGGACGACTTTGTCTCTCTGATTCTTCCGGCAATCTCAAAGACGTACAGGCTTACGGGAAGCCTTTCCGCCTCCGAGCTTGAAAAAGCCGTAATGCCTTACACGACGGATTCCCTTTACATCTACATTTTTGACGGAAACAAAAAGCCGGTTCTTCTTCTTGAAAAAGGAAAGGTCAGCACGCAGGACGAAGTTGAAAAATCTGTCGGCTCGCTTTCAACTTTTCTTTCGCTTAATTCGCCTGTCCAGATAAAGGACGGCGGCGAGACAATCGGCTATCTTTGCGCGGACAACGTGGGATTCCTTGCGTACAAGGCGAACAGAATTTTTGTCTCTACAATGGAAAAAGGGCTTTTTGCAGGAATCGCTCTTGCAGTTTCAATCACGATTGCTCTTTCCGTGCTGATTTCGACGATGCTCTCAAAAAAAGCGCGCTCTCTTGCTGACTACATCTCTTCCCCGGATCTGATGAAAAAGGACATGGCGGCTCTTGGTGTGAACGAGTTTGACAGGATTTTGGATTCGGTCAAAAAGCTGAAGACACGACTTTTGCACGAGGAAACTTTGCGCCGGCAGTGGATGCAGGACATCTCGCACGATTTGCGCACTCCGCTTACGGCGGTGAAAATGCAGGTTGAGGGAATGAACGATGGAGTTCTTGAGGCGACAGCTGAGCGTTTTTCCGCCCTTTATTCCGAGCTTACGCTGATTGAAAAGCTCGTTTGGAATCTTCAGGACTTGAGCCGCTTTGAGTCCCCGGAAATGAAAATCTCGCCTGCGGACGTGAACGCATGGAAATTTGCAGACGATGTCTCATCCCGGTTCGCGCTTCTTGCACAAAAAAAGAACATAAAATTCAGCGTGGAGAAGAAATGCGCTGAAGATTTTGACTTTAAGGCAGACCCGCTTCTTCTTATGCGGTGCGTCTCGAACCTTCTTCAGAACGCGTTCCAGTACACGGCGGAAGACGGCGAGGTTGTGCTTGAAATTGAAAAGGCTTTTGAAGATCGCGTGAAAATCTCCGTTATGAACACAGGCGCAATTAGCGAGGAAGACATTCCCCACGTTTTCGATCGGCTTTACCGCGGCGACCGCTCAAGAAGCACGGCAGGCTCAGGGCTTGGCCTTTCAATCGCGCAGGCAATCGCAAGCCTCCACGGCGGAAAAATCGAAGTGCAGAACACGACGAACGAAAGGGGAGAGAATTGCGTGTGCTTTTCGGCGGTGGTGTAAGGTTTGAAAAATTGCGTGCGGTCGGGGAACATGAAAAAATAAACCGAACAAACCAGATTTGTAATTTTTAAGCAGACTTTAAAATTCCGCAGGCAGAAATCACTCGCGGACAGGTCGCTGAATCATTCCGTTTGCAGAAATTACGCCAGTTCACACCGCAGAATTTTTCCGTTTGCAAAAAGTACGTGCGGTCAGCGTGCGGAATTTTTCTGTTTGAGGAAATTGCCTGCGGACAGCAAATGGAATAGTTCCGTTTTAAGGAATTACATCAGTTTGGCGTGCGGAACAATTTTATGAGGAAAATGTGTTAGGAAAAACAAAACTTACTTATGCGGACCGATAAATTTATCGCCGTTAAAATGAATCATGTGGTCAGGATTGTCGGCAATCCATGCTTCTGTTTCCCAAGCGATGTCGTGCGCGAATCTTACGAATGTGCTTCTGTCAGGAAAAGCCGAAATAAAGACCAAGTCCGCATTCACGTTTGAAAACAAATCTTTCAGCTCGATATATCTCTTGCTGTCAACAGGCCCGTGGGAAGTTACGGATTCAACAAGAACAAGCCATTTTTTATCCTCAACATAAAGAATCACGTCAGGCATTTTGCCATGCTCAAGCACATTGAACAGTAAATTTCCTGCAATCTCCTGGTCGTAGTAGCCCCATTTTTCGCCAGTATCACCGATATAAACCAAAGTGCTGTTCGGAAGAAATCTAGGCGCAAGCTGCTCGATAATATCTTTTATAAGCTCGCTGTGTTTTCCCGGAGAAATTTGAATTGCATGTTCATCCTTTATTTTTACAGAAACCATGTTCATTTCTCGTTCGTGGGCGTATTGTTTTGAAAGCGACTGCTGATTTTTTAGGAAACGCTGAATCTTCGGCTCAAAATCTTTAGTTCCGTAAGTTCTTATCACATCAAATGCCGCAGGTGAAATTTGATAGACTGCTTTCGGACTGTTGACAGGACGCGAAGAATCATCAGGATTATACAAGACGATTCCAGCCTGAACCAGCTGATGAATGCTGAATCTTCTGAAAGTCTCCCTTGAATTCGGAGCATATTCTTTCTTGTAATTTGTTTTTGTAAAGTCCATCATCGGAGTTATTCCAATCAGAGGATTTTCAATATTCTCCCAGCTTTTTTCAGGCGTAACATTTAAAAGCGCAAGCAGGCAATATGCGGTTCTGTCGTTAAGCTGAGCTGACGGCATCCCGAATTTTTCCAGAATATCAGTCGCCTGTTTTATTTTTTCAGAAATTTGCTGCTGCAGATTTTTCATTAAGGCACTCCATTGCTATCGAATCAAAAAGCTCCTGATTCCAGCTGTCATATTTTTCAAGTTTTTTTCCAAGCTCAACTAGTTTTTCTTTTGAAGGAAAAGGCAGATTCCTCAAATCCGTTGCATTCACCTGCGTATGCCCGCTGAATTTTCGGAACTGATTGTCAAGAAATGTTGAATTCAGCCAGACAATAAGACCTAATGCAAGTTCTTTCTGCAGACCTTTTTTATCAGAATGAAAGACATTCAGATGATTTTCAAATGCGAAACTTGAAGTGTTGATGTCATCGGCTGTTATCAGCGAGGCGACAATTCTTTTTTTCTCTTCTTTTGTTGAAAATCTTTTTACAACAACATAATTTCCGGCTGGAACAAGCATCGATTCCGTTTCTTCTGTGGGCAGAATCGCATTCGGCTTTTTGGATTCCTTCGGCCAGTCTGTTCTGTAATTTCTGAAATGCACCGGATAAAACAGCGGAACAGAATTTTCATCAGGATTTTTTCTGATAAAATCCTTTACCCTGAAATCAACAACTGCGCCTGTTGAAACAGAAATTCCGGTTTCTTTTAAGGAACCAAACGGACAGTCAAAAAAGTTCTCAGCCGCCGAAGATGTCAAACATGACGGAAGCGGAATGTTTATGTATTTTTCTTTATCAAACGGATTCACGATTTCCTTAAAATCATAATACTTCTCAATCAAGTTCTCAAAATCCGCAGCATTTGAATATGAGATTTTTACACTTTCCTGAACTGTTCCCTTTTGAAGCAGAATAATTATGTTTTCCTGCAGAACTGACTCGTCTTTGAAAGCGTCTTTTCTTGATTCAAAAAGATGAATTTGTTTTATCGAGCAGTTTTTCAATATGAATTCGCGGAAAGGCTTATAGTAAAGCCCGTTGCAGAAGCTCCGCGGAATTATCGCAACAAGATGACCTTTGTCTTTTAGCTGAGCGATTGCAGCTCCCACAAAAGCTGAATACAGGTTGACTGTCTCAAGCCCAAAACAGCGGCAGGATTCCCTTGCGGAAGATTTTGAAAGAATTTTCTTGTAGGGAGGATTCATTATGATGTGTGTAAATTCTTCGTTTTTTCCAAAGGAATATTCAAACGAAGTTTTTTCCAGAAAATCCGTATTGTAAACCTTAAAATCAAAATCAGTAAAATTCTTTTTTTGCTCAATCAGATTTTGTGTTAGCTTTCCAAGAACTTCTATATCGATGTCGTAAGCGGAAAGTTTTATAGAAGGATTTTTCCAGTTTTCCTTTTGAATTCTATTTAGAAGCGCACATGAAAGAATCCCGATTCCAGCACCGGGATCTAAAATATTCAAGTCGTCATTTGTTGCAGGAAAAATAGAAGCCATAAATTCCGCGATTGCATAAGGCGTGAAATACTGCCCGAAATCTTTTTTGTGGATTTCAGAAGTTTCAACCGCGTGAATTTTTCGTTCTGTCTCAATTTTTTCCGCAATTGCAAGCATGGTTATTTTATAACATAAAAACAGCAATTTTTCTATTGAAAAATGCAGTTTACAAGGATGCTTTTAATGAGCGGAATGTCCAGTTAAAAACAGTTCGTGCCGTAGATATTTTTTTTATTTTCTTCTCATCGCTTACACAAAATCAAAAAATCTGCTAGGATAGGCGAAATTAAAAATTCAAATGCAATCTAACGAGCAGCCAAAAGCGTAAGTCCAGTTCGGGCGCGTTTTTAGGCTGCTTTTTTTTGTTTAATGGATTGTGTTTTTTTTCTTGAGGTGAATTATGAAAAATTATGATTTGGGGAGTGAGAAAATCGGGCGGCTTGTGCGTCATTTTGCAGTTCCGTGCGTTATCAGCATGCTGGTTGCGGCTTTGTACAACATTGTTGACCAGATTTTTATCGGATGGAGCAGCGCGGGCGCATTCGGAAATGCGGCGACCAATATTGTCTATCCGTTCACGGTTCTGGCTTTGGGGCTTGCGCTTCTTGTGGGCGACGGCTCTGCGGCGATGTTCAGCCTTGCTTTAGGCGAGCAGGACAAGGAAAAGGCGGATAAGTGCGTAGGAACTGGATTTTCGTTTCTGGTTATTCTTTCGGTTTTGCTCTGCGCTTTTGGCTTCTTGTTCAAGAACCAAATTCTTGCGGTTTTCGGCGCGAATCCAGATGAAAAGCTCTGCTACGATTTTGCGGACGAGTATTTTACGGTGATCTGCATGGGGCTTCCTTTCTATATGATTGGACAGGGCTTGAACGGCGCAATCCGTGCGGACGGCTCGCCGAAATTCGCGATGACTTGCACTCTTGTTGGCGCGGTTTCAAACATTATTCTTGATCCGGTTTTTATTTTCGTATTTGGAATGGGCGTAAAAGGAGCTGCGATTGCAACTGTAATCGGCCAGGTTCTGACCTTTGCAATGAGCATTTTTTACATTTTCCGTTCAAAGAATTTCCGCCTGAACCTAAAATGTCTTAAGCCTGATTTTATTTTGCTTGTCCGGATTGCAATGATTGGAATGGCGTCGCTTATCGTTCAGCTTTCAATTGTGATTGTAATCGCCGTGAACAACAATCTTCTTGCAAAATACGGCTACGGAACTTTCGCGAGCACTGGAGAGGCTTTCGGCTCTGTGATTCCGCTTGCTGTCGTGGGAATTGTGATGAAGGTTTTTGGAATTGTTATTTCCATTGTGATTGGAATCAGCTTGGGCGGCCAGCCGATAATCGGATTCAACATGGGAGCCGGAAATTTTGCGCGCGTAAAGGAAACCGCCCGCGTGATTCTGCGTCTTGTGCTTGCAATCGGCGCTGTGGTTTTCCTGATTTTTGAATTTCTTCCGGACTTGGTGATTTCAATTTTCGGAAAAGGCAACTCGCCTGAATACATCGAATATGCGCGGCTTTGCGTAAGAATCTTTTTGAGCGGAATCATAATGACCTGCTTCATAAAATCCGCGGCGATAATCTTGCAGTCAATCGGAAAAAGCGGAAAATCAACGCTTCTTGCTTTGCTCCGAGACGTGATAGTTTTTGTTCCGGCTTCAATTATTCTTGCCACCGTGAGCCAGAACATCGTGACAATGTTGTGGAGCGCGCTAATAAGCGATGTGGTTTCGTTCGTTGTTGCAGTGATTTTTTTGCGCGCGGAGATGGGGAAGATGGAATGCAATTTTTAATGCGTAATTTTGATTGAGCGTTGCGAAATTATGTGAGTTTTTGTTTTGAAAAAACTAGGTAGGGAGTGTAGCGAACGTGCGTTAGGGATTGGAAGGGTGAGTGCATTTTGAAAAAATGCGCGAAAACAAACGCTTGCGTTTGGTCGAAGGCGGAAGCCGTAGCCCTGAAAAGCCCGACGGTCGCGGCGGTTGAGCGTGTCGTCCGAAGGCGCAAAGCAACCAAAGCGACCGGAACGCCCAGAGTAAAAAATTCTTGTCTTAAAATTAGCGGAACTGTGTGGTTTCTTGATATTTTTTATTTTGTCATGTCTTAGACTTCTCCTTCTTCCTGCATACTCCGCAGTTTCTTCCAGCTGAAAAAAGCGTACAGGTCGTTTATCAAAAAAATCACAAAGTTGAAAACCATCGGAATGTAGACAGGGTTTTCAATGCTCGCCAAAATCCACATGACAATCAGAACGATGTCGTTCGCGGTGTAGGCAAGCGCATAGTAAGGAACCCTCATGATTGTAAGGGTACTTGCCGCCATGCTTGTCGCAACAGAGACCGTGCTGATTTCAAGATTCGCAGTGTTCAGTTTTTTCAGTACAAAATAAAAAATGACAGTCGCTGCCGTGCTTACAAGAATTGCCACTGCGGATTTTTTCGGAGTAAGATGAGCCATCTGGACTTCACTCTTTCCTTTTTTGGAAGGATTTTTTAGCCACACAATCGCCGCAAAAAGGTCGCTTGGAAATGACATTCCCATATAAGTTATCGCCTCGCCATAATATTTGAATCCGAGCGCGACAATTGCGTAAAGCACACAGAAAACCAGCTGAAGAAACGGTCCTGAAATGTGTCCTTTTGCTATAAAAAGAAGCGCCGTTATGCCAACAATCGTTGCAATCAGCGTAAGCGGATTTTTCTGCGGAACAAGACAGAACAGAACCGTAACACCGACTATGGATGCCGCCCAAAGAATCTTTTCAGGAACAGAAAACTTTGGGACAATCAGATTTTTTTTCATAAATACTCCTATAAAAAGCCAATGATAAAATATCAATTTCCGAATTGACTACTCTTAAAAAGCCATTAATGCGAAAAAAAAAGCATCCACAAAAGGACATCTGCATGGATTTCTCCAGACCTACCGATATTCCTTCGTGAATGCTCTTTATAGCATTTCTTCTGCCCGGTGGCAGAAAATTAAAATTTTATAAGACTATACTTTGAGCAGTTTTATTTGTCAAGTTGATTAAATTTTTGTCGGTTTTATTTTTCAGTATTGAACATTTTTGTCTTGTTAGTCCAAACTTCGAGTTTTTAGAAAAATAAACAAAAGCGTAAGCGAAGTTGCAATTTGTGAAGATTTTGTGCGATTAGAACAATTAAAGTTGCGTAGCAATCCAAAATAATTTAAATGAAGTGCGAGTACAACCGTCTGAACAAAGTGGAAATTCTCTGTAAGCGTTTTTTTAACTGTTATAAAAAACTCAAAGTTTGGGCTTGTTAAGAATAAGTTGATTTCATGAAAATAAAAAAATTATCAATCTACTATCAATTATCAATTTTAAAAACTTTTTTATTGCCTTGCCTCTTGTTACTATCTTCTGAATGTAACAAGAAGGCTGTTACGGAAAAATCTGTCAAAATAAAAGTTAGCTATAATAAGGCTGATGTAAAGCGGACAGCGGAAAATCAACGCTTCTCGCTCTGCTCCGAGACGTGATTGTTTTTGTTCCGGCTTCGATAATTCTTGCAACTGTGAGCCAAAACATAGTGACAATGCTCTGGAGCGCGCTCATAAGCGACGCGGTCTCGTTCGTTGTCGCAGTGATTTTTTTTCGCAAGGAGATGAAGAAGATGAATGAAAATGCGTGATGCTCAATGGTTAATGCGTAAATTTTGAATGGCATAAAAAAGCCGTGCTAACTGCTTTTAAAATGCGTTTTCTAGCACGGTTTTGTTTTTATGTAAAAGTCTGGTTTAGTTTTATTTTTCGCCCTTATATCTTTGGTTATCAGGATTTAAATATTCCAAATAAGTACCAATATCACTCATCCAAGTGCTAAGAGCAATAGCGTCTGCTTCTGGAGTTTTTTCTGTGAAACTGACTTTACAAGCTTCATCGTAGTATTTTTGAGAAGTTTTATAATCTTTTTTCAAAAGAGCCTGTTCAGACTTGTCAAGAAGTTTTGACATTTTTTGAACGGAAGCTTCCTTCGAAAGTTTTGCAGGCTTCTTTGATTTGTAATTTTTTACATCATAGACTGTGCTGCCTAGTATCGCATCAGAAACAGATTTTTCTATGCCATTTTGAATACCTCTTACAAACCCTCTTAAAGATTGGCTCGATACGCACACAGAAGTAACTGCAAGCAAAACTAATGCTGTTTTTAATTTTTTTGAGATTTTCATATTCACTCCCATAAGCAGGATAAAAGCAGATGTCATTTTTTTGCTGTTTTTATCTTGCTTTTTAAATATAAGTTAAGATTAGTTTATACCATTATGGTGAATTGTCAATAAATAATGGTATAATTAGCCATGCATTTTACAGAGGCAAAAGGAATTCTTTCGGCGCGCAACGGAATGAACATTTACCGTGGCTGCACGCACGGCTGCATTTACTGCGACTCGCGCAGCCGCTGCTACCAGATGAGCCACGATTTTGAGGACATCGAGGTAAAGCGGAATGCGGCTGAGCTTCTGGAGCAGAAGCTTTCCTCCAAGCGCAAAAAGTGCATGATCGGAACAGGCTCGATGTGCGACCCTTATATGCACTGCGAGGCGGAACTCTCCCTTATGCGCCGCTGCCTTGAAGTCATCAATAGGCACGGATTCGGGATTGCCGTCCAGACAAAAAGCGACCTGATTCTGCGAGACATGAGTTTAATAGAAGAAATCAACGCGAAGTCAAAAGCCGTTGTCCAGATGACGCTTACAACCGCGGACGAAAATTTGTGCCGGACAATCGAGCCTGCGGTCTGCACAACGGCCGGACGCGCGAAAGTTCTTGGCGAATGCAAGAAACGCGGAATTCCGACAGTCGTGTGGCTTTCGCCTTTTCTTCCTTTTATAAACGACACCGAGCAGAATGTCCGCCGCCTCCTTGAAATCTGTGTTCAGGAAAAGGTGCGCGGAATAATCTGCTTTGGAATCGGACTTACGCTGCGCGAAGGAAACCGAGAATATTTCTACAGCAAGCTCGACAAGCATTTTCCAGGACTGAAAGAAAAATACATCCGCACTTACGGAAACGCCTACGAAGTTACAAGCCCGGAAAACGGCCGCCTGATGCGGATTATCACAAACGAATGTCAGAAATCCGGAATCGAGTGGCGGCCGGAAAAAGTCTTTGAGTACATGAACGCTTTTCCGCAAGAAAAACCGGAAGCCGCGCAGGGAATGTTTGAGTTTTAAATCTTAATGCGAACCTCTAGTTTTTTCAGCAAATGTGCATAAAGTATCGCCGATGGAATAAAGTCAAGAGACATTCCGATTCCGAACATCAGGCAGATTCCTGTCAAAGATGGAACAAAAATTCCTGCGCAGTACAAAATGAACATAATTCCATAATAAACCACATCAATGCAGACGGACTGAATCAGCATATAATTTGTTTTTCCAAGTCCGTAAAAAGTCGCATCAAAAATGCAAGTGTTGAAAATAAAAGTTATGTAAAATCCAGTTTCAATTAAAGCAATCCTAAAAACGGTCTCATATTCGGCAACGTTCATCACGAATTTTAAAAACGGCTTCCAAAGCGGAATCGAAAAAATCCAAGTTAAGGTGAAAACACAAGAAAGACAAATGTAGCCAAAAGTTTTTGAGCTGATGTTTTCTTGATTTTCAGCAATTTCTTTTTTTACAACATCGGCAAGCGAAAGAGCGGGCAGCAAAAGCCAGTTCCAGATAAAATTGTTCGCAATCCAATAATTTCCCTGCTCCGAAACAACGTTCACCATTCTAACTACCATCATCATAAATGCAAGATTCCGCAAAAATGATTCGGTTCCTGAAAATTTTCCAACGGAAAACCATTCTTTGAGCCAAGAAAAATCCAACCTTGTTTTCTTGAAAATTTGAAATCCGTCTTTTGAAAGAAGGAGAAACGAAACCGTCAAAATGCAAACGTTCACGATTATGTTTGAAACTGCAATTCCGTTTACGCCAAGATTTATGGAAACTGGCAGTGTGCTTACAAGAAATGTGTCCAAAATTATTGAAAGAACCGCTTGAATTCCAAGAAGAATATAGATGAAGAAATCTTTTTTCAGCGTTATAAAAACGAGAAACAAAAATCGCCACAAAGTTGAAAATAATGCGGCAACGGTTTCAAGACGAATATAGCGCGCAGTTTCATCGATAAGATTTTTGTTCTGCGCCATAAATTTTACAAGCGGCTTTGCAAAAATAAAAATCAATGCGGACAAAACGATGTAGATAAAAGCCGTTGTAAAAAGTCCTGTGCGGATTTTGTTTTCAAGTTCATTGTGATTGTTCAAGGATTTTCCGAGCAAGAAAAAAAGCGGAAGAATCAAAGCTTCTTGAACAACTTCGTAGAAAAGATTTACCCAGGAAAGCTGGCTTGCAATGTTTATTCCCCATTCGTTTGGCAAGTTCCCGAGAAAATAAATTCGTACAGTTTGATGAACAGAGGGAAAAAGCATAGTCGCAAAAATTGCGAAAAACAATCTGTAGTTTACTGATTTTAGTGCTTTTAAGAATTTCATCCGATTTCTTCTATAAGTTTTATTCGGTTCTCTTGAGCCCATAATTTTGAAAACTCAACCCAATTTTTTGTGCGAACGGCGAACTTCATTTTCGATTTTTACAACAACAACAGTTGAACGTTCACCTGTCAAGATTTTTTTACATTTGGATATTATAACATGGATTTTGGGGAAAAGTTGATTTAATTTTTTAGAAAATGCTGTCAACAACTTTTTAGAGAAATTCTTGACAACCGATATTTGGTTTATTATATTTTTCTGTTAGTTACATAATGTAACTTAAAATGTGAGATTTTGCTGACGCAAAACTCGTTTATTTAACGTGTGCGTTCTCGCGCACGACCTAACGCATCACGTTAGGCTATGGAGCACTGGCTTCACGTGATTTCCGGCTCTGCGACTTTCAGGCTTCCGAAGTCCGGCTGGATAAAATACGTTGTCTGCATTGTTTTGAATCCTGAGAATTTCGCATACTGCCACAGGAGCGGAATCAGATTTTCGTCGTAGTTCTTGAACTGTTTTTTTATGAATGTGGAGTCGATTTCGTTCTTTTTGTTTTTTTCAGAGTTCGCGGCAAAGCTGATTTTACTGTTGTTTCTGCAATCGCTTGCGTTCAAAATGATTCTGTTCCGTTCCAAAATCCGTGCGATTGTGTTTTGCGGCGGAAGAATATTGCTTTTTTTGATGTTGCATTCCGGGCAGCTCAGGACGAAATTCCAAAGTTTGTCTTCTTTTACAAAACTCCACGGAATAAAATGGTCAACATGGATTTTCCCCGAAAGTTTTTTTCCGCAGTAGAAGCAGTTACATTCCTCGAATTCCGAAAAAAGAATATTGCGGTAGATTTCAAGCGGAGTCCTTTCCGGAAGCGAAAGCTCAAGTTTTGAAAGAAGGTGAAACAGCACATTTTCCTCGTTGATTTTCTCAAGGAATTTTGCCCAGGCATAGTAATTCAGTTTTTCAATCTCGATTTTATATTTCAAAAGGAATCCGTAAGCGCTCTGCGAAATCGTGATGAAATTTCCGTTCTGGTCAAAGCCGTAGAGTTTTCCGCCGAAATCACCGTAAAGCGCGCCGAGAACATATTTTTTGCATTCCGCCTGAACTTTTTGAATCAGTTTTGATTTTGTATTTTCTTCGATTGAGGCAAATTCAAGATTTTCAAGAACAGGATTTGTTTTTACCGCCTCACCGAATATCTGCTCGATTTTTGAAGTTTTTCCTTCAGCCGTCGGCTTTTGCTGATGAAGATGATATTTTACAACAAGATTCCAAAAACTTTCAGCGAATTTTGCGAACAGGTCTGAATAAAAAATAAGCTGCCCGTTCTCGCCCGGCGTGTTGTTCAGAAGGTTGTCCAGAATCGATTTTAAAAGCGCGAACTTGTAGGTTGAAGTCTTGTGGCAGCTTTCCGAAAAAACAAAATTGAACAGACTCCAATATTCATCATTAGAAATTGAGGAAAAATTCAAGCTGCCAGATTTTGAATTCCACGCCATTTTTTGTCCTTAATAACGGTCGTTTTTTGGGACAG
>DJRF01000009.1 GCA_002437725.1 Treponema sp. UBA6367
GCTTATGGAGAACTTCTCCGTTCAAAATAAAAAGCTTAATGAAAATCTAGTTCATAAAAAATTAGTTTTGCTTCTGATATTACATGACGGTTATAAAAAATTTCATTTTGAAGAAAAATGTGCAATTGGCATAGAATATATGGCTATCAATATATAAAACGAACAACAATAATATTTCGATTACAAATAATGTTAATTTTTTCGCCATTTTTCTAAGGTAAATACTAGAATTTTTCTAAAAATTATTTTCCTTAGTTTTCCTGCTGGCTTTCAAAAAGCCTTTCGGTCTCTTTTATTCTTGAATCCAGTGTTCTGCACAAAATTTCCGCGCGTTCCGGCTCGATGTATGGATTTTTTGATATGAGATTTCCGAAGAATTCTGAAACACTGTTGAGCCTCTCAAAGTCCAAATCCGAGCAGTATTCCTTGAACGGAATACGTTTCATCTGCTCTTTCTGGTTCGAGGCGAACGGCTTTGCCTTTATTTTTGAGGATTCTCTCAGATATGGATTTTTCAGGTTATAAAGGATTTCATCATGGAACATTGATGTTCCACTATCGAACACTGGAGCAAGCCCGAGCCATTCAAGATTGTCAGGATTCCTTAAAAATCCGAAGTTGTTGTAGTGCCTGTCTGTGTTCGCAATTATAAAGTCAACCGTGAGCATATTGCAGATTTCCTGCTTAAGTTTTTCTGTGTTCTTGAATCCGAGTCCCCCGCAGCAGTTTATAAGATGGCTGAAATTCGAAGTGTTGTTGTTCTTTTTTAAGGTGTTCACAATGTGCCAGGCCGGAACAAGCTCAGTCTGCGGCGACACAAAGTCGGGACATGACGAGTAGAAAGTTCCATCGTTTTTTATGATTTTGTATTCAACGTGCTTTATTCCGAGCCTGCTGCAAATTTCTGATGCCAAAACCTCATTAAATGGTTCTTGCTGCCAAAGGCTTCCAGCTTTTAGAAGAATCCTCTCGCTGTTGTTGATTATCCATTTTTTCTTGAGCCAACCGTCGGATGTGTTGTTAGGGGAAACAAGATTCAGCTTGTCCGTACTGTCTGAGTTCAGTACGCCGAAGAGGGCTTTTCCTACATCGTCTGAAAAACTGTTCTGAAAGAAATTCACGTCTTGCCATGAGAGTTTGCTTTCTAAAGGCTTTGCCCAGTAGTGGTCAGAAAGGCTGAGTCCGTAGCTTTTTTCTATAAGATAATCCGTGGTGACATTTCCGAGCTGCTCAAGGGCGGTATCAAGATTCTGGCGGCTCGCAGGAATTGAGCGGCCTTTCCACCAGGAGCGGAACTGGCTTTTCAGCGTTTTTCCCTTTTCATTGTCCGGCGATATTCCGACAGGAAGATGCTCCCTGCATAGGATTTCAGAGACTTCGGAGATTTCTTCATCCTCGGTTGAGAATCTTAAAACCGGAATATCTTTGTGGCAAAGAATGTAGTTCATTTTTATTTCTCGTCAACTACAATATATTGCAAAAACAGCTTTGTTTACAAGTTCTTTTCAGATTTAAAATACTGTTATTCGTGAAATATATTGGATTGTTTACAAAATTCCCCCCCCTTGCTATCCTCCCCATTTTTCACTATACTACAAAGACATTTATCTTAGGATATAAGGAGCTTTAAGAAATGGAAAAGCAGGTTATTAATGCAAAGGTACGCACAGTTACTGGTAAAGCATCTGCAAAACGTCTTCGAAAAGTAGGTAGTATCCCAGCCGTTATGTATAACGACAAAGGCGAATCTACCATGCTTGAAGTAGGAGAGGTAGAATTCAACAAGGTTTGGCGTTCTATAACACCAACTACATCAGTTGAGCTTAAGGTGGACGGAAAGTCTTACACAGCTTTGATAAAAGATACAGAATACAACATCCGCACAGACAAAGTTCTTCACGCAGATTTCTTTGTTCCTGCAGCAGATGAAAAATTGGTTCAGTCTTTCAAAGTTCAGTATTCAGGAACTCCAGCAGGTGTTCTTAAGGGTGGTTTCATGGTAAAACGTGTTCCATCTGTAAAACTTCAGTGCGCAATTGCTGATCTTCCAGAAAGAGTTGTAATTGATGTATCAAAACTTAATGTTGGCGATCAGTTCAAGGTTAAAGATATTTCTCTTTCTGACAAAATTACAGTTCTTACAGATGCAGAGGATGTCCTTGTTAGCATTGCTCCTGCACGCTAATTTTTAACTGTTTTTATTAAAAGCTACCTTAATATGCTAAGTGTTAAGTCCACTTCGCTTTTAGGGTGGCTTTTTTTATTTAAGGATTATACAAATCTTAAAAACGCAGAGTTAAGGCATTGAGCGTAAGAGGGGTGCCTTGATTAGACGTGTTTAAATTTAATCGATATGAATAAGAATAGTTTAAAAAGCTCGTTTGAAGAAAAGGTTTTAGAAGGCTTAGAAGAGTGCGGATTTAATGTGGAATTTTCGTCTTCTCATAGGATGAAAATTGGAATTGCTGTTTCTGGAGGGGCAGATTCTGTATCTCTTCTTTTGGCATTGAATTCTTTAAGTTTAAAATATGATTTTTCAGTCTTCGTAATAAATATAAATCACAATATACGAAAATCCGAAGAAACTTTCGCAGATTCTGCTTATGTTCAAAGTCTTTGTGAAAAATTAAAAGCTATTAATGAAAATCTCTTTTTTGAATTAAAAACGATTCCTGCAGGCAAGGTTTTTTCTATTGCAGAGGAGCGAAAAGGGGGAATTGAAGAAAGCGCCCGGTTTTTGCGCTACGAAATTTTTGAATCTTTTATAAATGAAAACAATTTGGACTGCTTGTGCCTGGCCCACAACAAAAACGACCAGGAAGAAACTTTGCTTATGCGTTTTTTGCAAGGCAGCGGAATTTCTGCGATGACTGGAATCCGCAAAAAACGCCAAAAATATATCCGCCCTTTGCTCAATATTTCCCGTAGCGAGATTGAAACTTATCTTAATCAAAAAAATATATTGTGGCGAACGGATTCTACAAATTTTGATAATAATTATCTTAGAAACAAAATTCGCAACACTCTTGTCCCGTTTTTGAATTCTTCTTTTCAGGGATGGCAAACTGCGGTTTTAAAAGGAGCTGAAAAAGTTGCTTTGATTCAAGATTTTATTGAACAAGAATCTTCCAAGGTAGAATGGCAACCATCTTGCAAGAATTGCAGAACTCTTTCTTTTCCTTATTTTTCAAGTCTTTCTGAAATTATAAGAATTCAGGCGATTTTTGATGCTTTTTTACTCCTTGGATGCAATTTTAGAATTCCTTTTTCTTTTGTCTTGGATTTTGAGCAAAAAGTTATGAAATCAAATGGCTCTAAAGAACTTTCTATGTCGATTGGTGATTTTGAGCTTGAATATAAAGATGAAAAAATTAGTGTAAAAAAATCTTGCAAAATAGCGACTGAATCAGGATTTTTTGCTATAATAGAAAAAGAAGGCAGTTTTTCTTTTCCGTTTGGAACTGTTTCTGTCTGCAAAAAAAACGAAAAGGCGGAAATTGTTTTTGAAGGCAAAAATCCAGTTCTTTTAAAAAATATACCTTTTCCGTTTTGTATAAGGAGTCGTCAATCTGGCGATTTTATAGAAACTTGCAGCGGTGGAAAAAAATCTGTCTCTGATATTTTGTCAAATTGGCATGTTGAATCTAAAAAAAAGAATTTAATTCCTCTTGTGCAAGAGTTGTATTCACAAGAGCAGAACATTGTTGCAGTTGTAGGTAGTGTTTTTGGCTTTAACGATTGGATTGTAAAGAACTAAAACTTGGAGATTTTATGCAAAAACGTCATTCTAAAGTGTTTTTATTTTTGCTAGCTTTATTTTCATTATTTTTTTGTTCAAAAATTTTTGCTGACCAACGCGATGTTGCCGTAGCAAATCGAAAAACTGCTGTAAGATGTTTAAAGCTTGCCCGCTCATATCTTTCTGCAAAAGATTGGTCTAATGCTCTTAGTCAAACTGATTTGGCTTTATCCTATGATGATTCAATTTCTGACTTGTGGTATTTTAAGGCGGCAACTCTTTACCGAATGGGACAGCCTCTCGCAATTGCAATTCCTTTGGTTGAAAAATCCCTTGCTCTGGGAGAATGGGTCGATTACAATCGCGACAGCGCAAGGGTTCTTTACGCGGATTTTTTAAGCGACACAGGTGAGTATGAAAAAGCAATTTCAATTCTTGATGAATCTCCATTTATATACTCCCTTGATGCAGAATATATTAGAGTAAAGTCATATTACCGGATTAGAACTGAACAAAGCATTGCAAAAGCCCGCGATAAAATTAATTCTGCAAGGAAAATTTATCCAGATGACAAGCGCTTTCCGCTTCTGTTCTTTAAATTTGAATACGATTTAGCTCGCAATTTAAAAACAAATGGTGATTCAGATTTTTTGGTAAGAAAGATTGCAGATTTTTTTATTTCTAAAATGCCGGAATATGATAATCCAGAAGCTGAGCTTGAAATTTATGCAACAGCGTTTGCTTCTGGCGAACAGCAAAAACGAATGTTGCAGGCTTTTACGGCGCATGGAATGTCGCACCCTTTGTATGCAATTGTAGCGCTAAAAGTTGGTCTTATAGGTCAGCAGGAAGCTTGGGATTACTTTTGCAGTTTTGCGGATAAATCTGTTGATTTAGAAATGTTTGAAGAAATTCTTCCATATATAACGGACCAAATAACTGTGGAATCTGTGCGTGAACATTTAAATTCGTTTGAAGGAATTTTACTTTCTGATACAGATGACGACTGCGAACCGAATTTAAGAATTCAATATGTTCGTGGAAGACCTTCTTTCTTTGAGTGGGATAAAAATAACGACGGAATATGCGAATTGTCATCTTCCTGCGATTTTGGTGTTCCTGAGTATGTTTTGCTGAACAAAAATAATATTCAAATTTTTTATGGAACTTTTCCTTATGTAACAAAAATAATTTGCATTTTAGATTCTAAACAGAATTCTTCTACAGTTTTTAACTTGACAGATGAAGAATTTAGTTGGTCGCCGTTTGAAATGGTTTGTCTTCAAACTGTAAAAAATCAATTTTCAGCAGATTTTTTTGTTCCCGTTGTAAAAAATGAATTTCCTGGTATTTCCGAAGAAGATTTTTTTGCGTTTTGTTCTTCTTATGACTTTACATCTTCTGAATCCCCTGGTGTAAAAATACATTTTAATGTTGATAAAGGAAATATAATTTCTGCTGATTATTACAATTTAGAAATCCCTTATGCTCATGCAATTTTTAAAGAAGGAATTCCTTATATAAAATCTGTAGACAATAACGGTGATGGTATTTTTGAAACAACAGAATTTTTTGATTCAGACATTGAAAATCGAATGCAGCTTTCTAAAACTGAACAAGAGCAGCTTGCTTTAAGTCTTTTTGGTTCTTCTTTTTCAGATTTGGGAATATACTTAAAAATGATTCAGATTGACACAAATGCAGATACAATTCCAGATTTTACTGAAGAATATTTTGCAGGTGGTTCTAAAATTACAAGCTGGGACTTTAATGGCGATGGACTTTGGGATGTTCGCTTTACGCGCTATCCAAAAGCAGAAGATTCTGATTTAATTGAAGAAGCGCAGTTTTATCAGTTGCCTGAAAAAAATCTAGTGACAATAACAACTAAAAATTCTATTCCCATAAAAGTTCAAAAAAATGAAACTGAATTTCCTGTAACTTTGGGAGTTTCTAGTAATTTTTATTGGGTAGGGCAAGAAGGTTCTGCTGAAGATGAAAAGATTGTTTTAGAAAATATTTCTCCTTCCTTGAATCAGGGAGTTTCTGTATTAATTCAAGGAAATAAAAACAGAATGTTGGCGGTAAAAATTGCTGAAAAATTATATGTCCAAATTATACAAGATGTTGAATAAAAAAAATAAACTGATAATACTTTTGTTTTCTTTGTTGTGCTGTTTTTCTAGTTGCACTTCTCTAAAGCAGCCAAAAAATGTTTTTTCAAAACCCGACTATACTGATAGCGATGTTATTGAAAACGAAAAAAAACGTATTGCAGAAATTGCAGCTAATAATCCTGTAAAAGCTCTTTGGCGTGCTAGCTTGCTAAATGACAAAGAATTGTTCCGTCAATATCAACAAAAAGTTGAAGAGCTCTTAAAAGAAAGTATTTCTAAAGGAGAAAATTTTCAAGCCTTTAAACTGTACACTTCATTAAAATCCATTTTAGGAGCTGAAACTTCAAATTTAGGAATTGATGAAAATGCTTTGTATGCTTCATATCTTGCAGATGTTCCTGGAATGAAAGTGGAAAAATCTCTTTTGCCAAAATCAATTGCAAACTGCATTGAGGCAACAGTAACAATTTGGATTGATAAGGGAATTGCCATAAAAAATGGCGTCGGATATGCAGACAGGGTTTTGGGTTCTGGTTTTTTTATCGACAAGCGTGGCTATATTATTACAAATCATCATGTTATAAGCGACCTTGTAGATCCAAAGTACGAAGGCTATTCTAGATTGTATATAAAATTAACTTCGGATCAGGAAAATAGGATTCCAGCAAAGGTTGTTGGCTACGATTCTGTCCTTGATTTGGCGTTATTAAAAGTTGAAATTGATCCTCCGTTCGTGTTCGAACTGGGTTCTAGTTCTGAACTTTCCATTGGTGATAAGGTAAGCGCAATAGGAACTCCTTTGGGTCTTCACGGAACCATTACAAGTGGAATTGTTTCTGCTCTTGATAGAAAGCTTTTTTCAATGGGAGACGTTTTTCAAATTGACACAGCCGTAAATTCTGGAAACTCAGGAGGCCCTTTAATCGATTCTAAAATGAGAGTTCAAGCAATTGTTTTTGCGGGAATTCTTCAGTATCAAGGGTTAAACTTTGCAATTCCGGTTGAATATTTGCGGCAAGAACTGCCATATCTTTATAATGGAGGAAAAAGAACTCTTCCTTGGATTGGTTGCTTTGGCCACACAAAAAAAACTGCAATGAAAAATTGCGGCTTAGAAGTCCAGTATGTAATGCCAGGAAGTTCTGCTGATTTTGCAGGACTAAAAAAAGGCGATGTTATAACTTCTGTAGCAGGAAAAACTGTTCTTACATTGGAAAATTTTCAGAATATTATGCGAAACTTTGGCGATGATATGATTATCTCTTTTGACTTTGTTCGCGAAGAAGAAAAAAAATCTGCATTGCTTTACCTTGAAAAGAGGCCTGAAAATCCTGGATATGAAATTTATAAGTCAGATTTGGTAACGTCTTCTTTGATTCCTATTTTGGGAATGGGATTGGTTTCTAGTTCTACATTAAATTCAAATAAGTTTACAATAACAGAAATTATTCCTGGAAGCATTGCGGATGAATCCGGTTTTTCTGTTACTGATCCTGTTACAATTTATGAAGTAAAATTTTCAGAAGAAAAAGATTCTGTGGGAATCAGACTTAGCACAAAAAATAGGAAAAAAGGATATTTAGATGTTTCTATAGGTTTAGGAGCTTCTCTTGATAGCCCATACTATTTTTAAAAATTTGTTAATTATTGATTATCAAAATTTTAATTCAAGATATAAGAGGAATGTTTACGGAGTATAAAAATGGATATGAAATTTAAACGCAATTTTTGCATTGTAGCCCATATTGATCACGGTAAATCTACGCTTTCTGATCGCCTTATTCAAAAGTCAAATATTATTGATGAACGTAAGATGAAAAATCAGATTCTTGACAATATGGACATAGAACGCGAACGCGGCATTACTATAAAAAGTCAAGCAGTTACAATTCCTTATAAGTCAAAAGACGGATTTGATTATGAGTTGAACTTTGTAGATACTCCAGGACATGTAGACTTTTCATATGAAGTTAGCCGTGCAATTGCTTCTTGCGAAGGGGCTTTGCTCTTAATCGATGCTTCTCAAGGCGTGGAAAGTCAAACTGTAAGCAATATGTATATGGCTCTTGAACAGGACCTTGCAATTGTTCCTGTTATAAACAAAATTGACTTGCCTTCTGCGGACATTCCCGCCGTTCGTGAACAAATTACAAATGAACTTGGCCTTGATGATAGTCAAACTCAATTGGTTTCTGCAAAAACAGGGCAGGGAATAGATGAGCTTTTAGAAGCTATTGTAAAATATTTTCCTGCTCCTCAAGGAGATGTGAAAGCTCCTGCGCAAGCTCTGATTTTTGATTGCCACTACGACCCTTACAGAGGCGTTGTAGTTCATGTCAGGGTAAAAAATGGCACCATAAAAACTGGCGATTTAATCAAAATGATGAGCAATGGAATTGAATACAAAGTTGAACAGATTGGCATATTCAAAATTGATTACGAAGAAACCGGAAAACTTGAAGCTGGCGATGTAGGCTATATAATTGCTGGCATAAAAACCGTAAGCGATGTAAGCGTCGGCGATACAATTACGCTGGCTTCCATGCCTGCCGCAGAACCTCTTGCAGGTTTTAAGGAAGTGAAGCCTGTTGTGTATTCTTCTATTTATCCAATGGATTCTAACGATTACGAAGAATTAAAAAGCAGTCTTGAAAAATTAAAATTAAACGATGCGAGTCTTGTTTACGAAAAAGATAATTCTCTCGCTTTAGGAAATGGTTTTCGTTGTGGCTTTTTAGGTCTTCTTCACCTGGAAATTATCCAGGAGCGTCTTGAACGCGATTACAATCAGGCAATAATTTTTACAGCTCCTTCTGTCCGCTATCATGTAACTCTTACAGATGGCAGCGAAACTTTTGTTGACAATCCAAGTGAATATCCTCAAGGCAGAATAAAAGATGCTGAAGAACCGTATATTAAAGCTTCTATTATAACTCCTGCAACTTACTTAGGTTCTTTAATGGAGCTTTGCAAGATAAAACGTGGTGAACAGACAAACATGAACTATCTTGATGAAAAACGCGTTGAGCTAACTTATGAAATGCCGCTCGCAGAGGTTTTGTTTGATTTTTACGACAAATTAAAAAGTTATAGCCGTGGCTATGCTTCGTTTGATTATGAAGTAATTGGATATAGACCAACAGACCTTGCAAAAGTTGATATTCTTTTGAATTCTAAACCAGTGGATGCTCTTTCTTTTCTTGCTTATAAACCGAGCGCAGCTGAACGTGCTAGAAAAGTTTGCGAACGCTTAAAGAATGAAATAAGCCGCCAGCAATTTAAAGTTGCAATTCAAGGGGCCATCGGTGGACAAATAATTGCACGGGAAACCGTTAGCGCTGTTCGAAAAGATGTTCTTGCAAAGTGTTATGGCGGGGACATAACAAGAAAGCGTAAACTTCTTGAAAAACAAAAGGAAGGAAAAAAGCGCATGAAGATGTTTGGCGATGTAGAACTTTCTCAAAGCGCGTTCCTTGCTGTTTTAAAAGAGCAAGAAGAAAACTAGCAGGCTAAAAGTTGAGTTCGACCTTAATGATTTTTATAAAATAGTCGATTTCTATTCTTACTCTATTAAGAAACTGTTTTTCACAAGAAGGAGCGTATCCGTCTGGAAAATGGATGTAAAGGTATTCTCTTTGTTTTAAAATGGACATTATAGTTGCATCCACATCTTTTTGGGGAATTACTTTTTTGCCAGTTAAAATATTCTTTAGTCTACTTAATGCTGCTAGTTCTTCTTTTAAAAAATCAATCCAATTTTCGCCTTGTTCATTTTTTTTGGCTGATTTGAAATATGTATCTTGCAAACTTTTTTCAGTGTAAAAGTATTCTCTTATTTTTTCTATTGAAGTTTGTTTTATTCCAAGAGAAATACCTGTCTTTCCGCAGTCAAATAAATTTTCAGATTTAGAAAATGTATATCTAAAAAGTTCCGCATAGGAAAGCATTATTTTGCTAGAAAATACATACTTTCCGTCTTTGCCAATTGTTTTTAGGCACGTTTGCGGCAATGCAGTTGGAACAAAATAAAACGGTTCTAGACGATAAGAGATGCTTCTCCTTTTTTTGTCATGCATAGAAAGTTTTACATGGGAGAATCCTAAAGAAAAAGAAAAATCCATGCCCGAAAAAAATATGGGAACATCTTTGCTGCCTCTAATAAGAAGTGCAAGGTAAATTGCAGATAAGCCTACAGAGCCTAGGGGTGGGAGTTCTGAAACTGTAAAATTCTTTGACTTTATTCTATTTAGAAAATTTGATTCGCAAAACATTGAAAGATAAAATAAAGAATCGTTTTTTTTAGGTATCGAAGCGCATGAGCTTAAACTGCAGATAAGAGTTTTAAAGTTATTTTTACAACCTGTAAAGGCGTTTGCAATTATTGCTTGCGCTTCTTCGCAAACTGCATAGTCTGCGCACATATTTAACTCTTTAAGCGTTGGCAAAAGCACGTCTGTTGCAATAATACAAAGTTTGTCTTGAATTGGTTTTACATACTTTAATGTTTCTAACGCACTTTCGCCTGCGCCGCAAACAACTATAGGTTTGTTTATTTGCGGAAGAGCTTGGTTTTTAGAAGTAAAACTTAAATTCTTAAATATGTTTGAAGAATATTTTCTTCCCATTTTTATTAGAGTAACTCTATTTTTCCAAAACTGAGAAACAGAATCTCTGCAAGCCATAAATAGTCTTTCATAAAAATCTTTGTAAAAAATAGAACCCGCGCTAAATTCTATTTTTATAACTCTTTTAAAAAATCCAGGTTTTAGGAAATTAAAACCTGTTAAGCTGTTTTGTTCCTTGTTTAATTTCAATGGCAAGTCAAAAAGTTCTTTGTAATCTAATAAAATAAACTTTTTTTCTTTGCTGCAAGAAAGATTCTTTGTTTTTTCTTCTGCGAATTTAAAAAGTTTTTTGTCAGCTTCGCAGCCAATCATTAAACAGTTTTTAGGCAGCTTTTTTGCAAGCTCTTCAAGCCCGTATTCCAAAATTGGCGAAATGCAAAGAATCAATGTTCCTTCAAGAATTTTATAACTTTCGACTATTTCTTCAATACTTTTTTTGGGATTGTATTTAGAGTAAAGTAATTTATTTTTATATGAAACAGAAAAGCCCTGTCTAGTATCTACCAGGCAAGGCTCTTCTGTGTTGCTATTTGTTGCAAGCATTTTAAACTTTTATTGTATTTATTGCTTTATTAGTTATTTGAGCCAGAAAGCTTTGCTAAAAAATCATTAAGATTGTTAACAAGTTTCTTGCTTGAAAGAATCATTCTTGAAGAAGAGCTTTGGTCGTAATCTGCAATTGTATCTGCAATTTTTTCAGAAGGAATTGCTTCCGCTGCTTTGTCTTTTATAGAAGTTAATTCAAGAACAACAATATTTCTATTTAATACAATAGGTTCAGAAATCTGTTTTTCCTTTAGATTGAAAGCTGTTTTTAGAAAGTTTTCATTTCTAGGCGCGCCTGAAAGAGCTGCGCTTGAAGTGTCCATAGAATTAAGTATCGATGCATTTCCATAATTCAAAGGAAAAGCGGAAATAGTTTCTTTTTTTACATTATACTGTGAACAAGCCGCATTGAATCCTTTTTTTTCTGCAACAGAAATAAATGCTTTTGCAGTTTCTGTAAAGTAGTTTTCAATATGGCTATATTCATAAGCCGAAATATAGTTGTATACAGTATTTATAGTCTGCGAATCTGAAAAGTCAGGTTGAACAGGTTCGCCGTCTGCTCTAAAAATCGCATATTCATCAATTGCTGTAATTACTGGTTCACTTATGCCGCCTACTTCCAATGCTGCCACAGCATTCATATCTTTTTCATCTTTAATAATCTTTGTAAGTTGATATTGAAGTTTGCTATTCATTTTTCCACTTTCGCTTGTATAAGAGAACGTAGAATTTTCTGAAAGCGCGTCATCAAAAGAAATTTCGCCGTTTTTAATGCTTTTGGCAATTTTCTCCGCCTTTGATTTTTCTCTAATGGTTATTACAGATAAATCGTACTTTATGAACTTTTCAGCGTTAGCCTTTCCGTATGCAACTTTTTCTGTTTCAGGATATTCATTCATATTAAATGAAGCCATATTGAACGAACGCTGTCCGTTATTCATGTTTTGAATGAACTTGATTTCTTCATCTGAAACTTTTTCTTCGTACAATGGATATTTTCCAATCTTTGTTGTTTGGCTTCCAAAATTGTCTTCATAAAATCTTTGGAAAGTATACTGTTTTTCAATATTTGAGCGCAGTTCTTCTACTCTTGATTTAGGGGCGTCCTGGTACATCTTTGAAGAATACTTGCCTTTGTCGTCAAGAAAATACTGCATCATTGTTCTATTAACTTTAGAAACTGGAACTGTATAATTGCTTTCTTCTACAAAATCTAAGTAAGCCATAGTTCTTACGGTTTCATTGAAAGCCATAGAATATATATAACTCATATCGTTTTCGTTAATTTCGTAGCCTTGCTGCTTAAAATATTCGTAATAATTTGAAGCAATGTTGTTAAAATCGGAGCCTTGCTCATAGCGAACTTCTTTTCCATTGTATTTTCCTAATACTGGAGTTTCTTGTTTTGTGCCACCTGAAAAAACAGGAACCGCAATAAAAACGAATGCGGAAAACAACAGTATGATAACGGCACCAATGGTATACGTAGTTTTTTTCATAATAAAATCCTTGTAGTTTATTAATTATAGATAATTTATAATTGTAACATTCTAAATACTAACTGTCAATTAATGTGTAAAATGTAATTATTTTGCTCTAAAAAAGTTCTAGCTCCTCTTTGGTCAAAAAACGCCAGCTTCCTGATTGCAAATCTTTTGGCAGTTCTAGTCTGCCTATTTTTGTTCGCTTTAAAAAGGAAACTTCGTTTTCAACTGCCAAGAACATTCTTTTTATCTGATGAAACTGGCCTTCGCTGATTGTAACCATGCAGTTTTTTTCAGAAATCCATGAAATTTGTCCGCCATTGCACACTGATGCTTGTGATTTTTTTTCTGCAGGAAGAGCAAATGGTGCGGAAAATACATTTTTTATTCGTTCTTGTTCGTTTTTATTGCAAGTTTTTTTTAGCTCGACAAAATAAGTTTTTGGACATTTCGATTCAGGGCTGGTTAGTTTGTGCGAAAAGTCTCCGTCATCTGTAAGTATTAAAAGTCCTTCTGTATCTAGGTCAAGCCTTCCAACTGTATGTAAATTTAATGGATTAAAATAAAGGCTTTTACTATCAAAAAGCGAATAGACTGTTTTGTTTTTATCAGATACCGTTTTGCATACAACTCCGGAAGGCTTGTTCATTAATATATAGGTGTAGCTTTTAGGAAAAAAGGCACTGTTATTTATGAAAATCTTGCAATGTTTAAAATTGCTGGAATCTGCATTTGTTTGAATATCTACAAGTTCGTTTTCATTTTGCGTGCGCTTGTTATTGATGAGGATTTTGTTGTTTCTTAAAAAACTTTTTACGCTTCGTCTTGAGCAAATTTTGTTATCGATTAAAATTTTTGCAAGCTTTTTTTTCATTTTATGATTAAGATTTGCTTGTTAAATAAAAAAAAACTTCCTAATTCTAGGAAGTTTTTACGCGAGTGACGGGGCTCGAACCCGTGATCTCCGGCGTGACAGGCCAGCGCGATAACCAGCTTCGCTACACCCGCTTGATGTTTAGTATATTATACGTTTGTAAAAAAAGTGTCAACAGTATTTTTAAGAAAAATTGATTTTTTTTTAACAAAAATTTATTTTGAATTCTAAATTTTATGTGCTATATTAGATTTGCTATATTTTATTTTGTGCTGACTGTCAAAATTAATTTTTTTAATTTTAGGCGATTCTTGAATTTTTTGGAGTTTATAAATGACTGACTACAAGAAATTTGGCTATCATTTTATTGATAATGAATTTTTTGAATTTTATTGCGATCCATCAGTTTATAAAGAAATAGTCGATGGAGATTCGGTTTATGTTTCTGGCACTTTTAATGGTTGGATAAACGGATCTGATTCTTCGTGGCTTCTAAAAAAAGTTGTGCGAAAAGGAAAAACTTTTTATTCGCTTCAGAAAAGAATACCTGACATAGATGTCCCTGGAAATTCTGGATTTCCAGAATTTAGATTTTATGTTATTTCTTCAGATGGACATCACGTTTTAAAAGAAAATCCTGATGAAAAGAATGTATTTTTAAACAATCGCCTTATATTAAAAGATAGGGGAGATATAGAATTTGTAAAAAAGTTAAAATCTTTTAAAATTGTAAAAACTATGGAAGATTTTAATTTGGATTGTCCAGCTTGCCGTTCTGAAATAGCGAATTTCAGGCTTACGCCAGGAACTTCATGTCTTTATAGAGGCTATCATCCATATAAGCGTTCTCGTCCTGAGCTTGATACAGAGGATTCTAGGCTTGATTACGTTTTAAAGGCTTTAGAAAAATATGGAATTCAAAGCGATATAACTCTTTCTGGCTATGAAGTTGCATCTTCTTACGAAAACGAAAAGATGCCAGAAATTATAGAAAAAATAGAAAATAATGAAAATCGCCTTTGCGTAGACATAGACTACAATCTTGTTTATTTTCATTCTGATGCGGCGGAGTTTTCAAATATTTTAAGAACTATTTCAAGGTTTATAATTTCAAAGCCAGCGCCTTTTTATATTCACTGCAGATTAGGAAGCGATAGAACTGGCGTAACTTGTGCAATCTTTGCCGCGTTGTGCGGTGCTTCTTGGGAAGAAATTGCAGAGGATTATGAAAAAACTTCTAACTGTGGAATTGGTGAATACAGAAACAGAAAATTACTTTCCTATAGTTTAAAAAGAATGATTGGTTATGCTCCAGAGAGCGCTTCAAATTTATGTCATTTAATGCAGTCATATTTTTTAAAGGAAAATATTCTTTCTGCGGAAGAGCTGGAAAAACTTGTAAAAAAACTTTCTTCTCTTGAAGAAAAGCGTGAGTCAGATTTTTTTGATTTTGCAGGGAAACATATTTGCTAAATACAGCAATAAAAAAATGATATAAAAACAGTCGGAAATGGCTCTTGTTTTTATCTTAAAAAGTTTGCGTTGCAAATTTTTATGGGAGGTTAGTATGGCTGAAGAATGTTCACATGAATGTGGTTCGTGCGAAAAGTCTTGCGAGAAACGAGATTTTCACGTTGGGCTGCGTGCTGGAAGTTCTGTAAAGAAAGTTATAGGAATAGTAAGCGGTAAAGGTGGAGTTGGAAAATCTTTGGTTACAAGCCTGCTTGCTTGCAAGCTTTCAAAGGCTGGCTATAAAACTGCGATTTTGGATGCAGATATTACAGGTCCTTCAATTCCAGAAAGCTTTGGAGCAGGACAAAACCGTGCGGAAAGTGACGGGGAATCTCTAAATCCTGTGGTTACTGAATCTGGAATTCAGTTGATGTCCATGAATTTTCTTTTGGAAAACGAAAACGATCCTGTAATTTGGAGGGGGCCTGTTATTGCAGGCGCTGTAAAGCAGTTTTGGACGGATGTGAATTGGCGCGATGTTGACTTTATGTTTGTAGATATGCCTCCAGGAACAGGAGATGTTCCTCTTACAGTTTTCCAATCTTTGCCAGTAGATGGAATAATTGTTGTTTCTTCTCCTCAGCAGTTGGTGCGCGTTATTGTTGAAAAAGCTGTTAAAATGGCAAAAATGATGAACATTCCTGTTTTGGGACTAGTTGAAAATATGAGCTATGTAAAATGTCCTGATTGCGGAAAAGAAATCACTGTCTTTGGAAAAAGCAACATAGACAATATTGCGGCCTCTTTTAATCTTCCTGTTTTGGCAAGAATTCCAATGGAAGAAAGCGTTTCCAGGGCAGTTGATGCTGGCGATATAGAAAGCATCGATAGTCCGTATTTAGATGAAGCCTGCAAAGTTGTTGAGTCGCTTATAAAACAGCCTGAAAATTAGTTTTCTGGGTAAAGGCCTTCTACTAAAAATTCTTCAGGAATTTTAGAAGGTCTTCCCTGTGCATTTACGCTTGCCCAAGTTACTGTTGCTTGCGCGCAGACCGTTCCGTCTTCTTTTTTTATGGTCTGACAAAATTCTCCCATAATATGTTTTAGTTTTGTTGGTTCAGATTCTATAAACAGTTTGTCGTTTAAATGAGCAGAAGCTTTGTAGTGAATATCTATGTGTGTTACGTAAAGATAAAAGCCTGCTCTTACAAGGCCATTGTAGTCAAAATTAATTGAATTTAAAAAATCCATTCTAGCGTGTTCAAGGTAGTTTAGGTAAACGGCATTGTTTACATGGTTGTAAGAGTCGCATTCATAAGATCTTACGGAAAGCTCGGTTATATGTTTCATGTTTTGTATTATATTCAGAGCGCTTTTTGTTGTAAATAGATTAAAATCATGGTCTCACAAAAACTCGATTCTTAAGTTAAATGATTGCTCCAAAATCTTGAAATTTGTATAATCTTTTCATGAAGCTTTTTTTTAAAAAAACATTTTTTTTGCTCTGTGCAGTTTTCTTTGCATCTTGTTCTAATCGATTAGATGATTCCATTCTTGACAAAAAAGAGCTCCTTTGTAGAAAATCTGCATTAAAAGTTCAGCAAGAAATTGATTTTATCAATTTGAAGAAAAAAAATGCCTTTGAAGAGTTTTTTTCTAACTTAAGCGAGGCGCAAAAGATTTCTCAATTATTTGTGGAAAATATTGAAGGAGATACAGTTTTTGTTCCTGTTGAAAAAACTGGCTCTTTATATGAATTTCAAAGTTCTAGGGAAGGAGAGGCTCTTATTCCCGGTGGATATTTATTTTTTTCGTTTAATTTAAAAGAGACCCCAAAGGAAATAATTAAGTTTACCAATTCTATAAAAAAGTTTTGCTATGAAAAACAGTTAGTTCCTCCTTTTTTGTCTATAGATCAGGAAGGTGGCTATGTAAACAGATTAAAAATAGTTTCAGGTCCGCTTCCTTCGCAGGAAAAAGTTTCTGAAATTCTTACTGTTGCACAGGCGTATAATTTATATTCTTTGCAAGCAAAGCAGATGAAAACCTTAGGTTTTGACATAAATCTTGCTCCTGTTGTAGAGGTTTGCACTGAGCAAAACAAAGTTTTTTTAGATGGCAGGAGTTTTGGTTCTGCTATCAAAGTTGAACAATACGGAAAAGCTTGCGTTAATGGATATAAAGCAAATGGAATAGAAACAGTTTTAAAACATTTTCCTGGCAATTCAAATACAGACCCCCACACAGGGCTTCCAGAAATAAATCTTTCCATGGAAGAATTGAATAAACTTCTTTTGCCGTTTGAAAAAGTCCTTTCATTAAATCCGGCAGGAGTTTTAATGTCTCATGCAAGGACTACTGCTTTAGATAGTGAAAATCCCGCGTGTTTTTCTAAAAAATGGATTACCGAAAATCTTAGAAAACAAAAAAAATTCAAAGGAATTGTTTTTAGCGATGACGTTTTTATGGCTGCTCTTGCAAAAAATGGTTACCCTCCAGAAACTGCCGCTATAAAAGCAATTGAAGCAGGCATAAACTGCATAATGATTTCTGAAAAGCGCTTTGCCCCGTCTGCGATTGCTGTTCTAAAGAAAATGAATGAAGATGCTGAATTTTTAGAATTGGTAAATGAATCTGCAAAAAAAATTCTTTTATACAAGCTTTCTGCAGGAATCCTTTCTTACAGCTGTGATGAAAACGGTTCTTGGAAAGTTGTAATTCCATTTAAAAATCCTGATTATAATAGAAGTTTGGAAGAATTCAATTCTGCAAGAAATAAAAATATTGATTTATATACTGACTTTTTTTAATGTATATCCCTTGAGCACATTACAGGAACTAAGATGAAAAAAAAGCAAAATGAAAGTAAAGAAGATTTTCGTGGAAAACTAGGTTTTGAAAAATATTATTCATCGCTTTTTAATGAAAGGTGGCCGGCATTAAAAGAATCTTTTAATAAGGAATCTGTACACGCTTGCTGGCATATTGAAGGTTTTCAACCATATTATTTAGATCCTGCCAGTATATTTGCAGCATTGCAGTTGCCTCTTAAAACTTCTGAAAAAATTCTTGATATGTGCGCAGCTCCTGGTGGAAAAACTTTGGTTCTTGCTTCTAGAATGGAAAAAAACGCAACTCTGCATAGCAATGAACGTTCTCCTGCTAGAAAACAAAGGCTTGTTCAAGTTTGCGCAACTTGTGTTCCTGAAGAAATTCGCAAGCGGATAAAAATCACTTGTTCTGATGCTGCAAAAATGTGTACAAAGAATACCGAATGTTATGACCGAATTTTGTTGGATGCTCCTTGTTCTAGCGAAAGGCACGTGTTTAATGATGAAAAATATCTTTTGCAGTGGTCGCCTGCTAGAATAAAAACTCTGGCTATGGAGCAATGGGCGCTTCTGTCATGCGCATACAGATTGCTTTCTCCAGGCGGTTATTTACTTTATTCAACTTGCGCATTGAACGTTTGCGAAAATGATGGCGCGCTTGAAAAATTATATAAAAAATTTCCAGATGCAAAAAATGCTTTTGAAAACTCAGTTCCTAAAATTGAAGAAGATATTTCTAAGTTTTGCAAAATGGATTTTATTCCTAATGTTGAAAAAACAAAATACGGTTTTCATATCTTGCCGGATGTTCAAAACGGCTGCGGACCAATATGGTTTTCTATGGTTCAAAAACCTGAGAAAACTGCGCTTTTAGGTCGGAAGCCGAGCTTTTAGAAAAAAGAATACTTTCGACTTTTTAATCAAAGCGCAAAAGTTAGATATAGAACTGTTACAAACATTGACATATTTATCCGTTTTAATGTAAAATAAAGAACTATTTCGTATTATTTATAAGAGGTTTTCAATGTCAGGACATAGTAAATGGGCAACTATTAAACATGCAAAAGGTATTGCCGACGCAAAACGCGGTAAGATATTTACAAAATTCATTAAGGAAATTTCTATTGCAGCCCGAATGGGTGGTGGAGATCCTGATTCCAATCCACGTCTTCGAACAGTAATTATTAAGGCACGTGCAGCCAATATGCCAAAGGACAATATTGAACGTGCAATTAAAAAAGGTACTGGTGAAGACGGTGCTACAGCTTACGAAGAACTTGTTTACGAAGGATATGCTGCTGGCGGTGTTGCCGTAATGGTTGAAGTTCTTACAGACAACAAGAACAGAGCGGCTGCTGATGTTCGCAATATTTTTACAAAGAACGGCGGAAATCTTGGAACTACAGGTTCGGTTTCTCGTATGTTCCAAAGAAAAGGAACTATCGAATACGATGCTGATAAAGTAAACGAAGATGAAGTTATGGAAGTTGCTCTTGAAGCAGGCGCAGACGACATTGTTAATGAGGACGGTGTTATAACTGTTACAACTACACCTGAAGCATTCTCTGCTGTTGCAGATGCTCTTAATGCAAAAGGATTTGAATCTCTTTCTGCTGATGTAGGAATGGTACCTGATGCGTATACTCCAGTTGACAAGGAAACTGCTGCAAAAGTTCAAAAGATGATAGACCGCCTTGAAGACAATGATGATGTTCAAAACGTTTATCACACAGCAGAATTCCCAGACGACTTTGAAATAGAAGAGTAGTTTTTAATTAATGGGGCTATTCAAAAAGCTAAAAGTTAATGGTCATCTTAAACTTGGGTAGGATGGCGTTTCAATTTTACAACGCTTTTTAGATAGTTCCGTTTGTGCTTTTTTGTTTGCAAACCACGGATAGTTATACGCTTTTCGTGGTTATTTTTTTATGATTAACAAAGATTTCAGTTTTAAGCAGCTGCCAGGTTCAGATATAGCAACATCTTCTCGAAAAATACAGCGCATTTTAGGAATTGATCCGGGGCTTGCGAATACAGGTTTTGGCATTGTAGATTATTCTAGCGGTAAGTATAGAATGGTCAGTTATGGCTGCATAACTACAAAATCTACGCAATCCCATTCAGAAAGGCTTCTTTCTATTTATAATCGGATTCAAGCCGTGATTGAAGAGTTTCGCCCAAATGAAGCTTGTATGGAAGCGCTTTTTTTTGTAAAAAATGTTACGAGCGGAATAAGCGTTGCGGAAGCAAAGGGAGTTGTAACTTTGTGTCTAGCCCAAAACGTTGTTCCCCTTTGCGAGTATAAACCGAATCAGATAAAGCAAGCAGTTACAGGTTCTGCAAATGCAGATAAAATTTTAGTTGAAAAATATGTTCAAATTTTGCTGGGACTAAAAGAAATTCCTCGTCCAGACCACGCAGCAGATGCTCTTGCAGGCGCAATAACACATATTCATTACACCTGCCGTTGAATGTTTGTCTATCTGTGCTATCTTTATTATTTTTGTTTTTTATTCTATTATAGACTGATGTTTAATTCTTTGATGGGTACGATTACAGGAAAATTTCCAAAGCAGCTGTTTGTCGAAACAAATGGAATAGAATGGGATATTTGTGTTCCAGACACAAATTTAGATATGTTTCCTTCTGTTGGAGCTTCTTGCCGCGTTTTTTTGTGGCTTCAGCATACTGATATGCTAATGAATCTTTATGGTTTCGCAACTGTAGATGAAAGAAAATTATTTTTGGATTTGCTAAAAGTCGACGGAGTAGGTCCAAAAGGCGCTATAAAAATAATGAGCAGCGTAAGCAGTTCTGTGTTGGCACAAGTTCTTGATTCTGGAGATTTAGCCCGCCTTGAAAAAATTCCAGGAGTAGGAAAAAAAACTGCTGGAAAAATGCTTCTTGCGTTAAAAGGAAAACTTTCTGTTCATGAAGAAAATTCTAGTTCAGCTATAAAAAAGAATTCTGACTATAGCGATGTTGAAAATTCCTTGGTAGCGATGGGCTATGAAAGGCTTTTAGTTCAACAAAAAATTTCATTGATTGTAGAGGCGCTTTTAAATGATGAAAAATTTACTTCTATGAATCAAAAAGAAAAAGAAGAAACTATTTTTAGGCGTGCTATTGTGGAGATGGCTTAGATGAATATCACTGATGAAGATAATTTTTCTACAATAGTTCGCGCTGATATAAGCGCAAACGAGGACAACGATAACAACCTTAGACCGAAGCTTTTAAAAGACTTTTTAGGGCAGCGGTCAATAAAAAAGAATTTAAGTACATTTATAGAAGCTGCAAGACAGCGCAGCGAGCCTTTGGACCATCTTCTTTTAATAGGTCCTCCAGGTTTAGGAAAGACTACTCTTGCGCAGATTACGGCAAATGAATTAGGCGTTGATTTTAAAGTAACGTCTGCTCCGGCTCTTGACAAGCCAAAAGATTTAGCAGGCATTCTTTCAACAATAACAGAGCGAACGGTTTTTTTTATTGATGAAATTCATCGTTTAAAACCTGCAATAGAAGAAATGCTTTATATTGCAATGGAAGATTATGAGCTTGATTGGATTATTGGGCAGGGACCTGCCGCTAGAACTGTTAGAATTCCTATACCTCCTTTTACGCTGGTTGGCGCAACGACTAAAGCTGGCAGTGTTTCTAGTCCTTTGCGTTCAAGATTCGGTTTTATTCCTCGTTTTGATTTTTATTCTGAACAAGAACTTGCTTCTATTATTTTAAGAAGTTCAAAAATTCTTGATGTAAAAATAGAAGAAAATGCGGCCTTGCTTCTTGCTCGCTGTTGCAGAGGAACACCTCGTGTTGCTAATAGAGTTTTAAGGCGTATGCGTGATTTTGCTCAGGTTGAAGGTTCTTCTGTTATTAATGAAAGCACAGTAAAACGAGGTCTTAGTAGACTGGAAATAGATTCATTGGGACTTGAAAAATACGATCGAGAAATTCTTGTTTCTATAATAAAAAACTTTGCGGGCGGTCCTGTTGGCGCAGAAACACTTGCAATAAGTATTGGTGAAAGCATAGATACTCTTGAAGATTATTACGAGCCTTATCTTATTCAGTGCGGTCTTTTGCAAAGAACACCGCGTGGAAGAATTGTAACAAAAAAGGCCTATGAACATTTAGGATTAAAGTATGATACTGATGAAGGGCAGGGAACTTTATTATGAAAACTTCAGATTTTAATTTTGATCTACCTCAGGAATTAATTGCCCAGCACCCAAGCGGAATTAGGGGGCAGGACAAATTAATGGTTCTAAATAAAAGTAACGGAGAAATTATGCACAAAATGATGCAGGATTTGCCTTCTTTAATTTCTTCTGACACACTTATGGTTTTCAATAATTCTAGAGTCCGTAGAGCAAGAGTTTATGGGATAAAAGAAACCACTGGCCGGGAACAAGAATTTATGTTCTTAAATACAGTGGATAAAGACTGTGCCGTTTGGAATACAATGGTAAAATCTGCAAAAAAGCAAAAACCAGGAATGCGTTATTCTTTTCCAGATGGCACAATAGGGACTATAATTGATATTCCTGGAAACAATAGAACAGAGTTCCGTGCTTTAAAATTTGATTTTCCTATTGATGAGCAGTGGTTTGAACGCAATGGGCATATTCCGCTGCCTCCTTACATAAAGCGTTCCGATACAGAAGAAGATTCTGAACGCTATCAAAATGTTTATGCTACAGACACTGGTTCTGCCGCTTGTCCTACCGCAGGTTTGCATTTTACACAGGAAATGCTTTCAAGACTCGACAGCATTGGTATTCAACGCTGTTTTGTAACTCTTCATGTTGGACTCGGAACTTTTTTGCCTGTTCGTGAAGAAAATATTGAAAATCACAAAATGCATGAAGAATGGTATTCAATACCCGTAGAAACTGCAAATATGATAAATCAAGCAAAAAAAGAAAAACGCCCGATTTTAGCAGTCGGTACAACGAGTGTTCGAACGCTCGAAAGCGCTGCGCAAAGTCTTTATAATGCAAAACAAAAAGGGCTTGTTCAGAATGATGATTTAATTATTCATCCTGGCACGTCGTCTACGAGAATTTTTATGTATCCTGGGTTTGAATTTAAGGTTGTAGATAAAATGTTCACTAATTTTCATACGCCAGAAAGCACTTTAATCATGCTGGTAAGCGCATTTGCTGGTAAAGAACACATAATGAACGCTTACAAACAAGCTGTTGCCCAAAAGTACAGATTTTTTAGTTATGGCGATTGTATGCTTATAGATTAGCCCGATAAAATTCAGTTAAGTTAACTGTTCTATTGAATATCTTATAAGATTTAAATATTGCTGTTTTATTATTGGCTTATAAACAATGCCTTCACTTTCTTTTTCAAACTGAAATGCGGCATCTGCAATGTAAAAATCAATATCTTTTGAAGATAGTGGCAATCTTAGGCCTAATAATCTATTTTCAAGTTCTTTTGCTCTGAATGTTATTTTTCCAGCAAAAGCTATTTTTATATTGTTTACAATTCCTTTTTCTGTATCGACCAAAAAAGTGTAAGATGCAGAAGTGTCGGTTATTTTGTTTTCTGGACCAAGCCTAAAAAATAAACTTATATCCCAATCTCTTAATGGAACTCGTATTTTGGTAAGAACAAAGCCTGCAGGGATTGTTTCAAACATTGTAAGAGGAATATTTCTTGTTTCAGATGGGCTTTTGAACTCTAAAATAGAATCAAAAGCCATTAATGGAGCGTAAAGTGTAAGTTTTTGCTTTTCATGCAAGATATTTCCACCTATTGTTGCAATATTTCTTACAAAAGGATTTGCAATTGTCTTTATGGAATCTGTTAAAATTTTAGGAAGATGGCGTTCTCCCAGATTTAAAATTTCTGAAAGGGTTGCTCCAGGACCGAATTCTATAAATCGTTCATGTTTGATAATTTGCTTTAGTTCTGGAATATTTGTTGTTGAAATTGTTTTTTTAGGCATTTGGTCTAAAGTTGTGCAAGCGCCAACTATTTTTAAGTTTGCAATAGTTTTTATGTGATAAAAAAGTTCTGAAAGATTTCTTGCATAAAATACATTACATTCTGTGTTATCCATTTTTGCCTCCTATAAAAAATCAATGAGAAAGTTTGCAACGCAAACTTAAAAGATTAAAACTTCAGTTTTAGGGTTGACTTTTTAAGTTCCTGTGCGGCGAGAATAAAAGTCAAATGAATATATGATTCCATTTATAAGGGTATCAATATCTGTGCAGCACGGAGAAAGATGTTTTATGTTTTCTCTTATGGAATCCCTTGTAGGCTTTTCGTTTAACCCAATAATGTATGCGGTTGCAAAAATTTTCCCGGCATTGCAAAATCCGCATAGTTTTATTCCTGCTTTTGAAAAACCTTTTATAATATCTGAATAAGTTTCTGATTTATAAAAATATTCCAAGGTTTCTATCTCTTTATTGATTACTAAGGCAATTGGAATTTTGCAAGCAGGAACAGGTTTCTTATTTAAAAGTACCGTACATGAACCGCAGGTTCCTTTTGTACAGCCTTCTTTTACGGATAGGCACTTTTGTTGCCTTAAAACGTTTAACAGTTTTTCATCGGCACTAGCTTGAATCATAATTCTGTCTCCGTTGAGTATTATTGGAATGTTCATTTTTTATCAGCCCCTTCTGGCAATTCCTTTTCTCCAGCATTATTTTTTTGTTCAGAAGATTTTTTTTCATCTTCATTTTGATTTGTTTCTAATTCTTCTTTTAGTTGTGTTAGTTCGTAAAGTTTTTCTTCTGTGCAAGGTAATTCGTTTATTGTGTGGAACAAAGCAAGCGAAAGAGCCGAAGAAAATGCTGCAGGAAGTATGTTGTGGACAAGTTTTCCAATTTGGCAAGGAGTTTCATTCGATTGCATAAATGAAATTTTTATTTGGTCTGCAGAAAGCTTCGTGTCTTTTACAAGTTTTTCTAATTCCTGCTGAATTGCAAGCTTTACTGAATTTTCGGCAGCATTTATTGAAAGAATTTCTCCGCAATCGATTGCAATCCAAATTCCTTTTATTTTTTCTTGGAATGTATCAGCATTAAGTTCAACTTCAACAATTGCGCAGCCAAAGGCAACCGATTGAAATGGTGTTCCGCAAAAAGTTTCCGGATTCCATTGCCTTTTCATTGCTGGTGTTATAGTTTTTTTTGCTACAATTGGAAGAGGCGAGTGAAATCTTTTCTTTTGAATTTCTGCGCAGCATCTTTTTAATAGCAACGTCATTATGCTGATGTCATTATAAAAATTTTCTGGCATAGAAATTTCTTGCGAAGAAGAGAAGTCTGTGTCTATAAAGATTTTTTCTTCCTCAATTTGCAACATTCTAGAAATAATGTTTTTCCATATTGAAAGAACTGATTCAGACGGATTTACAGCTTTTATAATAACATTGCCTTCAATGTTTAATACTAGTTCCATTTTTTGATTTGCAATGACTTCCTCATCTCCTAAAAAACAAGAACCGTCGTATCCGCAAGAAAGGCCAATTCCTCTTCTTGGCAGTGCGAAAAAAGTTCTTCCGTTTTCGGATAGGTTTTGTATTGAAGAAAGTCTGTACGTTGTGTATTTTCGGTTAAAGTCACTTTGTTTTATGATTGCTTGTACAGTCTCGTTTACTTTTTTTAAGTTTAATGAGTATTGGGAAACATTTTTTTTAGGATTTAAAACAATATTTTGAACTCTAAGCGTTGTTGGCAAAATATCTGTTTTCTGGCAAATTTGCTGTATGTGGCTTTCAATTGCAAAAAATATTTGAGAATCGATTAGTTCCGTATATATTGATGATGGTGGATTCTGTGACGTGCGGATTTTTGCGGTAACTTGCATATTTTCTATGTTATAAATTCCTGTTGCAGCAATTGCAAGGCGGTCTGCAATTTTTTTTGCAAACGGATTTGTAAATCCTGCATCGCAGTCGATTTCTATTTGCATAGCCTTTATTTTTCCGTCTTTATTTATGGCAGTTCTGTGATTTACTTTTGTTTTTAAACTTGGAGCCATAAATTTTTGCTGCTCTTCCTTTGTTAAAATTAATTTTACAGGATGCTGGCTTAAAAGCGCGGCAAGGGCAGTTTGTACAGCTAGTGTTGTGCATCTCCAAATTCCGTTTGAATTTTTATCTGAAGAAAGCGTTTTTTGAATGTAAATATTTTCTTCTGAAATATTTAGAACTGATGAAATATTTTTTACGAGGTGATAGGCCCATTTTGTAGGTGTAAGAACTGTTAAAGAGCTGCCTTCAAAAAAACAAAGCGCTCCGCTTGTTTCGCACCAGTCGGGATTGAGCTCTTCTAGAGAAAAAGAATCTGAAATTTCGTAATCTGCTTTTGCAAAAAGATTTTTAATTGTAGAAGGTCTTTTTGCAGTGGCAAAAACCCCTGTTTTAACTATTCTCCTCGCAATTTCAGCCTCATTTCTTTCATAAGGATTTACATTTTCAATAGTTTTTTCGATAAGCGACGGCTCTGCATAGCTAAAATCTTTATCTTGCTTAGGAAGTTGATCTAACGAAGGCATAATGTTCATCATATCTACAAATTCAGCAATGTCGTTGTCTTTTGTGTCTACTTGATCTGGAAGTTTCAAAACAGGTCTTTTAAGTTCATTTGAAACCCTTTGCAGCGCAGATTCAATTGTCGTAATGTCAAAAGTTATTTGAATTTCGTCAGCAAGTTTTCGGACTGTGTTTAGTTCCGGTCCTACAAGAATTCCAACTGGTTCTCCTAAAAAATGAACGTGCTCGCTGCAAAAGACTCTTGTTTCTGTGTCTAGGGTTCTTATTTTGTTTTCACCAGGAATGTCTCTTGCTGTATACAGGTAGTATCCTTCTGGAATATCTTTCATGGTTATGTTAGTTATTTTTCCAGATGCCACTGGTGAACGCACTAAAGCTGCATATAATATGCCTTTTTTGCTGCAATCAGTGTAATAATCTTTTGAAAAAAATGAGTTTGTGTTCTTTTTTGAAAGTCCTGCTGTTTTTTTACGCATGGTATTCTTTTCCTATTTTTAAAACAGATTCGATTACTAAGTTAATCATTTCGTCTGTCATATCTGGCCAAAGAGGAAGTGTTATTGTTGAAGTGTATTGTTTTTCTGCATTTGGAAAGTTATCTTTTGTAAAATTTTTGTAAAGTTTTTTCCAATATGTAAATCTAAAAAGCGGAATAAAGTGAACGGAAATTCCGACTCCATTTTTTTGTAACGTTTTTGCAAAATCATCTCTGCCTATTTTTAATTTTTCTGGGATAATTCTCATTAAGTAAAGATGCCAAGCATTTCCTTCTGAATCTGGCGGCAGTTTTATAAAATCACAGTTTTTAAATGCTTCATTATATTTTTTTACTATTTCTTTTCTTTTCGAAAAGAACAATTCTGCTTTTTTTAGTTGGCAGCAACCGATTGAGGCTAGAATATCTGGAAGATTAAATTTGTATCCAGGAGCAATAATATCGTATTCCCAGCTTGCTCTAGGAGAGGTGTATCTGTCCCAAGTGTTTCTGTCCATTCCGTGCATGCGCATTGAAGTCATTCTTTTTGCAAGTTCTTTATTCCTAGTGCAGACCATTCCTCCTTCTGCTGTAGTTATAGTTTTTGTTACGTAAAATGAAAAAACTCCTATATCGCCAATTGAACCTGCATAGCCTAGTTCTGTTTTGCTTGGAAAAGAATGAGCTGCATCTTCAATTACTTTGACATTATATTTTTTTGCAAGCTGCATTATTTTTTTCATATTGCAAAGATTTCCGCCTATGTGCACAGGAACAATTGCCTTTACTTTTTTTCCTTTAGAAGATTTTAAAATTTTTTCGATTTTATTGCAGTCAATGCTATAAGTGTCTTCTTCAATGTCTGCAAAGTATACATCTGCCCCTAAATGTCTTGCGCAGGCTGCTGTAGAAACAAATGTGTAGGGAGTTGTTATAATGGCAGTTCCTTTTTTTACTCCGCAAGCTTCCATTGCAAGAATCATTCCGCTAGTGTTTGAATTTACTGCCAAACTTATGACGCTAGAATCTTCAAGTCCAAAGTCTTTTCTGTTTTTTAGGCTGGAGGAATCTTTATTCATGAAATCGCTAAAATCTTGTTCAAATTTAAGAGCGTATTTGCCGGTTGTAAGCCAGCCTGAACGCAATACGTCTAAAACAGCATCTTCTTCTTCTTTTGAAATTGAAGGTTTTGAATAACGAACTTTTAATGAATCTGCATCGCTCATAATTTATTTCCTATTTGCTATAAAATCCTTTTAAAGACGGAAAGTTGTTGCAAAGAATGTTTATAAGAATATCTTTGTTTCTGTAAATATCTTGATTTAGCTGGTTATTTTCATAAAAGCAAATTGGTTTTAATTCATTTAGCAAAGAATCTAGTCGTTCTTTAGAAAAGTATATGTTTTTTAACCTTAAGATTTTTGGAAAATTTGTTTTTTCGGGTTGTTCTTCTTTTAACCATAGAGGTTCTGTTGAGCGTTCGCCTTTTCGTTTGCCTATTATTTTAATATCTATATCTTTATAAGGCTTTAGCCCGCTAAATTTTATTATTTGTTCTGCAAGGTCTATTATTTTTATAGGTTCGCCCATATCTAGCAGATAAGATTCCTTGTTGTTTCCAACTCCTCCGGTTTGCAGGACAAGAGAGCAAGCTTCAGGGATTGTCATAAAGAAGCGTTCCATGTCATCAGAAGTTACAGTTACAGGACCTCCATTTTTTATCTGCTCCATAAAAAGTGGAAGAATAGAGCCTCTTGAGCCTAGTACATTTCCAAATCGCACAAACATAAATTTTTTGTTTTTCTCCGTTTGACTTGCCGCTTGCAAAACTAGCTTTTCGCAAATCATTTTAGAAACCCCATACACGCTTACTGGAGAAACAGCTTTATCTGTAGAAATAAGAACAAATCTTTGCACGTTTTCTTCAAGGCTTGCATCCAAAAGGTTTTTAGTGCCAAATACATTGTTTTGTATTGCAGCCACAGGATTTTCTTCCATTAGCGGAACGTGTTTGTAGGCTGCGCAGTGAAAGATTACATCGCATTTTGTTTTTTTTATAATATACTTTGTGTATGCCCTGTCTGTCATGTCGCCAATGATTGGAACAATAGTTGCTTTTTCGCCTACACCC
This sequence comes from Treponema sp. UBA6367, assembly GCA_002437725.1. GTDB lineage: Bacteria > Spirochaetota > Spirochaetia > Treponematales > Treponemataceae > Treponema_D. The sequence goes on from DJRF01000009.1 coordinate 28,811, forward strand.
TCGTGCTGCAAGAGTCTTAATTCTCTGTCAATTTGATATATAGAATTTTCTCCATGACCAAAAAGATACAGGCGCTCAGCTCCTCCAGAAAGAAGCTGCCTTGAAAGCTCTGAGCCGATTGAACCTCCTGCGCCTGTTATTAGAACTCTTTTTCCCCTAAGGTATGAAAGGCTTTCTTTTAAAGGAATTTTTACAGGAGTTCTTCCAAGTATATCTAATGGGTCAATCTCTCTGGTTTGAACTAGGTGAGCAGAACCTGTAACCACTTGAGAAATTCCTGGAAGAATTTTTATGTGCGAAAATCCGCTTTTTTTTAGGGTTTCGTATATTTGCCGAATTCGTTCAACGCTTGCACTTGGAATAGCTATAATGGCTTCGTCTTGCTCTGTGCATCTTAAGATTGCAGTAATATTTGAAATTGGTCCTAAAACGGGAATGCCATCTATTTGTTTTCCTATTAGATTTGTATCATCGTCTAAAAAAGCTGCTACAGAGCCAAATGTTTTTTTTCGTTTTATATCGTCTGCAATAGTCTGTCCTGCAAAGCCAGCGCCAATTATATATAAATGCCTTTCATTAATCATTGCTATTGCCTCGTTTTATATCGTTGTGTTTAGTTTGACAGTTCTAAAGTCTCGCTTCTATAAATTTTGAAAAAACGCTTGCAGCGAACTTGCAATTCGTTCAGATGGTTGTGCTCGCGCTTCGTTTGAATGGCTTTTGTTTGCTATGCAACCTTGATTGTTCTTGTCGCACAAAATCTTCACAAATTGCAATTTCGCTTACGCTTTTATTCTTTTTCCTAAAAACTTGACTTTCGCCTTATTATATCATAAGCAGATTTGTTTCTCAATTAAACGTTATTATATATTCAAAATAACTCTAAACAGAAATATTTTTTTTTCCGAACATTAAAAAGAAGGGGATTTTTGGAGAGAATTTTGGGAGTTGTTGATGAAAAAAGGATTTTTTATTCTTTTTGGATTTGTTTTTTTAGGAGTTCAGTCTGTTTTTTGCAAAGGACTTTCTTTTGAACTTGTTCAAAGATCAGGAAACATAAAAGACGTGTGCGAAGCGTCTTTGGTTTTTGAAGATGAGCTTATGAATTGCTTTTTTGATTCTGGATTTATTGTTTCTAATTTTCCAACAGTAGTTTCTTCTTCTGACAAAAATGATGAAAAACTTTTTGAAAAAGCTTTTGCGCAGTCAAGCGAAGGTCTTGCCGATTATTTTGTTCAAATTAAACTATTTTTTAATAATCTAAAAGATGATGAAAAAAATCTTCCATCGCTAAGTCAAATTGAAAAGGTGTCTTGGAAAATAGTTGCCGTAAAAGATGGAAACTTAATAAACTATGGGGAAAGAAAAGTTTTAGATAGAAAAAAATTGAATTCTGAATTTGGAATAAAAGATTTTTCTGCAGCCTTTGCCACTGACTTAATAAGTTTTGTGAATACAAAGGGTTAAACTAGAGGGGTATATATATGAAAAAGATTTTTAGTCTGTTTGCTTCACTTTTTTTAGTAGGTTTGCTGTTTACTTCTTTTAGCACTTCTTTAGATGGGCGTGCATTAGTCGCTGACGAAGGAGCGATGCCAAAAGGTGCATTTGCAAAAACAGTTGGTTATCTTCCAGGTGACACAATTATTGTTACAAATTTAACTAATGGTAAAAATATTGACATTCTTGTTATTGGAGCGCTAGACCCTTCTGAAGGCGTTGCAATTCTTCTTTCTCCTGAAGCTGCGGAACTTGTTGGAATAAAAAAGGGTGCTGACACCGTCGTAAAGATTACAAAGCGTTCTGGGCAGTTAGATGAAGCTTGCACAGGAACTGCGGTAATCGGCGTTGAAAATAAAAAAGAAGAAGCTGCTGAGCAAAATACTGATGAAAATAAAGTGGAAACTTCAGAAGTTGCAGAGCTTAATGGCGAAAAATCTGCTGAAGAAAAAACAGAAATCGCTTCAAATGACCAGGAAGCTACGCAAGAAACAGAAGCCTCTGTCGAAAGTGAAAATACTCCTGCAGAAGAAGAAACAACTAAAGATTCTGATTTAGAAGAAACTGCTCCTTCTCTTGAAACTGTCCCTGCAGAAACGTCTGAAGAAAATTTAGCAGCTTCAGAGGGTGAAGAAAAAAGTAATGATGGTGTAGAAGTAATACAAGCTACTGAAGAAGAGCCTGCAAAGGATGATAAAATTGAATCTGAAAAAGTAAATCAAGAAGAACTTTCTTTTGATGATGTGCAAGAAACAGAAGAAAAAGAAAGCGAAGCTGAAGTAGAATCTGTTGAGCCTGAAAACTTGGCTTCAGAGGAGGCTTTTGAAAATAAAGAGCCTGTTGCAAAGGATGAAGATGCTGTGGAAGCTGAAATTCCTTCAGAATCTGTAGCTCCAGAAAATTTGGACGACTTAAAAGAAGATGATAAAGAAAAAATACAAGACAGCGCATCAATTTCTGAGGATAATAATGAAGAACTCATTTCTCCTGTAGAAAAAGAAGAACTGCCACAAGAAACAGAAGATAGCGAAGCTGTTGCAAATACAGAAAATATTCCTCAGGAAGAAGACTCTGTTAAAATGGAAGCTATAAAAAAAGAAGAGCTTCCAGAGGAGGATCTTTCAAAGGAGGAAGTTTCTAAAGAAGAATTGCCGCCAGCAGAAGAAACTGAAAGCAATAGTGAAAAAATCGAAGCAGAAAATATTCCTTCAGAAGAAGATACTTCTTTAAATGAAGCTGGTAGCGATAAAGGCATCGCTCCACAAAAGAGCGTCGCAGAAGTTGGTGAGCCAGAGTCAAACGACGAATCTTATGAAGGTATAATTCTTGTTCCTGCAGAATCAAATCCTCCAGAGGCTTCTGCAGATGCAGAAAATCCTGAAACTGTTGCAGAAGAATCAAGCGAAGTTTCTAAAGACTCTGAAGAAGATTCTAAAGGAGTTCCTGTGCAAAAAGAAGAAAATCCATATTCTGAGATAAATAAATACACAGTTGAAAGTCTAAATTCTCTTAAGAGCGGCAAATACTACGTTCAGATTGCGGTGCTTTCTGATGAAAATAATATAAAGTCGCTTATTTCTAAGTATGGAAAAAAATATCCTATTACGCTTGTTCCGTTAGTTTCTAAAAAAGGTTATCAAGTTTTGATTGGACCTATAGGAATGGATGAATATGGAACTGTGCTTAATCGCTTTAAAAATGATGGATATAAAGATTCTTTCTTGCGTAAGATAAAGTAAAGTGCTACAGTATAATTAAAATTATGCCGGGCTTTAGCGCGACGATTTGTGAGGTTATATAAATGAGAAAGAAAAATATTGATTGGTCAAATCTTCCATTTGGCTATATAAAAACAGACAAACGTTTTATTGCAGAATACAAAGATGGCTCTTGGAACAAAGGAAAACTTTCAAAAGATGGAAATGTTTGCATAAGCGAATGTGCAGGTGTTCTTCAGTATGCGCAAACCTGTTTTGAAGGACTAAAGGCATATACCACAAAAGATGGTAAAATTGTTACGTTCCGCCCTGATTTGAATGCTAGCCGAATGGCGGACAGTTGCCGCCGGCTTGAAATGCCTGTTTTTCCAGAAGACAGATTTGTTCAAGCCGTACTCGATACTGTAAAAGCAAATATTGATTGGGTTCCTCCATTTGGAACTGGCGCAACTCTGTATATACGTCCATTTATGTTTGGCTCGGATGCTGTCATTGGTGTAAAGCCTTCTGCTGAATATCAGTTTAGAATTTTTGTTACTCCAGTAGGACCTTATTTTAAAGGTGGCGTAAAACCTATTGTTGTGAGAATTTCTGACTTAGACAGGGCAGCTCCTCACGGAACTGGTAATATAAAGGCAGGCTTAAATTATGCTATGAGTTTGTACAACATAGTTGACGCTCATAAATGCGGCTATGCAGAAAATCTTTATACAGATCCTGCTACTCACACATATATTGAAGAAACTGGCGGCGCGAACGTTTTGTTTGTAACAAAGGATGGGAAACTGGTTACTCCGAAATCTAGCAGCATTTTGCCTTCTATTACAAGGCGTTCCCTTGTTCAAGTTGCAAAGGACTATTTAGGAATTGAAGTAGAAGAACGCCAAATAAACAAAAATGAGCTTTCTGATTTTGCAGAATGTGGACTTTGTGGAACAGCCGCAGTTATTTCTCCTATTGGAAAGATTGTTGACCACGAAAAAGAAATTCTTGTTCCTAGTGGAATGGAAAAAATCGGTCCGGTTTTGGCTAAACTTCGCGAAACTCTTACAGGTATTCAAATGGGCGAAATTAAAGCCCCTGATGGTTGGATATATACAGTTCGCGATTAAAATAACTTTGAATAAAAACAGGGGTTGCATATTGCAGACCACAATAAAAGTATATCTTTTACAATTCATTTAAAATATGTTACAATATATATGTATGAATTGTTCAAAGGTATACTTTTTTTTTATTTTATCTTTTCTATGCTGCATTGTTTTTAATTCATGCTCTAATAATCATTTGACCGAAGAACTTGTTGCTGATGAGGTAACTTTAAAATCAATTTCAACTAAAACGGAAAATGAGCTATCTTGGACAAAAGAACTTGAAAGTACTCGCCTTGTTGAAGATATTTCTAAAAATTCCTATATAGATAGCAAGGTAAAGCTTACTCCTCAAAATTACATTGTTGCCACCGCTGAAAAAAAAAGCAGGATATATCCATGTTTGGAAGGTTTTGGAAGTCTTGATACAACAGAAATTAATTCTATTTTAATGAATAGTTTGCTTTCTTTTTGCGATTCTATATGTTCTTGGAATTTTTCTATAAATCAAATTGAAAGCACTGATGCATTTTTCCTTATACTTTTTAAGCACGATGTTGAATCCGGTTGGAAAGCTCGTTTTAAAAAGGAATTTTCTCTTAATTCTCAAAATCGACTTTTTGATTCTTTTATTGTGGGCAAGCCTTTTTTTGAAGATTCCGCAATAGAAATTCCTATCCGTTTTTTTTGTGAGTATGGATATTTGGATGTAAAAGTGTCTTACTTAAACGATTCGTTTGAAAAAATAGAGCAGTTAAAAATTGTAGGGTGGGGAACAAAATAACCTTGCTAATTCATATATCTTTTTATAAGAGAGGTTTTTTATGGAAAAAAATGAACTTTCGGGAATAGAACGTGAGTTAGTTTTAAAATATCTTATTGATGGAAATGTTCCTCTTACAATAACGCCAGTTTCCCAGAACGAAAAAACTTCTGCAGAAGAACAGCTTGAAATCCATTCGCTTTCTTCTGAAATGTTTTCTGTTGCAATTCCTTCAAAAGATATTTCTGTATTAAAACAAGGAATTATTCTATTAACGAATCCTCCAGAAAAAATTTCTTCCTTTGAAGGAAAAAAAGTTAAGGTTGAATTTTATTTTAATAGGCTAGGGCTTTTTTTTATAACAGAAATGAAAAAAGTAAGTTCTGGTCCAGCTTTAGTAATTCCTCAAGTTATTTCAAGAATAAAAGATGTCCCTATAGAACAAAAATATGATTTTTCTGCAAAACTTTACTATTCTTTAGATTCTTCAAAGCAAAATTCTTTAGATTGCGTTCCAGCTATGGGATTTAAATTGTTTTCAAGACCTGTTTGGAGTTCTATAGATTTAGAAAATCAGAAAAAAGCAAAAAATCTTCTTGAAAAATTTGTACTTCAAGCAAGAAAATCTGGAAAAGCAGGAAATGGCGTGCATTTAATCAATATTTGCAGATATATGGTAGAAGATTATGTAGAAACAATAGAATCTATTCAAGGAAGATTGAAACCACTCGATATTTTATTTGTAAATCATGAGAGAATTGTTCTTGCTTCGGAATTAAATGAAGCTTTTTCGATTCAAGAAGGCGGGGAATATCCTCTTGAAATGACTTTTGTTTTAAAAGATTCGCCTTCTGTGTCTAGAAAAATCTTTGTTACTTGCAGAGCAGATACTGTATTCTATTCTGATGATAAAAAGATATTCGCCGCTGATTGTAGTTACACAAGCTTGCAAGAAGAAGATTGCCGCTTTTTGTATGAGAAAGCGACAAAAACTCTTTTTGTATAATTTAAGTTTTATGCAGACTTAAAAACGGTAAAGTCAAGGTCTGAGCGTAAGCGTACCTTGACCAGGCGTATTTTAGGTTTATACGAACCTTAAAAACGGCTGAGTCAAGGTCTTGAGCGTAAGCGTACCTTGACCAGACGTATTACTTCTTTTTAGGTCCGATTTTGTCGAATCCGCAGTAAGGAACTAATACTTGAGGAATTGTTATTGAGCCGTCGGCATTTTGATAGTTTTCAAATATTGCAAGCATAGCTCTTCCTACTGCTATTGCAGTTCCATTCAAAGTGTGAACATATTTATTTTTGCCGTCATCATCCTTGTATTTTATGTTTAGTCGGCGAGCTTGGTAGTCTGTGCAGTTTGAAGTAGATGTTACTTCTCCGTATTCGCCGCCGTTTCTTCCAGGCATCCAAGCTTCTAAATCCCATTTTCTGTAGGCTGGAGCTCCTAAATCTCCTGAACAAGTATCTACAACATGGAAAGGAAGTCCTAACCCTGTAAAAATTTCTTCTTCAATTTGGCGAAGCTTTTCATGCATTTCATCAGACTTTTCTGGTGTGCTGTAAACAAACATTTCTACTTTATCAAACTGATGAACACGGTAAAGACCTTTTGAAAATTGTCCTGCAGCGCCAGCTTCCCTTCTAAAGCAGTGAGAAAGTCCGCCGTACATTAACGGCAATTTTGATTTTTCAAGTATTTCGCCAGAGTGATAACCGCCAAGCGTTATTTCCGCTGTTGCAACAAGACAGGTTCCTTCTTCTTCAATTGAATAAACATTCGATTCGTTTCCACGTGGATTAAATCCAATGCCTTTTAGCACTTCTTCTTTTGCAATGTCAGGTGTAATAAAAATTTCAAATCCGTGTTTTTTCAATGTATTTAGCGCATACATTATAAGTGCTTGTTCAAGGAACACAGCTTCGTTTTTGAGATAGTAAAATTTTGGTCCAGAAACTTTTGTTCCTCTATCAAAATCTAACAAGTCTAGTTCTTCTGCAAGTTGAACATGGTCTTTAGGCTCAAAGTCAAATTTTCTAGGAGTTCCCACTTTTTTTACTTCAAGATTTTCAGTGTCAAGTTTTCCTATTGGCGCATCTGGATGAATCATGTTTGGAATCTGGCGAGCTGCTTCTTCAAGGGCTGTTTCTGTTTCTGAAAGTTCTTTTTCAAATTGGGCGAGTTCTTCTTTTAGGTTTTTGCCCGTTTCAATGAGTTCGGCTCTAGTTTTGTCGTCCAATTTTTGTTTCATTGCTTTTGCGTTTTCATTTCGTTTTTGCTGAAGTTCTTGCTGCTTTGTTACTAAAGCTGTTCTTTTATCAAACAGTTCTACAACTTTATCTGCATCCGCATGCATATTTCTGTTCTTTATGTTTTCTTTTACCGCTTCAAGGTTGTCTTTTATAAATTTATAATCTAACATTTGTTATTCTCCTATAAGAAAGTTTGCATCGCAAACTATAAATATACTTTTTATTGAAGTGAATAAGTTACTTCTACTTCTGAGGTAACATTTATCTTTCCTGCTGAAAAGACTTCTTCGCAAGCCTTTAATTCTGAAATTGCTTCAACTTGACCAACTTTTGAACCACTTGGGCCTGCAATTTGACCTGCAGTATCAAGTGCTTGCTGAATTGCAGTTGTTCTAACCCTTCTTGCAACGCTTGCTAAATCGCTAATTTCATATTTAAAAGAAACTAATCTTACACTTGATGTTTTGCAATCAACTACAGCGGGAACTAGTTCTAGATTTCTTACAGTAACAACGATACTTCGTTTTGCTTCGTATTGCGCAGTTGGTGTAGAAATGGTGCAATTTCCAATAAAAATATCGTTTTCATTTACGCCTGCATTTTTCAAAGAATCGCACAGTCTGGTTGTAAGTGTGTTGTTGTCTGTTGTAATTTGTTTTGCGCTCCAACCTATTGTAGATAGCGAAAATTCTATAGTTGCAATATCCGGTTCAACTGATATAGAACCTTTTCCGTTTACTGTAATTGTTCTCACAGGTTCTACAGTTTTGTTTACAGTGCATGAGCTTAATAGTGCAACTGCAGAAAATACTGCACAAACAAATTTTATTCCTTTTTTCATAGGACCTCCAAAATTATCTTATATTTATATAAAAACGCTTAAGAAAAATACTTCGCTTATTTGCATTTTCCCATAAGCGGCTAGATGGATAGTTTTTTACAACCATATCGTATGATTCTATTGCGTTCTTTATGTTCTGTACAGGGGATTTCTGTTCTAAAATTTGACCTTGAAGATACAAGCCTTCGTCTAGTTTTGAAGATGCTTTGTCAAAAAAAATAGTTATAGATTCAAGTGCCTGAGGATACTGCTTGTTGTTGTATTCATTTTTAGCCTTTTCTAATAACTGTTCCGCATTTAGTTTTGTGTTTTCTATTTGTTCTAATTCGGCTTGCGAATTTTTCAAAGAATATTCGTCTTTTTTTGCAGTTGCATTTATTGATTCTTCTTGTTTTAATGGCAACTCTTTGTTTTCCGAATTTTGAATTACAGTTTTTAAGCTTGATTCTTTTTTATCTTCGTTTTGAGTTTTTGATATTTCTTTATTAGAGTCCTCTGAGTTTTTGTTTGCTTCATTTTTATCCGGCAGAGAAGACATTTTCGCAGTATTTTCAATCAGTTTCTTATTATCTTTTATGGTTTGAGCCGTAATGGTTGCTTTAGGGGGAACTATATTCGCGTACAAAGGTGCTTCAATTTTTTCGTCGCTTTCTGGCAATGAATTATCTACGTTAACTTCGAGATAGTCATCAATGTATTCGCCAGTTAATGCGTCATTTTTATAAAAATGAAGTAAAAATGTTCCAGCCATTCTTGAACGAAGCGTAAACGTCTGGTCTTTGCCGCCGAGCTTTCTTCCTCCAAAAATAAAATTCTTATTTCTAATATCCAAATTACCGTCTTTATCAATATTGCCTTGATATATCCAGCCTTTGCCAGGATAAGTTATATTAATGTATTGATTTCTGTGCATATCTACGCTTCTAGAAGGTTTTATTTCTTTCTTAGATTCGTGCTCGTTAGGCAGTTCAGTGTTTTCCGAAGATTCTTCTGCCTCGTTAAATAAAAATGATTTATCATCATTTTTTTCCTGACTGGTTTCTTGCGTTTCAATTTCAGAAGATTGATTTTTTTTGTCTTCTTCATAGGATGATGGCTCTTTTTCTAATTGCTCTGAAGAATTTTCTACAGAATTTTGATTTTCGTCCTGGATTAAAAGTTGTTCTTTTTCATTTTCTAAAGAATTAACAGGTTCGTAGATTTTTTTGTCTTCATTTTGCTCAGGTACGCTTTCGTTTGTAGTAGTATCTTGATAGGGAATTTCTGGCAAGGCTTCTGGCAAAACTTTTTCAGTATCAAAATTTTCAGGTTTTTCAGATTCTGATTTTTCAGTTTTTTGTCCTTCTGAAATTTCAGTTTCATTTTGATTTTTAGAGTCTTCCAAATTTTGATTATCGTTTGAATTTTGAGTATTTTCGTTCCCTTCTTGCTCTTTAGAAGTTTTGTTGTTTGTTGGACTCAAATTATCAGAATTATTTTCAGAAAGCGCCTGTTTTTGCTCTTCGTTTTCTTGCAAAGTTGTTTCTGCTTCGTTAATAGGCGATTCTTGCTGTTTTTTTGGTGTAGAGGCACAAGAAAATAAGACAAATGTTAAGGCTAAAAAAAATAAACTCTTAAAAGATTTTTGTATTTTAAAAAAAGTCATGGAGCTGCTCCAAGTATATCAGAAATTGTTCTATCGTTTGCATCTGACAGTTTTTGAAGTTCTTGTTCGTTGGGGATTGTAAACCATTTGCCAATTTCTTCTTGAGGCCACTGTTTTTCAGTTTTTCTTGTTGTATCATATTCGCTGGAAACTGTTGGACCTTGGGGAATAAGCAATTTTTGGTCTATTACGAGCGTTTTTTCAGCATCTTTATGAATTTCTTTGTGCTGAAACTTTGAACAAACAAGGACTACAATCGCGCTTAAAGTCATAAAGATTAATATAGCGCAAATTGTCAGAGTTATTCTTCTGTTTGTTTTGAGAAAACTTTCAATTTTTTTTAAGAAAACTTGAACAGCAGGCATTGCTATTTTATTTCATCCTTATTAGTTTTTTCTACTTGCTGCAATTTTTCATCCATTGAATTAGAACTGTTATTTTCTTCAATTTGTTTTGCTTCTTTTGCAAGTTTTTTTTCTTGAAGTTTTCTTTTTTCTTCTTCTTTTTTGATTCTCTCTATTTCAGGGTCGGTTATTGTTCCGTCCGGATTGTAAATGCGTTTTGGTGGACGCGGTGGAATATAAGCGCCTTCTTCTGGAGGAACATCTTCTTCTACAAAGTTGTCCTGCTTAATTTTGTCTTTAGTTCCAATTTTTATATCTTTGTCAAGTTTTAGTGCAATTATTTTGCTAACCCCGGATTCTTCCATTGTGATTCCGAGCATGGTTCCCGCGCTAGTAACAGTTTTTTTGTTGTGAGTAATTACAATGTACTGGCTGACATTTGCAAAAGTTTCCAAAGTTGTTACAAAACTTGAAACGTTTTTGTCATCAAGAGCTGCATCGATTTCATCTAACAAGCAAAACGGGCTTGGCCGCACTTGATATGTTGCAAAGAGCAGGGCTACCGCTGTCATTGTTTTTTCGCCGCCAGAAAGCAGGGCTATGCTTTCAAGTTTTTTTCCAGGCGGCTGCGCAAGTATTGCGATTCCGCTTGTAAGCACGTTTTGAGGATCTTCTAGTCTAAGTTCAGCTCTTCCTCCGTTAAATAATCTTCTGAACATATTGTGAAAATTCTTTTTAATCTTGTTATATGTTTCAAGGAACATTTCAGAAGATTTTGATTTTATTTCTTCGCTTACACGGATAAGATTATCTAAAGATTTTTGAGTATCTTCATAGTTTGCTTTTTGCCTTTCATATCGCTCCTTTATTTCGCTAAATTCTTCAGGAGCCATCAAATTTACTTGGCCACATGCTTTAAGTTCTTCTTTTGCCGAAAGTAGTTTTTCTCTAAGCTCTGCAGAAGTTTTTGTAATTTTGTACATATGTTCTTCAAATTCCATTAAGCTGCGGCTGTGCTGTTCCTGGAAATTCTGCTTTAAATTTTTAATTTCAGTGTCGCTTGAATTTAGAGATAAAGAAAGTCTTTCGTATTGAGCTTGAAACTTATTCTGTTCTTCTTGCTTTTTTATAAGCTTGTCTTTTTTTCCAGAAACATTAGAATTGTTTTCTGCAATTTTTGAATCAAGTTCTTTTAATTCTTCTGCAAGCTTTATTCCCCTATGTTCAATTTCCGCCAGCTCTTGCTGAATTTCTTCTATTCTTTCGTTTATCTCGTCAGCATTTTTGCTTTCCGCATCATATTCTTCTTCTATGGAACGCAATGAGTTCTGTGAAGATACTAAATTTCTTCGCAAAAGGCTAGTCTGTTGCATAGATGACTGAATTTGAGTTTCCATTCTAGCTTTGTTTTCGCGAAGCTTGCTGCAAGTTTCCTTGTATTCGCTTATTTTAGAAACAAGATTTGAATTCTGGCTGTTCAGTGATTCAATGTCTTTGTTTAATTGTTCAATTTCGTTGAGATTTTCAGATATTTTTTTATCTAAATCCCTTTTTTTAGTCATTATTCCTTCTGGACTTAGAAATTCTACGATAAATGCAGGACTGGTTTTTTCATACTCTAAAAACGATTCATCTAGTTCTTGTGCAATTTTTTTTATTTCATCGAATGCAAGAACTGCATCTTTTGCGGATTGTTCGTAATTCTTTTGTTCATGCGAAGATTTTGCAAAGTCGTTAAATATATTTTTTCGGCCTTCAACAAAAATCTTTAGCTTTTGCAATTTTTCCACAAATGAATCTTTTGCTTTTTTCATTGCGGAATCTGAAAAACCTGCATCTTTCAGCTTTGAATCAAGCATTGTGACAATATCTTCTGTTATTGAAGCAAGTTCATTCTGAAGATTTTTTCGTTTTTCGTCTAAAGCTGAAATTTCATTCTTTTTTTCTACAGTAATTTTATCGTTTGATGTTATTTGTGTTCCTGCAGTTACAATATTTTCTTCAAAGTCTGCAATGTTTTTTTCAACTTCGGCAATTTGCTTTTCTTTTGAATGAAGTTCTGCTTCCTGTTCATCAATTTCATCTTCAAGTTCAGCAATATTTTCTTCTGTTGACTGTTTTTTTATTTCAAGCGTGGCAATTTTTTCCTTTATGGATCTAGCTTGCGTGTTTAATTGATTTGCAAGGTCATTTTTTCCATTTTTTTCTTTTTGAATACCGATAAGTTCTGCCTGCATGGAATACACTCTTTCCTGCATTTCCTTTACCTTATCCATATTTTCAGAAATTGTATTGTTTATTTCTTCAATTTCCGCCCTGACTTGATTTCTTTTCTTTTCAACTTCAACAAGTTCATTCTCGTGGCGAGCTTTGTCAGTGATAAAGTTTTTTAATTTTAAAAGAGTTAAATCTAATTCGTAGTTAAAAATGTCTTCTTTTATTTTGCGGTATTTAGATGTTTTTTCTGCCTGAACTTTTAGACTATCATAGGAACGCTTTATTTCTGCCATCGCAACTTCAATTTGCTGCATGTTTTGGCGAGTCTGTTCAAGTTCTCTTTCTGCAATTGCACACTCTTCTTTTGATCTGCTGATTCCTGCTGCTTCTTCAAATAGATAGCGACGGTCTTCTGGTTTGCTAGAAAGAATTTGATCTATTTTTCCCTGTTCCATTACAGAGTATGCCGATTTTCCAACGCCTGTGTCCATGAACAGTTTTACAATATCTTTAGAAGTTGCTGGTTTGTTGTTTATAAAATACTCTTGCTCTCCAGAGCGATAAAGGCGTCTTTTTATGGCAATTTCTGACTCTTCCATAGGAAGAAGACCATTTTCATTGCACATAGTTAAAGTAACTTCTGCTACATTCAAAGCAGGTCTTCTTTCTGTCCCTGTAAAGATAACATCGGTTTTTTCATTTGCACGCAAATTTTTAGGTTTCTTTTCTGCAAGAACCCATTTTATAGCGTCAACAACATTGCTCTTTCCGCAACCGTTAGGTCCTAGCAAGGCTGTTATTCCGTCAGAAAAATCAATATGGGTGCGATCAGCAAACGACTTAAAACCAAATATATCAAGACTTTTTAAAAACACATGAACCTCATTTATCTTTTTAGTATACTGTTTTTATAGAGTTGATTCAATGCACTTTTTTGCGCAAGTAATTTTAAATTAAATTTGTGGAGCGCAAACTTTTCCGTAAATAATTTCTTTTGGATATATCACTATTCCAAGTTTTTTTTCTAAGGCAGAAAGTTTTCTAAGTTCATATTCATCGCCTATAACTATATTTATTCCTTTTTTTCCAGCTCTAGCTGTTCTTCCTGCTCTATGAATAAAAAAATCTGAATCAGATGGTAAATCTAATTGAATAATGTGTGTAATTCCTTTTATGTCTAAACCTCTTGCGGCTAAATCGCTTGTAATCAGAAATTTTATTTTTCCACTTCGAAATCTGTCTAGCGCAGCTTTTCTGTCTTTTTTGTCAGATCTTGAATGAAGAGGAATGCACTGAATTTTTTTATATGTCAATTTTGTATAAATATTTTCAACTTGATCTGCACGGCTTGTAAAAATTAAAGCTTTTTCAGGAGCTTCTGCAAGAATAAACTTTTTTAAAACTTCAATTTTATCTCTTGATTCTGCATGTATCGCCCAATGTTCAATATTCTTTTTTAAGACATCTTCTTCTGGCATTACTATAGTTTTAAAATCTTTAAAAAAGTTTTTTGTGTTTTTATCAATTGTTGCGGAGCATACAATTTTTTGGCAGTTTTCTGGCATTTGCTGCAACAAATTTTTAGTTTCTTCAACTAATTCTTTTTTTACAAGGCGGTCTGCTTCATCAAAAACTATAGCAGATACATTTTGCTGTTTTATTTTTTTTAAATGAATAAGTTCAACCAGTCTTGCTGGCGTTCCTGCTATAATTTCGGGTTTCTCTTTTAGAGTTTCTATTTGTCTTTTTAAGGGGACTCCTCCAATAAACAGAGCAGACTTTAATGAGCATATTTTTTTTATATTTTGATTTATTTGAGAAGCTAATTCAAAAGTTGGCGCGCAAATTATTAATTTTATAGAAGAATCTTTTTTTTCATTTTCAGTTTGATTATTTAATATCTTTGAAATTAATGGCAATAGATAGCAAAAAGTTTTGCCTGTCCCCGTTTCTGATTGAAAAATAAGATTTGAGCCTTCTGTTATAATAGGAATAACGACAGATTGCACTTTTGTAGGTGTCTTTATGTCTATTTTTGAAAGATTTTCTTGTAAAGTTGAGTTTAGAGTTAAGAATGTATTATTTTCAATCATGTTGTGAGTATAGCACAGTAATTATTATTGTGCTATAATAAAAGGATATGAAAATTGGTATAGATACTTTTGGCTGCGATCACGCGCGTTCAGGACTTGGAACTTACATCTTGTCATTTGTTTCGAATATTTCTTCAGAAAGCGATGTAAAAGTTGAGCTTTTTGGTTCTGAACTAGATCGCTTTACATATACATCTGGAAAAGATATAGCGTATAAGTCTGTAAATATTGCGGACAGTTTAAATATGGAACGTTTGTGGCATTTTACAAATTCTTCAAAATTTGGAACCATGCAAAACTATGATTTAATTATATATCCCGCGCCGGAAAGAGTTCTTCCCGTTTCTTTTAAGATTCCTGGAATTGCGGTCGTAAATACCATTCTTTCAAATGTTGTTGAAGGAAATAAAGACTGGATTCAAAAACTTCAAATAAAACGAGGTCTTTCTAACGTTCAAAAAATTATTGCCGCAAGCGCTTTCATTCGAGATGATTTAATTAGTCACGGAATTGATAAAGATAAAATTGAAGTCGTTTACAACGGAATCGATCACAAGTTGTTTTTCCCTGCAATTGAATTAAATTCTGATGTAGTTGATATAAAGCCATTTGCAATAAAAAAACCTTATTTTATTTATGGCTCAAGGCTTTCTGGTCCTGAAAAAAAACATGTCGAGCTTATAAAAGCATTTTCAATATTCAAAAAGAAAACAGGATTTCCTCATAGGCTTGTTATTGCTGGCAGCGACGGTTCTTATTCTGCTGAAATTCATAAGGCTGCATTTGAATCGGAATTTGCATCTGATATTTTTCTTACAGGCTATTTTCCTTACGAAAGTTTTCCTCAATTATACTCTGGTTCAGATGCTTGTATTTTTCCGTCTGTAAATGAAGGCGTTGGCTTGCCTATTTTAGAGGCAATGGCAACTGGAGTTCCTGTAATTTGTTCAAATGCCGGAGCTTTGCCAGAAATGGGGCAGGATGCTGTAAAGTATTTTAATTCTGATGATATAGATGAAATTGCAAGTTTAATGGAGCTTGTTGTGACTGACAAAGAACTTCGCTCCGCTATGATTGAAAAAGGGATAAAAAGGGCAGGCGATTTTAGTTGGAAAAAGACAGTCTTGCAAACAGTTGACATTGCAAAAAAAGTTATAAGTATCTAAAAGAGATTTTATTTACATTAAACATTTCTTTTAGATACTATAAAACTTAAGCATTTACTGCTGTTGGAGAATCTGGAATAATCTCAAGAACTTTTTTAAGATCGATTTTTCCTTCTGATTTTACCATATCCTTTGTTATAACAAGTTTTTTGTGGCCGGAAATACTAGGAATTTCAAACATTATATCTGTTAAAAGTTTTTCCACGATTGAACGTAAGCCACGGGCACCTGTCTTTTGACGAATCGCTTCGTCCGCAATGGCTTCTATTGCCTGTGGTTCAAATTGCAAGTCAACGTTGTCTAGCTCAAAAGATGCTTGGAATTGTTTTGTTATGGCATTTTTAGGTTCTGTAAGAATGCAAACCAAATCTTCCTTTGTAAGTTCTTTCAAGGCAACCGTCATAGGCATACGACCTATTAATTCAGGAATAATTCCAAACTTTACAAGGTCATCCGGGGTACACAAGCTGAGAAGTTCCATCTGTTGTTCAGCATTTAGTTTTCCGACACTTGAACCAAATCCCATTGAGTGTTCTGCCGTGCGGTGTTCAATAATCTTGTCCAGACCTACAAAAGCTCCTCCTAAAATAAAAAGAATGTTTGTTGTATCTATCTGCAGCATTTCTTGATTAGGATGCTTTCTTCCCCCCTGAGGAGGAACGCTAGCTGTAGTTCCTTCTATAATTTTAAGAAGGGCTTGCTGAACGCCTTCACCGCTTACGTCTCTAGTAATAGATGTGTTTTCGCTTTTTCTAGCAATTTTGTCTATTTCATCTATAAAAATAATTCCTCTTTCTGCTGCGGCAATATTTCCATCAGCAGCGTTTATAAGCTTTAAAAGAACGTTTTCTACGTCTTCGCCGACATAACCGGCTTCTGTAAGCGTGGTTGCATCTGCAATTGCAAATGGTACTTTTAGTTTTTCTGCAAGAGTTTTTGCAAGCAGTGTTTTTCCAGAACCTGTTGGACCTATAAGAAGGATATTTGATTTTTCAATTTTAACATCATTTGTTTTTTGGGCAATCTTTGAAATTGACATTCTTTTGTAGTGGTTGTATACAGCAACAGAAAGAACTTTTTTTGCCTGGTCTTGTCCAATAACGTACTGATCAAGATATTCCTTAAATTCTTTTGGGGTAGGTACTTGCGAAAGTTCAATGGGAACCAATTCGTTTTCCTGCTGTTCTAAAATATCTTGGCATACTGCAATGCACTTATCACAAATGTGAATGTTTCCGCTTGGGCCTGTAACAAGATGTCGTGATTTGTCTGCAGGTTTTCCGCAGAATGAACAGTAGATTGTATCGTTGTTGAATCTTTTCATTTGTTACTTTCTCCCATACATAACTGTGTCAATTATTCCATACTTTAATGCATCTTCTGCAGAAAGAAATAAATCGCGTTCCATGTCTGCTGCAACTTCCTCATACGGTTTTCCTGTGTGATGTGCAAAATGAGTTATTGTAAGTTTTTTTAGCCGGATTATTTCTTTTGCATGAATGGCAATATCTGTTTCCTGGCCTTCAACACCTCCCCAAGGTTGATGAATCATAACTCTTGAAGATGGAAGGGCAAAACGCTTGCCTTTTGAACCGCCTGCTAAAAGAAATGCTCCCATGCTTGCAGCTTGCCCCATACATATTGTCTGAATAGGACATTTTACATATTGCATTGTGTCATAAATTGCAAGTCCTGCAGTTACAGAGCCTCCAGGAGAATTTATGTAAATGCTGATGTCTTTTTCAGAATTTTCTGATTCCAAAAAAAGTAGTTGAGCTACTGCTAAGTCTGCGCTTGCATCATTTATTTCGCCATCAACAAAAATAATCCTTTCTTTTAAAAGTCGTGAAAATATATCATAGGAACGTTCACCGTTTCCGCTTTGCTCTATTACGTAAGGTACTAATGTATTCATTTTTTCATTCATCTTTTTCCTCTGTTCACAATTTTTAAGAAATTATTTTTATAAATAAGAATATAGCGATTTTTTTTACAAAAAGCAAAAAAAAGGGTTGTCTAATAAGTTGTTACTTTTTGGACAACCCTTTTTGTACAAGGCTTATTTTGTTTGGAAAAGTTCTGCAAACGTTATTTTGTCACCTTTTGTAACTTTTACTTCTTTATAAAGTTCTTCATAAAGTTTTTGTTCTTTTGCGTCATCTATTAACCACTCTTTTGAGCGTGGGTCTGCATAGTGTTTTTTTACTTCTTCTACCGTGATTCCACCTTCATCGGCAATCTGCTTGTATTTTTCTTCTATTTCTTCAGGAGTTACAGAAATATTTCTTGCCTTTAAAAGACTATCAACAATTATTCTGCTTTTTAGCATTTTTTCGCTGTTTCCTGTCCACTGTTCAAGCATAGATTCTTTTGTTTGTCCAGAAGCTGTTATCATTTTTTCTAGTTGCTCAGGAGTTGTTTGGAACTGCTGCGCCATCATTCTCCATCTTCCGTCAAGTTCTGCTGCAAGCATTGATGCTGGAATTTCAAAAGGATTTTTTTCTACAAGTTGTTCAAGCAAAGACTGGCTTTTTAATTCTGCAATTTTTCTTGTTTTTGCAGTTTCCATATTTCTCTTGATGTCTGCTTTTAAGTCATCTAAGGTTTTAAACTTTTCGCTAACATCTTGAGCCAAGTCATCATCAAGTTCTGGAAGCTTTCTTGATTTCAAAGATTTTAAAGTAACCTTTAATTTTTTAGAATCTTTTTCAAATTCCTTTACATCATCTTTTTTCATTCCAATGATGTCGTCATCGATTTTATATATATCTTCTTCTGTTCCAAGAGTGAATACGTAGCCGTCACGTTTTGCTTCTGGATTATCGATTTCTTCATAGCAAATTGTTACGATGTCGCCTTTTTCCGCTTTTTCATCAGATTTTTTGTCCATTACAATGGCATTTCTTTCCTGAACAGCCTTTAATTCATCCTGAAGCTCTTTGTCTCCAATTGTAACTTGAGGTTCTTTTACGGCAATTCCGCTAAAGTCTTTTACTTCAACTTTTGGGAATACATCGTAAGTAACCGTAAAGACAAAATCTTTTGTTGTGTCGAATTCTGGAACTTTTTCCATAACTGGCTGCTGATATGGAAGAGGACGATTTTCTTCTTCTTTTTCAAATATTTCATTTAAAGACTTGTCGATTAGTTCGCTCATTGCGTCTGCTTTTAGGGAATCGCCATATTTTCTTTCAAGAACAGATGCTGGAACATGACCTTTACGGAATCCTGGAATTTGTGCGTTCTTTACATATTTGTTAAGAACATCATTGTATGTTTCCTGTACATCTTTTTTTCCGATTGTAACTGTTAGTTTTACAGCTGATTTTTCAAGACTTGCGAATTCTTTTGTGAGTTTCACACTAAAGCTCCCATGAACTGTTTTCATAAAATGAAAAGTTGCAGATAAATAAGAAAGTTTGCGACGCAAACGTATTAGGATTCGAAAAAATCCTAAATATAAAAAAAGCGATTCATACCTGAACCGCTTTTTGGTATAGAGCGGAAAACGGGAGTCG
>DJRF01000008.1:0-27854 GCA_002437725.1 Treponema sp. UBA6367
TCTCAAAAAGCCTTTCTGACGCACTGAACAAGAATAGAGAGGAGTTTGCACGCATAAAGGAAAACTATAAGGAAAAAGCTATGGCTGAAAATAACGAGATTACACAATGGGAATATAAAAGGGAGTCTTTTTCTGATCCTATGTTTGGGGATAAAGAACTAGCCAACTTAGGAAAAGAAGGCTGGGAACTGCAATGCTTAGTTAACAAATATGATGTGATTTTTAAACGCCCAATGAAAGATACAAAAAAATCAAAAACTCAGGACTACGGATACGGAAGATAAAAAAAGGCTAGCCACACGGCTAGCCTTCATTTTTAGTTAGTGTCCACTATTTTGCCTTACAATTTCTTTCACTTTTTCAAGAAGGCTAGCGTCCCGGAGGTTATTTGCATTGTAATAGTTTATCTTGTTATTAAATTCCTGATGGTCGATTTCTATCTTTTTTTTGAAAAATTCAGTATATCCGTCTTCAGGAGGGGTGTTGTACTGTTTTGAACGGCTACGTTTTCAATGCAGTACTGGATGAACTCCACCACATTCTCAATGTAGTTCATGCACTTCAAGTTTGTGTTCTTGAAAAAGTCAACTTTAATACAGTCAGAAAATACCCTAAATTTCTAAGCAGCTACAGAAATAACTGCTGATTTTTTTCTGTAGATTGCAGGAAGCAGACCGCCTGGATTTACAGTGGAAATTCTTTTTCTGTTGTAATAAATCATGACATAACGGAAGACCACGGTCCTTACCTGTTCTACCGTCATTTTTGTTGTATTCATTCTGTACAGTTTTTCTTTTTTCAAAGTTGCAAAGAATGATTCCATTCTTGCGTTGTCGTAGCACTTTCCGACATCGCTCATGCTCTGGACTGCATGATGTTTTCCAACTGCGAGCCTGAAAGCCTCGCTTGTGTACTGGCTTCCGGCATCACTGTGAATTATCACTCCTGACTTCGGTTTTCTCATTTCAAAAGCCGATTCCAGAGCGGAAATACACAGTTCCTTTTTCATGTTTGTATCCATAGCAAGACTGATTACCTCACCGCCGAAACAGTCAAAAATAGGGGCAATATAAAGCTTTCCGTCCTTGCATGGCACCTGAGTTATATCAGTCAGCCACTTCTGGTCCGGAGCTTTTGCTGTAAAGTCGCGCTGCAGAAGATTCTGAGGTCTCCGGGCTTTTTTATCAGCCTTGGTAAGCCCGTCAGGACTTCTTCTGCTCGGTTTCATAAGATTGCCTTTTCGCATTGCACGTCTTACAGAACTCAAGGAAGTCTGTATTCCCTTCTGAGTCAATGCAATCAGCATTCTGTCTGCCCCGTAGTTGTCATTGTCAGGGTCCTCATCCAGAACACGATGTATCTCTACGAGCAAATCCTGCCACTTTTTCGGCCGCTCTCCGTTACGCATTTGTAATAACCTTTTTCATTGACCGAAAGAGACTTGCACATTCGGTTCACATGATATTTTTTTCTGTTGTCAAATATGAACCAGTGAATGCTTCTTACCGTTACTACTTCCGGTCGTTTACGAAAAAACGGAAAGCATCCTTGAGGATGTTATTAGCCTCGCGGAGCTCCGCATTTTCTTTCATCAGTTTTTTTTCACGCTCTGTAGGCGGAGCGTCTTCTGATGTTTTTTGTTTAAAGATTCGTTCACGGTTATAACTTTTTCGCCAATCGGCTAAAGTTGCGTAAACAAGTCCAAGTTGTGCACAGGCCTGTTTTACTCCGATTTCATCAGACAGTTTAATTGACTGTTCCTTGAATTCTTTGCTGTACCTCATTTTCATACCCTCTTTATTCTCGGGTATTTTTCGACTGTACTTTTATAGTATCCGTTCAGTATTAATCTTCTTCTTTAAATTCACTCTGTTTCAAATAGTTATCAAATAGACTGCCTGTATTTACTATTCTTGCAAAATTTATATTAGATTTTTTTACAATCAAATCTTTAGCAGATTTCGGCAAAGGCAATATAGCACGTGCACCATCAACTGAGACCAATAACCTTTCATCAACAAAGGAATTGTTATAATATACTCTATATTCAATAGCTCTCGCATTCTTATCTGGAAATTTCGTAGCCCAAGGTTCTACAAATTCCCTATCTTCGGCAACCCTTTCTATTCTGAGGCTCAAATCTTTTTTATATGTAAAAACCCCCAGCTCATCATTTTTAATCCAATCATCTCCAGATGATTCTGCAAGTAGAACTTCAACTTGATTATAATCCATAAAACATTCCTCCTAAAAAATACAATAGTTAAAATATAAGTATAGAAATAAGAATCGTCAATTTAAAATAAAACAAAAAAAACTGTATATCAATATATCATTCTTTTGCAAAATTATTTAAAATTTCAGACGTTGATTTTTCCATATTTTTATCTTCAGAATAACAAAAACTAATGCTTTTATCATCGTAAAACTCTTTATATAAATCTATTCTTAATAATTTTGTTTTTTCAGAATTAAATGCTGTACGTTTTTGGCCTTTTGGATTACGCCTAACTTTATAACAAAAAACTTTGTTAGGATTTTCAGAATCACTTTTACTTAATGAATATGCCATTAAATTTCTTTGTTCCGAAGGATATTTTAATGGAATTTTTGTTGGAATAAATTTATTTAGATTTTCAGAAAATTGCTTTAAAATATCTCCAAGATTTTCCCCATACTCAATTCCAAAATACTCTCGGAGTGTTTTAGGAGCAATTAATAACCCACTGCCATTCGCCTCAACAATTAACTCTTTTGAAAAATTATTTGACTTAATAAAATGAAGTTCAACCAATGCGTATTTATTTTTCTTTTTCAAATTGTTTCGACAAATCGTCTTACTAAGACAGTATATTTAATTTCTTTATAATAAAATAAAAAACATGCTATAATCCAATTATTTTGAATCATATTATCTCTTAAAAGTTTTAAATTTTCTAATGCCAATATTTTATCCTCGACATGCTTAGTATTAAATTTATTGTACTTTAGAATATATTCACTTTATAACTATCATTTCAAGAAAAAAAACATTCTACTATTGGCAATTTTATCTTTTCCCCACTTTATACTTCAAAATTCCGTTCATTCCCCAGCAGAACAAGTACCATGCACTTGAAAAAACATTCATTTTTAGGACTTTGCGGTAGATTTTCCATTGTGGCTTTATCATTTTTGTTTTGCTTGCGGTCATGCTATCATCTCGCATTCTGTAATCAACAAGAACATCTTTGTATCCCATTGCACATAAACCGTTTTTCATTATATCAAGCCAATACGCATAATCATCACGAAGAGCTTTTAATTCTTCCTTAAAATAGATTTTCTGAGGAAGTTTTGAAGTATCAACAATTGCAGCAGATGGAAAAATCGGACAATGACGAAGCAACTGCTTAAAAGTTCGTCTTCCTTCAAAAATGTAAGGCTTTAAAAGTTCTGCGTCGCATTTTGAATTCATTCTTCTGTATGAAGAAAAATAAATCGCCACAGATTCATCATCATTTTCTTCTATATAATTAATCATTTTAGAAAGATATTCAGGATGCCAAATATCGTCGCTATCTAAAAAAGCAAAATATTGTCCCTTTGCAACTTCCATAGCCTGATTTCGCGCTCCAGATGAACCGCGGTTTACCTTAGCCCGAATAAGTTTTACTCTTGAATCTTTATCATCATAAGATTGCACTACGTCTGCACCTGCACCATTATCAGGAGAACAGTCGTCAACAATTATCATTTCCCAATTTTTGTAAGACTGAGCCAAAACAGACTCTATGGTCTGCCCAACCAATGCAGCACCTTTATACATTGGCGTAATGATTGAAACGAGTTTTTCTTCCATTTTAGTTTCCTTGTAAATAATTTTTTAAAGACAATATTTTTAGCCCCATGCGAATGCACAAGGCTTAATTTGAGAAAAGAATGTTTATTTGATTATTTTGAATTTGGGCGTTTCCCTGCGCTACGCTTCGGGCCGCTATGTTCGGGGTTCCGCTACCGCTCCATTGCGTCGTTCTCTCCGTTCACTTAGCAACGGCTTCGCCGCCCCTGCCAGCGCTAACGCATCAACGACTTTTACTGCTAAAACAGAAATAAAATAAGCGCCAGCAAATGTCAAAAATAGAGCAAGGGGAAAACATTCTGTATAAAAATTAAAATGAGCCATAAGTTGAATCAGCGGGAAATGAAAAAGATAAAGAGGGTACGAATAGTCCTTTTTGCTCCCTATAGAACTTAAAAAAGTAAACCTAGTTGAAAAAAACGCACAAATCAAAGAAAGCGAGGCAGGCATTAAAAATTCAGTTTTAAAAACATAATGAAGAGCAAAAATAGCCACCGATGGAACAACTAGCAAATTTATCTTTTTTAGTATCCAATCCCAGTTAAAAAACAAGAACATTCCACTTGCAAAACAACTAACAAAGGCTGGAAATTGATTTGCAAGCTGTTTTGGCAAATGCAAAGCATTTGCATATCGACCTAAAATAAAAGTGTATAAAACTGAAAGAACATAAAGAACAAGCAATAATATATTCAATTGCTTTAATGATTTCATTTTTTTGAAAAAACAAATTAAAATTGGCAAAACAACATAAAATGCAATTTCAATCTTTATTGTCCAAAGAGCCCCATTTACAGCAACAAACTTTCCTTCAAAACATCCTGGAAGAGTCGGATGCATAAAATTTAAGAATATACAATTCCAAAAAAGATACTTCCAAGTTTCTGCATTTGTAAAGAACTCTTTTATAGGAAACTCACTTGCAAACGCAAATGCTACAAGCCCCCCCCCGACAGAAATATAGTACAAAGGAAGAATTCTTATACTTCTTTTTACAAAATATTCCTTCAAGTTCTTTGAAGAAAGAAAACTTTTTGTAACCCAAAAACCACTTAAAATAAAAAATACGCAAACTGCAACATGACCATCAAAAACAGGCCTTAAAATAGATACAGTTCCAGATAAATCCAAAACATGCATAGAAATAACCAAAAAACAACAAAAAAGACGTATAAAGTTAAAATTATTTTGTTTTAAAACCACAGGAATAGTTAATATCATATTTTCCTCAATATGCAAAATAGAGTTTTGATTTTTACTTAGGAAAAGAGGATAGATTTTATTATCTTTAGTTTTTACTATTTAAAAACCAAACAGAGATTTATCAAGTTTTGAAGCACGGGTTATAGAATATATAGTGCCTATAGGCAACTGATTATTTCCATGACACGGAACAATTGTTGTTGCACCAGTCTGAGAGTTAAACCATTTTTGATGGGAGCCTTTTTGAGAAAGCAATACAAATCCATTGTCTAGCAAAATACGGACAATTTCTTTTGATGTTAATCTAACTGGCATCTAAATAACCATCTGCAAGACTTTTGATTCTGCTGGAACATTAAAATCAGAAGGCTCAAAAAAAAGTTCCGCAGCTTCTTTGAAATTTTCTGCCGCTTCTTTCTGGGTTGTTCCACAAGAATTTATACCTGGAAGTTCAGGACAATAGGCTGCCCAAGAATCAACAACATCATCATATTCCAATACAACTCGTAATGTCATTTTATTCCTCCAAGTTTATAGTAATCAACAATCTGAAATCAAACTTTATAATACAAATATATAGTCTATCTGATTAAAAGTCAAATTTTCTTTGCAAGCTCAAAAGCAGCTGCAATTGTGTCATCCATGTCAAAATACTTGTACATTCCCAGGCGACCGCCAAAAATAATTTTATTTTGTTTGGAAGCAAGTTCTGCATATTTTGCATAGAGCGCATTGTTTTTCTCATTGTTCATGGCATAATAAGGCTCGTCGCCTTTTTTCCATGACGCAGGGTATTCGCGCGTAATATAAGTTACTGGCTGCGTGCTAAATTCAAAGTGCTTGTGCTCAATTATTCTTGTATATGGAGTTTTCGAATCTGTATAATTTACAACTGCGTTTCCCTGAAAATTTTCACAATCAAGTTTTTCTGTTTCAAAACGAAGACTTCTGTATTCAAGCTCGCCATAGCAGTAGTCAAAAAACTGGTCTATCATTCCTGTATAAACAATTTTATCAGCAAGATTTTCAAATTCAGAACGATTTTCTAAAAAGTCACAATTCAACCGAACTTCAACACCGGAAAGCATTTTTTCAACCATTTTTGTATAACCGCCAACTGGAATTCCTTGATATGCGTCATTAAAATAATTGTTGTCATAAATAAAGCGCACCGGAAGCCTTTTTATAATCGATGGAGGAAGTTCTGCACAAGGTCTGCCCCACTGTTTTTCAGTATAACCTTTTATAAGGCGCTCATAAATATCACGCCCAACAAGACTTATAGCCTGCTCCTCAAGATTTTGCGGAATCTTGTCTTTCATCTCGGCGGCCTGCTCTTCAATTCGTTTTTTTGCCTGAGAAGGAGTTATAACATCCGGCCAGATTTTATTGAACGTGTTCATATTGAACGGCATATTAAAAATCTGCCCATTATAATTTGCCACAGGACAGTTTGTATAGCGATTGAATGTCGCAAAACGGTTCACAAAATCCCAAACCTCTTTATTATCTGTATGAAAAATATGCGCGCCATATTTATGAACATTTATGCCGTCAAGATTTTCTGTATAAATATTGCCAGCAATATGTGGTCGCCTGTCAATAACAAGACATTTTTTACCTTTAGACGCAAAAATATTAGCGAGCGTTGCATTGAACAAGCCCGCACCAACGAGAAGATAATCATAATGCATAGTGAAGAGTTCCTTTTATCAGAAAATAATTATTACTTTAGCCCGAATGTCGAGTTTTTTTTCAGAAGAAATAAATTGAATAAGCGGGAAGAAAAAGAAAGCGGCAACCGAGTCATTCGGAGCGATGGCAAGCAATTTTTGAAGAAAATTGCGCAGTCCGATACCTTGTTGCGCCCCGCATGACGAATTGACACGCTTTTTCTGGTAGCTGATTCAATTTTTATGT
The DNA here is from genome assembly GCA_002437725.1 of Treponema sp. UBA6367. GTDB lineage: Bacteria > Spirochaetota > Spirochaetia > Treponematales > Treponemataceae > Treponema_D. The sequence goes on from DJRF01000008.1 coordinate 6,965, forward strand.
CGATTTTACAAAACTCGACATTCGGGCTACTTTAATAATTTTAGTATCAGTTTTAATGGCAAAAATTTAGCAATTTTTATTGCAATCGTATTTTTCAACGCGCCATTTATTGCTGGTAAATAAAGATATTTTTTATCTTCAATAAAATTTTCTGTAATTTTCTTATCCTTAAAATCAGACTTTAGATAAGCAAGCAAATGAGCCACATACTGATTCTGAAGCCAAAAATTTGAATATTTTTTTATTTCTTCTGACTGATAATTTTTTGAAAGGCAAATATCCCGGCGGATTTCATAGGAATGAAACTGATTTTCAGAAAATGTTTTATATCCTTGCATTGCAGAATCATCTCGAATCAAATAAATAAAACAATCCCTTGGGTCATAATAAAGAGAATCAGCTTTGTCTATCGCATTTAAAATGAACTCCAAATCCTCGCCGATTTTCAATCCCGGAGTAAATCTTAAATTGTTTTTCTGCAGAAAATTGTTTTCATATATGCAGCTGCATATATGAAAACAGAGTTTTTTTGACAAAAAACTCTGTTTTAATAGCGGATTTTTCAGAACTTTTTTATCAAACTTATTATAAACATATTTTTTTTCTTTTTCGCCTGTTGAAGTCTTATATCCAAAAGCATAAATATTGCAGTTTTTATGCTCAGCAAGCAAATTTCGCCAAAAATCTAAAGTTCCGCCTGCAATTGTATCATCAGAATCCATAAAATAAATGTATTTGCCGCTTGCATTTTCCAAGCCGACATTACGGGCAACAGACACGCCTTTATTTTCCTGATTTATTACTTTTATACGAGATTCATTTTTTGCTATCTGCTCTACAATTTCAAGAGTTTTATCTTTTGAACCGTCATTTACAACAATTATTTCGCAATCTTCAAGATTTTGAGAAATAAAAGTATTAAGAGTCAGGGCGATAAAACGATCAACATTGTATGCGGGAATTATAATTGAAAGAAGCATAGAGTAACCTTAAAGAAAAGATGGTATATATGGAGTCAATAAGTACAATTATATGACTGCTTAAAATATATGCTATGTTTATTTTCTAAAAAAAACAGTGTAAAATACAAAAATTTTAAGCATTTTTAACTCAAAGGAAAATATAAGAATCTACAGTTATCATCATAATCAGGAACTGCATATTCAAAAAATAACTTGTCATCTAATTTTTCAATTTCCTTAAAGCCAAGTCTATTTTTATAGTAATCAATTAATCTGTTTGTATTTATTGCAAAAACAAACAAATCTTTACAAGCCACTTTTACAGCAACATCTCTTACCATAGGCAGAATTAAATTCCAAAAGATAAACTCTCCTGTCTTTACTGAAAGGTCATCGTTCGAAGCAATGCTTTTATATCGTTCATCAACCGCAAAATGAGTAAGTTCAATAGCAGGAATTAAAAAACTATTCTCTTTATCATTATACGGTAAAGTAGCATTCTTTAGAGAAAACCAAGCAACCAAATTCTTATTGCGTTTATCCCTAACAAGATATGTTTTATTCAGCATTGTTATTTCATGCTTTTTAGCAAATTTTACAAGATATTTTGTTAGTTGAGTTTCCTTATGTTGTATTCTAAACTTTTTTAATTCGTAACTATTTACGTCATCAGAAAGGTGTTCAAGATAATAATTGCCAGCTTCTAAAATCATTTTTTTCTGTAATCAAACGCGGGTACAATAGGAAAAACATACAATTTTAATCTTTCTGCTATTGTTGTTGTATATTCATTTTTTACAGGCTTAGCATTCAAAATCTGCTTAATGGCTCTCTTTCCTTCTTTACCCTTAAATACAATTGCATTTACATTCATATTATGCATAAAACACCTCCTATCCAACACAAATATATAGGTAAAACATATAAAAGTCAATTTTATCTATCAAATACGCTCCAAAAGTTGTTTCCATCTTTTTGCAATATTTTCTGTCGAAAATGGTTTACTATTTACGTAAGCTGTTTTTCCAAATTGCTCTCTAAGTTTTTCATCACTCATAAGAATCTTTAATTTTTCAGCCAAATCATCAGTATTTTCGGGCTTACATAAGAAACCGTCTTTACTATCCTCAATCACTTCAGAAGGACCTTCCGGGCAATCAAAAGAAACAATCGGAAGCCCGCAACTCTTAGCTTCAAGCAAAACCATCGGCAAGCCTTCAAAACGGCTAGACATACAATAAATGCTCGCAGATTTATATAAATCTACAACATTGTTTGTCGGAGATAGCAGTTCCACATAATTTTCAAGCTGTTTTTCAGCAATAAGCTTTTTCAACAACTTTTCATCCTCTCCACTTCCAACAATTTTAAATTTCCAACTAGAAAATTCTTTCTTTAATTTTGCAGCCACTTCTACAAGAAAATCAAAACCTTTTTGTCTTGTATAGCGTCCAATAGAAAGCACAACCGTTTCATTCCAACTATTTTTTATCGAAGATTCAAATGAAAGAGAATTAGGAATCACAAAACAGTTTTTTAGAAATGAATAATGGACTTTATCGTGTTCTGTCAAAACAACAACAGCATTAAGCCTTGGATAGAAAATTCGTCGCACAAGCCGATGAAATTTTGATGCACTAAAATAGTTGAAATGCTCACATCCAACAGTTTTCACATTAGGAATTCTTGTAAGCAAAGCATTAAAAAATGAATAAGTTCCTATTACACAATCAATATTTTCATTTTTTACGCATTCAATGATTTTTGCCTTTAGTTTTTTATATTGTAAAACCTTTGAGAAGCCTTGTGCTGAAGAAATTTTTAGACCGAAATGAAAAATTTTTACATCAGAATTTAACACATACTGTGTACAGCCTAAAATAGAGTCTGTGCTAAAAATATAAACTTCGTACTTCAAATTAGAAAGAATGTTTGCAAGATTCACGACCGCACGCTCAGTTCCTGCACGTTTTGTAATATCTGTAAGAATAATAGAAAGTTTATGCATAACATCTCACTTTCAAGATGTACTTTGAACAATTATTGAAAAACAAAAATAGCACAACTGTTAAAAACATTTCGCAAATTCCATATAAATCAAGAAAGTTAAAAAAGGCGAATCTTGCAAGGACAAATAACCACTGTGAAAGCAATAAAAAAAATGGTATTCTAAATCTATTTGACAATAAATTCATTTCAACTTTTTTTAAAATTTTTCCAAAACAAAAAGAAACAGGCAAAGAAAATACCAATGGCAAGTTTAATAATTCAACATATATAGATTCCCCAAGTCCTCCTTCGACATTCTTTTTATTAGCAACAAGAGCCACATAGTATGAGCCTTTATGAAAAAAATTTGTAAAAAAAGAAAACCAATCCTCCAAAAACAAAGGTAATTGTATTCTTGCATCTATATAATCTTTATATTCCAGATAATACAATGGAACACCTATAGAATTTCCTTGACCATAAAGAATATATTTAAATATTTTGCTTAATGAAGAATCTGAAATTCTCTCTCCTCTAAGTACGACTGTAAACCATGCAATTAATAAAATTGAACAACTTGCAATTATAATAAGTTTAAAAAAGGAAATTTTTATTATATCTAATCGCCATAATACATAGAATGAAAATACAAAAGGAATAAAAAATACACTTCTACTTCCTCTTAACGAAGATGTAAAAGAGTAAATTAGATATATAAAAATCAAAATTAAAATTTCTTTTTTCGTCATTTTAAACATAAAAAGACAATAAAAAAGACTTATAAAAATTGTTCCAACACCTTTTAAATAAAAGGGATAAGAACTCCTATCTAATATAGATTGATAACCATTTAATTTTACATTTTTTATATCAAGATATGATTTGTACAGAAGTAATGGCATTATTAAGATAATACATAAAAAAATGAAAAATTTTGCAGTATTATTTTCAGTTCTATTATCTAATCGATTATTAGTAAATTTTGAATAATAATACCCAAAATCTATAGAAATTAAATATAGAATCGTATAAAACATAAAATCAAAAACTGTTCTGTCTTTAAAATGTATACTAGTTAGAAAAAAATAAAAATCATTAACCTGCCGATTTAAATAACCAATCCATTCAAAAACAATTCTCGAATACAGAAAAAAGACAGAAAATATCAAGAAAAGTGAATATAAAGATAGAATTCCGTTACTCTTTGAAGATTTTATAAAAAAAACAGAAAATGTAAATATTACAAGAAACTCAACAAAAGCTAATGAATATTTCTCACTTCCTAATTCAAATAGAATCATTGAAAAAATATCTAAAATTACTAAAATCAAATATATTAAAATCCAATTATAACTTTTTTTCATAGAATAAACTACTTTCTCAAATTAGTTTAGATTTTTTACCCTAACAAAATTTAGCCAAAAATTCAGTTTCAGAAACAACTTTTGTCTTTATATCATATACTTCATATATAAACTTTGCTTTTTCTCTAAAATGTTTATCTTCACTAATTAAATAGTCAGCCTTAGAAGCAAAAAACAAATGATTTGAATCTCTCTTAATATTTTTTAAATTATTTTTATTTTTGCTTATCTTATCATGAAAAATAGGATGCATTTCCAAAAGCATATATCCATGAGAAATAAGAACTTCTAAGGGAATATTTGCTCCATATCTTAAAGAAAACCAGTTTTGGGCAATAGTTTTCCAATTTTCTATTAATTTTTCAAAAGAATAACCAAAACTTCTAAAAAATGAAGCACAATGTTTCTGAAAACAAACCACTAAATCTGAACTATTATTTGAAAAATTTAAAAAGTCATCTATATGATCTGTTATATAATCTCTAAATTTCTTATATGCTGAACCATCTTTAAATATTGAATTATAGAACCACTCTAAAAACTCTTGAAATAAAACCCCATCAAGTTTTCCTTTAGTAGAGATAAAAAAATCATACAATGGATGCTCTACATTTAATTTTGATATATCAATAGTAATTTCAGGAAAAGGCAAATTTACAGATTGAAAAGGAAAAGTTATTTCTTCATCGTTTTCAACTTGTTTTCTACATTCCGCTATTGATTTTTTCTCAATAACTATATCCTTTGAGTTCGAATTCCATCCAATGCACCATGCATCTGATAAATTCTCAAAAAAATTAAAATCAGCCTGAATTTCATTTTCATATTCTGAATTATACTTTGCTAATCTATCTTGCACATGACAAACAGAAAAAGGAAAAGCATACTTTTTTTTCAATCGAAAAAGAAGAGATGTCAATTCAGAATCAGAATCATTTCTATTTTCATGTAAGTAGCTCACAACATTCCAGTCAAGATATATATATTTTTTTTGCATAAATCCGTTTTTCGTTGGCAAAATACTATAGATTTGCTTTTAGCGAGAAGTTTTAAAGTATCTTAAGATAATTTTTACAATAAAAAATAATTTTAAATTACATAAAAAAAGAATAAACTTTCGTTTTATTGAAGTTTTTGTTAAATATAATCTTTCTTCATTCCAAAGAGAAAAATATTCATCTTTTAAGTCAATGGCACAAAGTAAAATCCACATTTTAGAAAGTGCTTTTCTTTGTTTTATTACAATGGAATACTCAAAATCAGATGCTAATTCTTTTTCTAGTAACTCACATGCAGTAATAATTTGAGTAATTTTCTTTTCATCAAGACTTGCTGTCAAACTAGTTTGATTTTGCAAATTATAATGATACAAAGGCTTATTTACATAGGATATTGCTTTAGCCTCAGAAAATAATCTTGAACAAATGACAACATCTTCCGTCACATCTACTCCTTCTGTCCACATAATATTGTTTTTTGTAAAAAGTTCTCGTTTAAATAATTTTATCCATAAAAATGCAAGCGTTTTTCCAGAAAGAATCTCCTTTAATGATTCTCTAGGATTTTTATTTAATGGATTTATGCAAATTTCTGAATGTCCCCGAGATTCTCTGAAATAATCACATCCTACAATATCTGCATTTGTTTCTTCTGCCTTTTTATATAATTTTTCTAAATAATCAGGTTCAAGCCAATCATCACTATCCACACAAATAATGTATTTTCCATGGGCTTGCAATAATGCCGTATTACGTGCCGCAGCAAGTCCACGATTTCTGTCATGATGAAGTATAATTACTGAATCTTTCATATTCTTAAATTGCGGCATAAGCTTATTTATAATTTTAACAGAATCATCAGGACTACAGTCATCTACAAATATGAATTCACATTTTTCAGCAATAGTATTTGTAAACAAACTTATAACAAATCTTTCAATAAATCTTTCAACATTATACACAGGAATTAAAACAGAAATTATTTTTTTATTCATAAAAATCAAGTCTTTCGCTCATCTCAAGCCAATATTTTTCAAAATATTTAGAATTATAAATTCTACCACCCATCATAAGCATTCTATTTATAAGCTCGTCATCTATATCACAAAATGATTCGCAAAAATGTATATAATCAAAATCCTTCAACCAAAGTTGCCAAATACCTTCTATTTTTTTACTAATATTATTTACAGCAATGCATGGGGTTCCTGTTATAAGACAAAAAAGCATAGCATGAAGTCGATCTGTAATAACTAAATTTGAAGATTTAAATACTCTTAATTTATTTTCTAACTCATATTTACGTTTTTTTGGTAAAATTTTATGACCTGCCAAAGTATCAGTAAAATCATATCTAACTTGACTTGCTTTTAGAAAAACTTCAATTCTTAAAATTTGTTCATTATTAATAACTTTCTCTTTATCATTTCTAAAACAGAGCAAAACACCATTGCGATGTAACTCACAAAAAGATTTTGAATAATTAAGAAAAAATACAATATCTGGAACAGAAAAAACTGATTTATTAATAAATTGTGTTTTCACAAAAGCAAAAGATTTATCTCTTATGTATATATCTACATCTTTTAAGCCTGAAACTATTTTTTTAGAGTGTTCTAATTCTTTTCTTCCAAATTCTGAATTCTCAAAATATACAGTCTGAGGAAAGATAGTCACCTTAGAATTTTTCACCCCATTTAAAATCGCTCTAACTTGCTTTTCATTCTGAAACCATAATGTTCCTAAAAAACCTCCACCCGTTATTATTACATTTGAAAAATTTTCAGAATATTTATTCATAACTTTATAAACTATAGGTGTTATTAAATCATTTGTAATTTCCAAAACTTTTTTATTAGGTAAATATTTTTGAAAAAATAATAATTCCGCATATGCTATAGCTTGATCGCCTAAATTTTCATAAACAGGAGTCATTAATAATAAAATATTTTTTTCCCGTTTTTGATTTTTTTTAATGAATTGTTTAATTTTTTTTTTAATTTTTTGATTTTTATAAAACCAATATAAATATCTAAATTGTTTGTAGAATATTAGTTTTTTCATAAAGTTTATCGAGAAATAAAAATAATTTTTTTTATAATCTTTCTTGGAATTCTTAAAATATCGCTCTGAAGTTTTATTTTATTTTTTTCTTTATTAGAATACTGTTTATTATCATCACTAGTTTTTGTCGAAAAAAAAGCTCTGCATTCAGGTTGAAGAAAAGCAGTCCCATCCTTACATACTCTATCCCTTTCTTCAGCATAAGTTGGTGTATTCAATTCTGGTATATCACCAAAAGCTAAAAAGGCATGTCCATTAAAACAATGAGGCAACCGACATTTGCCTATTGGACGAAATTTTAACTTCTTATCATTTCCTATATTACCTAGCCAGTCACCTTCATAACATTGATAATAATCTCCATTTTCTAAATTTACATACAAACTATTCTGACCCGCATAGCAAAATTCGCATCGTCTTTCATTAAAAATACTAAATTTAAAATCAAATAATTCACTGTCAAAAACTGACCAAATATTTTTATAATTCTCACGACTATATTTAGATAATAATTCAATTTTTTTTGTCGCTTCATTCCTTGCAACTGTAATGTGCGGCAATACACCAAAGTTTTTAAGCGAAACATTCTTTATTTCGTCAATATACGGAATCAGCTCATCATGCGGAGTTATTTCAACTGTAAAAGAAACTCCTGCTCTCTTTGCTTTGTTGACATTTGAAACAAATGTTTCCAATAAATTTCGTTCTTTAAGCTGAAGATAATGAAACGAAAACTTCAAGAAAAGATGTTTCCGCTGATTTTCATCAAGAATAGCAATCAGCTCCTCAATTTTATCTGAGAGAACTCCGTTTGTAATCACATCGCAGTAATGTCCTTCTTTTGTAAGCTCATAAACAAGGGGAATAAGCTGCGGATGTAACATAGTTTCTCCATCCCCACACAAATTAAAATAACAGACTCCGCCCAACCTTGAAATAGATAAATCAGAACGTATTTTATCCATATTTTGAGTATATAAGCTCTTTATTCCATTTTTATACGCTCCTTGATGCTGCCCCACATAGCAATATGAACACCTGAAATTGCAGGCATAAACTGGAATATGGCAGGTTATAAATCTTTTAATTTTGTCCATAATTTTATTTTTCTCCCTTGATTTTAAAACTCAAAAACATATTCACAGTCTTTGCCTGTGTAATATTCAAAGAATCTGTTTATGTTGAATTTTATTTTTCTTGAATTCAAAAGCTGAAGAAAATACTTGAAGACATTCTTCCGTTTTGCAGGCTCTAAAAGCCATTCATGGGTAAAAACAACAACCTCGCTTTCATCTTTGTTTTCGTAAAACAAACGCCTAAAATTTTTGACATCATCAAAGCGAAAGTCCGTTTTTACAAAAATCAAGTCGTCCGCAAAAAGTAGCTCGTTCTTGTTCAGTTCAGTTTTTTGAATTTCATCCAAATAGTACGAGTAGCGATTGCTGCTGTCTGCGCATAAAAGCTGCCGGATTCCATTTTTTGAGCTTTTGTCCGTAATTGCCTCTATGAATTTCTTGTCGCCTGAAAAATAATCAAGCCGCACTGTCTTTGCTATGCAATCCGAAGTTCCAGTTATGCGTTCAATCTGATTCACAAACATCTTATAATCACTCCCCCCCCTATTAAAATTTTTAACATTTCCAGATTTTTCTGCATGAAAGCCGAATTTCAGCCAGCCGGAAGAAGCCTTGAAATCATCTGCAAATTTTTCTGTGCAATCCTTAAGTGAAAAGCCTTCTTTTTCATAAAAGCAGTAGAGCGACACTTTCACATTGTATTTTTCACGTAGCGATTTTATATAAGCGAAAAACGGCTCATCAAAAGCGGAGTTGTATTTTCCCTCATTTTTTGTAAGATTCTCAAAGCAGCCTATTACATCATCAACGGAAAAATGAATCTTTTGAGATGCGAAGAGATTCATGGAAAGGCTGATAAAGAGCAAAATCAAAATAAGTTTTTTCATTTTCTGCCTCTCCTGATTTTTTCAACTATTGCTCTTCTTTCATTTGCCTTCATTCCTAAAAAGAAAATCAGCGTTCCTGAAACAAAAACAGACGCAATGCAAGTTGCAAAAAAACACGGAACAGTTTTTGAAACCAATTTTCCGAAAAGCAAAGTAAGCGAAGCGGAGGTCACTGCAATAAAAATTGGAATCAGAACTGAATCGCACAAAAATGAACGGGCGCGCAAGGCAAAATATTTTTTTGAAAGCAGAACTCGTATTGCAAACGCGGCGCAGTTCAAGGCGATTCTTATGTAAAGAACCCAGTACGGATTTGCTCCAAGACAGAACGCAACAATCGAGAATGGCAAATTAAGAACATTTATTATTCCGACTATTATCTGGTAAGCGCGGATTTTTCCTGTCGCCTGAATGGAAATCCAAAGAGGTCCGTTAAGCGCTTCTATAAGCGAAAAAATTAAGACAAGCCGGACAAATCCGACTGAATATTGAGGAACATTTTTAAGCCAAAGCGAAAGCAAAAAATTGCAATTTACATAAACAGGCAGAACAATCAGCCAAAGAAGATAAAATGAAAACTTTGCCGCACGATTTACAAGTCTCTGAAATTCCTCATTTTCCCCAGCCGCATAGCTTTTTACTATCTGCGGATTGAACGCTGTCTGAAAATTGCTCACAAAACTGTATACGGCAGCATTCACCTGGTTTGCGATTCCCATCGCCGCGTTCACAGTCACGTTTGTAAAAATATTCAGGACAATATTCGTTCCCTGAGAGTTCGCCACATTCGCAACGGCTCCAAACAAGCTCCACCCGCTGAACGAGACAAGCTCTTTTCCTAACCCTTTGTCTTGATTTATTCTGTAATGCGCAATCTCAAAATTCTTGTTGCAGTAAAACTTATATATAGCAAGAATAACAAACGAAACACCAGCAAGCAAAAATGAGTAAAAAACGAGCTTATCCAGCAGTGTGATTTTCAAAAGAAATACAACAGCAAGTTTTAGAACAGCCTCAACAATGCTCAAGCCTGCAAAAAAGCTCATCTTCTCGTAGGCTATAATAACGGCATTGTACGGAACGCGCATTATATTTGCCAAAGTTGTGATGACCGCAGCCTGATAGCACCAGAAAGTCGCATTGCTCCGTCCGGCTGGAATATTCAGCTTTGCATTCATAAACCAAAGCCCGACAGTCTCTGCCAAAACAACAAAAATCAGGCAGATAATCCCATGAATCACAAGGCTTGTAGAATAAACATTCCGAGTCTTTTCCGCGTCATTCTTTCCAAGATAGAAATTAAGAAATCTCTGAACACTTGTAGCCATCGCGTTATTCACAAAAGTGAATAGGACAACCACTCCGGCAACAACATTGTAGATTCCGTAATCTTCCGCGCCGAGCGTATTCAGAACGACACGCACCGTGTACAAAGACACAAGCATTATGAGAATCTGTCGGAAATAGAGAGCGAGCGTGTTTTTTGCTATGCGTGTAGTATTGGACATATAATATAGGAGAGATTAGTTTATAGTTAGTTGATGTTTTAGCTAGAAAAAATAAAACTTTATTTTTTAATCGTTTTTCTTAGAACTTTAACTTACAAAACACAAGATAATTTTATTTCAGAAAAGACAAAAAAATCAGCCTGCCTTACATTTTTCCGCAATACCCACCCCCTCTCCCTTTCTGGCAAGCCGTATTTCTAAAACTAAGCTTCCATAGCGGAACAGTTCTCTCCCTGTTGTTCCCGGAGTTTGTAGACATCGCCCTTATTTATGGACCTAACGCCCCTCGTAAACAGACAGCAATTTAGTATTGATAAGATTTTATTATGCAAAGTTCCAGTTGTCAAGATGTTCAAAAACAAAACATAACACTTTGCTAACAAGGCACACTTTCTTCATAAAGAGTTTCCGGACAGAAATCTAAATCGTCACTCCAAGCAACAGAAGTTCCGTCAGCATACACTTTTTTAAAAAATGACGGATTTTTCAGCGGTGCATTAATTTTATATTTTAAATATGGCTTAAAATCAAAAATTTTTTTTTCGCCTTTTTCAAATGTAAGCAAGAGTTTATAATCTTCCATAGCCTCTACAGCTTTTACGACCCATACCGGATTATTCATAGTTGCACCTCCTGTTATTTCAAAGGCTCAATCGGATACAATTTCTGCTGCTCCATACACAAATTCCAGTTTGCCAAAAGCTCATCTGCATGCAACAATGCCCAGGCCTTTATCAAATGTTTCTGCTTAGATGGAAAATCACCCATCGTCAGATTCCCCTCAAGGTCAAAAACAGCCCGATAATCTCCATACCGTGCATGAAAATGAGGCGGATTATGTTCCGAACCGTTATTATACATTGTAATAACAATTCCATAAAACATAGAAATAGATGGCACTTCACAGTTCTCCTAGCAATAATATATCATAAAATTCAAAATTTTTCTATTAATAACATACAAACAAAGTACAGCATACCATTCTACCCCAGCAACTCCCTAACATTCTCCCTCACCTGCTCGTTTATATGCTCAAGCCTTGATTCCGAGACATTATACCGTGGATGTTTTTTAAATTTAAAATCCAGCAGTTTTCTAAGCCTTTCTTTATGCTCTGCCGTCAAGACTTTTTTTGCGCTTCCAATAAAGTCATCATAAACACAAGGCTGCAATGTTCTATCATATTTTTTAAGAAGATTTTCATCTTTTTCAAAACATTCAAGGCTTGCAAGATTATACAGCGAATTGCCGTGATCAAACAAAGGAGCTGGCTTTTCTATTTTGTTCGTCTTATTATTCACCAAAAAGCCAAAATTTCCATAGTGTCTGTCCGTGTTTTTTATTATCGCATCAAAAACAAGCATGTCGTTCAATGAGTTCTCAAAGTCTTTTCCCAAGGATTTATAAAAATTCCGAACGGCCTCAAATCCGCCTTTCTTTACAAGAACTCCGACAGGAACAAACGAGTAGTCTTTGCTTGTAAAAAGCCTGCACGTAGAACACAAATTGCCTTTCCATTTGCTAAGGTTATATTCAACCGCGTCAAAGCCCATTTCTTTTGCAATCTGAAACGCGTAGAATTCTGAATATGCCTCATATCCTGCGTTTGAAAATCCGCTGGTCGAGCCTTTATAAAGCTCGATTTTTCCGTTTATCCTACGCCAGCATTTTGGAAGTATGCCATTCGTGGTGAACTCAGGGCTGCTGAATAAGGAAGATTGCAGAGAGCTTCCGTAGCCTGTAAACGCAATATAAGAAAGAACTCTGCTAAAACGGTTGTCATAAAGATTAACATCATTGAACGAACCGCCAAAATCTTCCGGAACAACCCAGTACACGTCATTCAAGGAAAGACCTTTGGAAAAATACACAACGCTCAAAGGTCTGTTCGGGCTCAAATTGCATTTTGAAAGAAGATTATCCATATATGCCCGGTTCTTTGGAACAGAACGGTGTTTTATCCAGCTTTCAAGACCTTGTTCACTGCACTCAAACCCTAAAGGCAAAAGAGCCTTATTTTCCGTTACCCAGAGAATTTTATAGTCAGGATTACTGGAATTTTCATTTGCGGAGAATTTTAAGATTTCTTCATCAAAATGCTTTAGAACAAAAATCATTTAGCTATAACGCTTTTTTTTATTCAATTAAACTTGAGATTTTCATCGAACCTTTTAAACCCACCTTCCCCATTGGCACCGTCGTGCTTACAAAAAAGCACGCAAAATGTATTTCCGCTACCTAAAAAAAGCCAATGGTCACCGATGGTCTGTGTGCTTGAACCAAGCTCCACTCCCTATACCGATTGTTTTATAAACAGAAGATAAAAATCTTTTTAACTAGACCTTTAATCTTTTACTTTCTGCACGAGTTCATAAGAAAGACCTACTACATTCACGCCGCCCATAAACTCAAGTTCTATATTAACACGCTTGTTACGGCGGTTTACAGAAACGACTTTTCCGCTCATATTTTTGAACGGACCGTCCACAATTACAATGCGGTCGTTCGTATCAAAAGTCACGGGAACGATTCCAACTGTGCTTCCAAATCTTAGTATGGACTTCACAATTTCAAGGTCTACTCCTACCAACGGATGGACGTCCTTGCTAGAAGGCAAAAAACGAATAAATCCGTTTACATTGCGAATAAAACGAAACTTTGCGCTGTCGTTTTCTTCTGTTTCAAAAAAAACATAGCCTGGAAAAAACAAATCAAAGTATTCTTTACCATTCTTTAGCCGCATCTGCTTTTTAAGCAGATAGACAGAGCCTTGCACAGGGGTTTCACAACGTTCAAGAATAGAATCAACGCTCTTCTTAAAACATTCTTCCACACCAGTACGAACAGAAATGCAAAAAATACTCATCCTAAACCAACTGTTTTTTACAGACTAGCAAACAAAAATATTATATATGCATTTAAAATCTTTTTCAATTCAAATTTATCTTATTTTACTTCAGTTGACAAAAAAAGGCAGAAGGTTAAAATAGTTAGCAAAAGGTAACATTAATGTTTAACAGTATAAATTATCACGAAGTAATAGAATGTATAACAGGCGCTCTTGAAGAAAGAGATTTATATACGGCAGGTCATTCGTGCCGAGTAAGCGAACTTGTAAAAAAACTTTCTGATTTTATGGGCTTTGATGAAGAGCAAAAAGAATTCTATCATGTGGCCGCCCACCTTCACGATGTTGGAAAAGTTGGCGTTCCAGATGGAATTCTTTTAAAACCTGGTAAATTAACAGACGAAGAATTTGCAATTCTTAAGGAACATCCTGCAACTGGGGCAAGGATTTTAATGCGCTCGCCTTCTTTAGCCCCTCTTGCAGAAATTGTGCTTCATCACCACGAGCGTTTCGACGGCAAAGGCTATCCAGACGGTCTTGCAGGCATTGAAATTCCTTTAGGCTCAAGAATCATTGCGGTTTGCGATTCAATTGACGCCATGCTTTCAAACAGAAGCTACAGAAAAGCATTCAATCCAGAATATTGCCGGCAAGAAATCATAAAAAATACAAATACAATGTATGACCCTGATATTGCAGCGGTAACGCTTGAACATTGGCAAGAAATTCTTGACGCTGGATACAGCAACAAGAATTTCCACCAACATTAACGTTTATTTGCCTACAATAGCATTAAATGCAGACATTACAGCTTGTTCATGAGGCAGGCCTTGTTTTTCAGCGCTTGCAATTCCGTCCATCATTTTTTTGTAGTCGTTTGGAATAATCTTTTTAAAACTAGCTAAGTTTTCTTCAAAGTTTGAAAGAAGCTTTTCTGCCAACTTAGAACCTGTTTCTTTTTTGTGCTGTTCCATAAGAGCGCGGATTTTTGCCTTGTCTTCATCTTCAGCAACTTCCGACATTGTAACAAGTTCCTTATTCAATTTTTTGTAAAGAACGTGTTCCGGGTCGTAAACGTAAGCGATTCCGCCGCTCATTCCGGCGCAAAGATTTTTTCCTGTAGAGCCGAGCAGCAAAACAGTTCCGCCAGTCATGTATTCAAGGCCGTGGTCTCCGCAGCCTTCTGCAACAACAGTCGCTCCGCTGTTTCTTACGCAAAAGCGTTCTCCTGCAATTCCATTGATAAAGGCTTTACCGCTAGTTGCCCCGAACAGAGCGACATTTCCTATTATTATGTTTTCTTCTGCCTTGTAATTCGCATTTTTAGGAGTAGAAACCACTATTTTTCCGCCAGAAAGGCCTTTTCCCAAATAGTCGTTCGCGTCTCCTTCAAGGCGGATTGTCATTCCTTTTGGAATAAAAGCTCCTAAAGACTGGCCAGCGCCGCCTTTTATGTCAAGAACGAATGAATCTTCGCTTAGACTAGAGCCAAACTTCTTTTGGATTTCTGAGCCAAGTATTGTGCCAACCGTTCTGTCTGTGCTTTCAATTTTCAGCTGCTGAGCGCAAATCTTTTGAGAATCTTTAGGCAATTTTTCTTTTGAATAAGAGTTTGCCAACTTTTCAAAAGACGGAACAAGATTTTTTAAGTCAACGGTGTTTTCCAGCTTAAAATCGTACACATCTTTCGGGTCAAAATGAGTTTTTGCTCCGCTTGGCGCCCGGTATCCAATTATGTTGCCCATGTCAACCAAAGCCGCGCGTTTGAATCCCTGCTTTGACTTTAGCTTTAGCATTTCTGTGTGTCCGACCATTTCGTCCACTGTCTTAAAGCCAAGCATCGCCATGTATTCGCGCAATTCCTGAGCAATAAAGCGCATAAAGTTTTCAACGTATTCTGGTTTTCCTTTGAAACGCTTTCTAAGCTCGCTGTTCTGAGTCGCAACTCCAAACGGGCAAGTATCTAGGTTGCAAACTCTCATCATCGCGCAGCCCATTGTGATAAGCGGCGCTGTTGCAAATCCAAACTCTTCCGCTCCCAAAAGGCAGGCTACCGCGACATCGCGGCCGCTCATAAGTTTTCCATCGGTTTCGATTATTACGCGGCTGCGCAATCCGTTTTGAATAAGAGTTTGATGAGTTTCGGCAAGTCCTAATTCCCAAGGAAGCCCTGCGTGATGGATTGAACTTATTGGAGCGGCTCCTGTTCCTCCGTCGTGACCAGAAATCAAAATAACCTGGCTACCAGCTTTTGCCACTCCTGCCGCAATTGTTCCAACGCCTGCTTCGGAAACTAGCTTTACAGAAATGCGGGCGTTTCTGCTCGCATTCTTCAAGTCGTAGATAAGCTGGGCCAAATCTTCTATAGAATAAATATCGTGATGAGGGGGTGGCGAAATAAGGGAAACTCCCGGAGTTGCGTAACGGGTTGTGGCAATCCAAGGATAAACCTTTTTGCCAGGCAGATGTCCGCCTTCACCAGGCTTTGCACCCTGCGCCATTTTTATTTGAATTTCCTGGGCGCTTAAAAGGTACTCTTCTGTAACGCCAAACCTACCGGAGGCAACTTGCTTTATTGCAGAATTCCAAACCGTTCCCAAGCGTTCAGGCTTTTCGCCGCCTTCGCCGGAATTTGACTTTCCGTGAAGATGATTCATAGCCTCCGCCATGCAGCGGTGCGCTTCTTCGGAAATAGAACCGTAGCTCATAGCGCCAGTTTTAAAGCGGCGGACAATGTTTTCTACGCTTTCAACTTGGTCGATGTCGATTTTTTTAGATTCATCAACTGAAAAATCAAGCATTGCTCGAAGAGTATGAGGATGGCTTGTGTCGTCAACCAAAGCCGTGTACTCCTTGAAACGCTTGTAATCGCCATTTTGAGTGGACTGCTGGAGAGCGATTATTGTTTCCGGGGAATAAAGGTGGTCTTCGGCATTCTTTCCGCGTCTAAACTTGTGCTCGCCGACGCTGTCGAGGTGAGTGTTTACCGCAAGGCCAAGCTTGTCAAATCCCTGGTTGTGGTGGAAAACAACGTCTTCTTCTATTTCTTTTAAACCGATTCCGCCAACTGGACTGACTGTATTTGTAAAATACTTGCTTATTACAGAGGAATCTATTCCAACCGCTTCAAAAATCTGGGCAGACTGATAAGACTGAATTGTGCTTATCCCCATTTTTGCCGCGATTTTTACAATTCCGTTTATCAAAGCCTTGTTGTAGTCGTCGATTGCAGTGTGATAGTCCTTGTCCAAAAGTTTTTGATCGATTAATTCCGAAATACATTCGTGCGCAAGATAAGGATTTAGAGCTCTTGCCCCATAGCTTAAAATCATTGCTGCCTGATGGACATCGTGAACGTCTGCCGACTCAAGGACAATTGAAACCGCTGTACGTTTTTTTGTTCGTACCAGATACTGTTCCACTCCGCTTACAGCAAGGAGCGAAGGAATTGCCACATGAGTCTGATCGACTCCGCGGTCGCTAAGAACAATTATATTAAAACCTTCGCTATAAGCTTTGTCGATTTGAGAAAACAAATTTTCCATCGCTTTTTCAAGGTCGATTTTGTCATCATCTGAGCAGTCCACAAGAAGCGAAAGCACCTTTGTTTTTAATCCCGGCCGATTTAGGCTTTTGATTTTTAATAAATCAACACCTGTTAAAATTGGATTGTTCACTTCAAGCACGCGGCAGTTTGAACTTTTTGTGTCAAGAAGGTTTCCGTCAGAGCCAAGGTAAACTGTTGTATCTGTAACAATTTTTTCACGAAGACTGTCGATTGGAGGATTTGTAACTTGGGCAAACAGCTGCTTAAAGTAAGAAAAAAGGCTTGGGTGATTTTCAGACATAACTGCAAGCGGAGTATCCACTCCCATAGATGCTGTGGGCTCTACTCCATTTTTAGCCATTGGCAAAATCATCTCGTTTACGTCTTCGTAGTTCCAGCCAAAAGACTTGTAAAGCCGGTCGCGCTGTTCCTGCGTGCTTGTAGGAATTTTTTTATTTGGAATAGCAATATTCTTCAACTGCACAAGGTTCATGTTCAGCCATTCGCCATAAGGAAAACGCTTTGAATAAAATTCTTTGCACTCTTTGTCTGAAACAAGTTTCTTCTGAACAGTATCCACAAGAAGAATCTTTCCAGGCATAAGCCTAGATTTTGTTACAATTTCTTCTTCCGGAACGTCAAGAACGCCAACTTCTGAAGAAAGAATAAGAATGTTATCCTTTGTTATGTAATATCGGCTTGGTCTAAGTCCGTTTCGGTCAAGAGTTGCTCCCACAAAATCGCCGTCGCTAAAAAGAACTGCCGCAGGACCGTCCCAGCTTTCCATCATCGTGGCATAATAGTGGTAGAAATCTTTTTTACTTTCTTCCATAGCTTCATCGTGCTTCCATGGCTCTGGAATACAAATCATAACTGCCAAAGGAAGGGGAATTCCGTTCATTACAAGGAATTCCAAAGTATTGTCGAGCATTGCGGAATCTGAACCTGTTGAATCTACAGCAGGGAGAATTTCATTCATTTGGGACTGACTGTAAACGCTGGACTTTACAGTTTCTTCGCGGGCCAACATTCTGTCGGCATTTCCGCGAATTGTGTTTATTTCACCGTTATGAGCAATAAAGCGGTTTGGATGCGCCCGCTGCCAACTAGGATTTGTATTTGTACTGAACCTAGAATGAACAAGCGCCAAACTAGAACTGTAAAGCTCAGACTGCAAATCGCAGTAAAATGTTCGCAGCTGTTTTACAAGAAACATTCCTTTGTAAACTATTGTTCTTGAAGATAAAGATGCCACGTATGTTTTGCCAGAAACGCCGTCTTTAGAATGTTCAAACTTTCTGCGGAGCAAGTACAAAATTCTGTCAAACTCAAGCCCCTTTTGAACATTAGAAGGTCTTTTTATAAAGCATTGCCAAATAGAAGGCATGCAGTCAAGGGCTTTTTTTCCTAAAACAGAGCAATCCACAGGAACTTTTCGCCAGGCAATAAATTCTAAATCAGATTCTTTGCAAAGACTTTCGATTTTCTGTTTATCCATTGAACAGAGTTTTTCATCTGCTGGAAAAAAGAACATTCCAATTCCGTAGTCACGCTCATCGCCAATTTTAAAACCTTCTTTTGCAGCAACATCCTTAAAAAAATCGTGAGAAATCTGAACAAGGATTCCAACGCCGTCTCCAGTTTTACCGCTTGCGTCTTTTCCTGCGCGATGCTCAAGCTTTTCTACAATGCTAAGCGCATTGTCTACAATTTTATGAGTTTTAATTCCATCTATACTTACAACTGCCCCTATACCGCAAGCATCGTGTTCAAAATTCTTTTTGTACAAAGTCTTTTTCATACTGGCAAAACCTCCGACTTTTTTATTTTCCGCTGTCTCCATAGTTTGAAAGAACCCTTGCGCTTGGGTCTTTTACATCGCAGCCTTTCCAATTTTTGTTTGGCATCCAAAAATCCTTTATCATCTGTCCCTGACCAGGGTAGTATTTTTCAAAAATTTCTCTGTAAAGCAAAGATTCTTTTGTAAACGGAGTTGCGTGTTTATACTTTTTGCAGCGCTCCAAGAATTCTTCGTCTGTATAGAAATTCTGAGCGTATTCTTTTAAGTCGTCTACCAAAGAATGTCCTACTGCATCGCTAAATGCCGCTTTTTCGCGCATAAGAATGTCGTAGGGCAAATATTCTTTTCCGTCGGCATCTTTTTCAAAAGCATGGCGCAAAAGATATTTTCCCTTGTTGTAGCGGTTCATCTTTAGTTCTGGATTTATGCTCATAACATATTCCACAAAATCCAAGTCGCCAAAAGGAACTCTCGCTTCGAGGCTGTTTACGCTTATGCAGCGGTCGGCACGCAAAACATCGTACATGTGAAGTTCCCGGATACGTTTTTGAGCTTCCTTTTGAAATTCTTGTGCGTTTGGCGCAAAATCTGTGTATTTATAGCCAAAAAGTTCGTCACTTATTTCGCCAGTAAGTAAAACCCTAATTTTTGACTGTTCGTGAATCGCTTTGCAAACAAGGTACATTCCCATGCTTGCCCTGATTGTTGTTATGTCAAAAGTTCCAAGAATCTTGATAACTTCATCAAGAGAGGAAAGAACATCTTCTTTTGAAATAATTACTTCGTGATGATTTGAACCTATAAAATCTGCAACTTGTTTTGCGTACTTTAGGTCTATTGCGTCGTCTTCCATTCCGATTGCATAGGTTTCAATAGGTTTTCGCAAAATTTTTGCAGAAATAGCGCATACAAGCGAAGAATCAAGCCCTCCGCTGAGCAAAAATCCTACAGGAGCGTCTGCATCCAAACGCTTTTGAACGCCGGCAACTAATTTATCGTGAATTTTTTTGCAAGCTGTTTCAAGGTCATCATCGCTATATTTTTCAACCTGCGCAATATCTCTGTAGCAGGTAAATTTTCCATCTTTATAGTAATGTCCTGGTGGGAAAGGCAAAATTTCTTTTACAAGTCCCACAAGATTTTTTGGTTCTGAAGCAAGAACAATTTTGTCTTCGTCGTCAAAACCGTAATACAAAGGTCTAATTCCAATCGGGTCTCTTGCAGCAACAAAAGACCTTGTTTTTGAATCGTAAATAATCAGGGCAAATTCCGCGTCTAGCATGGCGAACATTTTTTCACCATAAAGCTCATATAGTGGAAGCAAAATTTCGCAGTCGCTTTCGCTTTTGAACTTATATCCTTTTTCTTCTAGCAAACGCTTTTCCTGACGCCAAGTAATATTTTTTCCGTCCTTGCCCTTTAAAATGCCATAAATCTCGCCGTTACAGACGAGATAATTTGAGTTCAGATTAAACGGTTGCATACCTTCAGGAGAAAGTCCCATGATTGAAAGCCTTTGGAAACCTATCATTCCTTCATCAAGAGTTACTATTTCTTTTCCGTCCGGACCTCTTGTAAATGTTCTTGAAAAACATTCATCAAACTTTTTTGCAGGAACTCTAGGTCCTGCGTATCCCATAATCGAACACATAATTACCTCATCTTATTTGCAGTAACACTGACTAATAGCCTGAAATTCGAGTTTTTTTATAAATTGAAAAAAAACGCTTTCAGCGACTTTCCAAGGTTTGTTTACTAACCCTTGCTGCAGATGGTTGTGCTCTAACGAAGTTTGAATTGGTTTGGGTTGCTATGCAACCTTAATCGTTCTTATCGCACAAAATCT
>DJRF01000008.1:27880-50972 GCA_002437725.1 Treponema sp. UBA6367
CACAAAATCTTCACAAATTGTAAATCCGCTTACGCTTTCGTTCATTTTCCTAAAAACTCGAAATTCGGGCTAATAGGCAAAAATAACCTATTAGTCAGTGTTTTAATTTATTTTACACTAAAAAGCAAGTCGCTGTATGTTGGGAACGGCCACAAGTCTTTAGGAACCAAAGTTTCAAGCACATCTGAAGAAGCACGGAGTTTATTCATTGCAGCAAAAACAACTTCTCTGTAGTACATTGCAACTTTGCCGGCTCCTCCTTGAACATCTTTTACACCGTCAACGGCTTTTTCAAGTTCTTTTACTCCGCTATAGATTGCTCCTGTCAAAGAAGAAACTTGTTTTAGCAAATCTGATTCATAAGACAAATCGCAATCTGGAGCTATGCTCTTTTTTTCTGCAAGAGTTTGAGCAAGTTCCTGAGCAAATTTGCTTCCTGCTGGAAGAATCTGCTTTTTCGCCATGTCAAGCATAGTAAGCGCTTCAATATTAATCACCTTTGAATAACATTCATTGTGAATTTCATAGCGTGATGTAAGTTCAACCTTGCTATAAACCTTGTGTTTTTCAAAAAGCTCAACATTTTTTTTGTCAAGGATATGTTCCAATGCCTCTGGAGTTGAACGGAGATTGTAAAGACCGCGTTTTTCGGCCTCTTTAACCCAAGAATCATCGTATCCGTTTCCATTGAAGATAATTCTTTTGTGTTCTTTTATGGTTTTAATTATAAGGTCGTGAAGATCTTTCTTAAAATCTTTAGAACCTTCAAGAACATCTGCAAACTGCCTAAGTTCCTCTGCAACAGCAGTGTTCAAGAATACGTTTGCGCAAGCAATTGATTCTGAAGAACCAAGCATACGGAATTCAAACTTGTTTCCTGTAAATGCGAATGGTGAAGTTCTGTTTCGGTCGGTTGTGTCCTTGTTGAAATCTGGAAGAACTGTAACTCCAATCTGCATCTTTTGCTTTTCGCGAGTTCCGTAAGGTTTTTCTTGCTCAATACATTCAAGGATTTCGCTAAGCTCATCTCCTAAGAACATTGAAACTATTGCTGGAGGCGCTTCGTTTGCTCCAAGCCTGTGGTCGTTTCCAGCGCTTGCTACAGAAATTCTAAGAAGATCCTGATATTCGTCAACAGCTTTTATAACTGCAATTAAGAAAAGCAAGAACTGCGCATTGCTTGCAGGGGTTGCGCCTGGATCCAGCAAGTTTTTGCCTGTATCTGTAGAAATTGACCAGTTGTTGTGTTTACCGCTGCCGTTTACACCTGCA
The DNA here is from genome assembly GCA_002437725.1 of Treponema sp. UBA6367. Classification (GTDB taxonomy): domain Bacteria; phylum Spirochaetota; class Spirochaetia; order Treponematales; family Treponemataceae; genus Treponema_D. Next base: position 29,153 of record DJRF01000008.1, read on the forward strand.
AATGGTTTTTCGTGAAGAAGGCAAACCATTCCGTGTTTTGAAGCAACTTTTCTCATAATCTCCATTGTAAGCTGGTTGTGGTCGCAAGCAATATTTGTTGTTGTAAAAATTGGAGCCAACTCGTGCTGGGCAGGAGCAACTTCGTTGTGTTCAGTTTTTGCAAGAATTCCAAGTTTCCAAAGCTCTTTGTTCAAATCTTTCATAAAATCTTGAACACGAGGTTTTATCATTCCAAAGTAGTGGTCTTCAAGTTCTTGACCCTTTGGAGATTTTGCCCCGAACAAAGTTCTTCCTGTAAAAATCAAGTCTTCGCGCTTGTCGTAAACGCTCTTGTCTATAAGGAAGTATTCCTGTTCTGGTCCTACTGTTGTTTTTACGCTTGAAACACCTTCGTTTCCAAACAAGTGAAGAACGCGCAATGCCTGCTTGTTGATTGCTTCCATTGAGCGCAAAAGAGGTGTTTTCTTGTCGAGAGCTTCGCCTGTGTATGAACAGAATGCGGTAGGAATGCAAAGAGTTCCGTCTTTTATGAACGCATAAGATGTAGGATCCCATGCAGTGTAGCCACGAGCTTCAAATGTCGCCCTGATTCCGCCACTAGGAAAAGAAGATGCGTCAGGTTCACCTTGAACTAATTCTTTTCCTGAAAATTCCATTATAACTTTTCCGTCCCCAGAAGGAGTAATAAAACTGTCGTGTTTTTCGGCAGTAACGCCAGTAAGAGGCTGAAACCAATGTGTAAAATGAGTAGCACCCTTTTCCACTGCCCAATCTTTCATTGCATTAGCAACAACATTTGCAACAGAAGGATCTAGTTTTTCGCCGCCTTTTATTGTCTTCATCAAGGCTTTAAATGTTTCTTTTGGCAAACGAGCTTTCATAACTGATTCGTCAAAAACATTTTCGCCAAATATTTCTGAAACCATGCTTTCCATATTTTCTCCCATCAAAAAGTCTATGAGAAACATATCAATAAATTGACACAACAATTTTCTATTTGACTTTTTATGCCCATTCGCAAGAAAACGAGAATGGACAGTTGATAATGAAGTTTGCAACGCAAACTTTTTAGCAATTCTATAAATTTGCCCAAAATCTTGCTACACTTAAATAATAAGCATAGCAAGATTTTTTTCTACTATATTATTTATTAGTCGTTATCCTGAAGAGCATCAAAACCTGACTCACCAGTTCTTACCTTAACAACATTTTCTACTGGATATACAAAGATTTTTCCGTCTCCAATATGACCTGTGTAGAGGGCTTTTTTAGCTTCTTCAATCACGGTTGAAACTGGCACTTTTGAAACTACAATTTCAACTTTTATTTTTGGAAGAAGAGTCATGTTCAAAGGAGTTCCTCGATAGTATTCTGTAGCACCTTTTTGAACACCGCAGCCCATAACGTTTACAACGGTCATTCCAGTAACTCCAATCTTGTTCATTGCAGCTTTCAAAGCGTCAAACTTGCTCTGACGAGTTACAATAACGACCTTTGAAATCTTTGAATCTGTTGAAGACACTTTTGTAACTGGAATTGCCTGAGCAACTGGAATTGCAACACCATTTTCTTTTGCTTCTTCAAGTTCTTCAGAAGTATAAGAAATATTGAATCCCGCATAGCCAGTTTCCAAACCGTGTTCAAGCTTATCAAGACCTACGATTTCTTCTTCAGCGCTTACTCTAAGTCCAAAAATCTTCTTTATGATTACGAATGTGATTGTAATCATAACGGCTGTAAACAAGGCGGTTGCAAGACAACCAACTACCTGAACACCTAAGCACTTAAATCCACCGCCGTAAAAAAGTCCAGGTCCAATTATCTGGTTAGCACCACCGGTAATTCCTCTTTCAAATGCAGGAGCTGCAGGAGTTGCAAAAAGTCCAACAGCCAAAGTTCCCCAAATACCGTTCAGCATATGAACTGCAACGGCTCCTACAGGATCATCTATGTGAAGCTTGTAGTCAAGGAACCAAACGCCAAATACAACAAGGAAGCCAGCTACAAGACCTATACAAGCGGCGCCAGCACAGTCTACAACATCACAACCTGCTGTAACGGCAACCAAACCGGCTAAAGATGCGTTCAAGCACATTGAAACATCAGGTTTTCCATATTTTATCCAAGTAAATATCATTGTTGTTACTGTAGCAACTGCAGGAGCAACTGTTGTTGTTAGGAATATAGAACCTAATTCTGGAATAGAAACTGCCGCAGCACCGTTAAATCCGTACCAACCCAACCAAAGAATGAATACACCTAAAGCTCCAAGAGGAATGCTGTGTCCTGGGAAAGCATTTACCTTTAACACCTTGCCAGATGCATCACGAGTGAATTTTCCAATTCTTGGGCCAACCATTGCAGCGCCTATAAACGCACAGATACCGCCGACCATGTGGATACAGTTCGAACCAGCAAAGTCATGGAATCCAAGCTGCGCAAGCCAACCGCCACCCCAGGTCCAGTGAGCTTCAATAGGATATATAATAGCTGAAATTACAGCAGAATATACACAGTATGAAAGAAACTTTGTTCGCTCAGCCATTGCACCAGAAACTATAGTTGCGGCTGTAGCACAGAAAACCAAGTTGAATACAAATGCAGAAAAGTCAAAATTAGCATAATCCGTAAACAAGTCAAAACCTGGTTTACCAATAATACCAACTAAATCTTCACCTAAAAGAAGTCCTGCTCCAATAACACAGAACACTACTGTACCAATACAGAAGTCCATAAGGTTCTTCATGATAATGTTGCCAGTATTTTTTGCACGAGTAAAACCTGTTTCTACCATTGCAAAACCAGCTTGCATCCAGAATACCAATGCGGCTCCTATAAGAAACCAAACACCCCACAGTTCACTGCTTACGCTAGAAACTGCATCCATTACAGCTGTTGCGTCCATACGCACCTCCTATCCTTAAAAAACCTTAAATAAAAACATGTAAAAATCTTAGCTAAAAGATTAACTCTTTACAGTTTTTAATTTAGCAAAAAAAAAAGACGCCGTGAAAAATCCCCTGATATTTCTATCAAGATATTTTTCACGACGTCTTCGCCGTATGAAAACGTTATACATTTTCATAAAAAAAATGTCAACAAGAAAATTTAATTTTTTTAATTTTTTTTACGTTTGTCATCTTAATTAGCCCAGACTTTGAGTTTTTGGGAAAATAAACAAGAGCGCAAACGAATTTGCAATTTGTGAAAATTTTGTGCGATAAAAATAATTTAAGTTGCGTAGCAATCCAAATCAATCAAAACGAAGTTCGGGCACAACCATCTGAACAAACTGTAAACTTGTTGAAAGCATTTTTTTTCATAATTTATAAAAAACTCGAAGTTCGGGCTAATTAAAAACACACATTTTAAAACAGCGATTGACTTTTAATCTTAAAATAGATATAAATTAACACAAATGAGCAAAGGCGTTCATTCAAAGTGTAGAAAATCTTTTTGTCTATATTTTGAATGGACGCTTTTTTATTTAGGGTTTATCAAAACCCAAAAAACGGCTGAGTCAAGGTCTTGAACGCAAGCGTACCTTGGCCAGACGTATTTAACATAAATTTGAGTTTTTTTGGAGGATACAATGTCTAAATTTATTTTTGTAACAGGAGGCGTAGTTTCAGGACTTGGCAAAGGAATTACAGCCGCAAGCCTTGGAAGATTGCTTAAAAACAGGGGATTAAAAATCACTTCGCAAAAACTGGACCCTTATATGAATGTTGATCCAGGAACGATGAGTCCATATCAACACGGGGAAGTATTTGTAACCGATGATGGCGCCGAAACCGATTTGGACTTAGGACATTACGAACGTTTTATAGACGAAAATTTAAATAAATATTCAAATCTAACCTCTGGAAGAGTTTACTGGAACGTTTTAAACAAAGAAAGAAACGGCGAATATCTTGGTCAGACAGTTCAAATTATTCCTCATGTAACAAATGAAATAAAAGACTTTATCTTAAAAAATCAAAAAGAAACAAACGCTGACGTGAGCATAGTTGAAATTGGAGGGACCACAGGCGACATCGAATCTCAGCCATTTCTTGAAGCGATTAGGCAGTTAGCGCTAGAAGTTGGCAGAAGAAACTGCCTTTTTATTCACGTTTGCCTAGTCCCTTATATTTCTGGTTCTGATGAATTTAAATCAAAGCCTACACAGCACTCTGTTCGCGAGCTTCAAGGTTTAGGTATTCATCCCGATATTATTGTCGCCCGAAGCGACCGAGATATTCCTAAAGATATAAGAGAAAAAATTTCGCTGTTCTGCAACGTTGCTCCTGACTGCGTAATATCAAACACAACTCTTCCTTGTCTTTACGAAGTTCCGCTTATGCTTCACGATCAAAATATGGACGATGTTGTTTGCCGCGAGCTTGGAATAGAAAACACGAATGTAAACTTAGAGCAGTGGAAAAAACTTGTTTCTTGCATTTACGCACGCAAAGGAGAAGTTACAATCGCTCTTGTTGGAAAATACGTAAAGCTTCACGATTCTTACCTTTCTGTTGTAGAGTCGTTGAATCACGCAAGTTTTGTTGTTGGTAAAAATGTAAAAATCAAGTGGGTGGACAGCGACACAGTGACACCTGAATCTGCGCCAAAGGTTTTTGAAGACGTAAGCGGAATTATTCTTCCAGGCGGATTTGGAATGAGGGGAATTGAAGGAATGATAAACGCTTGCCAGTATGCCCGCGAAAATTCCTTGCCGTACTTTGGAATCTGTTTGGGAATGCAAATTCTTGTAATCGAATACGCTAGAAATGTGCTAGGTCTAAAGGACGCAAATTCAAAAGAGTTCAATGAAAATTCTAAAAACTGCGTAATCGATTTGATGGAAAATCAAAAAAATGTAAAAAAAGGCGGCACAATGCGTCTTGGTAAATATCCATGCAAAATAAAAGACGGAACAAATATGTTCAAAGCATATAAAACAGAACTTATCGAGGAACGCCACCGCCATCGCTACGAATTTAACAACAACTATCGCGAGCAAATGGAAAATGCAGGTCTTACAATAAGCGGAACTTCTCCAGACAATCTTTTGGTGGAAGCAGTAGAAATTCCTTTAAAAAATAGTGTATTCTTTACAGGGGTTCAGTTTCATCCAGAGTTTAAAAGCAGACCAAACAAACCGCATCCGTTATTTGTAGAATTTGTAAAATCGTGCTGCGAACACAATTTGTAAGCTGAGTTTAAGACTTTACTATAAACTGGAGGAATCATGTATACAAAGAGCGAAGTAATTGACTTTATAAAAGAAGAAGACGTAAAATTCATAAGGCTTGCTTTTATAACACTTGATGGAAAGCAAAAAAATATCTCTATAATGCCAGACAAGCTTGAAGATGCATTTTCAAATGGAATAAGTTTTGACGCATCAAGCATAGAAGGATTCCAAACTCCAGACAAGTCAGATATGTTTTTACATCCTGATCCTGCAACTCTTTCCATAATTCCATGGCGACCTACAACAGGCAAAGTTGTAAGGATGTTCTGCGATATAACATATCCAGACGGAACTCCATACGAAAAAGACTGCCGGCATCTTCTAAAAAAAGCAGTAGCTTTGGCAAAAGACAAGTATCAAGTAGATTTAATGTTCGGTTCAGAAATAGAATTCTATCTTTTTAAGCTTGATGAAAACGGAAAGTCCAGCAAAGAACCTTTTGACCAAGCCGGATACATGGACATTGCCCCTGAAGACAAGGGAGAAAACATCCGCCGCGAAATATGCTTTACGCTGGAACAAATGGGCATAAGCCCCGAATCAAGCCATCATGAAGAAGGTCCTGGTCAAAATGAAATTGACTTTCACTACGGCAATGCGCTTATCAGTGCAGACAACACAATCACTTTTAAATGGATAGTAAGAACAAAGGCTGCTGCGAATGGTCTTTATGCGGATTTTTCACCAAAGCCTTTTCCAAACAAGCCTGGCAGTGGAATGCACATAAATATTTCTTGCCACAATATTGCAGATTCTGAAAAAGACTATACAAACCAGATGCTTGCCGGAATTATAAAACACATTAAAGAAATAACTCTATTCTTAAATCCGAGCGAAAATTCATACCACAGAATTGGCGAATGTAAAGCGCCAAAATATATTTCCTGGGCAAAAGAAAACCGCTCTGCTTTAATAAGAATTCCCGCTAGCAAAAATGAAAAGCGAATAGAATTGCGTTCACCAGACCCGAAAGCAAATCCTTACCTTGCCTTTACGCTCTTAATACACGCGGCAATAGAAGGTATCCGCGAAAATCTAGTTCCATCAGAATCAATTGAAGAAAATCTTTTTTCGCAAAGCGCAGCTTCAAGAAAAACACTGGAATCAATACCAGGTTCTTTTGAAGAAGCAAAAAAAATCGCTGCAAACAGTGATTTTGTAAAAGAAGTTTTAGGAGAATCTCTTCTAAATGCTTATCTAAATTAAAACGGTAAAAAAATGGATTTTTCTTGTACAAGAGTGCTTATTGCCACAAACGACGATAAACTTTCCTCATCAATAACAGCAGTTTTGCCTGCCCCTGTATTTGAGACGTCCGTATGCGCCGATTTTAACGAAGCTAGAAGAAAAATTTCTGAATCATACTTTGAAATTATAATCATAGACTCTGGAGATGGAAGCCAAGCAGAACTTGCCGTAGACATAAGCGAAACGACATCAACCGTTTTGCTTTTATCTCCGACTCATCTCTTTGACCAAATTTCTTACAAGGTTGAACCTTTTGGGATTCTTACAATAACAAAACCGTTTGATACCTTTTATTTTTACAATATGATAAAGATAGCGCTTGCTGTGCAGGCAAAAATTAAACGCATTTCCTCGCAAACGGTAAAACTAAAAGAAAAAATGGAAGAAATACGGCTTATAAACAGGGCGAAAATGCTTTTAATGCAAAACAGCCGCATGACGGAGCAAGAGGCGCACCGCTACATAGAAAAAAATTCTATGGACAGATGCCTAAAGCGAACAGAAGTCGCAAAAGAAATAATTGCAAAATTCGATTATTAGGACGAAAGTCGAGCTTTTATAATTGTAAAAAAACGCTTTCGACCAATTTCCAATTTGTTCAGACGGTTGTGCTCGCACTTCGTTTGAGTTAGTCTGGGTTTCTATGCAACTGGATATTCTCCGCAAAAGCATCCTCTGCAAAAACCTTCAGAATCTTTTTTGCAAGAAACAAGAGACTTTATCATTCCTTCAAGCGAAATAAAAGAAAGAGTATCCGCACCAATTTCTTTGCGAATTTGCTCTACATCGTGGGCTGAAGAAATAAGCTCTGTTTTTGTAGGAGTATCAATTCCAAGATAGCAAGGAAATTTTACTGGAGGCGAAGAAACTCTAAAGTGAACTTCCTTTGCCCCTGCCCGCCTTAAAATCTGAACTAAGCGGCGGCTTGTAGTTCCTCTAACAATGGAATCGTCAATTACCACAACTCTTTTTCCTTGAATTTCACTGCGAACCGCATTTAGTTTTACAAAAACCATATTTTCGCGCTCTTTTTGTGTAGGAGCTATAAAAGTTCGTCCAATATACTTGTTTTTTACAATTCCCATAGCATAAGGAATTCCAGAATAATGCGAATAGCCTAAAGCCGCGCCAATTCCGCTGTCTGGAACACCAACAACAACGTCTGCTTCAACAGGATTTTCTTCTGCAAGCATTTCTCCCATCTTTAATCTTGCCTGCTGAACAGGAATTCCGTCAATAATGGAATCTGGACGAGCAAAATAAACGTATTCAAAAATGCAAGTCTGTTTTCCAGTCCTTTCGTTAAGCCGAATAGATTTTAATCCGTCTTCGGAAATCATTAGAATTTCACCAGGAGCAATATCTCTTACAAAAGTTCCATTCATTGCGTCAATTGCGCAAGATTCGCTTGCAAGAACCCAGCCATCCTCGATTTTTCCTAAGCAAAGAGGCCTAATTCCATAAGGATCTCTTACACCTATAAGACAATTTTCTGTCATAGCGCAAAGAGCAAAAGAACCTTTTATAAGACTCATTGCATTTTCTACAGACTGCTCAAGCCCTTTCTTATAATTTTTTGCAATAAGTTTTAAAATAATTTCTGTATCGCTTGTGGAAACAAAAGTGGAACCAGTTTCTTCCAGCATTTCTTGAAGCGGCTGATAGTTTACAAGCTGTCCGTTATGAGCGATTGCAATTGACCCCAGCTTAAACTTATTCATCATTGGCTGCGCATTTTCTACAGTTCTTCCGCCTGCAGTTGCATAGCGAACGTGACCTACCGCTATATGACCTTTTAGGTCCGCCATGTTTTCTTTTGTGAAAATTTCAGAAACAAGACCTATTTGCTTATAAAGCTGAATTGCGCTTCCGTCGCTTACGGCTATACCTGCGCTTTCCTGTCCTCTGTGCTGAAGTGAATAAAGTCCATAGTACGAAAGAACAGCCGCATTTTCAGCATCTTTTTTATTTTGAAAGACACCAACCACCCCGCATTCGTCGTGAAGCTTGTCTGTTTCAAAAGAAGTTTCATCTAAACAATTTTGATTCATTATTTTCCGCCTACATATTGCTGTAGCCCATCAAATATTCATCAATTTGACGAGCACATTCTCTGCCTTCTGCAATTGCCCAAACCACTAGCGACTGTCCGCGGTGCATATCTCCGGCAGTAAAAATTTTTTCCTTGGAAGTCTTATAATTTTCAGAAGAATCTGTAACAACAGTGTTTCTAGGCGAAAGGCTAGTTCCAAATGCTTTTGCAGTATAATCTTCACAGCCCAAAAAACCTGCGGCAATCAATATTAAATCAGCAGGAAGAACTTTTTCAGTGCCTGGACGTTCGCATAAAGCTCGCTTTCCGTCAACCATTTTAAATTCAACCTGTACGGTTTTTACACCAGTAACTTTTCCATTTTCAGAAAGGACTTCTTTTATTGTAGTTTCATAAATTCTAGGATCGTGACCGAATTTTGCAATTGATTCTTCTGCCCCATAGTCGGTTTTTAAAACCTTAGGCCACTGCGGCCAAGGATTGTCCTTCGCCCTTTCAGAAGGCGGACAAGGCATCATTTCAATCTGAGTAACAGACTTGCAACCAAGTCTTATGCTAGTTCCAGTGCAATCGTTTCCAGTATCTCCACCACCAAGAACAATTACATTTTTGCCTTCCACATCAAAGAATTTTTTATCTGTAAGGTTTGACCTTATAAAACTCTTTGTTACCGACTTTAAAAAATCTACAGCAGGGATAATTCCACCTTCTTCGCCGCAAAGAACCTTGTCTATTCCTTCCGCAGAAAGCGGACGAGCCTTTTTTGCGCCGCAACAAAGAGCCACTGCATCGTATTCTTTTAAAATTCTGTCCGCTTCAAAGTTTTTTCCAACATCGGCATTAAAAATAAATTCAACGCCTTCTGCCTGCATAAGATTTATCCGCCTTTCTACAATCCGCTTATCAAGCTTCATGTTTGGAATACCGTACATCAAAAGACCGCCGGCCCTGTCTTCCCGCTCAAAAACTGCAACATAATGACCTCGTCTATTAAGCATGTCAGCAACGGCAAGACCTGCAGGACCAGAACCAATTACAGCGATTTTTTTCCCAGAGCGAACTGCAGGTATTTGAGGCTTCATATATCCTGTTGAAAAAGCTTTTTCGATTATAAAAAGTTCATTATCATGAATAGAAACAGAACTATGAACATCGCCATCACTTCCACAGTTGCACGCTTTTTCGCATAAAGCCGGACAAACTCGTCCTGTAAATTCTGGAAAACTAGAAGTCTTTAGCAAACGCCATGCAGCCATATCAAACTGACCTTTGTAAAGAGCGTCGTTCCATTCTGGAATATAGTTGTGCAGAGGACACCCTGTAACCATGCCTGCAAGCTTTATGGCAGATTGGCACATAGGAACGCCACAGTTCATACATCTTGCAGCTTGTTTCTGCCGTTCATCAAAATCAAGATACGTATGAAATTCATTGAAATTTTTTATTCGCTCAAGAGGAGCAATGTTCCCATTATCCTTGCGAAAGTAATCCATAAAACCAGTATCTTTTCCCATAGATATCTCCCATAAAAAAGGCGTCTTAGAAATTTTTCCCATTAAATCTGAGTTAAATTTCTAAGACGCCTTTGCCTTATATGCATAAATATATCATTATCTGGAAAAGAGTTCAACACAGAATTGAAAATCTTTTGAAAAATCTTTCACTATATCTGGATGAGCCTTTGCATAATCAAAAATTTTTTGAGCTAAATCAGCTTTTACAAATTCTTTTAAATCTGAAAGAGGAATTTTATTAACAGAAGGACACGTATTCATCAAGACTATAGCATTCTCATTGCCGCTAGATTTTTTTATTACCCTTAAAGGCCAAATCTTGCAGTCGAACGGTTTTTCTTGCTCGCACAGAGAGCAACCATTTTTAGAATCCAAAAATGGACAAGAAACCTCTTCTTCAAGATTTTGAGTTTTGTACAAATCCAAGAGATTTATTGTAAACGAACTTTTCCCGATTGGAGTAAACTTTGCATTCCTGTATTTTTTTTCAAGCAATTCTTTTGTTTTTTTGTCAAAAACAGGAGTTTCCCACAAACTCTGCCTTCTAAAAGAACAGCAAAAACGACAACTTGCACAGTCAGATTTTTTTAATATCTTTGAAAGCATAAATTACTCCAAAGCTCCATAAAACTTATCTAAAACAATATCCGGCTTGTAGGAAAGCTTTGCCTTTCGCAAGCCTTCGATTCCCATGTCTTCTTCCCGGTTTATATATAAATAATTTGAAAATTCTTTCGCAAAAAGATTATTAATCACAGCATAAGAGCCATTTTGAGCATATTCCCCAAAAGACTTTTCAAAGTGAACATCTGCAACTGAATCTGAAATTTTGCTTGCAAGAGTCATTGCCACAGGTTTTTCGTCAACATAAAGGATTCCTCCAAAAATTCCAAGAATCTTAGAATTTTTTACAGCAGATTCTATACATTGCTTTTCAAAAAGTATAGCTTTTTCGAGTTTTTCTATGCCGCCGATTTGAGATATACGCTCTTCTAACCAGTTTTCTTCAACTTTTAAAGCATCGGAATCAAGGCTGTTATGCAAAAAACTTTTAAATGCCCAGCGGTTTTCATAAAGATGCATAAAATGAGAAACATGATTTTTCTTTTTGTGGAATTTTTGTCCCGGCAAATCCATTAAATTTTTTGATAGATAGATATAATCGCTGTCATTCCTGTTTGAATTCCATTCTATTTTTTTTCGCATATTTTTTTCAAAGTAAGAATCAATCAATTTCTTCTGTTCGCGTGTGCAAAGGCAAAACGCCACCTTTTCTTTCTGTTTTTCAGCGATTTTTATAATATAAGAAAAGGCATCTTCCAATGAGGCTGAAGTATTTAACAAAACAGGAAACGCAAAACCATTGCGGCTTTCTGTGCCATTATAGCGACGCAACAAAAAGTCCTTCTCCACAAAAAAATCTATATCATACTTATTCTGCAAAAGAAAAAAATTTGCAAATGCACTGTCACTACCAAAAAGACCTTCAGTACAAGCTTTATTTTTTAGCAACTCAAATTCAGAAAGGTTCATGGAACTAAAATAATAACAAAAGTAAAAGTTTTCAATAATATTTTTTATGAAGCTCGACTTTCAACCTAGTAGCTAAACTTACGAACAGCACGAACAAAATATACATTATCCTTACAACTGACGCTTTTGCTTCCTGCGCAAAAGCTTTGCACCCAGGAATAAGATTCATTAAATTCCAATGATGACCAGAAACAACCTTCCCTGGATATTTTTTCTAATTTTTTTAGATTTAGATATATATGATTTAATTCTTCTTTGCTTGGAAGATACCAGTCATCAAATCCGCCGGCTCTGTAACTTTTGCACAGTTTTTTAGCATCTTCCCAGTCTTTTTTGCCTATAACTTTGCTACATTCCCAAACATTCTTATTTTTTATATAAAAAATTATTCCTCCGCCAGGTCCTATATCGCCAACACAAAAATTTGAAGCAATAGTGTTATTTTTTTCAAAGCTATCTGATATTTGCACCTCTTGCGGAAAAATAGAAAAATTTAATAGAAAAATGATTAAAGCTGATAAAATCCTTTTCATAAAAACTCCAATAAAAATAAATTCTAAATGTATTTTTCATAATAAAGCAATTTAATTACTCTTTCAAGTAATTTTTATACTTTATAAAGAATCGTTTTATACTCTAAAGAATAATATCATTTCTCTATGACAAATGAAGAAATTCATAAATATGTTATTGAAAAGATAAAGCTAGCAAGACTTTCAAAAGGGCTTTCGCAACTTGAAGTGTGCTTAAGAGGAAATTTTTCGCAAAGTTTTTATACTCACATAGAATCTGGCAAAAACCAGCCTTCTCTTATGACAATAATTAGAATTGCTGAAGTCTTGGAAACAAATCCCCGCAACTTTTTTCCAGAAAGCAAAACAAAGTCCAAAGAAGAAATAAAAAAAGAGATACTTTCACTTCTTGAAATTTTATAAATCAATTTTTCCAGCCATAATTTTATATGGACTGGAAAAACCAACTGCGCAAGCGCTTTGACTATCTAGCCCGAATGTCGAGTTTTTAGGAAAATGAATAAAAGCCTAAGCGAATTTGCAATTTGTCCAGACGGTTGCGTTCGCACTTCGGACTAATTAAGCTCAAGCTGCTCTATCAAATATGGAATAGCTTTTTCAAATTTTACGCCATACCAGTGGTCTTTGTCGTCTATAGTCGCTTTTATTGATTTCACAACATAGTTAGCGGCAATTTTTGCAGATTCAAGCAAGTTTTTTCCGTTGCAAATAGAACCTGTAAAAGCGGAAGCAAAAACATCGCCAGTTCCATGCATTTGAACAGGAAGTTTTTCTGTAAAATAGTATTCAACAGAATTTCCACCATAGACTGCAACTCCAAGCTTATCTTTTTCAAAACTTACACCAGTAAGAACTACATTTTTTGCGCCGAGTTCTTTTAGTCCTTTGCAAATTTTTTCAACATATTCCTTTTTATAGTTATCGCTGCAGTATTCAATTCCCAGAAGAAAAGCCGCTTCTGTGATATTTGGAAGAACAACATCTGCCTCTTTGCAAAGTTCCGCCATTTTCTTTGGAAAATCAGGAGCAAAACCTGCATACATTTTTCCATTGTCTGCCATAACAGGATCTACAACAACAAGAGCATCTTTCCTAGCCGTCTCTTTTATGATTTTTTTTATAATAGGAATTTGAGATTCAGAAACATAGCCAGTATAAAACGCGCTGAAAGTAATGCCTTCTTTTTTCCATTGATTTAAAATATTTTCCATATCAGAAGTCAAATCGTTAAAAGTCCATGCCTTAAATGCAGTATGATTTGAAAGAACAGAGCTAGGAAGAACAGAAGTTTCTATTCCGCATGCAGAAATAACTGGAAGCGCAACTGTCAAAGAACACTGCCCCACACAAGAAATGTCTTGAATTGTAAGAAGCCGTTTATCCATAAAAAAAACCTCGCTAATAAAAGTTATCTTAAAATACACAAAATCTGATATTATTCATATATTCATTTTCAACTTATTTTTATATACCCAGAAAAACTCAACATTCAGTTTGTTGAACTCACCTTGTTGATATGATAAAATTGTACACAGCATAAAAAAAATGACATTTACCACAATTTAATGACGTCAGCTTTATCTTGCTTACTGGAGAATTTTATGACTAAATCTAGATTCAGAATAACAAAAAACTTTCTTATCTTTTGGACTCTTTTTATAGGAACAGGAGCAGTTGCGGGGGCACTTGCGATGTTGATTGATCCTTCTGGAAAATTCATGGGAATGGATGCGATGCTCCCCTACTTTCAAGTTTTGCCTTTTGCAGAAATTGTTTTTCAAAACTTCACTTTTTCTGGAATTGCGCTTTTGATTGTAAACGGAATTTCAAACTTAACTGCGGCAATTCTTCTGCTAAAAAAAAGAAAAGCAGGAATAATTCTAGGCGGAACTTTCGGAATCACGCTTATGCTCTGGATTTGTATCCAGTTTTATATATTTCCGCCAAACTTTATGTCTACTATATATTTTATCTTTGGATTTTGTCAGGCTATAACAGCATATATGGCATGGGTCTTTCAGAAACAAGAAACTTTTTCTGTAAACACTTGCGGCTACAAAAATATTGGAACTAATCCCAAAAGAATTGTAGTATATTTTTCCAGGATGGGATACGTAAAAAAGCAAGCCTACGAAGAAGCAGACCGCACAGGCGCTCAAATTTTTGAAATTAAATCAACAGAAAGAACTGAAGGAACGCTAGGATTTTGGTGGTGCGGCAGATTTGCAATGCATCGCTGGCCAATGCCAATCGAGCCAATTCCAATAGATTTTTCAACTTTTGAACACGTAACAATTTGTTCACCAATTTGGGTTTTCGCGCTTGCCTCTCCTGTAAGAGAATTTTGCAAGAAATTTTCAGGAAAAATCCGGCAAGCAGACTACATTCTAGTTCATCACACTCGTGCAAAATACGAAAATGCAGCTCAAGAGATGGACTTTCTGCTCGGAATTAAACACACGAGTTTTAAAACGATTCAGTGCAAAATGGGAAAAATAAAAAATCTCCATTGACTATACTAACCTTATTAGTTTAGTATAAACAAAAACTTTTGGAGATTTTATGAAATTACCAGTCACAACCGACCGCCTGATTATCCGCAGATATGAAGAAAGAGATTTGGACGACCTTTACGAATATCTTAGCGATGAAGAAGTCGTGCGTTTTGAACCGTACAGCGCGCTCAGTTTTGAAGAAACAAAGAAAAACCTTGAATGGCGGATTTCTTCTGATGAAATTTTTGCAATTGAGCTTAAATCTACCGGCAAAATGATTGGAAATGTCTTTCTTGGAAAACGCGAATGTGAAACGCGGGAACTCGGCTACGTTCTGAACAAAAAATTCTGGAAAAACGGCTACGCTTTCGAGGCCTGCATCTCTATGTGCAAAAACGCATTTTCAAACGGCACTCACAGAATCGAAGCGAACTGCGATCCACTGAACATCGCCTCCTGGAATCTTCTGGAACGGCTCGGCTTTGTCCGCGAAGGACATCTGCGCAAGGATATTTACTTCCGCAAGGATAAAAACGGAAATCCAATCTGGAAAGACACTTATATTTACTCGAAATTGAACGAAAAACAATAAAAAAAACTGTAATTTTCACTTGAAAAACACATAAAATTCACATATATTAAATTGTATAACACTGATTTTTTACAGGAGAAATTATGGCAAACTTGACAATCACACTCGATGACCAGGACAAAAAAGACATCTCTTCATTCTGCGAGCAGGTCGGAATGACGGTTTCCGGGCTTTACAACGTTTTTACAAAACAAGTTCTCCGCGAAGGACGTATTCCGTTCGACATAGCCGTTGACCGCCCGAACCGCAAGACAATCAAGGCGATGAAAGAAGGCGACAGAATTGCGAACGACCCGAATGTGAAAGGATATAATAATGTTCATGACTTGATGGAGGCTTTGTTAAAGTAATGGAATTTTCAAAAGAAAAAACAAAATACGAAGTAAAATTCACCTCTGCAATGAAAAAGGACATGAAAAAAGTTGAAAAGCGGCATTACGACTTAAGCCTTTTTGCAGAAATTGTCGGAAAACTTGCAAACGGACTGCCTCTCGATGAAAAATACTGCGACCACGCGCTTGAAGGAAACTGGAAAAATCACCGTGAATGTCACATAAAGCCGGACTGGCTTTTAATCTATCAGATAAAAAATGATGTGCTTATTCTTGAGCTTTCCCGCACTGGAACCCACGCTGACTTGTTCAAAAAATAGAACTTTTTTCCAGCCTGCTCATTTTTTTTCCGAAAACTTGCTGTAAATTTCACACTTCGCGGTAATACGGGCAGATGTCCTCAAAATGTCCGTCTTTCATTCTGAACCCGCCTTTTATTGTTCCAAGCTGAATAAAACCGAGCCTTTCGTACAAATGCCGCGCATGGATGTTTGTTGCAACAACGGCGTTGAACTGCATAATCCTGAATCCTGCAATCCGGGCTTGGGCAAGGCAGTCTTTTACAAGAAGTTCTCCGATGTGAAGTCCGCGGCAGGCGGAACTTACGGCGTAGCTTGCGTTTGCGATGTGCGAACAGCGGCCGACATTGTTCGGGTGCAGAATGTAAAGACCGACGGTTTTTCCGCTTTCAGTTTCTTCGGCGACCGCGCAGTAAGTTTGGGAAGCAAAAAAATCCGCTCCGTTTTTTTCAGTCAAAGCTTCTTCCTGCGGAAAGGCGACTCCTTCCTCAACGACTCCATTCCAGATTCCGCACATTGCGGGAACGTCTTTTTCCGTGTATTTTCTGATTATTATTTTATTCATGATTTTTCTCTAGCAAGAAATTATAGCGAGCAAAAAAACTGGTGGCAAGATTGTATCCATATCTGTAAACAATTCGTAATATATTCGCCTTATAAGCAATTCGTTAAAAGTTCGCTTTGCTTATAGGTGCTCGGAACATTTTCAGTTTTAAGTGTTTCTGCACAAACTTAGGACTGAAAGTTTCGGGCAAGTTTATTTCTTTCACTTGCATAACAAAGACTTCCTCCAGTCCTTTGGAAGTCTTTTTTTTTGGACTTTCCACACAGGCGGCTTGTTTGCATAGAAGTATGTAAGCAAGGCAGGTTCAAATCCTGCAAAGTCCATAGAATCTTTGATTCTTTTATAAACATTACAGCACAGTGAGGACTGGCACATGAAAGTAATTACATTCGCATTACAAAAAGGCGGCACTGGTAAAACCAGCGTATCAGTATCAACAGCTGTTGACCTGGCAGAAAAAAGAAACAGAGTTCTGCTCATTGACGGAGATCCGCAGGGCAACGCAACCACATGGCTTGGAGCTGAAGAAATTTCAAAAGAACTTGCAGACGTTCTGATGAAAAAATGCTCGGCTTCAGAAGCAATAATATCCACACAAGTAGACAACCTTAAACTTATTCCGACAGCATCGCTGGACTCAACGCTCAGGCTCTACTCAAAGACTCTTGCGACAGAACAGCCGTTCATCATAAAGCATCTTGTCAGGGAACTAAAAGACCAGTTTGACTTCATCATTGTAGACACATCTCCGTCATTCGGCGCTTTAGAGGAAAGCTTCTTTCTTGCATCTGACGAGGCGATAACAGTGCTTAACATTGACGAATTCTCATCTGACGGACTCATCACATTCATGCAGAACATAGACAGGCTCAGAGACCGCTACGACACGGACAAGCCAAAAATGGACAAAATCGTTCTGAACTCACGTGACATGAGACTTATACAGCAGGCGGACTATCTTGAAAAAATCAGGTCGGCAACAGACTCAAATCTTTACATAATTCCGGTGGATCAGGGATTCCGAAAAGCCCAGTCAGTCCACGTTCCGCTTCAGTTCCTTGACGGAGTGAAAAAAGAGACTCTGACAGTTATCTCAAAACTCGCTGATGACATCATCAGGGGAGAATCTGTATGACTTTTACAATGACCTTCAACGAGGGCGATTTTCTTGAGCAGATTGAAAATATCAAAAGAGACGAATCACTCTGCCTCATTACGAACAAGGAAAAAGCTTTTATCTCAAAGGAAAAATTAGAAGAAAAGGGTTTTGAGAACTACCACTTTTTTGAACTAGAAAACAACGAAACCTGCAATAAAGAATTTCTTGACCTTATAAGAACTATCTTTAGAACTCTATGCTTTACGATTGTCATAGACGGTGTTGACATCGGCAAAAAACCGATAAAAGACCAGCTGTTTAAATGGGTCTATGGTTATGCCAATACGTATGGTCTATTTCACATAATATGCAATATGTCATTGTATAGAAGTTTTCTCATGCAACTCACAGACGAAACGGAGTAGAAAATATGGCAAGTAAAAAGATTTCGTACAATGACCTGAAAAAAGAACAGGACAACAGCCAGCTGGCGGCAGCTTTTATGGCAGGAAAATCCGTAGTCTCAAGCAACACTGGCTTTGAGAAGGTCAAGATTGAGTCTATCAGGGATGACCCGAAAGGGGATTTTGTCGAGATATTTCCGTTCAATGAGAAGGCTGCAAAGGAAATTTCAGAGTCGATGATTGCAAAAGGCTACGACAAGACTCAGGTAATCCATCTGTGCAAGATAATGGAAGAACCAGACACCATGGAAAGCCCTATCAGGCTTGACGGAGCACACCGTGTCGCAGCCGCAAGAATGGCAGGAATAGAGGAAATTCCTGCATACATACATACGTTTGAGACAAGAACCGAAGCTCTGATTTATGCCTATGAGCTGCAGCTTCTGAGACGGAATCTTGAGCCATACCAGAAACTTGATGCGATGGAAAAGCTTGACCAGCTCAAAAATCCGGGAAAGAAAATAGACGGAGAGCAGCCTACAGGAAAATCATCAGAAGAAATCGCAGGAGTTCTGGGAGTGTCCCCAAGAACAGCCGAAAGAATGAGAAACATCATCAACAATGCGGATGAAGAAACTCTTGAAGCCGTAAAAAGCGGAGAAATGTCCATCTCTAAGGCTGACAAAATCACAAACGAGAAAAAGAAATACAAGAAAAACAAGTCCGACAACGACGACAACATTTCAGAGTCTCTTTCCACAAACGAGGGAACGCCCGCTGGACTGAACTTCAACCACTCGGACGGAATCGAGCGTCCGTCATATAGGCTTTCTCCTGAACAGGATTCCGAGCGGACAAGGGAGCGCAAAGCCGCTTATGAAGCCGGGCTGAAAAAAGGCAGCGACCTTGCTTATGAAATCTACGACTTCATTCTGACTGAAATTGAGAGCGGAAAATCTGCCGAGGAAATCCGCAACGACAGCCATTTCGATGATTTCTCTGCGGCAAGAATCTACAGAGCTTTCAGTCTGGACGACGACGAGAATCAGGAAGAAGAACAGTCTGATTCAGAAAATGATGATTCAGATATTTCTGATTTTGATGATGTCTTTGAAGGAGATGAGTAAGTATGGCAATAATATTTGAAGTAATCTTTGTAATAATTTTTTGTGCTATGTTTTTAGCGATGATGGTTACCTATGAACCTTTTGACCTATTTATTTTCATAGCACTTTTATGTTTCATAATTCTTAGCATCATTTTTGCAGCAAAATATAAACCATTAGAATCTTCTTCCTGCAAATACGAAATCACCGTTAATGAAAAATCATTCAAAGCTTCTGGCTTCAAGACAAAAACGGACGGCTCAATAGAGTTCACTGCTGATGACGGAACAATAATCCGTGCATCTGAATATGAGATAAGAAAACTTTCAGGCTCTAATGATATTTCAGAAGGAGAGAACAAATGATTAAGGCCTTTAATTCAATAAAAGAATTTCTTCTGGCAGTTTACCAGGTTATGTTTGTTGATGCCAAGGAACGATATGAAATGACAGAATTCTACCTGGAAAAATGCCACCAGAGCGACAATGCAAGGAATACAACAACAAAATGACCGCAGGACAGTTTGCAGATATTGTAGCCGAGATGAGGGCGGCGCAGAAAAGCTATTACCGGACACGCACGTATAAATCCCTTGAGAAGTCAAAGGAGCTCGAGAGAACCGTTGACGACATCATCGCAAAAAGAGAGGCAATGCAAAAAGAGAAACAGCTGAACCTGTTTGAGGAGAACAAGAAATGAAGCGGAAAACGGAGATTTTCACAACGGTCAAACTCATAGCAGCAACTATACTTGCGGCCATTGTGACAGTGTTATTAACACCAATTTTAACAACGAAAGTTTTATATCGTTTTTTTTTCAATATATTTTAAAGAAAAGAAGGAATTGGAAAATGCCCCGGATTACTGGGCAAAATTCGATGACATTTTGGAAAGAGCTTTTGAAGTTAAAATCTACACGATAGAACGCTCAGAAGATTTGTCCAATCAGATTGAAAGAAAAAAGGAAACGGTAAATGACACAGATTCTAATAAACAATAACGGAATAGACCTGGAGGAAATCGAGAGAATGCAGAATGAAAAAGATGAAAACAGCAGAATATTTTTGAAATTCAATCCTTTAAAACTTAATCCAGCAAACTCAAAAACTGAACGTTTCAATCCGTTAGAAATATTTTTTGGCAAAAAAGTTTATGAAACAGGAATGAATCCGTCAGATTTCCTGGAAAATTCTGAATTTGTTCAAAAAGAGATAAAGAGAATATTTGAATCAGGAGACTAGCAAATGACAAACGAAAAAATAAAAGAGATTCTTCTCTCCCTTGAAAATACAGACACAGATTTTACAGTCATACAGACTGGAAAAGTCTCCAAAAAAGTAAACGGACTGTATACGCCTGCGACATTTGAAATTTTCCTCCATAACAAGAATTTCACCACTGAGAATGAGCTTATATACACGGCAATCCATGAATATACACATCACCTCATAACCTGCAAGCAAAAGAAGCTCGGCATTGAGATACATAATGGCGGTAAAAGCCACACAACAGAATTCTGGGCGAAATTCGATGACCTTATGGAAAAAGCTGTTGAAGCAAAAATCTATACAAGGGAACGCTCCAAGGATTTGTCTGCTTTAATTGAAGAAGCAAAGGAAATTGACCGTGAAATCGTAAACCTGAAGAAGAAACTTGGAAAGATTCTTTTAGAAATCAATGAAAAATCCCAGAAAGAAAACATCAGATTTGAGGACATACTTTCGCACGACCTGAACATATCCAATAATACGGCAAAAAAATGCCTTAGATGCAAAAACATTGAAGAAAACTTCGGTCAGGATGAGATGGAAACTGTCCTCAAAGTAAAAGGCTCGCAGGCTCAACAAAGCATAATAAACGGACTGAAAAAAGGTAAAACAATAAACCAGACTTCTGCCTCCATAAAGAAAGACAAAAACTACAAAAATTCGGCTCTTGATAAAAAAGTCTCACTTGTAAATGAACAACTTCGGTTAGAAAGAATTATTCAACAGTCGAAAGAGCGCCTTGAAATAGTCTTAGAAACACTGAGCAATATGTAGGAGAACGAAAAATGAAAATATTTCTTATCATCTTATTTGCAGCAATATTTCTTATAGCAATATTTACTGCTATTGCATATTCGGCTGGTCTTGTAATAGACAGAATGGACTCTTTGACATTCTGTATACACAATTTTTTCTGCTATAAGAAGACGAAAGAGTACCTTGACACGGAATGGCGGAAAAAAACAGACAAGTGCTATTACAGCAATAACTTAAATGAGAAATATTCAGTTCCTGACATCACAACTGAAAAACAAACAGAAATAAACCGTTGTGTTCTTTCAATTTTCTATGAAACTGCGATTTTTCAAAGAATGGTTTCAAATTCAAACCTTGATAGCATAGAAATCATCACTTTCATGAAGTATCTGGGCGATTTTCTTCATAATATACCATCCGACTGGAGCGGTTTCGTGTTTCTATATAAAGGAAAATGGGACAAGGAAAGCAAATTGAAATTCCTAAGTTTTGTGAAATGGATAATAAGTCTAAAGAATTTCTGTATGTTAATCCCGAATTTATGCACCGGGAACTTCAACTATGACACCGGATACTGCCTTGAACGCATTGAAAACAACTGCGGCAAGATTCTTGAACTTGCTGAATACACAGAAGACTGCGAGCAGCCAAAATCAAAACTAGAAATTGCCAATAAAAATAACGGAGATAAAAATTGAAAAGACTAGAAAAAATAAAAAGACTCATAATAACAGCAGTTCCCTTGGCAGTCTTAATACTGTTTTTCCTTGCAACAGAAAAGGAAA
>DJRF01000005.1 GCA_002437725.1 Treponema sp. UBA6367
GCTAGCGGTCCTAAGATTAAGTTCCTTACTTGGAGCATGCTTGGGGCGCAAACAAAATTCCTTTTGAACGATGATACAGCTAATGAACTTGACAAAGGAGTTCAGTCTGCAGGTATAAACTTCAAATCTTATGTAAAGTTTGCAGGTGATGTCCTTCCTAATGTTCCAATGTACGTAGAAATTGCAGTTGCTGAACAAGATTCTTTTGAAAATCTTTACAAACAAGGCGATAAAGAAGAAAAAATCGACTTTATCGACGGTTTGAAAAAATTTGGTGTAGGAATTCTTACTTCTCCTGTAGATGCGCTTGACGGTGGAGCTGCAAACGCAACATATCTTGGACACTTCAAGTTCGGAATCAGTTCTGACTATGTAAACTGGACAACAGGCTACAAATACGCAAAACTTCCACCACACCAGATTAACGACTGGATTACAGTAGATAAAGAATGGGAAGCAGGATATTCGGCAGTTGGTGGATTCAACTACTTTGAGCTTGGACACAAACTCCAGCAGCTTGGACCTGTAACTCTCAAGGCAGCTATAGCTCCAAACCGCAGCGCAGACCGCAAAGGCGAACAATTTGGTTTCTTTGGCTGGGTAAACGCTTCTGTTGGACCAATGGCTACAGTTGACTTCCAGTACAACGCAGCTCTTGGAAAAACTTTCGATACAATCTTTGGTCACTGCTACGAACAGGATTTTATCGTTGGTTATAAAGGTGTTTATGGTCCAGTTACAGCACGTGTTAACTATGCTGCTAACATTTATGGCGATGGCGACCTTGTAAAAGTAAATGGCGTTGTAAAAAAGACAACATTTTCACCAGCAGCATCTGATGTAGGAGCAGTAGATCCAACAATTTCTGCCCTTGCAAACATGGCAGCAACAGCAGACGTAAACTATACAAACGACACATTTAGCGCAACAGTTGGTGGACGCTTCCGCGGTAAACAAGCAGGTCTTATGTACGTAGAAGAAGGTGCAGACGATCATACAAACATTAGCGACCAGCTTGGTAACTTGAACCACATGAGATTCTGGGCAGATGTAAACGCAAACGTAACAACAGCCTTGAACATTGGTTTGAATCCATATCTTGAAATGACTTTGGACAAAGACCTTAAATCTCCATATAAAGATGCAGACACAATGAAGATTTATGCAAAGCCATACTTCGCGCTCGACCTTGACGAAGCATTCTACGTTCCAGGAAAACTTGACGGTTATGCAGAATTCAACTACTTCACAAAAGAAGCAGACAAAGTTTCTTCTGTAATTGGCAAAAACCAGTTCAGAATCGAAGCAGCCGGAATCAAATATTCTATGGAATTGAGCGGAGTTGTTAAGGGTATCGAAGCAATCTACTGCTACGACGACACAAATGGCGACAAGCTTTTCAACAGCGTAATTTCAACAATCACGCTCGACAAAGATTACAAAGTTCAGGCAGGTTTTGGCATAAGAACAAAGAACTCTGAATCAAAAGTAGAAATCAACAATCCGTTTGGATTCTTTGTTGGAGCTACAAAGAAGCTTCCAGTTCTTGCAAAACCAACAGCATATCTTCAGTTTATGTACGCAATGGATCCATACAACGCATTTGGAGATGGTCCAACAGCATACAAACTTGACGACTACAAACTCAAGAACGGTGTTTCAAACTATGAAAACAACGCTGCAGTACGAATTGGATTGCACTGGGACCTCTAGTCTTGGGTAGTGGAGGAAAAATATATGAAAAAATTTATACTTAGCATTTTGGCTGTTTTTGCAGTATTTGCAATGACTAGTTGTGAAATGACTTACGACAAGGATTACGAAACATTAACACAATGGTTCGCTCCACACACAGGCGACACAGGCGACTGGATAGCACCTTCTAGCGAATGTGAAATGACTTACAACGCAGGAACAGGTTTGTATGAAATTGAAATTACAACAAACCGTAAAAACGTAGGTATTAGCGTTTGTAAAGATGCAAACTACGGCGGACAGCTCAACTGGGATAAATCTGACGAAGCAACACAGGCTGCTTTCACTTGGCGAGAAGATTATGGAAACAAGCAGTTAGTTATCAAAAAGAAGGGAACTTACCTTGTAACAGTTGATAACAGCAATCCGGAATCTCCAAGTTGGACTGTAACAGCAAAATAAAAGCGTAGTTGCTAAAAGTAATTTGAAGGTACTTCAATTACAAATTAGGTTTGCGTTGCAAACTTTTTATTACCCAATCATTTGATTGATTTTTTTGGGAGAAAATATGAAAAAAATAATTGGAAAGTTAGCAGGTACAATTCTTGCCGCTGCAGCACTTTTTTCTGTTGCAAGTTGTAAGAATCAGCTTGACTATGTAAACGATACAACTGCATTGAACAAATTCAATGTGCTTGGTTTAAGCGTTACAGGTCTTGATGCCTCATATAACCATGCAGATATTGCGCTTATGGTGCGCGAAAAAGACAACGAAAAAGGTGAAGCTACTTTTGCATCTTATGTTTCAGGAAAAGTTTCTGATTCATACCAGAATGACAAAGGTGACACCATTGGCTACAAAGAAGGAACAGCTTATATTTCTTTAAAAGATGCAAAACTTTTTGATGGCGATACACTTAACACAGCAACATTTGAATGTTACCTTAAAGTAGGCGACAACACAATTAAACTTCTTGATGGCGAAAATGCAAAACTTGCAGTTCCTACATCACCTGCCAACACAGACGACAAAGACCTTGAAAAAAAATGGGTTGACGTTGTTGTAAACGGCGACTACGGCACATTCAGTTTTAAGAACAGTGTAAAAGAAGACGACTTTGTAAACATTACTTTGTACAATATTAAGTTGGATCTTATGAATGCAACAGAAGGTAACTTGCCAGCAGGTGTAAGCGTAACTCTTGAAGACAAAGCTGCTTCTCAAACATTCCAAAAGTATACAGTAAAAATGACAGGCTTAAAAGAAAATGCCGGCATGAAAGTTATACTTGGCGGTTCTACTGTAAGTGATGAAGATGGTAAAAAACAAGATTTATGGTATGAAGCTGATAAATTTGGAAAAGTAATTTCAGACAAGGGCGAAGTAGAATGGTCTTTCTATGGAGCAGATGTTTCTTATTTGGCTTATCGTAAATATGGAACAGGGAAAGGTCCTGAATTTATCGTTACTTTAGCAGGTTATGCTAACCATGATGAAGCACCTAAACTTTTAGCAAGTTCTGTTTCTGCTTCTGGAGGCACTGGAGATTTTAACCTTATGTTCCCTCCTTATGCCGTTGAAAGTGGAAAGAACGTAACCCTTACAATCGATGTTGAAAAAGTTGCAGCTGATTCAAAATCTAAAGATGACCCTGTTGCAAGCGAATCTATAATTTACATTGATGCAATAAAAGTTACTAATGCACCTGCAATTGGAAAAGCAAAATATCTTGGATTCTGTGCAAACTGGTTACCAAATAATGTATGGGGAAGCGGTACTCCTTATAAGATTGAAGATTCTGCTTATTATGATGGTAATGATGCATATCTTATAACAAATTTGGCATACAAACCTGCAAAAACTACAGTAAAATTTGACCTTCAAGTCTTAAATCCTGCTAGTGATGCAACCTTCTGGGCTGATGCCTCAAAAGTTCTTGATGATAAAGTTGCTACAGAAACTTACTTAACTTCAGAACTTGCTGGAAATCACTATGTTCTTGTATTTGACCGTGCTTCTACAAAGTATGGAACAGAAGATGGCGCTAATAATACCGCAGTTCGTGCACAGTTAATTCCATCTAAATTCTTTGAGTACAGTTATACTGTAAAAACAGTAACCCTTGAAGGCTATAAAGGTTCTATTGAAAATCCTGCAATAATTGGAGACTTTACAAATTGGTCAGATGATATTACAGGAACAAAAGATTCTAGCGGAAATTGGTGTTATGAAGTAAATAGAACTGTTTCTAACAGTGGCTTTAAGTTCCGTACACAAGGTGCATGGAATGGCGATTTCCCAGGTTCTAATATTACTTGGCCTGTATTTGTAGGTTCTGCAAACGTTATTTGTACATATAATGCAGATGGTTCTGTAACTGCTGTTGCTGAATTAGCTAAATAGCATTACTTTTATGTACTAATTTTACAACTAGGTGGCATTGTGCTACCTAGTTGTTTTTTTATGGAGTTTATTATGAAAAAATTAATCATTTTGTCAGGAAGCTCAAGATATGGAAAAACAGAAACATTAATCTGCTTGTCTAAAAAGTTTAAAACTATTTCTGCAACATCTTGCTATAGTCCTAATGATTTTAGATATATTTGTGATAAAAACGGCAAAAAAATATGCATTTGCACTGCAGGTGATAGTGCTAGTATAACAAATGATAATATCAATTTCTTTAATCAACACAAAAATTGTGATGTTTTTATATCTGCAGCTAGAAGCAGTGGAGCAACTGTTAATCTTTTAGTTGATTGGGCTAATGCAAACAAAATTGATTATATTTATGTAACAAAAAGCTGGTTAGAAGATAAAAATAATAACTTTCATTTTTTTAATGATAAATTTGCTGATTTTTTAAATTCTCTAATATAGAATCTTTACGAGCAAAATTGAGCATAAAAAGTTTTTGTATCGTTTTTTTCTAAAACTTGCATTTTTAATATATATGGGATAATATAAACTTACACTTTGGATTATCCCATATAATAATTTTGGAAGAAACTATGTCATTTATAGAACGTCATGCAAAAAAAACAATAGAACGAATTTCCAATTCATTTCCGGCTGTTTTGGTTACAGGTGCAAGGCAAACAGGAAAAACAACTCTCCTAAAAAGCATTACGGACAAAAAATCCGTTGGCTATCTTACATTCGATAATCCTATGGAAGAGCAGTCTGCAAAATCTGACCCGCAAATGTTTATCGATTTTCATCCTAACCCTTTTTTGTTTGATGAAGTTCAGTATGTTCCCGATTTATTCCGTTATCTAAAAATTGAAATTGACAAGAACCGCCACAATGGAATGTACTATCTTACAGGAAGCCAGCAGTTTCGTCTTATGGAAAAAGCGACGGAAAGTCTTTCTGGAAGAATCGGAATAGTACAGCTTTATCCGCTTTCTGCACGCGAAAAACGCGGCGATGGTTTTGACAAACCTTTTATCCCATCAAAAGAATATATTTTGCAAAGAAATAACGCATTTTCTAACAGGGAATTTTCTGCGGCAGAAATATGGAATTCTATCTTTACCGGTGGTTATCCAGAAGTTGTAAACAAAAATATTTCGCCAAATGATTTTTATTCAAATTATCTAAAAACTTATATCGAGCGAGATATTCGAAGTCTTACCCAAGTAGCAAACGAAATGCAGTTTTTTCAGTTTATTTCGGTTGTTGCAGCAAGAACTGCACAACTTGTGAATTATGAAGACATTTCAAGTGAAGTCGGAATCAGCGAAGTTACGGCGAAAAAGTGGCTCTCTCTTCTCGTGTCTTCTGGACTTGTTTATTTGCTTCAACCGTTTTCAGTGAATGTTGAAAAGCGTGTTGTAAAAACTCCCAAACTTTATTTTGTTGACACAGGACTTGCCGCCTATCTTACAAGGTGGACAAACCCGAATGTGCTATGTGAAGGTGCAATGTCGGGTGCATTTTTTGAAACTTACATTGTTGGCGAAATCCTGAAATCATTCTGTAATGCTGGAATTGAACCTCCTCTTTATTTTTATAGGGACAAAGATAAAATCGAAATCGACCTGATTATTTTTCAAAACAACACGGTTTATCCAATTGAAATAAAAAAGACTGCCACGCCTAAGTCCGATGACGCAAAGAACTTTTTCATTACAAATAGAATTAAAAATGTAAAGATTGCTCCGTCTTGCATTGTCTGCAATTGCGAAAATCCAGTTTTCGTGTCAAAAGATACAATAGCAATTCCTGCAGAATACGTTTGAAAAATAAATTAAACTTACTTGAAATATACCTTAAAAAAATTACAGCCCCTTAATCTGCTCTAAAGAAAGCCCTGTGCATTCAGAGATGGTGTTCAAGTCAATGCATTTTTTTATCATCTTCTTTGCGGTTTCAATGGATTTTTTCAAAGCTCCTTCTGCAATTCCTTTAGACAGACCTTCCTTCAAACCTTGAGCTTTGCCTTCGGTCCTACCAATTTCGCGGGCTTCCTCTT
>DJRF01000017.1 GCA_002437725.1 Treponema sp. UBA6367
AGATACTTTTGGGACATCCCCACTTTCAGATTCTTTTACGTTCAGCAGGCTGATTCGTTTTACGCTGCCGTTGATTGGAGTAATGATTTTTATGTCGATTTATAACGTTATTGACGTGCTTTTTGTTTCAATTTTTTTTAATGGAAAGACAGAAAGCTCGAAAAGAAGACTTTATCGAGCAATGATAGTATGATTTTTTTACTTTTTCAAATATGAAAAAAACGTTAGTTTTCTTGAATCTGAGGGGCGGTTTTACTTTTGTACCAATCAAGAACTTCGCCTAGATTTTCTTCCCGCACATTTTCTCCGCCATGCAGCATAATTTCAAGCATTTCATTTTCCCGCTGAGTGCGGTCTGTCTTTGACTCAAGCTGCTTTGTAACCATTTTGACCATCATGTTCATCATAAGACGGTAGATTCCGTGCAGTTTTTTCACATTGAAATTTCCCTGCAATGTAAAAAGCGGAATCTCGGCAGGAACGCAAGTTTTTTCTCGGATTTCTTCCGTGCGTGTTCCAGTTCTTTCCATTCCGACTGCGCAAACGGCGCGGATTTTGTATTTTTTTGCAGCCGTCTTGTAGCCTTTGACTTGCGCCGCCATTATCCAGCCAAGATAAATGATTTCGCTTCCTTCCTCAACTTTTGACTTTGCCTCTTCCATTGAAAAAACAGAAAGCCCTGTTTTTTCCGCGAGCATTTTTGCGTACTGCGCTGTGCTTCCTGTGTTTGTTGTGTAGATGATTGTTTCCATTTTTTTTCCTCCTAGGTTATTTTTGAAAATTATTTTGATTATTTTTCAGCCCATTCTTTTTCGAACTATTCTATAAATTTTTTTACATGCTTTTCAAGCGGGATGTAATATCGCTCATGGAAGCTCCCAAAAATCCATTTTGCGAAAAAAAGTTCAAGCGCAGTTTCCGCAATTTGCTCTGGCTGGCATTTTATATCCGTTTTAGGTTTTACTATAAGTAACCGTCCGTTTGTAAGTGTATTTTGCTTACCAAATGATTAATTTGTCAAGTAGGCTGTTTCTTAAGCAAAATATTTAATAAAGCGAATGTTTTGTTTTTTTAAATTTCTTTAACTTTGCATAAAAAAATTACAAAAAGTTTTACTTACACTGCTGCTATAGATGAATACGGCATAAAAAGATTAGACATAACTTTGGAAGGAAATTTATCATTTGTTGAAGCAACCTTTGAGGATGATGAGTATTTTATAATTTCAATGTCTTTTGATGATGGCGATGTGTCA
This sequence comes from Treponema sp. UBA6367, assembly GCA_002437725.1. GTDB lineage: Bacteria > Spirochaetota > Spirochaetia > Treponematales > Treponemataceae > Treponema_D. The sequence goes on from DJRF01000017.1 coordinate 1,256, forward strand.
AATTATAATGTGGACACGAAGCCTGATGTTCTAAATTAAATCAAAAACAAGATTGAATAACAACTTAAAGTTTTAGTGTTATGTCGAAAGCCGTTTTTTTTATAAAGCTTGAAGAAAAACGCTTGCAGCAAATTTACACTTTATTCAGACAGTTGTGCTCGCGCTTCGTTTGAATTGGCTTGGGTTGCTATGCGACCTTGATTATTCTTACCGCGCAAAGTCTTCACAAATTGTAAATTTGCTTACGCTTTTGTTTGTTTTTCTAAAAACTCGAAATTCTGCCTGTTGCTTTTTTGCCTGCTAGAGCATAGATTACTTGTTTTTGAAGGTTTGTTTATTATAAGCACAGTATAGATTCTTCTTATGTAAAAATATAGAATTGCAACATGAACAAAGTTTTCACTGCTTTTTTCGCTTTGTTTGTTTTCGCAGTTTTGTTTATTTCTTGTCATATTTTCAGCGAGGACAACGACCCGAACCGAATTCGCCCAAACTCGTGGGATTACAGAAATATCCCTGACAGCCACAACTGCGGCGCGGATGAATCGGCGGAATTTACAGTTGCCAGCGGCGACACGGAGATTGCGCCAGGCATTACGGTCACTTTCCGCACGGACACGGACAAGTTCAATTTCTCCTCATATAAAATCAAGGAACTTCCCGACCGTACGGTTGTCCGCAACTTTGATTTTTCCGGCCACGATTTTGTTACGCTAGGAATGGGAAGATATAATAGAAGAAAAACGGTTGTTTTTGAGAACTGCAGGTTCAAGGCTTTTAGAAATGACGCGGTAGGCCCGGATTCTGCGGGGAAAGTTTATTTTGTTTTCAACAACTGCTCGTTCACAGGAAACGTGAGCAGCTCCTACATTACGTTGAACAACTGCAAGATTGGCGGATTTACTTCGGACGCGATGAATCCGCTGCGTGAATTTTACGCGAAAAATCTTTACGTTTACGATTTGGCGCACGAAGCGCTTTCCGGCGAGCTTCACTTGGACGGAATCCAGATTTACGGCGACCAGCGTTCAAGGCAGAATGAAGTTGACGGAAAATGGATTTCCAAAGTTGAAACCGGCGAGATTCATTTTGACAATGTGCGTTTTGAAATTCCTTCTATTAATTTGGGCGCGGAAAACAAGGCTTACGTGAATGCATGCGTCATGTTTCAGCTTGAATTCAGCGATGTTGACAATGTTTCATTCAAAAATCTGTACGTGAACGGCGGCGGCAAATGGTTTCCGCTTTATCTGGATTACGGAAAAAACAATGAGCGTTCAAAAAACGGCGTTTCCTGGTCGCATAAAAATCTTGCCATGCAGAATGTGCTTGTCTCAAACAATTTCGGAACGATTTTTTATCCGCAGCTGCTTTCCGACGCAAAGATTGAAAACGTAGACCATCACAATTATCTTTTTGTGACTTCAGTGTGGAAAGATGAGAGCGGAAATGCGCATTTTCTTGTTACAAACGACACAAATTCAGATAAGACGCTGACTGTAAAAACCGACAGGGGAATTTTCACCTACGAAATTCCACACTGCCCCAGCAACTGGGCTTTGGGCGGAGAAATTGACAAGAGCTTGAACCCAACAGAATTGCTCGCTGATTCCGCCGGAAAACCTTACACCGAATACAGGTTTTCAGACTTGCCTTTTGATTTGGAATACACAGTTCCCGGCTCGCCGGATTTTATTCTCTGCTATCAAGATGAGGAGCAAATCCGCTACGCAAGCCTGGACGGAGAAAAGCATTATTATTCGGAGATTCGGGAAGAATAAATTTCTAGATTTTCAGAATAAAACAGGGACGCAGATATGGATACAATCTGTCAACAACTTTTTAATTTTTCGCTGAAAAAATTTCAAAAATTCTTCTTTTTTTTGAAGTTTCTTGTGAGATTTGTTGTTTTTGAGGAAATTTATCGAGAAAAAATTCTGAAAATGCTGATATTTCTGTAGAAAAATAGTGATTCTATTTGCTTGAGTACAACACTTTTAGCCTTCGTTCTCAGAAGGCTTTTTTTGAGGCATTTTAGTTTTTTTATTTTTGATTCTTATCCTACTTTTCTGAGTTTTCTCGGTTTTATCTGCGACAGAACGACGTCATCTATGTCCATATATACCTCACGGAATTTCGGCTTCGCATTCTTGAGAAACACCCTGTCAATCAGAACCTTCATAACTTCAGGCATGTCTCCGGAGGTATCGCTTTCAACCAGTTTCACTGAATATCTTTTATCCGTCTTCGGGTCTGTAATCCACAGTCCCTCTCTTTCATTAAGGTGTATCAAGATTTTCCTGTCAGTGATTTCAGGACAGAAGAATCTGTATCCCTTGAGAAGGAAAATTCCGCTTTTATCTATATGTCCCGGAAAAGTAGCTTTCATGACTGATGTTATCTGTTTCATGTCAGCCTTTACGAAGCAGGATTCCTTATTTTTTGGCTCTTTGAAGAACCTTGCTTTGTATATTTTTGGAAATTCATCACGCAAAAACTCGTTTGCCTGCTCGACCGTGCTAATCCCTTTCAGGCGGAATAAGTTCGGAAGCCTGTGCTGGATTGTCTGCCAGAACCTTTCAATTCTTCCTTTTGCCTGCGGCGAATGTGCCGGAAACATATCAACCCCGAATGACTCCATCATCACTCCGAACTGCGTGAGATGCTTTTCATTGTCATCGGTCTTTCTGTTCACGAAAAATACGGATGCCTTGTCAGGATAAACCTGCATGGGGATGCCGTATGCAAGACTCATGTTCACGAAGGCTTCCATGTATCCGAGAAGACACTCATTCTTTGTCATATAAAGTCCGACAGGACATCCTGTTGCGTCGTCAACGAATCCCTGTATGCAGTATTTCTTTCCGTCCTTGAACCAGTCGTATGGAGTTCCGTCTGCCTGCACAAGCTCTCCGAAATGCTCTTTTCTTTCTCTGAACAGATGTGCTCTCCTCTCTTTTTTGACCTTGTGCTTTATGCAGGTGTAATATCCCTGTGAGTTCAGAATGGATTTCACATGGCTTATACTCGCCTTGATATTGAACTGTTCCGAAAGAATTTCTGTAAAATACGTGTATGTTATATCCTCAAACGGATTGTTTCCGTTTATTCTTGTATTGTTGAAAATCTGAATGATTTTCTCCTTCCTTCTTTCGTTTTCAGGATTGCACCTCTTTTTTCCTGTGTTTCCGTGAATGAATGCAGATTTGCCGCTTTCCCTATATTTTATTATGTCCTTCTGGATTGTCCTCATTGTCAGCCCCATCTTGAAAGCCGCCTCCCTTGTGGACAGCTTGCCTTCTGCACATAGTCTTGCTGTCCTTGCCCTTTGTCTTTGAGATTCATTAAGTTTCATTTTCATAACTTCCCAGTCCTAAAAATCATTGTTTTCTTAACTTACTCAAGTATATATGCAAAACTTTTAAGAACGAAATTTAAAATCTTTTGATATTATTCTTCACCTGAATCTGATATATGCGCTGCCTTGAGACATTGTGCCTTTCTGCGATTTTCGCAAGGGACATTCTTGTTGTCTTCAGTTCCACAAGAATCTCATTGAAATCCTTGGCTGTAAGAACCAGCAGCTTTGAGTTGTTTCTGTCTCTGATTTTCTTCAGCCCGTGCCTGTTGTAGATTTTGCGGACTATTGTATCTGTAAGGCTGAGCTTTAGGCGCATTTCCTTTATTGAGAGCGGATTTTTCTCATACTCATCAATCACTTTTTTTTCTGCTCTTTTCGTCATCACATGGCGGAAGTCAGGCTTGAGATTGAAGCGGCTCATAAGGACTGTTATTTGTTCAGGGGTTGTTTTCATGTCTTCTGCCGCTTCTTTTCTTGTGAACTGGCTGTCGATATAGAACTGCAGTTTTTTTCTTAAATTTTCCTTGTCTTCATTTTTCATAGATGTTCCCATGTCTAATAATAAAATTTGTCTTTAATTCAGCGCCAGTTGGCGCTAAAAGAACAGGTTGTTGCTCTGATTTTTTTTCGCAATAAAAAAATCATACAGTTTTTCTCTGCTGATAAGCTTTATCTGGGGATTTTCCTTGAGAAGTTTTTTAGTATCCTCTCCGGTCTTTCCTGTATGGATGAAATATCCGCACGCCTTGTGATGCCTGCAGGTTTTTATGAACTGCTGGACGTGCTCTTTTTTTATGTAGTCCGAGTATCTTTTTGCCTGCACAAGATATTTCTGTCCGTTCTTCCGTACCTGTCCGTCAATGCCGCCGTCGTGGGTATAACACCTGTTTCTTTTTATTCTGAACCTGTTTTTCTTGAAAGCCAGAAGAATCAGCTCCTCGAAGACGAACGGATCTATTTTCCTCAGATAGGAAATAAGCCAGCCGGGCCTGCTGTTCTCAATTTTGTTGATATTCCTATAAACCTTTTTTGCAGCCCTGATTGTGCCTATATGCCTTGCCTTTATAAAAGCTGCCGCAGTGTTTATGAGAATGAAAAATATTAGGAATACAATCCAGAAAATTTTACTTCCTGCTGTCATTGTTTTTGTTACACTCCTTGATTTTATTCACGTGTTTTTTTCCGGTCTCATCGCATCCGTAAGCCAGCGGATTTTCCTGACTGTCTGATTTTCTTGAAATCCTTTCGCCCTGTGCAATGAGAAATCCTCCTGCAGCAAGAATCATCATTGCTGCCGTAAGGATTATTTCCATAACTACACCGATTATCTGCATTTTGCTATCTCCCATAAAAAGTCAAGAGTAAAACTTCAGTTTTAGAATTGACTTTTCAAGTTGTTTCGCAACAAAGTGAGAAACAACAGTTGATTTAGGGTTTATCAAAGCCCTAAAAACGGCTAAGTCAAGGTCTTGAGCGTAAGCGTACCTTGACCAGACGTATTGCAAAGTTTGCGACGCAAACTTTTTAAGATAAAAACAGACGCTATTTTCGGCTGTTCTTATCATGTCACCTTTTAGCGCCATCTGGCGCTTTTTTCTTTGACGAGTTTACAAAGTCGAGCTCAAGCTTTAACGTTTCCCTGTTCAGGACAAGCCTCGCCTTGTATTTTTTTCCGGCTTTGCTTTGCAGTGTCTTTGCCCCTGTCGGTTTTCCCTCAAGAAGCAGTTTTCCGTCATCTGTATTCAAGGATGCTCCGAACGAGTGCTTGTAGATTATGAACGGACACTTTGGCTCCTTGTTTATGTTGGTGCAGAAAAATGACTTGCCGCCTTCAATAACCTTGCTGCGGCAGACAGGACAGATTCCGACGCCCGGCTTTTCATATCCCTCAATTTCAGGATGAGTTCTTACACATTCCTTTATGAAGGATATGATTTTTTTCTCGAACATCTCAGGCGACTCGTCCAGTTCTTTTTCCCATTGGGTCGTCTGAGCAATGTTTGCAACCAAAGCCGTAAGCCTGTTCTTGAACAGTAGTTTCAGAAGAAAAAACGCCTTGTCGGTCGCATAATATTTCCTTTTGTCCTTGACAACATAGTTGTATTCAACAATTTTTTTCAGGATGTCTCCTCTTGTGGCGGAGGTTCCGAGCCCCACAAGCTTTTCGTCGCTGTCCTCAAGGTTCGGATTTTCCATGAATGACAGAAGCGAGGTTTCCGTGAATTCCTTTTTTGGCGCCGTCATTTTTTTCATGATTTCAGTGTTTTTGAGTATGCAGGTGTTCTCGTCGAAGTATTGAACGGATTCTGAGTCAGGGTTCTTTTCAGCGCCATTTGGCGCTAATTCCTTTTGAGCCTTTTTCCATCCTTCCGATACGGCAACTTTTATGACAGCCCTGTAGGAAAACTCTCCGTTGCATATTGTCAGCGTCTTCTCGTCAAAGACATATTCATCCATGCAGCACAGAAAGAAACGCCTCAGCACGATTTCATAAATATTCTTTTCGTTCTGATTTGCGGACTGAGGAATCTTGTCCAAGGGGATAAGGGCATGGTGCGAGTCAAGCTTCTTTGAGTTGAAGATATGCCTGTTCTCTGCGCTGATGAGGTCAGGATTGCAGTATTTTGACTGCGGAAAGGAGTCTTTCAGAAGCTCGAATTTTTCCTTGAACAGCGGAATGTCGTCATCGCCCATAACTGATGAAGGTGTTCTCGGATATGACAGGCACTTGTGCTTCTCATACAGGGACTGGGCAATTTCCAGCGTCCTGCTTGACGAGTAGTCGTATTCAGCGGAGGCGATTTTCTGTAGCTCGGTTATGGAAAGCAGTTTCGGCGGATTCAAGGATTTTCTTTTTACATCGCTTTTCACGCTGACGGTCTTGTTTGTCTCGCTGAATATGTGAGCCTGATTGATGTAGCGGTTCACTTGCGGAAAGAAGAATTTTCTGTTCTCCGGATTTAGAAGAAGAGCTTCCGCCTTGTTTCCGTTGTTGTCTTTAAGATGCGCCACGCACTGATAGTACGGTTCGGACACAAAGTTTTTTATTTCCCTGTTTCTCTGTGCAATGGCTGCGATGACAGCGGTCTGCACTCTTCCGACAGGGAGAGTAATCTTGTGTCCTGCCAGAAGGGTCTCATAAGGAGTAAGATTCATTCCCACAAGCCAGTCCGCATGCTGCCGGGCAAATCCTTTTTTTGCAAGCTCATTGTATTCAGACCAGGGCTTCATCTGCGAAAGCCCTTTTTTTATGACATCAGGAGTCAGAGCCTCAGAAACCCAGAACCGAAGGCAGTTTGAGATGTCGGTAAGACCTGCCTGCTCAAACGCAATCCGGGCGATGACCTCGCCCTCCCTGTCAGCGTCGGTTGCGATTATGATTCTGCCATTACGGTGCTTGTGAAGAAGTGCTGTTACTTTTCGGGTCTGTTTTTCCGAGTCCTCATTTTTCTTGTATAGATATTTTTCAGGGATTATCGGAAGCTGCTCGAAAGTCCAGCTTCTGTATGATTCGTCATACTCTTCCGGCTTTGCAAGCTCATAAAGATGTCCGACACAGTTCGTTATTTCAGTCTGGCCGTCTGTGTAATATCCGAGTGATTTGTTGTAGGGGATGGAAAGAGCCTTGCTGAAAGACTCTGCGACCGAAGGTTTTTCGGTGATGATTAACAAAAATTTTCCTTATCGTGTGGCAGTTATTTTATACAGCAAACAAATTTTGCTGTCAACAGAGTTATTGCCGCTGGTTCAATTCAGTTGTTAGCTGCTCATTCTAATTAGCGCCATCTGGCGCTAATTGCAGGAACGTTAGCTATTCTTTCGGATTATCAGAGAAAATTCTTTTTAGCGCCATTTGGCGCTAATTAAGGACTTGTTATCTGAAATTCCGCAACGAAGCGGACAGCACTTGAACAAAACAGATAGAACTATGTAATATGTCCGGTAGGCAAGATAAAGAAAGTGGTACATTGACGGCGTAACTTCTTGCATTATATGGAAAAAGAGTGGTACATCGGCACTTTTTCAGGTACCACTTTAGTACCACTGAGGTACCACTTTGGTACATCGTTTTTTTTGATTGTTTTGTTCAGTTTTTTCAAATTGACTTGTTTTTGAAATGGGATTACTATTGGAATATGACAGAAAAGAAGAGCGGCCGTGGAGGCAGAAGGGAGGGGGCAGGCAGAAAAAAGATACCCGAATCTGAAAGAAAGAAATTCAGGACGGTATCTATTTCCGGGACAGAGAATGAAATTGCTGTCCTGAAAAAACAGGCTGCGGAAAACGGAAAATCGCTGAGCGGCTATATTCTTGATGAACTTGTTGATGAGTCTGTAAGGGGAAAGTGATGATGCTGTTCCGCTTGTCTGAACGGATTTTGGCAGAATATAAATTAGCGCCATTTGGCGCTAATTAGCGGAACTTGAGCGCAAGCGTATTTTGACCAGACATATTCCAAACGGAAAATGAATGTTGAAAAAAAAGAATTCAAAGAATAATTTTTTTTACAGTTGATAAGTAAAACAAAATAGTAATTAGCGCCATTTGGCGCTAATTTGCAGAAGGAGGCATGATAAAAAAGAA